>NZ_WBMS02000018.1:5429-197814 GCF_008923205.2 Actinomadura physcomitrii | reverse complement strand
CCCCCTCCAGCCGCATCGCCATGTCCGCCAGCATGAACTGCACACCCTGGAAATCGGAGATCGGCTTACCGAACTGCCTGCGTTCCTTCACATAGCCGAGTGCGAAGTCCAGCGCGCCTTGGGCGATGCCCAGGGCCTGGGCGGCGATGGTGATGCGGGTGTGGTCCAGCGTGGCCAGCGCCGTCTTGAACCCGGTGCCCTCCGCGCCGATCATCCGGTCGGCGGGGATCCGCACGTCCTGAAGGATCACCTGCCGGGTCGGGGACCCCTTGATGCCCAGCTTGCGCTCCTTGGCCCCGAACGACACCCCCGGATCGGACTTCTCCACCACAAAAGCCGAGATCCCGCGGGCACCGGCCGACGGGTCGGTGACGGCCATCACGGTGTAGTACTCCGACACGCCCGCGTTGGTGATCCACATCTTGGCGCCGTTGAGCACAAAGGCGTCCCCGTCGCGCACCGCACGGGTCTTCATCCCGCCCGCGTCCGACCCCGCGTCGGCCTCGGACAGGGCGTAGGAGAACATCGCCTCACCGCGCGCCACCGGCGCCAGGTACTTGGCCTTGAGCTCCTGCGAGCCCGACAGCAGCACCGGCACCGTGCCCAGCTTGTTCACCGCCGGGATCAGCGACGACGACGCGCACGCCCGCGCGACCTCCTCGATCACGATCACCGTCGCCAGCGCATCCGCACCCGCACCCCCGTACGACTCGGGCACGTGCACCGCGTGCAGGTCGTTGGCGACCAGCGCATCGAGGGCCTCCTGGGGGAAGCGCGACTCCTCGTCCACCTCCGCCGCGAACGGCGCGATCTTGGCATCCGCCAGCTCACGCACCGTCGCCCGCAGCAACTCGTGCTCCTCCGACGGCGCGTACGCGGGAAAGTCGCTCATCGTTTCCTCCGGATCGGGCGGCGCTGTTACTTGGAACTTCAATATTTGGGCGCCAAAGTACTGGTCGAGGCGACGCCGCACCCACGGAAGCCGACAATCGCCCCTTGGGCGGGCGGCCTTGTCGCCGCGGAAGCCAGGGCTTCCGGATGTTACATCCTGGATTCGATACGTTCAAAGTGAGATCTTGGAGACCGCCGAGAAGGGAGTGCGACCATGCCCGTCACATCGCCGCCGCCGTGGACCGATGAGGGGCGGCAGGACCCACTGTCCTGGTACGACGAGATGCGCACGGATGCTCCGGCGGCCCTCCTGCCGGAGATCGGGGCCGTCATGGTGTTCGGTCACGACGAGGTGCGGGCGGCGCTGCTCGACGACGAGACGTTCTCGGTCGCGCGGCGGGTCGAGATCATGTCCCGAGCGGCAGCGCCGGGTGTCCGTCGTGTCCGACACCCTGATCGGCCTGGACCCGCCGCAGCACAACAGACTGCGCCGTCTGGTCACCCCGGCGTTCCGCCCGAATGTCGTGCGGGCACTGCGACCGCGGGTGGAGGCGATCAGCCGCGAGCTTCTCGACGCCGCAGTCCCGCTCCGCGACTTCGACTTCGACGCCTATGCGCGCCCGCTCACGGAAAGGGTGATCGCCGAACTGCTCGGGATCCAGCCCGGGGATCGTGAGCGGTACACCCGCCTGTCGATGGTCCTCGAGCGTTCGGTCGGCCACTTCCTTGGCCAGGACCTGCCCGAGGAACAGCTCGCCGCCGAAGCGGCTTTCGCCGCCTACGCCGGGTACATCGGGGGAGTCCTCGAATCCCGGCGGGAGAATCCGGGTGACGACTTCATCTCTGATCTTCTGCGCGCGACCGCGGAGCCGGACGGGCTGACCGAGCACGAACTGCTCAAGATGACGATCCTGCTCAACGTCGCCGGTGCGACGACCACGCAGACGCTGCTCGCCACCACGGTCCTCGAACTGTCCCGGCGGCCGGAGGTCGTCGAGCTGCTGCGCGGGCGGCGCGAGCTCGTGCCCAACGCGGTGGACGAGGCGCTTCGGTTCCATGGCACGACGCATTCGGTGAGCCGTATCGGGACCCGCGATACGGAGATCGGCGGGTGCCCGGTCCACGAGGGGGACACCGTCCTGCTCAATCTCCAGGCCGCCGACCGCGATCCGGCCGTGTTCCCCGATGCCGGCGCTTTCGACATCACCCGGCCTACAGGGCGGCACCTGGCATTCGCGATCGGTGCGCACTACTGCGCTGGCGCGGCGCTGGCCCGGACCGAGGCCGCGGTGTTCCTCGAGCAGTGGCTCGATCGCGTGCAGGCCTTCAGCTGCCCGCCAGGCCCCCTGGACTGGGCTCCGGGTCGCCTGTCGAACATCATCCTCGACAGCCCGCCCGTCCACGTCGAGCCGGTCGGAACGGGCGGCGAGGTCTGACAGGCCGGCCGAAGCCGGTCGAAGAGAGGTCTGCGGTGAGTTCGCCGATGCGCGCTGTCGGGTGCCACGAGTACGGTCCGCCGGACCGGCTGCGGCTGCTGCCGCTACCGAAGCCGGGCCCGGAGCCGCGGTGGAGAAAGCTCCGGTCAACCCGGCTGACTTGGCTCTGCGGGCCGGCGAACCGGACCACTACCTCGCTGGGGACCGGTCCTATGTCGGTGGGCTCGAGCTGGCGGGGACGATCGTGGCCACAGGCCCGCGCTCGACTTGGCGTACAGGCGAGCGGGTCGCCGCAATGGCGTCGTTCATCGCTACTGAAAGGGGGGCACAGCGACTTCGCCATCGTCGACGAGGCGAGCGCGGCGCGGATCCCCGCCGGACTGTCCGCGGCGGAGGCGGCGGCCGTGCCGATGTTGGGGCTGACCGCCCAGCTCACCGTCGACCGCTCCGGCGCGGTTCCCGGGCGAACGATCGCCATCAGCGGTGCGGGCGGCGAGGTTGGTGGCTTCGCGTTGTCGCTCGCCGTCGCCGCGGGTGCTCGGGTCGTCGCGATCGTGCGGGAGAACCATCGTAAACGAGTGTTGGCCCTGGGCGCCCACGAGGTCGTCGACAGTGGGGACACCGCCCCGCTTAGAGCTCGGGCCGCCGACGGGGTGATCGACGCGGCGCGGCTGCGAGAGCGGGTCCTGCCGGTCGTGCGAGACGGCGGTAAGTACATCGGCCTGCGCGCCGGCGACCAGGCCGCCGAGCGCGGCATCACCGGAGAGAATGGGTCAACATCGACGACTACGCTGAGGAGTCGGATCCTGGATTTTTGTACTCAAGTTCGTTACCGTCGGCGGGAGTCGAACGAGCGATGAGTGGTGTGATGTGATCAAGGGAGCTGTGCTGCCGTCGTCCGCACGAGGCGTGCACCTCATCGATCCAGTGCTTATCGAGTGGGCCTATCCCGCGCCGCGGGCGGGACGCGACCCGATGGAGACCCGGAACTCGGGCGTGCAGGAGAAGTGGTTCGTCAAGCCGTCTCGCGACGACGACCGGTTCCCCGTCTCCGCCATCCGGTTCCGGCCCGGCTACGTCTTCACGCGCCACTGGCACACCGAGGGCGAGTTCATACTCATCCAACGCGGTTCGGCGACCGTCGGTGACCAGGAGGTCGGCCGCGGGGGTATGGCCTACAACGACGCCCGCACGATCTATGGTGCCGAGGCCGCGGGGCCGGACGGATGCGACTTCCTGATGATCCGCCGCGCCTGGGCGCGCAACACCGTGGTCGCCACCGACGAAGACGTCGTCATGGCCGAGGCCGGGGGCGTCGTCAACTCGCTGGACAAGGTGGCGGGCGGCCTCTCCGAGCGAGGGCTGCACATCCTCGACCCCGGTGCCGTCGCGCCGGAGACCGATCCGAGCAGCGGACTCGCCATGCGCTGGCTGATGCCGCCCGATCCGGCCGCGGACCGCCCGGCCGGTGGATCGCCGAGCGGTGCCCGTGGCACTCTCGATAAGGACGAGGAGAAGCCGTGAAGGTGATGATCGTCGGAGCCGGGATCGGCGGGTTGTTCACCGCGCTGCGGCTGCACGCCGAGGGCATCGACTGCGTGGTCCATGAGCGCGGTGAGCGGATCCGCGAGCTCGGCGTGGGGATCAACGCGCTGCCGTTCGCGGTCCGGGAACTGGCCGCGGTGGGGCTGCTGGACGGGCTGGACGGCATCGGGGTGCGCACCGGTGAGCTGATCTACACCCACCGGCTGGGGCAGGAGATCATGCGCAGGCCGTGCGGCCGGGCCGCCGGATTCGCGCACCCGCAGATCAGCGTGCACCGCGGCCGCCTGCAGGGCCTGCTGCACCGCGCGGTGCTCGAACGGCTGGGCGCCGACGCGGTGCGCACCGGTCACCGCCTGGTCGGCTTCGAGCAGGACGCCGAGGCCGTGACCGCCCGGTTCGCCGACGGCTCGCACGCGTGCGCGGACGTCCTGGTGGGCGCCGACGGCATCCACTCGACCACCCGGTCGACGCTGTTCCCGGGCGAGGGCCCGCCGCGCTGGAGCGGCATGATGACCTGGCGCGGCGCCACCGACTGGCCCGAGTTCGGCACCGGCAGGACCATGGTGATCATCGGCGGCAACGCCGCCAAGCTGGTCGTGTACCCGATCGCGGCGGGCACGGCACCGGGCACCAGGCTGACCAACTGGGCGATGGTCGTCCCGACCGGCCGTCCCGGCGACCCGCCGCCCGACGAGCAGGACTGGACGCGTCCCGCCGACCCGGCGGCCCTCGCCGCGCACGTCGGGCGCTTCACCTGCGACCTGTTCGACCACGCCGCCATGATCGCGTCCACCCGGGACAGGATCGAGTTCCCCATGTGCGACCGCGACCCCCTGCCCCGCTGGACGCACGGCCGGGTCACCCTGCTGGGCGACGCCGCCCACCCCATGTACCCGATGGGCTCCAACGGCGCCGGCCAGGCCATCCTGGACGCGGTCAACCTGAGCGCCCACCTGGCGGCCCATGCCGACCCCGCCGAAGCCCTGCTCGCCTACGAGCACGACCGCCTCCCCGTCACCGCCCAGATCGTCCTGCGCAACCGGCTCGGCGGCCCGGAGCAGGTCATCGACGAGGTCGAACGCCGAGCCCCGCACGGCTTCGACCGCATCGAGGACGTGATCAGTCCCGCCGAGCTCGAGGCCATCGTGGCCGGCTACACCCAGGTCTCCGGCGGCCACCGCGACCGCACCTGACCGATCACGATGACGACGAGCCGACGGTCCGGTCGATGAGCGGTTCGCGCGGCTCCGTCCTTCGGACGGCGTGAGCCGCGGCGGCGCTCGTCAGCCGAGGCCCTCGACGATGCGGAAGTCGCGCTCGACGCCGTCGCCGAGCGCGGCCGGCGCCTCCTGGCAGGCCGCCGGTGACCTGCGCCACTGCGAGCGGGGCCCGGCGTTAGGAACGCGTTAATTTCGCCGCCATCGCCGCTAAGAGCCCGTCAAGTTCGGTCGAATCCCCCCGAAACGGCGCTTCACTCGAATGGGCCCCGGAGGGAACCGGGGCGTGATGTGCGCTGGGAGGCCGTGATGGAGCCGTCCTGTCCGCGATGACGTTCGACAAGGAAGGCGACTATGAGCGACGTGGTGTTCGTTCTGCTGACCGTGGGCGTGTTCGTTCTGCTCGGGCTCGTGGTGAGGGGCGTGGAGAAGCTGTGACCGCCGAGAACGCGGTCGGTCTCGTGCTCGCCGCGATCCTGACCATCTTTCTTATCGCCGCACTCTTGTACCCGGAGCGCTTCTAGATGAGTACGACCCTCGCGGGGATCATCTTCATCGGATCCCTCGTGCTCGCCCTGGCGGTGGCGTACCGGCCGCTCGGCGACTACATGTACCGCGTCTACAGCGGTACCAAGCACGCGTGCGCCGAGCGGGCGATCTACCGCCTGATCGGAGCCAGGCCGGACGCCGAGCAGACCTGGCCCGTCTACGCGCGCAGCGTGCTGGCCTTCTCGGTCATCGGCATCCTGTTCCTGTACGGGCTGCAGCGGCTGCAGAACCACCTGCTGCTGAGCCTCGGCTTCCCGCCGGTCAAGGCCGACCAGGCCTGGAACACCGCGGTCAGCTTCGTCACCAACACCAACTGGCAGTCGTACTCGGGCGAGTCGACGATGGGCCACATGGTGCAGATGGCGGGGCTGGCGGTGCAGAACTTCGTGTCCGCCGCCGTCGGCATGGCCGTCGCCATCGCGCTGGTGCGGGGCTTCGCCCGCAAGCGCACCGACCGGCTCGGCAACTTCTGGGTCGACCTGGTGCGCGGCAGCGTCCGGATCCTGCTGCCGATCGCGTTCGCCGGGGCGCTCGTCCTGATCGCGGGCGGGCTGGTGCAGAACTTCGGCGACGCCCACGACCACGTGGTGAACACGCTGGCCGGAGGGCACCAGGCGATCACCGGCGGCCCGGTGGCGAGCCAGGAGGCCATCAAGGAGCTGGGCACCAACGGCGGCGGCTTCTACAACGCCAACTCCGCCCACCCGTTCGAGAACGCCGCCCCCTGGACGAACTGGCTGGAGATCTTCCTGATCCTGCTCATCCCGTTCGCGCTGTGCCGGACGTTCGGCCGGATGGTCGGCGGCGACCGGCAGGGGTACGCGATCGTCTCGGTGGTGGCGACGCTCGCGGTCATCAGCGTGGTGCTCGTCCAGGTGTTCCAGCTCATGCACCACGGGACGGTGCCGACCGCGGTCGGCGGGGCCACGGAGGGCGTCGAGACCCGGTTCGGGGTGTCCGACTCAGGGACGTTCGCCGCCGCGACGACGCTGACCTCGACCGGCGCGGTGGACTCCTTCCACGACTCCTACACCAGCCTCGGCGGCATGATGACGATGTTCGACATGATGCTCGGCGAGGTCGCGCCCGGCGGGACCGGATCGGGCCTGTACGGGATGCTGATCCTCGCCGTCATCACCGTGTTCGTCGCGGGCCTCATGGTCGGCCGCACACCGGAGTACCTGGGCAAGAAGATCGGCTCGCGCGAGATCAAGCTCGCCTCGATGTACTTCCTGATCACGCCGATCCTGGTGCTGGCCGGCACGGGCGTGGCGATGGCGACCCGCAGCGGCCGCGCCGGGATGCTGAACCACGGCGCCCACGGGCTGTCGGAGGTGCTGTACGCGTTCACCTCGGCCTCCAACAACAACGGCTCGGCGTTCGCCGGGCTCACGGCCGGCACCGTGTTCTACGACACCGCGCTCGGCCTGTGCATGGCGCTCGGCCGGTTCCTGCCGATGATCTTCGTGCTGGCGCTGGCGGGATCGCTGGCCCGGCAGGGGCGGGCCCCTGAGTCCGACGGCACGCTGCCCACGCACCGGCCGCAGTTCGTCGGCCTCGTCGCCGGCGTCACCGTCGTCCTCGTCGCGCTCACCTTCCTCCCCGCGCTGGCGCTGGGGCCGCTCGCCGAAGGAATCCACTCATGACCACTCGGACCGTTCAGGCGCCGGGCTCGGCGCCGCGACCGCCGGGACCTCGCGGCGGGGGCAGGATCCAGGGCGGCCTGCTCGACCCGGAGCAGATGGTGAAGTCCCTCCCGGACGCGCTGCGCAAGCTCGACCCGCGCACCCTGTGGCGCAACCCGGTGATGTTCATCGTGGAGATCGGCGCGGTGTGGACCACGGTCCTCGCCGGCACGGATCCGAGCGTGTTCGCCTGGCTGATCGCGGCGTGGCTCTGGCTCACCGTCGTCTTCGCCAACCTGGCGGAGGCGGTGGCCGAGGGCCGGGGCAAGGCGCAGGCGGACGCGCTGCGCCGCGCCAAGACCGACGCGGTGGCGCGCCGCCTGACCGGCTGGGCGCCGAACCAGAGGGATCTGCGCGAGGAGCGGGTCGGCGCCCCCGACCTGCGGCAGGGCGACCACGTCGTCGTCGAGGCCGGCGAGATCATTCCCGGTGACGGCGACGTCGTCGAGGGCATCGCCAGCGTGGACGAGTCGGCGATCACCGGCGAGTCGGCGCCGGTCATCCGCGAGTCCGGCGGCGACCGGTCCGCGGTGACCGGCGGGACCAGGGTGCTGTCGGACCGCATCATCGTCAAGATCACCCAGAGGCCCGGCGAGTCGTTCATCGACCGCATGATCGCGCTGGTGGAGGGGTCGAGCCGGCAGAAGACGCCGAACGAGATCGCCCTCAACATCCTCCTCGCCGCGCTGACGATCATCTTCCTGCTGGCCGTCGCCACGCTGCAGCCGCTGGCGATCTTCTCCAAGTCCGTCGACCCGGGCGTCGGCGACGGCCTCGCGCTCGACGCCCACGGCGTCACCGGGATCGTGCTGGTGTCGCTGCTGGTGTGCCTGATCCCCACCACGATCGGCGCGCTGCTGTCGGCGATCGGCATCGCGGGCATGGACCGGCTCGTCCAGCGCAACGTCCTCGCCATGTCCGGACGCGCCGTCGAGGCGGCCGGCGACGTCGACACGCTGCTGCTGGACAAGACCGGAACGATCACCCTGGGGAACCGGCAGGCCGCCGAGTTCCTGCCGCTGCGGGCCGTCGACGCCGACGAGCTGGCCGACGCCGCCCAGCTGTCGAGCCTGGCCGACGAGACCCCGGAGGGGCGCTCGGTCGTGGTGCTGGCCAAGCAGCGCCACGGCCTGCGGGAACGAACGCCCGGCGAGCTGTCGCACGCCACCTGGGCGCCGTTCTCCGCGCAGACGCGGATGAGCGGCGTCGACCTCCACGAGTCCGGCGACGGCACGCCCGGCCGGATGCTGCGCAAGGGCGCCGCCGCCGCGGTCGGTGAGTGGGTCCGCGAGCAGGGCGGCGACGTCCCGGCGGACCTGCACCAGATCGTGGACGGCATCTCCGCCTCCGGCGGCACCCCGCTGGTCGTCGGGGAGGTCGTGGACCGCACCGCGAGGGTCCTGGGCGTCATCCACCTCAAGGACGTGGTGAAGGCCGGGATGCGCGAGCGGTTCGGCGAGATGCGCCGGATGGGCATCCGCACCGTGATGATCACCGGCGACAACCCGCTGACGGCCAAGGCCATCGCCGACGAGGCGGGCGTGGACGACGTCCTCGCCGAGGCCAGGCCGGAGGACAAGCTCGACCTCATCAGGCGGGAGCAGGTGGGCGGCCGGCTCGTCGCGATGACCGGCGACGGCACCAACGACGCGCCCGCGCTCGCGCAGGCCGACGTCGGCGTCGCGATGAACACCGGCACCTCCGCCGCCAAGGAGGCCGGGAACATGGTCGACCTGGACTCCGACCCGACCAAGCTCATCGAGATCGTGGAGATCGGCAAGCAGCTGCTCATCACCCGCGGCGCCCTCACCACCTTCTCGATCGCCAACGACATCGCCAAGTACTTCGCGATCATCCCGGCGCTGTTCGCCGGCCTCTATCCGGGGCTGGACGCCCTGAACGTCATGCGGCTGCACAGCCCGCAGTCGGCGATCCTGTCCGCCGTCGTGTTCAACGCGCTGGTGATCATCGCGCTGATCCCGCTGGCGCTGCGCGGCGTCCGGTACCGGCCCAGCAGCGCGTCCCAGCTGCTGTCGCGCAACCTGTACGTCTACGGGCTCGGCGGCATCGTCGCGCCGTTCATCGGTATCAAGATCATCGACCTCATCGTCCGTTTCCTTCCGGGGATGTCCTGACATGCGTTATCCCACCTGGATCCGGCAGCACCTGGCCGCCCTGCGCGCGCTGCTGGTGCTGACCGTCCTGCTCGGCGCCGCCTACCCGCTGGCCGTGTTCGCGGTCGCCCAGATCCCCGGCCTGAAGCACCATGCGGACGGCTCCTACGTCTCCCTGCACGGCCGGACGGTCGGCAGCTCGCTCATCGGCCAGTCGTTCACCGGCAAGGACGGCGACCCGCTCCGGCAGTACTTCCAGAGCCGCCCGTCCAACGCCGGCGACGGCTACGACCCGACCGCCACGTCCGCGAGCAACCTCGGGCCCGAGGACATCGTCGATACCCTGCCCGACCCCAAGCCGGTCGCGGCGGGCAAGGAGGACGAGAACGCCGGGCAGAGCCTGCTCACCCAGGTGTGCGCCCGCAGCAAGGCCGTCGGCGAGCTCGAAGGCGTCAGCGGGGCGCGGCCCTTCTGCACACCGGGCGGCGTCGGAGCCGTCCTGGCGGTGTTCGGGCACCGCACCGCCGACGGCACCGTCCCGCACCCCACCCGGGTGGTCAGCCTCAACGAGGAGCAGGGCGTGGTGAAGGCGCCGTTCATCGCCGCCTACAAGGGCGTGCCGGTAGAATTGGCCGAGTACGGTGAGGACTATGCCAAGGGCCTGGTCGTGCCGATCAAGGGCGACGCGCCCGCCGAGCCCGCAGTCCCGGCCGACGCGGTCACCGCGAGCGGCAGCGGCCTCGACCCGCACATCTCGCCCGCCTACGCCGCGCTGCAGGTGAACCGGGTCGCCAAGGCGCGCGGCACGACTCCCGCCCGGGTCGAGCGGCTGGTCGAAGCGAGCACCGACGGCCGCGACCTCGGCTTCATGGGCGAGCGGCGCGTCAACGTCCTCGAACTCAACATCGCGCTGGACCGCGCCTTCCCGGTCCGCGGCTGATCCGCCTCAGCCCGATCCTGTGGTGAGCCCTCTTAGCTCCGGTCCCGGGGGCTCACCACGACGGGCGTTGACGATGGAGGTGCGAATGGGGCGCGGCAGGTTGCGCGTCTACCTCGGCGCGGCGCCCGGCGTCGGCAAGACCTACGCCATGCTCGCCGAAGGCGCCCGCCGCCGGGAAAGGGGCACCGATGTGGTGGTCGGCCTCGTGGAGACCCACGGCCGGCCCCGCACCGCCGCGCTCCTGGAAGGCATGGAGGTCGTCCCGCGCGGGACGCTCGACTACCGCGGCACGAGCTTCACCGAGCTGGACGCCGGCGCGGTCATCGCACGCAAGCCGCAGGTCGCGCTGATCGACGAGCTGGCCCACACCAACGTGCCCGGCTCGCGCAACACCAAGCGGTGGCAGGACATCGAAGAGGTCCTGGACGCCGGCATCGACGTGGTCACCACCGTCAACGTCCAGCACCTGGAATCGGTCAACGACGTCGTCGAGCAGATCACCGGGGTCCCGCAGCGCGAGACCGTCCCGGACGAGGTGGTCCGCCGCGCCGACCAGGTCGAGCTGGTCGACATGGCGCCCGAGGCGCTGCGCCGCCGGATGGCGCACGGCAACATCTACGCCCCAGAGAAGATCGACGCCGCGCTCGGCAACTACTTCCGCGTCGGCAACCTCACCGCGCTGCGCGAGCTGGCGCTGCTGTGGCTGGCCGACAAGGTCGACGACCAGCTCGACCGGTACCGCGCCGACCACGGCATCGCCGGCACCTGGGAGGCCCGCGAACGCGTCGTCGTCGCCCTCACCGGCGGGCCCGAGGGCGACACCCTCATCCGCCGCGCCGCCCGCATCGCCGACCGCACCAAGGGCGCCGACCTGCTCGCCGTCCACGTCGCCCGCAACGACGGGCTCACCGATGCCGGCCCCGCGCACCTGACCCGGCAGCGCGCCCTGGTGGAGAGCCTGGGCGGCAGCTACCACCAGGTCGTCGGCTCGAACGTGCCGGACGCGCTGCTGGACTTCGCCCGCGGCGTCAACGCCACCCAGCTCGTCCTCGGCGCGTCCCGGCGCGGGCGGGTGGCCCAGCTGTTCTCGCGCGGCGTCGGCGTCACGACCACGGCGCAGTCCGGGACGATCGACGTGCACCTGGTCACCCACGAGGAGACCAACCAGGGGCGCCGGTGGAGGGCGCGGCGAACGGCGGGCCTTCCGGCCGCGCGCCGCGACGCGGGCTTCGCGGTGGCCGCGGCCGGGCTGCCGCTGCTGACCTTCCTGCTGGTGCGGCTGCGCGGGGAGCTGTCCCTGGCCAGCGACATCCTGCTGTTCCAGGCCGCGGTCGTCGGGGTGGCGCTGCTGGGCGGGCTGTATCCGGCGCTGTTCGCGGCGATCGGCGGCTCCCTGCTGCTCAACTACTACTTCACCCCGCCCACCGGCACGTTCACCGTCGCGCAACCGGAGGCGGTGCTCCAGCTCGTCGTCTACGTGGTGGTGGGCGTGACGGTCAGCACGATCGTCGACATCACGGTGCGCCGCAGCCGGGAGGCCGCGCGGGCCCGCGCCGACGCCGAGGTGCTGTCCACCCTCGCCGGGGACATCCTGCGGGGCGAGCACGCGCCGATCGCGGGGCCCGGCGGCTACCGCGCGCTCGGCAACATCCTCGAGCGGCTCCGCGAGACCTACGCGCTCACCGCCGTCACGCTGCTGGAACGCGACCCGGAGGCGCCGGTGACCCCCGACACCCTGCGCGACCCGGACCGCTGGGGGATCGTCGCCACCGCCGGCGGCGAACCCTGCACCAGCCCGGACGCCGGCGAGTCCGACATCCTGGTCGAGGACGGCACGCTCTCCCTCGTCCTGCGGGGCCGGACCCTGCCCGCCTCGGACCGCCGCATCCTGGAGGCGTTCGCCGCCCAGGCCGCCGTCGCGCTGCGCCACCGGCGCCTCGCCGAGACCGCCCGCCAGATCCGCCCGCTGGAAGCCGCCGACAAGATGCGCACCGCGCTGCTCAACGCCGTCGGCCACGACCTGCGCACCCCGCTCGCCTCCGCCAAGGCCGCCGTCGAGAGCCTGCACAGCCCCGATGTCGCGTGGAGCGCCGAGGATCGGGACGAGCTGGTCGCCACCGCCGCCGAGTCCCTGGCCAGGCTCGACCACCTGGTGACGAACCTGCTGGACATGAGCCGCCTGCAGGCCGGGTCGCTCGGTCTCGCGCCGCGCCGGGTCGCGGCGGAGGACGTCGTCGCCCGCGCGATCGGCGACACCGGCCGCGACGCGGTCGAGATCCACGTCCCCGACGGCCTGCCGGAGATGGTCGCCGACCCGGCGCTGCTGGAACGCGTGCTGGCGAACCTCGTCGCCAACGCCGTCCGCTTCAACCCGCCGGGCGAGCCCGTCGTGATCACCGCCAGCGCGCACGGCGACCGGCTCGAGCTGCGCGTCATCGACCGCGGGCCCGGCATCCCGCCCGCCGACCGCGACCGCGTCTTCCAGCCGTTCCAGCGCCTCGGCGACCGCGACAACGAGACCGGCGTCGGCCTCGGCCTGGCCCTCGCCCGCGGCCTCGCCGAAGCGATGGACGGCGACATCACCCCCGAGGAGACCCCCGGCGGCGGCCTCACCATGATCCTCACCATGCCGGTCCGCCGACCGCGCACCCCGGCCGAGGCGCCCTCCGGAGGCGAGGCCCCCGCCGCGCCGGCCCCCGGCCCGGACGAGGGGGACACGGAGGCCGACCTCGCCGACCCCAGGATCATCGACAGGGTCGCCGCCTGGCGCGACCGCATCGGCAACGGCAACGACCGCGCAGGCCCCTCGCAATGACCGTGACGGCTCCCGCCGCCGTCAGCGCAGCCGACCGGCCTCCCCCAAGACGCTCATCAGAGGTGACCAGTGCTCTTCCCCAACCCTTGATCCGCGGGCTGCGCGGCTGGTCGGCGGTGCCGATCATCGTGCTGTCCGGACGGGCCGGAAGCGGCGACAAGGTCGACGCCCTGGACGCCGGCGCCGACGACTACGTCACCAAGCCCTTCGGCGTCGACGAACTGCTGGCCCGGATCCGCGCGATCACCCGCCGGGCGCCCGCGGACGGGAACCGAGGACTTCCGCCGCCTCCTCACCGACCGGTTCGCCGGTCGATCCCTGGCCGACCTTCCCGACCTGATCAGGACGCTCCGGGCCGAGGCCCGGACACAGGACCAGGACACCGATCACTGCGGTCGGGACCTCACGATGCTTCTGGACGATCCCACCCGGGCCCGACCCCGACGGCGCGGCGCTGTCCGCCCCGTAAGGAGGGACACGATGAACGACTGGCGGATCTACCAGGGAACGGGCGCCCCGCACGACGGCATCGGCCGGCTGCCACCTCCGCTCGCCTGGCGCCACTTCGGGGGGCCTGCGGCTGACACCGGCGCGTCGGATGCGGTCGGCGCGCCCGAAGCCCCGCTGCCGGCCTGGCGGCCGGGCGACCGACAGCGAGGTCATCGAGACGCTGTGGCTGGCCGAGCAGATGGGCGCGGCCGCTTCCGTTCCCGCGCCGGCCGCCGCCGGGGAACGGCTCACGCCGCCGGAGCACCCAGGTCCCGCGCCGGGGGCGTCCCCGTCTTCTTTGCCGCTCGGCCCGCCTCGCGATCCGCACCACCAGGAACACCGTGTCTCTCTCCATCCTCCCGAACCCGCGGCGGCACCGGCCCAAGACGCTCCCCGCAGCGCGATCGCCGCGCCCGCGCCCGCCGTCTCGCCGCTGCCGCACGGCCTGGACATCATGCGGGCGCTGCGCCCGCTGAGACGCCGCTTCCCTTCCGAGCGCGTCCTCGTCATGGACGAGGACGCGACCGCCGACCGCGTCGCCGACGAGAACATCGTGATACCGGTTCTCGTCCCGGAAAGGCAGCGCTGGCTCAGCCTCGCCCTGGTCATCGATGCCGGGCCGTCCATGGCGGTGTGGCGGTCGACGGCCGGGGAACTGCGCAGGCTCCTGGAGCGGCTCGGCGCCTTCCGCGACATCCGGGTGTGGCACCTGGGGAGGTCAGCCGGCGGCGAGTTGGGACTGTACGCGGAGTCCGGTACGCGTGGGGCGCCACGCAGTCCCAAGCAGATCATTGACCCGTCCGGACGGCAGTTGACGCTGGTGGTGAGCGACTGCGTCGATGGCATCTGGCGCGACGGCGAGGCGCTCAAGGCGCTCGACCTGTGGGGACGCCGCGGCCCGCTGGCGCTGCTGCAGCCGTTCGTCTCCTACCTGCGTTCCTCGCCCCACGCGCGGTTCCACGGCGCCGCCCTCCGGGTGCTCGCCCGAGGCCAGCGAACCGTCTCGCCGAGCCCATCTCCTGCAGGAGCCGGCGGACGAACTGGAGGAGGTCGGTCACACCCTCGAGCTGGAAGGGTCTGGTGGACCACGGCCGGACGTCTCCCGGCGCCGCCCGTATGGCCGAGTCCACTTTCTGCGCGGGGAGTGACCCTGGCATAGCAACCGCCGCAACGTAGGGCCGCTTCCGGCGGCCGCAGTGCACACTCGGAGAGAGCGTCTTGGGGGTGCGGGGTGACGGGTGGCGGAGACCGGGTGTCGCCGGATCCGGAGGGGCTGTTCCCGCGCGTGATCGTCCGGCACCGCTCGCGGTGCCGGCGGTGCGGGCATGAGGCGGACTACGAGGTGCCGCGACTCGTCGACTGGCGGGATCGGGAAGCGCTCGATCTTCTGAAGGCGCGGGTGCCGGTGTTCGGTTGCGCCGGGTGCGACGCGCCTGTCTCGTTGGACGTGCCGGTGGTGGTGCTGCGCCCGGGGGATCCGATCGCCGTGGTCGTGGGCTTTCCTGACGAGACCACGGTCGAGGCCGATGCGGAGAGTCTCCGGGAACTCCTGAGCCACCCGTCGGTGCCGGTCCCCACCGACAGCGACAAGCCCAGATTCGTCCCTGTCAGGTCGGCACATGTGGGGACGGTGGCGGGCAGGTACTCCGGCTTCGTCCTGGCCGGGCTTGACGTCGAGCCTCCCGAGGACTGGACGGAGACCGAGCGGGCGTGGTTCGCCGCGATCCGCGAGATGGTGGACGTGCCCGACGTGCCGGCCGAGGTCGGCGAGTTCCTCATGGCACCGGACGACGTGAGCGCGATCCGTGTGGCGCGGCGGGCCGACGCCCTGCTGAACCCTGTCTGGGATCTGGTCGCCGACGAATTGATCGTCCGGACGCTCGCGGTGCAGGGTGACCAGGAGGCCGCGGCGGTCGTGCGGGGCCGTCGGACGTTGCTCCGGCGCCTCCGGAACGCCGGGCCGGACGAGCCGGGGCTGGACGGGAAGGCCGCCGACCTTATGGACGAGGCCACCAGGGGTGACGATCCCTTCGCTCCCGCCCGTGTGGCGGCGTTGTCCCGTCTGGTCGAGGAGCTGCGCGGCCGTCCGGATGCGGATGTCCTGCTGACGGCCGCGCTGATCAGCCATGCCGCCACGGTGAGCGGTGCTCCCGGGCGTACACCCGACGACCTGCGGGCGGCGCTGGAATCCGGTGCGGAGGCCGTGGCTCTCGCCCCGCGGGTCTTCGGTCCCGATCACGAGTACACCCGGCGGGCGAATCAGGACTATGCGGCCCTCCTGCTGGACCGCCAGCAAGGCGACCCGGCGGAGAACGCGAGCCGGGCCATGGAACTGCTCGCCGAGGTGGCACGGTCGTCGGTCCGGGCCGGCAGCAACGGGCTCGCGGACGTATTGCAGAACTGGGCGGCGGCGCTCTCCCATCACAACCCCGGCGGCCGCGTCGACAACCAGGTGAGAGCGCTGGCGCTCCATCGCGACGCGCTCCACGTTCATCGTGTTCTGCGTCCGCGTGACCGGAGGGGCGAACTGCTCATCCGGATCAACTTCGCGGCCGCATTGCGCGAGTCCAGGGTCCGTAACATCGTGGAGTCCACCCGTGAGGCGATCCGCATGTACACGGAGATCCTCGCCGACCCTGCGGCGGAAGAGTTGCTGCGCCCGTTCGAGTCGGCCCAGGCGGCAGGCAACCTGGTCACGGCCAAGTTCCAGCTGAGGCAGCTGAAGCCCGAGGAGATGGCCGTCTCCGAGGTGGTCGCCGCGGCGCTCGACGCGGTCGCGCTCTGTGAGGGGCAGGCCGAGGGGGACCCCTACAGGATCCGTTCGATGTCCAACATCGGTGGCGTCCTGAGCCATCTTCCGGACGACGAGCTCGCTCAAGAGTCTCCTGCGCAGCTCGCGGTACGGTTCACCGGGCAGGCGTATCGCGAAGCGCGCGCGTGGCTGCCGGCCGGCCATGACGAGCGCATCCGGCTCGGGGTGAACCACGCCGCGGCGCTCGTGAACCGCGACTCCGAGGAGGAGGCCGACCGCACCAAGGGCCTGGAGCTGTTCCACGAGCTGCTCGAAGAGGCCGACAAGGACCGCCAGCCGGGGCATCGGGTCGCGCTGGCCGCCAATCTGGGCAGGCTGCATTGCCGGGAGCGGCGCTGGCCGGAGGCGGCGGAGGCGTTCGAACTCGCGCTCGACGCGGTCACACGGCTCTACCGGGAGGCTCGCACACCCGCGTCCCGCCTCGCCGAACTGGGGGAGGCCGCCGACCTCGGCGGGTGGCTGGCGGCGATGTACCTCGTCCAGGACGACACGCTCAGAACCAGGGACGGCATCGAGCGCACCCGGTCCCGCCTGCTCTGGGACGACGCCGCAGACCCGCGTGCGCCTGTCGGACCGATCCCGGAGGACGGTCGGCCGGTGCTGTACATCGGCACCGGGCCGCTGCTTAGCTGGATACTCCTTGACCGGCCTGGCAGCAGCGCCCCCTTCGGCGTCCGGATCCAGCTCACCTCGGACGAGCTCCGGCCGCTGGTGCGGGAGTTCCGCGGCGCCCGGACGCCGGAGGAGGTCGTTGCTGCGGTGGACGCACTGACCGAGCTGCTCGATGAGAGGATCTTGACCCCGGTGCGTCTGCTCCTTGAGGCGGCCGAGGTCACCGACGTGGACGTGGTCGTGTCCGGCCTGCTGAGCGGGCTGCCGCTGCATGCGATGGCGACCGAGGGGCGGCCCTGCTGGCTCGACCAGGCCGTGGTCCGGTACATCCCGAGCCGTAGGGTGGCGGAGCGGTGGTCCTCGGCCGAACCCCTTGCCGGTGCCCCTGGGGCGGTGGTGTCCGTCGCAGGCCCGCAAAGGGAACTGGACTGTGCCCGGTACGAGCCGGAGTTGATCCCCGAACAACTGGGCCCGCGCCTTCCCATGCCGCCCGAAGGCGACCGGAGCGGATGGCTGCTGGAGTCATTGCAGACGGCGAGCGTCGCGCACCTCGCCTGCCACGCGCGCTGGGATCCCGACGATCCGCTCCGTTCGTACATCGACTTGGGAGAGCCGCACCGGGTCCTTCTGGAGGGCCTGCTCGGCCTTCGCTGCCCGTCGCTGCGTCTCGTCGTCCTGTCCTGCTGTTCGACAGGCGTTCCGGTCGAACGCTGGTCGGACGAGCTGATCGGCTTCGGGACGGGACTGCTGGTGACCGGGGCGAGAGCGGTCGTGGTCGGCAACTGGGACCTCGGCGACCTTGCGGGCAGCCTGCTGATGGCGCGCTTCTACGACCGTGTCGGCGCCGGTGCCGAGCCGGCCGCGGCACTCCGCGACGCGCAGCTGTGGCTGTCGCGGGCAACGGTCGCGGAGATCGGGGCACTCGTCGACGAGGCGCTCGACGCCGATGACGGCGGCGCGTTCCTGCCCGGCGGCCTGGCGACCGAGGCATTGCAGGTCCTCGGCGACGGCGGGGTGCCGCACCACCGGCCGTTCGGTCATGCCGTCCACTGGGCCGGCTACTCCTACCATGGCGGAGTCTTCGGGGGAGGCGACGCCGCGTGAGCGCACGGCACGCCGTCGCCGAACTCGCCGCGATCTGGCGCAGCCTGCCCGTCCTCGTCGGCTCGGAGTGGCCGGATCTCCGAGCTCGTCTCGTACCGGAGATCGAGGCGCTGGTCACCGCGGGGACCGACGACGAGCGGCATCGGCGCGCGGGCCGTGTTCTCCGGCCTCTCATGAGCCGGCCCCGCGTGTGGGACCTTCTCAAGGACGCCTTCAAGTCCGATGTCACCCGCGCCTCCGATCCGGGGGTGGCCGATGAGGCGGACTGGCCGGCGCTGGTCGGCCTCCTGAACGCCGCGGCGCGGGACCAATGGATCAACGCCGTGTTCGACGGCCACCCGCCCGGCTCCCCGTTCGCGGTCGGACGACCCTGCCTACTGGCCTTCACGATCGACGACTTCGCGCACGCCGAGGCGTTCAAGGCCGCCCAGCTCGACGTCCTCGTCGAGGACGATCGGAAGTCCGCGGAGCTCCGGGTGGACGTCCTCAGCGAAGACCCTGCCGGCGCCGAGGTCAGGGCGGTCCGGACATCCCTGGTCGTCCATCGCGGACGGCCGAGCGGGCCCGGCACCGCGGATCGCGCCCTGTTCGAGGTGACCTTCCGCCGAACCGGAACGGTCGCTCTGATGGCGCTGTTCTCCCTCGGTTCGCGCGTGGTGCGTGGAATGCACCTCGCCGTCGAGGTGTCCCCGACGGGCGGCGGGGAAGTGCGCACGGACTCTTTCGTCCGCCCGCTGACCACCGCCGCGAGGCTCCGGGAACCAGACCTCACACTGAACATCTTCAGGGCCGGTGGGACGAGCATGATCCGTCTGACGGACACCAGTTCGTACCAGGCCGAGATCCCCTACGGGCTTCGAGAACTCGACCATCTGGTCCGGACGGGCAGGACGGGCCTTCGTTCCCTACTCCGTCATGACCAAGGGATCGGTGAGTACGCGGCCGTCCACGCCTCCGGCATCGACATTCCGGAGGACGTGTACACCGAAGCCCTCAGCGAGCTGGCGAAGTCCGGGTTTCTCCTGTTCCAGGGGCTGTTCCGGGGGGCCAAGAGCAGAGACGATCTGCGCAACATCGGAAGCCTGATCCAGCGCGCGATGACGTCGCGGGGGCGGCGTCTCCAAGTAGTCTCCGACGGCCTTCATCTGCCGTGGGACCTGATGTACGTCGCCGACTCATGCGATGACGGCACCGTCTCCCCGGAGAAGATCTTGGGGTTCAGGTACCAGATCGACCACATCCCCATGCGTCCCAGTGCCGACCCCCGGTACATCGATGACATCGCCCGTCCCGACGACGAGCCGGGCGTCCTCCTCGCGGTGAACGAGGACATCGACAGGCCCGGGGACGACGTCCGCCGGACCCTGGTGGCCGATCAGATCGACTACTGGAAGAGGCACGGCCCGAGTGCCGTCCACGTGCTGCGGCGGAAAGCGGAGGTGATCGACGCGCTCAGCCGGCCGCGGCCGAGCCGGCTCTCCTACTTCTACTGCCACTGCCAGCCCCGGAGCGCCGATCCGGACGACTGCGAACTGGTCTTCACCGGCTACGGGTGCCTCTCCCTCCTGGACCTGCGGGCCATCGCGCCCGATCATCTGCCGCTCCCGGCCGCTCCCCTGGTGGTGCTCAACACCTGCGACTCGGCGACCCTCACCCCCTCGCTGTACCAGGGGCTGGTCCCGTACTTCCTCAACAAAGGCGCCCGGGGCGTCATCGGCACCGAGACGACCGTCCCGGCGGTGTTCGCCGCGGATTGGGCACGGCGCTTCTTCGATCGGACTCTGAAAGGGGAGAGCGTGGGCAACGCCCTCACCGCGGTGCGCCACGAGTTCTTGGAGCGGCACCGCAATCTCATGGGTCTGTTCTATACGGCCTACTGCGAAGGTGAGACCGTCGTCCGCGGATCGGGGAGCGGCCGATGATCGTGGTCGAAGTGCTGGCGGTCCGCGGCGGCGACTGTCTTTGGATCGAGTGGGAGGACCTTCCTGGAGGGCGGCGCCGGCGCATGCTCGTCGACGGCGGCCCCGGCGGGGCGAAATCATTTCCCCCGGCGCTGAAGGAGCGGTTCGATCGCCAGCCCGAATCCGAGCGCGACTTCGAGCTCGTCGTCTGCACCCACATCGACGACGATCACATCGGAGGGCTCCTCGCGCTGCTGACCTCGCCACCGCCCGGCTTCAGCGCCCGCGAGGTCTGGTTTAACTCCATGCGCCACCTCGACCTGGCCCGCGACGTGCTCGGGCCGCGCAGCGGCGCGCACTTCGAGCGGCTGCTGACCGACTCGTCCATTCCCTGGAACGTCTCCGCCGACGGGGGAGCGATCGTCGTGCCGGACGACGGTGCGCCGCCGGTGTTCGAACTGCCCGGCCTGTCCGTCACCCTCCTGTCGCCCACGCGGGACGGTTTGCGGAGGCTGGCGGATGTGGTGCGGGGAAAGTGGCCGAAGGAGACCGGCGGGCCCGGTGAGAAGGCCGCCGACACCCTCGGCGGCCGTCACCCGGCGGCCGTCCCGTGGAGGCGGCTTGCCGCCGCCCAGTACACGCCCGACAGCAGCAAGGCCAACGATTCGAGTGTCGCCTTCTGCCTAGAGCACGCGGACGGATCGCGGGTGCTCTGCGGTGCCGACGCGCACGCCGAGACCTTGGTCCGCTCCCTCCACAGGCTTCAGTCCAGCGGGCGCTACCGGGTCGACCTGTGCAAGCTTCCGCACCATGGGAGCGCCGGGAACGTGAGCCCCGCCTTCGTGGACGCCCTCGACTGCGGCCACTGGCTCGTGTCGACGGAGGGCGGTCATGTCATCCGCGCGAGCAGCAGTGAATCGGCCTACCGGCAGAACGAGGGCAGGAACCCGAGCATGCGGGCCATGGCCCGCATCTTCGTCGATGCCCCCCGTCCCCCGACGTTCTGGTTCAACCACCGGGGCGACAGTACCGAGCGGTACGAACAGATCGCCGAGGACTACGGCTTCCGCGTCAGGTACCCGGACTCGCCGGGCGGGATCGCGGTCGAGGTGCGGGCCGGCCGGGTGTCCAGGGCGAAGCGGCCATGACTCCGACGCTCACCGAAATCCGCCGGCTCGTCGCCGCCGCGAAGGGGGAAACGCCCGCCTCGGACTGGAACGAGACCGCGGTCGATCTCGTGGGGCTCCTTCACGCGGGCGTGCTCGACGTCACGGAGGAGGAGCACACGGAGCTGTGCCGGGAGGCGCTCGCCGTCGCCGGCATTCTGCTCCGCCGGGACCTTCAGCCCGACGATCGCGCCGTGGTGTCCGATTTCGCCTCCACTGTCCTTCTCGATAGGTTCAGGGAAGAGGAGGATGAGGACGCCCTCGACGCGGCCGTGGAGATCAGGCGAGCGGAGGCGGCACGGGCCGAGGCGGACCTGGGCTGCGCCGCGAACGTCAATCTCGCCTCGGCTCTCATGACCGCGTTCGACCACGATGGAGCGGAGTCCCGTCTGACGGAGGCGGTGGAAGCCCTCGGCACCGCGTACCGGCTCGCGACCACCGACGGCCAGCGAGCGATCGTCTCCGGTGCCCTCGGGAACATGCGTTCGTGCCGGTACGCCCTCCACCACGATCGCGCTGATCTGGAGGCGGCCGTCCGGGAGTACGAGAACGCCGCGGAGGCGCCCGACGCCTCCGTCCGGGCACGAGCACGGTCGTCGCTCGCGTCCCTGCTGTGGGAGCACTATCGCGAAGACGGCGGCGAATCCCAGCTGATCGGCGCGGAACGGCACGCAAGGGCGGCGCTGTCCGAAGCTCCCGAGGAGGCGTCCGTCCGGCGGTACGGGCTACTCGCCCGCATCCTGAGGGACCGCCACCGGCACGACCGTGCCGACGACCGGCTCGACGAGGCCGAGGAGATCATGGCCGCGCTGCTCGGCTCCGTGCCTCCAGGCTCCCCGGAACGGGCCGATCTCGTGGGCACCGCCTCCTCGATCGCGTACTCCCGCTACCTGGTCCGGCACGAGCGGGCGGTGCTCGACGATGCCGTCCGGCTGACCGATGAGGCTGTGGACGAGTACTACCGGCGCAAAGCCGAGGGCGGGACGGGCGATCGCCAGGACCGGGCTGTCCTGGCCAACCAGATCTGCCTCCTGCTCACCGAGCGGTTCACTCTCGACGGTGTGCGCGCTGACATCGACCGTGCCGTCCTGGCAGCGGAATCGTGCCTGGCCGATCCGCTGCCGCACCAGATGGATCACGGCCTGCGGACCAACCTGGCCAACGCACTGCACAGGCGCTTCGAGTCCTACGGCGAACGGCGCGACCTCCAGGCCGGCATCCGCGAGGCCAGACGGGTCGCCGAGCGGGCGCGCGGGGTGGAAGAGCGCGCGACGGCGCTCCATGTCCTGGCGCTCCTGCTGGGCGACAAGGCTCGCATGTCGGGGATGGACGCGGACTTCGACGAGGCGATCGCCCACGTGGACGAGGAGATCCGGCTGACCCCGCGGTCGTCCACCGAACTTCCCGCGGCGCTGGTGACCAAGGCCGACCTGATCAGCGGCCGGTTCCGGGCCGACGAGGCGGCGGGTGACGCCCCCGTCGTCGCGCGGCTGATCGAGATCCTGGAGGACGCCTGGTCGCTGGCGCCCGAGCCCTCGTCGCTGCGGGCCACGGCGGCGTATCAGCTCGGCTACCGGTACGCCCAGCGCTCCGGCTTCTTCGGGCTCGCCACCGGCGCGGACGAGCCGAACCCGACCCTGACCCTGACCCTGACGGAAGGGGCAGCGGCCGATCTCCGCCGGGCGATGACGCTGTGGAACGAGGCCGTCTCACTGGACGAGCCGTTCGTCGCGATCGAGGCCGGTCAGCGACTCGGCGACGTCGCGTTCACCGCCGAACGGTGGGAAGGCGCGGCCCTCGGCTACCGGGCCGCGCTCGACGCCGCCGACCGGCTGGCGGATCGCCGCACCCTGGACGTCGATCGGCACCTGGCGCGGTTCCGGGTGCAGGGCGTCGCCGCGGCGGCCGGGTTGGCCGCGCTGAAGACGGGCTCGCCGCGGGACGCGGTGCTGTGCCTGGAGCAGGGCACGGCCACCCTGCTGGCCCGGGCGACGGTGGTGTGGCCGGGTCTGGTTCACATGGGCTGATGCCCGGAGGTTCGCAGATGCCAGTCGGTGTCCCCGAAGCCCACGAGTGCGAGTACGGATATGTCGCCGTCCGCCAGTCGGCGGCGGCGGGCGTGCAGCAGAGCCTCTCCGAGGGGTGCCCCTCCGGGGCGTGCGGCCGCCTTCCGCAGTTCCTTCAGCAGGTGCACGCCGGCGGGAACGCCGTCGCGGCCCCGGATCGGCACCAGGGTGGCGACCACGCCGGGAGCGCCGTCGGCGAGGAGCATGGCAGAGGTGTCGGAGAAGAGGGTGGCTCCGCCCGCGGTCGCGCATCCGAGCACGAACACGACCGGCTCCGGTTCCCCGTCGTCGGCGAAGAGGAACTCCATGCCGTCCGTGAGTTCTCTGCGGTCGTCCTCGTCCAGGCTGAGCACCCCGACGCCGTCGCGGGTGACATCGGTGTGCGGGACGAGGAAGATCACGCCGAACCGGTCGTGCCCGGCTCTGGTCTCCTGAATCAGGTCGTACAGGTCCGCCCAGCCGGTTGCGAGACGCGCTGCGCCGGCCTCGCCGAGCGAGGACGTCTCGACGGCCGTGATCCACGCTCGCGCGTCGTTGTGGTCCGCGCGGTCGCTGGCCGCCGCGCAGATCGGATCCAGGGCGCAGGCGCTCCGGTCGAGGTCGGGACTGGCGCCGACGATGTATCCGGGGTCGCCGAATCCGCGGGGGGCGTGCCGTTCGATGACCTTGGACGCCCCCCAGAAGCCGAACGGGCAGACCACCGCGGGCTCCTCGTGCTCGGGGCATGCCGCGCAGTCGGGCAGGTCCGCGAAGGAGGGCGCATGGGGGCACAGGCGCAGTCGCCGGCCGGGTTCCGTCGCCAGCGGACGCCCGTAGACCAGTTCGAGTGGGAGGAACGCTCCCGGACGCGCGGAGAGCACCGATACGCTGCGGGCGTCCCAAAGTTCCTGGACGGCCTGCGATGTCCGCTGGGCCCGCCTCGGGAACAGGATCTTGCCCAGGGCCCGGCCGCGGCGGGCGAGTTCGATGATCAGCTCCGCGAACCTCAGATCCGCGTAGCCGCCGGGACGGTAGGACTCCTGGGTGAGCACGCACAAGCCGTCGAGCAGCACGTCGAGGGCCCCCGCCAGGTTGTCGGGTTCGTGCACCTTGACGTGCCGTCCGGCGTGTGCGGCCAGCAGCAGTGAGGTGGCCCTGTCGCCGTCCCCGTCGAGCAGTACGGCCACGTCGTGCGGCGGCGTCAGGTCGAGATCCTCGGTGCGGGCACGGAGCACGGCGTCGGTCTGGAAGACGGGCGGATCCGCCGTGCCCGCCCTGACGGTCAGCGTGCCGCTCTGCAGGAACCGGAACCGGTGGAGCACCGTGACCGCGATCCGCATCGGCTCCGAGGTGGGACGGGTTCGGAGCCGCAGGATCGCGCTGCCGCTGTCGCCGGCGCCGGGCAGGTCGATCTCGCCGGAGGCCGTACGGGGCTCCCGCCCCGCGGGCGGTTCGAGTTCCGCCGCGTGCACGGTCAGCCGATGGGTTCGTCCCGGTGGCAGGCGGTCGGCGGGGAAGGGTTCCTCGCCCGGCGGCGCGTCAGGGTCGGCCGCGATCCGGACCCGCAGGTGAAGATCGGCATCCGGTTCGATGCGCCCGGCGGGGGTCGTCCCGTCGCGCTCCACGACGTCGGCGCGCAGGAACCGGGACGGGCGGCGGCGCTCTCGGTGCGCCGCCGCCCGCAACTCCGCCGCCATCGCGGCGAGTGCGGAGCCGGGGGCCGCCTCTCCGGTTCCCCTGAGCGCGCGGCCGATCCGGGCCTCCTCCGTCTGCGAGAGCACCTCCAAGGGCAGGACGGGCCGGATCCGGGTGCCGTCGGCGTGATCCGGGTCGGCGGCGATGACCGGAGGCGGCGCGCCGCAGCTCGCGGCGGAATCCCCCAGCGCGACGTCGAGCGGTAGGTCTCGGGAGAGCCCGTCGAGGAGGGCCTCCAGCCATCGCTGGACCGAGGGTCCGGGGTGGACGACCGCGGCCAGTGCCGCGTGGTGCCGGATGCGCAGATCGCGTGCCTTGCGCGACGGCACGATGTCCGGCGGCCCCAGCAGCTTGATCACCGCGGTGGCCTCGATGGACGCATGGGCCGGGTCGTCATCGGTGACGATCAGGAGGGACACGCGCTTCCAAGGGCCTGACGTGTCGACCAGCGTGACGTGGTCGGCTCGGGAGCGCGCCGCGGCGAGCAACGCGTCCGGCCCGCCGGGGAAGGCGAGCCGGAGCGGCCAGCTCCAGCGCGGGATCCCGGCGGGCTCGGCTGAGGGCGAGTCGTGCATCACGGACGCGATCCCTGTGCCGAGGGACAGCAGCGCGGCGAGCTCGGCGTCCGTCTCGCCGCCCACCACGAGCCGCAACCGAGGCCAGGAGGGGGCGCCTATCTGCCACACATCGGCGACCCATGTCGCGTCGTCGAGGTGGTCGGCCAGCCATGGCAGCGGATCGGACCAGGAGACCAGCGGCGGGACGAGGCCGTTGAGGACGCTTCGCCGCTCGCTGAACGGCGCCTCCCCGCTGAAAATCTCCGCTCCCGTCTGCAGCGCGGCGGCGACGCCGGCGGCCAGGGCCGTGTCGATGATCTTCTGCCCGTTCGCGCCGTGGCCCAGAAGCCCGGTCACCGTGTCCAGTAGGCGGCTCGCTTCAGCGGTGTCGTCCACCAGCGCGAGGAGGCGTCCGGGTACGTCGCCGTGGAAGTCGGACGGCGCCGAGCCCAGCGCCTCCGCCACGGCGGGGTGCTCGAGCAACACCGCCAGGAGCCGTTCGTAATGATCGGCTCTCGCGGCTTCGTCGCCGGTGGTCGCGATCGCCGTGATGCCGTCGCGCAGCCGCGCGCGCAGGCTCGGCCATCCCGGGCCGACCAGGACGGGCAACCACGGCCATGTGCGGGCCAGCCGCGTAAGGGCAGGGTGCATTGACCAATCCGACCGCTTCGGTAAACCATGCGAGAAACCGACCGTCGAGAATAATACCGGTTTCGGTAAGCGCAGGGTGATGGCTCAGGTTGATTTTTCGGGCTGAGAACAGGATTACGTGCCGACGTGGACGAAAGCCGGCCAGAGGGCTGTCGGCGACGTCAGGGAGACAGCGCGCTGGGTCAACGCGAGGGCGGTGGCCGGGGCGTGTCCGGAGGCCAGGCGCCGATGGTATTCGGTCATGAAATCAGGGGCGGTCGCATCGTCCAAAGGCCACAGTGCGGCCAGGACAGAACGTGCGCCGGATGCGAGCAGCAGGGACGCCGGTCCTATCGCCTCGTCCGGCAGGCGGGTTCCGCTGAGTCCCGAGTCGCAGGCGCTGAGCACCAGGTGGACCGGATCCGGCAGGTGCCGGCCGAAGATTTCTGCCAGCCGGACGCCGGACTTGAAATGCAGGACCGAATCGAACGGATCGTCAAATTTAATGCTGAAATGGCAGGCTATGTGGCCCACATCGATGCCGTTCAGGTAGCCGATGAGTTCGTCGGCGACGTCCGCTGAGGCGGAAACGGGGTGGGCGGCCGGCTCTTTTGCAGAGACCTCGCTCCGGCGCAGCACTCGCCGAGGCGGAGCCGCGCCGGCCTCCGATGCGGCGACGAACTGGTCGGCCTGCGCATAGCAGGCGGCCACGCGCACTCCCTCGGACGTGATCGCAGGAAGATGATCGTCGCCCTTACCCGCGTCGCAGACGACGGCGGCCCGCGGCGTCGCCGGCCAGGCCGGCGCGCGCCGGACCGATCGCGCGTTCGGCAGAACACAGGGCACGGTCAGCTCGTACAGCCCGGTTTGGACGCGGGCCGTGCTGAGCGGCAACGCGGCGAGCCGTCCGATGGGAATCAGCCCCACGGTGTCGACCGCCCCCAGGACGCCGACGACGTGCGAGACAAAGTTCTCCCACGTCCACCGCAGAACGTCCTCAACGGCCGCATTCCATTCGTCGAGCTGGGCCTCCGTGTCGGTCGGGTTCGCTGCGAACGCCGCCCGGAGCTCTTCGATCACCTTGGCCGCTTCCCGGATCGTCACCTGAAGCGGAACCGGCGTGACCGAACCGTCTGGGGTGACGATCAGGCTCAACCCGGCGTAATCCGTGGCCGCCCAGTACACGAGAGGGCCGCCGAGGTGCCGGGCGGCCTCAACGATCTCGTCGAAGTGGACCGTGTCGGCGGGGAGCCCTGCGGCTTCCGCGAGGAGCGTCGCCGACGCCTGCTCCAGATGGACGACGGCCCGCTGCGGTGATCCGGCCCGCGTCGCGGCCACCGCGGCGAGGGACGCGGCTCCCTGCACGGCGAATCGCGCCCGTTCCCGATCCGCCAGACGCGGCCTGCGCGCCGTGAGAGCTCGCGCGGCGTCGAGAGAGAAGGTCAGTGCTTGCTCGCACTTGTCCCACTCGCCCATCCGGAAGGCGACCTCGCCCAGACGTTGTCCCGCGAACTGGCTGATGAAGGGCTGCCCTGCGGCCAGGGCGTCGTCCCAGAGGTCGCAGGCACGTTGGAGGTCGTTGCGGGACCGCTGCCCAGCGCGACCCCCTGCCCGGACGTCACGGTCGACTCTGGACGCATAGCAGCAGGCGAGGTTGAACGAGGTCAGCCCGGCGGTGACCGAGTCCTCCGGTGCCTGGTCGAGCGCCGTCTCATAGTGCGAGATCGCATCGTCCAGATCGGTCTCGGAGCCGGTCAGTTCGGCGCGTGAGGACAGCCACGATGCCAGGTGCGTCCGATAGGTCACGGCGTCGGGAGACTGGTCGGATGTGAACGACAACGCCTCGCGGATGTAGCCGATGGCCTGGTCCAGGTCTGCCTGCGCGATATGCGCGTCACCGTCGGCCTGCGCCATCTGCGCCTTGCTCTCGTAGAGCAGTCCGGCCGTGCTGAGCGCGATGGCGCGTTCCGGCGACGGGGTGCGGACCCGGAGCGCCGAGACGGCGTTGACGATGGCTTCCGTCAGGTCCCGCCGGGCGCCGGTCAGTTCGAAGCGCTGATGGAGCGCGTGGGCGAGGTTGACGCGCAGCGCCCCCTCGACATCAAGGCGGATGCTGGAATTGAGCGCCTCCCGGCCCAGCGATATCGCCTGGTCGAGATCATCGCGGTTTCCGTCCAGATGGAAGCGCTCGGTCATGGCCAGGCAAGTCTGATTGGCCAGGATCGCCAGGTCCTGCGGGCTGATGCCGTCAAGGGACCGAGCCTCTTGCGTCGCGGAAATGGCGGTTTCCAGGTGACGACGGTTGCCCCCATGGCTGTAGCGGGCGAAGGCCAGCACGGCCGCCGTGCTCACATAGGAGCTTCGATCGGGGGAGTCGTCGTCGAGCAGGGCCAGGGCTTCCGACAGTGCCGTGTCGGCCTGATCGAGGTGTTCGCCGTCCCCGCCGTGGTCGAACTGGGCG
Source organism: Actinomadura physcomitrii (assembly GCF_008923205.2). GTDB lineage: Bacteria > Actinomycetota > Actinomycetes > Streptosporangiales > Streptosporangiaceae > Spirillospora > Spirillospora physcomitrii. The sequence goes on along the minus strand of NZ_WBMS02000018.1, from coordinate 169,150 downwards.
AGGCGGACGCGGGCTACGGCGTACCGCCAGTCGGAGGAGCGGGGTCCGCCGCCGGACGTGGCGCTCACCTTCTCGATCAGAGCAACGGCTTCGTCCAGCGGATCTCCGACGTCCACCCCGGTCTCGTGGGCGGTCAGCAGTGCGTTGACGAGGTTGATGATCGCGCCGATGAAAGTGGACGGAACGTGTTCTGTGAGGACGCTCCGGAGCGTTCTGATGGCACTTCGCAGGTCTTCTGCCCGCCTGGCCAGGTCAAACCGGTTGATGTACGCCGCGGCGAGCGTCACGGCGATGAAGGACCTGCCCTCGGCGTCGATGCCGTCGTCGGCGAGCGCGGTTTCGAGCAGCGGCACGGCCTCATCCAGGTGGTCGACCCGATCCCGGTCGTTCCATGACGTCAGAAGCGCGCCGGCGAGGTTCACCCGGTCGGTCACCCAGGTGGCGTCGTCTTCCGCCTCGACCCGCCGGCGGCCCAGGGATATCGCATGGTCCAGGTCATCGACCGCACCCGGGCCCAGGCGGCGGTAGCGTCGGATCAGATCAACGCTGAGAGAGACCTCGACCAGCCGCCGGGTCGCAGTGTCGAGGTCGTCGGCGAGAAGTGACCGCCCGACGGTTATGGACTCGTCCTCAAGCTCCGAGAGACCGGGGTCGTCATCGACGGTTTCAAGATATTGCTGCAGCAGTTCGTAGAGCCGCACCCTTGCCCGAAGAAAGTCCGCCGAGCCTGGCTCGGCGGACTTCAGCGCTGTTCTCGCTGCAGCCAACTCGGCCACGAGCGAATCATCGCCCGCAGCGGCCGAAGACCTCTTCACCGCTCCAGTCTAAAGGTCGCGGCCGCCGTCCGCCGACGTGGTGAGGGTAAGGCGCCGCACCGCAGGTCGAAGAAACTCCGGCGCATGACAGGCTTGGGACTAGCCGATCGTGTTGCCGACTTCGGACACGGCGGCAGTCTCGTAGAGTTGCCTGGCGTATTCCCAGGCTGCGGTCTCGACCCAGCCTGGGCGTACCACTGCGAACCAGAACGTCAGCATCCCGATGTCCGCGATGGTCATAACGGACCACATGACTATCGCCGAAACGCTCACCGGCTCATCGGACATCGTGGCCCACACCGCCACCGCGGCGAGCCCGGCCAGGCTGATCAGGCAGACCGCCAGTGCCAAGCGTCGTAGTCCCAGCGCGTTACGGCGAAAGCCGTACTCGCCATTGTGCTCGGCCACGAGCTGCGTTCCTCGCAAGGAGCGGGCACGGGCGCGCAGGACGGCTCCGACCGTCTCATAGACCTCGTCGGCTCGAACGGGGTCGGCGCGTTCCTCCGCCTCGGAGGGCATACGCAGGGACGTCCCGACGATCTCTTGCACACGGGTGCGCAGATAGCTCTGATGAGCGTCGCTCAGCGGTCCACTGTAACGCAGCATCTGAACGGTCGGCTTTCCGCCCCACTCGGCGAAGAGGGAGTTCTCCAGTTTCTTGCCCCTCGCCCGGCCCAGCGGTTCAATCAGCAGCAGGGCGCCTACCAGTAGAACTAGGATCCACGCTCTCCTACCATTCGCCCATACCGGTGCTGTGGCCGCCGTCGCCGCCGCGACCGGTAGCAGTGCGAGGACCACCGGACGAACGCGAGCCTTCCAGCTATACCGATCAATCGTGCCGAGCATCGATCCGACAGACATGCGGGCTCCTCTTGATCACTTCGCCCAGCAGGTGTGGCAAGCGTTTGCTCGTGGGATACCCTCATTGCCGGGAACGCATGCACAGGTGCATATTGCCTGGCCTGGACGTTAGTACTCCAGTCGCACTTGGAGATCTCGGTCTGATCGAAATTGGGACGTGAGACGGCCACCGCTGTGATCGTGTGGGTGTGTTGGAACCAGCCGATCGGCGGTGGCCGTGCCCCCCACTGTAGAAGATGTCGCCCCGGCCGGTGGGCTGATGAGTTCGATGAGCTGTTTGTGCAGGTGGTGATGCCGTTCTTCGGGCGTCGGGAGCCTCGGTTGCGGGCCTGGTCGTATTCGCCGGGCCTGCCGGGCGGGTCGGAACGCAAGAGCGGCCGGACGACGCCGGCGTGCCCGAGCACGCGCGGTTCGCGACCAAGCCGGAGCCGGCCTGGCGGGTGATCGAACGAGCTTGCGATGATCCGCTGCTGGTGTTCGCCTGGGTGACCGGCGATGAGGCCGATGCCGCGTCCGCCGGCCTGGACCGGGCGGCGTGGCAAGGAGTGCTTCCATGCGTCCAAGAACGAGGTCGGCCTGGACTACCACCCGGTCCGCAAGCACACCGCCTGGTACCGGCACGTCACCTTGGCCATGGTCGCCCACGCCCACCTGGCTTTCCTGGCCGCAGACCCACCTGCAAGGTTCGCTGGTCAGCCGCCCGGGCTCGTCAAGATCGCTTAGTTGCCCTTGCTTGGGTCGGCATCACAGACACGCTCTGTTGGCCTGATCCGGTAGCGCACAGCGCGGACACGAGGAGAGACTGTCCGCGAGCGTTGGGGGGATCGCGTGACCATGACAGTGACCGTGGAGGAAGTAGCCGACGGACGCCAAATCGTCCATTACGACGGCCAGGCGTTCGAGCTGACGACTTCACCGGGTATGGTGATCTGTCCCGGTGGCACTGGCACGGCGATACACCACCGCAAGGACTGTGGGCACCTGACCGAAGACGATGAGGCACAAAGGACTTATTCCGATCCGGAGGGTGACCTGTGGCGCCGCATCATCGAGTCCGCGCCCCGAGACGACTCTGAAGGGCGTCGTGCCTTCGCTGCCAAGGTAGAGCTGCGCAACGGCAAGGGTGACCTGGTCTCGCAGGTCTGTCGAACCTGTACGCTCATCCCTCTTTCCACGGCGCACGGAGTCCGCGTGCCACCCAAACCGCTGTCTGCAGCACTCGCCGAGTTCGATCGCGGGGCCTGTGCTGAACGGATCGCGGCGGTAAAAGAGCAGATCGCCCAGGTCGTCCATGACTTCCCGTTGGATTCGTGGCCGTCGATGCCGCTTGAGCGATACGCCCTCGGAACTTCCAGCTCGAAGGACTCCTTCTGCTACCGGATGGAGTTCGGCACCCCGAACTTGTGCAGCATGAAGGGCGGGAACGCCGGCAAACACCTCATCTATTGGCGCAGAGGTGATGAGACCTGGTATTTCGGCTCGGGGTACGACAACAAGCAGGACGCCTGGGATGCGGTCCGGGCAGGTTTCGCGGAGGCGTTCGGCCACGCCGCGGAGGGCCGGCTCACCGACATCGACACCATCACCGCGCTCCGCTCGGGCCCGGCGCTCACGGCCAAGGCCATCTCGGTCTACTTCCCGGACACGATCCTCCCGATCAGCAGCCGCGATCACGTCCGGGCCTTCATCTTTCACCTGTCCGGAACCGCCGCCACGTCTTTGGAGGCGTTCGCCGCGCACGAGCGACTGAAGGAACTCATCGACGCGGACGAGCGCTTCGCCGGATGGCACCCGTACGAGGTCGCGATGTTCCTGTACGGATGGGCCGACCCGCGTCCGGTCACGAGAACGATTCTCAAGATCGCTCCCGGGGAGCAAGCTCGGTTCTGGGACGACTGCCGGACGGGCGGATACATCTGCGTCGGCTGGGACGACGTCGGGGATCTGACCGACTTCGTCTCCCCGGACGACTACCGCACGGCGTTCGAAGACGCCTACAGCGACGAGTACAAGGGCAACAGAAGCAAGATCTCCGCCAAGGCCAACGAGTTGTGGCGACTGATGGACCTCCAGCCAGGGGATCTCGTGGTGGCCAACAAGGGTGTCAAGGAGGTCCTCGGTGTCGGCACGGTCACTCAGGAAGGCTACAAGTGGCGTCCTGACCGTCCGGAGTTCCGGCACACCGTCTCGGTCGAATGGGACACCGGCTACGCACAGACACTCGCCGAACCCAAGACCTCCTGGGGGACCGTCACCGTCGCCACTGTCCCCGCGGATCTCTGGCGGGCCTTGAAGGAAGGTCGGTCACAGGACGCGACGACCCCGACGCCGACCGTCGACTCGGTCGAGTCGTCGCTAGAGCAGATCGCCGACCTGCTCACCCGCAAAGGCCAGGTCGTCCTCTACGGTCCACCGGGAACCGGGAAGACCTACCACAGCCTGCGTTTCGCCCTGTGGTGGCTCGCCACTCGCCTGCCCGACCTGAAGCTCGACCCGGTGGCCCCTTACGGATCAGCCGCCTTCCGGCGCGCGCTGGACGCCCTTTCGGAGGCGGGGCATCTCACCCAGGTGACCTTCCATCCCGCGTACGGGTACGAGGACTTCATCGAGGGGTTCCGGCCTGCGGAAGCCCCAGACGGCGGGCTGAAGCTCGTGCTGCGGGACGGGGTGTTCACAAGGGTCTGTGAAACGGCCGCCGCCAACCCCGACCGCCCTTACCTCCTGCTGATCGACGAGATCAACCGCGGTGATGTGCCCAAGATCCTGGGCGAGCTGATCACACTGCTCGAGCCGGACAAGCGCGGGATCCACGTCACGCTCCCGTCGGGACGGCGCTTCGCGGTCCCGCGCAACGTCAGCATTCTAGGGACGATGAACACCGCGGACCGTAGCATCCGGCTCCTGGATTCCGCGCTGCGCCGCCGGTTCGCCTTCCATGAGCTCCTCCCCGACGCCAGCCTCCTGGACGGCTACAAGGTCGACGACCTGGACCTCGGCCTGCTGCTGCGCGAGCTCAACCGCCGCGTCGTCGCCGAACTCGGACGGGAACGGCAGATCGGGCACTCCTTCTTCATGCCCGGCGGCGACCGCATCGACAATACGGCCGACCTCGCGGCCGTGGTCCGCAACGAGGTGCTGCCGCTGCTGCAGGAGTACGCCTACGACGACTACTCCAAGCTCACCCGCTTTCTGGGCGCCACGATCGTCGACGTCCACGAGCACACCGCGGCTGGGCTCGGCGACGACGCGCTCGTGAAAGCACTCACCGCCGAACTGGACGCCACCGCGTGACATCCGTCGACGTCGACGAGTACGCCAAGCGGCGGATCCCTGGCCTGAATCCGAGCGCCGCGGACCTCGAGGCGGCCGACTCGGAGATCCTGGCCAAGCGGATCAAACTGCACTGGCTCCGTGACGGCACCCTCTCCATTGAGGCAGGGCCTCATATCGGCGTCGTCAACCTCGACTGCGCCTCCATCCGTGTCGTGCCCAAGCTCGTCGGTTCGGAACTCGGCGTCCTGCAGATGCTCGACTACGTCGCCGGGATCGATTCCCTGCACGACATCGGACGCCTCCAAGAACTCGGGACCGGCCTGAACCTGCGTGACCTGGTCTGCCTGCTCCTGAACAGGGAATGCGGCAGGCTCCTCCGCCATGGCCTGCGCCTCGACTACGTGCGACACGAGGAGGCTCTCCCGGTCGTCCGCGGGCGCCTAATGGTGGATCGGCAGGTCACACGCCGCTTCGGACTCCTGGACCGGCTGGAGTGCCGCTACGACGAACGCAGCGGCGACATCGATGACAACCGGCTGTGCGCCGCCGCACTCCAACTCGCCGCTCGCACCGCCCAAGCACACCACATCCGGGACGAAGCCCACCGCCTCGCCACTGACTTCGCAACCCAGTGCACCACCGCCGGCTTCGACGCCCGAGCGGCCACCGAGCGCCTCACTTACCACCGCGCCAACGAGCACTACCGCCACGCACACCGCTGGGCTCGGATGCTGGTGGGAGGGACCGCGTTCTCGGATCTCTACACCGGCTCCGGTACCGCCGCCCCGGCCTTCATGATCAACATGAATGTCCTGTTCGAGGATTTCGTCACCCGCCTGCTCTACGACGCCCTCGCGGGCACCGACGTCCGCGTGCGACCCCAAGAATCCTTGCTCAGAGCCATCCGCACGAGCAGCGGCCATCGCTACACCACGATCACCCCCGACATCCAGCTCATCCGCGGCCAGGGAGCCACTGCGTGGCGCTGCTCCATTGACGCCAAGTACAAGCTCTACGCCGACAAGCGAATCGGGACCGCGGATCTGTTCCAGAACTTCGTTTACGCCCATGTGCTCAGCAGGTCGGTCGATGCTGTCCCGCCGACTGCCTACATCCTGTATGCCAGTGACCGTGACCGCCCCCACGAAACCATCACGCTCCACCGCCAGGACGGGCCGACCGCACATATCACCGCCATCGCGGTCAACATACCGTCCTGCATCAACTCCATCGCTGCCGGTGAGTCTCCAGTACTGCTCGCCGAACTACGTCAAATGATTCTGAACGGAGCGGAGTTCGGAAACTGCTGATTCCCGCTGATGCCTTGGAGGCCTATTCATTACCCTCGTGCCGCGGGCAGGACGAGTGCCGCGGTCGAGATCAGCGGTGGCTTGGCGGACATCAGTGCCTGCTGGTCGATCAAGTCCAGGCGTGCACGGAGCCGGTGGTCGAGTTCGACAGCCTTGCGGCGAAGGCTTTCGGACGATTCCTTGGGCTTTTCGCCGAGGAGTTCCTTCTTACTCGCGACTCTGGCATCGAACATGAGCCGGTCCCGTTCGCCTGCAAGTCGGTCGGTGACGAGTTCGCGGGTCCTGGCGAGCTCCGTCGACCGTCGCGAGCGGACCTGGGCGAGGTAGTCGGGCAACCGGTGCGAGATGATCCAGCTCGTGGCTCTGTCCTCGGCGTCCGCCAGCCATGGCAGTGCCTTCGCCGCGGTCACTTCCGGGGTATCGGGGGCCGCGGCAAGGGCGAGGTGCGGTGCCGGCTCAGCGGGTGTGACGGTGCCGAGGCTGTCGACATAGGCATAGCCGAAGCGGCGGGCGATGGTCGCGCCGGTGGCGTCGGCCACCTCCTCGATGACGCCGACGAGAAGGTGCGGTTGTGTCAGTGTCGGGGAGACCAGGACGGTGCCGGCGTTGAGGGCGCCGCCGAACCGCCTGAGGGTTTCGTCCATGACGGCGTCGTGGAGCGGGTGCCCGGGGGCGAGTAGTTCCGCGTGCCTCGGATCGTCGGACGGTACGTGGGCGAGATCGAAGGTGACCCGGCCATAGCGGGGGGCGATCGGGCCGTGCGTTCCGGCCCGGATGTGCGCGGGCACGTTGGTGATCTCGTAGTGGCCCCGTTCGCGTTGGACGATACGTCCTCCGAGCCGGGTGAACGCCGTCTTGAAGACGGTTTCGATGTCGTGAGACCGGAGACCGCGGGCATGGGCGTCGTTCATGGCGGCGTGCAGCGCGGCGAGGTCGGCCTCGGAGAAGCGCTGGGATGCCAGGGCCCGCTCCTCGAGCAGCTCTTTCAGCCCGTCGCCGACCGATTGATCGATGACCTTGTGCATCCTGGCCTTTACATCGGGGCGCTCGCCGTACTGGATGGCGTCCATGAGGAGGGTCCGGAGCGGGGTGCCGGTGAAGGCTTCGCCGAGGACGTCGAAGACCTTGCCGCCGTATGCCTTGCGCTGCTCCTCGATCTTGAGTAGGAGACGGGTGAAGACCTCGCCTTCGCGGGTGTTGGTGGCGACGAGGTTCCACAGGCGGCAGACCTCTTGCTGGCCGATGCGGTGGATGCGCCCGAAACGCTGCTCGATGCGGTTGGGATTCCAGGGCAGGTCGTAATTGACCATCAGGTGGGCGGCCTGGAGGTTCAGCCCTTCGCCGGCGGCGTCGGTGGCGACGAGGACCTGGCAGTCGGGGTTGTTGGTGAAGTCTTCGGTGATCTGGCGGCGCTCGCTCCGGCGTACGCCGCCGTGGATGGTCTTGACGGCATCGGGGCGGCCGATCAGCGAACTGATTCGCACCCTCAAGTAGTCGAGGGTGTCGCGGTGCTCGGTGAAGACGATGAGTTTTCGGGGCCTGCCGTTCGCGTCCGTGGTCAGCGCGTTGTCCCGGAGGATCGCGGACAGTTCGCTCCATTTGCGATCGGTGCCGAGATCGCGGACCTGCCCGGCGACCCTGGTCAGCTCGGCGAGTTCGAGTAGCTCGGCGTTGAGTTCATCGACCGTCTGCGCGACGGTGGCGGCGTCGAGAAGTTCGTCTTCGACCTGCTCGATCTCCGTGGCACTGAAGTCGTCGGCATCCAAGCCTTCCAGATCGATCGTCGGCTCGGTTTCCCTGTAGGTGCCGTTGAGGATCTCTTGCTTCTTGCGCTCCAGCCGTCTCGTTCTGCGTACGAGGCTCTTGTAGATGGCCTCGGGACTGGAAGCGAGGCGTCGCTGGAGCACCGTGAGCGCGAACCCGACGGTGTTCCTCCGTTTGCCGCCGATCCGCTCGGCTCGGTTCATGCCGTCGCGGACGTAGTCGGTGACCTGCTCGTAAAGGTCGTATTCCAGCCTGGTCAGCTCGTAGGGGACGGTCTCGGCGATCCGCTCGGGGAAGAGCCTTCTTCCTTCTAGGGTGAGCAGGTCCTCCTTGATCATCCGACGCATGATCCCGCTGGTGTCCGCGGTGACCTTGCTCCTGCCTTCGAACCTGTCCCGGTCCAGCAAGGTGAGGAAGAGCTGGAAGTCCTCCTCCTTGCCCGAGTGCGGGGTCGCGGTCATCAGCAGCAGGTGGCGGGTGACCTCACCGAGCGACTCGCCGAGCTGGAACCGCTTGGTCTTCTCCAGCTTGCCCCCGAAATAGTGGGCGCCCATGCGGTGCGCCTCGTCCACGATCACCAGATCCCACTCGGTCTCCCGGAGTTGGGTCTGGAGGCGCTCGTTGCGGGAGAGCTGGTCCATCCGCGCGATCAGCAGCGGATGGGTCTCGAAGACGTTGAAGTTGGCGTTGGCGTCGATGAGCTGGTTGGTCAGCAGGTCGAACCGGAGGCCGAACTTGAAGAACAGCTCGTCCTGCCACTGCTCGACCAGCCCGCCCGGCGCGACGATCAGGCATCGTGCCACGTCGTCGCGCAAGATCAGTTCCTTGACGTAGAGCCCGGCCATGATCGTCTTTCCGGCGCCGGGGTCGTCGGCGAGAAGGAACCGCAGCGGTGTGCGCGGCAGCAGTTCGCCGTACACCGCCTGGATCTGGTGCGGCAGCGGCCGCACGTCGCTGGTGGCGACCGCGATCATCGGGTCGAAGAGCCCCGCCAATGTGATGCGCTGAGCCTCTGCCGCCAGTTTGAATTCCGAAGCCGGGGCGTCGAAAGCGCGGCTGCCGGACTGCGCGATGCGGAGCTTGCCCTCGTCCTTGCGGAAGACCACCTGCTGCCCGAGAGAGCCCGCCGTCGTCTTGTAGGTCAACTCGAGCGCGTCGGTGCCATGCCACTGCACGGCAATGACGGTGAGCACCTCTGCGGGGATGAGTCCCTCGATACGCAGGCCCGGCTTGAGTCCCTCGAGCAGCACTGACGACCTCCTGATCCGCAGCGACCCCTCCCTTGCCAGGAAACCGACATGTCGGTTCCCGACGCCAGTGTCGGTGCTCGAGGCTAATCTTTGCAGCAACATCGACCGACCGTCAGGCCCATGGAACGACACGAACGACAGCAGCTGCGCAGCATCACCGACGAGGTCACCGGCTGGGTGCATCAGGCCCAGTCTGCGCTGGCGCACCGTGACGAGGTCGCGAGGGCGGCCGACGAGGCCGTCGATTCACTGCGCCGTGCCGTCGTCGCTCTGCGGCGGGACGGCACGGTCGACTGGGGCGCGCTGCCGTTGAGTCCCGGAGACGGCCGACTCCTGGGGCAGGTCGCGAGGCATGCGCGCCTGCCCTCCCTCGCGCCCGCCGAGGACCGCACGCTGAGGCATCTGACCACGCAGGTCGCCGGGTCGCTGCACGACGCCAGGTCGGCGATCGGTGCTCGGCGATTCCTCGTCGGCCGCGCAAAGCGCGACGCCGGCCATGCCGCCGCGCGGTTCGTCGCCGATTTTCGCGAGTGGGGAGTGTCGTCCGGAGTACCGCTGCTTCTGCACCGCCTGAACAGCCACGACGACAGGAGGTTCGAGGTCGGTGTCGCCGATGTCCTCAGCGACTGGGTCGGCTTCAGGACGCGGGTCGCCGATCTGGGACGGGCGGCGGAGGTCATCCCCAGCGCGGTCGTCGCCGACCTCCCGGCCTCGATCAGGACGATCGAGAAGGCGCTCCAGGACGAGGTCCGTTACCGTGCCGCCGCGGTGTCCGCCGGTCAGGCCGTGCGGAACTGCGAGGTCCGGCGAATGCTCGTCGAAATGCCGGTGGAGCGGCTCAAGGACGCCACTCGCGACCGGATCCGTATCGGGCCCCTGGCCGATGCGGGCATCGCCACCGTCCAGGCCGTTCTCGACCATGGGGCCAGGCTCGAACACCTGCCGGGAATCGGCGCGACGACGGCCACTCGGATGCGTGGCGCCGCCCAGACCCTGTGGCAGATGACCTACGACGAGATGCCGGTCCGCATCGATATCAAAAAACGCACCGCGGAAACCACCGAACTGCTCCGATGCCTCGGGGCATGGGACGCGATGCGCAAGACGAAAGGCGCCACGACCGACTTGGCGCTCGCCCAAGCGCTGGCGCCGCTCGCGCACGCCCTGAAGCGGGACGTGAGCCACCTCGTTGTGTTCGCTGTGGGCGCGCGCGTCTCGGAGTTCAAGGAGGCGGTCGAAGCGGTCCGCCGCCGTGCCCGGACCATCGACGGCGCGAGCGGGCCGGCCGCCTCCGGCGACCCCTGGGACGACTTCCTCAGCCGGCCCGCCGACTACTTCGCCATGCTCTCCGAGCTGGGCTTCCTGACCGAAGACGAGCAGAAGGCCCACGGCGACCTCCCCGACGACATCGTCGAAGCGGTCCGGCGGCTCCAACTCGACACCGAGTACCTGTCGGCATCGCTGCGCGGCTACCAGAGCTTCGGCGCGCGCTTCGCACTCGTGCAGCGCAAAGTGATCATCGGCGACGAGATGGGGTTGGGGAAGACCGTCGAGGCCCTGGCCGTCCTCGCTCATCTGCGCGCCAATGGTGACCACCACTCGGTGGTGGTCTGCCCGGCGGCCGTGGTGACCAACTGGGTCCGCGAGATCTCCTCCAAGTCCTCCCTTCGTCCTCACCGCGTGCACGGTCCGGGACGCGAGGCCGCGGCACGCAACTGGGTCCGCAGCGGCGGAATCGCCGTCACCACTTTCGAGACACTGGGCTGGTTCGAGGATCAGATACGCGCGGTGCAGGATCTGGGCTGCGCCGTCGTGGACGAGGCCCACTACATCAAGAATCCGACCGCGCTCCGGACCCGCCGGACGAGGCGGGTCCTGGACGCCGCGGACCGGGCGATCCTGCTCACCGGCACCCCGCTGGAGAACCGCATCGATGAGTTCCGCAACCTCGTGGGCTATCTGCGGCCGGACCTGATCGTGGACGCCGACGAGTTCGCACCTGGGCGCTTCCGGAGACAGGTGGCGCCGGCGTATCTGCGGCGCAACCAGGAGGACGTGCTGACGGAGCTGCCGGAACTCGTCGAGGTCGAGGAGTGGCTTCCGCTGTCTCGCGAAGACTTCCTTGCTTACCGGCGCGCCGTGGCAGACGGAAAGTTCATGGCGATGAGACAGGCCGCGATGCTGCAGGGCGCGAATTCCGAGAAGGTGCGGCGACTCGTCGAGATCGTCGAGGAGGCCGAGGACAACGGGCGCCGAGTGATCGTTTTCTCGCACTTCCGTGAGGTGCTCGATCACGTGGTCCGGGCTCTGCCCCGCAACGTGTTCGGGCCCCTTACCGGTTCGGTGCCCGCCGCGGCGAGGCAGGCCATCGTCGACCAGTTCTCCGCGGCCGGGGACGGTGCCGTGCTGGTCGCCCAGATCGTGGCCGGCGGCGTCGGCCTGAACATCCAGGCGGCCTCGGTGGTCGTCATCTGCGAGCCCCAGCTCAAGCCGACCACCGAATGGCAGGCCATCGCACGCGCCCATCGCATGGGACAGCTCGAATCCGTACAGGTTCACCGGCTCCTCTCCGAGGAGGGTGTCGACCTGCGGGTCACGGAGATCCTGGCCCGCAAGCGAGAGTTGTTCGAGGACTTCGCCCGCGTCAGCGAGACCGCGGACAGCGCGCCCGAGGCGTTCGACGTCTCCGAGGCCGAACTCACCCGTGAGGTGATCGCCGCCGAGCGGGAGCGCCTGTTCTCCCGAGACTCCGCGAACCCGCCTGCGGGTGAGGAAGCCGTCTGATCGTATTCGGCGAGTGGAGCGTCCCGCTGTGGCGCGAACGGCCGATTGGGACCAAGGGGGCTATTCGGCGGTTCGTACCGTAGTGATAGTGCTTATGGCGAGTACTCCGGTCGGGGGACCGATGAGGCTTCGGACGGCCAGCGCTGGCGCTCGAGCGTGGCAGGGGCCGGTTCGCTCGTTCGGGCCGGCTCGGGAGCTTCCGGCTGCCGGGGGCTGCGGCCTTCGCGGGCAGCTATACCGAACGGGCATGGTACGTCCGGCCCGTGACGTCGGGTCCGTCAGGCGGACGCGATGGAAATAATGATCTCGTATCTGAGAATGCTACTCTCGACAACGGAGATCGGCAAGGAGGTCAGGCCCGGTTCGGGTTCCACGGGTGCGGTGCCAGAGATCGGGCCGGCCAGACGCCGGACCTGATCAGCTGTGCGGTCTCCTCGCGGAGTACGTCGCCGACCTTGAAGGCGAAGGCTCGGGGAAGGTCCAGGCGGGCCGAGGCGGCCACGGCGAGGTGCTGGAGCAGGGCGGGCTCGACAAGAGGGGCGTAGCGGACCCGTTCGAGAGCGATCTCTCGGCTGCAGGCGGAGACCGGCAGCACCGTGCAGGCGGCCCCTCGCTCAACGAGGTCCAAGGTGACCTGCAGCGAGTCGGTGGCGATCCGGGGCCGGATACAGAGCTTGAGCCGCAGTGCGGCATTCTCGACCGTGCCGGCGATGCCGGTGGAGGACGCGGGCAGTACCAGCGGCAGGCCGGCCAGTTCGGCGAAGCCGACTGGCCGGCCCGGCTCCAGGCCGGACTGCGGGCCGCCGACGAGCACGAGTTCCTCGACCAGCAGGTCGCGTACGAACAGGCGCTCGTCGGAGACCTGGTTGATGACCGCCGTGTCGATGGCGCCGCGGAGCATGGCGTCGACGAGGGCGTCGGTGCCCGCGACCGTCACTTGGAAGTCGACCTTCGGGAACGCGCTTCCCAGGCCGGCCAGCAGCGGCGCGGACAGGACGGCGGCGACGGTCGGCGGCATGCCCAGGTGCAGTCCCCGTTCAATGCGGGCCAGGGGCGAGCCCGCGTACTGGACGGCAAGGTCGAGCTGGCGCAGCGGCCCGGCGATCGAGGCGCGCAGCCGCTCGCCGTCCTCGGTGAGGTCCACGCCGCGCCGGGTCCGGCGGAAGAGCACGACCCCCAGTTCCTCCTCCAGCAGCCGGATCTGGCGGCTCAGCGCCGGCTGGGCCACCTTGAGCACGGCCGCGGCCCGGGTGATCGAGCCCTCCTCCGCGATGCGCAAGAAGTACTTCAGGCGGTGCAGCTCCATCGCCGCACCGTAACACCTGACATGCCGACTCGGCATGACTGGCCGACGAAATCGATATTGGCTTTCGAGAAGTCGGCGGCCTAGCCTTACCGCAGTGATCGGGTCCTTAATACGGTGCCTGGCCGACCCGGGGTGCGCGGCCCGGCGCCGGCGGCGAGAGGAATTCTGAATGGAAACAGCTGATCAGGATTGGGCGCAGAAACTGGGCTTCGATCGGCTGCCTTATGACACCGTGGACAAACGCGTGGCCGATTTGTTGGATCTACGCGGCAAGAAGGCCGTCGTCACCGGCGCCGGCGGGGACGGCCTGGGTCAGGCGATCGCGAACCGGCTCGGCGGCTGCGGTGCGGACGTCGCGCTGGTGGGGCGGACGTTCGAGAAGGTGGAGCGCCGCGCCAAGGAGGTCACGGAGCGCTGGGGCGTTCAGGCGGTCCCCGTCAAGGCGGACATGTCCGACTGGGACCAGGTTCATCGGGCGGTGCGAGACAGCCGGGACGCGCTGGGCGGCCTGGACATCATGGTCAACAACCCGGTGATGGTCGCCGCCGGAGCGTTCGAGCGGCACACCAAGGAAGAGATCGACAGGACGGTGCTCGGCAGCCTGACCATGATGATGTACGGCGCGCATGCCGCGCTGGAGCATCTGCTGCCGCAGGGCGCGGGGAAGATCATCAACATCGGGGCGGTGGCGGGCCGGGTACAGCAGCACGGCCTGACCGTCTACGCGGCCTGCAAGGCGGGCGTGATCGGCTTCACCCGCAATCTCGCGCACGAGTTCGCCTCGCGGGGCGTCAACACGCTGGCGGTCGCACCGGGCATCATGCTCAAGGACGACATGCGGCGCTACCTGCTCGAACCGCGCAACGAGGGCGAGCGCGCGGGACGCGACTCCATCGCCGAATCGATCACCCAGCGGGTCCAGCTCGGCCGCGCCGCGCTGCCGGAGGAGGTCGCGAACGTGGTGGCCTTCCTGGCTTCTCCCGCCGCCGACTACATGTGCGGCCAGACCATCGACGTCGCCGGCGGGCAGTGGATGGGATGACCGATGCCGACCGCTGACGACCTGATGAGCGCGGCCGCCGCCGAGACCGGTCTGCGCGACTTCGGAGACGACTCCTTCCGGGACGGCCTCGAGATCCTGCTGCACTCACTGCGCAACGAGGCGAGGCTGAACTCCGCGGGGGAGAAGTTCTTCTACGACCGGATCGGCCGGTATCTGGGCCAGCGCCTGCAGGTCGAGGACTGGTATCGACGGCACCCCGAGATAGACGAGGTGCCGATCGTCGCGCCGCTGATCGGCCTGGGGCTGCCGCGCACCGGGTCGACCGCGTTGTCCCAGCTGCTGGCGCGGGATCCGGGCGTGCGATACCTGCGGCTGTGGGAATCGTCCCAGCCCTGCCCGCCGCCGTCGACGGTGGCCGGCCCCGATCCGCGCATCCCGGCCGGCCAGGGGGAGATGGTCGGGACCCGGCGTCACGCGCCCGTCGACAAGCACGGCCTGATGGAGTGCCACGAGTTGATGGCGCTGGATTTCAAGTCGCACATCTTCAACTCGTTCGCACAGGTCCCGACGTACTCCGCCTGGCTGGTCGCCGACGCCGACCTGACGTCGACGTTCGCCTATCAGCGGAAGGTGATGAAGCTGCTGCAGTGGGGGGAGCCCGCCCGGCCGTGGCGGTTGAAATGCCCCTCGCACGTGCTGTTCCTCACGGCCTTGGACAAGGCGTTCCCCGACGCGCGGTTCGTGATGACGCATCGCGATCCGACCGACGTCATCTTGTCGGTGGCCGAACTCTACGCGGACATCATCGGACGGTTCACCGACCACATCGACCACTCCTACATCGGTCGGCTCAACGTCGAGCAATGGACGCTGGGAATGGATCGCGTGGTGAGATTCCGCGCGGCCGGCGCGGACGACCGGTTCTACGACATCGACTTCCGTGCCATGCAGTCCGATCCGCTCGGCCAGGTGAGAGGCCTGTACGCCTGGCTGGGGGAGCCGGTGTCGGATGAGTTCGCACGCCGCATGGACGACTGGTGGACCGCCGCGGCGCAGGAGCGCGAGCCCGGCCGGAAGGCCGACCCCGCCGAGTTCGCGATCGACCTCGACCAAGTGCGGTCCGCGTTCGCGCAGTACGTCGTGTGCGCGGACCGCTGGACCGAGCGCTGATCCAGCGCCGACTGGAAAGGAATTCCCATGCCTGTGGATCTGACCGGCGGCATCGATCCCGCCCGCGAGTATGTGTTCGCGGAGCGTCCCGCGGACCCGGAGATGCGCGATTCGGTGAGTTTCTGGGTGTCCGACGACCGCGGCGAGGTCGGGCTGCCGCGTATCGGTGTCGAAGCGGTCGGCGCCAACTGGGACTCCCACGACATCCAGGTCAATGTGGCCTTCCCCGATGGGCGCGCGTACCGGTTGCGCGACACCTGCCCGGCCCTGCCGGCGGCCGGGCCCGAAGGCAGGCCCACGGTGCTGGGCGCCGGCGGGCTCGCCTTCCGGTGCGTCGAGCCGTTCGGTACCTGGACGATGACCTACCAGGGGAAGGCCGTGCGCACCTCGTCCGCGGATCTGGTCGCCGGCAGGACCGACGGCCCCCTGGTCGATGTCGCCTTCGAGGTCGAGGCGACGATGGCGGTCCCGCCGTGGGTGCAGGGCAGCCTGCGCACCGACGCCTCCGACGTGCTGAGGAACTCCGTCGAGGGCGATCTCATGGGCGGGCCCCGTTACGAGCAGCTGTTCCGCGCGTCCGGTTCGGTGACCGTGGACGCGGGCGGGCCGCAGCGGTTCACCGGCAGCGGATTGCGGATCCGCCGCCAGGGCGTGCGGCGCCTGACCGAGTTCCGGGGGCACTGCTGGCAGACGGCGGTGTTCCCCAGCGGGAAGGCGTTCGGCTACATGGCCTACCCGCCGCGCGATGACGGCAAGCCCACCTTCAACGAGGGTTTCGTCTTCCACGGCGATGGCGCCCTCATTCCCGCCCGAGTCCTGCGGGCCCCCTGGCTGACCCGCCTGCGGGCACTGGGAGAGGACGTCTCACTGGTGCTCGAGACCGCCGGCGGCGCGGTCTCGATCGAGGGCACGACGGTCGTCTCCACGCATGACGTCCACCACAGCGACGACACGTACGCGATGAAGGCGCTCAGGCAGGAGCAGGCCGACTTCCCGGCCGTCCACCAGGCCGGTGTGCGCTACCGGTGGGACGGTGAGGAGACCTTCGGAATGCTCGAAAGGTCCCATCCCCTCAGCAAGATCACCCAGTCGTAGGACGAATGGCGGGACGTCATGCGCGGATTGCGGGAGAAGACTTTCATCGTGGCCGGGGGAGCGACCGGTATCGGTGCGGCCACCGCTGAACGGCTGGCTTCGGAAAAGGCTTACGTGGCCGTGGGCGACATCAATCTCGCCGGGGCGGAGGCGACCGTCCAGCGGATAGCGAAGGCCGGTGGCCGGGCCATCGCGGTCGAGTTCGACCTGTCCGACGACACGTCGGTGAGGGGGCTGGTGGATCGGACGATAGCGGAATTCGGCGCGGTGCACGGGCTGCACAACGTCGGCGCGGACCTGTCGGCCGGCAATCTGGGGCGGGACGGGACCCTGCTGGAGACCGGGATGGACGTCTGGCGGCGCACCCTGGACGTCAACCTGCTCGGCTACGTCCGCACCACCCGCGCGGTGCTCCCGCATCTGCTGGAGCAGGGGGGCGGCAGCATCGTCAACACCTCCTCGGGAACCTCCCTGGGCGGAGACCCGTCTCGGGTGGCCTACGGCGTGTCGAAGGCCGCGATCAACCAGCTGACCCGCCACATCGCCATCAACTGGGGCAAGGACGGCATCCGATCCAACGGGGTCATGCCGGGGCTGGTCATGGGCGAGACCGTCAAGAGCCAGAACGATCTGGCGATGCAGGAGGCGTTCCTCGCCGCGGCCCGCACCACACGCCTGGGCGAGCCCCGCGACCTGGGGGCCGTCGTCGCCTTCCTGCTGTCGGACGAGGCCGAATGGATCAACGGTCAGATGTGGTTCATCGGCGGCGGAGCCCACCTGCGGCAGTGAGAGGAGGCACCGTGACGATCACGGGGTCCGAGGGCGTCGTCGGCCTGACGCACCTGCGCCGGCTGGAGGCGGAGAGCATCCAGATCATGCGGGAGGCGGTGGCCGAGAGCGAGCGACCGGTCATGCTCTACTCGTTGGGCAAGGACAGTTCCGTGCTGTTGCATCTGGCCCGCAAGGCCTTCTACCCTTCCCGGCCGCCGTTCCCGCTCTTGCACGTGGACACCACCTGGAAGTTCCAGGCCATGTACAGGTTCCGGGACCGGATCGCCGCGTCGGACGACCTCGAATTGATCGTGCACCGGAACCCGGAATGTGTGGCACGGGGTATCAACCCCTTCGATCACGGTTCGGCACTGCACACCGAGATGTGGAAGACCGAGGGCCTCAAGCAGGCCATCGACGAGCACCGGTTCGACCTGGCCTTCGGCGGAGCCCGCCGCGACGAGGAGAAGTCGCGGGCGAAGGAGCGTGTGTTCTCGCTCCGGTCCGCACAGCACCGCTGGGATCCGAAACGGCAGCGGCCGGAACTGTGGCGGCTCTACAACACCCGCAAACGCCCGGGAGAGAGCCTACGGGTGTTCCCGCTGTCGAACTGGACGGAGTTGGACGTCTGGCAGTACATCCATCTCGAACAGATCCCCATAGTCGAACTGTACTTGGCCGCGCCGCGCCCGGTGGTCGAGCGCGACGGCACGTTGATAATGGTCGACGACGAGCGAATGCGGCTGCATCCGGGGGAGAGACCGGTAGAGCGGACGGTGCGGTTCCGCACGCTCGGCTGCTATCCGCTGTCCGGCGCGGTGGAGAGCACCGCGACCACTCTTCCGGGCATCGTGCGGGAAATGCTGCTCGCGACCAGTTCCGAGCGTCAGGGCAGGATCATCGACCACGACGCGAGCGGCTCGATGGAGAAGAAGAAGCAAGAGGGGTACTTCTGATGGCGCGCACCGGGGACGATCTGGTCACCCTCGACATCGAGGAGTATCTGCGCCGCCACGAGCGCAAGTCGATGCTGCGGTTCATCACCTGCGGCAGCGTCGACGACGGCAAGTCGACGCTCATCGGGCGCCTGCTCTACGACTCGAAACTGGTGTTCTCCGACCATCTGGCGGAATTGGAGAAGGAGTCGAAGACCGTCGGGACGCAGGGCGGAGATCTCGACTTCGCCCTGCTGGTCGACGGCCTGGCCGCGGAACGCGAACAGGGCATCACCATCGACGTGGCCTACCGGTTCTTCTCCACCGAGCGGCGCAAGTTCATCGTGGCGGACACCCCCGGCCACGAGCAGTACACCCGCAATATGGTGACCGGCGCTTCGACCGCCGACCTCGCCGTGATCCTCGTCGACGCCCGGAAGGGCATGCTGACCCAGACCCGCCGCCATAGTTATCTCGTGTCGCTGCTGGGCATTCGCCACATCGTCCTGGCGGTGAACAAGCTCGATCTGCTGGACTACTCGCAGCGGCGATTCGACGAGATCGCGGAAGAGTACCGGCGCTTCGCCGAGACCATCGGGCTCGACGACGTCGTGTGCATTCCGATTTCGGCGCTACAAGGCGACAACATCCTGCGGAAAAGCGCGAAGACTCCCTGGTATTCAGGGCCGACGCTGGTCGGGCACCTGGAAACGGTGGGGATCGCCGACGAGCGCGACTCCGGCCCGTTCCGGCTGCCGGTGCAGTGGGTCAACCGCCCGAACCTCGACTTCCGAGGATTCTCCGGGCAGATCGCCGGCGGCACCGTCCGCCCCGGCGACCGGGTGCGCGTGCTGCCGTCGGGCCGCGAAAGCACGGTCGCCCGGATCGTCACGTCCGACGGAGATCTCGACACGGCCGTCGCCGACCAATCGGTGACCCTGGTTCTCACCGACGACATCGACGTCAGCCGGGGCGATGTCATCGCCGCCGCGGACGCCGCCCCCGGTACGGCGGACCAGTTCGAGGCGCAGCTGGTGTGGATGAGCGAGGAGAGGATGCTCCCGGGCCGCGCCTACCTCCTCAAATCCGCCACCTCGACCGCCATCGCCCAGCTGGCGGCGCCGAAGTACGCCGTCAACGTCAACACTCTGGACCGCACCGCCGCCCGCACCCTGGGGCTGAACGAGATCGGCGTGGTCAACCTGCGCCTTGACCGCGAGCTTCCGTTCGACCCGTACACCGAGAACCGTGACATGGGCGGCTTCATCATCATCGACCGGTTCACTCAGGACACCGTCGCGGCCGGCATGCTCAAGTTCGCACTGCGACGCGCTCAGAACGTCCACAAGCAGTCCCTCGACATCGACCGGCGGGCCCGGGCGGGCAGCAAGGGGCAGCGGCCGGCCGTGGTGTGGTTCACCGGCCTGTCGGGCGCGGGCAAGTCGACCATCGCCAATCTGGTCGAAAAGCGCCTTCATGACCAGGGGTTCCACACCTACCTGCTCGACGGCGACAACGTCCGGCACGGACTGAACGCCGACCTCGGCTTCACCGACGCCGACCGGGTCGAGAACATCCGCCGCGTGGTGGAGGTCGCATGGCTGCTCGCCGACGCCGGGCTGATCGTACTGGCCTCCTTCATCGCTCCCTTCCGGGCCGAACGTGCCCGCGCTCGCGAACGTATCGGCGCCGAGGAGTTCTTCGAGGTCCACGTCGACGCACCGCTCGAGGTGGTGGAGGCGCGGGACCGAAAAGGGCTGTACGCCAAGGCCCGCCGCGGAGAACTGGCCAATTTCACCGGCATCGACTCGCCCTACGAGCCGCCCGACGCCCCGGATGTGCACCTGGACGCCGGCGGTACGCACGCACCGGAGGAACTGGCCGATCAGGTGATCGAACGACTGCGCGAGGCGGGTGTGCTCCAACCCGCGGCCGACGTGTAGCGCGGCGAGGAAGGAATCGGACGGCATGGCACTCAGGTTCATTTTCCACTACCCCGAGACCGCGGGCTTCGAGGGCGACCTCCTGGACGCCGGAGACTTCGGCGAGGTGGCGGTCGCCGCCGAGCGCGCCGGCTTCGACGGAATATCACTCAGCGAGCATCCGGTCCCGGGACATGAGTGGCTGAAGACAGGCGGACACCAGACCCTCGACCCTTTCGTCGCACTCGGCTATGCGGCGGGGATGACCGAACGGCTCCGGCTGCTCACCTACCTTGCGGTAGCTCCGTACCGCAACCCGTTCCTCCTGGCGAAAGCGGCGGCCACCCTGGACAGGCTGTCGGGCGGACGCCTCATTCTCGGTCTCGGCACCGGCTACATGAAGCGTGAGTACTTCGCCGTCGGAGTCGACATGCAGGAACGCAACGAACTGTTCGACGAGGCTCTCGATGTGCTGCCGATGCACTGGAGCGGGGAGCCTTTCAGCTATCAAGGCAAGCACTTCAGCGCCCGGAACGTCGTGGCGCGGCCGCGTCCGGCGCAGAATCCGATCCCGATCTGGATCGGCGGCAACTCGGCGTTGAGTCGTCGTCGGGTGGCCGAGCGGGCGCAGGGATGGATGCCGATGTCGGGAGGCGAGGAATTGAGCGCCGTCACACGCACGCCGGCGCTCGGATCGGTCGGTGAACTGGCTTCCACCATCGCCGAGCTGCGGGCCGCCGCGGAGAAGGCCGGGCGCGACGAGCCCATCGACGTGCTGTATTCCTACCACGGCTCCGGTATCGCCTCTCCGGCCGTGGACGTCGACCGGCACCGGGACGCATTGGCCCGCGTCGAGGAGGCCGGAGCCACCTGGGTCGTGGTTTCGAGCCACACCAGGGAACGGTCGGCGACACTCGAATTCCTCGACGCCTTCGGGGCGAACTACTGCCGCTAACACGAAAAAGGGTTGTGCGATCACCCGTTCCGCCGTCCGCTCGGGGATATTCGAGGAGGAAGCCCGTGAAGATGCTGAGGCCTGTCGCCGCTTTCGCGGCGATCGCCCTGCTGGCCGCCGGGTGCGGCCGCAGCGGCACCGACAATGAGGAGCCGTCTGAGGGGGGTGGCGCCAAGAGCCGGGCCGTCTCGGCCGACTTCGGCGATCTGAAGAACGTATGCGGACCCGGGAGCCCGACGAAGGCGCCCGAGCAGGGCGTCACCAAGGACGCGATCGATGTCGGCGTGTTCTCCGATGTCGGTTTCACCAAGAATCCGGAGTTGGAGGACGCCGCGAAGGTGTTCACGTCCTGGTGCAACGAGCTGGGCGGCATCAAGGGCCGCAAACTCGTCCCGCACATCCGGGACACCAAGATGTTGGAGGTCCGGCAGCGGATGCTCGAGTCCTGCAAGCAGGACTTCGCGCTGGTCGGCGGTAGCGCCGCGCTGGACGGGATGGGCACCAAGGACCGGCTGTCCTGCCTGCTCCCCGATTTCCCGGCGCAGGTGAGCATGGTCCAGAACAACGGCTCGGACCTGCAGCTGACCCAGACGGGCGGCCCCTCCTACAACCGGTACCAGGGGTACTGGTCGTGGCTGCTGAAGTCGGCCTACCCGCGGTCGAAGGGGTCGGTCGGCATCATCTCGGGCGACTCGCCGGTCACCAAGGCGCTGGTGGCGCAGGGAATGGAGTCGATGAAGGCGATGGGCGCGACCATCGCCTACAACGATCTGTACCCGGCCGCGGGGGTCTCGGACTGGACGCCCTACGCCCAATCGATCAAGAGCAAGGGCGTCAAGGGCCTCGTCTTCTACGGGGACTTCACGAGTCTGGCGAAGCTGGAGCAGATCCTGACCGGCATCAACTACAAGCTGGACTGGATCGATGCGAACAACAACGCCTACCTCCCGCAGTTCATCAAGCTGGCGGGTCCGTCGCTGA
The DNA here is from genome assembly GCF_008923205.2 of Actinomadura physcomitrii. Taxonomy (GTDB): domain Bacteria; phylum Actinomycetota; class Actinomycetes; order Streptosporangiales; family Streptosporangiaceae; genus Spirillospora; species Spirillospora physcomitrii. Next base: position 146,955 of record NZ_WBMS02000018.1, on the reverse strand, counting down.
AGTTCCAGAACAATTTCGCCGACCTCAGCGGGATACATCCGCTGGAGACCGCCTCGGACAGCCCCGCGACCAAAAAGGTCCTGGACCTTTATGACAAGTACGCACCGGACGCCGATCTCACGCTCAACGCGCTGCGTGGTTTCACCGGGTGGCTGCTGTTCGCGAAGGCCGCCGGCAGCTGCGGGGACGACCTGACCCGCAGATGCGTCTACGACGCGGCTCGCAAGGAGACCGCGTGGACGGCGGGGGGCCTGCAGGCCCCGGTGGACCTCTCCAAGAACGACGTTCCGCTCGACTGCTTCAACATCGAGAAGGCAACTCCGGACGGCTGGAAGCCCGCCGACTTCAAGCCGAACAAGGGCCCGTACAGCTGCGGCGCGCCGACGTACAAGTTCACCGGCGGCTACGGGAAACCCCTCACCCTGACCGACGTCGGAAAGAGCATGAACGACGTCAAATAATGGAGAAGTTCCTCGCCAGCGCTCAGCGTCCTGCGTGACGGAGCCCGGCCGGCGCGGGGGACACCTGGGACTACTCGATGAAGGCCAGGCATTTCCATCAGCTGGCCGGGACCTTCGACATCCCCAGGTTCCTGTTCCTGGTCGTGGTGCCGGCGGACGGGCGGGCGCACCGAGTTCACGTCCGTCCGCGACTTCTCCATCACCTCTACCGGCTAGCGCGGAACGGGTTCCAAGGGGCCGTGACCGGGACGCATCAGGCCGCGGAAGTGCCCGGTCATGCGGCGCACCGCCGCCGGGTCCCGCACCACCACGCCCAGCTCGATGTTGTCGCCGAGCGCGCGGTCGGTGAGGTTGGCGCTGCCGAGGAAGGCGACCCGGCCGTCCGCCGCGACGAGCTTGGCGTGCAGTGCGGCGTGCGACGCGCCGGCGGCCGGGCGGTGGCGGGACGGCCAGGTCCAGAAGGTGGCCGAGTCGCGCAGCGCGGCGAAGGCCGTCGCCGCGCCGGTGCCCCTGAGCGTTCCGCCTTCCTGGCGGGGACTCTCCAGCACCAGGTCGATGCGCACGCCACGCGCTGCGGCGTCCCGGAGTTCACGGACGACCTCGCTCACGCCGAAGGCGGCGAAGCTCACGACGAGCAGGTCCGATCCGCTGCCCCTGATGATCGTCGGTGACGACGGCGCCGGTGTGCCTGACCGCCGGACGGTCGCCGAGGGGCCCGCTCACGACGACGTCGGTCTGCCTGCCCGCATGCCGGGCGTGCATGACGGCTCCCGTCTCCAGCGCCAGGGCGAGCGCGTCGCCCGCGGGCCGCGGCGAGGATTCGCGCCACGCCCGCGCGAGCCGTGCGGCGCGGGCACCGACTGCGACTCCCGGTCCGGCCTCGATGAGCCGTACTTCGAGGTCGTCGCCGGGCGCCCGGTAACCGTGCAGGACCCGCGCCCATGCCTCGATGTGCCGCGCCGGCAGTTCTTCGGCCAGCCGGGCGAGGACGCGGGCCAGCTCCGGGGTCACCGGGCGAGGAAGCCGATGTCGGCGTCGGTCACCGTGTCGACGAGCAGCGCGCGGTCGAGGTAGTGGTTGCCGTGCTCGCATGACGTCTCGGCCGCGAAGAGGCACGCATGGCAGGCCGCGCCGAACAGGCGGCCGTGGGGCAGCGGGTCGTGCTGCGCGCAGAGCGGGTCGGAGCTGCACAGGCGGGCCGCGTCGAGCGCCTGGCCGATGAGGTCGCCGAGCCGGTCGCGGCGGCCCAGCGAGACGAGGCCGCCGAACGTCCCTTCGCTGTCGGGCGCCGCGGTGTAGAGCAGGATGCCGGCCATGGGGCGGTCACCGGAGCGGGCGTAGATCCGTTCGGCGATGCCCGAGGCGTTGTAGCCGCACGAACTCGGGCGTGAACCGGTAGGCCATCATCAGGCGCTTCTGCTCGGCCTTGTCGGCCCTGTCGCCGCCGCTGATGACGGCGGGCCGGGGCAGGAACGCCGCCGCGCCGCCGGGGGCCTGCACGCTCATGCGGACCTGGAACATCCACGCGGACTCGGCGAGGTGGGACGGCTTCGGCTTGCCGTTGATAAGGAACACCGACACGAGCCACTTGCCGTCGAGCAGCCGCGCCCGGCCGCTCACCACGACCTCCGGGTGCACGGCGTTGAGCTGTTCCGGCGCGAGGATCCCTTCCCGGAGTTTCAGGTGCGCGGACCCGCGCTCGGGCACGCGGCGCCACACCGGCCCCGTGGCGTCCTCGTCCTCGGGGTAGACGCGTTCGTGGTACGCCCAGTCCGCGTCGACCGCGGACGTCGCCGGACACGTAGATGGTGCAGCCCCGAGCGACGACGGGGCCAGGCTGACCATGTTCGGGGCGTTGCGGTTTGGTCGTCCTCACCGTGGTCGCCGGCAGTTTCGGGTCGAGTTCCCGGGCGAAATACGCGGATGCGGCCTTCAGGATCTCATTCGCCCGCCGCAACTCACGGTTCTCGCGCTCCAGCTCGGCGATCCTTTCCGCGTCGCTGGTCGTGGTCCCTGGACGCTGCCCGCCATCGACCTCGGCCTGCCGGATCCAGGTCCGCAACGCCTCACGATGCACACCGAGCTGATCGGCGACCCGCGCGATCGTCCCGGTCTTCTCACCTGTCCGCTCACGCAGCTCAAAGACCATCCGGACCGCACGTTCGCGCAGCTCAGCGGAGTACTTCCTCGGGGGTGCCATAGCCCCTCACCCTTCCAGGTATCAAGGCCTCCACCCAACCCGGGGCGCTCCACCCCGCTCCCCGTTCCGTTCCGGTGGACATCGTGCCCTATCAATCACGAGATTTCACCGGTGCACCGAGCCCGTTCCTGCCGCGCCGTGCTGGCTGAGCGGGGCGGGGGCGCCGGTTCGCGTGAGGGGATCCGCCGAGTTCCCTATCCGGTTTCCGTAGCGGCCGGCGTTCCGGGAGCGCCCGACGGGGCGCGCCGGGATCTGCGGGGCGCGGCGGAGCGCGGCGGCCGACTGCGCATGTGGTCGCGGACACGGGTCATGATGTCGCGAAGGTGGTGCAGGTCGTCGGGGGTGAGGGGGGCGAACAGCATCTCCTGGCCGACACGGACATGGCCGGGCAGGACGCGGGCCAGGCGGGCGCGGCCGGCGTCGGTGATGGTGACGAGGGTGGCGCGTTCGTCATCGACGCTGGGGGTGCGGGTGATGAGACCGGCCTTCTCCAGCAGGGCCGCCTGGTAGGTGAGGCCGCTGCGGCTGTAGACGACGCCGTCCGCGAGGTCGGTCATGGTGAGCCGGCCTTCGGCGTCGGACAGGCGGGCGAGGAGCTGGAACTGGATGTAGGTGAGATCGCCTTCGGCGCGCAGCTGCTGGTCGACGGCGTGCTGGAGCAGGCTGACGGCCTCGGTGAGCGCGAAGTAGGCCTCCAGCTGCTCGGGCTGGAGCGTGTCATCCCGGTCCTCTCCCATCCTTGCAGGCTACATGCTTCGAATTCGAACATGCCCCCGGGCTGCCAGCCGCAGGTGCGTCATCGCGAGCTGTCGCTTTGAATTCGAAGCATGCGGTATGTTTCGAAGTCGAAGCAATGACGAGGAAGGTGACGACCATGAAGGCAGTGCGCTACCACCAGTACGGCGACAGCGGCGTCCTGGCGCACGAGGACGTTCCGACGCCGGAGGCGGGACCGGGGCAGGTGCTGGTGAAGGTGACCGCGACGTCGTTCAACCCGGCGGACGCCATGCTCCGCGCGGGATACCTCAAGGAGGTGCTCCCGCTGGAGCTGCCGCACGTCCCAGGCGTGGACGTGACCGGATCGGTCGCCGGCATCGGTGCGGGCGTGACCGGCTGGGCGGAGGGCGACGCGGTGGCGGCCTTCCTGCCGCTGACCGCCGACGGCGCCTCGGCGGAGTACGCGCTCGCCCCCGCCGAGGTATTGGCCGCCGTTCCCGAGGGTGTGGACCTCGTCGACGCCGCGGCTCTGCCCGGGGTGGGCCTGACCGCCTTGCAGGCACTGTTCGAGCACGGTGGCCTGCAGGCCGGGCAGCGCGTCCTGGTCAACGGGGCGGGCGGCGCCGTCGGCGGGTACGCGGTGCAACTGGCGCACCGGGCGGGCGCGGTCGTGACCGCGACCGCGAGCCCGCGCAGCGCCGACCGTGTCCGCGGCCACGGCGCCGACGAGATCATCGACTACACCGCCGCGCCCGTCGCCGAGGCGGCGCGCGGAGGCTTCGACGTGGTGGTCAACCTGGCACCGAACCCGCCGGAGGAGATCGCCGCGCTCGCCGGCCTGACCGCCGACGGCGGCGTGCTCATCAGCGCCACCACCGAGCCGCCCGCGGAGCCCGGCCGAGGGGTGCGGACGGTGCGGATGGCCGTCCGCAGCGACGCCGACCAGCTCGCCGGGCTGCTCGCCCGCGTGGCTACCGGCGACCTGAAGATCGACGTCGCCGACCGGCGGCCCCTGGCGGAGCTGGCCGCCGTCCACGCCCAGGCCGACCAGGGCGGCCTGGCCGGCAAGACCGTCATCGTCGCGTGAGGATCGTGGCGAAGGCCGTCGCGTAGTCGTCTCCCATCCATCCGCCCGAGTTGACCGACAGGGCGCGGCGGGCGCCGGGGACCTGCCGCTCGCCGGCTTCGCCGCGCAGCTGCCGGGCCAGCTCGCCGAGCTGGGCCAGGCCGGTCGCACCGAGGGCGTGGCCCCGCGACAGCAGGCCTCCGTCGGTGTTGACCGGCATGTCTCCGCCCGGCCCCGTCCGGCCGTCGAGCGCGGCGGCGATGCCCTCGCCCTTGGCGGCGATGCCGATCTGCTCGTACTGCAGGAGTTCGGCGAAGGCGCTGGCGTCGTGGAGCTGGAAGACGTCGATGTCGTGGACCGACAGTCCGGTGGCCTCATAGGCGGCCCGGGCGGCCCGCTCGACCACGGGGCCGGCCGGGCCGTTGCTCACCGACCGGCAGCTCGTCACCACGACACCGGGACGGTCCCCGGTGCGCGGTCGCTCGGCGCTGAACACGATGGCCGCGGCGCCGTCGGTCAGCGGGGAGCAGGTGAGCAGCCGCAGCGGGGCGGCGACCTCGCGGCCGGCCTGCACGTCGGCGACGGTGATCGGGGAGCGGAACTGCGCGTGCGGATTGCCGGCGGCGAACCGGCGGTTCTTGACCGCGATCGCGGCCATCGCCTTGTCGACGTCGCCGAACTCGGCGGCGTAGGCCCGGGCTTCGGCGGCGTAGGCGCCCATCATCACCGAGCCCTGGCCGGGGCGCAGGTCCTCGCTGTTCAGCGAGCGGTCCGTGCCCGATTCGATCGCCGCGAACGACCTGTTCTTGTCGGGGTGGAACAGCTTCTCGGCGCCGATGGCGATGGCGCGGTCGACCTGTCCGGCCGCGACGGCGAGCCAGGCCAGATGGGCCGCCGCGCTGCCGGAGGCGCAGGCGTTCTCGGTGTTGAACAGGGGCAGCCCCGCGAGCGGGGTGTCCTTGAGGGCCACCTGGCCCCTGATCATCTCCTGGCCGCTCAGCACGCCTTCGGCGGCGTTGGAGAAGACCACCATCTCGATGTCGCCGTACTCGCAGGCGGCGTCCCGTACGGCCGCGTCGGCGGCCTCGCCCGCCAGCGATCCGAGCGTCCGGTCGAGGTGCTTGCCGAACGGTGTGGTGCCGACGCCGGCGACGAACACATCACGTAGGTGTGCGGCGCGTTCCGTCATCCTCGTGCCTCCTTGTACGGCTGATTTCGGCGGATCATTTCGCTGGGCCTCGGACCGCGCTACCGGCTCGATGCGGGGCGTGGCTCCGGCACGCGCCGGATGATGAGAACGACATCTCTACTCCCATTCAGTGAGAGCTACTCCCGTTGAATGCTAGCAGCCTGCTCTTGATGGGATCCGGGGCGGTCCTTGTCCGCACGCGTCCCCGGCTCTTGACGAGACATCATGTCGATGCAACAGTAAGTTGCAGTCAGTAATAGTAACTCTCAACTAGTGAGAGTCGATCGTTCCGGGGAGCATCCGTGGACCAGCCGCTGCAAGGTGTCCGGGTCATCGAGTTGGGGCACGCGGTCGCGGGGCCGATGGCGGCGGGGCTGCTCGCCGACTTCGGTGCCGACGTGGTCAAGATCGAGCAGCCGGGCGTCGGCGACAGCCTGCGCCGGATGGGCCCCCAGGCCGACGGCGTCGGTGTCTGGTGGTCGGTGAGCGCGCGCAACAAGCGCTCCGTGGCGGTGGACTTCAAGAAGCCGGAAGGACTGGAGATCGTCCGGAGCCTGATCGCGACGGCCGACGCCGTCGTGGAGAACTTCCGGCCGGGTGTCCTGGCACGTGCCGGGCTCGGCTACGAGGACCTCCTCAAGGTCAAGCCGGATCTGGTGATGCTGAGCGTCTCCGGCTACGGCCAGCAGGGCCCCTACAGCCGGCGGGGCGGATTCGGAAAGATCGCCGAAGCCTTCAGCGGAGCGACCCACCTGACCGGCCACCGGAACGAGCCGCCGCTCCATCCGGGCTACTCCCTGGCCGACATGACGACCGGCCTCATGGGGGCCTACGGCGTGATGCTCGCCCTGTTCGAACGCGACCGCAGCGGCAGCGGCCAGGTCATCGACCTGGCGCTGTACGAGCCGTTGCTGCGGATGATCGAGTGGCAGCTTCCGCTGGCCGACGCCAGCGGCACCGACCCGCTCCGCAACGGCACGATGTTCCCCTTCGACGAAGCCTTTCTCACCGACATCTGCACCACCAGCGACGGCGGCAGCGTGGTCGTCTCGGCGGCGACCACGCCGTCCATCGCGGCGCTGCGCACGCTGCTGATCGATTCCGGGCACCTGGCCGAGGACGAGACCGGCAGCCAGGCGATCATCACCGCGCTGCGCGCCTGGTGCGCGGAGCGCGGCCAGGAGGCCGCGACCAAGGCGCTCCAGGAGAGCAACGTCGTGGCCGGGAACGTCAACACCGCCTCGCAGATCATCGACGATCCCCACGTCGAGCGGCGCGGCAGCGTCGTCCGCGTCCCGATGGGGGCCTCCGAGCGGCCGATGCCGGCGGCGCTGCCGTTCCTCTCCCGCACCCCGGGAAGCGTCCGGTGGTCCGGTCCCGCCCTGGGGCAGCACACCGACGAGGTGCTCACGACGGTCCTTGATCTCACCGAGGCAGACATCGCCCGGCTCCGCGCCGGCGAGATCATCCAGTGACACCATCCGAGCGCCCGCCCGCACGGCCGTTCCGTGCCGTGCGGACGGGCGACGCACTCCGTGCTCCAGAGGGCTATACGCCCTGGAACGCGGCGCTGCTTCCGACTTCGGGGCCTTGCGGGAGGTAGGGCTCGATGAGCCGCTTGATGTCGTCCTCGGTGACGACCTCTTCAGGCGAGAGCTTCTTCACCACGCCCGGCTCGATCTCGTAGACGTACTCGCCGATCAGGCGGGCGTCGTCGTCGTAGAGCCAGTACATCGCGCACGGGGTCTGGATCACGTAGTCGGCGGCGGGATCGTCGACCTCCATCCCCTGGTCCGCGAGCTGGGCCCCGGTCCGGAAGAGGTTGATCGTCAGGAAGGAGGAGAAGCCCCAGTCGGCGACGGACAGGAGTTCGTCCTGGTTGGTCAGGACCCCGCCGTTCTTCAACTCGGTGTAGAAGCCCTTGACCGCGTCCATGCCGTCGTACACGACCGTCTCCGGGGTGCCCCAGCGGACCTTGTAGACGGGGTGCTCGACGGTGCGCTGGGGCGTGAAGATCTCCGGCCAGCGGTCGCTGTACTCCAGCGCGGCGTGCTCCAGGTAGTTCTGGCAGATCTTCCGCCGCTTGGGGCTGGCGTTCTCCCTGGCCTCACGTGCGATGTTCTCGTACCAGGCCACCGTCGCCTCGTAATAGGGATTCATCCGTCCTCCTCCGTGAGGTGCGTCGCGTGCTCGCCAGTACATGACCCGGCGACTACCACTGTCAAGATGTAGCTATCAACAGGTGATAGTTACCTCTTGACAGCCTTCGATCGCACTGCCAGCCTGAAACCATAGACTAGGAGTTGCTCTCATTCAATGAGAGTGCCGTGCGCGTGCGCGAAGAGAAAGGCGGGCATAGCCCTCCATGGCAGGCAGCGAATCAAGGTTCGAGGGGAAGCGCGTCGTCGTCACCGGGGCCGGGGCGCTCGGTCCCGGGCTCGGCAACGGCAGGGCGGCGGCCGTCCAGTACGCCCGGGAAGGTGCGAGGCTCGTCCTCGTCGACCGCGATCCGGAGCGGATCAAGGACACGGTCGACGAGGTCCGCCGCGAAGGCGCCGAATGCACCACGGTGATCTGCGACGTCTCCACTCCGGAAGGGGTGGAGGCCTACGTGTCGCACGCGATGGACGCCCTGGGCGGGATCGACGTCCTGCACTGCAACGTCGGGATCGCCGCCGACGACACGACCACGGCGATGTCGATGAAGCGGTGGCGTCTGGTCTACCGGGTGAACGTCGAGAGCCTGATGCTCGCCTGCCAGGCCGTGATCCCGCAGATGAGGGCGGGCGGCGGCGGCGCGATCGTGAACATCTCGAGCATCGCCTCGATCCGCTCCACCGGCAGGCCCTTTCCGGCGTACGCCTCCAGCAAGGCCGCGGCCAACGCGCTGATCAGGGAAGTCGCGATCGAGGGCGCGCCGTACGGCATCCGTGCCAACACCGTCGTCGTCGGCTACGTCGACACGCCGACGGTGGCGGCCGCCTACGCCGACCGGATGGACGAATGGGACGACTTCGTCGCGCAGCGGCGCCGGGCCATCCCGCGCGCCCGCCAGGGAACGGGTCTGGACGTCGCCCGCGCCGCCCTGTTCCTCGCGTCCGACCAGGCCGATTTCGTCACGGGGACCGAAGTCATCGTGGACGGGGGCATGACGCGGGTGAGCGGCGGCCCGCTGTTCGAGGCCTGACCGGCCGCCCCGAGCGCCCCCGCTACGCCCGTCCCGGGCGCTCGGCCGGGGGTTCGAGTGCTCGCATGGACACCAGCGCCTCGGCTGTCTCCTGAAGGGGCGGCAGTGCCTTGGCGGCCGCCGCGTCGTCGAAGCGCGAGGCCGGGCCCGAGACGCTGAGGCAGCCCAGTCCCGGGTCCTTTCCGACCGGCATCGCGATGCCCCTGATCCCCGCCACGGCCTGGTTGACGGCCACCGTGAAGCCCTGTTCCCGGACCTCCTGCACGGCCGCCCGGACGATCTCGACCTGCGAACCCTCGCATACCTCGTTGAGCACGCGTTCCAGATCCCCGTCGTCGAGCTGGGACAGCAGCGCGTGGCCCGCCGCGGATCCGGCCACCGGGAAGGGCAGACCGATGGGCACGATGCGGCCGAAGGGCTGCGTCGTGTAAGCCGCCGCGACGCACATGCGGTCGTTGCCCTGCAGCATGTGCAGCGACGCGGTCTCCTGCGTGATGTCGCGGAGGTTGTCCAGCAGAGGCTGTGCCGCGATCCGGTAGTCGAACGACTGGGTGGCGCGGGCGACGATCCCCACGAGCCGGGGCCCGATCCGGTACTGCCCGGTGTCGGCCGATCGCACCAGGACGTGCGCGTCGGTGAGCGACTGCATGAGCCGCACCACCGTGGACAGCGACAGGCCCGTCTCCTCCGCGACCTTCGTCGGCGACGCGGCGGACGCGGTCCTCGCGGTGGACTCGAGGATCGCCAGGATCCGTTCGAGAGCTTGCATTCCAGGCCTTCTCCGTAGACCGCCCGTACAGTCGTGCGAACCGGGGACGGTCCGGGGCCACCGGCACAACCGGAGGGCCGTGAATCCCTATCGACCGTCATGACGACGATACCGCACGGTTGATCCCGAAGCCCCGGCCGCGAATCCCACCTCCACCAGGGAAACGCCCGGGAGGAGCAGGAGATCGCCGGAGCAAGAACGAGGCCGGCTGCGCTGCGCGAGGTAGGGGCCGGCGATCCTCACCTGGACAGGATGGTCACGACGGTGACCGCCGCGTCCAGCCCGATGCTTCCGCCTCCGTTCTCCTGGATCGCGAACCTGGCGTTCTCCACCTGGCGGCCCTCGCACTCGCCCCGCAGCTGGGACACGAGCTCGAAGACCTGCCCGAGTCCCGTGGCGGCGATCGGGTGTCCTTTCGACTCGAGGCCGCCGGACGGGTTGATCGGGATGCGCCCGCCGATGGCCGTCTCGCCGCGCTCGGACAGCTCGGCGCCCGCGCCGAACTCGCAGAGCCCGAGGTTCTCGATCTCGCGGATCTCGCCGATGGCCGCCGCGTCGTGGACCTCGGCGACGTCGATCTCCTCCGGACCGATGCCCGCCTGCTCGTAGGCGCGCCGTGCGGCGAGGCACGTGGGCTGCTTCTCGACCTCCCCGGGCTTGCGGTCGACCCCGCTCACCAGGACGCAGGCCTCGACCTTGACGGCTCGCGAGCGGTCGAAGCCGTGCCGCGACAGCGCCTCCTCCGTGCAGACGATCGCGGCGGCTCCGCCGTCGGTCACGGGTGCGCACATGGGCACGGTGAGCGGGTAGACCACCGGCTTGGCCGCGAGCACCTCCTCGGCCGTGAACGGCTTGCGGTAGAAGGCGCGCGGGTTGTGGACCGAGTGCCGATGGTTCTTCGCCGACACCGCCGCGATCTGGCGCTGGGTCATCCCGTACTCGCGCATGTGGTGGCGGGCGTACGCCGCGTAGACGTCCATGAAGCGGCTGCGCGGGTCCGGGCTCTCGGTGTCCGGGGGGATGTCGACCCCGGCGCCGTAGGCCATCAGGTTCGCGTAGTTCTCATCGGCAGTCGCGACCTCCCAGCCGCTGTCGAAGACCGCGAGCCGGCGCTGCTTGTCGCCGACGTTCATCTTCTCGGCGCCGACGGCCAGAGCGACATCGCCGGCCCCGCTGCGCACGTAGTTGACGGCGTCCCAGAGCGCGGTCGATCCGCTCGCGCAGGCGTTCTCGATGGTCAGGATGGGGATCTCTTCGAATCCCATGGCACGCAGAGCGATGGGGCCCGGGATGAAGACCTGATTCTCCAGGTAGTTCATCACGGTGTTGGCGAAGAACGCGGCCTGGACGGCCGGCTTGCCGCAGCCGGCGTCGCCGAGCGCATCGTTGACGGCCTGGCGGGTGAGGTCCTTCACGCCCATCTCCGGAAGCCTGCCGAAGGGCGTCATTCCGACACCGACGATGTAGACGTCCACGTGTCCTCCCGGGGATCTCGACCGCCCGCGCCGGGAAGGCGCGGGCGGCCTGCGGCGATCAGTACCTGCGGTCGAAGAAGTTGGTCTTGCCGCCCGTCCGCTCGAACGTGTAGGGGGCGACCCACTCGATGCGCGGGCTGACCTTCAGCGTGGAGCTCATCCGCTCTTCGATCTCGTTCGCCAGGGCCGGCAACTGCTCGTCCGGGACGTTCTCGCCCCGCTCGACCCGGAGCACCAGCGGCGGGACGACCCGCGGCGGAGGATCGTCGAGCACGATCCGGAACTCGCCGGTCACCCGCGGCGCGAACCCCGTGATGACGCCGTCGATGGCCGCCGGGTAGACCATCACGCCCTTGACCTTGAGCATGTCGTCGGCACGGCCGACCACCTTGAACCGGAAGCCGGAGGCACCGCACGGGCACGGCTCGGTGAAGACCTGGACGATGTCCCCGAAGGTCTCGCGCATCCAGAGCATCCCCTCGGCCTCGAGGGTGGTCTGGACGGCCAGCCCCCGGGCGCCGTGCTCGAACGGGACGGGCTCACGCGTGTCCGGATCGACGAGCTCGAAGATGAGCTTGTCGTCGGCGACATGGTGCATTCCCTGGTACTCGGAATGGTCGCACGAGATCCCGAACCCGCCGCCGTGGTCGTACAGGGTCGCGCCGTAGGCGTCCTGGATGCGCCGGCGGACCTCGGCGATGCCCGCGCCCGGCTCACCGGCGCACACGATGGTCTTGATGCCGAGCTCGCCCACGGGCATGCCGATCAGCTCCGGTGCCTTCTCGATGAGGTGCTCGACCAGCGACGGCGTGGCGAACAGGGCGTCGGCCTGGAACTGCTTGGCGAACCGCAGGATCCGCTGAGATCCTCCCTCGGCCCCCACCGGCAGGAGGCAGACGCCGCTGTGCTGCATGCGCTGGACGTACGGGACGCCGGCCAGCCACATGCTGAGCCCGAAGGCATGGACCACCCGGTCACCGCGCCGCAGGCCGGCCCGCCAGAGAAGGCGGGCGAAGAGCTCGGCGGCGACCTGGTTGTCCCGTTCGGTGTGCGGGTACGGCGTCGGCTCGCCGGTGGTGCCGGACGTGGCGGCCATCAGCACGACCTCGTCCACCGGGACGGCGATCGACCGGTCGACCGCGCGGATCACGTCGCCGTCGCAGTCGGCCAGCAGCTGCCGGCGCTGCGCCTTGTCCATGATCGGCATCCGGCGGCTGAAGTCGTCCAGGCCCTTCAGTTCTTCCGGCCGTGCGCCCGCGGCCTCCATCCGCTCTCGCCAGAAGGGCTTGCCCTCGTACAGGCGGTGCAGCAGCTGCTGGAGCCTGCTCCACTGGAGGTCCCTGATCTCCGGGGTGTTGAGCAGGGGCTCGATCTCCATGTCCCAATACTTGCGAGCTGTACCCATCGTTCTTCTACTCGTCCTTCACTCGGTCCGTGGGCCGGCCGTCACACGGTCAGGATGTTGATCGCGCACGAGCAGAACTCGGTGTGCACGTAGCCGCCGGAGTTGTGCTGCAGGCCGACCCTGGCGCCCTCCACCTGCCGGCCGCCCGCGGCGCCTCTCAGCTGCTTGACCAGCTCGCCGATCTGCGAGATGCCCGTCGCGCCGATGATGTGGCCCTTGGAGAGGAGGCCGCCGCTGGTGTTGACGACGATGTCGCCGCCCATGTCCGAGCGGCCCTCGTCGAGGAACGCGCCGCCCTCGCCGCGTTCGCAGAAGCCCAGGTCCTCGTAGTGCTTGATCTCGGCGGGGGCGAAGCTGTCATGGATCTCGGCGATGTCGAGGTCCTCCGGCCCGAGTCCCGCCATCTCGTAGGCCTGGTCGGCGGCCCTGACGTCGGCGTCGAAGGTCGTGAAGTCGCGGTCGTCGGGGTAGGAGCCGGAGGTCAGGACGTTGGCCGCGACGCGCACGTGTCCGGTCCCGTAACGCCGGGCGGTCGCCGCGTCCATGAGCACCGCCGCGGCGGCGCCGTCGCCCCTGCCGCAGCACATGTACAGCGTGAGCGGATCGGAGATCATTCGCGCGTTGAGGACCTCGTCTTCGGTGACCGGGTCCGGGAACTGCGCCAGGGGGTTGCGGGATCCGAACCGCCGGTTCTTCACCACGACCCGGGCCAGCTGCTCGCGGGTGACGCCGTTCTGGGCCATCATCCTGTGCGCCATGAGCCCGTAGATGCCGGCCGCCGTCAGGCCGAGGTCGCCGTCCCGCTCCGGGATGTGGTCGGAGATCTGGTGGAGGATGCTGCTGGAGTCGGCCACGTTCATCTGCTCGACGCCGAAGGCGAGCCCGACGTCGTACTCGCCGGTCGCTATCCGGTACCAGACGTCCCGGAAGGCCACCGAGCCCGTCGCGCATCCGGACTCCGTCCGCATGATCGGGATGTCGGTGATGCCGATCTCGCGCAGCACGATCTGCGGCAACGCGTAGTACTGCCCGAGAGGGGCGTTCCACTGGCAGGCGTAGCCGCCGGTGGCGACCTGCACCTGCCTGTGGCCCACCCCCGCGTCCTTGATCGCCTTGACGCAGGCCTCGGCGCCGATGTCGGTGATCGAGCGTCCGGTGTGCTTGCCGAACTTCGTCTCCCCGATCCCGACCACGACGACGTCCCTGAGGTTCATGGGTTCGTCCTCTTCTGCCCGGCGGGCCGGAACTTGTAGGTGTAGAGGTCCTCGCCGGAGGCGTCCCGCATGAGCGGCCTCATCACCATCTCCATGGGCATGCCGACCCGGAGGACCTCCTCCCACGGATCGCAGTCGGTCAGCAGCGACAGGAGCCGCACGCCCTCGGGGACGTCGACGAACCCGAGCAGGTAGGGGGAAGGCAGGTGCGGCGCTCCCACATGCGTGCAGGTGAAGGTGTGCAGGACTCCGGTCGTGCTCAGGACGTGGTCGTCGAGGCTTTCACCGAAGCAGCCGGGACACACCCGCTTGCGCGGGAAGGCGACCTTCCCGCAGGCGCGGCACTTCTGCCCGACCAGGGCCGGGTCCTCGGCGTTCCCGGTGAACATCGCGGGATCGTGCAGCTTCATCTCGCGGCCCCCGGCAAGGACGCCATGGCCCCTCGCGTCTTCCGGCACGGGGCCGGCCGGCGTGCGGTCACCATTCCGGGATCTCGACTCCGCACTGCTTCCACATCTCGTCGAGGGCCTCGTCGTCGTGACTCACGTCCGGCTCGGCCATGTAGCCGTACATCTCGGCCGCGAACGCTCCGAAGAAGTCCTCGGACATGCGGGTCTTCCAGGGCTTGCGCATGATCTCGGTCATCATCCGCCGGTAGGCGCGGCGCTTCTCGCCGCCCTCCATGACCTTGGCCCCGAGCTCCCAGGCGCGGTCGTAGATCCGCTGCCGCGGGACGACCTCGTTGACCATGCCCCACTCGAGCGCCTGCTGGGCCGTCACCGGCGTGCCGAGCAGCATGGCGTAGTTCGCTCGCTTGTTGCCCATCAGGCCCTGGTAGGCGATGTTGACGCCGTCCCCGGACACGAAGCCCATCCACTTGTGGACATCGACCATCACGGTGTCGTCGGTGCAGATCGTCAGGTCGCACATGAGGGCCATCTCCATGTGGTACCCGGGACCGTTGATCGCGGCGATGGTCGGGATGCGCACATCGAAGACCAGGGCTTCCTGGAGCGGCATGCCGTCACCGACGAAGAAGTCCATGCTCGACTTGGCCCGCTCCTCCGCCGTCGATTCCGGCAGGTTGTAGCCCTCCTCCCTGATGGAGTACCCGTAGGCGACCCAGAAGTCGCCGGTCGCGGTGAGGATCATCACCTGGTTCTCCGGGTCCGCCGCGGCCTCCTCCACAGCCTGGTGGATCGCCCGGTGAAGCTGCGGCCCCCACACGAGGGTCTTGTTCTTCGTGTGCATCCGGAGCATGATCACGCCGTCGCGGCGCTCCATGATGATGTGCTCTTTGTACTTCTCGCTGTACTCCTCGAACTTCGGCGGCTTGACGAAGGCCGGCATGTGCCGCGGTGACACACTCGCCATTTTCGTTCTCCTCCTCGTGTCCCCGGTCGCTCCGGGACGATGCGCTGCGATGTGAAGGTCATCAGCCTCCGGGCGGGGGCGCCGTCACCTGCCGGGATCCGTGCCCCGGGCGGGCCTCACCCTCGGCCGCCGATGCCATGCTCGCTCACTGTGTGAGCGAACTTCTCACGTGATGCCAGTGACGGTACTCACGTATCCGACGGATGTCCAGGGTCGGAAATGAAGGCCGGGCCTCTTGGTGATGCCGGGAAGCGGCCTTGACAGGAGCGGCGGAAAGTCCGTTGGATGCTTCCATCCAGCGACCGGGCTTCCCAGTGCATGAGATGGCTTCGCCGCAGGGGAAGGCGTCCGACGCGCCGGGCTCCGTGAGACCGGAGCTCCGACATCCCGCTCAGGCGCGCTCGTGAACCAGAGCCCTCGCCGGACGGCCACCACCGCTCAACTGGCACGTGTTCCGCTCGGCGGTCCTTCGGCCCGGACCGTTGCACACGAAGGAGAAGAACAAGATGAGGCTTGACGGGAAGACCGCCGTCGTCACCGGCGCGGCGAGCGGAATGGGCGCCACCGAGGCGGAGCTCTTCGCCCGGGAGGGCGCCCACGTCTTCGTCTGCGACATCCAGGAATCGCCCGGCCGGGAGCTGGCCGAGCGCATCGCGTCGAACGGCGGGCGAGCGACCTTCCAGCGCCTCGACGTCGCCCAGGACGACTCGTGGGCCGAGCTCGTCACGAGCATCGAGTCGGCGGGGGAGGGCCTGCACGTTCTGGTCAACAACGCGGGCATCATCGTCCGCGACGGACTCATGGCCATGACCATGGCGGACTGGGACGGGATCCTGTCGGTGAACCTCAACGGACCCATGCTCGGGATGCGGGCATGCGCTCCGCTGATGCGTGACAGCGGCGGAGGATCGATCGTCAACATCGGCTCGCTGTCGGGCATGATGGGCCATCCCGTCGCCGCCTACGCCGCGAGCAAGTGGGGACTGCGCGGCCTGTCGAAGTCGGCCGCCCTGGAGCTCGCGGATTGGCGCGTCCGCGTCAACATGATCCATCCGGGGCTGGTCCACACCCCGCTGATCGCGGGCACCGCGGCCTACGACGCGATGCGCTCGATGACCCCGCTGGACCGGGCCGCGCGTCCTGACGAGGTCGCCGCCGTGGCGCTCTTCCTCGCCAGTGACGACTCGTCCTTCCTGACCGGTGTCGACGTTCCGGTCGACGGCGGCTTCGAGGCCGTGTCCGCCTACCGCCGGGTGTGGCAGGACCTCCGCGAGAGGTCGTAGCGCCGATCCGGCGGGAGCGCCGGAGGGCCGAACGGCCGCCGGCGCCTCATTCGGCCCTCATCCACGGCTCCAGCCGCCTGGCCGCGGTCCGCAGGTCGGGAAGCCAGGACTCGGCGATCTCCACGGTGAACCTGACCGAGGGCCCGGACACGGCCAGCGCGGCGTGGACCTCGTCCCCGACGCGCACGGGCACCGCGATGCCGGTGAGCCCGTGGCTGTCGGCGCTGTAGGCGGAGTACCCGTGCTCGGCGGTGAACCGGATCTTCTCGAGCTGCTCCTTGCGCGCCCGGCCCGAGAGGACCGCCGACACCAGCGAGTCCCTCTCCGATTCGTCGGCCTGGGAGAGGAACACGTCGCCGGGCACGGAGCCCACCAGGTTGACCGAGTCGCCGATGGGGATGACGCGCCGCAGGCTGTGGCCGCTGGTCGCCGAGGCGACGCACACCCGCTGGTCGCCTCGGCGGACGTGCAGTGAGGCCGTCTCACCCGTGAGGTCGCGCAGGTGCTGCAGCACCCGGTTGATGCCGGCGGTCCTGTCGCCCCTGCTGGTGGCGGTGGAGACGAGGTTGAACACCCGGGTGCCGAGCACGTACGTCCCGTCGGACGAGCGGTCCAGCATCTCCTCGACGGCCAGCTCACGCATGATCCGGGACACGGTCGACAGCGACAGGGAGGTCTCCTCGCTGACTCGGCCGGGTGTCGCCGGTGTGGCCGAACGGGAGACGCTTTCAAGGATGGCGACGACGCGCTGCATCGACCTCATGCAGCCGACCCTGCGCTCGATCCTGTGTTGGGATGCCCGACCATTGCCCGGATGCTACCGCAGCCGCACCCGGAAGCCGCCCACCGCACCGGACGGAAGGGTCAGCGCCGATCGAGGATGGTGACGCAGCAGGCGGCCTCTTCGAGGCCCATGATCCCGCCGCCGTTCTCGACGAGGGCGACTCGCGCGTCCCGCACCTGGCGGGGGCCGGCTTCACCGCGGAGCTGCGAGACGACCTCGTGCGTCATCGACAGCCCCGAGGCCGCGATCGGGTGCCCCTTGGACAGCAGGCCACCGGAGGTGTTGAGCGGCGGGCGTCCGTCCAGAGCCGTCGCGCCGGCGGCGACGAACGGGCCGCCCGCGCCGACGTCGCAGAACCGCAGCATCTCCGCCTGGTAGATCTCACCGAACGCCGTGGCGTCGTGCACCTCGGCCACATCGATGTCCTCAGGTTTCATGCCCGCGAGTTCGTAAGCGCGGTCGGCCGCCACCCGGCTCAGGCTCACCTCGTCAGGTCGCCGGTAGACGCCACTGCGCAGAACGGCCGCGGCCACCCGCACAGCGCGTTCGCGCACCGCTTCGGGCAGGCTCGTGAGCGCTCTCTCCGAGCAGACGACGACGGCGGCCGCCGCTCCGTCGCCGACGGGCGCGCACATGGCGCGCGTCAACGGGTAGCTCACCTCGCGGTCGGCGAGCACCTCGTCCACGGTCATCGCGAACCGGTACTGGGCGAGGGGATTCGCGGCCCCGTTCGTGTGGTTCTTCGCGGCGACCGCGGCGATCTGCCGCTGCGTGGTGCCGAAGCGATGCATGTGGTAGTTCGCCTGCGCGGCGTAGGTGTCCATGAACATCGTCCGGTCGGGAATCCCCATCAGGTCGGCGCGGACGGCCTCGGGCGCCTACGATGCCGGGTCATCACATTGCTGCTCACCGGGGTACAAAAAGCGGCCGACTTCTCTGCGCAGTTTGTTCAGCGTGGTGGCGGGCTGTGCAACGGCCGGAGACGGCAAGCGCGAATCCTGACGCGCGCCGATGCGGGTCGCCGTCGCCGCCGAGGCCGTCCCCGGCCCGGGCCCGCCGGCGCGGGCTTCAGCATCACCCTTGGCGTTCGTCTCCGACGAGAAGCCTTTTGCGCAGGACGATCTCCATTTCGAACCTCCAGTCGGGATCTTCCATACTGTCACCGAAAAGATCTTGGAGCTGGCGCACTCTATAGCGGACGGTCTGGGGTGCAGATGTAAAAGGGCGGCCACTTCGAGTGTCTTGCCACCCGTCTGGAGCCATGCGAGGAGGGTCTCGCTCAGGCGATTCCGCTGGGGCGGCCTCAGTTCGGCGAGGGGCCGGTACCGGCGCCGGGCCATCGGCTGAACGGCATCGTCGTTGTCGAACAGGAGAAGCGCCGGGAGTTCGTCCGCGCATCGCGCGAACCGATCGCAGGTGATCAGGTTGCGCTGCACGAGCGAAAGGGTTCTGGCGGGAGCTGCCGTACATCTTGCCGCGTGCCGACCGGCCTGGCCGGCGGCGCTCCGCTCCCGTGGCCGGGCGGCGGCAGCGGCCGGCGCGGGATGTCCGACCACCCGCCTCCCGGCGGCGCCCCCACTTGATGTTCTACTAGAACTTGACGAGCTGCGATGAGAATGTAGAGGATAGGTGGAGGAGGGGAGACGAACTGAGATGACTGCCTTGACGAGTGAGCCCGCCGCGGCCCCGGCCGGTGAAAGCCCCGATCGGAAGGGTGCCGCTGAGCATGTCGAGTTCAGGGTCGAGCCGTCGGCCTACCGCCACTGGCAACTGAGCTTCGACGGTCCCATCGCGACGCTGACGATGGATGTCGATGAACAGGGTGGCCTGGTCCCGGGGTACGAGCTGAAGCTCAACTCCTACGACCTGGGCGTGGACATCGAGCTGTACGACGCCGTCCAGCGGCTGCGGTTCGAGCACCCCGAGGTGCGGACGGTGGTGGTGACCAGCGGCAAGGAGAAGATCTTCTGTGCCGGGGCGAACATCCGGATGCTGGCCGCGTCCGAGCACGCGTGGAAGGTGAACTTCTGCAAGTTCACCAACGAGACCCGCAACGGAATCGAGGACGCGACGGCGAACTCGGGGCAGACGTACATCGCGGCCTGCAACGGGACGGCGTCCGGAGGCGGCTACGAGCTGGCCCTGGCGTGCGACCACATCATGCTGGTGGACGACCGTTCGTCGGCGGTGTCGCTGCCGGAGCTGCCGCTGCTGGGGGTCCTGCCGGGCACGGGCGGCCTGACCCGCGTCTCGGACAAGCGGCACGTGCGGCGCGACGTGGCCGACTACTTCTCCACCAAGTCCGAGGGGATCGGCGGGAAGAAGGCGGTGGCCTGGCGGCTGGTCGACGAGGCCGTCCCGCGGACCGCGTGGGACCGGACGGTCGCCGAGCGCGCCAAGGAGTTCGCCGCCCGCTCGGACCGTCCGGCGGACGCGGCGGGCATCGAGTTGACGCCGCTGCGCAAGACCCGCGCCGGCGATGAGATCGCCTACCGGTACGTGTCGGCGAAGCTGGACCGCGAGCGCGGCCTGGTCGAGATCACTGTCCTCGGTCCGGACGCCGACGCGCCCGCCGACACGGTCGGCGTGCACGCGCAGGGCGCGGAGTTCTGGACGCTCGCGATGACGCGCGAGCTGGACGACCTGATCCTGGACCTGCGGACCAATGAGACCGAGCTGGGGACCTGGACGCTGCGCACCAGGGGTGACGCCGCCCGGGTGCTGGCCTACGACGCCCTGCTGCTGGACAACGCCGGTGACTGGCTGGCCAACGAGATCGTCCTGTACCTCAAGCGGACGCTGAAGCGCCTCGACGTGACCAGCCGCAGCCTCATCGCGCTCATCGAGCCGGGGAGCTGCTTCGCCGGGTCGCTGCTGGAGCTGGCGCTGGCCGCTGACCGCTCCTTCCAGCTGGCGGGCGTGTTCGAGGACGTCGACCCGGACGCCGAACCGGCCGCGGTCACGATCGCGCCGATGAAC
Organism: Actinomadura physcomitrii; assembly: GCF_008923205.2. Classification (GTDB taxonomy): domain Bacteria; phylum Actinomycetota; class Actinomycetes; order Streptosporangiales; family Streptosporangiaceae; genus Spirillospora; species Spirillospora physcomitrii. The sequence continues at coordinate 126,852 of NZ_WBMS02000018.1, read as the reverse complement.
CTGGGGCCGCTGCCGATGGGCAACGGCCTCACCCGCCTGCAGTCCCGCTTCTACGGCGACGACGAGGGCCTGGCCGCCGCCGAGTCCGCCGAGGGTGAGGCGCTGCGGGCGGAGGACGCGGAGCGTCTCGGTCTGGTGACCTTCGCGCCCGATGACATCGATTGGGACGAGGAGGTCCGCATCGCCGTGGAGGAGCGGACCGGGTTCTCGCCCGACGCCCTCACTGGTCTGGAGGCCAACTACCGGTTCACCGGGCCGGAGACGCTGGAGACGAAGATCTTCGGTCGGCTCACCGCCTGGCAGAACTGGATCTTCAACCGTCCGAACGCCTCCGGTCCCGAGGGCGCGCTGCGCAAGTACGGCACCGGGCAGCGCGCCGAGTTCGACAGGAAGCGAGTCTGAGCATGACGATCACCGCGGACTACTCCGAGAAGATTCCGAACAACGTCGACCTGCACGAGGACCGGCGCCTGCAGCGGGCGCTGGAGTCGTGGCAGCCGAACTTCCTGTCCTGGTGGGACTCGATGGGGCCGTCCCTGCCCACCGAGGACGTCTACCTGCGGACCGCGGTCAACGTGGGCCGCGAGGGGTGGGCGCATTTCGGGCACGTGGCGATGCGCGACTACCGGTGGGGGATCTTCCTGGCCGAGCGCAACAAGGACCGGCGGATCGCCTTCGGTCAGCACAAGGGCGAGCCCGCCTGGCAGAAGGTCCCGGGCGAGTACCGCGCGGACCTGCAGCGCCTCATCGTCATCCAAGGGGACACCGAGCCGGCGTCGGTGGAGCAGCAGCGCAACCTGGGCGCGACCGCGCCGAGCCTGTACGACCTGCGGAACCTGTTCCAGGTGAACGTGGAGGAGGGCCGCCACCTGTGGGCGATGGTGTACCTGCTGCACGCCTACTTCGGGCGGGAGGGCCGCGAGGAGGCCGAGCAGTTGCTGCACCGCAACTCCGGCAGCGAGGAGTCGCCGCGCATCCTGGGGGCGTTCAACGAGGAGACGCCGGACTGGCTGTCGTTCTTCATGTTCACCTACTTCACCGACCGGGACGGCAAGTACCAGCTCGGCACGCTGAAGGAGTCGGCGTTCGACCCGCTGTCGCGCACCTGCGAGTTCATGCTGAAGGAGGAGTCGCACCACATGTTCGTCGGCACCACCGGCGTGGACCGGGTGGTGCAGCGGACGGTCGAGCTGATGCGCGAGCACGACACCGACGACGTCGTCGGGCGCGGCGGCATCCCCCTGGCGGTGATCCAGAAGTACATCAACTTCCACTACTCGGTGTCCCTCGACCTGTTCGGAGGGGAGACCTCGACCAACGTCGCGAACTACTTCACCGCCGGGTTGAAGGGGCGCTGGTCGGAGGAGCGGCGCAAGGACGACCACCGGCTCATCGACGATTCGATCCTGGTCGATGCGATCGTGGACGGCAGGGCCGGGCAGACGGAGGTGGCCGCGCTGGTCGGCCTGAACACCGACCTGCGCCGCGAGTACATCGCCGACTGCCAGAACGGCGTGAACCGGTGGAACCGCATCCTGGAAGAGGCGGGCCTGTCGCAGCGGTTCCGGTTGCCGCACGTGGCGTTCAACCGGAAGGTCGGCGCGTTCGCCGGCATCGAGGCCACTCCGGACGGCGAGATCATCCCGGCCGAGGAGTGGGCGGCGCGCAAGGGCGCCTGGCTGCCGACCGAGGTGGACAAGACGCACGTCCGGTCGCTGATGCAGCCGGTGTACGAGCCGGGCAAGATCGCCGCCTGGATCGCGCCGCCGCGCCAGGGGATCAACGGCAAGCCGTTCGACTACGACTACGTCCACCTCGCCTGAAGCCGGACGGCCGCACATGAACGAACCTTTCAACGCGAGCGCCTACCTGCTCGACCGCCACATCGACAAGGGCGACGGCGACCGCCTGGCCCTGACCGGTTCCGCCGGCGACCTCACCTACGCCCAGCTTCTCGACCGTGTCCGGCGGACGGCGACCGGGCTGCGCGGCGCGGGGCTGCTGCCCGAGCAGCGGCTGCTGATGTTCATGGCGGACTCGCCGGAGTTCGTCACGGTGTTCCTGGCGGCGCTGCGGATCGGTGCCGTCCCGGTGCCGGTGTCGACGATGCTGCACGCCGACGGGCTCGCCGAGCTGCTGCGCGACTCGCGTGCCCGGCTGCTGGCGGTGACGGCCGAGTTCGCCGATGTGGCGGTGCGGGCGGCCGCGTCCGCTCCGGAGCTGATCGGGGTGCTCACCGGTGAGGGCGTGCAGGTCTCGACGGCGTTGCCGATGCACGCGCTCTCCGAGCTGGCCCGCGCCGAACCGGACGGCGCGCCGCACGCCACGTTCGCCGATTCTCCGGCGTTCTGGCTCTACACCTCCGGGACGACCGGTACACCCAAGGCCGCGATGCACCGCCACGGCTCGATCCGCGTGGTCTACGAGACCTACGGCGAGCAGGTGCTGGGCATCCGCCCGGACGACCGGTGCCTGTCGGCGGCCAAGGCGTTCTTCGCCTACGGGCTCGGCAACACCGTGCTCTTCCCCCTCGCCGCGGGTGCGGCGACGATCCTGGAGCCGGCGCCGTCCCGGCCCGAAGTGCTGGCCGAGCGGGCGCGGACCCACGGGGCGACGCTGTTCTTCGCCGGTCCGACGTTCTTCGCCAACATGCTGCGGGCCGAGCTGCCTCGCCATGCGTTGGACGGCGTGCGGCTGTCGGCGTCGGCTGGGGAACCGCTCCCGGCGTCCTTGTACCGGCGCTGGACCGAGCACTTCGGGGTGGACATCCTCGACGGCATCGGGATGACCGAGATGCTGCACATCTTCCTGTCCAACCGGCAGGGAGATGTGCGGCCCGGCACGACCGGTGTGCCGGTTCCGGGCTATGAGCTGCGCATCCTCGACGAAGAAGGGCATCCGGTCCCTTCCGGGACGCCGGGCACCCTGTACGTGCGGGGCGAGTCGACGGCGACCGGCTACTGGTCGCGGTACGCCGCGTCCCGGCAGGTGTTCCAGGGCGAGTGGTTGTGCACGGGTGACACCTACGTGCAGGACGCCGACGGTTATTACACCTGTCTGGGGCGGACCGGTGACATGCTCAAGGCCAGCGGCATCTGGGTGTCGCCGGCCGAGGTCGAGACCCGGCTGCTGGCCCATCCGGCGGTCGAGGAGGCCGTCGTGGTGGGCGCCGCCGACGGCGACGGGCTGGAGAAGCCGGTCGCCTACGTGGTCACCGCCGTTGGAGCCGCCCCCACCGAGGCGGAGCTGATCGAGTTCTGCCGGGAGGGGCTGCCGTCGTTCAAACGGCCGCGCCGGGTGGTGTTCGTGGACGCCATGCCCACGACCGCCACCGGCAAGGTCCGCCGGGTGGAGTTGCGCGCGCACGCCGCGGGCGTCCTGTCCGGCCCGCACCAGGAGGTCGTCGCGTCATGACCGTCATCGAACGGGATCTGCTCATCGTCGGGGCGGGCCCGGTCGGGCTGTACGCCGCCTACTACGCCGGGTTCCGGGGGCTGTCGACCGCGGTCGTCGATTCGCTGCCGGAGCCCGGCGGCCAGGTGACGGCGATGTATCCGGAGAAGCCGATCTACGACATCGCCGGCTTTCCCGCCGTCAAGGGCCGCGACCTGGTGGCGGGGCTGCTGGAGCAGACGGCCCGCTTCGACCCCACCTTCGTGCTGGGCGAGGCCGCGCAGACCCTGGAACGGGACGACAACGGCGTCTTCACCGTCACCACGGCGTCCGGCACGGCGGTCCGCTGCCGCGCGGTGGTGATCAGCGGCGGCATCGGTACCTTCACCCCGCGGCCGCTCCCGGCGGGCGGCGAGTGGCTGGGCCGTGGCCTGTCCTACTTCGTCCCATCGCTGGAGGCGCACGCCGGGCAGGACGTCATCGTCGTCGGCGGCGGCGACAGTGCCTGCGACTGGGCGCTGAGCCTGGAGCCGATCGCCCGGTCGGTGACGCTGGTGCACCGCCGCACCGCGTTCCGCGCGCACGCGCACAGCGTGGCGCAGCTGATGGCCTCCACCGTCGAGGTCGTCACCGAGGCGCAGGTGACGGGCGTCCACGGTGGCGACCGGGTCGAGCGGGTGGAGATCACCGGGCCGGACGGTCCCGCCGTCCTGCCGGCGCAGGCGGTCATCGCGGCTCTCGGCTTCACCGCCAACCTCGGCCCGATCCGCCAGTGGGGGATCGAGGTGGCCGGGAACCGGTACCTGCCGGTGGACACCACGATGGCCACCGACCTGCCCGGCGTGTTCGCCGCCGGGGACATCACCGACTACCCGGGCAAGGTCCGGCTGATCTCGGTCGGCTTCGGTGAGGCGGCCACCGCCGTCAACAACGCCGCCGTCCTGATCAACCCTGAGGAGCAGCTGTTCCCCGGCCACTCCTCCGACGCCGTGCCCGCCCTGGCCTGACCACCCGTCCCACCAAGATCCCGGTCCGGCCGACCAGATCGTGAGGAGGAGAACGCCATGCCGTACGTCATCGCCGCGGCGTGCATCGATGTGATGGACCGCTCCTGCATCGAGGAGTGCCCCGTCGACTGCATCTACGAGGGCGAACGCAAGCTCTACATCAACCCCGCCGAGTGCATCGACTGCGGCGCCTGCGAGCCGGCGTGCCCGGTGTCGGCGATCAGCCAGGACCGGCGGGTGCCCGCCGACCAGAGCGACTTCGTCGCCGACAACGCCCGCTTCTTCGACGCGCCGCTGCCCGGCCGCGACGAGCCCCTCGGCATGGCCGGGGGCGCGGGCGCCGTCGGCCCGGTCGGTGTCGACACCGAGCTCGTCGCCGCGTACGAGGCCGGCTGATGCTGGACGGGATGCCGCTGATCGACGTGCACCTGCACGCCGCCCGCCTGCCCACCCTCAAGCCGGCGTGGAAGCAGTGGGCGCACGACTTCGGCGACAACACGGTGCTGGAGCGCGTCTACGACGGCTCCGGCACCGTCGTCCCCGAACGGTTCGACGCCTACCTGGCAGAGGAGGGCGTGGACGTCGCGCTGCTGCTGTCGGAGTACAGCCCCAAGGCCACCGGCATCCAGCCCATCGAGGACCTTCTCCCGCTGACCGCCCACAACCCGTCCCGGGTCAAAGCGATCGCCAACATCAACCCGCACCTGCACTACCCGATCGAGGAGGAACTGCAGCGGCAGATCGACCTCGGCGCGGTGGCCTGCAAGCTGCATCCGGTGCACGCCGGTGTGGCGGCCAACGACCGCGGCCTTTATCCCGCCTACGAGCTGTGCCAATCGGCCGGGATCCCGCTGGTCGTGCACTGCGGCACCAGCACCTTCCCCGGCTCGTCCAACCGGTTCGCCGACCCGGTACTGCTCGACGACGTCCTGCGCGACTTCCGCCGCCTGGACATCGCGCTCGCCCACGGCGGACGCGGCTGGTGGTACGACGCGGCGGCGTTCATGGCGCTGTCCAACGAACACGTGTGGATCGAGCTGTCCGGCCTGCCGCCGTCCCGGTTGCGCGAGTACTACGCCAAGCACAACTGGAACCGCCTCACCCGCCGCATGATCTTCGGCACCGACTGGCCGGGCGTCCCCGGCATCGCCCGCAACGCCCGCGCCGTCGCCGCCCTGTGCCCCGACGAGGAGACCGCCGCGCTGGTGCTGGCCGGGAACGCCGCCCGCGTCTACAACCTGAAACCGGAGATCTGATGGCGATCTACGCCCTCGGCGACCTGGCGCCGCAGATCCATCCCGACGCGTTCGTCCACCCGGACGCGACGGTGATCGGCGCGGTGAGAATCGAGGCCGGATCGTCGGTATGGCCCGCGGCGGTGCTGCGCGGCGACTACGGACGCATCGAGATCGGCGAGGCGACCTCCGTCCAGGACGGCACCGTGCTGCACACCACCGAGGACTGGCCGACGCTCATCGGCGACCGCTGCGTCATCGGCCACAACGCCCACCTCGAAGGATGCGTGATCGGCGACGACTGCCTCATCGGCTCCGGCTCGATCGTGCTGAACCGCGCGGTCGTCGCGTCCGGGGGAGCGGTCGGCGCCGCCGCCCTGGTCCCCGAGGACGCCCGCGTCCCCGCCGGGCACATCGCGCTCGGCGTTCCGGCCAAGCCGCGACCAGCACCGGACCTGGCCGAATGGGTCGCCGAAGCGGTCGGACTGTATGAGGACATGGCCGCCCGTTACCGCACCGACCTGCGCCGCATCGGCTGAAAGGACACCATGCACGAGACCGTCGCCGTCGTCGGCGCGGGAACGATGGGCGCCGGCATCGCCCAAGTCGCCGCCCTCGCCGGACACCCCGTCGTCGTTCTGGACGCGGCCCCCGGCGCCGCCGACCGCGCCATCGCCGGCATCCGCGACCAGGTCACGAAGCTGGTGGCGCGCGGGAAGATCGACGCCGACCCCGACGCCCTCGACCTGACCGCCGCCGGCTCCCTGGAGGCGCTGGCGCCCGCCCGGATCGTCATCGAGGCGATCGTCGAAGACCTGGCCGCCAAGCGTTCCCTGTTCACCGATCTCGAGCGGGTCGTCGCGCCCGGCTGCGTCCTGGCCAGCAACACCTCGTCGCTGTCGCCCACCGCGATCGCGGCCGGGGCCGCCCGTCCCGAACGCATCCTCGGACTGCACTTCTTCAACCCGGTGCCGCGCATGCGGCTGGTCGAGGTGATCGCCGGTTCCGACACCGCCCCAGAGGTCGCGGACCAGGCGGCCGACCTGGTCACCGGATGGGGCAAGACCGTCGTCCGCGCCGCGCCCACCCCCGGGTTCATCGTCAACCGCGTCGCCCGGCCCTTCTACGCCGAAGCCTGGCGGCTGCTGGCCGAGCAGGCCGCCCCGCCGGAGACCATCGACGCCGTCCTCACCGGCGCGGGCGGGTTTCCCATGGGGCCCTTCGCGCTCATGGACCTGATCGGCCACGACGTCAACGAGGCCGTCACCCGCTCGGTGTGGACCGCCTTCGGCCACGACCCGCGCTTCGAACCCTCACGCGCGCAACGCGACCTGGTAGAGGCAGGACGCCTCGGACGCAAGACCGGCCGCGGTACCTACCACCATGGACCTGACAGCCGGCCGGCCGTTGCCGCGGCCGTGCCGCCGCGACCCGCACCGCCCAAAGCGATCGACCACAGCGCCACCGACCTGCGCGCCCTCATCGCCCGCACCGGCGCCCCGATCGTCGACGGTTACCACGACACCGGCACGATCGAACTGCCGAGCGGTTCCGTGCTGGTGCGCAGCACCGGTGTCAGCGCGACCGAGCTGGCCGGCCGGCACGGTGTCCCGGTGATCGTCGTGGACCGGGCGCTCGACGACGCCACCGCCACCGCGATCGCCATCGCGTCCAGCGACGGCTGCCCCGCCGACGCGCTCCACGAGGCGACCGGCCTGCTCCAAGCCGCCGGCCTCGCCGTCCACGTCATCGACGACGCGCCCGGCCTCATCGTCACCCGCACCGTCGCCATGCTGGTCAACCTCGCCGCCGACGCCCTGTACCAAGGCGTCGCCGACGCCGCCGACATCGACACCGCGATGCGCCTGGGAGCGAACCACCCGCTCGGCCCGCTCACCTGGGGCGACCGCTGGGGCGCCGACACCGTGCACACCATCCTGACCAACCTTCAGCACGGCTACGGCGACCCGCGCTACCGTCCGAGCCCGCTACTGCGCCGCCGCGCCCTTTCCGGAGGACGATTCGCATGACCCTGACCCAGGTCCGCCGCGAGGACCACGTCTGGTGGATCGGCCTGGACCGGCCGTCCAAGCACAACGCCCTCGACCAGGCGATGGTCGACGAGCTGGACACCGTGCTGGCCGAAGCCCGCCGCCACCCGAGTGTCCTGATCGTCCACTCGACCACCCCCGGCGTCTTCGCCGCCGGCGCCGACATCGCCGAACTGCGCGACCGCGACGCCGACGCCGCGCTGCTGGCCATCAACGCCGGGCTCTTCGAACGCCTCGAAGCCCACCGCTGGCCCACCATCGCGCTCATCGACGGCCCCGCCCTCGGCGGCGGCTGCGAACTCGCCCTCGCCTGCGACTTCCGCATCGCCTCGCCCAACGCGGTGTTCGCCCAACCGGAACTGTCCCTCGGCATCATCGCCGGCGCCGGCGCGAACTGGCGGCTGCCGCAGCTGGTCGGCCTGGCCACCGCGCGCCGCATGCTCTACGCCGGAGCCCGCCTCGACGCCCGCGAAGCGCTCACCGCCGGCCTCGTCGACGAGGTCGTCGACGACGCCGCGTCCCTACCCGAACGCGGCAGAGCGCTGGCCGGCACCATCGCCAAGCGCTCCTGGCGCGCCCTGGAACTGACCAAGCTCGCACTGCGCAGCAGACGCCCCGCCACCACCACCTTCGACATCGCCGCACAAGCCCTGCTGTTCGACGGCGAGGACAAGCACACCCGCATGACGGCCTTCCTGGAGCGGAGAAACCGATAACGCCCGTACTGCGCAGCCACACCCACGACACCTGGCGCTGAACGACGTTCTCGACCTGCCTTGGTCGAGCCGTCCGGCCAGATCAAGAACGAAGCCGCCCCGGCCAGGCCGCGGTCGGGGCGGGCGCTCGCGAGGCCGCTACGGGGGCGTCGCGTCGAGACCCGTCGACAGGTCGGGTACGGAGCACCTTGAGCCAGTGCTCGATCACGTCGGCGGGATGATCCACGCTGAGCATGGTGTGCCGTACATGACCGTGCACATCCACGGGATCGGCGGCCCGATGCCGAGCCACACCGTCAGCAGCGCCGCGGTGCCCAGGACGGGGGCGCCAGGCCGCTGACGCCGACGATCCCGGCGGATGAGGGACGCCGCGGCCGATCCGCCGAAGCAAAGTCCACAAACTGTTGACGATACTCAAGAAGAGTGTATAACTTCACGGCATGAGGCTCTCCAAGGCAGCCATCCCCCTCGGTCATGCCTGGTCATCGCCGTTCGCCCGGTGGCAGGGCCCGCTGGCGAACGTGAACGCGATCGACCTGGCCGTCGAGGTGGCCGGTCGGGCGCTGAAAGACCGGAACATCGATCCGGAAACCATCACCTACCTGGCGGCGGGAGCGACGATCCCGCAGGCCGGCTCGTTCTATCTGGTCCCCGGGATCGCCGCGCGGCTCGGCTTCGCCGGCGTGACCGGACCGGCCATCTCGCAGGCCTGCGCGACGTCCGCCGCGACGATCCAGGCGGCGGCGGTCCAGGTCGAGACCGGCGCCCATGACCTGGCGCTCGCCGTCACCACCGACCGCACCAGCAACGGCCCCACCATGGTCTATCCCGTGCCGTCCAGGCCGGGCGGGGCCCCGGTGACCGAGCACGGGGTGCTGGACCCCATCGCCCGCGATCCCGCGACCGGGCAGTCGATGCTGGACACGGCGGAGAACGTCGCCGCCGAGGCCGGCTACGCCAAAGAGGAACTCGACGAGGTCGCCCTGCTCCGCTACGAGCAGTACCGCGCCGGGCACGGCGTCCGGGCCCGCGTGCTGGTCGAGGTCGACATCCCCGGCCGCAAGTCCTCGGTGGTGCTGCGGGAGGACCACGGCATCCACGACACCACGGCCGAGGGCCTGGCCAAGCTGGGGCCGGCGAGGCCGGGGGGAGTGGTGAGCTTCGGCACGCAGACGCATCCCGCCGACGGCACGGCCGGGACCGTGGTCGCCTCGCTGGAACGCGCGCGCGAACTCGGCGCGGGAGTGGCGCAGATCCTGTCGGTGAACTACGCCCGGGTCGAAGCGGCGCACATGCCCAAGGCGCCCGTCCCCGCGGCGCTGGCCGCGCTCCGCGACGCCGAGATGACGATCGAGGACGTGGACGTGGTCGCCACCCACAACCCGTTCGCCGTGAACGACCTCTACTTCTCCCGGGAGACGGGTTTCCCGCTGGACCGTATGAATCCCGCCGGTTGCAGCCTCGTTTACGGGCATCCGCAGGGGCCCACCGGCGCGCGGGCCGTCGCCGAGCTGATCGAGGTCCTTCGCGAGAGGGGCGGCGGCGTGGGGCTGTTCACCGGCTGCGCCGCCGGTGACACCGCCGGGGCGCTCGTGCTCCGTGTGACGGACTGACGACGGGCGGAGATTCGTGATGCAACTGTTCGCGACCCCCGACACGCGGGCGGAGCGCCACCCCGGCGGTTCGATCGTCCTGGAATCCGGGCTGCCGCTCGGCCCGGTCGCCGGGAACATGGCCGTGCCTTTCCGCGAGGGCGTCCTCGCTCACCCCGACCGGTTGCTCGTGGCCGAGCGGGACGGGGCCGCATGGCGGCGGGTGACCTGGGGCGAGGCGGGCCGTCTCGTGGACGGGCTGGCGCAGGCGCTGATCGACCGGGACGCCGCCGGACGCCCGGTGATGATCCTTTCGGGCAATTCGGTGGAGCATCTGCTGCTGACCCTGGCCTGCTTCACCGTGGGGTCGCCCGCGGTGCCCGTCAGCACCGCCTACTCGCTGCTCGACCCGGCCTTCACCAAGCTGCGCGCCATGACGGCCCTGGTGAAGCCGGCCGTGATGTTCGCCGACGACCCCCCGGCGTACGCGGGCGCGCTCGAAGTGGTCGGCGCGCAGGCGATCAGCGGCCGGGACGAACTGCACAGGTGGGCGCGTACCACGCCCACCTCCGCGGTGGCGGAACGCGCCGCCTCGGTGGGTCCGGACACCATCGCCAAGATCCTTTTCACGTCGGGGTCGACCGGCCTGCCCAAGGGCGTCGTCAACACGCACCTGATGCTGTGCTCGAACCAGGCCATGCTGCGGCGGATCTGGCCGTTCCTCGCCGACGAGCCACCGGTGATGCTGGACTGGCTGCCCTGGAGCCACACCTTCGGCGGCAACCACAACCTCGGGCTCGCCATCGCCAACGGCGGGAGCCTCTACATCGACGACGGCCGACCGGGCCCCGACGCGGTGAAGCGCACCGTCGCCAACCTCGCCGAGGTCCGCCCGACCGTGTACTTCAACGTGCCGGCCGGTTATGCCTCGCTGCTGCCCCACCTGGATGGCGACCGGGAGTTCGCCGAGGCGTTCTTCTCCCGGATGCGCTTCGTGTTCTTCGCCGCCGCCGCGCTGCCTCAGCAGGTGTGGGACGGCATCGGGAAGGTGGCCGCCTCCGTCGGCGCGCAGGCCGTCATGACGACCTCCTGGGGAGCTACGGAAACGGCGCCCGCCGCCACGTCGGCTTACTACGCCTCGGGGCGCAGCGACTGCATCGGCGTGCCGCTTCCCGGCGTGTCGATCAAGCTCGCTCCGGTGGGGCCCAAGCTCGAGATCCGGGTGAAGGGCCCGTCCGTCACGCCCGGCTACTACGAGAACCCGGAGAAGACCAGGGAGGCGTTCGACGAGGAGGGCTACTACCGCACCGGTGACGCCGTCCGGCCGGTCGACGAGGACGACCCCGGCAGGGGGCTGGTGTTCGACGGCCGCATCAACGAGGACTTCAAGCTGTCCAGCGGCACCTGGGTGAGCGTCGGAACCCTTCGCCCGGCGCTGCTGAGCGCTTGCGACGGGCTGGTCGCCGACGCGGTCCTCACCGGGCAGGACCGGGACTGCGTCGGCGCTCTCGTCTGGCTGAACCAGGCCAAGGCGCGGACTCTCGCCGGCGGCGGGACGCCGGCGGAGGCGGCGGCGGTCCGCGACGCGCTCGCCGGCGCCCTCCGGCGGCTGAACGGCGACGGCGCGGGCAGCTCGCGCCGCATCGCCCGGATCCTGATCCTGGAGGAGGCCGCCTCCCTGGCCCATGGCGAGATCACCGACAAGGGCTACATCAACCAGCGCGCGGTCCTCGACCGGCGAGCGGAGCTCGTGGAACTGCTGCACGCCGACCCGGCGGACCCGGCGGTGATCCTCCCGGCTCCCGGCTGAGGCATCGGCCCGGGCGGACGATCTCCGCCCGGACCGCAGCGCCCTTCGCGGGGCGCTGTTCTCTCCGCATCGGCTCCGCTCCGAGGCGGCCGAGGATCCGCTTCCGCCGTCCCTGGTGCCAGATGACAGCGGGGACTTCGCGCGGCCCCGAGCCGGTGGACGGGGCGCTCCGGGCTGAACGACCGACTGGCGCCCTCCGGGGCGGAGCCCGGTCATGTCCTCGATTGACCGCCGCCGCCTCAAGCGCATCGATCTGAACAGGAAGTTCGCATGAAACGAAGTGACAACCGCGCCGGCATCGGCCCGGCAGTGAACCGTCGAGGCTTCCTCGGTGCGGCGGCCGCGATACCGCTCATCACCGCGGCCGCGCCCACCGCGTCGGCGGCGTCCCGGCGGTCCACCGCAGCCGACCCCGACCTGAGGGGTCTGGCCGCCCCCGGACACGAGGAACAGCCCACCCGCATGACGGACTTCCTGGAGCGAAAAGACCGATGACACCCGTACTGCGCAGCTACACCCACGACACCTGGCAGGACGGCAACGGACCGACCAAACCCCTGCTGGACGCCGCCACCGGCGAGACCGTCGCGCTGCTGCCCGCCACCGGACCCGACCCCGCCGCCATGCTGGCCCACGCCCGCCAGGTCGGCGGCCCCGCCCTGCGCGCCCTCACCTTCACCCAGCGCGCCGCCATCCTCAAGGACCTGTCCAAGTACCTGCGCGGCCATCTGGAGGAGTTCGCGGCGCTCAGCACCCGCACCGGCGCCACCCGCCGCGACACCGCCGTGGACGTCGACGGGGGCATCGGCACCCTCGCCGTCTACGCGAGCATGGGCGCCCGCGAGCTCCCGGACGCGACCGTCCTGCCCGACGGGGACACCGAGCCGCTCGGCCGCGGCGGCACCTTCGCCGGACGGCACGTGCTCACCCCGCGGCTCGGCGCGGCGGTGCAGATCAACGCGTTCAACTTCCCCGTCTGGGGCATGCTGGAGAAGTTCGCCCCGGCCTTCCTCGCCGGGATGCCGTCGGTGGTCAAGCCCGCCGGGCAGAGCGCCTACCTCACCGAACTCGTCGTCCGCCGCATCATCGAATCCGGTCTTCTCCCCGAAGGCGCCCTCTCGCTCCTGTGCGCCGGCCCCGCCGGGCTCGTCGACGCCCTCACCCCGCAGGACACCCTCGGCTTCACCGGCTCGGCCGCCACCGCCCTCGCCCTGCGCACCCACCCCGTGGTCGCCGGCCGGTCCGTCCCGTTCAACGCCGAGGCCGACTCGCTCAACTGCTCCATCCTCGGACCCGACGTTTCCCCCGACGACCCGGAATTCGCCCTGTTCGCCGACCAGCTCGTCACCGAGATGACCGTCAAGGCCGGCCAGAAGTGCACCGCGATCCGCCGCGCGCTCGTCCCCGCCGCCCTCGCCGACACCGTCGCCGACGCGGTCACCGCGCGGCTGCGCGCGGTGGTCGTCGGTCATCCCGGCCACGAGGGCGTGGACATGGGCCCGGTCGTCAGCCTCGCCCAGCGCGACGAAGTGCGCGAAGCCGTCGCCCGCCTGGAGGCCGACGCCAAGCTGATCTTCGGCGACCCGGAGGAGATCGGCGTCGTGGGGGCGGACCCCGGCAAGGGGGCCTTCATCTCCCCGATCCTGCTGCGCTGCGACGACCCCGCGGCCGTCGCGCCGCACGAGGTCGAAGCGTTCGGCCCCGTCAGCACACTGCTGCCCTACACCGGGCTCGACCAGGCGGCCGAGATCGCCGCCCGGGGGGAGGGCAGCCTCGCGGGATCGATCGTCACCGCCGACGACCACGTCGCACGGACGCTGATCACGGCGCTCGCGCCCTGGCACGGCCGGCTGCTCGTGCTGAACCGGCACGACGCCGCCGAGTCGACCGGCCATGGCGTCGCCATGCCCCAGCTGGTCCACGGCGGACCCGGCCGAGCGGGCGGGGGAGAGGAACTCGGCGGCCTGCGCGCCGTCGAGCACCACCTGCGCCGCACCGCGATCCAGGCGCACCCCGGCCTGCTCGCGGACCTCGCCTGACCGGCCCCGGGGTTCCGCCGCCGAAACGGTGTCGGAACCCCGGGCGTCCGTCAATCCTCTTCGACCAGACTCGCCCAGTGCTTCTGGGCCGGCCCATGCCAGGCTTGATGAAGGTCCCTGAAAACGTTGGCGGCGCGCAGCCCGATCCAGTGCGCCGGCAGCAGCTCCAGCGGCAGTTGCGGATCGAGCTGCGGGAACCGCCGCCAATGGTCCACCAGCCGGATCTGCGCCAGCAGCACCTGCTCGCCGGGCTCGGGCCGCATCCCGGCGAACTCGCCGAGGAAACCGTCGTAGGCCGCCGCCAGATCACCCAGATGCCATGCCTGCTCGACCATCGCGCGCTCGGACCCGATACCGGCGAACGGGCCGCAGAACGAGAACACCACCGGCTCCAGCCCGAGCCGTTCCACCACCTGCTTGGCCTCGGCCTCGCGGGACGCGTGCGGACTGATCCACAGGCCCGGCGCGGGGCTGCCGAGCCCCGCCCACGTCAGCCGCGTCCGCAGCTGGTGCCGCAGATCACGCTTGCTCTCCGGGACGCTGGCCAGCAGCACCAGCCACCGGCCGTCCCACGAATCGCGGTCGCGCCCGAACCCGTAGATGCGCTCGGCGCCCTCGGCCAGCAGCGTCCGGCCGTGCCCGGTCAGCCTCCAGCGGACCCGCCGCCCGGAGCGTTCCGACTCGATCCACCCGCCGCCCGCCATCCGGTTCAGCGCCTGCCGCGCGGACTTCTCCTCGACCCCCAGCCCGCCCAGGACCCGCAGAAGCGTCGATGTCCACACCGGCCGATCCTGCGGCAGCAGGTACTCGCCGAACACGGTGACCAGAAGTGATCGCGCGCTCGTCGCACCGGCCTGCCGGCGGTGCGAGTACGACGGTACGGTCTCGGTCTCATCGCTGCTGGACATGGGCGGCAGGGGGCTCCTCGGGCCGGGAACTCTCCAGGATAATCGAGGCCGGAATCGGCGGCCGACGAGCGCTGCCGATCAGCGCAGCCCGCCGGTGGCGTCGACCACGGCACCGGTCACCCACCCGGAGTCGTCCGAGCACAGCATCATGACCGCGCCGGCGACGTCGTCCGGCGTTCCGAGCCGCTTCATGGCGTTGGACCCGGCCATCGCCTCGATCGCACGCGGCGAGGTCGTCGCGTGCAGCAACTCGGTGTCGGTCGCGCCCGGACGCACGACATTGACGGTCACACCGCGTTTCGCGACCTCCTTCGCCGCGACCCGAGCCGCCGCCTCCAGGCCCGCCTTCGCGGCGGCGTACGTGCTCTGCCTGGCCGGCGCGACCTCCGCTGCCGCGCTCGAGAGCAGGACGACACGGCCGCCATCGGCGACCCGGCGCGCGGCCTCCCGCAACGTCAGCAGGGCGGAACGCAGGTTCAACCGCAACGCGGCGTCGATCGACTCTTCGGAGAGCTCGGTGATACGCGGAAAGTCCCAGCCTCCGACGCAATGCACGACGACCCGGAGGGGGCCGAGTTCCTCCGCGACGTCGAAGGACCGCACGACACCCGCGTCGGTCGAGGCATCGGCCTCCACGACGACCGCCGTGCCGCCCGCCTCTTGGATCTCCCGAGCCAGCGTCCGGGCGCGCTCCGGTCGCCGCAGACAGCCGATGGCGACCGCGTGTTCGCGCGCCAGCCGGCGGCTCACCGCGGATCCGATGCCTCCCGCTCCGCCGAAGACCAACGCGCCCACGATCCCTCACCCCTAAAATATGCTACGAAATTCTTGCGAAGCGTATCATCTGAGTAGAGTTAAAGGGCGCTCGCGGCGAGACGGATCTGATGGTCGGGTCTCGGTGGAGGATGGCGATCGCGTACCTGGAGAGTCCAACGGAGGAAGCTCTCCGGCGGTCTCGTACATGCCGACGTAGACGTTCTTGGCGTCGGTCGGGTCATGCGACGCGAAGGTCCGGGCGTTGCGCCAGAACCGGTCGAGCCGGTACTTGTTCGATGTGCTGCGGGCGCCGGTCAGTTCATGCACGGTGGACGCGACCGCGAGTGACGCCTCAACGCATGCCACCTTGGTGCGGAAGCCGTCGACCGTGGCGGCGACGGCGGCGGAGTCCGCGCCGTCGAGGTGCTCGACGGTGTCGGCCGTCGCGTACAGCAGCGCGCGCGAGGCCGTGAGCCGGCTGGAGGCCGCACCGATGCGGCGGAGGACGAGCGGGTCCTCGACCGCGGTGCCGAACTGGGGCAGCGTCCCGCGCTTCAACGTGCGGACGTGGTCCACCATCGCGTCGAGGGCACCGTCGCCGATGCGCCCGCGTGCAGCAGCATCACCGCGCCGAAGAGCACCGGCGACGGCGGGTCGGGATCGGGGCCACCGCTCCACTCGGTGAGCTCCGAGAACCACAGCGAGGTCATGATCTCGACCATCGAGGCGCTGGAGGCCTGGTGGCCTCCGACCTTGATCCCGCTGGTGTTGGGCCGTCCGTGGTTGGCGGCGTCGACGATCGCGGTCGACAGCCAGCGCACCTTCTGAGCGACTTCCCCAGCACGGCGGTCCGGGAGGCCGTCCGGGGCTCGGCGAACTGCGTCATCGTCGGGCTCCGTCTGCTGCTGCCATCGAGAGGGTCATGATCGACATCCTGGTGCGGCTCCTGGTGGACTCGTTCTCCAAGCGCAGCGCGGCGTTCTGGCGAAAGTGGGCTGCCCAGTTCGAGGCCCACCGCCAAGAGCTGATCGCCGCCTCCCGCAGTCGCGACGAGGAGCGCGCGGTCAAGGCCATGCGCGCGTATCTGGGCGGTCACCAGGAGCGGATCGCGGCCGAGAGCACCCTGTCCGAGGCCAAGCTCTCCGACCGAGAGGTGCTGCGCATCATCCATGCGGACGCGGAGATGGCGAGCTGACGAACGTCCGCTCCACGGTTCCACGTGACAGGGGCCGGCGGTCGCGCGCGACGCGGGTCGCCGACCACGGCACGCGAATCCTGACGGGTCGAGCGGGTTCAGTCCTTACATCACCGTGACGGTCCCGGCGGTGCCGTCGACCTTGATGGCGGTTCCGGTGCGGATGCGGTCGGTCGCGCCGGTGCACGAGACGACACAAGGGATACCGAGCTCGCGGCTGACGATGGCGGAATGGCTCAGCGGGGCGCCGACGTCGACCACGACGGCGGCGGCCGAGACGAACAGCGGCGTCCAGGAGGGATCGGTCGCGGGCGCCACCAGGATCTCACCCGGCAGCAGCTCGTCGGCCTCGGCGGGGTCGAGGATGACGCGTGCGGGCCCGACCGCGGTACCGGTGCAGCCGGACGCGCCCGAGAGGGTCTCGCCGGGCGCGGCGACCGCCGGCTCCGCAGCCGAGTCGTCGCGGCGCGCCCAGGTGCTCGGCGGCGGCGGATCGCCCACCAGGACGAACGGCGGCACGAGCCGCTCGAACTCGCGTACCCGCTTCCAGCGCTCCGCGATGACGTCCCGGAAGGCCGCGGGGTCGGCGACGAAACGGGGGAATTCCTCGCGCGTCACCATGCCCAGGTCGGCCGTGCCGTCGATGTGCCCGTCGCGGGCGAACCGGCTCGCCAGCTCGTGCAGGGCGACCTTCGGTTCGCCGATCATGCGGACGATCGCCGTCTTGCTCCGCTCGCGGGCGGGCAGGAAGACGTGCGCGGCATGCAGGGCGGCCTCGAACCCGCCGAGCGCCTCCTGATCGCCGGCCAGCGCCGCGCGGACCGCCTCGACGGCATCGTTGCGCTCCCCGATGAGCCGCCGGGACTTCAGCTTCGGCGAGTCGCCGTCCCCGCGCAGCCGCATCCCGCCGATCGACGCCAGCGCCAGTGCGGGTTCGGTCTCCCAGGTCGGTGTGGTCAGGTCCCACTCGTTGACCGCCCGGGACCCGTACTCGTACAGGAACGCGTCGAAGTCGGCCACGAACCTCTTGGCGTCCGGATGGTCCGAGGCCCGCAGCCTGGCGTCGAGGCCGGCGACGCCCTGGTCGAACTGCCGGGTGAGCTCCGCCGAGGCCGCCACGGTGCGGCCCAGATCCCACATCGCCTGCGAGGGGGCGGCGGAGTCGATGCCACCGATTCCGCTGATCAGCGGCGTCAGCAGGTCCGGCCGTCCGATTCCCGTCACCGTCTGCTGCAGCGCGCCGAGCGGGACCGAGGCGCAGTAGATGAGGAAGAAGTGGGTGCCGAGCCAGTCGACCGTGTAGGTCTCGTGGACGCCGAAGGCGTGCTCGGCGAGCTCGGCGTTGGACATCGCGGACAGGTTCGGACGTTCGGCCCGCAGCCTCGCCGCGGTCGCGCGGTAGTCGTCGACGTCGGGAACGTCGTCGGTCGACATCACCCAGGCGATCGTCTCCGCCATGCGCCGGGTGTGCACCGGGCTCTCGTCCCCGGGCTGCGGCCGGTACGGCGGGATCCCGGGCTGCTCCCCGAAGTAGGAGTAGTCGACCAGGTCGGGATTGCTGCCGGGCATCCGGACGCCCATGACCCGCGAGACCGACACGTTGAGGTATCCGTACCCGCCGAAGATGGCCGTCATCTCGTCGCGGTCGGCGGCGAACTCCTCGCGGTCGAACGCGCCGAACCGGACCAGACCCTCGCGCCAGCCCATCTCGGCGCTCCGCCAGGTGTCGTTGGTCGAGGACAGCGGCGGGACGATACCGGGGAACACCTCGGCGATATTGGCCCTGGTGTAGATCGGGTACCGCTTGCTCGCGGGGCGATCGCAGATCCAGGGCTCGTCGACTCTGCTCATGGCGCCTCTCGGCTCGGTTCGGTTCATTGCGGTTCGGTGAGACGTATGCGGTGCGTGATCCGGGTGAATTACGCGGTCATGGCGCCGCCGTTCCTTCCGTTCCCGCCTTCAGGACGGGATCGAGGCGGCCGAGCAGTGTCATCCAGTCGGCGGACGAGTTGATCTCGGAGCAGAAGTTGGTCTCGACGATGACGCCCTCGATGCCGGCGGCAGCCGCCTCGCGCACCCGCTCGGCCACCTCCTCGACCGTCAGGCGCTTGCCCGCGGTCGACTGCAGGGCCACCCGGTAGATGACGCCGACGGGCGGTCTCCCTTCGGCGCGCATCGCGTTGATCTCGCCGACCGTGTCCACCACCTGCGGGATCGGCATCGACCCCGGGTTCCAGAGGTCGAAGAGCCGGGCGGTGCGGGCCAGGCCCTGCCGGGACCACATGCCGGACATCAGGCGCGGGGCCGACACCGGCTTGGGACGCACGATCGAACGGGGGATGTCGAAGAACTCCCCCTTGTGCTCTACCGGGTCCTCTCCCCAGCAGGCCAGGAGCGCGGGGACGAAGTCGTCCATCCGGCGCCCGCGGGTCCGCGGGTCCACGCCGGCGGCTTCGTGCTCTTCCACCGACCAGCCGACCCCGAGACCGACCGTGGTCAGCCGGCCGTCGCTGAGCCGGTCGATGGTCGCCAGCCGCTGGGCCAGCTGGGCCGGCCAGTGGTTGCCGCCGACGAGGACGCTCGTGCCCAGCTCGATCCGCGACGTCCAGGTCGCGACGGCCGCGAGCGTCTCCGTCGGCCCGAAGACGGACTGGTACACCTCCGGCTGGGCCGCCGCGCTTCCGCCGTACTCGCCCCGCTGCTCCAGCGCGTAGAGGAAGTGGTCCTGCACCCAGAGGTGCGCGAAGCCCATCCGCTCGGCCTCCCGTGCGAAGTCGCGGATGAGCGGGCCGCTGACGTGCGGTCCCAGCTGGGGGAGTACGAGCCCGACCCTGGTGCCCGTCACGACGTGCCCCTGGAGTCCAGGACCACGCGCTTGATGCGGGTCAGGCGGGTCCGCGAGATCTTCCAGGCACCGTCTTCCTTGCGGTATTCCTCGGTGTAGTGGCCGTAGCCGGTATGGGAGTCGTAATCGCTGTCCGGCGGGGTTT
This sequence comes from Actinomadura physcomitrii, assembly GCF_008923205.2. GTDB lineage: Bacteria > Actinomycetota > Actinomycetes > Streptosporangiales > Streptosporangiaceae > Spirillospora > Spirillospora physcomitrii. Next base: position 107,160 of record NZ_WBMS02000018.1, on the reverse strand, counting down.
CCACCAGGTCGAACATCGGCCAGATGGCGCGCGCCGACGTGTCGTCGATGATCTCGATCTCCGGGGTGTGCCCGTGGTGCACCGAGGTCGCGCCCTCGAAGTGCCTGGCGGCGGACGCGACGAACTCCTCGCGGGTCATCGGTCTGCTCGTCGACTCGGCGAAGTCGATCCGCAGGTCCGCGGTGAACAGGCCGGCGAACTCGTCCCACAGCTTGAGATCCACGGCCCGGAAGTAGCGGGCCTTGAGCCGCCTGATCTCCTCGATGGCGGCCAGCCGCCGGACCGTCTGCTCGAGTGACTCCTCCATGGGACTGCCCTTCATCGACGGGGTGGTGCGGGCCCTCATGAAGGAGCGTAGAAATGAAAAACACTAGTTGTCAACTATTTGTCGTCCAAGTATAGTGAGCGGCCGAGATGGACCGGTAGCCCGACCAGGTTCTGTACGGATCGGGTGTGATGACGCTGCAGCGGCAGACGAGCGCGCCCGGCAGCCCGGTACCTGTGACCGCCGATATTCTTTGTTGCTAGAGCAAATGGAGATGAGGGCATGGTCGACATCGGCTTCGACAGGCTCTTCGAGAGGGCTTCACGGTCCGGCGGGTGGCGGGTCTGGAGCCGGAGGTGCGCGCCATCGCGGACGCGCTGATCGACGGCTTCACCATCGGGACCGGCGCCCTCGACCTGCCGCCCGGCCGGGCCGCCCGGCCGGGCGGGCGGCAGAGGACTCAGCGGGCCGGCGGCCCGGCGGCCAGGTGCCCGATCAGGCGCAGGCGCAGTTCACGCGCCGACTCGTCCCGAGGACGGCTCCGCGTCCAGCCGGCGAGCCGGTCCGCGGCCTCGACGAGCGCCGCCGCGTGGGCCGCTCGCAGGTCGTTGAGCGCGGAGAAGGTCTCCTGATCGGGACCGGCGGGTCCGGTGACCTCACCGGCGAGGTCCGCGAACGCCGACGACCGCTCGGGGTCGTCCTCGGCCCAGTCCCGGATCTCGGCGAGCAGAGCCCGGAGGCCCTCCACCTCGCGGCGCAACCGCAGCGCCGCGTTGTCCCAGTCGGTCTGGGCCAGGACGGCTCTGATCTCGCGGAGCCGGGCGCGCGCGTACTCCGAGTCCACCGCGGGTTCGACGACATCGCGCAGGATCGTCCGCACGCCGGCGATCGTCTCGGCGGGGGTGGGACGCATGTCAGGCTCCTTCCGCGGCCGGCACGGCGGCCAGTACCTGCCGTATCAACGCGTCCGCCGGCGCCGCGGGACGGTCACTTCCGCCGCAGAAGGCGCGGATGCCGGTCAGGGCTATCACGGCGAGGCGGAACATGGACAGCACCTGCCAGAACGCCAGCGCACGCGGGTCGACCTCGATGCCGGTCAGCTCGGTGTAGCGGCGCAGGAAATCGTCCGGTTCCCAGCCCGGCTGGAAGTGCTCACGCCGGTACACCGGTGCGGTGTACCAGCCGAGGTCGTCGACCGGGTCGCCGAGGTGCGCCAGTTCCCAGTCCAGCAGCACGCTGAGCGCCCCGTCGTGGACCAGGACGTTGGCCGGGCGGAAGTCGCCGTGCACCAGCACGGTGCGGGCCGGCGGCTCGGGCAGGTTGTCGCGCAGCCACGCGGCGGCCAGCCGCAGGCCCGGCTGGGGTTCGAGTTCGTGCGCGTCGAGTTCGCGTTCCCACCGGGTCAGTTCGTGCCGGGCCGGGTTCTCGCCCGGATCCTCCAGCTCCTCGCCGATCCCGGTCGCGTCCACGTCCACCCGGTGCAGCTCGGCCAGGACCTCGCACAGCCGTTCGGCCAGCGCGAGCCGGCCCTTATCGCCGAGCCCCAGCGGGTCCGCGTCGCGCAGCACCGCGCGGTGCGCCTCGCCCGGATGCCGTTCCACGATCATGGTCGGGCGCATCAGGCGCTCGCCGGTGTCGTCCAGCCACAGCACGCGCGGGGCCGGGACCGCGGTGGCCGCCAGCCTGCGCAGCAGACGGAACTCCATGTCCCGGCCGGTGTCGACGACCGCGGCGGGCGGGTCCCTGCGCATCAGGAGCCGGTGCCGGGCCCGCTCGCCGCGGTCGTTCCATTCGGCGTCGAACGGCCAGTTCTCCCGGGAACTGCCCGAGCCCGACCGGTGCAGCCCGGTGACGACGGGGGCCGCCGCGTCGCCGAGCGCGTCCCGCAGGAAGCTCTCGAGCGCGGCGGTGATCTCCTCGACGGCGGGTTCGGCGGTGCCGCTCATCGGTCACCGGTCGAGGGCCGCGGCGGGATGGCCTCCTGGTACCGCGGGTAGCCGGGCAGCACCATGTACTCCATCACGCCGTAGCCGGTCCGTCCTTCGTGACGCACCTTGACGAGATGGTCGCTTCCCGCCTTGGCATAGCGGTAGAACTGGCTCCGGTCCGTCAGGTCCCACACTTCGTGCTCGATGCTCTCCTCGCCTTTCCAGTGCCCTTGGAACCAGCCGTTCCAGCCTTCGTAGCCGCCGCCGCGCAGGTGCGCGCGGCCGGGCTGGGCGGTGAGTTCGAACTCGAGCCGCTTGCCGCTGTCGAGGACGAGGGTGAGAAGCCCACCGGCGAGCGTGGCGGCCGGGGCCCCCGCGACCCAGCGCAGGTCATGCTCCACCCCGACGATCATCTCGTCCCCGCCGGAGCCGCCCCGGCGGTGGCAGATCCCCGCGGAAAGGTGCAGAGGGCGCCCCGGCTCGGCCTCGTACAGGTACAGGTGCACGCCGAAATCCGGCAGCTGGAGCGGGCAGAACATCAGCATGCGCCATTCGGGACGCTCGCCGGGGGGCGCTCCCTGAGCGCGGGGGAGCGGGCGCGTGCCCCAGGAGTGGTCGCGCTCGCTCCACCAGGTGGCGGGGTCGAGGTCGAGTTCCCGGCCCGGTGCGGCCAGGGTTCCGCCGGCCCGGCCCACCTGCACGTACCGGATGGCGTCGTAGGTCACCCGCGTGCGGCTCGTCTGGAAGTGCCGTCCCTCCAGGACGGGCTCGAACTCGCTGGTCCAGGTGATGTCGAACGCCACTCCCGACGGGTTCTCGTCCAGGATGAAGCGGAGCTCCTCGAAGGGTTTGACGACCTCCACCCGCAGAGGGCCCACCTGCATCAGGTCGTTGCGCGGGGACAGGGCCCGGGCCAGCCTGAGGTTGTGCTGGCGGCCGTCGGCCGACAGGACCGCGAACGCCTCCTGGACGTCCTGGTTGGGGTACTGGCCCAGTCCGAGGGTGAGCACGGTGTCCGTGGCGGAGGTGTCCTGGATGCTGACCCAGTAGCGCTCGCGCCAGCTCGGGTCGCTGGAGCCGACCATGGCGTGCGGGTAGGCCACCTGGTGGGTGAAGTACTCGTCGGGCGGGCTCAGTCGCACCATGGCCGTCAACCTCGCTTCGCTGGGGCGGGGGCGCTCAGACTCGCCCGGAGCGCCTTCTTGTCGATCTTCTCGCCGGGGAGCGTCGGCAGTGCTTCGGACCGGATGCGCCAGAGCGTGGGTATCTCGAAGTAGGCGAGCGTCCCGGTGAGGAACTCGCGCAGCTCGTCCTCGGTCGGCGCCGTCCCCGGGCGGACGACCAGCACCGCCGCCAGCTCCTCGCCCAGGTCGGGGTGCGGCACCCCGAACACGGCCACCTCGATCACGTCGGGATGCTGCGCCAGCGCGGTCTCGACGTGGGCGCAGGCGATGTTCTCACCGCCGCGGATGACGATGTCCTTGCTGCGGCCGTCGAGGTAGAGGTATCCGTCGTCGTCCAGGTGCCCGATGTCTCCGGTGTGCAGCCAGCCGTCGGCGTCCACCGTGCCGTCGCCTTCGCCGTCCGGGGTGAGGTACCCGAGCATCACCGTCGGGCTGCGGACCAGGATCTCTCCGCCGCCGGTCTCCCCGGGATCGCCGATGCGCACTTCCACCACCGGATAGGGCCGCCCGACGGTGCCGGGACGCTGGGCCAGGTCGCGGTTGCCCGCCACGGTGAGGAAGCCACCCGACTCGCTCATCCCCCAGGTGTTGCCGAGCCCGCGGCGCTGGAGCTGGGGCAGCTTGCGACGCATGCTCTCCAGCAGGCTCGCCGGGACGGGTGCCCCGCCGAGCGGCCAGGAACGCAGGCTCGACAGGTCGCGGGTCTCGAAGTCGGGATGCTCCAGGACGCGGATCGCCATGGTCGGGACTCCGCCGAAGCTCTGCACCCGCTCGGTCTCGATCAGTTCCAGGATCTGGGCGGGGTCGAACCTGCCCTCGTTCAGGACGAGCGTGCCACCGGTGATCAGATTGGTGATCAGGTTGGAGATGCCGCCGATGTGGAACAGCGGGGTGCAGACCAGGGTCACCGGAGGCGGAGCGCTCTCCGGCAGGTCCTTCGGCAGCCGGCCGGAGCGCGACAGCAGGTTGTGCTGGTTGGCGATCACCGAGCGGTGCGAGAGCACCACGCCCTTGGGAGCGCCCGTGCTCCCGGAGGTGAAGATGACCAGCGCCGGCGTGTCCTCCTCGGGGGCGGGCATCGCGGCCAGCAGGCGCTCTAGGTCGGCGGTGGAGGCGTCGTCGGAGGCCGACTCGAAGGCGCCGGCGAGGTCGACCGGCGTGATGGTCGCGGCCGGGAACCGCTCGCCGGGCCCGGGGATGTCGGTGATGACGAGGGCGGGCCGGGTGAGGCCGCAGGCGTGCTCGATCTCGTCCGGGCTCCACCACCGGTTTCCCAGTACCGGCACCGCGCCCGCATACCATGCCGCCCACAGCGCGAGGATCCAGTCGGGGCTGTTGTAGGCGAGGAGCATGACGTGGTCGTCCGGACGGACCCCGCGCCGGGCGAGTTCGGCCGCGGCGAGCTCGACGGCTCCCAGGAACCTGCGGAAGGAGATGCGCCGCCGCCCCTGGACGATGAAGGTCCGGTCCGCCCACCGCGGTGTTCCGGTGAGCATCTCGCCGAGGGACGTCGGCCGAGGGTGCAGCGCCAGTCCCGGATGGCCGGCGTACGTCGTCCGGACGACCTCCGTGCCCCACAGGCCGGCGAGCGCGCGGCCGGCTTGTGCGGGACCGCTCACCGTCCGCTCCAGACGCCGGGCCGCTTCTGCGTGAACGCCTCCACGGCCTCACGCAGGTCCGCGGTGGAGGCGCTGATCGCCTCCAGGTAGAACGCGGTGTCGAAGACCTCGTCGGCCCGGGCCGCCAGCACCTTGTTGAGCGCCCGCTTGGTGAGCTGGACGGCCACGGGCGGGAGCGCGGCCACGCGCTCGGCGAGTTCCAGCGCCAGCGGCCGCACCGCTTCGGCGGACTCGGCCAGCTCGGTGACCAGCCCGAGCCGGTGCGCGTCCTCGGCGAGCAGGGGCTCCCCCCACAGCAGGTGGCGTTTGGCCCGTACCAGCGGCAGGTTGGCCGGCCAGGTCACGCAGCCGCCGTCGCCCGCGACGAGCCCGAGATGGACGTGCGGGTCGGAGATGCGCACGCCCGGCGCCGACACGACGGCGTCGGCGGTGAGGGCCAGGCTGGTCGCCACGCCGAAGACGTGCCCGTGCAGGGCGGCGATCAGGGGCTTGGGAAAATCGGCGAAGGCGCGGAACAGCCGCCGTCCGTCGTCCACCTGGGCCAGCAGCACCTGGAGATCGGCGTTGGCGGCCAGCATCGTCTCGGTGTCACCGCCGGCGGAGAAGTGCTTGCCGGCGGCGGAGAGCACGACCGCACGGATCTCGGTGTCGGCGGCGAGCTCGCCGAGCGCGTCGCCGAGCTCGCCGAACAGCACGTCGTCGAATCTGTTCTGCACATCCGGCCGACACAGCCGCAGTTCGCCCACCGGCCCGTTCCGGATCGGTTCCACCGCCTGGTAGCGCGCCATCGTTGAGAGGCACCCCTCGGTTCGCAGGTTCGTTAGGTGACCATAGCCAGGGCATCTACTCGTGTGTAAGAGCTCGTGCACAAGGCCCTATGGCCAGCATCCACCTTAAACGCTTGTGGCATGGATAGTCTATCCCTAGAGTTTCTCCGCTCCCTCTCGGACGCCCCCCGAAAATGCGATGTCCCCGGCCCGCAGGCGTGGCGGCGGGCCGGGGACAGGGGTCGGTGTCACCTCGTTCGCGCGGGTTTGAGCGGTGCGTCCTCATCGCCGGCGGCCAGCCGGAGGCGGGCGAGCGTGTCGGTGAGCGTGTGCTGTTCGTCGGGGTGGCTACCGGTGAGACCGAACTCGACCTCCCGCAGGGAGGCCGTTGCCTGGGCGAGGAGGGTGCGGCCCTGGGCGGTGATGGTGACCTGGATGGCGCGGCGGTCGGTCGGGTGGGGCGTGCGCTGGATGACGCCCTGCGCCTGGAGGCGGTCGATGGCGAGGGTCGCCGTCGAGGCGTGCACCATGAGGCTGCGGGCGAGCTGGCTGATGAGGCGGGTTCCGGTCTCGGAGAGCTGGAGGGTCATCAGCAGCATGTAGTCGGTGATGTTGAGCTTGTGGGGGCGCAGGGCGGTTTCCGCGGCGTCGACCATGAGGCGGTGGAAGCGCAGCACGGAGCTCATCGCGATGAAGGCCTCTTCGGATTCGCCGAGTCCATGGCGTCGCCAGAAGTGGCGGGCCCAGTCGATGGGGTCGGCCGTCAGGTCGGCGACGGCCGAGGGGCTGGTGGGCGTTGCGGCCCCGTCGTGAGACCGTGCTGCCATCTATTCTCCCGCTCATTGTGTTGTCCCGGCATCTGGTCGGCCTGTCAACAGTCTAGTCCGAGACTGTGCGGCGTTCGGCTGTTTTCGCGGCCGTAGCAGTGTGGTCCTCGTCGCACCAGTCGATAAAACTCACGGTGACCAGGGGGTATGTCGAACCGTTGTTGCGCTCGGAGTGCAGGGCCGACCAGCTCTGGCCCGGTGCTCGGAGGTTGGAGTCCAATGCAGGACGCTAAGAAAGTCTAGTTCATGACTACTTTGGACAGGTTGCCCCGGCGTTAACTCCGCGGGTGTCCTCGGGGTCGGCCCCTCGTCGGATCAGGGGATGCCCGTTCCGCCGTCCACGGGAATCCACATGCCGGTGACGTACCGTGACGCGGGCTGCAAGAGCCACAGAACGGCTTCGGCGATGTCCTCGGGTTCGACGTAGGGGAGGCCGAAGGGGCTTCCGGCCTTGGCCCGTGCGAGGAACCGCTCCTGCGGGGGGTCGCCTTCGCCGTCCGGTACGAACAGGCTCCGCATGGCGGCGTTGTTGAACATGGGCGTATTGGTGTTCCCGGGCAGGACGGCGTTGGCCCGGATGCGGTGGGGGCCGAGCTCGCGCGCCAGGGTGCGTGTCAGGCCTATGAGCCCGTGCTTGCTCGCCACGTAACCGGCCAGGTTGGGCAGTCCCTTGAGGGACGCCCCGGATCCGGTCACCACGATCGCGCCGCCGTCGCCTTGATCGATCATTCGCGGGACGGCGGCCTTGGCCGTGCGCCAGGCGCCGACGAGATTGACGTTGACGACATTGAGGAACGCCTCGTCCTCCATCTCCCAGGCGGGGACGAACGGCTGCCCTATGCCGGCGTTCGCCACCACGAAATCCACCCGCCCGAACGCGTCCAGCCCCGCGTTCAGCGCCGCGACGATCTCGTCCTGATCGCGGGCATCGGCCTTCGAGGCGACGATCTCGCCGCCGGCGCCGCGCACGAGCCGCTCCGTCTCCGCCAGGTCCTCCGCGGTGCCCATGGAGAACGGCACCGTATCGATGTGCGCGCAGATGTCGAAGCCGATGATCCGCGCCCCCTCCCGGGCCAGGCGCAGCGCGTGGGCCCTTCCCTGGCCGCGGGCGATCCCGGATATGAAGGCGACCTTGCCCTCGAGCAGTCCAGACATGGCGGATCCCGTTCAGGGTCGTGCGCCCGGCTCCCGCCGGGCGCTGTGGGCGGGGGCGGCCGCTGTGCGCTCGGCGTGCGCGCGCGGCCGGAGCGCGGTCGGGCGCTCGTCCTCGGCGAGGGCGGTGGACGGCGTCATCGTCGGCTCCTTCCGGGGCGGGACCTGGCCCAGGCGCGTGAGGTATCGATAGTCTAGCATTAGAGTTTCTTGCCGCGTTAAGCGCCGGCCTGAGGACAGAGGGGACCGGATGACCTTCGCAGCCGAATTCGCGGCCGCACGGCCCACCGAGATCGCGGTGCGCGACGCTCGCACCGAGCTGACCTGGGCACAGGTCGACCAGGTGCTGCGGCCCGCGGTCAACGCGCTGCGCGCGCTCGACCTCGGGCCGGCGCGGCGCCTGGCGGTCTTCGCCGAGAACTCGGCCGAGGCGCTGCTCGCCTACGCGGCGGCGACCCTGGCGGGAATCTCCGCGGTCCCGGTGAACTTCCACCTGACGGCGGCGGAGGCGGCCTACATCATGGCCGATTCCGGTGCCCGGGCCGTGCTCGTCGACGGCCGCACGGCGCGGACCGGCCTGCGTGCGGCCCGGGAGGCCGGAATCGCCGCGGTCCTGGGCTGGGGCGGTGCGGGCGAGATGCCGGGAGTGCGGGAGTGGGAGGCCGCCCTGGCGGATGCCGCCGACACCGAGCCCCCGGCCGGCGCGGCGCCGCTCCCCACGCTCGTCTACACCTCGGGCACGACGGGACGGCCCAAGGGCGTCGAACTCCCGCCGACCTCCTTCGCCGGCGGCGCCGACATCACCGAGCACCTGCGGCGCCTGCGCGACGGAAGGCTGACGCGGCACGGGCGGCACCTGATCGTCGGCCCGCTCTACCACAGCGGCCCGCTCTCGGGCATCCGCGCCTTCCTGGGCGGAGCACCGGTCACCGTGCTCGGACGGTTCGACGCCGAGGCGCTCCTGGCGGCCGTCGAGCGCGACCGCATCGGCTCGGCGATCATGGTGCCGACCCACTTCCAGCGCCTGCTCGCCCTCCCCGAGCACGCTCGGGCGCGCTACGACGTCTCGTCGCTGCGGTACGTCCTGCAGGTCGGCGCCAAGTGCCCGGCGGGGGTGAAACGGGCCATGATCGACTGGTGGGGGCCGGTGCTGTGGGAGTCCTATGGGGCCAGCGAGGTCGGGTCCACCTGCGTGATCAGCGCGCAGGAGTGGCTGGAGCGCCCCGGCTCGGTGGGACGGGCCGTCCCGCCCTTCGAGGCCATGGTGCTGGATGAGGAGGGCCGTCCGGTGCCCGCCGGGACGGAGGGACGGCTGTACTTCCGGGACACCACCGGCCACGGCATCGTCTACCACCACGAACGCGGCACCGAGGCGGGCGAGGGGGACGGCGTCTTCACCTTGGGCGAGATCGGTTACCTGGACGAGGAGGGCTATGTCTACATCACCGACAGGTTCTCCGACATGGTCGTCTCCGGCGGGGTCAACATCTATCCGGCCGAGTCCGAGCAGGTTCTGCTCACCCATCCGGCGGTGGCCGAGGTCGCCTGCATCGGAGTGCCCCACGAGGAGATGGGGGAGCAGGTCAAGGCCCTGGTCGTGCCGTCCGCTCCGGCCAGCCCGCCCGCGCCTGGCGAGCTGATCGAGTACTGCCGGGCCCGGCTCGCCCACTACAAGTGCCCGCGCAGCGTGGAGATCGTCGACGGGCTGGGGCGCACCGCGATGGGCAAGGTCAACAAGCGGGCGCTGCGCCGGCCCTACTGGGAGGCCGCGGAGCGCGGGCGTGCGGACGCCGAGATCAGGTAGGCTAAAAACTCTAGTGCTCAATTAAATTCGCGTGTTCATGTGATCGGAGGTTCCGGCGTGCCCGACGTGACACCGGCTCGAGTGCCGGAGATGGACGGCTTCCGCGCCGAGGCCACGGCCTTTCTGGACCGCGCCGCCAGGCCGCGGTCGCGCGCCGCCGCCACGACCTGGGGCGAGGGCGACGATCGAGTGAGCCTGTTCCGCGGCGCCACCCCAGAGGAGGTCAGGGAGGCGGTCGAGTGGCGGCGGCAGGTGTTCGATGCCGGTTTCGGGTGGATCACCGGACCCGTCGAGCTCGGCGGGCGCGGCCTGCCGGCCCGGTACGAGCGGGCTTACCTGGAACTGGAACGCGGTTACGAGACGCCTTCGCGTTCGCCGCTCGGGGTCAGCCTCGGCATGGTCGCCCCGACACTGCAGGAGTTCGGCTCGCGGGAGGCGATCGGGCGGTGGCTGCGAGCGCTGTACCGGGGGGACTCGGTCGGCTGCCAGCTGTTCAGCGAGCCGGGCGCCGGCTCGGATCTGGCCGCCGTCGCCACCCGGGCGGCCCCCAGCGGCTCCGACTGGATCGTCAGCGGGCAGAAGGTGTGGACGTCGGGTGCCCACTACTCCGATGTCGGACTGCTGCTGTGCCGGACCTCACCGGGGCCCCGCCACCGCGACCTCACCGCCTTCATGATCGATATGACCGCGCCCGGGGTGGAGGTGCGGCCGCTGCGGCAGATGACCGGGGGCGCCGACTTCAACGAGGTGTTCCTCGACGGCGCCGTGGTCCCCGACGCGTACCGGCTCGGCGAGGTCGACGGAGGCTGGAAGGTCGCCATGACCACCCTGCTCTACGAGCGGGGCGCGATCGGCGGCTCGGCCGGAGGCGGGGCGGGGCTGTTCCGGATGGAGCGCCTCGTGGCCATGCTGCATCACCTGGGGCGCTCGGAGGATCCGGCGGTGCGGCAGGCCTACGCCCGGGTCCATTCCGGCGTCGCCGCGGCCAAGGCGATGCGTGCCCGCGCGGAGGCCGGGGCCAGGTCCGGCCGGGTGGGCCCCGAGATGTCGCTGTCCAAGCTGGCCCTCACCGAGAACCTGGCCGCCCTGTCACACCTGGTGAGTGTCGCGCTGGGCCCCAAGCTGCTCGCCGACACCGGGGAATGGGGGACCTTCGCGTGGGCGGAGTTCGTCCTCGGTGTTCCCGGGTTCCGGCTGGGCGGCGGCACGGACGAGATCCAGCGCAACATCATCGCCGAGCGTGTTCTCGGCCTCCCCAAGGAACCGGTTTCGCCGGGACCGTCCGCCAACGGATCGGGCGGCTCCAACGGGTCCGCCTGACCGGCCCGCCCCGCGTGCCCGTGGCTTCCACGGGCACGCGGGGCGGCTACCGCGGTCTCGAGCCGGACCCGGAACTCCGTCACTACAGCGCGGACAGCTTCGGCACCCCATCGGTGCGGAGCCGGCTTCCAAGGTCGGCGCGCAGCCGCGCCGCCGAGCCGAGCAACGGCTCCAGCAGGAGGCCCCGGCGCAGGTAGCGATGGAACTCGTGCTCCCAGGTGAAGCCCATTCCGCCCAGTACCTGCTGGCAGTTCGCCGCCGCGGTGCGGACGAATCTCCCGGCGAGGATCTTGGCGAGCCTCGCCGGCTCCACCGGGTCGTCCTCCCAGGAGGCCTCCGCCGCGAGCTCGGCGCACTCCTGCCAGAGCCGCACGTCGGCGAGGGCGTGCTTGACGGCCTGGAAGGCGCCGAGCCTGCGGCCGAACTGCTCGCGCGTGCCGACGTGCTCGACCGCGCCGGCGAGCATGCGCCGTCCGATCGCGATGAGCTCGTAGGCCAGGGCGCGCTGCCCGGCCGCGCGCATCGCGCGCCACCGGGCCAGGGCCTCCGGGCCGTCCAGCACCTGGTCGGGACGCACCCGCGACTCGGTGCGCACGAGCGCCCATCCCGCGCCGGGATCGAGTCCCGCCGCGGGGTCCGCGGTGGCCGCGCCGGTCAGGTCGGTCGTGACGATCACCGGTTCCCCGTCGCGCACCGCCGGCACGACCGCCCTCTCGTCGCCCGTCGCGGCGGCGACGCCGCGGACCAGCAGCGTGCCGCCTTCGAGCCGGCTGGTGGGCTCGGCGGCGGGCAGGTCCGGATAGACCACCCGCGCCGTCTCCTTGATCCCGGCCGCGGCCAGCACCACGTCATCGAGCAGGCTGGTCGCGGTGAGGTGCTCGCCCTGCAGCGTGGCCAGCGTCGAGACGGCCGCGTCGGGATGCTCCGCGAGCAGTTCGTGCCAGCCGAACCCGGCGACCGCCGCCCGCAGCCCGCCCGATCCCGCGTCCGTGACGGCATGGGCCAGGCTCTCGCGCAGCAGCCGCAGGTCCTCGGCGTCCATGGAGCTGTTCATCGGCTCACTCCCTCGGCAGGCCGAGGACGCGCTCGGCGATGATGTTCCGCTGGATCTCGGCGGCGCCGCCGTAGATCGACGACGCGCGCGAGTACAGGTAGTCGTTGCGCCAGTCCCGCGCCGGTCCGGGGCCGCCGAACAGCAGCGTCTCGGGCATGGCCTCCAGCGCGGCATCGAAGATGTACTTCTCGGCGGTCGACATCAGCAGCTTGTCGAACGAGGGGCGCACCCCGAGATCCTCGCCGTCCGACAGCGACCTGAGCGTGCGCCGCGACAGCAGCCGCAGGGCGTGGACGAGTTCGAACGCCTCACCGGCGCGAGCGCCGTCCAGCGCGTCGGCCTCGTTGACCAGGCCGGCCAGGCGCCAGCGCATCCAGGCCTGGCGCTGCCAGGCGGCGACGCCGCGCTCGCAGCCGAGGATGAACATCGCCACGGCCCAGCCGCCGTCGACCTTCCCGATCAGGCGGTCCTTGGGGACGCGCACGCCGTCGAAGAACAGGCTGCAGAAGTCGGCCTCGCCGGTCATCGTGACGAGCGGGCTGACGGTGATGCCGGGGGAGTCCATGTCGACGAAGAGCGCGGTGATCCCGCGGTGCGCCGCCTCCTGCGGCGCGGTGCGGGTGAGCAGGACGCAGCGGTCGGAGTACTGTGCCCAGCTCGTCCAGATCTTCTCGCCGTCGACCCGCCAGTGGTCGCCCTCGTCGACGGCGCGCATGCGCAGGGACCCCAGGTCGCTGCCCGCGCCGGGCTCGGAGAAGCCCTGGCACCATGTCTCGTCCCCGCTCAGCAGCCGGGGCAGGGCGGATGCGGCCAGCTCGGGAGAGGCGAAGCGCGCTATGGCGGGCCCGAGGACCTCCTGGGTGCCGAACGAGAACGGCGGCGGGTAGCCCGCCGCGGCCAGTTCCTCGCTGACCACCCCGCGCAGGATCATCGGGCCGCCGAGCCCGCCGAGCTCGGCCGGCCAGCCGAGCCTGATCCAGCCGGCCTCGTACAGCAGCCGCTGCAGCCGCGACAGCGACGCGAAGACGCCGTCCACGTCGGTGGGCAGCTCGGTGAACGGCGCCAGTTCGGCGGAGTGCTCCGCCAGCCAGCGCCCGAGCCGCTCCCGGACGGCCGGGACCGTCGGTTCCCCGGCCGCCGCGACCGGCGCCGCGCTCATCGGCGGGCCCCCGCCTCGAGGATGTGCACCGCGCAGGCCGAGGCCAGGCCGATGACGTGCGTCAGGCCGACGCGCGCGCCCTCGATCTGCCGGGCGCCCGCCTCGCCGCGCAGCTGCGTGGCGACCTCGAAGATGTTGGCGACACCCGTCGCGCCGAGAGGATGCCCCTTGGACAGCAGGCCGCCGGAGACGTTGACGGGCGTCTTCCCGTCCCGCCACGGGGCGCCGGAGTCGATGAAGTCACCGGCGCCGCCGGGCTCGCACAGCCGCAGGTTGTCGTAGTGGAGGAGCTCCGCGGTGGCGAAGCAGTCGTGCAGTTCGACCAGGTCGAGGTCGTCGGGCCCGATCCCGGCCTTGTCGTAGGCGGCGTCGGCCGCCTGCCGGGTCAGCGTGTTGACATCGGGCTGGACCTGCCCGGACTCGCTCCAGGGGTCGGCGGTCAGCACCGATGCCGAGATCTTGACCGCGCGCCGCCGCACGTCGGGGTCCATGGTGCGCAGCCTGGTGCCCGAGACCAGCACCACCGCGGCCGCGCCGTCGCCGGTCGGGCAGCACATGGGCAGCGTGTTCGGATAGGAGATCATCTCAGCCGAGAGGATCTCCGCCAGGCTGAACTCCTTGCGGTACTGGGCGAGAGGGTTGTGCACGGAGTGCGCATGGTTCTTCTGGGCGACCTTGGCGAACTGGGTGGCGGTGACCCCGTGGGCCAGTGCGTATTCGGTGCCGGCCTGGGCGAACACTCCCGGCATCAGCCCGGTGCCCAGGACGCCTTCGGTCTTGAGCACCGACCCGTAGCGGCCCTTGGGGGAGAAGACCTTCTTCTCGGCGGCGGGCTTGGCGGCACCGCCGATCATCCCCATCTTGCCCATCTTCTCCACCCCGACGGCGAGACCGATGTCGCTCTCGCCCGCGGCTATGGACATCAGCACGACCCGTACGGCGGTCGCGCCGGTGGCGCAGGCGTTGACCACGTTGTAGACGGGGATACCGGTCTGCCCGACCTGCTTCTGCAGGCGCTGGCCGTTGTGGGAGTTGGCCTCGTAGACGTTGCCGAGGGCCAGCACATTGATGTCGGCCATGGTGGTGCCCGCGTCGGCCAGCGCCTCCAGGGTGGCGTCGGCGGCCAGGTCGATCAGGTCCTTGTCGGGGAACCTGCCGAAAGGCGTCATCGCCGCGCCGATCAGCCAGACGTCATCGCCGCTCATCGCGTCCCTCCGTGGTCGTTCTCGGCGCCCCCGCCGGGTGCGCCGTCCAGCGGCCGGTAGCCGAAGGCGATCGCCTCGGTGCCCTCGTCGTCGACCCCTGCGACGAAGGTGTCGAGCACCACCCGCATCCCGGGGGTGACCTGCTCGGGCCGGTCCACCCCGAGGAGGTTGGCCTTCACCACGCCGCCGCCGTCCAGGGCGACGACCGAGGAGACGTACGGGCGCTTGGCGCGGCCCACGAAGGTGAACGCGCGCAGGGTTCCCTCGTTCGCCAGCGACCGGGTGGTGAAGTCCGTGGCGAAGCAGCGGGCGCAGGCGTTGCGCCGGTCGAAGTAGAGCGCTCCGCAACGCGTGCACGCGGCGGAGGTGAGGTGGGGCGGGTCACCGAGCCGGAGGTAGGCGACGACGGGGATCTGATGCGGCATCCTTGCCCGTCCGATCTGTTGGAGTGCGTGGTCAGGAGGGCCCCAGGCCCTCCGCAAAGCGGATAATACTCGACATCTAGATGTTACAGGACTAGAGTTTTTCGTGTTCAGTGACGGCGCGGTGAGGAGTGTTGTGGCGGAAGCATGGATCATCGACGGGGTCCGGACTCCACGCGGTAAGGGCAGGCCCTCCGGTGCCCTGCACGGGGTGCACCCCCAGGAACTGCTCGCCCAGGTGCTCAGGGCGCTGGCGGACCGTGTCGGCTTCGACCCGGCCGATGTGGACGACGTGGTGATCGGCAATGGCGACCAGCGCGACGACCACGGCGACGACATCGGACGCCTCGCGGTGCTGGCCGCCGGCTGGCCGGTGAGCGTCCCCGGTGTCAGCCTCAACCGGTTCTGCGGCTCCGGGCAGCAGGCCGTGACCTTCGCCGCGGCCGGGATCGCCGCGGGCTGGCAGCGCCTGGTGATCGGCGGCGGCGTCGAGTCGATGTCCCGCTACCGGCAACGCATCGGCGGTGGTTCCCTCGATGGCGGCAACCAGGCGTTGCGCGAGCTGTACCCGCTGGTGCCGCAGGGCATCTCCGCCGACCTGATCGCCACCCTCGAGGGCTTCACCCGCGCCGAGGTGGACGCGTTCGCGGTCGGCAGCCAGGAGAAGGCGGCCAAGGCCGTCGCCGAGGGCCGGTTCGACGGCAGCCTCATCCCGGTTCGCGACACGGACGGCGAGGTGCTCCTGGACCGGGACGAGCACCCCCGGCCGCAGACCACCCTGGAGTCGCTGGCCGCGCTGGAACCGTCGTTCGCCCGGATGGGGGCGAAGCCGCGCGATCCGTCGGGACTGTCCTACGACCAGATGTGCGCGCGGGTGTACCCCGAGATCACGGAGATCTCGCACGTCCACCACGCCGGCAATTCCTCCGGGGTCGTCGACGGCGCGGGCGCCCTCGTGCTCGCCTCTCCCGACTACGCGCGCGCGCACGGCCTGCGACCGCGAGCGAAAATCCGTGCCGCGACCGTCGCCGGCGCGGAACCGGTCATCATGCTCACCGCGCCGGTCCCCGCCGCGCGGGCGGTGCTGGACCGGGCCGGCATGGCGGTCGGCGACATCGACCTGTGGGAGATCAACGAGGCGTTCGCGGCCGTCCCGTTGAAGGTCGTGCGCGACCTTGCCATCGATCCGGAGCGGGTGAACGTCAACGGCGGCGCGATCGCGCTGGGCCATCCGATCGGCGGCACCGGACCGATGCTGATGCAGACGGCGCTGGACGAACTGGAGCGCCGCGATCTGAGCACGGCGCTGATCGCGATGTGCACCGGTGGCGGCATGGCCACGGCCACCGTGATCGAACGCATCTGATACGGCCGCGTTCGCCGGGCGGGAGAGACCTCATGGAGACGGAAATGGCACGGCCGATGGCGCCATGGGGCGTCTACACCTCCCACGCCCGGCTGGCGGCGCCCGGAGGCGATCGAGCGGCGCGTGAACTCGAGGAGCTGGGGTTCGGTGCGCTGTGGATCGCCAACTGCCGGGGCAGGCTCGACGCGGTCGAGCCGGCCCTCGCCGCCTCGCGGTCGCTGCAGGTGGGAACCGCGGTCCTCAGCGTGTGGGACCTGGACGCGGATGCCGCGGCGGCGGAGTTCCATCGCTTGGACACCGCCTACCCCGGACGATTCACACTCGGTGCGGGAGTGAGCCACGCACCGCTGGTGG
The DNA here is from genome assembly GCF_008923205.2 of Actinomadura physcomitrii. Taxonomy (GTDB): domain Bacteria; phylum Actinomycetota; class Actinomycetes; order Streptosporangiales; family Streptosporangiaceae; genus Spirillospora; species Spirillospora physcomitrii. The sequence continues at coordinate 90,734 of NZ_WBMS02000018.1, read as the reverse complement.
AAGGGGCCGGAGGACGCTACGAGCGGCCCTTCACCAGGATGCGCGCCTTTCTCGACGGCCTCGACGCGCCGCCGGCCCCGGTGCCCGCGGACCGCCGCATGATCGGCGCCAACGGCCCGAAGATGATCACGCTGGCCGGGGAGCGCACCGCAGGGGCCCTGACCTACCTGGTGACGCCGGACCACACGCTCGCGCATCGCGAGCGGCTCGGGCCGGCGCCGATCCTGGTGGCCGAGCAGAAGGTCGTGCTCGACGAGAAGCCGGACTCCGCGCGTGCGACGGCGCGGGCGCACCTGGCCGTCTACCTGACGCTGCCCAACTACGTGAACAACCTGCTGCGCATGGGCTTCGGCGCCGGAGACCTGGCCGGCGGCGGGAGCGACGGGCTGGTCGACGCCCTGGTGGCGTGGGGGTCGCCGGAAGAGGTCGTACGCCGGGCCGGCCTGCACCGTGACGCCGGAGCCGACCAGGTGGCCCTGCACGTCCTCACAGGTCAGGAGGGTCCGCAGCTGGCGGAGTGGCGGCGGCTGGGGCCGGCGCTCGGATAGACCGCCCATGGGCGGCGCCCCAAAAACTCTAGTTGACGATTATTTATCTAGAGACTAATTTCGGGTCACGGGGGCCGAACGTCTCGGCGCGGGCACGGAGAGGAGCCCTCATGTCGAAGGCCAAGGCATGCGCCTGGATCGGCGTGCCGCTGTTCATCGCCGTCGCACTGTTGATCACCGGGCTCAGACCGCGTCCCGAGGTCGCCTTCGACGGCCGCTTCGGGCTCCCGCGCATGCCCGACGAGCCCTACCGGACCGCCGACCACGTCGGGGTCACCATCGCGATGACCCTCGTGGGACTGAGCGGCGTCGTCCTGGGCCTTCGCCGGCTCGCGAAAGAGCGCACGTGGCTGCCCCTGCTCGTCGCGCTGAGCGGCGCCGCCATCTGCATCCCCGAAGTCTTCTTCGACATCATGGGCGGGGTCTACTTCCCCTGGAGCGACACCGAGCCGCTCGGGCACGCCTACACGATCATGGGGCGGGCGATGCCCTGGTGGATCGTCGCCGGCTGGTTCGGCTACGGCGCGTTCGCCTACTTCGAGTACGCGATGCTGTCCAAAGGCCCCACGACGCGTTCACTGTGGCTGCTGTTCGCGGGTGCGGTGGCAGGGGACGTGGTGTTCGAGGAGATCCTGCTCAAGTTCGACACCTATCACTACTACGGCAACCAACCCCTGGTGCTGCTCTGGGAACTGCCGTGGTGGTGGATCGCCTGCAACCCGGCCGGCGTCCTGCTCGGAGCCGCGCTGGCGTACCGGTTCCGGGACCGCCTCCAGGGGTGGGCGGCCCCGGCCATGCTGGTGATCATGCCGATGTCGGTGGCCACCGTGTACGGCGCGACGGCGCTTCCCTCCTGGATCGCGGTGAACGGCGACCTCCCCTGGCCGGTGACGCAGGCGCTCGGGCTGCTGACCTTGGTGCTCGGATTCGCGACCTTCCTGTTGATCGTTCGCCTGGTACTCGACCGGGATCCGTTCGACCTGGACTACGCACCGTCAGAAGGGCGCGACGAGTCCGGAGACGCCCGGACGACGGCGCCGGCGACGGCCGAGGGAAACCCGGAACGTGACCGGCTCGCCGGCTGACGGCCGGTACCTCCGACCCGGTCGGAGCCCGCCGGACCGCGAGCGAACGCCCTGGCCGGCGGCCGATGAGGGGCGTGGCCAGATCGGATGCATCCATCTCCCGAGCGGACAACGGAGCGGTTATGGGCACGGCATTGGTGACAGGAGCGGGACGCGGGATCGGGCGGGCGATCGCGCGGCGGCTGGCGGCCGACGGATTCTCCGTCGTGATCGCCGAGCTCGACCCCGACACGGCGCGGGACGCGGCGAAGGAGGTCGGGGGACGGGCCGTCCGGTGCGACGTCACGGACGAGGCGGCGATCGACGCCATGGCCGGCTCGCTCGACGACCTGCAGGTGCTGGTCAACAACGCCGGGATCTACCCGTTCGGGAAGCTGGCGGACATCTCCACCGACGAGTTCCGCCGCGTGCTCGAGGTGAACGTCGTCGCGCCACTGCTGCTGTCCCGGCGGCTGCTGCCGCTGCTCGCGGCGTCGCCGTCCGGTGGAGCGGTGGTGAACATCGCCTCCCTCGCGGCGAAGGCGGCGACCCCCGGGACCGGTGCCTACTCACCGTCCAAGGCGGCGCTGGTGTCGCTCACGAAGCTGTGCGCGCTGGAGTTCGCCGATTCGGGCGTCCGTTTCAACGCCGTCGCCCCCGGGGGCGTCCGCACCGAGGGCACGGCCGGCGTCTCCGCCGACGCCGAGCGGGAGGCGCGGTTCAATGCTCTCGTGCCGCTGGGGCGCCGAGCCCTTCCCGACGACATCGCCGACGTGGTGTCGTTCTTCGCCTCGCCGGACTCGCGTTACATCACCGGACAGGTGCTCTATGTGGACGGCGGGCTCTCTGAGGCCACCATTCCCTTCCTCCAGGCGGCCCAGCGAGGGGCGTGAGCTTCGTATTCACCGTTCGAGCGAGGAGCGCACATGCTGAGCCCCTATGACGAGCTGCCCGTCCACCAGACGCCGTATCCGCTGTCGATCGTGAGCAACACTGATCCCGGCTTCGACGACGGATACTTCTTCGGCGCCTTCTCCGCCGAGGCGGGGTGCTTCTGCTTCCAGGGCCTGCGGATCAACCCCAACACCGACATCATCGGAGGATATGTCGGCGTCATGAGGGACGGCGTCCAGCGGACGGTCCGGTTCAGCCGGACGTGGCGGGAACTGTGCGACACCACCGTCGGGCCGTACCGGATGGAGGTCGTCGAGCCGTTCCGGGACATCCGGCTGACGCTCGACGACAACCCGTCCGGCCTGCGGATGGACCTGCACTGGCTCGGGTCGGCGCCGCCCTATCAGGAGGCGCACCACCTGGCCGTCAACCGCGGACGGCCGGTGACCGACCAGACGCGGTACTCCCAGCCCGGGACGGTGCGGGGCTGGATCGAGATCGACGGCGACCGCGTCGAGGCGGACCCCTCGCACTGGTACGGCAGCCGCGACCACTCGTGGGGGCTCTACCACGAGCGCCCGCCGCTCGCCCCGGATCCACGGTGGCTGCCGCCGCGCGATCCCGGCGGCGTGCCCAGGGCCCTGCGCTTCTGGACGCTGTTCGGCGCAGGGGAGCTGTCGGGTTTCTACGCGATCCACGAGTCCCCGGACGGCGCGCAGGTCCCGATGAACGACACCTTCGGCACGCCTTTCGAGGGCCGCCTGCACCTTGGCCGGGATTCGGTCGCGGTCGACCTCGTCGCGGGCTCGCACGACCTCGAGCTCGTCCCGGGTACCAGGAGGCTGAAGGCCGGCACGGTCACGCTGACCGCCGCGGACGGCGGGAAATGGACGCAGCGCGTCGAACCGGTGGGGCCGCCATGGGTCACCGCGACGATCGGCTACCAGGGCGGCAGCTGGCGCGACGGCGGCTCGATGCGCACCTACCACGGCCCGGGGGTCAGCCTGGAGTGGGATGAGTTCGACTTCTCCCGGCAGCCCTTCGACCACACGCGCTACGACGGCTCGGTGGTGGCGGACCTGCACGGCAAGGAGTACCTGTCGCGCGTGACCACCACGGCACCGGACGGACGGCAATGGGTCGGGGCGGGTCACACCGAACTGTTCCTGGACGGCCCCTTCGCCCCGCTGGGGCTGCGGTGACGGCCCGCCTCGAGGACGCGGACTTCGTCGGCCGCTGGTTCCGCCACCGGATGACCCGGCTCGGACCGGAGGTCGCGGACGTGCGGATGCACGATGTCCGGCGGCTGTCCCGCGGTGTCTCGCGGCAGACCTGGTCGGTGATCGGCTCGGTCCTGGGCGGTGACGGCCGGTGGAGTGAGCGCGAGTACATCGTCCGGCGCGACCACGAGGGCGGCAGCATCATCCCCACCTCGTTGCGCACCGAGTACGAGGTCTACCGCCGGCTGAACGGATCGGCGGTGCCCACCGCGGACGTGCTCTGGTACGAGGACGAACCCGGGTGGGCGCCGGACGGCCGGGAGGCCTATGTGCGGGCCAAGGTGCCGGGGGACTGGCTGCTCCCCTTCATCGCCGATGACGACCCGGAGCTGGACGAGGCGCGCGTGGCCGCGTCCAAAGAGCACCTCGACAAGCTGGCACTGGTGCACACCCTCGACTGGGAGGCGCTCGGCTTCGGTGAGGTCTTCGCCGTTCCGCCGTCACCGGCCGAGTGCGCGGAGACCCTCATCGGTTCGGTGCTCTCGCGGCTCGCGGAGTTCCAGTTCGAACCCAGCCCGCTGCTCGCCGAGTGCGTCGCGTGGCTGCGGGACGCGGCACCGCGTGACTGCCCGCGCGTCACCTTGTGCAAGGGCACCAACGGGCACGGTGAAGAGGTCTGGTCGGACGGTCGCATCGTGGCGATGAGCGACTGGGAGCTGGCGGTGCTCGGCGACCCCGCCTACGACTTCGCCCAGGTGCAGGAGATGATCCCGGAGATCCACCGGAACGGACGGCGCGTCTGGGGACTGCCGGAGGCGCTGGCCTACCACCGGGAGCGCACCGGCATCGAGATCACCGTCCGGCGCGTCGAGTTCTACCGGCGGTTCTACGGAGTGCTGCAGTTCCTCTACTGCCATCACGCCGCGGCCCTCGTCCACCGCAAGGAAGCGGCGCCTCTGCGTTTCGTGTGGACCGCCGCGGAGGTCGGGTACCACAGCCGGCTGAGGCTCGCCGGGGTGCTCGGCATCGACCCGCTCCAGGAGGCGCCGGCATGATCCATCCCGGGGTGGACGAGATCCTCGCGTCCGTCATCGACGCGGTCGAGAACGACATCGCCCCCGCCGCGGGCGGAGACGAGTACGCGGCCAGCCTGTGCCGGACGGTCGCCCAGATGCTCCGCTCGGTCCGGGTCAGGGTCCGCGACGAGACGGCGTCGCTGGCCGAGGACAACGCCGAGTTGCGCGCGCTTCTGGCGGGTCTGCCCCGGCGACCGGGGGTGCCGGACGAGGTGCTGCGCGAGGTCGCCGCGGCCGTCGGGCGGCGGCCGGAGCCGCGGTATCCCGCACTGGCCGAGCTCCAGGAGGACGCGGTGCGGCTGCGTTCCGCGCTGGTCTCGGTGATCGACGCCCTGCCGGACGCGGCGGACCCGGTCCGCGTCGCCGCCCGCGACTACCTGGGCAGGCAACTCGTGCGGGAACGGGCATGGCAGCGGGACGCCTTCACCGGGCCCCGGCGCTGAGGCGTTCTCCCAGCGGGACGGCGGAAACCGGCTGCCCGGCCGCAGAAGATCTATTGCTCAATAATAGATAACTAGAGTAAGCTGCGTCACACTCGCAAGGAGGACGAGCATGGTGGACATCTCGCGTCCGTGGGTCGTGGACAGCCCGATCAGCACCCGCTTCCCCGTGTACACCCGTGGCAACGTCGGCGAGGTGTCCTCGCGCGTGGCCACCCCCCTGTTCTGGAGCATGATCGGCGGGATGCCCGCCGAGCGGGAGTGGCGGCGGGCGCTGGCCGAGTTCGGCGCCTTCGACGAGGACGAGTTCCGCCCCGACGCCATCGACATCCAGGGCATGGTCCACGGTTACGTCTATCTCAACCTCTCGACGCTTCGGGTGTTCGGTGCGCGGATGCCGGGCGCCAGCCCGGAGCTGATGGACCGCACCTACCTCGGGGACGCCGGCGGGCCCGCCTACGTCCCGCATCCCGATGACCTCGCGCCCCAGTTCACCGAGCGCATCCTGCGGACCGTGGAGAAGGTCTTCGCCGTCGAGTCGCGTCCCGACGTCGAGGAGGACGCCAGGACCGCGGCCCGGCTGCGCGCCGGCCGTCCGGACTTCGCGTCGCTGACCGACCGGGACCTGGTGGCCCGGCAGCGCGCCATCATGGCGGATCCCTACGCCGCGATCCTCCGCAGGCACCTCACGATGGTGTACGAGTCGTCCCTGGTCACCGGGGCGCTCGACGAGGCACTGGCCCCGTTGGACGACCCCACGCTCGCCGTGCGGCTGCTCAGCGGGCTCGGTGACATCGCCTCGGCCGCCCCTGCCCAGGCGTTGTGGCGGCTCGGCCGGATGGTCGCGGCATCGCCGGACCTGATCGCGGAGTTCGACACCGGCACGGGCGGCCTGCTCGAACGGCTTCGCGCCCGCCCGGAGCGGCCGGTGACCGCGTTCCTGACCGCGTTCGAGGCGTTCCTCCGCGAGTTCGGGTCGCGCTCGACCGATGAATGGGAGGCGGCGCCCGCGACCTGGGAGACGCATCCGTCGATACCGCTGGGCCTGATCGACCGGATGCGGCTGCAGCCCGCCGACCGGGAGCCGGAACTGCGCTCCAAGGCCCTGCGCGCCGAACGCGAGCGACTGACCGCGCAGGTGCGGGACCGGCTTTCCGCCGACCCTGAGGCGGTGGGCCGCTTCGACGCCGCGATGCGTTCGGTGGCCGTCTTCATGGCGGCTCGGGAGCTCAGCAAGACCAACGTCATCCGCGTGCTGCACGAGGCCCGCCTGCCCATGTGGGAGCTGGGCAGGCGTTTCGTCGCCGCAGGTCACTTCGGCGATCGGCACGACATCACGATGGTCCGGGAGGACGAACTGGACGCCCTCCTGGACGATCCCTCCTCCTTCAAGCCGGTCATAGCCGAGCGCTGGGAATGGCATCGCGCGCTCTCGGAACTGGAACCGCCGCACATCATCGACGGCGAGGTCCCGCCGGTGACGACCTGGCCCAAGCGCAGGGACCCGGCGGTCACGCTCGCCCGGCCCGGGGACGTGCTCACCGGCCTGGCCGCGTGCCCGGGTGCGGCGACCGGGCCGGCCCGGATCATCTCGGACCCGTCGGAGGCCACCGAGCTGGAGCCGGGCGAGATCCTGGTGGCGCCGATGACCGACCCCGGCTGGACGCCCCTGTTCACCTCGGCCGCGGCCGTGGTCGTCAACGTGGGGGCGCCGCTCAGCCATGCCGCCATCGTGAGCCGCGAACTCGGCATCCCCTGCGTCCTGGCGGTGCGGGACGCCACGAAGAGGATCAAGAACGGCACCATGCTGACGGTCGACGGCACCGCCGGCACGGTGACCGTTCACTGACCTTTCCGGCTTCTCGCCCGCCGCGGGTCTCCCCGCGGCGGGCGAAGGGGCGGCCTTCAGGTGGTGAGCTCGCCGGGGGGCTGCGGGGGCGGGGTCTGCCAGGGCATGAGGGAGCGGCAGGTCAGGCCCCCGTCCACCGGCAGGACGGCGCCGGTCACGTAGCCGGCGGCGGGAGAGGCCAGGTACAGCGCCGCATGGGCGACGTCGTCCGGGCGGCCGGGGGCGGGCGGGACCGCGCGCCGGTCCTGCGCGTCGCGCCGCAGCAGGTCCGATCGCAGGCCGCCGACCGGCGCGTCCTCGCCGGAACCGTGATCGGTCTGGATGCTCCCGACCCGGATGGCGTTGCAGCGCACGCCCAGGTGGGCGTATCCGGCGGCGATGGATCGGGTGAACGATTCGAGGGCGCCCTTGCCGGCGGCGTAGGCGTCGAAGCCCGGCACGGCCAGCACGGCCGCGACCGAGGAGACGTTGACGATGCTCCCGGTCCCGGCGTCGACCATCGGCTCCAGCGCGGCCTTGGTGGGCAGGAACGCGCTGGTGAGCGTGCTGCGCAGCACCCGCTCCCAGTTGCCGAGCGTGACCGACCCGGCCGGCCCGTCGACATCGCGGCTGTGCAGGAGGTCGGTCGGCCCGGCATTGTTGACCAGGACCGACAGGCCGCCATACCGGGTCACCGCATGCCGGACGAGCGCGCGGACCTCGTCCTCGACCGTGACATCGGCACGGACGAACTCCGCCCGGCCGTGGGCGGCGAGCCGCTGCTCGGCGAGCTTGCCGCGTTCGGCGTCGCGTCCGCAGAACACGACGGTGGCGCCCGCCCCGCACAACCGGCCGGCGATCGCCAGCCCGATGCCCTTGGAGCCGCCGGTGACCAGCGCGACCCGCCCGTCCAGGCGGAACGGGTCGGTGCCGGCCGGGGTGGATGGAGAGGACATGGCCGACTCCCGGCGTCAAACGGCCGGCTGGAAGACGATCGGAAGCGCGCGCAGGCTGCGCAGCATGAAGCTGGGGCTGTAGGCCGTGGCGTCCGCCGTATCGTCCAGCCGGATGCCGTCGAGCCGGTCGAGCAGCGTCCTGACCGCGATGAGGGCCTCGCGGCGGGCCACGTTGGCGCCGAGGCAGACGTGCTCGCCGCGCCCGAAGGCGAGGTGGTGGCCGCGGGAGGCGTCCAGCACCAGCGCGTCCGGGTCGGGGAAGGCGTTCTCGTCGCGGTTCCCGGAGGCGTAGACCAGGTAGAGCATGGCGCCGGCCGGGATCGCCTGCCCCCCGACCTCGCAGTCGGCCGTCGCGGTCCGGAACATGCCCTGCGTCGGTGCCTCGAGCCGCAGGCACTCCTCGACGAAGAGCGCGATCCTGTCCGGGTCGGACCGCAGCTCGTGCAGCAGGTCCGCGTCGGTCAGCAGCCGGCGCATGGCGCTGGAGATCAGGTTGGTTGTCGTCTCGTTGCCCGCGACGAGGAACTGGACGAGCATCTGCAGCAGTTCGTCCTCGGTGAGCGGCTGCTCGCCCTCCAGCCTGGCCGACAGCAGGTCGGTCAGCAGGTCGTCGGCGGGCTCGGCGCGCCGCTCCGCCAGGCGTTCGGTGAAGTAGTCGTAGAACTCGTCGACGGACTGGAACAGATCGGTGATCTCCTCCGCCGTCAGGTCCAGCGCACCGACCCCGCGGGTGAACGCGTCCGACCAGCGCTTGAAGGTGCTCATCAGGCTCGTCGGCACACCGAGGATGCGGGCGATGACGGTCATCGGCAGCGGCAGGGCGAAGTCGGCGATCAGCTCCGCCCGGCCCTTGGCGGCGAAGCCGTCGATGAGCTCGTCGGCCGTCCGCTGGATCTGCGGCTCCATCTGCGTCACCCGGCGCGGTGTGAAGGCCGGGCTGACCAGGCCGCGCTGCCGCCGGTGCACGGGCGGGTCGCAATTGAGCAGGACGGGGGACGCGCTCAGCCGCAACCGCCGCCGGGCCTGCCGCCGCGTCGCCTCGGAGTACTCCTCGCTCTCCGCCACGCGCGCGGCGAGCGAGGTGACCGAGCTGGGGCCGCTGGCGGACCCGCTGGAGAAGGCGATCGGGTCGCGGAGCACCTCGCGGATGTCCTCGTACCTGCTCACGACCCAGGCGTTCAACCGCTCGCTCCAGGCCACGGGATGCTGCTCGCGCAGGTCGCGGTAGGCCGGGAAGGGGCAGCCGATGCTGCCGGGTTCGAGATCGAGGAGCTTTCCGAACCCGGAGTCCGCGGGGATCACGGGTGGCGTCGTCTGGGGTGCGTCGCTCATCAAGAGGCCGATCTCCTAGCGATGGATGGTCTAGTGCCAAAGTAAATGTTCTCGGGCTCGAAGGCCAGGTTTCCGAGGGAACTGATCGTGAAACGGTGTCGAGGTGAGCTGCCGTCACCTCTTGTCATCTAGTATCTAGTACTAGAGTAATTCTCGGAGCTCATCTCGACCCCAGGGGCGGTCCGTGATCCTCACCTTGATGCGCCATGGCGAACCGCTTCGTCCCGGCACGGGCGCGGACCCGCGCGACCCGGGGCTGAGCCCGCGCGGCCGTGCCCAGGCGGCCGCGGCGGCCGCCCGGGCGGCCGCCTGGACGGGCGCCGACGCGGTCGAGGTCCTGTACGCCTCGCCGCTGTCGCGCGCCCGCGAGACCGCGGGCGTCGTCGCGGACCGGCTCGGCATGGACGTCCGTATCGAGGAGGGGCTCGCCGAGTTCGACCGCGGGGCGCGGTACCTCCACTACGAAGACGGCGCCGACATCTGGAAGCGCTACCTCGCCGGTGATCTCACCCCATGGGGCACCACGCTGGGGGAGTTCCGGGACCGGGTCGTGGCGTCGGCCGACCGGTTCCTGGAGGCCCATCGAGGGCGGCATGTTCTGGCCGTCTGCCATGGCGGTGTCATCAACGTGTTCGCCAACCACGTCCTGGGGATCACCCACCGGACGCAGCTGTTCCCGCCGGAGTACGCCTCAACGAGCCGCTTCCGGTGGGAGGGCGAGCGCGGCTGGCAGGTCCTGAACCTCAACGAGAAGGCGGTCATGGCCACCGACCAGGCGGCGGAGCCCGCCGGGGCCCAGTAGGCCCTCCGACCGCGCCACCCCGGTCCGTACCGGCAGCATAGGAGAAGGCGCCATGCGCATCGCATTCCGTTACGACATGCGGGCCCCCGTGCTCGGCCCCGAGTCGCCGGCGCCGCGGGACCTCTACCGCGCCGCCCTGGAGCAGTGCGCCTGGGCGGAGGAACGCGGGTTCGACGCCGTCTACCTGGCCGAGCACCACGGTGCCGACGACGGCTACTGCCCGTCACCGGTCACGCTGGCGGCGGCCGTCGCGGGCCGGACGGCCCGTCTCGAGTTGCACTTCTCGGCTCTGATCCTGCCCATGCACGACCCGGTTCGGCTGGCCGAGGACCTGGCCGTGCTCGACCTCATCGCGGGTCCGGGCCGGGTCCACGTCTACGCGGGCATGGGCTACCGGCCGCACGAGTACGCCATGTTCGGCGTCGACTTCGCGGACCGGGTCCGCGTCTACGAGACCGCCCTCGACGTCCTGCGCAGGGCGTGGAGCGGCCGGCCGGTCATGCGGGACGGGCAGCAGATCACGGTGACGCCGATGCCGGCCACGCCCGGCGGCCCCCGCCTGTACGTCGCCGGCAGCGCCCGGCCCTCGGCGCGCCGCGCGGTGCGGATGGGCTTGGGCTACCGGCCCGTCAGTGAGGAGCTGTACCGCTACTACGTGGAGGAGGCGGCGCGGGCCGGGCTGCCGGATCCCGGCCCGTTCCCCGCGCATGGCCCCGGTTTCCTGCACGTCACCGAGGACCCGGAACGCGACTGGCCGCGCCTGGCCCCGCATCTCATGCACGCGACCAACCTCTACGCCCAGTGGGCCACCGAGCGCGGCCGGGACGGCGAGAACGGCTACTGGCGGACCAACGACGGGCTCGAGGAACTGAAGAAGGACCCCTCGCTGTGGGTCGTCACTCCGGAGGAGTGCCTGCGGCGCTGCCTCGCGCTGGGGACGGACTGGGAACTGCGTTTCCATCCCCTGCTCGGGGGCCTGCCGATCGAGCTGTCCTGGGCCGGACTGGAGCTGTTCGAGGCCAAGGTCCTGCCCGCCCTCGCGGAGGCGGGGCGGCGACCGCCCGCCGGAAAATAGTCGAGCTTGCGATATTCTAGTCCTAGAGTTAATCTGGTGCGGGGCTGCGGTATGCCGTGGCGGCTCGCCTTCGACGGAGGCCAGGCCGACGGAAAAGGGACGTCTGGAGGCTCATGGAACTCGCTCTGATCCGGCACGCCGAGCCTCGCCGGGCAGCCGGCGCGGACGAGCGCCGCGACCCCGGGCTCAGCGACGCCGGCCGTGCGCAGGCCGAGCGGATCGCGGCCCGTCTCGCGGGCGAGCGGTGGGACGCGCTCTACTCCTCGCCGCAGCGCCGCGCCCTGGAGACCGCCGAGATCGTGTCCGCCCGGCTCGCCCTGCCCGTCCAGGTCGAGGAGGGCCTGGCGGAGTTCGATCGCGGCGCCGAGTACCTGCACGTCGAGGACGCCGCGGCCGACGACGAGCGGCTGCTGGCCTTCCGCCGCGAGGACTTCTCCGCCTACGGGACCGACGCGGCGACCATCCGGCGGAACGCCCGCACCGCGCTCGAGGCGATCGTCGCGGCCAACCCGGGCCGCCGCGTCGCCGTCATCAGCCACGGTGCCGTGATCAACGCCTACGTCGGCTCGGTCATCGGAGTGGAACGCCTCGTCTTCCACCGTCCGGCCTACACCGGTATGACACGGCTGCTGATCAGCCGGCAGGGCGTCGGCAGCCTGCAGTCCCTCAACGAGTCCGCGCATCTGTGCATGCCGCAGCCGCGCACCGCCCAGCCCCGGGAGGCGTGAACACATGTCCGCAACCGACTTCGACGTCATCGTCATCGGCTCTGGCGCGGCCGGCCTGAGTACCGGCCTCGCGGCCGCCGAGCAGGGCCGCGAGCGGGTCCTGGTGGTCGAGTCCGAGACCGTGGTCGGCGGCTCGTCCCGGCTCTCGGGCGGGGTCGTCATGGGCAGCGGGAGCAGTTTCCAGCGCGCCGCCGGCATCGACGACGAGCCGGGCGACCTGTTCAAGGAGTACATGGCGCTGAACACCTGGGACGTCGCGGCCGGCCCCGTCGAGCGGTGGGCGGGCCGGTCGGGGGAGACCATCGACTGGCTGGCCGGACACGGGGTGAAGTTCTTCGACCGCCTCATCTTCGGCGGCGACGAGCGCAAGCCGCGCTCGCACTGCATCGACGGAGGAGGCCAGGCGCTCATCAACGCCCTGGCCTCCGCGTGCCGCCGGCACGGGGTCGAGGTGGCGCTCGGCCGGAGGGTCGAGGAGCTGGTGGTGGAGGACGGAGCCGTGCGCGGGGTCGTCTCCGGCGGAGAGGCGCTCACGGCGGCGGCGGTGGTGGTGGCCACCGGCGGGTTCGGCGCCAACCCGGAGCTGCTGGCCGAGTACTACCCGTCCGCGTGGATCCCGGACTGGACCTGGTACATCGGTGCCGACGGAGCACGCGGCGACGCCCTTCGCTTCGCCGCGGCGGTCGGCGCGCAGACCACCGGCGTGGATCGCGGCCTGCGCACGCTCGACCCGGGACTGGCCAGGCTGAACGAGGCGTTCCTGCCGGGCTGGACCGTCCTGCTGGACGGCGAGGGCCGCAGGTTCTGCGACGAGACCGCCCCCTACGGCATCCTCGACACGCTGGTGCGGGCCCGCGGCGATCGGGCCTTCGTCGTGTTCGACGACGCGGCCCTGCGTCCGCCGGAGGACGAGCGCGAGAAGTACCGCGACGCCTACAAGCAGGTCTGGCCCAACCACGCGCCCTTCAAGCCCAAGAACTACACCGCGGACATGATCGACGAGAACGTCAAGCGCGGCAAGGTGCACGCCGCCGACGACATCGGCGTGCTGGCCGAGAAGATCGGCTTGCCCGCCGACCGCCTGACCGGTGAGATCACCCGGTACAACGGGCTGGTGGCGGAGGGCGTCGACCGCGACTTCGGCAAGTCGGGCAAGTTCCTGGTCCCGCTCGCCACGCCGCCCTACTACGCGGTCGAGGTCCGCCCCGTCACGGTCAACCACACCGGATACGGGCTGCGCATCGACGAGTACGCCCGCGTGATCGGCCAGGACGGCCGGGTGATCCCGGGGCTGTACGCGGCCGGCGAGTGCACGGGCGGGATCGCCGGCGTGACCTACATGGGCAGCGGCAACTCGCTCGCCAGCGCCTGCGGCTTCGGCCGCATCGCGGGCGAGGAGGCCGGGCGGCGCGCCGAGGAGGCGGCACGAGCATGACATCGGAACTGGAGCGGCGCGTCCAGCTGATCTGGGACCGGCAGGAGATCGAACGGGTGCTGCGCCGCTACTGCCGCGCCATCGACCGGCTCGACCTCGACCTGCTCCGCTCCGTCTACCATCCCGACGCGACGGACGCGCACGGCACCTTCGAAGGCGACGCCCACGAGTTCGCCGAGTTCATCGTCGACCGGATCAGGCGGCAGACCAGCTACGGCTTCCACACCGTCACCAACGCGATCATCGAGGTGGACGGCGACCGGGCGACGTCGGAGTCCAGCTACTTCGGCTACCACCGGATCCCCGGCGGGTGGGACTCGGTGTCCGCCTTCTTCGGCGAGGGCTACGCCGCCTCCGCGAAGGCGGACGGCGCCCTCGACCAGGAGCACGAGTACGTCTGCGGCGGCCGCTACCTGGACCGGTTCGCGCGCCGGGACGGAACCTGGCGGATCCTGCGCCGCCGCATCACCAACGAATGGAACCAGTGCCGCCCTTCCGCGCACCTGCTGGAGGGCGGCCGGGCCGCCTACGACCTGCCCGGCGCCCGCGACCGCACCGATCCCGTGTACGACCTGACGCTCGACTGAGCCGCGCGTCGAGCGGTCTGCAGCGGCCCTCGCGACCGCCGGCCACCACGGTCTCTGAGGAAGGAGACGCAAATGGGGGAGACCCTGAGCGCACCGCCCGGTCCACGGATGTCCGATCCGCCGCCGCCCGACGCCCTCGCGGACATGTACCACCTCATGCTGGTCACCATGCTGGCCGACAAGAAGTCGGTCGCGGAGGCCAAGGCCGGCCGCCTTCAGGCGGCCTTCTACCCCGTACGCGGGATGGAGGCCGTCTGCGCCGCCTTGGGGGACGTGCTGCGTCCCGAGGACCGTCTTGTGTCGACCTACCGCAACCTCGGCGACGCCCTGGCCAAGGGGGTGCCGCTCAGGTCGATCATGGCCGAGCTCTACGGGCGTGTAGAGGGAACTTCGCGCGGCAAGGGCGGTCCGATGCATCTGCAGGACCAGTCCGTCGGGTTCACCGCGACGACGGGTGTCGTGGGGTCCGGGCTGCCGATCGGTGTGGGCCTGGCGATGGCCGCCCAACTGGACGGCAAGGGGTCGGCGACCGTCGTCACGTTCGGCGACGGCGCGACCTCGATCGGCGCCTACCACGAGGCCATGAACTTCGCGGCCCTGTGGCGGCTGCCGGTGGTGCTCCTGTGCCAGAACAACCAGTGGGGCGAGCACACCAAGATCGCGGACTATGCGCCTTCGACCGACCTGGCGGGGCGCGCGGCGGCGTACACGATCCCGACCGAGCGGGTCGACGGCTTCGACCCGATGGCCTGCCGCGAGGCGATCGGGAGGGCGGTGGAACGGGCCCGGCGGGACGAGGGGCCGACGTTCCTGGAGTGCGTGAGCTACAGGCTGACCGGGCACACCGGCACCGCCGACTTCAGCTACGTGCCGAAGGACGAGCTGGAGGCCGCGCTCAAGCGCGATCCCGCCCCGTCCTTCCGCACATGGCTCACGGCCAACGCGCTGCTGCCGGAGGAGCGGATCGTCGACATCGAGAACGCGGCGGAGCGGTACGTCGAGGACGCGTTCGAGTACGCGCAGTCCTGCGCCTTCCCGCCTCCCGAGGAGCTCTACACGGATGTCTTCGCCGACGACTCCTGGGTGAGGAGCATCAGTGATGAGTGAGGTGACGCCGGTGCCCGCAGCGGCCCGCGGCGGCGAGCCGTCCGAGCCGTCCGGGACGGCGGAGATGACCATGGCCGCCGCGATCAACTCGGCCTTCCACCTGGCGATGGAGGCCGATGACAAGATCGTCGTCCTGGGCGAGGACGTGGCGGAGCCGATCGGCGGCGTCTTCAAGACCAGCAAGGGGCTGTCGACGAAGTTCGGCACGTCCCGGGTGCGCGCCACGCCGATCGCCGAGGGGACCATCGCGGGTGCCGCCGTGGGACTCGCGCTGGGCGGCTACCGTCCGGTCGCCGAGATCATGTTCTTCGACTTCGTGACCCTCACGCTCGACCAGGTGCTCAACCACGCGGCCAAGTTCCGGTACATGACGGGTGGCGCGACCCCCGCCCCGCTCACCGTCACCACGGTCATCGGGAGCAGCCACTTCGGGGCGCAGCACGCGCAGTCCCTCGAAGCGTGGTTCATGCACACACCCGGGATCAACGTGGTCATGCCGTCCACGCCGTCCGACGCCAAGGGCCTGCTGACGTCGTGCCTGCGCTCGCCGGACCCGTGCCTGTTCGTCCAGCACTCGGGGCTGCTGTACGGCAGGAAGGAGCCGGTTCCCGTCGGGCCGCACACCGTCCCGTTCGGTCGTGCGCGGACCGTGCGGCCGGGCCGGGACGTGACCATCGTGACCTACGGGCCCGCGGTGGCGGTGGCCGAGGACGCCGCGGCCCGGCTCGCCGCCGAAGGCGTCGAGGCGGAGGTCATCGACCTGCGCACGCTGGTCCCGCTCGACTTCCCGGCGGTGCTGGAGTCGGTGGAGCGCACCCGCCGGGCGGTCATCGTGCACGAGGCGACGCAGTTCTGCGGCCCCGGCGCGGAGATCGGCTCGCGGATCCAGGAGGAGCTGTTCGGCGAGCTTCTGGCGCCCGTGCTGCGGGTGGGCGGCGCCTACGCGCCCGTTCCGTTCTCCAAGAGCCTGTCGAGCCATCCGACCGCGGAGAAGGTCGTGGAGAAGATCAGGGGGATGTTGTAGAGGGAGGGGCCCTGGCGCAGCTCGTCAGGGCCCCTCTCAGGCGGCCACCCGCGCCTCAGCCGGCGGGACGTTCGACGAACTCGACGAGGTTGCCGTCCGGGTCCTCCACCAGCGCGATGGTCACGCCCGGCCGGACCTGCGCGGGGCCGTCGGCGATCGGCCGCCCGGCGGCGCGGCAGGCGTCCAGGATCTGGTCCAGGTTGGACACCGAGACGGTCCAGTAGCGGATCCCCGTGGCGTCCCCGAGCGCTCCTCCCGGCCCGGTGACGCCGGGGGCCCGGTCGAACTCGAGGATCTTGAGCACGCAGCCGCCGACCTGGAACCGGCTGATGGTGAAACCGTCCATCCGCAGTTCCTCCAGGGCCGGCAGGCCGAGAACGCCACCGTAGAACGCCAGGCTCGCCTTGCGGTCGCGGGTGACGATGCCGATGTCGATCGTGTCCTTCGCCAGTTCCAGTGCCACCGGGCCTCCCGGGCTCTTGTTCGCGGTTTACCGAGAATATAGTCTAGTACTCAAACATTGATTTGACGACTAATGAATCCACTCGCCCGGCGTGATCGAGGCGGGATGGCGGTGAGGTGGTGGGATCGTGGATCTGGGCCTGCACGGGCGCCGGGCTCTGGTGACGGGCGCGAGCCGCGGGATAGGACGGGCGATCGCGCTGACGCTGGCCGCGGAGGGATGCGCGCTGGCGGTCTGCGCCCGGGGCAAGGAGGCGCTGGCCGAGACCGCCGAGGAACTGCGGCAGCGCGGTGCCCCGGTGCACGCGCAGTCCGTCGACGTGTCCGACCCGGCGGCCGTTCGCGAGTTCGTGCGCGCGAGCGCCGAGGCGCTGGGCGGCCTGGACATCGTCGTCTCCAACGCCTCCCCGGGAAGCGTCAAGGGGGAGGGCGCGTGGGTGGCGAGTGCGCAGGGAGATCTGCAGGCGTTCGCCGTGCTGGCGGACGCGAGCCGGCCCCATCTGGCGCGCTCCGAGGGCGCGGCCGTCGTGGCCATCGCCTCCACCAGCGCGGTCGACACGGCGTTCCCGTCCGGCCCCACCGCGTTCGCCGCCATCAAGGCGGCGGTGCTGCAGCACGCGTCGGCCCTCGCGCGCTCCCTCGCTTCCGAAGGCATCCGGGTCAACACCGTGTCGCCGGGTCCGGTCGAGTTCGAGGGCGGCGCCTGGAGCCAGGTGCGGGACGCGCGGCCCGAGGTCTACCGGCAGGTGCTCGGGACGGTCCCACTGGGACGGCTCGGATCTCCGGAGGACGTGGCGAGCGCGGTGGCGTTCCTGGTCAGCGCGCGGGCGTCGTTCTGCACCGGGGTCAACTTCGTGGTGGACGGCGGATTGCTGTCCCGCGTTCAGCACTGATCGAGGAGGAGCATCGGATGGGCGAGAGACTGGACCTTGGGGGTCGCCGGCTGACCTATCAGGATGTGCTGGATCTCGATACCCGGGAAGTGCCGCGCCACCTGCGGGAGGAGTCGCCCGGCAAGTTCGAGGAGACCGAGGCGTCCATCGCCCGCTACATCGACCGCGAGTGGCACGAGCGGGAGAAGGAGCGGGTGTGGAAGCGGGTCTGGCAGTTCGCCTGCCGTACCGAGCACATTCCCGAGGTCGGCGATCACATCGTCTATGACATCGCGGGCATGTCGTATCTGGTGATCCGCAGCGCCCCGGACGAGATCCGCGCCTTTCCCAACGCCTGCCTGCACCGCGGGCGCCAGCTGAAGCAGTACGCCGGCCGCTGCTCGGAGATCCGCTGCAGCTTCCACGGGATGGCGTGGCGGTTGGACGGGGAGCTGAAGGACATCCCGGCGCCCTGGGAGTTCCCGCACATCGACCGGGAGAACTTCCGCCTCCCCGAGGTGAGCGTGGGCACCTGGGCCGGGTTCGTGTTCATCAACCCCGACCCGGACGCCGAGCCGCTCGAGGACTACCTCGGCGATCTCATCGGGCATTTCGCGAAATGGGACCTGGAGAACAGGTACGTCGAGGCGCACGTCTCCAAGATCCTGCGGTGCAACTGGAAGGTCGCCCAGGAGGCCTTCATGGAGTGCTGGCACGCGGCGGCGACGCATCCGCAGACCGTTCCCTACGCTGCTTTCGGCGCGTGCCAGGTGGACGTCTACGACAACTTCGCGAGGTTCATCACGCCCTCGGAGGTCGTCGGCCCGATGATCCCCTGGGATCCCAGCACCGAGGACATGCTGCGGGCGACGATGGACGTGCGCCTGGACGAGCCGCTACCGGTGCGGCTCGGGCCGGGAGAGACCGCACGGTCCTTCATCAGCGAGAACACCCGCGAGAAGTGGCGCGGCTTCCTCGGCGACCGGATCGAGGAATGGGCCGACTGCGAGCTGGTCGACAACTTCACCTACACCGTCTTCCCCAACATGATGCCGTGGGGCGGGGTGCACAAGCTCTGCTACCGCTTCCGGCCCAACGGTGATGATCACCGGTCCTGCATCATGGACGTGTTCACCGTGGCGCCGTTCAGCGGGGAGCGGCCGCCGCCGGCGGACGAGATCGAACTCGGCGCGGACGACCCCTGGAGCGACGTTCCGCAACTCGGGATCGTCGGCAACATCCTCGACCAGGACGTCTTCAACATGGAGCGGGTCCAGCTCGGTCTGGAGACCACGCACAAGCCGACGGTGACATTCGCCGCCTACCAGGAAGACAATCTCAGATGGATGCACCGGTTGATGGACCGGTACATGGAGGCCGAGTAGCGATGCACGGACTACGGCACCCGTACAGCTTCGCCCTTTACGAGCCGGACGGCCCCGGGCGCGCGCGCGTCACGACGCGCGACGGCGAGAAGGTCGGGATCTACGCGGCGGACGGTCGCTGGCTGGAAGGCGCGAAATTCGACGTGGACCCGCACATGTGCGGATGGGTCTGCGGGCCGAGAGGCACCCACAGGATGATGGACAAGCGCTGAAGGGCGGCCGTACCGGATGACCGTGAACCGGAGCGACCGGCAGGTCCTCGTGGTCACCAAGGGCCACACATACGATCGGAACGCTTTCGGCGCGATGCTCGACTCGCTCGACGGGATCACGTGCACCCAGGTGGAGCAGCCCGCCGCCCAGAGGCATTTCGCGGGAGAGGAGCCCGCCCGCTGGGACGCCTATGTCATGTACGACATGCCGGGCTACGAATTCTCCGCCGACCACACGTCCCCGCCGGTGCTCACCGACCCTCCGGAGGACTACAGGCGCGACCTGCTGGATCTCGTCGCGTCCGGCCACGGCTTCGTGTTCCTGCACCATGCCCTGGCGGGCTGGCCGACCTGGGACGACTACGCCGATGTCATGGGCGGCCGGTTCCGTTTCATCCGCGACCCGGGGCATCCGGACTCCGGATACCGGCACGGCGTCACGCAGCACGTCGAGCCCGCGGCGCCGGGGCATCCCGTTCTCGAAGGGCTCGACGGCGGCTTCGAGATCCAGGACGAGGTCTACCTCTGCGAGATCCATGATGCCGAGATCACCCCGCTCCTGGTCACCGATGCCGAACTGACCGATCGCACCGTCTGGTCGGCATGGAACGCCGTCCAGGGGCGGCGGGACGACAACGACGGCTGGGAGCACCCGAGGGGGTCGGGAGTCGCCGCCTGGGTGCGGGACCACCCCCGCAGCCGGATCGTCTACATCCAGTTCGGGGACGGGCCGGCCGCGTTCGGGAACCCCGGCTTCCGCCGCCTCCTGGCCAATGCCGTGGACTGGGTCTCGCGGCGGGACACCGCGGGGCAGGGAGCCTGAGCGGGGGGCCGTCGCGAACCGCCCCACCCTGAGCATGGCCACGGCGGCCTCGCATCGTCCGCCGGCGCGTGACCACGAGAGGGGCGGGTGCCGGTCCGGCCCCGCCCCTCTCGACGGCTGCCGCTAGTGGATCGTGACGGTACCGGCGGTGCCGTCGACCGTGATCAGCGTGCCGTCCGCGATCCGCTTGGTGGCCTGCTCGACGGCCAGGACGGCGGGAATGCCCAGCTCGCGGCTGACGATGGCGGCATGGCTGAGCGGTGATCCGACGTTCACCACGACGCCGAGCGCCGAGGCGAACAGGGGAGTCCAGCCGGGGTCGGTCACCGGCGCCACCAGGATCTCCCCGGGCTCCAGGCCGATGGCGTCGGCCGGATCGTGGATCACGCGCGCCCGCCCGGTGGCCGCACCGGGGCAGGCGCCCAGGCCGGTGAGGACGTCGCCGGAGCGGCCCGGGCTCGCGGCCGGTGCCGACCGCTTCGCCCATTGCGTGACCGGCGGGACCGCTCCGTCGACCACGAAGGGGGGTTCCAGGGCCTCCAGTTCCGCCTTCCACTTCTTGCGCTCGGGGATCAGCGGGAGGACCGCCTCGGGGTCGTCGATGAGCGTGCCCAGCTCGTCGATGTCGAGCAGCCCGATGTCGTCGATCGATTCCAGCAGGCCGCGCTCGACGTGGCGGCGGCCCAGCTCGCGGAAGGGCAGCCGCGCCTCCTGGAGGACCCGGATCGTCGTGGTCTTGCTCAGCTCCCGCGCCGGCATCCACACGGCCATGGCCTGCAGAGCCGTATCGAGCTTGCCCAGCAGTTCCGGCCGATCGGCGAGCCGTTCCCGCAGCCGCCGGGTGAGTTCCTCGCGCTCCTCGCGCACACGCGGCGCCAGGGACTCCGGCGAGCGCTCGTCGGACTGCAGCCGCATCCGGTCGACGAGCCCGAGGGCGATGTGCGGGTGGGTCTCCCAGGTCGCCGGCAGGGCCTCCCATTCGTCGGTCGACCGCGAGCCGTACTCGAACAGGAACGCGTCGAAGTCGGCGACGAAGGCCCGCGCGTCCGGGTCGGAGAGCGCTCGCAGGCGCCCGTCGAGCCCCGCCATGTCGCCGGCCTCGAACTCGGCGGTGAGCGTCCCCGACCCGCGAACCGTCCTGCTCAGCCGCCAGAGGCCGATCGTGGGCGCCGCGGACGCGACTCCGCCCCAGCCGCCCATCAGCCTGACCTCCAGCGTGGGGTCCGACAGCTCGGCGATGACCTCCTGCAGCATGCCGGTGACCAGCGTCGACTCGTACACCATGAGCAGATGCTTGCGCAGCACGCCGCCGTAGTGGCCGGTCATGATCTTGTGGTGGTGGGCGAGCAGCTCCCGGTCGGACATCGCGGCGAAGTCCGGCCGGGCGGCCCGCAGCTCGGCCGCCCTGCGGGCGTCCTCCTCGAGGTCCGGGCGCGATCGTGCGCCGAGCACCCGCTGCACGGTGGCCATGATCCGTTCGGTGTACTGCGGGGCGTCGTCGCCGGGTTCCGCGACGTACGGCTTCACTCCCGCGCTCTCGCCGAGGTAGGCGCGGTCCATCAGCTCCGCGCTCGCGCCGGGCATGCGGACGCCGAAGACCCGGGCGATCGACAGGTTCATGTAGATGTAGCCGTGGATCAGAGCGGTGATGTCCATCTCGTCGGGGCGGAACTCGTCCTCGTCGAAGGCGCCGAACTCCACCAGTGCCTTGCGCCACTGGATCTCGGCCGGCCACCCGCCGATCGAGCTCCAGGACAGCGGCGTGGACACCCGGCCGGCCACCTCGCCGGTGTTGCCGCGGGTGTAGATGGGGAACCGGCCGCTCAGCTCAGGGGTGTCGACCACCCAGGGACGGTTGATGTCGACCATGCCGAACCTCTTCTCTCGAGTGCCCAGTCGGGGTGGGTGTTGCGTGGGCTCACTGCGGGAGCGGGGGGACGGTCATCCGGTGAGTTCGATCGCCTCGGTCGGGCACTGGTCCGCGGCGTCGCGCACGTCCTGTTCGAGCGGCTCGGGGATCGTGTCCACCAGAGCGACGGCGAACCCGTCGTCGTGGATCCGGAAGACATCGGGAACGGCGGCTTCGCACTGGCCACAGCCCTGGCAGGTGTCCGTGACGGTGACGCGCATGGCGACCCCCTCGTGTTCGCGAGCGTCTGAGGCTAGCGTGCCTCTCCAGATAAATCTATCGCTATATATTCTAGATATCGACCTTCAGTGTGCTGATCGCCGTCGCTCGGCCGTGATAGCCGTGCGAGGTGCTCGCCGCTGCCTGCGCCCTCCGCTCCCGGCTACCGCCATCCAGTGATCGACGATTTGGGTCATGGACACTTCTGCATGGCAGGCAATACTCTACTAATCAAGTTTTTTGCCCGGGCAGTCCGGAGGTGGGTGTGGTCGAGCAGGTCAGGGGCGTCCGCGGCACGGATCCGGCGGCCGGCCACCGTTCCGGTGACCGCGACGGGACGCCGGAGCGCGGACTGCGGCGAGCGCTGCGCAGGCGCATGGATCTCGACGCCGCCATCGCGGACAGGCGCCGTGCCGCCGCCAGGGAACTGCGCACCATCGTCGGGGACCTGACGCGGGGGACCTCGGGCCGTCCGCCCGCTGACTCCGGCGAGCTACTGCGCCTGGTCGTCGAGATGGCGGGAGAGCTGGCGATGCGGGCGCACGAGGGCGACCGCGAATGCGCGGAGTCAATGCGCGCGATCGCCCGCTGGCTGGTGTCGACCGATCTGCCCGAGGTCGAGGCGATCGCATCGCGGAGCACCGAGACGGGAGCCGGGAACGCGGCGGAGGGCCCCGCCGGCCCTCCTGCGAGCGTCACCGCGAGCGGGCTTCTCGCCTGCGTACGAGGGCACAGCGCCGATCCGGACGAGATCATCGCGGTCGGCGATCTGCGACGGTTGGCAGGCGGCTTCTCCAAGGAGATGCTCGCGGCCACCGTGGAGCACGCGCGCGGGTCCCAGGAGATCGTGATCCGCAAAGTGGCCCCCGGACGCACCGCCGGAACGCTCGGCGGTGAGTACGCGACCTTGCGCTTCGCCTGGGAGCACGGCGTCCCCGTGCCGCAACCGCTCTGGCTGGACGAGACGGCGCTCGGCACGCCCGCCTTCGCGACGACCATGGTGGCCGGTCGCCCCCTCGGCGACGTCTGGGGCCCGACCGAGCGGATCGGGCGCCCGGCCGTCCGCGCGGCCGCCACCTCGCTGGCGCGGCTGCACTCGCTCGACGTGGCCGTTCCGCCGCGGACGCCGCTGCCGCCCATGCTGACGCCCGGGCAGATCCTCGCCGCGATCGACGAGCGGCGGTCCGTGATCGACGCCGCCGCGGGCGAGGTCACCGCGCCCTTCGTTCCCCTGTTCGCCCTGGTGTGCGCCTGGCTGCGCGCCGGAGTCCCGCGCGGCGTGGGGCGTCCGGTGCTGGTGCACGGCGACTACGGACTTCACAACCTGCTCTTCGACGGGGACCGGCTGAGCGCCGTCCTGGATTGGGAACGCGCTCACCTGGGCCATGCCGCGGAGGATCTGACCTACATGCAGCCCAGCATCGAGGCCGTCGGGCTGTGGGAGGACTTCCTCGACGCCTATCGCGGTGCCGGCGGCCCGGCCCTCGACGCCGAGCGGCTGTCGTACTACCCGGTCTGGCACGACCTGTGGCGCGGGGTGTCGTCCTACCGGATCCGGGCCAGGTACCTCGCCGCCCCCGAAAGGATCACCGACGCGATGGCGGGGCTTCTCATGGCCCCCAGGTTCCTGCTCAACGCCGCCCGCATCGCGTTCGCGCTCTGAGACCCGACGAGGAAAAGAAGGAGAGCCCCGTGCTCACCGATCTGGACGAGACACTGTTCCATCAGCAGCCGCAGCCGTTCGCCGTGGTCGCCACGAGCGACCACCGGTTCTTCGACCGGTACTGGTTCTGCGGCGCCGCTCCGGACGGCGGCACCGCCTTCTTCGCGGGCTTCGGCCGGTACCCGAACATGGGGACCCGGGACGCGTTCCTGTCGGTGCTGCGCGGCCGCGTCCAGCACAACCTGCGTGTGGCCGCGCAGCCGTCCCCGCGCGACACGGGCATGTCCCTGCTCGGCGGCTCGGTCGGATCCGCCGCCAAGGTGGAGGTCCACGAGCCCTACCGCAGGCTCGCCCTGTCCTACGACGCGCCTGAGGCCGGGATCGGCGCGCGACTGGAATTCCGCACCGACTACCCGCCCCATCTGGAGAGGCACCATGTCGAGATCCGGGATTCCCGCGTTCTCCAGGACCAGCAGCGGTATGTCCAGGTGGGCCGCTGGGACGGGTGGATCACGGTGGACGGCCGCCGCCAGGAGGTCGAGGGCTGGTGGGGCGACCGCGACCACGCGTGGGGCGTCCGGGTCGACGTCGGCGGGCTGGAACCACCGGACATGAGCGAGCGCGTCGGCAGCCTCACCGTGTGGTGCAGCTTCTCGACCGCCTCGCTGCAGGGCCTCTTCCAATTGCGCGAGTACGCCGACGGGCGCCCCGCCTACATCGACGGTGCCGTGTGCCGCGCGGCGGATCCCTCCGCGCCGATCCGGGTCACCGGGATCGAGCACGAGATCGAGTACGCGCCGGGGACGAAGAACTACCGCCATGCGCGGCTCCGGGTGCGTCTGGAAGACGGCCATACGGTGAAGGTGGAGGCCGAGCCGCTCACCGAGCGGGCATGGGCGGGGCGCGGTGGCGGCTACAGCCGCGGGTTCGCCGACGGCAGGGGCTTCGGCGCACGACGGGGTGAGGTGGTCGAGCACGATGTGTACGACCTGACCGATCCGGTGCGGGTCGTGCTGGAGGGAGCCGCCGTTCCGGCCGGCCATCGCGAGCAGCTGGCGCGGGTGTCGGTGGACGGGGAGCCGGGCATCGCCCACCTGCCGATCATGGACCGCAGCGGCCGGCTCCCCGGATAGCCGCGGCCCGGCGGCGGCCGGCCGTCGTGGTCCGGTTCCTACCTGGAGCCGGCGCGCGGGGCCTTCAGCGGGGCGTCGCTGTCCCCGGCGGCCAGCCGGAGCCGGGTCAGTACCTCGATGAGCTGCACCTGGTCGTCCACGTCGCTCCCCACCAGGCCGAAGTCGATCTCCCGCAGCTCGCCGGTCACCTGGGCGAGCAGGGTGCGGCCCTTGGCCGTGATGGACACCTGGATCGCCCGGCGGTCGGTGGGGTGCGGGCCGCGTGCGATGACACCGAGCGCCTCGAGCCGGTCGGTGGCCAGCGTGGCCGTCGACGGGTGCACCATCAGGCTGCGCGCGAGCTGGCTGATGAGGCGCGTCCCGGTCTCGCTGAGCTGGAGGGTCATCAGCAGCATGTAGTCGGTGATGTTGAGCTTGTGCGGTCTGAGCCTGGACTCGGTGGCCTCGACGATCAGGCGGTGGAAGCGCAGCACCGAGCTCATCGCGATGAAGGCCTCCTCCGACTCGCCGAGGCCGTGCCGCCGCCAGAAGTGGCGGGCCCAGTCGATCGGGTCGGCGTTGGCCGTGGCGGCGGAAGGGTTGCCCGCCGCGGCGGCTCCGTCCTTGGACCGTGCTGCCATCTCGCTCCTGCCTCTCCCCGGGCGTCTGCGGGGAGGGAACTTCCCCGTGCCCAACAGTCTAGTGCCAGACATCAGGAACCTCGGGCGGAAGGCGGGGGAGTGGCGAGAGGGGAAACTAAAGCTCTAGTGGACAACTATTCAGTCCAAGAATAATCTGGAGGGGTTAGGTCGGATGACTCATCGTTGGGAGCTTGCATGGGCAGCCTGGATGGACTGGTCGCCGTGGTGACGGGAGCGGGCCGCGGTATCGGCCGGGAGCACGCGTTGCTCCTGGCGGCGGAGGGCGCGGCCGTCGTGGTCAACGACCTGGGCGGCGCCGCCGACGGGACCGGGGCGGAGCGGTCGCCCGCCGAGCAGGTGGCCGATGAGATCCGGGCGGCCGGCGGGCGCGCCGTGGCCAATGCCGACGACGTCGCCGACTCGGCCGGAGCCGCCCGCGTCGCGGAGACGGCGCTGCGGGAGTTCGAGCGCCTGGACGTGCTCGTCAACAACGCCGGCATCCTGCGGGACCGCGTCCTGGTCAACCTCAGTGACGAGGATTGGGACCGGGTGGTCCGGGTCAACCTCCGCGGCACGTTCCTGACGACGCGGGCCGCGGCCGCGCACTGGCGGGAGCGGAGCAAGGCCGGTGAGCAGGTCCGCGCCTCGGTGGTCAACACGTCCAGCGAGTCGGGCGTGTTCGGCAACCCGGGGCAGGCCAACTACGCGGCGGCCAAGGCCGCCGTCGCCTCGCTCACCCAGGTGGCGTCCAAGGAGCTGGCCCGCTACGGCGTGCGGGTCAACGCGATCCTCCCGCAGGCGCGGACCCGTCTCACCGAGGGTGCGTTCGGCGACGCGCTGGCCGGTCGCGAGGGCGAGTTCGACCGCTGGGACCCGGCCAACGTGTCCCCGTTCGTGGCCTACCTCGCCGGACCGTCCACGGAGATCACCGGCGAGGTGTTCATCGTCGGCGGCAGCCGGGTGCAGCGGGTCCGGCCGTGGGAGCGCGATCCGGGCTGGAAGCTGCAGACCGAAGGCCGCTGGACCGTGGCGGACCTGGAGAAGGCGGTCGCCGGCGCGGGCGTTCCGCGGGGTGAGAAGTGGACCGCCAACCCCTCCAAGGCGGCCCGATGACCGCGGTGACGGGGGACGCCGCCGCGGGCGAGGCGCGGATGCCCGAGGCGGTGATCGACGAGGCGATGATCGAGTCGATGCGCGCCAAGATCGGGGTCGAGCTGCGCATCGCGCACTCGGTCAACAACGAGGAGGCGACCCGGATCGCGGTCGCCAAGTTCGCCGGCGGGATCGGCGACGTCAACCCGCTGTGGACCGACGCCGAGCGAGGTGAGCGCTCCGACTACGCGGGCCCGGTCGCGCCGCCCTCGTTCGTCATCGGCTGCTTCTCGGGCATCCAGTTCGGCTGGCCGGGGCTCGGCTCGTTCCACTCGTCGACCGACATGGATCTGCTGGCGCCGGTGTACTGGTACGACACGATCACGGCGCGGTGCCGCTACGACGGGTTCACCGGGCCGCGTCCGTCCTCGTTCGCCGGCCGGATGGTGACCGACCACTTCACCAACACCTACGTCAACCAGCATGGCGAGGCGGTCGCGGAGATCCGCTGGCAGGTGGTGAACTACGAGCGGGCCGCCGCCCGCGCCACGAGGAGCGGCCGCAAGGCGGCGCCGACCGTGCCGCACCCGTGGACCCCGGAAGAACTCGCCGAGGTGGAGCGGCGGGTCCTGGCGGAGCGGCCGCGCGGCGACGAGCCGCTGTGGTGGGAGGAGGTGAAGGTCGGCGATCCCGTCGCCACCCTGACCAAGGGGCCGATCGGGCTCACCGACGAGGTCGCCTTCATCGCGGGCGGCGGCACGCCGATCCCGAGGCTGAAGGCGCACGCCGCGGCGCTGGCCGACTACGCCGACCATCACGCCTGGGCCTTCCGCGACCCGGTGACCGGGGCGCAGGAACCGATCTACGCCGTGCACTACAACCAGGCGGCGGCCAACGCGATGGGCGTGGCCTACCAGTACGACGTCGGCTTCCAGCGGCAGTGCTGGCAGATCCAGCTGATGACGCACTGGATCGGCGACTCCGGCTGGGTCAAGCACCTGAGCGCGCAGTACCGCGGTTTCGTCTACCTGTCCGACGTCCTGGAACTCGGCGGAGAGGTGACCGGCAAGGAGATCGACGCGGCCGGCGAGCACGTCGTCCACGTGCGGACGTTCGCGCGCAACCAGCGAGGCGACGACGTGATGCCGGGGACGGCCACCGTGGCGCTGCCCAGCCGCGAGGCGGACCGGAGCCCCGTCGCCCGGCGGGCACGGAGCACGCGATGACCGCGATGCTGCTCACCGAGGAACGCGCCGGCCTGCGCGACGTGGTGCGACGCTGCCTGGAGCGCAGCGCGGGGCCGCGCCCGTACCTGTCCGGCGAGGCCGGCGGGCGGGGACCGCACGATGCGGAGCTCTGGCGGCTGCTGGCGGACGAGGTGGGCGTGCCGGGCCTGATCGTGGCGGAGGAGTCCGGAGGCGCCGGCGCGACGTTCGCGGATCTGGCGGTGGTGGCGGGGGAACTGGGCCGGACCTTGGCGCCCGTGCCCTTCTTCTCCACCGTCGCGCTCGCCACGACCGCGTTGCTGGTGCAGGACGGCGAGGGACCGGCCGCCGAATTGCTGGCGCGGATCGCCCGAGGCGCCACAGCGACCCTCGCGTGGTGCGAGGACGACGGCTCCTGGGACCTCTCGTCGCCCGCCACCGCGGCTCACCAGGACGGCGATCGGTGGACCCTGACCGGCCGCAAGCTCCTGGTCGTCGACGCGGTCACCGCGGACCTGCTGCTGGTGGCCGCCCGCACCGAGGAGGGGCCGGGCCTGTTCGCGGTCGAGCGCGAGGCGGCGGGGCTGGTGCGGGAGGCGGCGTCGACCCTGGACCTGACCCGCGCCCTCGGGACGGTGGCCTTCGATGCCGCCCAGGCCCGGCCGGTCGGCCTGGGGCCGGGCGTGGCGCGGCGGCTCGGGACGGCGCTGGACCTGGCGATCGTCCTGCTGGCCGCCGAGCAGGTGGAGGCCGCCCAGGCCCGGCTGGACGATGCCGTCGCCTACGCCAAGCAGCGCGTCCAGTTCGGCCGGCCGATCGGCGGCTTCCAGGCGATCAAGCACACGCTGGTGGACGTGCTGCTCAAGGTGGAGATGGCTCGTTCGGCCGGGCATGCCGCGGCCGATGCCGCCGACGACTACCTCGCGGACCCGGGCGAGCGGACCGCGCACCGGCTGGCCGCCGCCGCGTCCGTGGCCAAGGCGATGTGCTCGGAGGCGTTCATGCACGCCGCCGAGGAGACGCTGCACGTGTGCGGGGGGATCGGGTTCACCTGGGAGCACGACGCGCACCTGTACTACCGCCGGGCGAAGTCGACCGAGCTGTTCCTCGGTACCCCGGACCAGCACCGCGACCGGCTCGCCGGGCACGCGGGACTCCGTGCGGGCCGCCGATGAGCGACGTGCTGATCGATCGCGCGGACGGGGTCGTCACCCTGACCCTGAACCGGCCCGCCCGCAAGAACGCCATCACCGTCCCGCTGGTCGAAGAGATGATCGCCGCTCTCGAGGACGTGGCGCGCACTCCCGACGACAGGGCGGTCGTGCTCACCGGCAGCGGCGGAGCGTTCTGCTCGGGCATGGACCTGGCCGCGCCGATCCGCCCGGACGTCCTGACGTTCATGAACCGGGTCGGCCGGCTCTGCGTCCTGCTGCACGATCTGCCGCGCCCGACGATCGCGAAGGTCGCCGGCCCGGCCATGGGGTTCGGGTGCAGCCTCGCCTTCTGCTGCGATCTGGTGGTGGCGGGCGAGGGCGCGGTGTTCGGCGAGGTCTTCGCCCAGCGCGGGATCGCGCTCGACGGCGGCGCCTCGTGGACGCTGCCGCGGCTCGTCGGCCTGTCCCGCGCCAAGGAGATCGCCTTCTTCGGCGAGGTCCTTCCCGCCGCCGAGGCGCAACGGCTGGGACTGGTCAACCGGGTGGTGCCCGACGCCGGCCTGGACGCCTTCGTCGCCGACTGGGCGGGGCGGCTCGCCGACGGCCCGACCCTCGCGCTGTCGATGATGAAAAGCGCGCTGAACACCTCGTTCGAGACCGGATTCCAGCGGGCCGTCGACGGTGAGGCGCTGAACCAGACCGTGGCGTTCGGGACGGCGGAGGCCAAGGAGGCCGCTCGCGCGTTCAAGGAGCGCCGTCAGCCCCGTTTTCGGGGTGCATGAGGAACAGACCTCATTGTTCACCTCACCGACATGGTGCCTTCGCGAGATGGACATCACACGCCACGAAGTAATAATCTAGGGATAGAAAGTTCATCCCTAGAGTAAACGGGAGGGCGTCATGTCGGAGCTGGTCCTGCTGCAGGCCGCACGACTCAAGGGCCGCCTCGACGCCGAGGCGGCGGCGGCCTGCGCCGGCATGGACCCGGCGGCCGCGCAGGCGGGTCTCGACGCGCTGGTGGACGCCGGTGACGCCAAGGCGGTCGGCGGCGGTGTGCGGATCACTCCGCAGGGGCGCGAACGGCTCGACGCCCTGCTCGCCGAGGAGAGGGCCACCGTCGACCAGCCGGCGCTCACCGGCCTCTACGAGGAGTTCGACGCCTTCAACGGCGAACTGAAGGCCATCGTCACCGACTGGCAGATGGTGGACGAGCAGACGCCCAACGCCCACACCGACAGGGCCTACGACCAGGCCGTCATCTCCCGGCTGGCCGACCTGCACGGCCGCTTCGCCCCCCTCATGGCCCGCATCGCGGCCGCGGCCCCCCGGCTCGCGCCCTACCCCGAGCGGTTCGCCGCGGCGATCGGGAAGGTCAGGGAGGGCGACCACGCGTTCGTGGCCCGTCCCATCGCCGACAGCTACCACACCGTGTGGTTCGAGCTGCACGAGGAGCTGATCGGGCTGCTCGGCCTGAGCCGGGCCGCCGAGGCCGCCGCCGGGCGCGCGGTCTGACCACCGACGATCTCGACAGGGACGACAAGGAGCGCCGAGGATGACCCTGCTGTGGATGGGTGAGCACGACCGTCTCGACCGCGAACTGGTGGGCGGCAAGGCCCACAGCCTCAACCTGATGCGCTTGCTCGGACTGCCGGTGCCGCCCGCCTTCGTGCTGACGACCGAGGTCTGCGCCCGGTTCTACGCCGCGGGAGGCGAGCTCGACGCCGAGGTCGTCGCCGAGGTCCGCGACGCCGTCCGCACCCTCGAGACCAAGGCGGGCAGGAGATTCGGGGACACCGAGGCGCCGCTGCTGGTCTCCGTGCGCTCCGGAGCCGCGCGCAGCATGCCGGGGATGATGGACACCGTCCTCAACCTCGGCGTGAACGCGCGGGTGGAGCGGGCCCTCGCCGACCTCACGGGCGACGGCGCCTATGCCGCCGACACCCACCGCCGGTTCCGGGAGCAGTTCGAACGCGTGGTCGGCACTCCGGCTCCCGACGACCCCTGGGAACAGCTCACCGCCGCGATCGCCGCCGTGTTCCGGTCATGGACCTCGTCCCGCGCCGTCGCCTACCGCCGCCACCACGGAATTCCGGACGACGGGGGCACCTCGGTCACCGTGCAGGCGATGGTGTTCGGCAACCTCGACGACGACTCGGGCACCGGCGTCCTGTTCTCCCGCAACCCGCTGACCGGTGATCCCGCGCCCTACGGGGAGTGGCTTCCCCGCGGCCAGGGCGAGGACGTGGTCTCGGGGCGGCACGACCCGCTCGGACTCGACGCACTGGCCGGCCGGCTTCCGGACGTCCACGCCGAGCTGCTCTCCGCCGCACGCCGGCTGGAGGAGGTCGGCAAGGACGTCCAGGACATCGAGTTCACGGTCGAGTCCGGCCGGCTGTGGCTCCTGCAGAGCCGGTCCGCCAAGCGCTCGCCGGACGCCGCCGTGCGGCTGGCCGTGGCGCTGCACGAGGCGGGAGCCCTGACCGTGGACGAGGCGCTGCGCACGGTCGCCCCCGAGCAGGTAGAGGCGGTCTGCCGGCCCCGCGTCGACCCCGAGGCGAAGGCGCGGGCGACCCTGCTCGCACGAGGCGAACCCGCCTGCCCCGGCGTCGGCGCCGGCCGCGTCGTGCTCGATGTCGAGGAGGCCGAAGAGCTCGCGGAGAGCGGCGTGGACGTGGTGCTCGCCCGTCCCACCACCGACCCCGACGATGTCGCCGGCATGGTCGTCTCCACCGCGATCCTGACCGAGATCGGCGGTTCCACCTCCCACGCCGCCGTCGTGAGCCGCGAACTCGGCACGCCCTGCGTCGTCGGATGCGGGACCGGGACGCTGGGCGCCCTGGCCGGGCGCCAGGTCACCGTGGACGGGATGACCGGGGAGGTGTTCGAGGGGATCCTGCGCCTCGCGCCCTCCAGCGAGGCCGACGACCCGGCGCTGGCGACCCTGGGCCGGTGGGCGCGCGAACGCGCGGGGGACGCCGGCGGGCCGCTGCCCGAGGTGTTCGCCGCCGCCCGCCGCGCCATCGGCCAGACCCCGATCGCGGCACTGTCCACACCGTGACCGGCTCGCACCCGCCCCGCCCGGAACCGGAGGCCGCGGGCCCCCTGGTCGGCCTGCGCGTGGTGGAGATGGGCGGAATCGGCCCCGGCCCGTTCGCCGCGATGCTCCTCGCCGACATGGGCGCCGACGTCGTCCGGATCGACCGGCCGGGCCCGGCCGACGACGAGCGCACCACCATGGCGGACGTGATGCGGCGCGGTCGGCGCTCCGTCGTGCTCGATCTCGCCCGGCCCGCGGCCGCCGGCGCGCTGCTCGACCTCGCCGGCGAGGCTGCTCGGCCTGCCCGGGCATCTGGCCAAGCGCCCGCCGCCCGACAAGTGGACCGAACTGCGGTCGGAGATCGCCGCCGTGTTCGCCACCCGCACCCGCGCGGAGTGGGAGGAGGTCTTCGCGGGCGGCGATGCCTGTGCGGCGCCGGTGCAGAGCCTCAAAGAGGCGGCGGAGCATCCGCATCTCGCGGGGCGCGGCACCTTCGTCGACGTGGCCGGGATACGCCAGCCCGCACCCGCACCGCGGTTCGGCCGGACGCCCGGTGCCGTCCAGCGGCCGCCCGCCCGCCCCGGCGAGCACACGCGCGAAGTGCTGACCGGCTGGGGCGTGCGGAACGCCGACGCGTTGATCGCGGACGGAGCCGCCGTCCAGCGATGACCGCGCCCGCGTCCTTCGACCGGGCGATGAGTGAACGGAGAGGACTTGCATGGCCATCAATCCCGACAGCCTCGGGGCGACATCCGGCCCCCGGCAGGTGAGCTGGACGGACCGGGACACGTTGCTGTACGCGCTCGGCGTCGGAGCCGGCGCCGACGAGCTGTCGCTGGTGACGGAGAACTCCCACGGGGTGACGCAGCAGGTGCTGCCGACCTTCGCCGTGATCGTGGCGGCGGGCTTCGACGTGCTGCCCAAGGTGGGCAAGGTGAACTGGGGAGCGCTGCTGCACGGGGCCCAGGAGGTCCGTGTGCACCGGCCGCTGCCTCCGCAGGGCACGCTGTCGGTCGTCGCCGAGATCAGCGACCTGCAGGACAAGGGGGAGGGCCGGAACGCGATCGTGACCCTCACCGGGCGAGGAAGCGATCCCGAGACCGGCGCCCTGGTGGCCGAGACCGTGACCACGCTCGTCCTGCGGGGACAGGGCGGATTCGGCGGAAGCCCGGGGACCCGGGCGAAGCCGGCGGGGATCCCCGACCGCGCGCCGGACGAGGAGGTCAGCGCGGCGACCGACGAACGCCAGCCGCTCATCTACCGGCTCTCCGGAGACCGCAATCCGCTGCACAGCGACCCGTGGTTCGCCCGGAACAAGGCGGGCTTCCCCGGGCCGATCCTGCACGGCCTGTGCACCTACGGTGTGGCCGGGCGGTTGCTCGTCCGCGCGCTGTGCGACGGCGACACCTCCAAGATCGCCGGCATCGCCGCCCGCTTCACCGCCCCGGTCTTCCCCGGGGACCGGCTCAGCACGTCGATCTGGCGGACGGGCGACGGCTCCGCGGTGTTCCGGACCTCCGCCGTCGGCCCCGATGGCACCGACCGCGGTGTCGTGCTCGACGAGGGACGAGTGGAACTCGGAGGACGGCCATGACGATCTCAGACCCGCTGCCGGAGGCCAGAGCGAGCTGGGGGCTGCTGGCCGAGCGCGCCGCGTCCGAGCCGGATCCGCGCCGCCGCGCGAATCTGGAGGTGGTGGCCCGGCACGTCGAGGAGGAGGTCCGCGGTGACGTGCCGGCGTTGATGGCCACGCTCGTTGCCCAGCCCCGGTACGAGATCTGGGGCGCGTCCGCATCGACGGGCCCGAAGGGATACGACGCGGTCGTCAAGTGGTACGAGGACTCCATCGCCATAGGCAAGAACCGCCTGGAGTTCGAGATCGCCCGTGTCGCCGTGGACGGCGCCACCGTCGTCACCGAAGGCGTGTTCCGGCACGCCTACACGGGTGCGGTCCTCGCCGGGAAGGCGACCCGGGGCACGGCGGAGCTGGAGGAACACGCCTGGTACGCGGTCGAGTACCGGGCGCTGGTGGTGTGGCCGATCAGCCGGGAGGGCCTGATCGAGGGCGAGCACGTCTACGTCGGCGAGCCGCCGCGCGTCCTGCGGAGGCTGTCCGCCGGAGAATGCCCGCACCTCGGGCCCGTAGACCGGGCTTGAGCCGGGACCGCACCAGCGTTTTCTCTATGTTCAAATAGCTGACAATTAGAGTTATTTGCTCGACGAGCACCCGTTTCCCGACGTGGACCATAGTCGGTGCATCGACGAGCGGAAGAGGTTCCGAGTTGAAGCAGGCGCGTTTGGTGGATGAGCGGGCGAACGGCCTTCGGCGCCGGCGACCGGGACGCGGCGGAAGGCTCGCGGTCGCGGGACTCGCGGCCGCCGTTCTGGCGGCGGCCCCGGCGAGCGCGAGCGCGGGCGGCGACCGCGGCCATCATGCGGGCCCCGACCTCCGCGCCCTGGCGGGCAAGCGCATCCTCCTCGCCAACGACGACTCCGTGCAGGCGGCGCGACCCGACGGTGCCGACGGCCGCGGCCTGTACGCCCTCCGCAAGGCGCTGTGCGAGGCGAAGGCCGACGTCGTCGTGGTCGGACCGTGGGCCCAGCAGAGCGGCCGCAGCCGTGCCAGCGCCTCGTCGCCCCAGGTCACCGTCGCGCCCCCGGCGGCGGTGCCCGCGCAGTACGCGCAGGACTGCTCGACCGCGCCCTCCGGGGGCCCGGTCGTCGGCGTCTGCCAGGGCGCCGGCCAGTGCGCGCCGTCGTCCGCGTCGGTCACCCCCGCCGACGCCGTCGACCTGGCGCTGGGCGCCTACCTCCCGCAGCGGATCGGCTGGACGCACGGCCCCGACCTGGTCCTCACCGGGATCAACTCGGGGGCGAACACCGACCTGTCGGTGAACCTCTCCGGCACCGTCGGGGCGGCGGTGGCCGCCGTCGAGCACGGGGTGCCCGCGGTGGCCGTCAGCGCGGGCACCCGCGCGACGAGCGTGCCCTCTGACACGAGCTATCAGGTCGCCGCGCGCTACGCGACGCGGGTCGCCGCGCGGTTGTTCGCGCGCAAGGCGACCGGAAGGCTCGCCCGGGAGCGCCTGATCATCAACATCAACTGCCCGGACGTCACGGCCGGCGTCGATCCCACCCCCCGCTGGACGCATGTCGGCCGAGTCGCGGTCGACCGCTTCTCCTACACGGCCACCGGTGAGAACGGTTACCGGCTCGGCTACGGAGCGGTCCAGCCGGCTCCCGGCCTCGATCCGCACAGTGACACGGCGACGCTGGCCGGCGGCCACATCAGCATCGGCGCGGTGACCGTGGACCGCGACGGCTCCGGCGCCGCCGGGTGGGCACGGGCCGTCACCATGACCGGCTGACCGCACCCCTAGTCCGCGGTCCCGTCAGGCGGTCTCCGGGCCGTCCGGACCGCCGAAGCCTTCGCGGTACGGACCGGCCAGGTGGCCGCCGTCGACCACGAAGGAGGCGCCCGTGCAGAAGGAGGCCTCGGCCGAGGCCAGGAACACGACGACGTTGGCGACCTCCTCAGGTCGCCCGAGCCGCGGGATCGCCTGGCGCCGCATGTAGCGTTCGTATCGCGCGAGCGTGGCGGCGGGCGCGTGCCGCAGGCCGGGCGTGTCGATGAAGCCGGGGTGGACGGCGTTGACGCGGACTCCCGCCCGGCCCGCCTCCAGCGCCGCGGAACGCGTCAGGCCGGCCACCGCGAACTTCGTGGCCACGTAGGAGGACATCCCGGCCACACCCGCCAGGCCGTTGATCGAGGAGATGTTGACGATGCTCCCGCCTCCTCGGCGTTTCAGGACGGGCAGGGCGGCCTGCATCCCCAGCCAGACGCCGTCGAGGTTGGTGGCCTGGACGTGCTTGTAGTCGTCCCAGGCCGTGTCCTCCAGTGTGCTGATCGGCGCGCTCAGTCCGGCGTTGTTCACGAGGACGCTGAGGCCGCCCCAGGCCTGCTCGCAGCGGTCGATCGCCTGCGCCCAGTCGTCCGCCCGGGTGACGTCCATGTGGACGTACTGGGCGGTCGTGCCCAGTTCCTCCGCCAGCCGCGCTCCGGCCTCGTCGTTGATGTCGGCCAGAAGCACATTGGCGCCTTCCCGCGCGAAGGCGCGTGCCTGCGCCTCGCCTAGGCCGGACGCGGCCCCGGTGAGCAGCGCCACCTCGCCGTCAAGGCGTCCAGCCATCCCTCTGCACCTCAATCCGTATCCGGTCCGCCGGGACCGGCCTGTTCAGATGGTGCACTTGATACTAGTGCAATATATTATTGAGAGCTAGAGTATGGTCTCTCGGACCACCGCTCGGGGTGGCCGCTCTGGAGGCTGAAGCCGATGACCGTTTTCGGGATCTCCCTGCTGCGGGTCCATCCGCGGCACTGGAGGAGCGTGACCGAGGAGGCGGAGCGGCTGGGATACGAATCGGTGTGGCTGTCGGAGCACCTGGTCCTGCCCGCGGAGTTCGACGGGTCCCGGTATCCGGATGGGCGCCCGCCGATCCGCACGGAGACGCCGCTGTTCGACGTGATGGTCTTCCTTGCCGCACTCGCGGCGAGGACGACCACGCTCCGGCTGGGCACCTACATCTACCAGCTCGCCCTTCGGTCGCCTTTCGTCGCGGCCAGGGCCGCGACGACTCTGGACGTCGTCTCCGACGGGCGCCTGGAGCTGGGTGTCGGAGCCGGCTGGATGGAGGAGGAGTGGACGGCGGCGGGCGTGCCGTTCACCGGCCGCGGGCGTCGTCTCGAGGAGGCGATCGAGGTGTGCCGGAGGCTGTGGAGCGAGCCGGTGATCGAGCACCATGGCGAGTTCTTCGATTTCCCGCCGGTGGCCTTCGAACCCAAGCCCGTCCAGCGTCCGCTGCCCGTGCACGTCGGTGGTGAGTCCGCAGCGGCGCTGCGCCGGGCCGCGGGCATGGCCGACGGCTGGATCGGGATGCACCACTCGCCGGAAAGCGTCGCCCCTGTGCTCGGGGCCCTCAGGCAGGCGGAGGCGGCCGCGGGACGCCGGACGCGCTTGACGACCACGGTCGCCGCGCACCCGGGGCCGGGCATCGATGCGGCCGGGTGGCGGGCGACCGGAGTGGATCGGGTTCTGGTGTCGCCCTGGAGCCGGTCTTCAGAGGCGATCGAGGGAATGCGGCGGTTCGCCGGAGAGTGCATGGCCTGAAGCCCAGATGCTGGAGGTTGACGATGTATCCGGGACGGTACGCCCGAAGCAAGCCGGACCACCCCGCGATGATCATGGGAGAGAGCGGCGCGCGGATGACCTACGCCGAACTCGACCGCCGCTCCGTCCAATTGGCGCGGTGGTTCGACGCGCAGGGGCTCGCGGCGGACGCCACCGTCGCCGTGATATGCGAGAACCGCGTGGAATGGGCCGAGATGATCTGGGCCGTCACACGTTCGGGACGCTGCTGCGCACCGGTCAACCGGAACCTCGGCCCGGCGGAGACGGCCGAGGTGCTCCGCGCGGCCGGGGCGAGCGCCGCGCTGATCAGCCGGAGCCGGGCGGACGCCCTGGGCGAGACGCTGGGCGGGGTGCCCGGTCTGCGCCGGACGCTGGTCATCGACGGGGACGGCGGGGGTGCTCGCGACGCCGCGGGCGGCTACCAGGCGGAGGTCGCCGCCATGCCCGCCGATCCCCTGCCGCGCGAGCGCCTGGGCGGACGGATGATGTTCAGTTCCGGTACGACCGGGACCCCCAAGGGGATAAGGCATGCCGGCGCCGACGTCCACCCCGACGAAGCACCGCCCCACCTGGGCGGCTACACCGATCTGTTCGCGCTGGACGGGGACACGGTGTACCTCTCGCCCGCGCCGATCTACCACACCGCGCCGTTCCGGTTCGTGCTCGCCGTGACCCAGCTCGGCGGCACGGTGGTGTGCCTGGAACGGTTCGACGCGGTGCGCGCGCTCGAGGCGATCGAGAAGTACCGGGTCACCCACGCCCAGTTCGTGCCGACGATGCTCCGGCGCCTGGTCCGGCTGCCGGACGAGGTCAAGCGGCGGTACGACCTGTCGAGCCTCCGGGTGGCGATCACCGGCGCCGCGACCTGCCCGCCGGAGCTGAAACTGCAGATCATGGACTGGTGGGGCCCGGTGCTGCACGAGCTGTACGGCGCCTCCGAGAGCTACGGCAACTGCCATATCGGGCCGGCCGAGATGGCGCGCCGTCCGGCATCGGTCGGCCGGGCGCTGCGCGGCACGATCCACATCACCGGCGAGGACGGTGCCGAACTCGCGGCGGGGCGGGTCGGAACGGTGTGGTTCGAGGGAACCCAGCGGTTCGAGTACCGGGGCGACGCCGCCAAGACGCGGGACTCGGTGCACCCGCGCGGCTGGCGCACCGTCGGCGACATGGGGTACCTGGACGAGGACGGCTACCTCTACATCACCGGCCGCCGCGACCACATGATCATCTCTGGCGGGGTCAACATCCAGCCGCAGGAGGCGGAGGACGTTCTGGCCGGGCACCCCGGGGTCGAGGACGCCGCCGTGATCGGCGTCCCGGACGACGAGTACGGGGCGGTCGTCAAGGCCGTGGTCGTCGCGGCAGGCGATGCCGCGCCGCGCGAGGAACTGGCCGCGGAGCTGATCGGCTACTGCAGGGACCGGTTGGCGCACTACAAATGCCCGCGCTCGGTCGATTTCGTCGACTCGTTGCCGCGGGGCGAGAACGGCAAGCTGTACAAGAACAGGCTCCTCGAGCGCTATGTCTCCTAGGAGCGGGCGGGGCGGGAGGGCGGCGGCCCGCACCGCGGTCTCATTTCCATGGCAACGGCCCTCGACAGGCGGCCACGTTTGGGGGAGAAGGTCATGACGCAGGCTGACCACCCGATTTCGAAGACCCTGCTCGCAGCCGTCGTCCGTACCGTGTCCGAGCGTCGTCTCGAGCCGGCCTTGCGGTGGCGGGCCGGTGCCGGGTATTCGACGATGAACTGGCAGGAGTACCTCGACCGGTCGCTCGCCGCCGCTGCCGGGCTGCGGCGGCTCGGTGTGGACCGGGGTGATCGCGTCCTGCTGCTGTCGGGCAACCGGCCCGAGTTCCACGTGATGGACCTCGCCTGCATGCTGCTCGGCGCCATCCCGATCTCGGTGTACAACTCGCCCTCGATCCCCGCGCTGGCCCACGTCGTGGACCACAGTGCGGCCACGACGTTCCTCGTGGAGAACAGAACGTTCCACGAACGTGTGCTGGCGGCGGCCGAGACCCTCGGCCTTCAGCCGACGGTCATAGGGCTCGACACCGGGGACGATTCGGGTGCGATCCCGTTCGAGGCGCTCACCGGGTCCGCGCGCCTCGATCTCGACGAGGCCGTCCGCGCGGTGGGGCCGGACGACGTCGCGACGGTCATCTACACCTCGGGAACGTCGGGCCGCCCCAAGGGAGTCCCGTTGAGGCATCGGAACCTGGTCTTCTCGGCCACCGCGCTGGCCCGGCGGATCGCGGAGCCCCTGTCCGGGATGCGGCAGGTGTCCTATCTGCCGATGGCCCACATCGGTGAGCGGCTGGCGACCCACTACCTGCATCTGGCCGCCGGCACGCTGGTGACCTGCTGCCCGACCCTCGCCGAACTGGACGACGTCATCGCCGACATCCGTCCCCAGTTCCTCTTCGGCGCCCCGCGCCTGTGGGAGCGGCTGCGCGACGCGGTGATCGCCGAAGCGGGCGGCGCGGGCGGGGACGCGGTCTCGCAGGTGCTGGCCCGGCGCGGGCTGGCCGACCTGTCGGTCGCGATCACGGGCTCCGCGCCGATGCCCCCGCACGTGCATCGGTTCTGGCTGGACCAGGGCGTACCGCTCGCCGACTGCTACGGGCAGACGGAGAGCGGCGGCGTGGGCACCTGGGATCCGCACGACATCGCCATCGGCACCTGCGGCAAAGCGTTCGACGGTGTCGAGGTCAAGGTCCTCGAGGACGGGGAGATCGCGGTCCGCGGCCCGGCCGTCTTCAGCGGCTATCTCCACGATCCGGACAAGACCGCCGAAGTGCTCGATGCCGACGGCTGGTACCGGACCGGGGACCTCGGACGCCTGGACACCGCCGGAAACCTGTCCGTCGTCGGCCGCAAGAACGAGATGCTCGTACCGACTTCGGGCCACAACGTCAGCCCCATCGGCATCGAGTCGAGTCTGCGGCAGCTGCCGTGCGTGGCCCACGCTGTGGTGGTCGGGCATGGCCGTCCCTACCTCACCGCATTGCTGACCGTGGACGCGGCGGCGTGCGAACAGTGGGCGGCGGAGCGCGGCCTGGCCGCCGATCCCCTTCCGCCGGAGCTTCGGGCCGAGATCGAGGCCGGGGTGAAGACCATCAACGATCGGCTGCCGGGCGCCGAGCGGATCCGCGCGTACCGCCTCATCACCGAAATGTGGGACATGGGGAGCGACGTGCTGACCGCCTCGGGCAAGTTGCGGCGCCGCGGGGTCACCGAGCGGTACGCCGAAGTGATCGACGAGATGTACGGCCCGGGACGGTAGCGGCCGGCGTCACGCTCCGCGGGGAGGGGTCCTCACCGGCGCGGCTCGAAGCGCGCGGGTGAGGGCCTCGATGCGGTCGCGCCACATCCGCTTGCTCACCGCGGCCCGCCACAGCAGCGTCGAGCCGTGGAAGGTCCCGGCATAGTGGTGGATCTCGGTGCTCACACCGGCGGCGAGCAGCCGCTGACCGTAGATCAGCCCTTCGTCCCGCAAGGGATCGAACTCGCAGATCGCGATCGCCGCCGGCGGTAGCCCGGCGAGGTCCTCGGCCCGAGCCGGCGCGGCGTAGCGCAGACCGTCGGCGTCGCCCAGCTTCGTACCGCCGGCCAGGTAGTACCGCCAGCTGAGCTCGGCGGCGCCGCGGTGCCACAGGGGTGTGTCGACGAACCGGGTCATGGACGCGGTCCGCAGCCGGTCGTCCAGTACGGGAATGCCCAGGAACTGGAAACTGATCGGCGGCCCCTGGTGGTCGCGCGCGTACAGGCACAGGCCCGCGGCGAGGGCCCCGCCCGCGCTGTCACCGACGACCGCGACCCTCCCCGGATCGATGCCCAGGCCGTCGGCGTGATCGTGCATCCAGCTCAGCGCCGCCAGGCAGTCCAGAAACGCCGCCGGGAACGGATGCTCGGGCGCGAGCCGGTAGTGGACCGCGACGACGACCGCGCCCAGTTCGGTGACCAGCCGGCAGCATTCGCGAGCGTATCCGCGATGCGCGCCGACGACGAAGCCGCCGCCGTGGATCGCCAGCACCGCCGACCGCCGTGGTCCGGGGGCGGACGGCCGGTAGACGGACAGGACGGCCGGCGGCCCGCCGCGGACGGCCGGGGCCGTCTGCGTCGAGGCCGTGACGGCGCCCCGGTACTGATCCGGAAGGTCGATGGCGGTGGTGGGCGCGTCGTGCGCCCGGGCCGCGGCGAGGTCGGCGAGATCGGTGACCGGGAGGCCGGCCACCGACGCGGCCAGCTCGGGATCGAACGCGTATGCCACGTGCTCCTCACGCTTTCATCCGGTAGGTGATCGCAACGGTGCGGTCGAGGTGGCGCCCTCGCCCCTGACCTCTGGTTCCGCCGGCCGGGTGCCGACGGGATCAGAGGTGGAGATGGAGCTCGTCCGGCCCGTACTTCTCCATGGATCTGCGAATGACGTTCTTGGCGTACTTGCCTGTCGCGGTGCGCGGGATCTCCGGTACGACGACGGCTTGCGTAGGGCACTTGTAGCCGGCCAGATGCTCGCGGCACCACGCGATGACGGCGGCCGGCGCGACGTCCGCGGATTCGTCGCACACGACGACGGCGACGGGTGTCTCGCCCCAGCGCTCGTGCGGCCGGGCCACGACGCATGCCTCGCGCACCCCGGGATGCCGCAGGATGACGTTCTCCAGTTCCGCCGCGTGGATGTTCTCGCCGCCGGAGATGATGACGTCCTTGAGCCGCCCCCGCAGGAACAGATATCCCTCCGCGTCCATGTAGCCGATATCGCCGGTGCGCAGCCAGCATCCGGAGTCGATCGTCCGCGCCGTCAGATCGGGGTCGTCCCAGTAGCCCGCCATGAGGCCCGGCGTCCGTACGACGATCTCGCCTTCGACGCCGGCGGGCACGGGCGCCGCCGTGCCCAAGTCCCGGATCTGGACTGTGATGCCCTCGATCGCGCGGCCGGAGGACAAGAGCCGCTCCGCGTTCCGGCCGTCCAGGTACTCGGGCAGCAGTTCCTGGTGGCTCACACCGCCGCCCGCCTCCGTCAACCCGTAGAAGGCGATGACACGGCAGCCGAACTCCGAGAACGCCGCCCGCAGGAAGGCCTCGGGCACCGGGGCGCCTCCGCAGGTGACCGTCCGCAGCGTCGAGCAGTCGCGCGGCCGTGCGCGGTGCGACTGCAGCATTCCTTGCAGGACGGCCGGGACGACGTTGATGTGGGTGCCGCCGAACCGCTCGACGGCATCCATGATCTCGTCCGCGTCGGGCCGCCTCAGCAGGACCGCGCTACCGCCGTTGATGGTGCTGCTCAGCATCCAGGAGATGGCGCCGACGTGGAAGAGGGGGAGCGGGACGAGGCCCACCGACCGCTCGTCGAAGCCCCAGACGCCCGAGGCGGCCGGGAGGAACGTGGTGACGGCCTCGTGGCGGATCATGACGCCCTTCGGCTTCCCCGTGGAGCCGGATGTGTAGGTGATGCAGAAGATGTGGTGGTCGCGCGGTGCGACGGACTCCTCGGCCCGTTCCCGCCACCCTTCATAGGTGTCCTGCCCGGCGTCCCGGGCACCGTCGTCCCCGCCCGTGGTCATCACCGCCACGCCGCTCAGCCCGGCGGCGGCCACGGCTTCGCGGGCCGTCCGGGCGAGGTCGCGGTGGGCGATGACCAGTCTCGGCCGGGCCGACCGCAGGACCTGGGCGTGCTCGGCCACGGTGAGGCGCGCGTTCATCGGCACGAGGACCGTCCCGCTGTGGGCGCAGGCGAGCAGCAGCTCCACGACCTCGATGCTGTTCCAGTCCAGCACCGCGATGCGATCACCGACGTCCAGTCCGGAGCCCGCGATCGCCGCCGCGCTCCGCAGCCAGCCGCGGCGGAGTTCCGCGAAAGTGCGCCGTCGCGCGCCGTCGATCAGCGCCACGGCGTCCGGTCTCACCGCGACGTGATGCTCGACGGGACCGAGGATCGACCCGGGCCGGTGCCCGTCGCGACTCGTCACCAAAGGGTCCGGCATTGCCGTCTCCATCCGCTCGGGGCTGCGGCGTACATCGGGAGCAGGCGTCGACTGTACCTCCGGAAAACTCCAGCACACAACTATTCAACGATGAAGAACATCCGGAGCCTGGGCATGCGAACACGGCGGCCGTACTGGCTGGACGGGCGAGAGTATGCTTGGGATTAAGACTATTGAGTGATAGACAAGGTCTAGCCTCGGAACACCTTCGAGCGAGCTGGTGGAGGCGACACGCCCGGAGCCGTCAGGGTCGGGAACCGCCGGCCGGTTGCGAGGGAGGCCGATGTGCGAGTCCGTGCGCGAGCTGCATGAGAGTCTCACGCTCGAGCGCCGCGAGCCGCTCGTCGTCCAATGGCTCGTCGAACAGCCACTCGTCGAAGGCGACCAGCCCCAGCAGCGTCGCCACGGAGATCGCGGTGGTCAGCCTGACGTCGACGTTCGCGAAGCCGTAGTGCTCGACATCGCCCTCGGTCACGCCGATCAGCGAGCTGAAGACCGGCGCGATCGGGGACGCGCTCGCCTCGTCCATTCGCAGGTCGGGGTCCTCCGCGAAGCTGCTGACGGTGAGCAGCGCCATGATCTTGCGTCGCTCGGTGCGCAGCGTGGCGAGGAGCCTGCTGAAGAACTCCCGCGACGGCCTGCTCGGATCGAAGGACCGAGCCAGGGCGTCGAGTTCGGCGGCGAACGGCTCCATCACCGCCTGCCGGAACAGGCCCGACTTGTTGCCGAAATGACGGAAGATCAGCGTCTCGGACGCCCCGGCCCGGTGCGCGATCTCCCGGGTGGTCGTGCTCTTGTAGCCCTTCTCCTCGAACACCTCGGCCGCGGCCTTGACGATGATGTCGCGGATCGTTCCGGGGGAGCGTCGGCGAGACGAACCCTCGGCAGGTGTGGCCTTGTCCCGCCCTGCGCTTGTCGGCATGGGTCCGAGACTAGCCCTTTCACGCCGGAGGACCGGCGGCCCGTTGAGGCCCCGAATCCATGCACACCCCACATCACGAGAGGAATCACGCCATGTCACACAGCGGCGACGTCCAGGGAAAGAAGGTCCTGATCACCGGGGCCGCGGGGCCGGGGATCGGCGCGGCCTGCGCACGGCTGTTCGCCGAGGCCGGCGCGACCGTCGTGCTCACGGACCGCAGCGAGACGCGGACCCCCGCCGCGGCGAGGGACCTCGCGGCGGCGACGGGCGCGACGGTGGTGCCGGCGGTGATCGATGTCGGCCGGGAGGAGAGCGTCCGAGTGGGGGTGGCGGCGGCCGTCGAAGCGGTGGGCCCCCTCGACGTCCTGGTCAACAACGCCGCCTTCACCGACCTCTCGCCGCTGGTCGAGACCAGCACCCGCTCGTGGGAGAAGGTCCTGAACGTGTGCTTGACCGGCACCTTCTTCATGATGCGCGCCTGCCTTCCGGCGATGATCGAGCGTCGCGCCGGTTCGGTGATCAACATCGCCTCGGTCAACGCCTGGACGGGACCGGCAGACGGCACCGCGTCCTACTCGGCGGCCAAGGCGGGCGTGCTCGGGCTGACGAGGGCGGCGGCATCGGAGTGCGGACCGCACAACGTGCGGATCAACGCCGTCGCACCGGGCTTCGTCCCCAACCCCGGCATCGAGTCCCTCTTCGGCTCCGACTACGTCCGCGAGACCTCGCAGAAGGCGGCACTGCGACGTGCGGCGACCCCCGAGGAGATCGCCGAGGCGGTGCTGTTCCTCGGCAGCGACCGGAGCAGCTATGTCACGGGCGAAGCGATCTGCGTGGCGGGCGGGCTCTACTACCACGCGTGACAAACTCCGCCGGCCCGCCTATGGTGTAAGCACTTACTACACAGGTGGAGGTACCTGATGGACTTCGGTCTCTTCTACGAGGTGCAGGTCGCCAGCCCGTTCAAGCACCGCGACCGGGA
This sequence comes from Actinomadura physcomitrii, assembly GCF_008923205.2. Classification (GTDB taxonomy): domain Bacteria; phylum Actinomycetota; class Actinomycetes; order Streptosporangiales; family Streptosporangiaceae; genus Spirillospora; species Spirillospora physcomitrii. The sequence continues at coordinate 45,748 of NZ_WBMS02000018.1, read as the reverse complement.
GCGGCAGGCGTTCCACGACGTCATGGACCAGGCGGTGCACGCGGAGCAGGCCGGATTCGAATCGTTCTGGACCGTCGAGCACCACTTCCAGCCGGGGTTCTCCCACTCGTCGGCCCCGGAGGTCCTCTACGGTGCGATCTCGCAGCGCACGTCCGCCCTCCGCATAGGGCACGGGGTCGCCCTGCTGCCCTACCCGTACAACCACCCCGTCCGCGTGGCGGAGCGGGCGGCGACCCTCGACATCCTCAGCAACGGGCGGGTCGAGCTCGGGACCGGCAAGTCGATCACGCTGACGGAGCTCGGCGGCTTCGGCATCCCCTACGACGAGACGTCGGCGATGTGGCAGGAGGCGCTCGAGGTCATCACCGCGATCTGGAAGAGCGAGACGGGCACGTTCTCCCACAGCGGCAAGTACTTCGACATTCCCGAGCGGACGGTCGTGCCCATGCCGGTCCAGGACCCCCATCCGCCGATCTGGTCGGCGTGCACGAGCCTGAAGTCGCACGTCGAGGCGGGGGAGAAGGGGCTCGGGCTGCTCACCTTCACCGTGCTCGTCCGGCCTGAGGAGGTCGGCCGCCGGGTCAGGGCCTACCGGGAGGCCGTCGCCAGAGCCGAGCCGATGGGGGCGGCCGTGAACGACAAGGCGGCCACGTTCACCCTCGTGCACTGCGCCGACACCGACGAGCAGGCGCGCGAGGAGGCGGAGGCGGGCTTCATGTCCTACGTGCAGGCCCAGATCTCCTCGAGCGCGCCCGTGCTCGAGGCGCGCAAGAGCGGACGGCGCCCCGAGGAGATCGACGCCGACGAGGGCTTCCAGGTCACCGACTTCGAAGGCATCGACCCTCGCGACGTCGATCTGCAGTACCTCATCGACAACGGCATGTGCGTCGTCGGGAGCCCGGACACCTGCGTCAAGCAGATCGAACGCCTCCAGCGGGAGGCGGACCTGGACAAGCTGCTCTGCATGATGCAGTTCTGGTCGCTGCCGCACGACCGCACGATGCATGCCATCGAGCTGCTCGGAAAGCACGTCATCCCGTGTTTCGCGTAGGCGCCGGATCGGGTCGTGGCGTCGGCCGCCACGACCCGTGGGCGATTCCCGATGGCGAGCCGTCCCAGCGGGTGGACGCCGCCACGTTCCGCGCGGCGCTCAGCAGGTTCGCCAGCGGCGTGGTGATCGTCTCGACCCGCGCCGGCGACGGCCGGGCGCACGGCTTCACGGCCACGGCCTTCACCTCGGTCTCGGCGGATCCCCCGCTCGTGCTGACATGCCTGGACACCACGGCGCGCTGTCATGCCGTGTTCGAGCGCGCCGACCTGTTCGCCATCGATGTGCTCCGGCCGCACCACTGGCCTCTGGCGAAGCGGTTCGCCTCGAAGGTCGACGACAAGTTCGGCGCCGACTTCGGCGCCGACGCCTGGGGCCTGCCTCGCCTGCCGGACGCCCTCACGCACCTGTCATGCAGGACGGCCGAACGCATCACGGCGGGAGATCACACGGTGCTGTTCGGTCTGGTGATGGACGCCGATGTCGACGAGGGCGAGCCGACGGTCTTCTTCGACCGGGCGGCTCGGCGGATAGCCGGCTCCCTGACGTGAGCGCGCCGCCGCTGGACCTCCTTCGACTCTGACTCTGCTTCGACTCCGACCCGGGCCGGCCTGAGCCGGCCCGGGCTGTGTCGTCACCGCCGGATGAAAAGTACATATATGGAGAAAGTTGGGCATATGTCGCCCTGAGGTGACCGCTCCCGGCCGGTCGCCACACCCCTCGATATCCCGGTTCGCCTGCTCTGATGGCCGCTCCCGCGGGCAGGACGGACACGATTCGATAAACTCTAGTGATCAACTATTGAGAACTAGACAAGCTGTCCTTAGATTTCACGCCACGTCAGGACTGTCCACCGAGGAGGCGTGAGTCCTGTGAGAATCACCCCAGGTAGAACGATCCGAACGGGCGCCGCCGCGCTCGCGCTCATCACCCTCTCGGCCTGTGGCGGCGGGGGGACGGGCAAAGCCGACAGCCACGGTCCCTTCAGGGTGCTGGCCGTGCTTCCGCTGTCGGGGGCACTGGCCGAACAGGCCAAGCTCCAGATGAGCGGCCTGCAGGCGGCCGCGGACGACCTCAACGGCCGTGGCGGCATCGGCGGCCGCAAGATCGAGATCGCCTCGGTCGATGACAAGCTCAACCCGACCGAGGCGGTGTCCCGGCTCCAGTCGCGGCTCAACGGGAGCGAGCGGCCCGACTACGTCCTGGCCGGGGCGACCAGCAACGAGACGCTCGCCATGCTGCCCGCCCTGACGAACGCGCGAGTGCTCTCCGGCACCACCGCGTCGGACAGGTCCATGGACGACCCGAAGAAGTACCCCTACCACTTCGGTTACCAGTCGGCGAACGACCAGAACTACGCCTCGGCCGTGCGCTTCATGAAGACCCGCGGCGTCCGCACCCTCGCGTTCATCGCCTCCAACGACGCGCTGGGCACCTACAACCGGTCGGCGATCGAGAACGCGGTGAAGGGCACCGGTATCAAGCTCGTGGCCCAGAGCTACGACAGCAAGGCGACCGACCTCACGGCTCCGCTGGACGCCCTGCGGAGCGCGAGGCCGGACCTGCTCCTCGCCTCCGGATACGGCCCCGCGGTCGGCTACATCCTCGACGCGCGCCAGAAGCTGAACTGGTCGGTGCCGGTCATCGGCGACTCCGGTTTCGCCGGCTCGAACCCCGCCTCGCTGGTGGATTCCTCGGCGCTGAAGGACGTCCTGATCCAGACGTTCAAGGTCGCCGCGCTATCGGAACGCGGGTCGTGGCAGCCCGCCACCGAACGCATGGTCAAGGCCGTCGCCGCCAAGGGCCCCGTCAAGCAGATCATCACCCTGGCGGCCGAGCCCTACGACGCGCTCCAGGTGCTGGGCGTCGCGGCCGAGCAGGCGGGCGGCACCGATCCCGCGGACCTCAAGAAGGCCATGGAGTCGCTGAAGCGGCCGAGTCCCGTCCCGTGGACCACCTACGCCGCCTACGCCTACAGCACCAAGGCGCATTTCCCGGTGGTCAACGACTCCGACTTCTCCTACCTGCCGGCCTCGGTGCTCGTCCAGGGGCAGTTCGAGGCGAGCAGTTGAGCCAGGCGCGGGAGACGGGCCCGGCCGGCCCGGTGAGATCGACCCGCCGCCGGAGAGCGGTGCGGCGGGGCCGCGAAGAGGAGGTGAGCCGATGACCGTCCTGTGGGCGGGACTGACCATGGGGTCCGTCTACACGCTCGTTGCGCTCACCTACAACATGACCCTCGTCCTTACCGGAGTGCTCAACTTCGCGACCGCCCAGTTCTTCACGGTGGGGGCCTTCACGGCGTATGCCGGTCTCACCCAGCATTCGCTGCCGCTGCCGGTGGTGCTGCTCATCGGAGCGGTGCTGGGCGGGCTCGTCGCCGTCGCCGAGGAACGCGTCGCCATCAGGCCGCTGCGGGGTCATGGCGGCCATACCGAGCTGGTCACCACGCTCGGGGTCTCGACCGTCATCGCGGGAGCGGCGATCGTCATCTGGGGTCCGGATCCCCTGCGGGTCACCGTCGTCCCCGAGAGGACGTGGACGGTCCTCGGCGGCCAGGTCCGGCCGAACGAGCTCCTGCTCATCGTCATCGCCGTCGTCGCGACCCTCGGGTTCCACGTCTGGACGCATCGATCGCGCCTCGGTCTGGCCGGCCTCGCCCGCACCGAGGACGAGGACGCCGCCGCGCTCCGCGGCATCGATGTGCGGCGGCTGTCGATGCTCGGGTTCGCGATCGCCGGGATCTTCGGAGGACTGGTCGGACCGGTGATGGCGCAGACGACCTACGCGGTCGCCACGATCGGACTCGTGCTGGCGCTCAAGGGGTTCGTCGCCATGGCCCTCGGCGGCGTCGGCAGCCACCTGGGCGCCCTCCTGGGCGGGACGGTGGTGGGGCTGGTCGAGGCCTTCTCGAACCGCCACCTCGGGAACGACTACGGCGACATCGCCGTCATCGTCATCCTCGCCCTCATCCTCCTCCTGCGGCCCACCGGGCTGCTGAGCAAGGGAGAGCCGCGTCTTGTCTAGCTCACTTCCCCACCTGGTGCCGAAGCGGGCTCTCCTGGCGCTCAGTGCGCGTTGGGCCGCCGTCGGACCGGTGCTCGCGCTCCTCGGCGCCGCCGTCCTGGCGGCGGGCCCGTGGCTGGGGCTGGGCCTGGACGCCCAGCGCCAGATCATCCTGGTGGCGGTCCTCGCGCTGGCGGTCGGCGGGCTCAACCTCAGCTTCGGCTACGCGGGCGAACTCGCTCTCGGCCAGGTTCTGATGTACGCCACCGGGGCGTACGTGGTCGGTTACCTGTCGACGATCGGAGTGACCAACGTCCTCGTCACGCTGCCGGCCGCCGGCCTCGCCGGGCTGCTGGTCGGCGTCGTGTCGGGGGCGGCCGGGCTGCGGCTGGGCGGCTGGGTGCTCGCGCTGTTCTCGCTGCTGCTCCTCGACCTCATCCCGCGGATCGTCAACCTGCTGCACGGTCGGCTCGGAGGTGTGGCGGGGCTGAGCGGCATCAGCCGCCCGACCCTCGGAGGCCTGCCCTTCGACAATCCCACGTTCTATACGACCGCGATCATCGTGGCCGCGCTGTGGTTCGCGGCGATGCGCAACCTCGTCCACTCCCGTCAGGGCACGGCCTTCCTCGTGCTCAAGGAGAGCTCCGTCCTCGCCAAGGCGCTGGGGATCTCCACCTATCGGACAAAGTTGCGAGCGTACGCACTCGGAGCGGTCCCCGCGGGGCTGGGCGGTGCGCTGTACGCGTACCTGGACGGTTACATCGCACCGAGTGTCTTCACGTTCGAACTCGGCCTGGTGATCCTGGCGGCGGCCATCCTGGGCGGCGCCCGCTCCGTCTACGGCGCCGTGATCGGGGCGGCGCTGCTCCAGCTGGGCCCGCGCCAGCTGTCCCTCTTCGACCAGTACGCCGAGGTGGCCTACGGCATCGTCCTCGTCCTCGGCGGGGTCTTCCTGAGCACCGGCGCCGCCGGTCTGGGCCATCGGGTCTTCGACCGCCTGCTCGGCCGGGCCCGCGGCGAAGAGGGCATCGCCCCGAGCAGACAGGAGTCGGTCGATGTCCCTCCGCTCCCGGGCGAGCCGCTCGTCGTCGACTCCGTGACCGTGCGCTTCGGGGGCTTCACAGCGCTCGAGGACGTCTCGCTGCGCGCCGAACCGGGAACCGTCACCGCGATCATCGGACCCAACGGCTCGGGCAAGACCACCCTGCTCAACGTGGTGTCCGGCCTGTTGAAGCCCCGGGCGGGCGAGGTCCGGGTCGGTGGTTCGCCGGTCTCGGGATCGACGGGCAGGGCCGTCCGGCACGGTGTCGCCCGGACGTTCCAGACACCGCTCGTGCCGGCGTCGCTGAACGTCAGGGAGGTCGTGGCCTCCGGGAGACTGGGCTCGGGGAACGTGACCCTCGTGGAGACGGTGCTGCGCCTGCCGCGCTACCGGCGGGTCCGCCGCGCGGACCTGGCGGCCGCTCGCAGGGCGCTCGCCGCCGTCGGACTGAGCCGCGCCGCCGGTCTGCGCGCCGACGCGCTGCCGCTGGGCACGCGCCGGCTCATGGAGTTCGCCCGCGCCCTCGCGGCAGATCCCGCGGTGCTGCTGCTCGACGAGGTCGCCTCCGGCCTCGACGACACCGAGCTGGCGGAGCTGACCGTCCTGATCCGGGCGGTCCGGGAGGCCGGCGCGACCGTGGTGCTGGTCGAGCACAACTTCGAGCTCGTCCGCGAGATCGCGGACCATGTCATCGTCCTGGCGGAGGGGCACGTCATCTCCACCGGCGTCCCCGAGCGGGTGGCCCGGGACGAGGACGTCGTCCGCCGCTACCTCGGCAGGCGTTCGGCCGAGGGCGGGGACGCCCTGACCGGGAAGGGCACGCCATGAGCCCCGTGCTGGAAGTCCGTTCCATCGCCGGCGGATACGGTGACCTGCGGGTCGTCCGGGACGTCACGCTGAGCGTCCAGCGGGGGAAGATCACCGCCTTGCTCGGCCGCAATGGCGCGGGGAAGACCACGACGCTTCGCCTCATCTCCGGCCTCAACCGGCTCGAGTCCGGCGAGGTCCTCCTGGACGGCCGCGACGTCTCGCGGCTCTCCGCGCCCAAGCGCGCCCGGTCCGGGCTCGCCTACGTGCAGGAGGGGAAGCGGGTCTTCCGCGAACGCACGGTCAGGGAGAACATCGTCCTCGGCACCTACGCCGAAAGACCGTCCGGTGCGCAGCTCGCCGCCCGTGTCGACGAGGCCTTCGAGCGCTTTCCGGCGCTGGCGGCGAAGCGCGATTCTCCGGCGGGCCTGCTCAGCGGCGGCCAGCAGCAGATGCTCGCCATCGCCCAGGCGCTGGCGGCACGCCCCCGGGTCCTCATGCTCGACGAGCCCACGACCGGGCTGGCGCCGACCATCGTCGATGAGCTCTTCGACCTGGTCCAGGCGCTGCGGAGCGAAGGACTGGGCGTGCTGCTCGTCGAGCAGGCCGTCGACTTCTCCCTGGGCGTCGCCGACGACGCGGTGGTGATCAATCTCGGCGGTGTCGTCTTCCGCGGGGCGGCCGACGCCCCTGACGTGGGGGCGGCGGTCGAGGCGGCCTATATGGGCGCGCATCTCGGGCGAGGTTAGTCGTCCACTAGACGATCCACTGTCGGCGGCGGTGCAGGGGTGCAGACCTCTTCCATCGTGCCTCATGCTCGGACCTGCTCGACGGGCTGAAATCGGTGTGAGGCATTTCCAACTCATTGACTATAAGACTATTTATTCCTAGAGTTATTTGGAGTGCTGCGAGGGGATGGCACTTCATCGCAGGGTGGCCGCCGGCCGCCGGAAGTGAGGTCCACCATGATCGACATCGACCGGCCGTGGGTCGTCGACGACCCCCTCAGCACCAGGTATCCGGTCTACACGCGCGGCAACGTCGACGAGGTCACGCCGGACGTCATCAGCCCCCTGCAGTGGACGGCCTTCGCGGGCCCCATCTCCGATCGCGCGTGGAAGCGGGCCCTGGTCGAGTTCGGGGCCTTCGAGGAGAACGAGTTCCGGCCCGGTCTGCAGGACATCCAGGCGGTGGTGCACGGATACTGCTACATCAACCTGTCCGTGCAATGGGTCTTCGGGGTGCGCATGCCGGGCACCGACCCGGAGGCCATGAGCAGGGAATACCTCGGCACGAGGGCGGACGCACCCGTGTACCGTCCGCGTCCGGGCGATGAGGCCCCGCACCTTACCGCGCGCATGCAGCGCAGCATCGAACGGACCTTCCAGGCGATACCCCGAACGGATCTCGAGGAGGACGCGAGACGGGCCCGCAAGGTGCGGCTGGAGCGCCCCGACCTCGGCAGGCTGAGCGACCGGGAGCTGATGGCCCGGTACCGGACGGTGATCGACGAGCACTACGGGCCGGTCGTGACCAAGCATTTCCTGCTGGTCTACGAGTCCTCACTGGCGACCGGCCTGCTGGGCGCCGCGCTGGAACCGCTGGCCGACGACACGCTGCGGGTGCGGCTGATGAGCGGCTGGGGCAACGTCGCCTCCGCCGCGCCGGCCGCCGCGCTCTGGGCGCTGGGGCGGGAGGTGGCGGATTCACCCGAGCTGACGGCCGAGTTCGACGCGGGCGCCGAGGGGCTCTGGAACCGGCTCCGGTCCCGGAGCGAGCCGCACGTGCGCGCGTTCGCTCGCGGGTTCGAGGACTTCCTCGTCGAGTTCGGTTCCCGGGCGACGCAGGAATACGAGGCGATGCCGCAGACCTGGGAGACCCATCCTTCGATACCGCTCGGGATCATCGACCGGCTGCGGCTGCAGCCCGCGGACCACGACCCCGGCCCCCAGGCCGCGCGCCTGGCACGGGAACGGATGGAACTGGCCGACGACGTCCGCTCCCGGTTGGCCGACGCGCAGGCGCGGGAGACCTTCGACACCGCCCTTCGCGCCGTCGAGCTGCACCTTCCCGCGCGCGAGCAGAGCAAGACCACCATGGTCCGGCTGCTGCACGAGGCCCGCCTGCCCTTGCGCGAGATCGCCGCGCGCCAGGTGGCTCTCGGAAACCTCAACCGTGTCGAGGACATCATCATGCTCACCCTGGACGAGGTCGGCGAGCTCATCGAGAAGCCGTCCTCGCGCTCTACCGCCGGATGCTCGCGCCCGAGTTCACCCCGAAGCGGATCGCCGGGATGGCGCCCCGCATCCGCGAACTGGTCGACGATGCCGTGGACCGGCTCCTGGACGCGCCGCGGCCCGCGAACCTCCACCGGCTGGTCAGCCGGCCGATCCCGAGCCAGGTGATCTGCCTGCTGCTGGGCATCGACTACGCCGCGCACGAGCTGTTCGAAAGCCTCACCGAGCGGCTGCTCGACATGACCACCTCGGCGGAGGCGTTCCAGGAGGCCCTGCGCGACGTCGAGGACTTCATCCGCGCGCAGGTGGCCGAGCAGGAACGCGATCCCGGCGACGGCGTTCTCGGAAGGCTGCTGGTCGAGCGGGTGCGCACGGGGCAGCTCACCCACGAGCAGCTGGTGGGCTTCGCGATGCTGCTGCTCATCGGCGGGCACGAGACGACCGCGAAGATGATCACCTTGGGCATGCTGACCTTCCTCACCGAACCGGAGCAGGCCGAGCGGGTCCGCCTGCGGCCGGACCTCATGCCCGGTGCCATCGAGGAGATCCTGCGCATCCATGCCATCACCGACCTCACCGTTCCCAAGCTCGCGGCCCGGGACATGAGCGTCGCCGGGTGCCCGATCAACGCCGGGGAGGGGATCCTGCCGCTCACCGCCGCGGCCAACCACGATCCCGACGTCTTCCCCGACCCGGACCGGTTCGATCCGGCCCGCGGCGACCGCCGCCATCTCACCTTCGGGCTCGGGGTGCACGCCTGTCTCGGACAGAACCTCGCCCGCGCGGAGATGGAAGCGGTGTTCTCGGCCCTTCTGCGCCGCGTTCCATCGCTGCGGCTCGCCGTGCCGGTCTCCGAACTGGAACCGGACCGCAACGCCATCGTGTGGGGCCTGAAAGACCTTCCGGTGACCTGGTGACGGCGCCCCGGCCGGAGCGCCCCGGAACGAATGGATGTGACCAAAGGCGATGACCGTGCTCATCCCGTATCACGCGGGCATCCTCGTCCCCGACATCGCCGCGGCGATGGGGGATCTGAGCGCCCGGTTCGGCTATATGTTCAACGAACCCGTCACCATGAAGCCGTACGAGGTCGACGACCGCATCAACGGCACGACCGGTCCCATCGAAGCGACCGTCACCTATACCAGGCAGGGCCCGTTCCGGCTCGAACTCATCGAGTTCTCCGGGGACGGGATCTATTCCTCCGCGCACGGGGCCGGCCCGCACCACCTGGGGGTATGGGAGCCCGACATCGACGCCAGACTCGCCGAGGTCGAGGCATCGGGGGCGAAGATCGACGCCGTTTTCCGCGGCTCCGACGGTGCGATCTCCGTCTTCTACGTCAGCCCGGACACGGCGCCGGGCGGGACGCGGATCGAGTACGTCAGCGAACGCCAGCGGGCCCGCCTGGAGAGATGGTTCGACACGGGCGTCATCGACCAGCCCGCCCGTCCCCACGACGTCTCGGCCGGCTAGGAGCACCATGCGACCGGAGCCCTTCACCGCGGCGGTCGAGGACGAGGCGGTGGCCGACCTCAAGAGCCGGCTGCGCCGTACCCGATACCCGCTCGACATCGGCAACGCGACCTGGCGGTACGGCACCAACGCGGACTACCTGCGGTCGTTCGTCGCGTTCTGGCTCGACCACGACTGGCGGGAGACCGAAGCGGAGATCAATTCCTTCGCCAACTTCCGCGTCGTGCTGGACGGCGTCCCCGTCCACTTCCTGCACGAGCGGGGCAAGGGGCCCAGCCCGCTGCCCTTGATCCTCACACACGGGTGGCCGTGGACGTTCTGGGACTTCAAGGAGGCGATCGGCCCGCTCACCGATCCGGGCGCGCATGGCGGCGATCCCGCCGACGCGTTCGATGTGGTGATCCCCTCGCTGCCGGGATTCGGTTTCTCCGGACCGCTGGAGATCGAGGGCGTGCAGACGGCGAACACGGCCGACCGCTGGGCCGAGCTGATGACCCTGCTGGGATACGACCGGTTCGCGGTCGCGGGAAGTGATCTCGGTGTCCGGGTCTCGGCCCACCTCGCCCACGCGCACAGCGAACGCGTCATAGGACTCCATGCGACGAGCCCGCCGTCCCTGGGCTCGGCCCGTGAATCGCGCACGTCCGGCTCCTCCACGCTGGACATGCTGCTGGCCAGGCTCAACGGCCCCGTCCGCGCGATGAGAAGGGAGGATTTCGCACCCGAGGAGCGGCACCGCTTCGATCTCATGGAGCAGCGGTGGGCGGGCACCTTGTCCCATGTCGCCGCGCAGAGCACCGACCCTCAGACGCTCGCCTACGGCATGCACGACTCACCCGTGGCGCTCGCGGCGTGGCTCCTGGAGCGGCGCTACAACTGGAGCGACCACGACGGTCTGCTCGATGACTCCTTCGCGCGGCGCGCCCTGATCGACCTGGTCGGCATCTACTGGTTCACCGAGACGTTCGTGTCCAGCGCCCGGATGTACTGGCACGAGTTCCGCGCGCCCTGGAGTCCGGTGCATGACCGGAAACCCGCGATCGACGTCCCGGTGGGGGTCAGCGTGTTCCCGGTCGACGTCGTCTACCGACCGCGACGGGTCGCCGAGGAGAACGCGAACCTCGTGTACTGGCAGGAGCATGACAGGGGCGGCCATTTCGCCTGGGCCGAGGTCCCGGAACTGCTGGTCGCCGATGTCAGGGAGTTCTTCCGGCCCCTTCGCCGCGGATGAGTGCCGCAGTGGGCGGCGTGCCCAGCCTCACCCTGGCCTGCGGCAGTCTGGGCCCGGTCCCGTTCGCCGAACGGGCGGCCGCCGCGCACGGGGCCGGCTTCTCCGCGATCGGCCTGAGCCTCGCCGAGTACGACCGGCTGCGGGATACCGGTTCGTCGGACGCGGACCTCCTGTCGATCCTCGCCGACCACGCACTGGTGGTGTCGGAGGTGGAGGCCGTCGTCGGCTTCGCGGCCGAGCACCCCGCCGGCGCGGCCGGCGGCCTTCCGGCCCCCACACCGGAACCGGCGCTGGACCGCATCCTGCGCATGGGGGAACGGCTGGGCGCCCGCCGGCTGCAGGTGCTCGGCACGTTCGGATCCCCCGTCCTGGAAGCGGATGCGGTGGCACGCTTCGCCGCGCTCTGCGATCGTGCGGCCGGCCACGGCCTGACGCTCGCGATCGAGTTCATTCCCGGAACGAACATTCCGGACGCGGCGACCGCCGCGGCCATCGTCGGTGCGGCCGGACGCGCCAACGGCGGAGTGTGCGTCGACAGCTGGCACCACTTCCGCGGGCATCCCGACGAGAAGGCCCTGCGCCGGATACCGGCCGAGCACATCGCGATGCTGCAGATCAACGACGGTCCACTGATCCCGCAGGAGGACGACTACCTCAGCGACACCAAACGCCACCGGTCGCCACCGGGCACGGGGGAGTTCGACCTCGTCCGGTTGCTGCAGGCCGTCAGCCGCGCCGCGCTGATCGCCCCTGTCTCCGTGGAGGTCCTTTCACAGGACCTCGCCGCGCTTCCGCCGGCCGAGGCGGCGTCCCTCATGGCGGCCCGCACTCGCGCGGTGCTCGCCGCCGCGGGCGTGACCACGGGACCGGTCGGCGAGTGAGGAAGGATGCGATGGAAAGCGCTACCGCGCGGTTCACGCCGATTCGGCTGGGCGACCTCACCGTCCCCAACCGGATCGGGCGAGCCCGTTGTCACGGTGCGCCACGCCGAGCGTCAAGCTGGCGGTGGCCTGGCGGCTCGTCCAAGCTGAAGCCAGCAAGTTCAGTCGTCGGCGGGCGACCTCACGTAACGCCTCGGCACGAACTGCCGTATCGGAGCGGCCCGTTCAGTGTCGGCCTGTGCCGATCCGTCCGCAACGAGCCCGAATTCCGTGCCGCATGGTGCCGCCGCGTGTCCTTCTGATTCGGAACCGCCGAGCCGACAACGAGCCGACATGGACTGTTGACGATCTTGTAGCGCGAATACCCGATAGCCCGGCATGTACGCCGACGCGCCAGCGCAAGGGCTCTACGTCGGCGAGATCCTGATCGCCTGCGTCGTGCCGCGCCCGCGAACCCGGGGGCGGACGGGCTGGTCGCCGACCTTCAGCGGCTCGTGAAGACGCGGTACGCCGCGCACGCCTGACCGCGCAGGGGCCACTTCGTTCCGCGGCTCCCGAGGACGCCGAGCGGGAAGGGAGCGGGCGGGGAGCTCCTGCAAATTCATACTTTTACGGTAGGTATTGACGGCAACATGAGCGGTGCTTACTGTTCCCGGCAGAGGGTCGGCGCCGTCCGGCGGAGGACGGCTGCCGATCGCGAACCGGAGGGTGCCGCATGAGTGAGTCCCGCCTGCCGACGGCCGTCGAACTGGACGGGGACGGCGCCCATCCGGCCGCGTGGCGGTACTCCGGGCGAGCACCCGGCGCGGTCCTCACCGCGGGAGCGCTGCGCGAGGGCGTGGCCGCCGCGGAGGCCGCCGGCTTCACCCTGGCCACGTTCGACGACGCGCCCGTCCCGCCGAGCACGGGCGTCAACGCCGCCGGACGGCTGGAGGCCGGCGCCCGGGCGGCGTTCGCCGCGACGATCACCGAGCGGATCGGCCTCGCGCCGACCCTGCACGTGACGACCACCGAGCCGTTCCATCTCGCCACCCAGCTCGCGAGCCTGGACCACGCCGGCCGCGGCCGGGCGGCGTGGCTGGTCGGAGCCGCGAACGACCCGGAGTCGCTCGCGACGATCGGGGCGTCCCCGCTCGCGCCGGAGGAACTGCGGCGGGAGGTGCGCGACGTCGTCGACGCCGCCCGGCTCCTTTGGGACTCCTGGGAGGACGGCGCCGTCATCAAGGACGCCGCCACCGGCCGGTTCCTGGACGCCGACCGGGTCCACCACGTCGACTTCGCAGGCGCCCGGTTCACGGTCAAGGGCCCGCTGATCACGCCCCGGCCGCCGCAGGGCCAGGTCGTCGTCCTCGCCCCGGCCGCCCTGGAGCTCGGAGCCCGCGCGGACATCGCCCTCGTCGGCGGGCACGACACGGCCGCTCTGGGGGAACGCGCGGCGGAGGCACGGGAGACCGGCACCCCGCTGGCGTTCGCCGAGATCGAGGTCCTCCTGGGCGGGACCGACGCGTCGGCCGCCGGACGCGCCGCCCGGCTGGAGGAGTCCGCCGCCTGGCCGGACACCGGCCGGTTCCGGTACGTGGGGTCCGCCGGCGGATTCGCCCGCCTGCTGCGGTCGCTCGCCGGGATCGTCGACGGGGTGCGGCTTCATCCGGCCGTCCTCGCCGCCGACCTGCCCCTGCTCGCCGAGCACGTGCTGCCCGCCCTCGATGCGGCCGGCCTGCACCGCCCGCCCGCGACGGGCGCGACGCTGCGGGACGCCCTCGGACTGCCCCGCCCCGCGAACAGGTTCACCGCCGCCTCCTGAGGGGAACTCGACCATGACCGAAGCCTCCACCGGCGCCCTCTACGATCCGCACGCCCGGGTCCACCTCGGCGTCTTCTACACCGGTGTCGGCCCGCAACTGCTGTGGAACGATCCGTCCGCCGCCGACCATGTCGCGATCGGGACGTTCGTCGAGGTCGCCCGGCTGCTGGAGCGCGGGCTGTTCGACGCGTTCTTCCTCGGGGAGGGGCTGCGGGTCCGGGAGAACCGGGGCCGCGTCCACGACCAGGACGTGGCCGGCCGTCCGGACGCGATCACACAGCTGTCCGCCCTCGCCGCGGTCACCGAGCGGATCGGGCTGGTCGCCACCCAGAACGCCACCTACAACTTCCCGGCCGATCTGGCCCGCCGGCTGGCGAGCCTGGACCTGCTGTCGGACGGCCGCGCCGGCTGGAACATCGTCACGACCGACAACGCCTGGACCGGTGCGAACTTCCGCCACGGCGGATGGCTGGCGCACGAGCGCCGCTACGACAGGGCGGGCCAGTTCGTCGACGCCGTCACCGCGCTGTGGGACGCCTGGGAGCCGGACGCGGTCGTCGCCACCGGGGAGGCCAAGAGCTGGGCCCGGCCGGGCTCCATCGGCGAGGTCGCCCGCAGCACCGACCTGGTGGATCTTCGCGCCGTCCCCACGGTCCCCGCGAGCCGGCAGGGCCGGCCGGTCCTCTTCCAGGCCGGCGACTCCGACGGCGGCCGGGAGCTCGCCGCGTCCCGCGCCGACGTGGTGTTCTCGGCGAACACCCCCTACGACAAGGCCGTCGCCTACGCGGCCGACCTGCGCGCGCGGCTGGCCAGGTACGGACGCTCGGCCGACTCTCTGCGGATCCTGCCCGGCGCCTCGGTCGTCCTCGGCGACACCCCGGACGAGGCCGTCGAACGCGCCCGCTGGGTGCGCGAGGAGCAGATGTCGGCACCGCGCGCGATCACGTTCTTCGAGCAGTACTGGGGGACGGACCTGTCCGGGTACGACCCGCAAGGGCCGCTTCCCGACATCGACCCCGTCGAGGGCGAACTCGACCCGTCGCGCGGCACCATCCCCATCGAGCGGCGCACCGGCAAGCTCGCGCTGATCGCCCGGTGGCGCGAGCAGAGCGAGCAGCGCGGCCTGTCGATGCTGGAACTGGCGAGACAGGTCGCGCCCGGGCACCCCGCCTTCGTCGGCACGCCGTCCCAGGTCGCCGACGAGTGGGTCCGCTACGTCCGCACCCGTGCCGTCGACGGGTTCAACATCACGCCGTACCTGATCCCGTCCGCGCTGGAGGACATCGTCGACAAGCTCGTCCCCGAACTGCAGGAGCGCGGCGCGTACCGCACCGCCTACGAGGGCGAGACGCTGCGCGAGCACCTGGACCTTCCTCCGCTGAATCCGTAGGGAGGCCCCGGATGCGGTGGTCAGGGAAACCAGCGGCGGGCCGTGAACCGCGTCCCGTCGCGGCCGATCTCGACGGCGCCCGGCCCGCAGAAATGGGCGGGCACGACCAGGGCGGCGGTGTCCGCGGCCCGTTCGAGGATGCGGCGGCGGGTTCGGGCGGCGGCCGACGGGTCGTGGCAGAAGCAACTGGAGGCGTCCGGCGCCAGCAGCTGGACGGGCGTGTGGAGCAGGTCGCCGACGAACAACGCGCGCTCGCCTTCGGACTCCACGGTGAGCATCCCGTGCCCTGGCGTGTGCCCGGGTGCGAGGTCGAGCCGCAGGTTCTCATCGATGACGAAGCGGTCCTCCCAGACGACCGCCTGCCCCGAACGCAGCACCGGCTCCACCGACCTGGCATGGACGGCGGCGCTGCGTCCCGGCTCCTCCACCAGCGTGTCCGGGGCGAAGAAGGCGAGGTCGGCGGCGGAGAAGAGGTACCGGGCCCGGGGGAAGGACGGCACGTGCTCGCCGTCGCCCTCGCGGGTGTTCCAGCCGACGTGGTCGGCGTGCAGATGGGTGCACACCACGAGGTCGACGTCGCCGGGCGCCACGCCCGCGGCGGCGAGCGCCGCGGGCAGGTCTCCGCCGGCGGGCACGCCCTCCTGGCGGGGGTCCGGGACCAGCCCGGTGTCGATGAGGACCGTGCGCCCGGCACTGCGCAGCAGCCAGCTGTGGACGGAGACGCGGACGCGGCCGGAGCCGGGGTCCCAGTGGTCGGGGGCGAGCCAGGCGCGGTTCGCCTCCCAGACGTCGGGGCCGGTGCCGGGGAGCAGCGCGGCGGGGGTCAGGGGCAGATTCTCGAAATGCGGTATCCGGGTCACCGAGACCGCGCCGATGTCGAACGTGCGCATACGCTGATCTTCGTGACGCCCCGGCGGGACCGGAAGAAGGAACCTTCATGTCCACTGACGTGCCGTCCGCTCGCCCGGTGACATCCGGAGCGGTGGAGCGCGGGGTCGTCGTCACCGCCGCCGAGTACGGCGCGTGCCCGGTGACGGGCGTCCTGCGGTGCGTCGGCGACAAGTGGAGCCCGGCGGTCATCCGGCTGCTCGCCGACCGGCCGCACGGCTTCAACGAACTGGACCGCGCCATCGAGGGGATCAGTCGCCGCGTGCTCACCCGCACCCTGCGGGCGCTGGAGGCCGAGGGGCTCGTGAGCCGGACTCCGGCTCCCGGAAGGGCGGCCCGTGTGGAGTACGCGCTGACCGCGGTGGGAGCGTCGCTGCGCGAGCAACTCGCCGCACTGGGCCGGTGGGCCGCCGAGCACGCCGCCGAGCTGCCCGGCATGACCTATGTTCCTCGGGAGGAACATCCGATGCAGAAGGCGGATGACCTGGGCTACGAGGTCCGCGCCACCGGGTGGGACGATCCCGACGCCGCGGGACTGCGGGACGCGATGCAGGCGGAGATGGAGAGCCGGTACGCCGACCGGGTCGCGGAGGTCCTCGCCGCGGCGGCGGACCCGGACCGGAAGCTGGACGGCGCGCTCGGCGTCGAGGCCGAGCAAGTGGTGTACGTCGGCGTCGCCTATGCCGGCGGGACCGCGGTCGGCCACGTTGCGTTGCGGCGTTACGGTGACGGCGTCGAACTGAAGCGGATGTACGTCGCGCCCGCGCATCGCGGTTCGGGGGCCGCCACCGCGCTGCTGGCGGCGGCGGAGCGGGCCGCCCGGTCCCTCGGAGCGTCCCGCGTCGTCCTGCAGACGGGGGACCGGCAACCGGACGCCGTCCGGCTCTACGAGCGCGAGGGCTACACCCGCATTCCGGTCTTTCCGCCGTACGAGTGGCTCACTTTCTCGATCTGCATGGAGAAGCCCCTCTGACGGCACCGTCGCGCAATCGGCGACGGACGGTCAGATCGCCGTACCCCAGTGAATTCACCGTTTGCGGTTCATGCGGATGATAAGGGGGGCCTACAGGGGACACGCTCGCGCGAGGCATTGCTTTGATGGGCGAGGAGCGTGCTTCGTGGCGCCGCCTGGAGGCGATGATGGGTGACTCCCAGGACCTGATCCTGGAACTGGTCCGCGAATACCACCGCGAAAGGGAGCGGAGCCGGCGTTTCGTCCCGGGCGAGACGCTCGTGATGCCCTCGGGCGCCGACCTGAACGAGGACGACCGGGTGGCGCTGGTCGAGGCCGCGCTCACCCTGCGCATCGCCGCGGGCCCGAGCGCGCTCGCCCTGGAGCGGGAGCTCGGACGGACCCTGCGGCGCCGCAAGGTCCATCTGACCAACTCGGGGTCCTCGGCCAACCTGCTGGCGCTGACCGCGCTGACGCAGCCGGAGATCGGCGCCGGCCGGCTGAAGCCGGGCGACGAGATCGTCACGGTCGCGGCGGGATTCCCGACGACCGTCAACCCGATCCTGCAGAACCAGATGGTGCCGGTCTTCGTCGACGTCGAGCTCGGCACCTACAACACCACGGCCGAGCGGGTCGCCGAGGCGATCGGCCCCCGGACCCGCGGCATCATGATCGCGCACGCGCTCGGCAACCCCTTCCCGGCGGCCGAGGTGGCCGAGCTGGCCGCCGAGCACGGCCTGTTCTTCGTCGAGGACAACTGCGACGGCGTCGACGCGAAGTACCGGGGGCGGCCGACCGGGACGTTCGGCGACTTCAGCACCGTCAGCTTCTATCCCGCCCATCACCTGACCATGGGAGAGGGCGGCTGCGTCACCACCGACCGGCCGAGGCTGGCGCGGATCGTGGAGTCGCTGCGCGACTGGGGCCGGGACTGCTGGTGCGAGCCGGGGGACTGCGACACCTGCGGCAAGCGCTACACCCAGCAGTTCGGGGACCTGCCGTACGGCTACGACCACAAGTACACGTTCTCGCACGTGGGCTACAACATGAAGACCACGGACCTGCAGGCGGCGCTGGGGCTCTCGCAGCTCAAGCGGCTGCCGGAGTTCGGCGCCGCCCGGCGCCGCAACTGGCGGCGGCTCCGCGAGGGCCTGGACGGCCTTCCGGGTCTGCTCCTGCCCGAGCCCACGCCCGGCGGCGATCCGAGCTGGTTCGGCTTCGTCATCACTGTCACCGCCGACGCGCCGTTCGACCGGGACGAGATTGTCGCCCACCTGGAGGACCGGCGGATCGGCACCCGGATGCTGTTCGCCGGCAACCTCACCCGGCAGCCCGCCTACCGGGGCCGGGAGTACCGGGTGTCGGGGAGCCTCGCCAACAGCGACGCCATCACCGCGCGCACCTTCTGGATCGGAGTCTTCCCCGGTCTCACCGACGAGATGATCGACTACGTGATCGCCACGGTCAGGGACTTCGTCACGAGCCGGCGGTAGCCCGCGTCACGGCCGCGGATCGGCCCGGACCCGCGCCTCGGGCGCGGTGTGCTCCTCCTGCCGGGCGGCCTCGTTGCCGTCGTAGGCGGCGCGCGCGGCGGCGATCTTCGCGTGGTTGTTCTCGGCCCACGCCGACAGGGCGCGGGTGGAGGCGTAGAGCTCCTCGGCGAGGGCCGTGGCGGTGTACTCGACCTGCGGGGGCACGGTGGGGTGGACGGTGCGGGTGATGAGCCCGTCGCGCTCCAGCGTGCGCAGCGTGAGGGTCAGCATGCGGCGGCTGATGCCGGGGATCGACCGGTGCAGTTCGGCGAACCGGATGGGCCCGTCGCTCGCCGCCGCGATGATCGCGATTCCCCACTTGCTGCCGACCCGGTCGAGGGCGTCGCGGAATGCGGCGCACGTGTCGGGCTCGACGTCGTCGGGCAGCCGAGATCCTGCTGTCATCGCCTTCCCTTCCCGGTGCGGACGCCTCAGCGTCGCACGCGCCCGTCCGGGCGGGCAACCGATGCCCGCCCGGCAGGGGCGGGTCAGGGGGGCGGATCGGGGAGCGCGGTGCGCAGGGCCGGCGCCACCTCGGTCGCGAGCAGTTCGAGGGACGTCCGGTGGTCGTGCTCCGACAGGCCGTCGGGGTCGACGCTGACCACGACGAGCGAGTGGCCGAACACCTCGTGCTGGCGGTGCACCTTGTCGATGATCTGCTCGGGGCTGCCGACGAGCGCCGGCGAGCGCGCCGCGAACTCCTCCACGGTGGCGAAGGCCGGGCGGGCGCCGATGCCGCGCTGCATCGCGACCAGGCGCTCGTAGGCGGGACGGTACGCGGCGATCGCCGCCTGCGAGGTCTTCGCCACGAGGAACCCCGGCGTGCCCGCGCCGGTGAAGAGCCGGTCGGCGGGACGGCCCCGCCGCGCCCATTCGGCGCGGTAGTGCTCGACCAGGGGCCGGACGCTCTCGCTGGACGCTCCCGCGTTGGAGAACACGACCGGGTCGCCGTACTCGGCGGCGAGGGCCACCGACTCCGCCGACGAGGAGCTCCCGTGCCAGATCCGGGGACGCCCGCGCAGCGGCCGGGGGAGGACGCGCGCACCGTCCAGGCGCGGCCGCCGTCCCGCCGGCCAGGAGACCTCGTCCCTGGTCCACAGCTCGTGCAGGAGCCGGAAGTTGTCCGCGAGGGCGGGGCGCTGCTCGCCCGGCGCCAGGCCGAACAGCGCGCCGCCCGGCCCGGCGCCCTTGCCGACGATCAGCTCCAGCCGCCCGCCGGACAGCTGGTCCAGGGTCGCGTAGTCCTCGGCGACGCGCACGGGGTCGAGCATCGACAGCAGGGTCACGCCGGTGAACAGCCGGATCCTGCTGGTCAGCGCTGCCACGTGGGCGAGGACGACCGGCGGCGCGCTGGACAGGAACGGCCAGTGGTGGCGTTCGCCCACGCCGAAGCCGTCGAAGCCGAGCTCCTCCATGTACCGGGCGGTGGCGACCGTGCGGCCGAAGCTCGCGCGCGTTGCGGCCGGCTCGTCCGCGCCCGCGGAATCCAGGAAACGGATGGGAGCCACCCCGAAGAACTTCACGATCGGTACCGCCGTATTCGCATTCGTCCGCGCCCGCGATTCCGCTGAACGCGGATCGCTTTTCTCCAGTCGCCAAACGTAGGCGGTGGGCGGCGGCCCCGGAAGAAGGAACATTGCTGTTACCACCCGGTCCCGTGCTTTCCTGTGCGCACACGCGGTCAGGAATGGTCCGAAAGGGGGTGGGGTGTGTCCGCGCCGACCGATCTGCGGCTGGAGCACCGGCCCGCGGCGCTGGGGCTGACGGAGCGGTCGCCCCGGCTGAGCTGGCGGCTGCCGCCCGGGACCCGGACGCAGCGGGCCTACCGGATCCGCGGCCGGGCGGGCGACCGGTCGTGGGACACCGGGTGGGTCGCGTCGGACCGCAGCCTGTTCGTCCCCTTCGGCGGCCCGCTGCTCGCGTCGCGGGAGCCCGTGCGGTGCGCGGTGCGGGTCCGCACCGACGCCGGCACCAGCGCCTGGTCGGAGCCCGCCGCCTGGGAGATGGGCCTGCTCGATCCGGACGACTGGGCCGCCGCGTGGATCGGGCCTGCGGAGGCCGAGGTGCCGCCGGCGGGCTTGCGGCCCGGCTACCTGCTGCGCGGCGAGTTCACGGTCGACCGGCCCATCGTCCGGGCTCGGGTGTACGCCACGGCGTGCGGCCTGTACGAGCTGTTCCTGAACGGCGAGCGGGTCGGGGACGCCGAACTCGCCCCCGGCTTCACCGCCTACCGCGACCACCTGCACGTCCAGGCGTACGACGTGACCGCCGCGGTCCGCGCCGGCGCCAACGTGCTCGGCGCCGTCCTCAGCGACGGCTGGTTCCGCGGCCGGACCTCCTTCCACCGCCTTCCCGACGGATTCGGCGACCGCACCGCGCTGCTGGTCCAACTGCACGCCGACCACGAGGACGGGACGTCCACGGTGGCGGGGACGGGCCCGCGCTGGCGAGCGGCGGTCGGGGCCGTCAAGGCGGCCGACTTCTTCGACGGCGTCGCCGCCGACCTGCGCGACGAGCCGGCCGGGTGGAGCGCCCCCGGGCCCGTCGAGGGCGGCTGGGCGCCCGTCGCCGTGCGCGAGCGTCCGGCGGCCCGGCTGGTCTCCTCGCCCGCTCCGCCCGTGCGGCGGCTCCAGGAACTGCGCCCGGTCGCGATCACCCGCCCGGAACCGGGCCGGCACATCGTCGACTTCGGCCAGAACCTCGGCGGATGGGTTCGGCTGGCCGGCCTCGGACCGCGCGGCACGGTGCTTTCGCTGACCCACGCCGAGGCGCTCACCCCGGACGGCACCGACGTCAACACCGCCAGCGGGCAGGCCACCCTGCACTGGTACACGCCGGCGCGCGGGATCCAGACCGACCAGGTGGTCTCGGCCGGCCCGGACGGCCCGGCCTTCGAGCCGCGGCACACCCGGCACGGCTTCCGCTACCTGCGCGTCGACGGGCATCCCGGCCCGCTCACCGCCGACGCGGTGACGGCGGTCGCGGTCAGCTCCGACCTCCCGCGCACGGGCTGGTTCCGGTGCAGCGACGAGCGGCTCGACCGGCTCCACGAGATCGCGTACTGGACCTACCGCAACCAGGCCTGCGACGTACCGACGGCCGAGATCACCCGTGAGCTCGCCGGATGGACCGACTTCGGGTGGAACATCCGGGGCGCCCGGCTGCTGAACGACGTGTCCGGGCTGAGCGCCAAGTGGCTGGCGGACCTCGCCGCCGACCAGTGGCCGGACGGGACGGTGCGCAACTACGCGCCCGACCCCCTCGGCCCGCGCAGCCTGACCGCGCGGTTCGCCATCCCGCACGGCCAGGCGGGCTTCGGCGACGCGGCCGTGGTGGTCCCGTGGGAGACGTGGCGGGCCTACGGCGACGACGGCCTGCTGGAGCGGCAGTACCCGTCGATGACCGCATGGGTCGACCGGGTAGCCCGGATAGCGCGGGAGCGCCGGCACCCGGACCGGCGCGCCGCGCGGCCCGTCCCGGCGCCGCACGAGGAGTTCCTCTGGGACACCGGCTACCACTTCGGGGAGCACCTCGAACCCGCGCCGCCGCAGCGCCCGGTGTCGCCCCGGCGGCCGGCGTCGCTCGGCGGGCGGCGCACCACCTGGGCCACCGACCTGGACTCCTTCACCGCCGCCGTGGTCGAGGAGATGGAGTCCCGCGACCACGCGGCGTTCGCCACCGCCTACTTCCACCGGTCGGCCCGGCTGCTGTCCAGGATCGCGGGCGTCCTCGGCAAGACCGGGGACGCCGAACGGTACGGGCGCCTCGCCGACGACGTCCGCGCCGCGTGGCAGGCCGAGTTCATCACCGCCGACGGGGGGCTGGCCTGCGACACCCAGGCGACGCACCTGCGCGCGCTCGCCTACGGCCTGGTCCCAGAGGCGCTGCGGGCGCGGACCGCGGACCGGCTGGCGGAGCTGATCCGCGCCGCCGGCACGCGGCCCGGCACGGGGCTGCCGACGACGCACCTGCTGCTGCCCGTCCTCGCCGACAACGGCCACCTCGACCTCGCCTACGAACTGCTGCTGCGCAGGGGGCCGCGGTCCTGGATGTCGGTGATCGACAACGGCGGGACCACGTTCTGGGAGACCTGGGACGGCATCGCCCCGAACGGCGCCACGATGCTGGCGCTGAACATGCCGACGCGGGCGAGCGTCGTCGAGTTCCTGCACGGCCACGTCGCCGGCGTGCGGCTCGACCCCGAGCTGCCCGCCTACCGGCGGTTCCGGGTCGAGCCGCGGCCGGGCGGCGGCCTGACCTGGGCCGAGGTGACCTACGACTGCCCCTACGGGCGGATCGAGGCCGGGTGGCGGTCCGAGCGCGGCCGGTTCTCGCTGGAGGTCACGGTCCCGCCCGGCACGACGGCCGAGGTGGTGCTCCCCGACGGGTCGCGGGCGGAGGCCGGCCCCGGCGCCCACGCGTTCTCCGCGCGGCCGGCGCCCGCCGGTTCAGGGGTGGCGTAGGGGGTCGCGGAAGGGGTTTCGGATCTGCCGTTCACGGCAGCCTGGGCATGGATCGCAATCGCCGGAACCGCCGGCGGAGAAAGGGCTTCGAATCGATGGCGCGGTTTCTGGGCGGACGAGTGCTCCAAGGGCTGTTCGTGCTCTGGGCGGCGTACACGCTCTCGTTCGCCGTCCTGTACGCGCTGCCGAGCGACCCGGCCGCGATCGCGGCCGGCGCGAACAACAGCGTCACGCCGGAGCAGCTCGCTCTGCTCCGGCATGAGATGGGCCTCGACCGGCCGCTGATGGAGCAGTACCTGACCAAACTGGGCGGGGCGCTGCACGGGGACCTCGGGCGCTCGCTGCAGTCCGGCGAGCCGGTGACGTCCCTGATCGGGCGGGCGCTCCCGCCGACCCTCGCGGTGGCGGGGGCCGGGCTCGTCCTCGGGGTGCTCCTCGGGACGGGGCTGGCGGTGCTGGCCACCGTGACCGGCTCCCGCCGGCTCCGGCGTGCGCTGCTGAGCCTGCCGCCCCTCGGCGTCGCGATCCCGGCCTTCGTCATCGGGCTGCTCCTGCTGCAGTGGCTCTCCTTCACCTGGAACGTCTTCCCCGCGATCGGGGAGGGCGGCCTGCGCGGGCTGGTGCTGCCCGCCGTCACCATCGCCGTCCAGCCGGCGGCGCTCATCGGCCAGGTTCTGGCGAAGAGCATGGGCGACGAGCTCGGCAAGGACTACGTGGCCGTCGCGCGCGCCAAGGGTGCGGGGCCGTTGCGGGTGAACGTCCGGCACGTCCTGCGCAACGCCGCGCTCCCCGCCCTCACGCTGGCGGGGCTGCTCGTCGGCGGGCTGCTCACCGGCGCGATCGTGGTCGAGGCGGTGTTCTCCCGCAACGGCCTCGGCCAGGTCACCCAGGGCGCGGTGGCGGCCGAGGACCTGCCCGTCGTGCAGGGCGTGGTGGTGCTGGGCGCGCTGGTGTTCGTGACCGTCAACCTCGCCGTCGACCTGCTCTACCAGGTGCTCGATCCGCGGCTCGCGGTCGCGCGGCGCCCCGCCGGGCGCTTCGCGCTGTCCGGGCTCGCGGGCCGGGGGTGAGCGGGATGTCGGTCACCGACGTCGCGCTCCCGGCCGGCGAGCGCTTCCCGGAGCCGGGTTCCGCGCCTCGGACCGCGGGCGGCCTGCTGCGCTCGCTGGCGCACCTGCTGCGCGACCCCGGGCTCGCTCTGGCGCTCCTGTGGGTCGGCCTCGTCGTGGTCGCGGCCGTCGCGCCGGCGCTGCTCGCCCCCGGCGACCCGCTGGCCGTCGACACCGCCGCGCACCTGCACGCCCCGTCGCCCGGCCATCCGTTCGGCACCGACCGGCTCGGCCGCGACCTGTTCGCCGAGACCGTCCACGGAACCGGGCGGACGCTGCCGGCGGCGGCGCTCGCCACGGCGATCGGCCTCGGCGCGGGCACGGTGCTCGGCCTGCTGGCGGGTTTCCTGCGCGGCGCGGCCGACCTGGTGATCATGCGCCTGGTCGACGTGCTGCTGGCGATTCCCGGCCTGCTGCTGGCCCTGATGCTGGTCGCGGTGCTCGGCAAGGGCGACACGGTCGACGTCGGGATCGCCATCGGCGTCGCCGCCGTCGCCAGCACCGCGCGGGTGATGCGCGCCGAGGTGCTGCGCGTGTCCGAGAGCGGGTTCGTGGAGGCCGCCCGGACCGGCGGGGCGCGGTGGACGCGCGTCGTGCTCCGCCACGTGCTGCCGAACTCGATGGGGCCGGTGTGGGTGCTCACCCTGCTGCTGTTCGGCGAGGCGATCCTCGGCGTGACCACGCTCGGCTTCCTGGGGTTCGGCGCCCAGCCGCCGACGCCGGAATGGGGGTCGCTGGTCTCCTCGGGGCGCGACTTCCTCGGCAGCGCCTGGTGGCTGTCCATCCTGCCGGGCACGGTGGTCGCGCTGACCGTGCTGGCCGCCAACCGGGTGTCGCGCGCCTTCGACGGTGAAGGGACGGGACCGCGATGAGCCCGCGCCTCCTGGAGGTCGAGGACCTGACCGTGCACTACCGCGCGCGCCGCGGAGCCGTCCGCGCGGTGGAGGCGGCGAGCTTCGCGGTGGGGGAGGGCGAGACGGTCGCGATCGTCGGCGAGTCCGGGTCGGGCAAGTCCACGACGGCGTACGCGCTGCTCGGCCTGCTCCCGCGGTCGGCCCGCGTCGAGCGCGGGCGCATCGGCTTCGACGGCCGGGACCTCGCGGGGCTGCCCGAACGGCGATGGCGCGAGGTGCGCGGCCGGGAGATCGCGCTCATCCCGCAGGACCCCGGCACGTCGCTGAACCCGGTGCAGCGGATCGGCGCGCAGGTCGCCGAGGCGCTGCGACTGTCGGGAGGCGCGGACCGGCGCACCGCCCGCGCCCGCACGCTGGAGCTGCTCGCCGACGCCGGGCTTCCCGACCCCGCGGTCCAGGCGCGGCAGTACCCGTCGCAGCTGTCGGGCGGCATGCGGCAGCGCGCCCTCATCACGATCGCCATCGCGGCGCGCCCCCGGCTCATCGTCGCCGACGAGCCGACGAGCGCGTTGGACGTCACGGTCCAGCGCCGTATCCTCGACCTCCTCGGCGCGCTGGTCCGCGAGTCGGGCACCGGCCTGCTGCTGATCACCCACGACCTCGGCGTCGCCGCCGAGCGCGCCGACCGCGTCCTGGTGATGCGGTCCGGCGCGATCGTGGAGCAGGGCACGCCCGGCGAGGTGCTGTCCGACCCCCGCGACCCCTACACCAGGTCCCTGATCGACGCCGCGCCCGGCCTCGCGCGGACGCCGCGCCGACACCGCGTCCGGCTGACCGCGATCCCCGGCGACCCGTTCGCCGAGCCGCGCCCAGCCCGCGCCCCGGAGGCGGGTGCCGGGCCGGACGTGCCCGTCCTGCGCGTCGAGGAGCTGGTCAAGGAGTTCCGGCCGCCCCGCGCCGCCGGCCGCGCCACCGCGATCCGGGCCGTCGACGGAGTGAGCTTCACGATCCCCCGGGGGCGTACCTACGGGCTGGTCGGCGAGTCGGGATCGGGGAAGTCCACCACGGCGCGGCTGATCCTCCGGCTGGCCGACCCGACCGGCGGGCGCGTGCTCCTCGGCGAGGAGGACATCACCGGGACACGGGGCGCCGCGCAGCGCCTGCTGCGGCGGCGGATGCAGATCGTCCAGCAGAACCCGTACGCGTCGCTGGACCCGCGGCGGACGGTCGAGCAGATCGTCACCGACCCGCTGGCGTCGTTCGGGCTGGGGTCGCGGGCGCAGCGCCGCGGCCGGGCGAGGGAGCTGGTGGACCTCGTCGCGCTGCCCGCCTCGGTGCTGGCCCGTCGGCCGGCCGAGCTGTCCGGCGGGCAGCGCCAGCGCGTCGCGATCGCGCGGGCGCTCGTGCTCAACCCCGAGCTCGTCGTGTGCGACGAACCGGTGTCCGCGCTCGACGTCGCCGTGCAGGCCCAGATCCTCGACCTGCTCGCCGCGCTGCAGGCCGAGCTCGGCGTGAGCTACCTGTTCATCTCCCACGATCTGGCGGTGGTCCGGCACATCGCGGACGAGGTGGGCGTGCTGCACCGGGGCCGGCTCGTCGAGTCCGGCCCCACCGAGGAGATCTTCGCGGGCGCACGGCACGGCCACACGCGGGAGCTGCTCGACGCCATCCCCGGCCGCCGATGAGGCGGCCGGCCATCATGACAAGGAGAACCCGGACCGTGTTCCAGATAAAAACGGTCGGAATATTCAAGGTGGCGCCGGCCGCCGCGGCCGCGGCGCTGCTGCTGGCCGCGTGCGGCGGTGGCTCGTCGGACGGGGGCTCCAAGGCGGGCGGGCCTCCCAAGGCGGGCGGCACCCTCACCGTCGCGCTCGCCGGCGACCCGGTCACCATCGACCCGCGCGCCGTCACGCCGCTCGTCCGGGAGGTCTCGCGCCCCATCGTCGACTCGCTGCTCGCGCTCGACCCGGCCACCAAGAAGCCCGTGCCCTGGCTCGCCGAGTCGTTCAAGGCCAACGCCGACGCCACCGAGTTCACCTTCAAGCTCCGCAGCGGTGTCACCTTCTCCGACGGGACGCCGCTGACCGCGAAGATCGTCAAGGCCAACTTCGAC
Organism: Actinomadura physcomitrii; assembly: GCF_008923205.2. Lineage (GTDB taxonomy): Bacteria > Actinomycetota > Actinomycetes > Streptosporangiales > Streptosporangiaceae > Spirillospora > Spirillospora physcomitrii. Next base: position 18,918 of record NZ_WBMS02000018.1, on the reverse strand, counting down.
GACATCATCGCCAACAAGGCCAAGGTCGCGGGCTCCACGTCCGTCTCCCTGCTGGAGCAGGGCGGCTACAAGGGGACCGACGCGCCCGACGACCACACGGTCGTCCAGCACTTCGCCAAGCCGTACCCGACGTGGCCGCTCTGGGCGGCGGGCGTCGGCTTCGGCATCCTAGCCCCGAAGACGCTCGCGCTGCCGGTCGCCGACCGTTTCGACAAGATCGTCGGGACCGGGCCGTTCGTGCTCCGGTCGTACACGCGCAACAGCCAGGTGGTGCTCACCAAGCGCAAGGGCTACGCGTGGGGGCCGCGGACCGCCGAGCACACCGGGGACGCCCATCTCGACAAGGTCGTCTACAAGGTGATCACCGAACCGAGCGTCCGCACCGGCGCGCTGAAGACCGGCCAGGTGCAGCTCGCCGGCGCGCTCAACCCGTCCGACATCGCACCGGTCCGCAGGGCGGGGTTCTCCATCGTCGCGCAGCGCAACCCGCGGCTCGCCGAGGGCCTGGTGGTGACCGGAGCCGACCGCGCGCCGCTGGACGACGCGGCCGTCCGGCAGGCGCTCGTCAAGGCCGTCGACACCCGGCAGATCCGCGACACCCTGCTCACCCCGGAGTGGGGCGTGCCCGACAGCGTCGTCACCGGCGCGGTCGTCGGGCACGCCGACGAGAGCGCGCTGCTCAAGCCGGACCAAAAGGCCGCGTCGGCGCTCCTGGACAAGGCCGGCTGGGTTCCCGGCGGCGACGGCGTCCGGGCCAAGGGCGGCAAGCGCCTCACCCTGTCCCTCGGCTGGCTCGACCGCGGCAACCCGTGGGACCAGCCGCTCGTCGAGCTCGTCACCGCCCAGTACAAGAAGATCGGCGTGGAGCTGAAACCGCAGCTCGCGACCGCGGCCCAGTCGGTGGAGGCGCTGAAGGCGCACAAGTGGGACCTGTTCCTGTCCGGCGTCGCCGGCGGCCTGGACGCCGGGGTGAGCCTGCTCGGCACCTTCAGTACCGCGCCACCGAACTTCTACAACGTCCAGGACGCCGCGCTGCAGCCGCTGCTGGCGAAGCAGGCGACCACCACCGACGAGGCCGCCCGCGCCAAGATCCTGGCCGACGCCCAGCAGCGCATCATCTCCCAGGGGCTTTACACACCGCTGGTGGAGGACACCGCCGTGGTCGCGGTCGGCAAGAAGGTGCACGGCTTCGCCCTCGACGCCGACTCCCGGCTGCCCAGCCTGCAGGACGTCTGGCTGTCGTGACCCACCGCGCGGACGTCCGCGACGGCCCGGTGCCGGAGGCCGCCGCACGGGACGTGCACGGACTCTCCCTCTGACGTGCCTCTTCGCCTGACGTGCCGCGCGGCGGCGGATCGGAGCATCGCCATGACCCTGCACCTCCTCGTCCTCGACATCCCGTCCAACGGGCACGTCCTGCCGAAACTCGACCTCGTCGACCGGCTGGTCCGCCGCGGGCACCGGATCACCTACGTGGTGGCCGGCGGCCCCGCCGACCGGGTGCGGCGCTTCGGGGCCGAGGTCGTCACCTATCCCTCCCTGGACCCGCTGGCCAGCCTGGCCGAGGACGACCCGGCGGCGGCCACCCGGGCGTTCTTCCGCGAGAACCTGGAGATCCTGCGTGCCGCGCGCGAGCACTTCGGCGACGAGCGCCCCGACGCCGTCGCCTACGACGAGGCGGCCTTCCAGGCGGGACGCCTCCTGTCCGCCCTGTGGGGGCTGCCGCCCGTCCTGCTGACCCCGGGCGTCGTGTCGAACGAGCACTACTCCTACTTCGACCACATGGACCGCCTCGCGCCCGGCCACCGGCCGGCCGACCCGGTCGAGGAGATCGCCGGGGCGCTCGCCGGGTTCGGGCTCGGCGACCGGCTCGAGGACTTCCTGTGGAGCACACGGCGGGTCCGGGAGCTGACGATCTCGTTCGTCCCGCCCCGCATGCAGCCCGAGCACGAGACCTTCGACCCCGAGCAGGTCGTGTTCGTCGGGCCGAGCGTCGACAAGCGCGACTTCCTGGGCGCCTGGACTCCGCCGGCGGGCGCCGCCCGCGTGGCGCTGGTGTCCCTGGGCAGCGTCCGCAACGGCGACGCCGGATTCTTCGAGACGGTGGCCCGCGCGTTCGCCGGAACGGAGTGGCATGTCGTCGTGACCGTGGGGGACGGCCTCGCCGACGCCGACGTCGGGCGGCTCGCCGGGCTCGCGCCGAACGTGGAGGTCCACCGCTGGGCGTCCAACGTCAGCGTCCTCGAACACGCGGACGTGTTCGTGACGCACGGCGGCAGCGGCTCGCTGGTCGAGGCCTGGTACACCGCTACGCCCGTCGTCATCGTCCCGCCGGCCGCCGACTTCCTCCCCTATGCCGACCGGACCGTCGAGCTGGGCGCGGGCCGCGTGATCGACCCCTCCGAGCTGGACGCGGACCGGCTCGTCGCCGAGGCGGCCGCGGTCGCGTCGGACGCCGCGGTGGTCCGGCGGATGCTGGAGCTCCAGGCGCACGCCCGGGCCGCCGGGGGCGCGCGGCGCGCGGCGGACGTCATCGAGGCCCGCCTCGGCGTCCCGGCGCGGAAGGCGGCGCCGTGACCGCGCGGCGGTCATCGGCCGGTGGCCGGACGCCGCTCCGGACCGGAGGAATAGGGGGGTGATCAGGGGAGTCCGGGGACCGTTCCCGAATATACCTTTGCCGCATGGCTGAGAAACTCGATGAGAAGACCCGGGCATTCGTCGACAACAAGAATTTCCCCGTGGTCGCCACCGTGAACGAGGACGGGAGCCCGCATTCCTCGATCGTGCTGATCAAGCGCGACGAGGACGATTCCCTGCTGTTCGTGACGCACGCCGGCCGCCGCACCGAGCGCAACATCTCCCGCGACCCGCGGGTCAACCTCTCGGTGTTCGACATCGAGAACCCGGTCACCTCGATCGAGATCCGCGGCACCGCGAAGGTCCTGGAGGGCGGCGGCAAGGAGCTGGCCGACGAGCTCACGCTGAAGTACCTCGACGAGGTCCACGACGTGGACGACGTCTCGCGGGTGGTCGTCCGCATCGTCCCGCACAAGGTCATCGCGTTCCCGCCGGAGCCCGCGAAGTGACCTACGGGCCGGGACAGGGGCCGGGGCCGCTGCCGCTGTCCGACGGCGAACTCGCGGCGCTGCTGGCCGGACACCGGATGGGCGCGCTGGCCGCCAACAAGCGCGACGGCCATCCCCACCTGTCCACGGTGGCCTACCACTGGGATCCGGCCGAGCGGGTGGCGAGGATCAGCACCACGGACGATCGGGCCAAGGTGCGGCGGCTGCGCCGGGACCCGCGCGCGGCGCTGTACGTGTCCAGCGCGGACCACCTGGCATTCGCCGTCGCCGAAGGAAGGGCCGAGCTGTCGGCCGTGAGCGAGGTCCCCGGGGACGCCGCCGGCCGCGAGCTGCTCGGGCTGGAGCCGCCCTTCGAGGACGCCGGCGCCGAAAAGGCCTTCCTGGAGCAGATGGTCCTCGACCGCCGGCTGTTGATCAGACTCCGGGTCTCGCGGCTGTACGGGACCAGGCTGGACGTGCCCTGATCCTCGTCTGGCACGGCAAGGTCGGGCACCTGGCGGGTGCCCGACCTTGCCGTGCGGGGGTCCGGGTTCGTGCGGGGTTCAGGCCCGGACGGTGGCCAGCGCCTTCGACCAGGACTCCAGCTGGTTCAGCACGCGCTCCAGCTCGGCCTCGCGGAACTCCTGCGGGGCGAACTCGGGGTAGTTCGGGAAGTCGCCCGGGATGAGCAGGGTGACCTGCGCGGCCACCGACGCCACGCTCAGCTCGGCCGCGACCAGCCGCAGCTGCTCCACGGCCCGCGCGGCGCCGACGGCGCCGTAGCCGACGAAGCCGACCGCCTTGTTCGCCCACTCGGCGTGCACGAAGTCGAACGCGTTCTTCAGCGCGGCGGGCGGCGCGTGGTTGTACTCCGGCGTGATGACGAGGAATCCGTCGTATCCGGCGACGACCCCGGCCCAGCGCTTGGTGTGCTCGCCGGCGTACTGCCCGACGGCCGCGGGGATCTGCTCGTCGTAGAGCGGCAGGCCCTGCTCGGCGAGGTCGACGATCTCGTACTCGGCCTCGGTGCGCTTGGCCGCGACCTTGTGCACCCACTCGGCCACCGGGCGCCCGATCCGGCCCGGCCGCGTGCTGCCCACGACAATGGCGATCTTCGTCATTTCTTCCACTCCCTGTGCTTCGGGTCGCGTCCATCCTTCACCAGTTCCCGAGAAGGGCGGAAGAAGGCACTTTCCCTTCCCGTGGTTACATCGATGTTCCTTCTTTTCCATTAGGGATCCGAGTGGCACGATCGCGGCAAAAGAATGGGAGGCGGGATGGACGTCGCGGAGACCGCGGTACGGACCGGGCGCTCCCCCCGGCCCGCCCTGGCGGTGCTCGCCACCGGGCAGCTGATGCTGATCGTCGACGGGACGGGGGTGGCGGTGGCGCTGCCGCGGATGCGCGCCGACCTCGGCCTCGCCGGCGCGCAGCTGTCCTGGGTCGTCAACGGGTACCTGGTCGCCTTCGGCGGGCTCCTGCTGCTGTGCGGCCGGCTCGGCGACCTGCTCGGGCGGCGGCGGGTGTTCCTCGGCGGCATCGCGGTGTTCACGGCGGCCTCGGCGGTGTGCGGCGCGTCCGGCAGCGCGGCGGTCCTGGTGGTCGCGCGCTTCGTGCAGGGTGTGGGATGCGCGATGGCGGGCTCGGTGATCACCGGCATGGCGGTGGTGCTGTTCCCCGAGGGCCGGGAGCGGGTCCGGGCCATCACGGTGATCGCGTTCGTCGCCGCGGGCGGCGGGTCGGTCGGCGCGCTCGGCGGCGGGGTGCTCACCGAGCTGCTGGGCTGGCAGTGGATATTCCTGGTCAACGTGCCCATCGGCGCGCTGCTGCTGCTCTTCGGCCGCCGCACGCTGCGGCCGGACCGCGGCATCGGCTGGCACGCGGGCGCCGACCTGCTCGGCGCGGCGCTGGTCACCGCCGGGCTGATGCTCCTGGTCTTCGCGACCGGCTCGCTCGGGCCCGGCGGGTCCGGCGCGGCGGTCACCGCGGTCCCGGCCGCGGCGGCGCTCGCCCTGCTCACGGGCTTCGTGCTGCGCCAGCGGCGGGCCGCGGCCCCGCTGCTGGACCTGTCGGTCTTCCGCTCGCGGACCTGGACGGGAGGCAACGCGCTGCAGGCGCTGTTCGTCGGCGCGATGTTCGGCTTCCAGTACCTGGTCACGCTGTACCTGCAGGAGGTGCTCGGCCTCGACCCGCTGGAGACCGGGCTCGCCTACCTGCTGGCGTCGGCTGTGATCGGGGCGACGTCGCTGGCGCTCGCCGAGCGGCTGATCGTCCGCTTCGGGGTCGGCCGCGTCCTGCCGGCGGGACTCGCCGCCGGAATCCTGGCGTTCGGCTGGCTGGCGCGGGCACCGGCGTCGGGCACCTACGCGGCGGACGTGCTGCCCGCGATGCTGGCGCTCGGCGTCTCGGCGGGCCTGGTCCTGCCGGCGGCCACCGCGCTCGCCATGACCGGCGCGTCCGACGCCGACTCCGGGGTCCGCTCCGGGGTGATCGGCACCGCGCAGCAGGTCGGCGGGGCGCTGGGGCTCGCGGGCATGGCGGCGCTGGCCGCGGCCGGGACCCGGCACGCAGGAGCGTCGGACGGACCGGCCGCGCTGACGCAGGAGTACCGGATCGGCTTCGCCGCGGGCGCGGTGCTGCTCGCGCTCGCGCTGGTGATCGCTCTGCTCCTGTCGCGGGACGGCCCGGCGGCGGCTCAGCGGTAGGTGGCGACCGGTGAGCCGTCCACGCGCCGGGACGGCGGCAGGTGGAACGCGGCGGCCCAGGACGGTGCGCCGCGAGCGCGCCCCCGGCGCAGGTCGTGGGCGGCGCGCCGGCACCGGGCGGCGGCCTCGTGGGCGCCCGCCGCGGCCGCCCGGCGCTCGGCGGCGAGCAGCGCGTGATGGGCCTGCCGCGCCGCGTCGTGGGCCAGGTCGGGCGAGTTGAGGACCACCAGGAGCCGGTAGTGGTGGACGAGCAGGTCGGCCTGGTCCGCGGGCAGCGTGCCGACCCAGTCGATCGCGCGCCGGTGCCGGGCGATCCGCTGGCTGCGCGGCAGCTGGGCGTGGGCGACCTCGCGGAGGAGCGGCTGCCGGATGGCGTACTCCGGCGCGCCGGAGCGGTCCGGAGGCCGCCGGACGAGGAAGTCCTTGCGCTCCAGGGCGTGCAGGGCCTCGGCGGTCTCCTCGGTCGTGCGGGCGGAGACGGCGGCCACGCCCTCGGCCCGGAAGCCGCTCTCAGGGAAGGTGGTGGCGTCCCGCAGGACGGCCCGTTCCGGGAGCGGCAGCGTGTCGATCCGGGCGGCGATGAGGGCGCGCAGCGGCCCGGGGACGGGCGCGCCGTCGTAGGCGCCGTCGGAGGCGTCACCGGCGTCCCCGCGCACGGCCCGCGCGTACTCCTCGGCGTGCCGCGGGTTGCCGCCGACCAGCGTGAGCAGCACGGGGTCGGCGGGCCGGGGCAGGAGCGCGCGGACCTCATCGTCGGGCAGCGGGTCCAGCGTGAGCGTGGTGACGTCGCGCTTGCCGCAGCCCCAGCGCGTCCTGCGCTGCCGCAGTTCGGGCCGGGCCGTCGCCACGATGAGGACCGGCACCCGGGCGAGCTGCTCGGTCAGGTCCTCGACCTGGTCGAGGAGGGCCGTGCCGGCGCGGTGCAGGTCCTCCAGGACGATCGTGAGGGGGCCGTCCAGCGCGAGGTCGGCGACGTGCCGGCGCCAGGCGGCGGCTCCGGCCTCCGCGGGGAGGCGCTCGATCAGCCGGGCCGTCTCGGCGCCGTCCGGCCGCGACCGCACCGCGTCGGCGAGCGGGTCGAAGACCCCGCCCGCGTAGGGCGGCGTGCGGCCGACGAGGACGGATCCGGGGACGTCCGCGGCGAACTCGGCCATCAGGCGGCTCTTGCCGATGCCGGGCTCGCCGAGGACGGTGACCAGGTGCGGGCGCTGCCTGCGGCGCACGTCGCCGAGCAGGCCGCGGAGGATCTCCAGGTCCCGGTCCCGGCCGACCGGCGGACCGGAGTGCGCCGGGACGGGTGTCCACGGCAGCGGTCCGTGCCCTGGGGCGACGGGCACGCCGCCGGCCGGGTCGTCCTCCGGCGCGGCGGCGTGCAGGCCGGCGGCGCGGGCGGTCACGGGGCAGACCCGGATACCGCCGGGCGGCGCGTGGGCCAGCAGCCGCTCGGCGGAGTGCGGCACCGTCCCCGCCAGCTGCGCGGGAGAGGGGTCGTGCTCGTCCCGGTAGGTCGCGAGGACGTCGCCGGTGGCGACGGCTATCCGGACGCCGAGGAAAGCCGCGACGCGGTCGGCGACCCGCGCGCGGATGGCGCGGGCCGCGCGGACGGCGCGCTCCGGGTCGTCCTCGTGCGAGCGCGGAAAGCCGAACAGCACGGGGCGGACCGAGCCGAGCGTCTCGCGGACGGCCCCGCCGAAGCGGCGGGCCTCCTCGGCGATGATCCGGGCAAGATCGTCGAGCGTCTCGTCGACGCACTCGGACGAGCCGTGCGCCGCGTCCACGCGGGTGCGCACCAGCAGGACGCTCGCCCGCTTGCGCTCGGAGACGGGACGCCCGGCGTCGCCGGCGCGGCCGCCGCCGGGGAGCCGGTCGCGCGCGTCGGCGGTTCGGCCGCAGGGCGTCCTGGACGGCGGCGCGGTCGCGGGGCGGTCCGCCGCGCTCTCCGCACCCGCTGTGCTCTCCGCACCCGCCGCGCCGGGAGCGGCGGGTTCCGGAAGGGGGCCGGTCGCCCTACCGGGCGCCGTCCCCCGCGCGAGGGCGAGCCGCGGGTCCTGGTTCAGAATGTCGCGTTCCATCCGCCTGAGCTCGGGACCGGGGTCCAGCCCGAAGCCGTCCCGCAGGACGTGGCGGAGCTCCTGGTAGACCGCGAGGGCCTCGCGCTGGCGCCCGCCTCGGTAGAGCGCCAGCATCAGCAGGCCGCACAGCCGCTCGCGGGCGGGCTCCTCGTCGGCCAGGGACGTCATCTCGCCGATCAGCTCGTGGTGGCGGCCGAGGGCGAGTTCGGCCTCGAAGCAGTCCTCCAGCGCGGCGAGCCGCGCCTCTTCCAGCACCGTCAGCTCGGGCCACGCGGTGACGGACTCGATGACGTCGGCCAGCGCGGGGCCGCGCCACAGCGCGATGGCCTCGCGGAGACGCCGGGCCGCCGGCTCCCATGCCTGCGCGCGGAAGTCGGCGCGGCCGCGCTCCAGCAGCGTGCGGAAACGGGTGGCGTCGATGAGGCCGGGGTCGAGGCGGAGCAGGTATCCGGGCGAGGCGGTCTCCAGCGTGCAGGAACCGTCGGCGGGCAGCGCGCGGCGCACTCCGGCGACGGCGTTCTGCACCATCTTGCGCGCGGTGGGCGGCACGGGATCGTGCCACAGGGCGCGGATGAGGTCGCCGGTGGACACCACGGTCCCGGCGTGCAGGAGCAGGTAGCCCAGCACCGCGCGCTGGTTGACCCCTCCGAGCGGGACGGGCCGGCCTTCCCGCACCACCTCCAGCGGACCGAGCAGGCTGAATCGCAAGGGGGTCCCCCTGTCGACCGTCTCGTCATGGCGGGTATTTCATACTAATTCTATCTGTATTACTTGCAATGGTGGTCAACCCGCGAGGCCGAAGTAGGCCGCGTAGCACTCCAGCTGGTGATCGAGCGTGTGGGATCCGTGATGGACCGCGCGCCCGAGCGCGGCCGCCGCCCGCAGCAGCGGCGTCTCGGCGGGGCTCATGACGATGTCGGCGACCACGCCGTCCGGCGGCACCAGCGCGGGGTCGAAGGGCAGCGGGTCGCCCGCGCGCATTCCGAGAGGCGTGGCGTTGACGGCGATGTCCGCGTCCCCGACCCGGGGGACGGCCGAGCCGGCCGCCCGGCCCGGCCAGCGATCAGCGAGGCGGGCGAGCAGCGCGCCGAGGCGTTCGGCGTCGGTGTCGCAGACCGACAGGCGGGCCGCCCCGTTCTCCAGCAGCGCCGCCGCGAGCGCGGCGCCCGCTCCGCCCGCGCCCACCAGCGCGACGCGCCGGCCTTCCGGGTCGTGGCCGCACGCGCGCAGCCCGCGGACGAAGCCGACGCCGTCGAAGTTGTCGGCGTGCCAGCGGCCGTCCGGTTCGCGGCGCAGGGCGTTGGCGCTGCCGGTGAACGCGGCCGCCGGGGCCAGCACGTCGGCGTGCCGGCAGATCTCGATCTTGTGCGGCACGGTGACCAGCAGGCCGTCCAGGTTGCCGACGCGCCGCAGCCCGTCCACCACCGGGGCGAGGTCCGCCGGCCGGACGCGCATCGGGACCAGGACCGCGTCCCGGCCGAGCCGGTCCAGCAGCGGGTTGACCAGCGCCGGGGCCCGCACCTGCTCGACCGGATCGCCGAGGACGGCCAGCAGCCGGGTGGTGCCGGTGATGCGCCCCATGTCAGCCCTCCCCGACCGGCATCTCCGCGAGCGCGGCGGCGGCCTCGGATCCCGGCACGCCCGTCACCAGCTCGGCGCCGCGCGGGCCGTCCAGCACGAACGCGAGCCCGTCCGCGGCCTTCTTGTCCAGCCGCATCAGGCGCATGAGCGCGTCCCGGCCGGCGTCCTCGGGCAGGCCGGTCGGGAGCCCGAAGGCGGCGACGACGGCATGGTGCTCGGCGACGCGGGCGGGACCGATTCGGCCGAGCCGGCCGGCGAGCCGCCCCGCGTAGACCGTGCCGATCGCGACGGCCTCCCCGTGCCGCAGCCGGTAGCCGGTGGCGCGTTCGAGCGCGTGGCCCAGCGTGTGCCCGTAGTTGAGCAGGTGGCGCCGGCCCGCGTCGCGCTCGTCGGCGGCCACGACCGACGCCTTGAGCGCCACGCTCGCCGCGATCTGCTCGTCCACCGGACGCCCGTGCAGGCCGGGCGCGCCGATGAAGTGGCAGCGCGCGATCTCCCCGTACCCGTTGGTCCACTCGCGGCGGGGGAGGGTCGCGAGGTAGTCGGTGTCGCAGAGGACCGCGCGCGGCTGCCAGTACGTTCCGACGAGGTTCTTGCCGTGCGGCAGGTTCACCGCCGTCTTGCCGCCGACGCTCGCGTCCACCTGCGCCAGCAGCGAGGTCGGCAGATGCACGACCGGGACGCCCCGGTGGTAGAGCGCCGCCGCGAGGCCCACCAGGTCGGTGACGGTGCCTCCGCCGCACGACACGACCGCGTCCGACCGGGTCAGCCCGAGATCGGCGAAGCGCCGGCACAGCTCCTCCACCTGCGACAGCGTCTTGCCGGTCTCGCCGTCGCGCACGGGGAGCACCGTGGCCGGCACCCCGGGATCCGGTGTCCACTCCTCCGGCCTGGCCGAGACGACCACGGCCCGCCTCGCTCCGATGCCGGCGATGACGCCGGGAAGCGCGGCGCGCACCCCTGCGCCGATGCGCACCTGGTAGGAACGCTCGCCCAAGGCGACTTCCACGCATCGCGAAGTCGTGGCCGTCCCCTCATCCCGTCCGGTCACGCCGGGCCTCCTCCCCGCTCGGCCAGCAGCAGTGCTCCGTGCAGCGACGACAGCGCGCCCAGCGCCGCGGGCCGCACCGGCGGGGCCGCGTACCCGGGACGGGCGTATCCCGCTACGCGCTCGGCGACCGCCTCGGTGAAGCCCGGCAGCCCCGCGGCGACGCCGCCGCCGATCACGGCGATCTCGGGATGCAGGAGTTCGCCGAGGCCCGTGACGGCGGCCGCGAGCGCGTCCCAGGCCGGCTCCAGCGCGGCCGCCGCCCACCGGGCCCCGTCCGCCAGCCCGTCGCGGAGCCCGGTGAACGGGACGGGCGAGCCCCGCAGCCGGGTCGCCCGCCGGAGGATCGCGGGACCGGAGGCGGCGGCCTGGACGCAGCCGAACCGGCCGCAGTCGCACCGCTCCTCCCGCGCCGACCGGTCGACGACCAGGTGGCCGGCCTCGCATCCGGGCACCGGCCGGCCGTCCAGCACGGCGCCGCCGCCGACGCCCGTGCCGACGCCGAGGTACACCGCGCTCCGCGCTCCCGCCCGTTCGGCCTCCGCGAGCGCCGCCACGTCGCCGTCGTCGGCCCAGCGCACGGCGGCGCCCGGGAACAGGGCGCGCAGCCGCGCCCCCACGTCGAGCCCGACCCAGGCGGGGCGGCCGGGCCAGGCGGTGACGCGCCCGGCCGAGTCGACGGCGGCGGGCAGCGCGACCCCGACCGCCGCGATCGGCGGGTCCGCTCGGGCGCGCAGCCGCGCCACCTCCCCGGCCAGGGCCGCCCAGTCCGCGGCGGGGTCCGCCGGCGCCGGCCAGCGGAACGCGGCGTCGCGCGGCGGCCGGTGCGCGCCGGCCAGCCGCAGCGCGACCTTGGTCCCGCCGACGTCGATCCCGAGGCGGGTCATTCCGGCACCAGCGCGAGCAGGGCCCGGGCGGCGAGCCGGTAGCCGAGCGAACCGAGCCCGACGATCACCCCGTCGGCCACCGGGGCCAGCACCGACTCGTGGCGGAACGACTCGCGCGCCCACACGTTCGACAGGTGCACCTCGATCCACGGGCGCGGGTAGGCGGCCAGCGCGTCCCGCAGCCCCCAGCCGGCGATCATCAGCGCGCCCGGGTTCACGATCGCGCCCACGGTGTCCCACCGGCCGTGCAACGTCTCGATCAGCGCGCCCTCCGACTCGCGCTGCACCGCCACCACCTCCCAGCCGCGCGCCGCCACCTCCGCGCGGACGGCCGTCTCGACGTCGGCCAGGGTGTCGGTCCCGTAGATCTCCGGCTCCCGGCGCCCGAGAATCCCGAGATTCGGTCCGTTCAGCAAAAGCAACTGCACGACCGCCGTTATATAACATGCGCTTCGCATTTGGTGCGCGGAATCTCTGCGCGACATTCGAGTAAGGGAAATATAGGGGGTGCGATAGGGGATGGGAAATGCCCTCCTCGCTTGGGTACCGTGCCGATGAAATCCCCGCTGGGGACGCTTTGTGGAACGGCCGGAGCGCATGACGCGGAGGGATGTGGAGCACGTGAGTGATATCGGATTGCCGGAGTGGCCGCAGTACGACGAGCGGGAACGCGAGGGGCTGGCCCGCGCGCTGGAGCAGGGCCAGTGGTGGCGCATGGGCGGCGGCGAGGTCGACGCCTTCGAGCGCGAGTTCGCCGAGCACGAGGGCGCCGCGCACGCGCTCGCGGTGACGAACGGCACGCACGCGCTGGAGCTGGCCCTGCAGGTCCTCGGGGTCGGCCCGGGCGACGAGGTCCTGGTGCCGGCGTTCACCTTCATCTCCTCGTCGCAGGCGGTGCAGCGGCTCGGCGCGGTCGCGGTGCCGGTGGACGTCGACCCCGGCACGTACAACCTGGACGCGGCGGCCGCGGCGGCGGCGATCGGGCCGCGCACCCGCGCGATCATGCCGGTGCACATCGCCGGGCAGTTCGCCGACATGGACGCGCTGGCCAAGCTGTCGGCCGACAGCGGCGTCCCGCTCGTCCAGGACGCCGCGCACGCGCACGGGGCCCGCTGGAACGGCCGCCGGGTGGGGGAGTTCGGCACGATCGCCGCCTACAGCTTCCAGAACGGCAAGCTCATGACGGCGGGGGAGGGCGGCGCGGTCACCTTCCCCGACCGCGACTCCCACGAGGAGGGCTTCCTGCGGCATAGCTGCGGCCGTCCGCGCGACGACCGCGGCTACCACCACCGGACCTCGGGCTCGAACTTCCGCCTGAACGAGTTCTCCGCCGCCGTGCTGCGCGCCCAGCTGAGCCGCCTGGACAACCAGATCGACACGCGGGAGCGGCGCGCGCCCGTGCTGGCCCGCCTCCTGGCCGAGATCCCGGGCGTCGTGCCCCAGGAGCGGGACGCGCGCGCCGACCGGGTGCCGCACTACATGGCGATGTTCCGGGTACCGGAGCTGGCGGGGGAGCGCCGCGACGCGCTCGTCGACGCGCTCGTGGCGCGCGGCGTGCCCGCCTTCGTGGTGTTCCGCGCCGTCTACCGCACGGCCGCCTTCTGGGAGACCGGCGCGCCGGACGCGACGGCCGGGGAGCTGGCGGCGCGCTGCCCGAACGCCGAGGCGCTCACCGGCGACGGGATCTGGCTGCACCACCGCACGCTGCTCGGCACCGAGGACCAGATCCACCGGGTCGCCGAGATCGTGGCCGACGCGGTGAGGGCGGCATGAGCGGCCCCGCGCGCGTTCGCGTCGCCCTGGTCGGGCTCGGCTGGGCGGGACGCCAGATCTGGCTGCCCCGGCTGCACGAGCACGAGCGCTACACCGTCACCGCCGTCGTCGACCCCGACCCGGCCGCGCGCGCCGCGGCGGGTGCGCCGGCCGCGCACGCGACGGTCGACGAGCTCGACCCGGCGACCGTGGACCTGGCGGTGGTCGCCGTCCCCAACCACCTGCACGCGCCCGTCGCGGCCCGGCTGCTCTCCAACGGCCTGCCGGTGTTCCTGGAGAAGCCGGGCTGCCGCGGCGGCGCCGAGGCGGACCGGCGCGCGGGGGCCGGACGGGCGGGCGGCGCGGTGGTCCAGGCGGG
>NZ_WBMS02000018.1:0-5419 GCF_008923205.2 Actinomadura physcomitrii | reverse complement strand
CCCCGCCGGGGGGGTGTGCGGGCCCCCGCGGGGGGCCGCGGGGGCCGCCGCGCCCCCCCGGCTCGAGGCGGCCGAACTGGCGGGCGGCGCGGTGCTCCTGGCGGGCAGCGCCGCCCGGTACCGCTCCGATGTCCGGGCGCTGCTGGACGTCGCCGCCGGCCTCGGCCCGATCCGCCACATCGACCTGTCCTGGGTGCGCGCGCACGGCGTGCCCACGGCGAGCAGCTGGTTCGTCCGGCGCGAGCAGGCGGGCGGCGGCGCGCTGCTCGACCTCGGCTGGCACCTGTTCGACGCCGTGGAGCCGCTGCTCGGGCCCGCGGCCTTCGACCGGGTGCTCGGCACGGTCTCGTCCGACTTCGTCAACGACCCCTCGCGCCGCGCCCGCTGGAAGCAGGCCGGGCCCGGCGCCCCGGCCGCGGGCGGCGCCGCGGACGCGGGCGACGTCGAGGACACCGCGCGCGGATTCTTGGTGACCGACCGCGGCGTCTCGGTGGCGCTGCGGGCGAGCTGGGCCTCGCACGAGACCCGCGACGTCACCGCGATCACCGTGGAGGGCGCCGCCGGGACGGCCGCGCTGCGCTGCACGTTCGGGTTCAGCACCAACCGGCAGGAGGCGTCCGCGCTGGTCCGCACCCGGCACGGCGTCGCCCGGCCCGTTCCGGTCCCCCGGGAGCCGGTCGGCGTGGAGTACTCGCGCCAGCTGGACGAGCTGCCCGCCCTGCTGGCCGACCCCGGGCGCCGCGGCGTCGCGGTCGCGCGCGCACGGGAGATGATCGCGGCGATCGGCCGGCTGTACGACTCGGCCCGGCCGGCGGCCCGGACGCCGGTGGCGGCGGGGGCCGGCCATGCCTGACGGTGCCGCGAGCCGCCCCGGGGTGCGCGCGGTGGTCTTCGATCTGGACGGCGTCATCGTGGACAGCTTCGACGTGATGCGCCGGGCGTTCCAGACCGCCTACGCCGAGGTGATGGGCGACGGCCCGGCGCCCTTCGAGGAGTACAGCAGGCACCTCGGCCGCTACTTCCCCGACATCATGCGGATCATGGGCCTGCCGCCCGAGATCGAGGAGCCGTTCGTCCGGGAGAGCTACCGGCTCGCCGGCGAGGTCACGGTCTTCGAGGGCGTCGGGCCGCTGCTGGCCGGGCTGCGCCGGCGCGGCCTGCGGCTCGCCGTCGCGACCGGCAAGAGCGGGCCCCGCGCGCGCTCGCTGCTCGGCGTCCTCGGCATCGCCGGGTACTTCGAGCACGTGATCGGCTCGGACGAGGTGGCCCGGCCGAAGCCCGCGCCCGACATCGTCGAGCGCGCCCTCGCCCTGCTCGGCGCCCGCCCGGACGAGGCGGTGATGATCGGCGACGCCGTCACCGACCTGCGCAGCGCGCGGGCCGCCGGCGTCGGCGCGATCGCCGCGCTGTGGGGCGAGGGCGACCCGGCGCCGCTGCTGGCCGAACGGCCGGACGCGGTACTGAGCAGCCCCGCCGACCTGCTCGGCCTGCTGACCGGTCCCCGTCCCCCGGTCCGGATGTGAGCAAGGAACCTTAGGGGGGCGGTTAGGGGATTGTCCGGACCATTCCTTGATGAGACTGGGCGCAGCCGACCGCACATTTCCTGCGGGCGGTTCCGCACCGTCACCTTCGCATTGGGGGATGCGCCGGAATGCTGCGCACGGAGCTGATTCGGCCACTGCCCGAATTGCTGGAAGAGCACGCCCGCCGGGCGCCCCGGAAGATCGCCTTCCGGGACGCCCGGCGCGGCGTCACCTATGCCGAGCTGGAAACGCGGACCCGGCGCCTCGCGGGCCATCTCGCGGAACGCCGGCTGCAGCCCGGCGACCGTGCGGCCCTCCTGCTCGGCAACCGCGTCGAGACGGTGGAGGGCTACCTGGCCCTGGTCCGGGTGGGCGCCATCGGCGTCCCGGTGAACCCGCGCGTCACCGAGGCCGAGCTGGCCTACCTGCTGGACGACAGCGGCGCCCGCCTGGTGATCACCGACCCGGCGCACGCCGCGCCGCTGGCCCGGGTGCTGGCCGCGCGGCCGGACGTCGCCGTCGTGGTCACCGGCGGCGCGCCGCCCGAGGCGCTGCCCGCGGCGGTGCCGTTCGAGTCGCTCGCCGGCACCGAGCCCGGCACGCCCGCCCGCGACGACCTCGGCCTCGACGAACCCGCGTGGATGCTCTACACCTCCGGCACCACCGGCAGGCCCAAGGGCGTCGTCTCCACCCAGCGCAACTGCCTGTGGTCGGTCGCCGCCTGCTACGTGCCCGTCCCCGGCCTGTCCGCCGACGACCGCGTGCTGTGGCCGCTGCCGCTGTTCCACAGCCTCTCGCACATCGCGTGCGTACTCGCCGTCACCGCCGTCGGCGCGACCGCCCGCATCCTGGACGGCTTCAGCGCGGGGGAGGTGCTCGGCGCGCTCCGCGAGGACGGCATCACCTTCCTCGCGGGCGTCCCGACGATGTACCACCATCTCGTCCGGGCCGCGCGCGAGGAGGGGTTCACGGCGCCGCACCTGCGCATGTGCCTGGTCGGCGGCGCGGTGACGACGGCGGCGCTGCGCCGGGCGTTCGAGGAGGCGTTCGGCGCGCCGCTGCTGGACGCCTACGGCAGCACCGAGACGTGCGGGTCGATCACCGTCAACTGGCCGACGGGCGCCCGCGTCGAGGGGTCGTGCGGGCTGCCGGTGCCGGGGCTCGGCGTGCGGCTGGTGGATCCCGAGACCGGCGCCGACGTCGGGGCGGAGGAAGAGGGGGAGGTCTGGGTCCGCGGCCCGAGCGTGATGGTCGGGTACCACGGCCGGCCGGAGGAGACCGCCGAGGCGTTCCGCGACGGCTGGTACCGGACCGGGGATCTGGCCCGGCGCGACGCCGCCGGCTACTTCACCATCACGGGCAGGATCAAGGAGCTCATCATCCGGGGCGGGGAGAACATCCACCCCGGCGAGGTGGAGGAGGTCCTGCGGGGGCTGCCCGGCGTGGCGGACGTCGCGGTGGCGGGCCGTCCGCACGACGTGCTCGGCGAGGTTCCGGTGGCCTTCGTCGTCCCGGGGCCCGAGGGCCTGGACCCCGAGGCTCTGTTCGCCGCGTGCCGGGAGCGCCTCGCCTACTTCAAGGTGCCCGAGGAGCTGTACGAGATAGCCGAGGTCCCGCGCACGGCCTCCGGCAAGGTCGCGCGGCGCCTGCTGCTGGAGCGTCCCGCGCGGCTGCGCGCGACGGGCGGCGGGCGCCACGAGTCGCTGTTCCGCCTGGACTGGATCCCGCTTCCCTCGGTGCCGGGCCGCTCCGGCGGGGGAGACGCGCGGCCCGAACTGGCGGTGACCTCGGCGACGACAGATGCCGAGGAGCTCTCCGCCCGCCTCACGGCGTGGGCGGCCGGCGGCGACGCGGGCGCCCACCGGGTCGTCGTCACCCGCGGGGCGGTCGCCGCGGAGGGGAACGGCAGCGCGGTCGACCGTGCCCAGGCGGACGTGTGGGCGGCGGTGCGCTGCGTCCAGGCCGCGAATCCGGGCCGGTTCACGTTGCTCGACCTGGACGCCGGGGCCGACGCCGAGCGGTGGGCGGCCGAGGCGCTGTCCGCGGGGGAGCCGCAGGCGGCCGTCCGCTCCGGGGTCCTCCTGGTTCCGCGCGCCGTCCGTGCCGACGCGCCGCCGGACGCGGCCCCGCGCGGTCCGATCGGGGCGGGCCGGACCGTTCTCGTCACCGGCGCCGGCGGCGAACTCGGCGCGGCCGTTGCCCGCCACCTGGCCGCCGCCCACGGAGCCGATGTCGTCACCGTCGCCGACGACGCCGCCGACCGGGACGCCCTCGCCGCGCTGCTCGCCGTGAGCGGCCCGATCGGCGCCGTCGTCCACGCGCCCGGCGGACCGGACCCCGAGGCCGCCCGGGCGGGGGCGGTCAGCCTGTCCGAGCTGACCCGGGACCACGGCCTCGACGCGTTCGTGCTGCTCTCCCCGGCCACCGGGCTGCTCGGAGCCGCGGGACGCCAGGCGGCGGAGGAGGCCGCACTCGGCGCCTCCTTCGACGCGCTGGCCCGTCGTCGCGCCGCCGCCGGGCTGCCCGCGCTGTCGTTGGCCCTGGGGCCCGTCGAGGGCGATGACCGTCCGCCGCCACCGGGCGTCGGGCACATGACGGATCGGGAACGCATGGCGGCGCTGGACGCGGCCCTCGCCGCGGAGGAGACCTGCCTCGCCGCCTTCCGCCTCGACCCGGCGGCGGTGCGCGCCGACGGGGTCCCGGCCCCGCTGCGCGATCTCATCGAGGCGCCGGCCCGTCCGGTGGCCGCGGACGACGGCGCGACCGCGGAACTGCGCCGCCGGCTCCTGAACCTGCCCGGACGGGCCGACCGCGACCGGCTGCTGACCGACCTCGTCCGGACG
Source organism: Actinomadura physcomitrii (assembly GCF_008923205.2). Classification (GTDB taxonomy): domain Bacteria; phylum Actinomycetota; class Actinomycetes; order Streptosporangiales; family Streptosporangiaceae; genus Spirillospora; species Spirillospora physcomitrii. The sequence continues at coordinate 1,053 of NZ_WBMS02000018.1, read as the reverse complement.
GCGGTCGCGGACCTGCTCGGAACCGGCGGCGACGTCCCGGCCGACAGGGCGTTCCGCGACCTCGGGCTGACCTCGCTGACCGCCGTCGCCCTACGCGACCGGCTGGCCGCCGCATCCGGGCTGCCGCTGCCCGCCACGCTCGCCTTCGACCATCCGACCCCGCTCGCCGTCGCACGCCACCTGCAGGCGGAGCTGCTCGCCGAGCCCGCCACCCGGGACGCGGCCGTGCCGCACTCCCTGTCCGGCGAGCCCGTCGCGATCGTCGGCATGGCCTGCCGCCTGCCGGGCGGGATCGCCTCGCCGGAGGACCTGTGGCGGCTCGTCGCCGACGGCGCCGAGGCCATCACGCAGTTCCCCGCCGATCGCGGCTGGGACGTCGACTCCCTGCGGACCGCCACCCGGCACGGCGGGTTCCTCCACGACGCCGGTGACTTCGACGCGGGCTTCTTCGGGATCTCCCCGCGCGAGGCCCTCGCCATCGACCCGCAGCAGCGGCTGCTGCTGGAGGTGTCGTGGGAGGCCCTGGAACGCGCGGGCATCGACCCGACCTCCCTGCGCGGCCGCGACATCGGGGTCTTCTCGGGCCTGATGCACCACCACTACGCCACCGACCTCGGCGAAGTGCCCGCCGACCTCGAGGGCTATCTGGGCACCGGCAACTCCGGCAGCGTCGCCTCGGGCCGCGTGTCCTACACCTTCGGTTTCGAGGGGCCGGCGGTGACGGTCGACACGGCGTGCTCGTCGTCGCTGGTGGCGTTGCATCTGGCGGCGCAGTCGCTGCGTTCCGGGGAGTCCTCGCTGGCCCTGGCCGGGGGGGTGGCGGTGATGGCCCGGCCCACCTCGTTCGTCGAGTTCACCCGGCAGGGTGCCCTGGCGGGTGACGGCCGGTGCAAGGCGTACGCCGACGCCGCCGACGGGACGGGCTGGTCCGAGGGCGTCGGTGTGCTGGTGCTGGAGCGGTTGTCGGATGCGCGCCGCCGTGGTCATGAGGTGCTGGCGGTGGTGCGGGGTTCGGCGGTGAACCAGGATGGTGCGTCCAACGGCCTGACGGCG
>NZ_WBMS02000017.1 GCF_008923205.2 Actinomadura physcomitrii | reverse complement strand
GCGGTGCGCGCCGATCCGGCGCGTCCGCGACGGTGCGGCCGAGGGCCGCGGCACGGGCCGCGGCCGGCCGCCCGGCCCGGCGATGAACGCGCCCGTCATCTCGTGCGCGGGGCCGCGGCGCGGCGCGTCCCCTGGCGGCGGACCCTCAGGAGCCATGGCGGCACCCCCTGCCTTACGCGTCGTCCGGGGGAATCCCCCGGCCACTACGACGCGTGTCCGCCTCATACCGGTTCGGTGACACGACCGTCCCCCGTCCCCCGCCGATATACGGAATGGTGGCAGGTCAGGACGGTTTCACCGAGGTGCGCGACCGGAACCGGCCGCGCCCGGCGGCGCGCCGGGCGCGGGAGGCGGTCAGCCGGCGCCGTATACGGGCTCGGGGACCGGAGCCTCGGCGAGCAGGCCGGTGACGACCTCGCCGACCTCGGCCGGATCCCAGCGGGCGCCCTTGTCGGCGGCGGGGCCGTGCCGGAAGGCGTCCATCACGCAGATCCTGCCGCCCTCGGCCTCGAAGACCCGGCCGGTGACGTCCTTGGACTGCGCGGAGCCGAGCCAGACGACCAGCGGCGACACGTTCTCCGGTGCCATCGCGTCGAACTCGCCCTCGGCGGGCGCGGCCATCGTCTGCGCGAAGACCTCCTCGGTCATCCGGGTGCGGGCGGCGGGCGCGATCGCGTTGACGGTCACCCCGTACCGGCCGAGCTCGGCGGACGCGACGAGGGTGAGCCCGACGATGCCGGCCTTCGCGGCCGAGTAGTTGCCCTGGCCGACGCTGCCGAGCAGGCCCGCGCCGGACGAGGTGTTGATCACGCGGGCGTCGACCGGGCGGCCGGCCTTGCTCTCGGCGCGCCAGTACCGCCCGGCGTGCGCGAGCGGCAGGAAGTGGCCCTTGAGGTGGACGCGCATGACGGCGTCCCACTCGTCCTCGGACAGGTTGATCAGCATCCGGTCGCGCAGGAACCCGGCGTTGTTGACGAGGGTGTCGAGGCGGCCGAAGGCGTCCACGGCGGTGGCGACGAGCGCGGCGGCGCCCGCGTCGGTGGCGATGTCGTCGGTGCTGGCGACGGCGCGTCCGCCGAGCGCCTCGATCTCCTTGACGACGTCCTGGGCGGGGCCACCGGAGGCGTCGCCGGTGCCGTCGCGGGCGACGCCCAGGTCGTTGACCACGACCAGGGCGCCCTGCCGGGCGAACTCCAGCGCGTGCGCGCGGCCGAGCCCGCGCCCGGCCCCGGTGACGGCGACCACGCGGTCCTTGCAGATCATCGCGACTCCTCCTTGTTCACGGTGGCGGCGTCCAGGAACGCGGGGCGCTCTCCGCCGCCGTGCATCAGCAGCTGCGCCCCGGTGATGTAGGACGCGAGGTCGGAGGCGAGGTAGACGCAGGCGGCGCCGACCTCGAACGGGTCGCCGAGGCGGCCCATCGGCACGGTCCGCGCGACGGCCCGCACACCCGCCTCGTCGCCGTAGTGCAGGTGCGCGAGCTCGGTGCGGACCATGCCGAGGATCAGCGTGTTGACCCGCACCCGCGGCGCCCACTCGACGGCGAGCGACTGGGTGAGGCTGTGCAGCCCGGCCTTGGCGGCGCCGTAGGGCGCGGTGCCCGGCGACGGCCGGACCCCGCTGACGCTGCCGATGTTGATCACCGAGCCGCCGTCCGGCATCAGCGGGCGCAGCGCCCGCGCCATGATCAGCGGCGCGGTCAGGTTCAGTTCCAGGACCTTCAGGTGGGTGCGCAGCGGGCCCTCGGTGAGCGGCAGGAACGGCCCGCCGCCCGCGTTGTTGACCAGCACGTCCACCCTGTCGAGCCCGGCGGCGAACGCCTCGGCGGCGTCCTCGTCGCGCACGTCCAGGCAGGCGAAGGATGCCGTGCGGCCGCCGGCCTCGGGCAGCGCGTCCGGCTCGTGCCGGGCCACCGCGATCACGTCGGCGCCCGCCTCCAGGAAAGCGCGGCTGATCCCGGCGCCGACACCGCGCACGCCCCCGGTGACCACGACGGTCCTTCCCGCCAGGTCCAGCGTCAGTGACATCCCGCCTCCTGCGAGCCGCTCTGCTACCGTCTGTTCTAACAAATGTTTGGTGGAAAGGTAGCGCATGGGAGTCTCCACCACGACCCTGGACGGGGTCGCCGAGATCGTCGTGGACGCGCCGCCGGTCAACGCCCTGACCGTCGCGGGCTGGTTCGAGCTGGCCGACGCGGTGCTCGCGGCCGGCCGCGACCCGCGGGTCGGCGCCGTCGTGCTCCGGGCCGAGGGCCGGGGCTTCAACGCGGGCGTCGACATCAAGGAGATGCAGCGGACCGAGGGGCACACCGCGCTGGTGGGGGCCAACCGGGGCTGCTTCGCGGCATTCGCCGCCGTCTACGACTGCGAGGTGCCGGTGGTCGCCGCGGTGCACGGCTTCTGCCTGGGCGGCGGGATCGGACTGGCGGGCAACGCCGACATCGTCGTGGCGTCCGACGACGCCTTCTTCGGGCTGCCCGAGGTCGACCGGGGCGCGCTCGGCGCCGCGACGCACCTGGCCCGGCTCGTCCCGCAGCACCTGATGCGCGCGATGGTCTACACCTGCCGCAACGTCACGGCCGCCGAGCTGCACCACCACGGCTCGGTGCTGGAGGTCGTCCCGAGGGACGAGCTGCGCGCCAAGGCGCTGGAGGTCGCCGGGAACATCGCCGCCAAGGACAAGTACGTGATCAGGCGCGCCAAGGAGTCGCTGAACGGCATCGACCCGGTGGACGTCCGTCGCAGCTACCGCTACGAGCAGGGGTTCACCTTCGAGCTGAACCTCGTGGGCGCGGGCGACGAGCACCGCGACGCCTTCGTGGCCAAGGGGGCGAAGTGAGCAAGGTCCTCTCCATCGAGGAGGTCGTCGGGTCGCTGGAGAGCGGCATGACGGTCGGGATCGGCGGCTGGGGCTCGCGGCGCAAGCCGATGGCCCTGGTCCGGGCGCTGTGCCGCTCCGACGTCACCGACCTGACCGTGGTGGCCTACGGCGGGCCGGACGTCGGGCTGCTGTGCGCGGCGGGCAAGGTCCGCCGGCTCGTGGCGGCCTTCGTCACCATGGACTCGATCCCGCTCGAGCCGCACTTCCGGCAGGCGCGCCAGTCGGGATCGATCGAGCTGACCGAGTACGACGAGGGCATGTTCATGTTCGGGCTGTACGCGGCGGCGCACCGGCTGCCGTTCCTGCCCACCCCCGTCGGGCTCGGCTCGGACGTGATGCGCGTCAACCCGGAGCTGAGGACGATCCGGTCGCCGTACGGGGACGGGCGGGAGCTCGTCGCCGTCCCGGCGCTCACCATGGACGTGTCGCTGATCCACATGAACCGGGCGGACGCGCGCGGCAACGCCCAGTACCTCGGCGCCGACCCGTACATGGACGACCTGTTCGCCAAGGCCGCCGACCGCACCTACGTCTCCTGCGAGCGGCTGGTCGACACCGCCGACTTCGCCAAGGAGGGCCCGCCGCAGTCGTTGCTGATCAGCCGGACGCAGGTGACGGGCGTGGTGGAGACGCCGAACGGCGCGCACTTCACCGACTGCGAGCCCGACCACCGCCGCGACGAGGCGTTCCAGAAGCTGTACGCGACGTCGGCGGGCGACCCGGAGGCGTGGGCGGCGTTCCGCGACCGGTTCCTGTCCGGCGACGAGGCCGCCTATCAGGACGCGGTCCGGACGTGGCAGGAGGAGTCCCGATGAGCGATGTGACGAGGGCCGAGGTCTGCGCGGTCGCCTGCGCGGAGCTGTTCCGCGGGGACGGCGAGATCGTCGCGGCGGCGGTCGCCGGATTCGTGCCCATGCTGGGGTCGCGGCTGGCGCGGGCCACCTTCGAGCCGGACCTGCTGACGACCGACGGCGGGCCCACGCTGAGCGCCGAGCCCGTCCCGCTGGGCCGGACGGCGGAGGTGGCGGAGGGCTGGCTGCCGTTCCGCGACCACCTGTGGCTGGTGCTGAACGCGCGGCGGCACGTGGTGATGGGGCCGTCGCAGATCGACCGGTACGGCAACACCAACATCTCGTGCATCGGCGACTGGGAGCGGCCGTCGCGGCAGCTCCTCGGGTCGCGCGGCGGCCCGGGGAACACTCTGCTGAACCCGACGAGCTACTGGGTGCCGAAGCACTCGACGCGGGTCTTCACCCCCAGGGTCGACTTCGTCAGCGGCGTCGGCTGGGACCGGGGCGCGCACGAGATCCGCGCGGTGGTGAGCAACCTCGCGGTGCTCGACTTCGACACCCCCGACCACCGGATGCGGCTGCGCTCGGTGCACCCCGGCGTGACCGTCGAGGACGTCGTGGCCGCCACCGGGTTCGAGCTGGTGATCCCCGATGAGGTGCCGCGGACGCGCCTGCCGGACGGCGAGGAGCTGCGGGTCATGCGCGAGGTCCTGGACCCGAAGGGCCTGCGCGAGCGGGAGGTGCCGGCCTGATGGAGCAGCGGCTCGACACCCCGCTGACCCGGCTGGCGGGCGTGCGGCACCCGGTCGTCCAGACCGGCATGGGCTGGGTGGCCGGGCCGCGCCTGGTCACCGCCGTGGCGAACGCGGGCGGCCTCGGCATCCTGGCGTCGGCGACGATGACGCTCGACCAGCTCGCGGACGCGATCCACGAGGTCAGGGACCGCACGGACGCGCCGTTCGGGGTCAATCTGCGCGCCGACGCCGGCGACGCGGGCGACCGCATCGACCTGCTCATCAAGGAGGGCGTGAAGGTCGCGTCGTTCGCGCTCGCGCCCAAGCGGGAGCTGATCGCCAAGCTCAAGGACGCGGGCCTGGTGGTGATCCCGTCGGTGGGCGCGCGGCGGCACGCGGAGAAGGTCGCCGGCTGGGGCGCGGACGCCGTGCTGGTGCAGGGCGGCGAGGGCGGCGGGCACACCGGCCCCGTCGCGACCACGCTGCTGCTCCCCCAGGTCGTCGACGCGGTGGACATCCCGGTCATCGCGGCCGGCGGCTTCTTCGACGGGCGCGGCCTGGCCGCCGCGCTGTCCTACGGGGCGGCGGGCGTGGCGATGGGCACCCGGTTCCTGCTGACCTCCGACAGCTCGGTGCCGGACGCGGTCAAGCAGGTGTACCTGAAGACCGGCGAGACGGTCGTGACCCGCCAGGTCGACGGCATGCCGCACCGGGTGCTGCGCAGCGAGCTGGTCGACGGGCTGGAGTCGGCCGGACGGATCAGCGGCCTGGTCCGGGCGCTGCGCAACGTCGCCCGGTTCAAGAAGCTGTCCGGGATGTCGTGGCGCGCGATGATCGCCGACGGGAGGGCGATGAAGCACGGCAAGGACCTGTCGTGGTCGCAGGTCCTCATGGCCGCCAACACCCCGATGCTGCTGAAGGCGGCGATGGTGGACGGCCGTCCCGATCTCGGCGTGATGGCCTCGGGCCAGGTCGTCGGGGTCATCGACGACCTGCCGAGCTGCGCGCGGCTGATCGACGGGATCGTGGCACAGGCCGTCGAGGCCATCTCCGCCCAGCAGTCGCTGCTGGTCCGCTAGGCGGTGCCGAGGCCGCGCAGCACGGCCTCCAGTCCCCCGCGGAACTCCTCGCCGGGGCCGATGCGGCGGGCGTGCCGCGCGGTCTCGGCCATGTGCGGGAACTCGCCGGCGGGCAGCGCGGCGATGACGAGGGTCCCCTCCCCCTCCAGCGGGCCCAGGTGCTCCAGCTGGATCGCACCGATGATGTAGGCGATCACCGCCCGCAGCGCGATGGCGGCCCGGGGGCCGGTGATGCCGGCCTCGTGCAGGATGCCCGCGACGGTCTCCCCCCAGCACAGCGACCCCCGCGAGTCGTGCCGGTGCGTGAGCGTCAGCGGCATGATCGCCGCGTGCGCGCCGAAGGCGTCCCGCAGCCGCAGCGCCATCGTCTCGATCCTCTCCTCCCACGGGCCGGCGGGCGGCGGCGCGGGATCGACCTCGGCGTACACCAGGTCGATGACGAGGCCTTCCAGTTCTTCGCGGTCGCGGACGTACCGGTACAGCGCCATGGTGCTCAGCTTGAGCTCCTTGGCGACCGCGCGCATCGACAGCCCGGCGAGGCCGTCCCGGTCGATGACGGCGAGCGCCGCGGCGGCGACCTGGTCCTGGGTGAGCGAGCGGGGTCGGGGCATGACGCTTGACAGCGTACGGCATACACTTACGATCGTAGGTGTACGCCATACGCTTAAGGAGCGACGCATGCGCCTGACCCCCGGAGCGGACGTCCCGGCCCGCGAACTGACCCCCGTCGGCGGCCCACCGGTCCCCGTCCCCGACCCCGGCCACCTCGTCCACCTGCAGTTCCGCCGGTTCGCGGGCTGCCCGATCTGCAACCTGCACCTGCGCTCGTTCGTCGTCCGGCACGGCGAGATCGAGGCCGCGGGGATCCGCGAGGTCGTGGTGTTCCACTCCCCCGACGAGGAGCTGCGCGAGCACGTCGCCGGCCTGCCGTTCCCCGTCGTCGGCGACCCCTCGAAGAGGCTGTACGCCGAGTTCGGCGTCGAGTCCGGGCGCCGGGCGCTGCTCGACCCCCGCGTGTGGGGCCCGCTGCTGCGGGCCGTGATCACCGGGACGTGGCAGGTCGTCCGGGGCCGCGAGCACCTGCCGTCGTCCAGCCCGGCCGGGGGCCGGCTGGGCCTGCCCGGCGACTTCCTGATCGGCGCGGACGGGCGCCTGGTCGCGGCGAAGTACGGCGAGCACGCCTACGACCAGTGGTCGGTCGACGAGCTGCTCGCCCTCGCCGCCGAGGCACCGGCCGCCACGGGGCGGCCGTGACCGCGGATCGGCGGCCCGGTGCCGCCGGCCCGCGGCCTAGTGGTGCTCAGCCGCGCAGCGCGAGGACGAGCTTGCCGGTCGTCGCGCCGGACTCGATGCGCCGGTGCGCCTCCGCGGCCTGGTCCAGAGGCAGTTCCTCCACCTGCAGCCGCAGGTCGCCGGAGGCCGCGGCGGCCACCGCGCGGCGCAGCGCCCGGCCCGCGTCGGCCGGGAACGCGCCCGAGAACGCGGCGAGGTTGAAGCCCGCCACCGACTTGTTGGCGAACCACAGCTCGTTCGCCGACACGCCCACGTCGTCCGCGCCGGACGCGTTGCCCATGACGATCATCCGGCCCATCGGCGCGAGCGCGTCCAGGCTGGTCCGGCGGGCCGGGCCACCGACCATGTCCACCACGATGTCGAACCCGCGCCCGCCGGTGAGGGCCGCGACCCGGTCCGGCAGCTCGTCGCGGAGCACGACGTCGTCGTAGCCGAAGCCGCGGGCGGTCCCGATCTTCGCCGGGCCGCCGACGGTGCCGGCCACCCGGCCCGCGCCGAGCAGCCGCGCCGCCTGGCCGAGCTGGCTGCCCACGCCCCCGGCGGCGGCGTGCACGAGCACGGTCTCGCCCGGTTCGATGCGCGCCGCGCGGTCCAGGACGAGGAACGCGGTCGTGCTGTTGGACGGGATCGCGGCGGCGATGTCCAGGCCCAGGTCGAGGCCGTCCAGCGGTGCGACCAGGTCCGCGGACGTCACGACGACCTCGGCGTAGCCGCCGCCGTCCACGATCGTCAGCGCCGCGACCGGCTGCCCGGGCCGAAGGCCCTCGACCTCCGGGCCGACCGCGCGGACGTGCCCGGACACCTCGATCCCGGGAACGAACGGCAGCGGCACGTCCACCACGCCCCGCCGGTACAGCACCTCGGCGAAGTTGGCGCCCGCGTAGGCGACGTCGATGGACACCTGCCCCGGCCCTGGCTCGGGTACCTCGAACTCGTCCACGCGCAGCACCTCGGCCCCGCCGAACGCGGGGATGGCGACGGCCTTCATCAGTAACGCCCTCCGACGGCCGCGGGGACGGCGTCGAGCTCGGCCAGGTCGGCCTCGGTGAGGTCCAGGTCGGCGGCTCCGGCGTTGTCGCGCAGGTACCGCTGCTTCTTGGTGCCGGGGATCGGGATGACGTGCTCGCCCTGCGCGAGCGTCCAGGCGATGGCGACCTGCGCCGGGGTGGCGCCGTGCCGCTCGGCGACCGCCTTCACGACGTCGACGATCCGCAGGTTGGCCTTCAGCGCCTCCTCCTGGAAGCGCGGGTTGGCGCCGCGGAAGTCGGTGTCCTCGAAGTCGGCGGCGGTGACGGTCCCGGTGAGGAACCCGCGGCCGAGCGGCGAGAACGGGACGAACGCCGCGCCGTTGGCGGCGCACCAGCCGACCACGTCGCCCGCGTCACCGGCGCCCGTGACCGCGCCGGCGCCGGCGCCGGCGGCCTGCGTCCCCGGCTGCCCGAGCGCGTCGCGCGTCCACAGCGACAGCTCCGACTGGACCGCCGCGACCGGGTGGATCGCGTGCGCCTCGGCGGCCTGCGCCACGCTGACCTCCGACAGGCCGAGCCGCCGCACCTTGCCCTCGGCGACCAGCTCCGCCATCGCGCCCCAGGTGTCGGCGAGGGGCACGTCCGGGTCGACGCGGTGCAGGTAGTAGAGGTCGATCACGTCGGTGCCCAGCCGGCGCAGGCTGTCCTCGGCGGACGCCTTGACGTGCTCGGGCCGCCCGTTCCGGACGATCTTCCGGGTGGCGAGCGACTCGACGACCAGGCCCGTCTTGGTGGCGAGCACCGCCTCGTCGCGGCGGCCGGCGAGGGCCCGCCCGACCAGCGCCTCGTTGTGGCCGTCGCCGTAGGGCTGCGCCGTGTCCAGGAACGTGACGCCCATGTCGAGCGCCTCCCGGATCAGCGCCACCGACACGTCGTCGTCGCGCTCGGACTCGGCGTAGGCCCAGCTCATGCCCATGCAGCCCAGCCCGACCGCGCCGACCGGCCGACCCGCGAAATCGCGATTCCTCATGGCGTAACCCTTCCTCCGGTTCGTTCGGGAACGATCGTGCCGGATCGCCGGAGGGGCGGACAGACTCCGCTCATCCTGGGTCTGCCACCACCACCCACGCGGGCGCGGGTCAGCTCGCCGCGGCCAGCCCGCGCCGCGCCATCAGCCGCTCCAGGCGCTCCATGGTGCCGGTGCCGGGGCGCGGGTTCTGCAGCACGAGGTGGGTGCCGGGACGGTCGGCGAGCGGCAGCAGCGTGCCCTCGAAGACCATCTCGCCGGCCTCGGGATGGCGGACGCCCTTCACCGCCTGGGTGGCCGAGCTGACTTCGTGCCGGGGCCACAGCTCGGCGAACTCCGGACTGGCGGCGATCATGTCCGCGGCGATCCGGCCGAACTCGGGGTCGTCGGGGTAGCGGGCGGCGTCCGCGCGGAACCGGGCGACGACGTTCGGCGCGGCCGCCGCCCATTCGATGTGCATGTCGCGGTAGCGGGCGTTGGTGAAGAACGACACCAGGCAGTTGTGGTCGGTGTCGCCGAACCCGAACACCGCGCGCGCCGCGTCGTTGATCGCGACGAAATTCCAGTGCCGGTCGCGGACGTAGGCGGGCCGCGGCGACCAGGCGTCCAGCGGCCGCTGCAGCTCCGGCGTGATCGGGACGGCCGGGCCGGCCTCGGCGCGCGGCGGGTTCAGCCCGGCCAGCAGGTACAGGTGCTCGCGCTCGGCGGCGTCGAGCCGGAGCGCGCGGGCGATGGCGTCCAGCACCTCGCCGGACACCTTGATGTCGCGCCCCTGCTCCAGCCACGTGTACCAGGACACGCCGACGCCTGCGAGCACGGCGACCTCCTCGCGCCGCAGGCCGGGCGTCCGGCGCCGGCCCGCGTCGGGCATGCCGACATCGGCGGGCGTGAGCCGGGCGCGGCGGGTGCGCAGGAAGTCGCGCATCTCCTCGCGGCGGCGGTCAGGAGCGGAGGACGGGGTCGTACTGGCCATAGCGCCACGATATCCACCGCCAGGTCCCGTCCCGGGTCGCGCGGGCCGTCAGGCGACCGTTCCGGCAGCTCGGAGCCGGGCGATGTCCGCGTCGTCGTGCCCGAGCCCGCGCAGCACGGCCTCGGTGTGCTCGCCGAGCGCCGGGACCGGGTCCATCCGCGCCTCGACGTCGGCGAAGGTGATCGGCGGGCGGATCGCGCGGATCACCCCGACCGGGGAGCCGACCTCGCGCCAGCGGTCGCGCTCGGCGAGCTGCGGATGCGCGATCAGCCCGTGCCCGTCGTTCAGCGACGCGTTCGCGACGCCCGCCTCGTCCAGCCGCCGCAGCAGTTCCTCGCGGGCCATCGCCGACGTGACGCCGGACACGATCGCGTCCACCTTCTCCCGGTTGCGGACCCGCGCCTGGTTCGTCGCGTACTCGGGGTCGGTGACGAGGTCGGGGCGGTCCAGGACGCCGTTCGCCAGCGCCGCCCAGCCGCGGTCGTTCTGCACGCCGATGACGACGTCGACCCCGTCGGCGGTCGGGTAGGCGTCGTACGGGGAGATCACCGGATGGCTCAGCCGGGTCCGCGGCGGCACCGAACCGGTGTAGAGGGTCGTGTACATCGCCTGGCCCATCCACTCGGCGACCGCGTCGAACATCGTGACCTCGATCGCCGCGCCCTCGCCGGTCGTGCCGCGCCGGACGAGCGCCGCGAGCGTCCCGGAGAAGGCGTACATCCCGGCGGCGATGTCGGCCAGCGGGGAGCCCGCCTTCACCGGCGTCTCCGGGGTGCCGGTGACCGAGATCAGCCCGGCCTCGGCCTGGACGAGCATGTCGTAGGCGCGCTTGTCGCGGTACGGGCCGCGCGTCCCGTATCCGGACATGTCGACGACGATCAGCCGGGGGGCGCGGGCGCGCAGCCCGTCCGCGCCGAACCCGAGGCGGGCGGCGGCGCCGGGCGCGAGGTTCTGCAGGAACACGTCGGCGCCCGCGACCAACTCGGCGAGGATCGCGCGGCCCTCGTCCTGCTTGAGGTCGAGGGCGACCGACTCCTTCGACCGGTTCAGCCAGGCGAAGTGGGTGCCGAGCGCGCCGCGCACGCCGGCGTCGTAGGCGCGGGCGAAGTCGCCGCCGTCCACCCGCTCGACCTTGATGACGCGGGCGCCGAGGTCAGCGAGCTGCCGGGTGGCGAACGGCGCCGCGACCGCCTGCTCCAGCGCGACGACGGTGATGCCTTCGAGGGGGAGCAAGGGATCAGCCCTCCAGCAGCCGGCGGCCGATGATCATCTTCTGGATGTCGGCGGTGCCCTCGCCGATCAGCAGCATCGGCGCCTCCCGGTAGAGGCGCTCGATCTCGTACTCCCTGGAGTAGGCGTAGCCGCCGTGGATACGGAAGGCGTCCTCCACGACCTCCTTGCAGTACTCGCTGGCCAGGTACTTGGCCATGCCCGCCTCGAGGTCGTTGCGCTCGCCGGAGTCCTTGCGGCGCGCCGCCATCACCATCATCTGGTGCGCGGCCTCGACCTTCGTCGCCATCTCGGCGAGCCGGAACATGACGGCCTGGTGCTCGGCGATCGGCCTGCCGAACGTCTCGCGCCGCCGCGCGTAGTCCAGAGCCAGCTCGTAGGCGCGGCGGGCGACGCCGCAGCCGCGCGCCGCGACGTTGACGCGGCCGACCTCGACACCGTCCATCATCTGGTAGAAGCCGCGGCCCGGGGACCCGCCGAGGATCTGCGCGGCGGGAATGCGGTAGGAGTCGAAGACCAGCTCGGTGGTGTCGACGCCCTTGTACCCCATCTTCTCGATCTTGCCGGGGACCGTCAGGCCCGGCGCGACCTCCCCGAACCCCGGCGTCTTGTCGACCAGGAACGTCGTCATGCCGCGGTGGCCCGCGTCCTGGTCGGTCTTGACGAGCGTGGCGACGAGGTTCGCCGAGCCGCCGTTGGTCAGCCACATCTTCTGGCCGTCGATCACGTACGCGTCGCCGTCGGGCACGGCGCGGGTCCTGATCGCCGACACGTCCGAGCCGCAGCCCGGCTCCGACATCGAGAACGCGCCGCGGACCTCCCCGGTCGCCATCCTCGGCAGGTAGTGCGCCTTCTGCTCCGGCGTGCCGTGGTGGGCGATCATCCACGCGACGATGAAGTGGGTGTTGACGATGCCGGACACGCTCATCCAGCCGCGCGACAGCTCCTCCACGGCCAGCGCGTAGGTCAGCAGCGACTCGCCCAGCCCGCCGTGCTCCTCGCCGATCATCAGCCCGAACAGGCCGAGGCCCTTCATCCCGTCCACGATGGCCTGCGGGTACTCGTCGGCGTGCTCCAGCTCCGTGGCGACCGGGAGGATCTCCTTGTCGACGAACGCCCGCACCGTCGCGAGGATCTCCCGCTGCTCGTCCGTCAGCCCGTAGGTCTGCTGCAGCCTGCTCACGTTCCGTTCCCCGCCGATCCCCGTACGGGAGCGCGCACCGCTCCGGAGTCCCGGTCGTCCATCGATCCCTCCTTCGCAATTTTTTATACGATATGGGGAGACGGCCATCCCGGGGAAGGACGCTCCCGGGAACGCCCAGTCAGCCCGACTGGCCGGCCCAGAACCCCCGCGCCTCCAGGTGCACGACCAGCAGGGTCCCGGCGTGCCTGATGTGCGCGCGCATCGCACCGCGCGCGGCCTCGGCGTCCTCGGCGCGCAGCGCCGCCAGGATCAGCCGGTGGTCGTCGACGGAGGCCTGGCTCCACCCCTGGATGCTGGAGTAGAAGCGGCGCGGTGCGTACCGCACCACAAGCTGGAGCAGCCAGGCCGTCTTCGGCGACCCGGCGCACAGGTTGATCACCCGGTGGAACTGGTGGTTGGCCCGCTCGATGCCCTCGGCGTCCGCGGCCTTGGACGCCTGCTCCAGCAGCCCCTGGGTGCGGTCCAGCGACTCCAGCTCGTCCGCCGTGACCTTCTCGGCGGCGCGGGAGGCCAGCTCGCCGGCGAAGTAGGCCTGCGCCTCGAACAGGTCCTGGACGTCCTGGCGCGACAGGGGCGCCGGCATGAAACCGCGGCGCGGCTCCAGCGTGACGAAGCCCTCGCCGCGCAGCGACAGCAGCGCCTCGCGGACCGGGGTGACGCTGATCCCGAGGTCGTCGGCGATGCGCTCCAGCCGGAGGAACTCCCCATGCCTGACCTGGCCGGACATGATGAGCTCGCGGACGTAGGCGGCCACCTCGTCGCTGAGCTGGCGGCGCCTGCCGAGGGCCTGGCCGCCGGATATCGGCACTGTCATCGTCCCCCCGTGCGCCTGGGTGATCCCAACATTATGTAGGCGATGGCCGCTTCTCCCCGACACGGCCGCCGATCCCGCCCCGCGCCAGGTTGACAACGCTTATTTTCAAATCAAATATATGAAAAGGCGCCCGCTGGCGCCAGGGCTCGAGGAGGGCGGCAGCCGTGTTCACGCTGAGCGACGAGGAGCGCGCCATCGTCGAGGTCGTCGCGGACTTCGTCGACAAGGAGGTCCGGCCGGCGGCCCGCGACCTCGAGCACGCGGACGCCTACCCCGAGCACCTGATCGCCCGCATGAAGGAGCTGGGCGTCTACGGGCTCGCCGTCCCCGAGCCGTACGGCGAGACCTCGGTCTCCAAGGCGTGCTACGCGCTCGTCACCGAGGAGCTGGCGCGCGGCTGGATGTCGCTCGCGGGTGCGTTCGGCGGGCACACGGTCGTCTCGCACCTGCTCGCGGTCTTCGGCACCGGGGAGCAGAAGGCCCGCTACCTGCCCCGGATGGCGACCGGCGAGCTGCGCGCCACGATGGCGCTGACCGAGCCGTCCGGCGGCTCCGACCTGCAGTCGATGAGCACCACGGCGCGCCGCGCGGGCGACCGGTACGTGATCGACGGCGCGAAGATGTGGATCACCAACGCGCGGACGTCCGGCCTGATCGCGCTGCTGTGCAAGACCGACCCGGACGCCGAGCCCCGGCACCGCGGCATCAGCATCCTGCTCGTCGAGCAGGGCCCGGGCCTGGCGGTCTCCCGCGACCTGCCGAAGCTCGGCTACAAGGGCGTGGAGAGCTGCGAGCTGTCGTTCGACGGGTACGAGGCGCCGCTGGACGCGGTGCTCGGCGGCGAGGAGGGCTGCGGGTTCGCGCAGATGATGCGCGGCCTGGAGGTCGGCCGGATCCAGGTGGCGGCGCGCGCGCTCGGCGTGGCCCGGGCCGCGCTGGAGGACTCGGTCCGCTACGCGCAGGAGCGCGAGGCGTTCGGCAAGCCGATCTGGAAGCACCAGTCGGTCGGCAACTACCTCGCCGACATGGCCACCGAGCTGCGGGCCGCGCGGCTGCTCACCCTCGACGCCGCCGAACGGCTGGACGCCGGCGAGCGCTGCGACATGGAGGCGGGCATGGCCAAGCTCTACGCCTCCGAGGCGGCGATGCGGATCGCGCTGAACGCCGTGCGGATCCACGGCGCGGCCGGCTACTCCACCGAGTTCGACATCGAGCGCTACTTCCGGGACGCCCCGCTGATGATCGTCGGCGAGGGCACCAACGAGATCCAGCGCAACGTGATCGTCAAGCAGCTGATCGGGCGGAACCGCCTCTGACACCGCGGCGCGGCGGGCCCGGTCAGGGCCCCTCGCCGGGCTCCTCGCCCGCCCTGATCCAGTCGAAGGTGCGTTCCACGGCGCGCTTCCAGTTGCCGTACTCGTGGTCGCGGCGGCCCGCGTCCATCGCCGGGACCCACCGGGCCGCGCGGTGCCAGTTGCGCCGCAGCCCCTCGAGCCCCGCCCAGTAGCCGACGGCGAGGCCGGCGGCGTACGCGGCGCCGAGCGAGACCGTCTCGACCACCATCGGCCGCGCCACCGGCACGTTCAGCATGTCGGCGACCATCTGCATCAGCAGGTTGTCCGACGTCATGCCGCCGTCGGCCTTCAGCTCCCGCAGGCTGAGCCCGGAGTCGCGGTTCATCGCGTCCACGACCTCGCGGGTCTGCCAGCCGGTCGCCTCCAGCACCGCCCGCGCCAGATGGCCCTTGGTGATGTAGGAGGTCAGGCCGACGATGATGCCGCGGGCCTCGCTGCGCCAGTGCGGCGCGAACAGCCCGGAGAACGCCGGGACGATGTAGCAGCCGCCGTTGTCGTCGACGGTCCGGGCGAGCGTCTCGATCTCCGGCGCGGTGGTGATCAGCCCGAGCCCGTCGCGGAACCACTGGACGAGCGCGCCGGTGATCGCGATCGAGCCCTCCAGCGCGTACACGGCCGGCTCGTCGCCGATCTTGTAGCCGACGGTGGTGAGCAGCCCGTGCTCCGACCGCACCGGCTTGGTCCCGGTGTTCATCAGCAGGAACGCGCCGGTGCCGTAGGTGCACTTGGTCTCGCCGGGCGCGAAGCACGTCTGGCCGAACAGCGCGGCCTGCTGGTCGCCGAGCGCGGCGCCGACGCGCACCCCGGGGAACACCTTGCGGGCCGTCCCGTAGGTCTCGGTCGACGACCTGATCTCCGGCAGCATCGCCCGCGGCACCCCGAAGAACGCGAGCAGGTCGTCGTCCCAGGACAGCGTGTGCAGGTCCATCAGCAGGGTGCGGCTGGCGTTGGTGACGTCGGTGACGTGCACGCCGCCGTCGACGCCGCCGCTGAGGTTCCAGATCAGCCAGCTCTCCATGGTGCCGAACAGCACCTCGCCGCGCTCGGCGCGCTCGCGCAGGCCGGGCGTGTGGTCGAGCAGCCAGCGGATGCGCGGCGCGGAGAAGTAGGTGGCGAGCGGCAGGCCGCTGCGCTCGGTGACGATCGCGGCGCCGGGAGCGCGGCCCAGCTCGTCGACCAGCGCGCCGGTCCGCATGTCCTGCCAGACGATCGCGCGGCCGATGGGGGCGCCGGTGAGCCGGTCCCACAGCACGGTGGTCTCGCGCTGGTTGGCGATGCCGACGGCCGCGACCTGGTTCGCCGTGACGCCCGCCTGCGCGAGCGCCTCCGGCGCGATCCGCTCCAGGTTCCGCCAGATCTCCATCGGGTCGTGCTCGACCCAGCCCGGCCGCGGGAAGTGCTGCCGGTGCTCGCGCTGCGCCACCGACACCAGCCGGCCGCCGTGGTCGAACAGGATGCACCGGGTCGAGGTGGTGCCCTGGTCGATCGACATCACGTAGCGTTCGGTCACGTTGCGCCCTCTCCCCCGGTGTGCCCCTTCCCCGTCACCAGCGGCCCTCGCGCGTCACCACCGCGAGCCGCCGAGGTCGCGGGAGACGGCGCGGGCCGCGTCCCGCACGAACGCCACCAGCCGGGGCTCGGGGACGCGGCCGGTGTCGCAGATCCGCTCGACCGCGCCGGAGATCCCGATGGCCCCGACAACGAGTCCCCCGTACCCGCGGATCGGGGCGGCGATGCCGGCCTCGCCGATGGACAGCTCCTCGACCTCGGCCGCCCAGCCGTTCTCCCGGACCCGGGTGGCGGCCCGTGCGAGCAGGCGCGGATCGGTGATCGTCCGGCGGCAGTAGGACTCCAGCTCGGTGTCGCGGATGGACGCCGCCGCGTTGGCGTCGTGCGCCAGCAGCGCCTTGCCGAGCGCGGTGGCGTGCAGCGGCAGCAGAGACCCGACGTCCAGCGCCTGCAGGGTGTCGTCGGGCCGGAAGACGTGGTGGACGACCAGGACCTTCCCGTCGAGCAGGGTGCCGATCCGGACGGCCTCGCCGCTGCGCGAGGCGAGCGCGTCGGCCCAGTTGATCGCCCGGGAGCGCAGCTCGTTGACGTCCAGGTAGCTGGTGCCGAGGTGGAGCAGGGCGGCGCCGAGCTGGTACTTTCCGGTGCCGCCGTCCTGCTCGACGAAGCCGACCCGCTCCAGGGTGCGCAGGATCCCGTGCGCGGTGCCGCGGGCGAGCCCGAGCGAGCTGGCGATCTCGCCGACGCCGAGCCGGCCGGAGCTGGCGGCGAGCAGCCGCAGGATCGCGGCGGCCCGCTCGATCGACTGCACAGGTCCGGGCATGAATCCGATGCTAGTTCTCCGGCCAGGGTGCCGACAATGTCGGCAGCCGTCGTCATCAACGCCGTTTCCGTCCCGAACTGCCCGGATTCTGTGATCTGGTGCACAGGGGGGAGGGTAACCGGCGCCGGGCGGTGGGGAAAGTGTTCGACATTGTCGGCAGCCCTCCGTTGTTTCCGGGTCGTCCGCGTCTTACGTTCTGGCCAGCCTCATGAGGCTTCGCGTCCACCCCCGCAGCCGAGGAGCACAGACATGGCGGAACGCCGGAAATTCCCACCCCTGGCCGGTGAGCTCGCCGCCGAGTTCGCCGGGACGATGATCCTGATCCTGTTCGGGGTCGGCGTCGTCGCGCAGGTCGCCGGGGCCGACATCGGCGACCACGACAGCATCGCCTGGGCCTGGGGGCTCGGCGTCACGCTCGGCGTCTACGTCGCCGCGCGGATCAGCGGCGCCCACCTCAACCCCGCGGTGACGGTCGCGCTGGCCGCGTTCAAGGAGTTCTCCTGGCGGAAGGTGGCGCCCTACGTCGCCGCGCAGACCGCGGGGGCGTTCATCGCGGCGCTGATCGTCCGCTGGAACTACAGCGAGATCCTGGCCAAGGTCGACCCGGGCCACACCATCAAGACCCAGGGCGTCTTCTCGACGCTGCCGGGCAACGGGACGCTGCCCGTCGGCACCTGGGGCGCGTTCCGCGACCAGGTCATCGGCACCGCGATCCTGCTGTTCGTCATCAAGGCGCTGACCGACGCGCGCAACGCGCCGCCGCTGGCCAACCTCGGCCCGTTCCTGATCGGGCTGCTGGTCGTGGCGATCGGCATGGCGTTCGGCTCGGACGCGGGGTACGCGATCAACCCGGCGCGCGACTTCGGGCCGCGGCTCGCGCAGTTCATCACCGGATACGGCGGCGCCTGGAAGGACCAGAACGGGGACCTGTACTTCTGGGTGCCGATCGTCGCCCCGCTCATCGGCGGCGTGCTCGGCGCCGGCCTGTACAAGCTGCTGATCGGCTGGTTCCTGCCGTCCGACGATGCCGAGCAGGACGTCGCCAAGCCCGAGCCGGAGTATGAAACGGCATGAGCGAAGCGAACCGGGGGGTGTGGGGGGGCGTCCCCCCACAAGCAACACGCATGATCGGCTCACGCACCCGTCCGCAGGCCCTTCCCACTGGAGATTCCGCACATGGCTGACTTCGTCGGAGCGCTCGACCAGGGCACCACGAGCACCCGCTTCATGATCTTCGATCACGGCGGCAACGAGATCGCCCGCCACCAGCTCGAGCACGAGCAGATCCTGCCCCAGGCCGGCTGGGTCGAGCACAACCCCACCGAGATCTGGGAGCGCACCCGCGCGGTCATCCAGACGACGCTGAACAAGGCGAACCTGACCCATGCCGACCTCGCCGCGTTCGGCATCACCAACCAGCGCGAGACGACGCTGGTGTGGGACCGCCGCACCGGACGGCCCTACTTCAACGCGATCGTCTGGCAGGACACCCGCACCGACCGCATCGCCTCGGCCCTCGAGCGCGAGGGCAAGGGCGACGTCATCCGGCGCAAGGCGGGGCTGCCGCCCGCCACCTACTTCTCCGGCGGCAAGATCCAGTGGATCCTGGAGAACGTCGACGGGGTCCGGGAGGCGGCCGAGCGCGGCGACGCGGTCTTCGGGACGACCGACAGCTGGGTGCTGTGGAACCTCACCGGCGGGACGGACGGCGGCGTGCACGTCACCGACGTCACCAACGCCAGCCGCACCATGCTGATGGACCTGGAGACCCTCGACTGGGACGACGAGCTGCTGTCGTTCTTCGGCATCCCGCGCGCCATGCTGCCGCAGATCAAACCGTCCTCGACGGCGGAGGCCTACGGCCTGACGCGCCCGGACGGCCCGCTCGGCGGCGAGGTCCCGCTGACGGCGGCGCTCGGCGACCAGCAGGCCGCGACGGTCGGGCAGGTGTGCTTCGCGCCCGGCGAGGCCAAGAACACCTACGGCACCGGCAACTTCCTGCTGCTCAACACGGGCAACGAGCCGGTGCGGTCGAAGAACGGGCTGCTGACCACGGTCTGCTACCAGCTCGGGTCCGAGAAGCCGGTGTACGCGCTGGAGGGCTCGATCGCGGTGACGGGGTCGGCGGTGCAGTGGCTGCGCGACCAGCTCGGCATCATCTCCGGCGCCGCGCAGAGCGAGGCGCTCGCCCGGCAGGTCGAGGACAACGGCGGCGTGTACTTCGTCCCCGCGTTCTCCGGCCTGTTCGCCCCCTACTGGCGGTCGGACGCGCGCGGCGCGATCGTCGGGCTGTCGCGGTTCAACACCAACGCCCATCTGGCCCGCGCCACCCTCGAGTCGATCTGCTACCAGTCGCGGGACGTCGTCGAGGCGATGCGCGAGGACTCCGGCGTCGCCCTCGACACGCTCAAGGTCGACGGCGGGATCACCGCCAACGAGCTGTGCATGCAGATGCAGGCCGACATCCTCGGCGTCCCGGTGTCGCGGCCGGTGGTCGCCGAGACCACCGCGCTCGGCGCCGCCTATGCCGCCGGCCTCGCCGTCGGGTTCTGGAACACCACCGACGAGCTGCGCCAGAACTGGAACGAGGACAAGCGCTGGCAGCCCACCTGGGACGACGAGCAGCGCGAGAAGGGCTACGCCGGCTGGAAGAAGGCCGTCAACCGAACCCTCGACTGGGTCGACGTCGACTAGACCCGGCCGGGACACGCGCGCGGCGGGGCCGGCGACCGGCGCCGGCCCCGCCCGCACCCACCTGACCGATCACCCCTCATCGGGAGCATGCAGTGACATCCGTAGCCCTCGGCCCTGCGTACCGCGAGGACACCCTGCGCGCCCTGGCCGAGAACGAGTTCGACGTCCTGGTCGTCGGCGGCGGCATCGTCGGCGCGGGCGCCGCGCTCGACGCGGTCTCCCGGGGCCTGTCCGTGGCCCTGGTGGAGGCGCGCGACTGGGCGGCCGGCACCTCCAGCCGCTCCAGCAAGCTGATCCACGGCGGGCTCCGCTATCTGGAGCAGCGCGACTTCGGGCTGGTCCGCGAGGCGCTGCGGGAGCGCGCCCTGCTGCTGCACCGGCTCGCGCCGCACCTGGTGCGGCCCGTCCAGTTCCTGTACCCGCTGCGCAACCGGGTGTGGGAGCGGGCGTACGTCAGCGCCGGCGTGACCCTGTACGACACGATGGGCGGTGCCCGGTCGCTGCCCCGGCACCGGCAGCTCACCCGGCGCGGCGCGCTGCGGGAGGCGCCGGCCCTGCGCTCGGACGCGCTCGTCGGCGCGATCCAGTACTACGACGCGCAGGTGGACGACGCCCGCTACACGATGATGGTCGCCCGCACCGCCGCCCGGTACGGCGCCAGGGTCGCCACCCGCGCCGAGGTGACCGGGTTCCTGCGCGAGGGCGAGCGGGTCACCGGCGCGCGCGTCGTGGACCTGGAGGGCGGGCGGGAGATCACCGTCCGGGCCCGCCGGGTCGTCTGCGCGACCGGCGTGTGGACGGACGGCGCGCAGGCGATGACCGGGGCGCGCGCGGCGTTCGCGGTGCGCGCGTCCAAGGGCGTCCACCTGGTGGTGCCGCGCGACCGGATCCCGATGGGCACCGGGCTGATCACCCGGACCGAGCGCAGCGTGCTGTTCATCATCCCGTGGGGCCGGCACTGGCTGGTCGGGACGACCGACACCCCGCACGACGACGGTCCGGACGAGCCGGTCGCCGACCACACCGACATCGGCTACCTGCTGGAGCGCGTGAACGCGGTGCTGCGCACGCCGCTCACCATGAACGACGTCGAAGGCGTGTACGCGGGGCTGCGGCCGCTGCTGTCCGGCGAGGTGGACGACACCGCGCGGCTGTCGCGCGAGCACGCCGTCGCCGAGCCGGTGCCGGGGCTGGTCGTCGTCACCGGCGGCAAGTTCACCACCTACCGGGTCATGGCGCGCGACGCGGTCGACGTGGTCGCCGAGGGCCTGGACGAGTCGGTGCCCGCGTCGGTCACCGGGCGGCTGCCGATCCTCGGCGCGGACGGCTTCGAGGTGCTGTGGAACGAGCGGCGCCGGCTCGCCGCCCGCTCCGGGCTGCACGTCGCGCGGATCGAGCACCTGCTGCGCCGGTACGGGTCGTGCGCGCAGGACGTGCTCGACCTGGTCGCCGCCGAGCCGGAGCTGGGCGCCCCGATCCCCGGCGCGGAGGACTACCTGTGCGCCGAGGCCGTCTACGCGGTGACGCACGAGGGCGCCCTGCACCTGGAGGACGTCCTCGCGCGGCGGCTGCGGGTGTCGATCGAGGAGTGGGACGGCGGCCTCGCCGCGGCGGCGCACGTCGCCGCCCTGCTCGCGCCGCGGCTGGGCTGGAGCCGCGAGGACGCCGCCGACGAGGTGAAGCGGTACGTCCTGCGGATCAGGGCGGAGCGCCGCGACGGGCCGGCCGTAGTCGACCCGCCGGTCACGGCCGCTTAGGCGGCGTCACTCAGGCGGTCGAAAACGTCGCGGTCATCGCGGTGACCCCCCCTGGCGCCTCGATCGACAGCTCGCCGTCCGGCGAGCCGGCCGCCGTGAAGGGCTGCCGCACGTAGACGGGCCTGCGGGCGCGGAACGACAGTTCCGTCACCTTCAGGCCCGCCCTGCGCGGCAGTTCGAGGCACAGGATCGCCAGCAGCGGGCCGTGGACGACGAGCCCGCCGTGTCCCTCGACCTCGGTGGCGTAGGCCTCGTCGTAGTGGATGCGGTGGGCGTTGTAGGTGAGCGCGCTGAACCGGAACAGCAGCACCGGGTCGGCCGTCACCGGCAGCGTCCACGGGGCCGTCACCTCGGGCGCCTCGAAGGACACCTCCGGCGGGCGGGACGCCGCGTCGCCGCTGCGGTAGACGAGGTCCTGCTCCTCGACGGCGATCTCGGCGCCGTCGCGCAGGAAGGCGTGGCGGACGGTCACGAAGAGCATCTCGCCGCTGCGTCCCCGCTTGAGTGCCGTGGAGGCCAGCTCGGTGCGCCGGGTGACGGTGTCGCCGATCCGCAGCGGCTCGCGGACGCGGAACCGGCCGCCGGCGAACATGCGCCGCCGGTCGGGGATCGGCGGCAGGAAGCGCCCGGCGAGCGGATGGCCGTCCGGGCCCAGGTCGCGCTGCGCGGGCCGGTCGAGGAAGTGCAGCCAGTGCCACAGCGGCGGCAGCTCGTCGCCCGGCGGGTCGACGTCCAGCACCCCGGCCAGCGCGGCCGCCGGCGCGGCGCCGATGACCTCTGCCGTCTCCACCGGTTCCGGCGACCAGCCGCTCACGTCGATCATCGTTCACCCCTCGGCCGTCGTCGTTCCCCAGGGATTATGCCGACGGCCGGGAACGGCGCCGGGCCCGGCCCCGCCCCGGCCGGCCGGCGCGCTACCCCGCGAACGCGTCGACGCCGGTCAGCTCGGCCGAGTACGCCCACAGCCGCGCGGCCTCGTCCGGGTCGGTCGCGTAGGGCCGGACGCCCGCGGGCGCGGGCGCGCCGGCCTTGCGGCCGCGCACCTCCGGCGTGCCGGCCGGGGTGGGTTCGGCGACGTCGCAGTCCATGCAGTAGACGCCGCCCATCCCCGCCAGCCGCGGCGACGTCGCCGCCCACACCGCCGTCGCGGCGCCCTGCTCCGGGGTCTTGAAGCCCTGCGCGATCTCGTTCCCGTCCTCGTCGATCCACCCGTAGGCGATCTTGTCCTCCTTCGGGATGTGCCGCTGCAGCGGCGTCAGGATGCTGCCCGGGTGGAGGGAGAACGCGCGCACGGCGTCCTTCGCGAGCGCGTCCAGGTGCACGGCGAACAGCACGTTGGCGGTCTTCGCCTGCCCGTACGCCTCCCACCGGTCGTAGCCGCGGGTGAAGTGCGGGTCGTCCCAGCGCATCCGGCCGAAGTGGTGCCCCTGCGAGGACACCGCGACGACGCGGGCGCCGGGCCGGACCGCCGGCCACAGCCGGTTCACCAGCGCGTAGTGGCCGAGGTGGTTGGTGGCGAACTGCGCCTCCCAGCCCGGCCCGACCCGCGTCTCCGGGCAGGCCATGACCCCCGCGTTGCCGATGATCATGTCGATGCCGCGGCCGGACGCCAGGAACCGGTCGGCGAAGCCCCGCACGCTCTCCAGGTCGCCGAGGTCCAGCTCGTCCACCTCGGCGCCGGCGATCCCGTCCAGCGCCTCCTTCGCGACCGCGGGACGCCGCGCCGGCACCACCACGCGGGCGCCGGCCTCGGCCAGCGCGCGGGTCGTCTCCAGTCCGAGCCCGGAGTAGCCGCCGGTCACGACGGCCAGCCGCCCGGACAGGTCGACGCCCGCCAGGACGTCGCGCGCCGTGCTCTCGAACCCGAAACCCGAATCGATCCTGCGTTGCGGAGTGATCATGTGCTCCACGCTACGAGTTGGAGCCCGCTCCAGGTCAAGCCGGGATCTCGGGGCAGTGCGTGCCGGTGTAGATCGTCGGCATGCAGCGGTTGCAGTGGATGCACAGCGACCGCGTCGCGGGGTCGGCCGCGATCCGGTTCACGAGGTCGGGCTCGCGCAGCAGCGCGCGTCCCATCGCGACGAACTGGAAGCCCTCCGCCATCGCCCTGTCCATCGTCTCGCGGCCGGTGACGCCGCCGAGCAGGATGAGCGGCAGGTCCAGCTCGGCGCGGAACCGGCGGGCATGTTCGAGGAGGAACACGTCCTTGTACGGGTAGGCGCGCAGGAACTTGTCGCCGGACATCCGGATGCCCGTCCGCAGCGGCTGCTTGAAGTTCGCGGCGAACTCCTTGACCGGCGCGCCGCCGCGGAACAGGTACATCGGGTTGAGCAGCGAGCTGCCCGCCGTCAGCTCCAGGGCGTCGACGGTGCCCTCCTCCTGCAGCCACCGGGCGACCTGCAGGCTGTCGTCGATCTCCAGCCCGCCCGGCACGCCGTCCCGCATGTTGATCTTCGCGGTGACGGCGATCCGGTCGCCGACCTCCGCGCGCACCGCGCGGGCGATGCCGAGCGCCACCTTCGCGCGGTTCTCGATCGGCCCGCCGTAGGCGTCGTCGCGCTTGTTCAGCCGCGGGCTGAGGAACGAGCTGGCCAGGTAGTTGTGCCCGAAGTGGATCTCGACGGCGTCGAAGCCCGCCTCGATCGCCAGCCGCGCCGCGCCGGCGTGGGCGCGGGTGACCCGCTCGATGTCCTCCGCCGTCGCGGGCTTGGTGAAGCGCATCCCGAGCGGGTTGAAGAACCGCCCCGCCGAGAGCGCGCGCATCTTGGTGGAGCTCGCGTCGGCGACCGGGCCGGCGTGCCCGATCTGCGCGGACACCGCCGCGCCCTCGGCGTGGACCGCGTCGGTGAGCCGCCGCAGCCCCGGGACGGCCTCCGGCCGCATGTGGATCTGCCGCCGCTCGGTGCGCCCCTCGGGCGCGACCGCGCAGTAGGCGACGGTCGTCATCGCCACTCCCCCGGCGGCCGGCCGCCGGTGGTACTCGATCAGGTCGTCGGTGACGAGGGCGTCCGGCGTCATGCCCTCGAACGTGGCGGCCTTGACGACCCGGTTCCGCAGGGTGAGGGGCCCGAGCCTCGCGCTCTCGAAAACGTCCACGACGACCTCCGATCGGGGGTTCTGCACGCTCAGTTCCGGCAGGTTGACGCCCAGCCACCTCACGGGCAGGCACGCGGAGCGAGTGCAGCGAGCGCAGCGGGCGTTCCAGGGGGTCGCCCCCCTGGGAAAACACAGCCCCCTGGGAATCACACCCTTTCGATGATGGTGACGTTGGCCTGGCCGCCGCCCTCGCACATCGTCTGGAGGCCGTAGCGGCCGCCGGTGCGCTCCAGCTCGTGCAGCAGCGTGGTCATCAGGCGGGCGCCGGTGGCGCCGAGCGGGTGGCCGAGGGCGATGGCGCCGCCGTTCGGGTTGACCTTGGCCGGGTCGGCGCCGGTCTCCTTCAGCCAGGCGAGCACGACCGGCGCGAACGCCTCGTTGATCTCGACGGCGTCGACGTCGCCGATCGTCATGCCGGTCTTCTTCAGCGCGTGCGCGGTGGCGGGGATCGGCGCGGACAGCATCCGGATCGGGTCCTCGCCGCGCGCGGAGATGTGGTGGATGCGGGCGCGCGGGGTGAGCCCGTGGTCCTTGACGGCCTGCTCGGACGCGATGAGCAGCGCGGCGGAGCCGTCGGAGATCTGCGAGGCGAGCGCGGCGGTGAGCCGGCCGCCCTCCACCAGGGTCTTCAGCCCGGCCATCTTCTCCCGGGTGGTGTCGCGGCGGGGGCCCTCGTCGGCGGTGACGCCCTCCAGCGGGACGATCTCCCGCTCGAACCGGCCCTCGTCGATCGCGCGGATGGCCCGCTGGTGCGACTCGTAGGCGAACTCCTCCATCTCCTCGCGGGAGATGTCCCAGTCGCGGGCGATCATCTCGGCGCCGTTGAACTGCGACACCTCGGCGTCGCCGTACCGTGCGGTCCAGCCCTTGGAGCCGGCGAACGGGCCCTCGGTGAAACCGAGCGGCTCGGCGGCGGTCATCGCGTACGAGATCGGGATCTGCGACATGTTCTGCACGCCGCCCGCGACGACCAGATCGGACGTCCCGGCGAGGACGGCCTGCGCGGCGAAGTGCACGGCCTGCTGGGAGGAGCCGCACTGCCGGTCGACGGTGACGCCGGGGACCTCCTCGGGCAGCCCGGCGGCGAGCCAGCAGGTGCGGGCGATGTCGCCGGCCTGCGGGCCGACGCTGTCGACGTTGCCGAACACCACGTCCTCGACGGCGGCGGGGTCGACCTTCGCGCGGTCCATCAGCGCCTTCAGCACGTGCGCGCCGAGGTCGGCGGGGTGGACGCCGGCGAGCCCGCCCTTCTTGCGGCCGACGGGGGCGCGGACCGCTTCGACGATGTAGGCCTCGGCCATGGGGGGTGTCTCCTTCGGGGCTAGCTCGCCTGGATGCCTTCGAGGACCATGGCGAGGTACTGCTTGGCGATGTCGTCGGCGGACAGCCGCCCGCCGCGCTGGTACCAGTTGGCCGCGACCCAGACGGTGTCGCGGATGAAGCGGTAGATCAGCGTCCGGTCGAGGTCGGCGCGGAAGGCGCCCTCCTCGACGCCCCGGTCCAGCAGGGACATCCACATGGTCTCGAAGCGGCGCTGCGACTCGAGCAGGTAGCGGAAGCGCTCGCTGGTGGCGAGGTGCTTGGACTCGTTCTGGTAGAGCACGACGGCGGGCCGGTGCCGGTCGATCGAGCGGAACGACTCGACGACGATGGCCTCGATCGTGTCGCGGGCGCTGAGGTCCGCCGCCAGGACGCGCTCGTAGGCCGCCCACATCTCGTCCAGGAAGGTCGACAGGATCTCGTCGGCCATCGCCTCCTTGGAGTCGAAGTGGTAGTAGAGGCTGCCGCCGAGGATGCCGGCGGCGTCGGCCACCTTCCGGACGGTGGTGGCGGAGTACCCCTGCGAGGCGAACACCTCGGCGGCGGTGGCGAGCAGTTCGGCCCGCCGTTCCGCGCGTGCGGCGGCGGTGCCCTCGGCGTCGCGCCGTCGTGGACTCATGGTCGGTTCCTAAGCGTGCTGTGAAGAGACGGAGACGACCTCCCCGGTCATGTACGAGGAGTAGTCGCTGGCCAGGAAGACGATAACGTTGGCCACCTCCCACGGCTCCGCGTAGCGGCCGAACGCCTCGCGCCGGGTCAGCTCGTCGAGCAGCTCCTCGGAGGTCACCTTGACCAGGTGGGGGTGCATGGCGAGGGACGGCGAGACGGCGTTGATCCGGACGCCGAACTCGGCGGCCTCCAGCGCGGAGCAGCGGGTGAGGGCCATCACGCCGGCCTTGGCGGCGGCGTAGTGGCACTGGCCCTTCTGCGCGCGCCAGCCGATCACCGAGGCGTTGTTGACGATGACGCCGGCGCCCTGGCCGCGCATGATGCGCAGGGCGGCGCGGGTGCAGCGCATCGTGCCGTTCAGCGTGATGTCGAGGACGCGTCCCCACTGGTCGTCGGTCATGTCGACGAGGTCGGCGGTGCCGCCGAGGCCGGCGTTGTTGACGGCGACGTCGATCCGGCCGAACCGCTCGACGCCCAGCGCGTACAGCTCCCGGACCTGCTCCTCCTCGGTGACGTCGCAGGCGAGGGAGGCGACCCGGTCGGCGCCGAACTCCTTCTCCAGCTCCTCCGCGGACGCGGCGAGGCGCCGCTCGTGCGCGTCGGAGACCAGGACGCGGGCGCCCTCCTCCAGGCAGCGGCGGGCGGTGGCGCCGCCGATCCCGGCGCCGGCCGCGGCGGTGATCACGACGGCGCGGTCCTTGAGCAGGCCGTGCCCGGGGACGTAGGGGGGCGGCGTCATCCGCGAGCCTCTCTGGGGAGGCCGAGCACGCGCTCGGCGATGATGTTGCGCTGGATCTCGTTGGATCCGGCGTAGATCGTGTCGGAGCGGGAGAACAGGAACAGCCGCTGCCAGTCGTTGAGGTCATAGGGTTCGCCATCTGCGACCATCCCGGCGGCGCCGAGGACGTCCATGGCGAGTTCGCCGAGTTCGCGGTGCCAGGTGCCCCAGACGAGCTTGGAGATCGAGGATTCGGGGCCGGGCGCGCCGGACGCGACGCCGGCCATGGTGCGCACCGCGTTCAGCCGCATGATCTCCAGCCCCGTGTAGGCGCGGGTGAGCCGGTCGCGCAGCAGCGGGTCGTCGACGGCGCCGGTGCGGCGGGCGAGGTCGAGCACGCCCTCGAACTCGCGGCGGAACCCGACCTGCTGGCCGAGGGTGGCGACGCCGCGCTCGAAGCCGAGCGTGGCCATCGCGATCTTCCAGCCCTCGCCGGGCGCGCCGACGATGTCGCGGGCGCCGGTGCGGGCCCCGTCGAAGAAGACCTCGTTGAACTCGGAGGTGCCGGTGAGCTGGACGATCGGCCGGATGTCGACGCCGTCCTGCTTCATCGGGACGAGCAGGTAGGACAGGCCGTGGTGGCGGGACGAGCCGGGCTCGGTGCGGCAGACGACGAAGCACCAGTCCGCTTCGAGGGCGTTGGACGTCCAGACCTTCTGGCCGTCGATCGTCCAGTGGTCGCCGTCGAGCGCGGCGCGGGTCTGCACGTTGGCGAGGTCGGAGCCGGCGTTGGGCTCGGAGTAGCCCTGGCACCACAGCTCCTCGACCGCGACGATCGGCGGCAGGAAGCGCGCCTTCTGCTCCTCGGTGCCGAACGCGATGAGGGTGGGTCCGAGCAGGTTCTCGCCGATGTGGCCGACGCGGGCCGGGGCGCCCGCGAGCGCGTACTCCTCGTTGAAGATCACCTGCTGCCGGACGGTGGCGCCGCGTCCGCCGTGCTCCTCGGGCCAGCCCACGCACGTCCAGCCCGCCGCGGCCATGTGCCGCTCCCAGGCCAGCCGCTCCTCGAACGCCTCGTGCTCGCGGCCGGGCCCGCCGAGCCCGCGCGCGTGCGCGAACGCGCCCGACAGGTTGGCCTCCAGCCAGCCGCGGACCTCGGCGCGGAACGCCCGGTCCGCCGGGGACTCGTTGTCGTTCACGCCCGGCACTCTACCAAACAGTTGTTAGAAAGAATCGGCCTCCAGAGCCGGTCCCACCTCGCCCGCCTGCACGGCCGGCGACACGCGCTCCGGCGCCGGCACCGCGGACCGCTCCTCGGCGGCGCGCTCGCGCACCGCCGGGAGATCGCGGTGCAGCAGGTCGAACAGCCGGTCCCAGCGGGCCAGCACCGTCTCCGGCCGGAAGCGCTGCACCGACGCGCGGGCCTCCGCGCCGAGCCGGCAGCACAGCTCCGGATCCTCGATCAGCCGTTCCAGCGCCTCGGCGAACGCGGCGGTGTCCCCCGGCCGCACGAGCAGCCCGCCCGTCTCCTCGCCCCGCTCGCCGAGCAGCATCCGCACGCCCGGCGCGCAGTCGAACGCCACCGTCGGCAGCCCGTACGCCATCGCCTCCAGCACCGACATCGGCACCCCCTCCGCGCGGGACGGCAGCACGAACACCGACGCCTCGACCATCGCCTCCTCGACGTCGGCGACGACGCCCCGGAACTCGACCGATCCGGCCGGCCCGGCGGCGGCCGCCCGCTCGCGCAGCGCGTCCTCGTCCGGCCCGGTGCCGTAGATGTGCAGCCGCCAGTCCGGATGCCGCTCGTGCACCCGCTCCCACGCCTCCAGCAGCAGGTCCACGCCCTTCTCGTAGGACAGGCGCCCCACGCAGGCGACCGCGGGCAGGTTGAGCGTCGGGTAGACGGCCGGGGTGACGTGCAGCGCGTTCGGGATGTGGTCGGCGTTCGTCATGCCGTCCCTCGCCCACGCGTCCGCGTCCTCCGGGGTCAGCGCGAGGAACCGGTCGGCGTGCGCGAAATGCCGCTTCACCCGCTGGTACCGGGACGACCTGCGGCTCGCCTCGTACGACTCGTGGCTCATGCCGATCACCCGCAGCCCCGCGGTGCCGGCCCGGCGGACCCACTCCATCGCCCACACCTGCGGCACGATCACCACGGCGCCCGGACGGGCCGCGGCGAACAACCGGGTCAGCCGCGCGGCGCCGCGCCGCTGCACGGCCGACCGCCACGCGTCGCGCCCGCGCGCCGCCGCGTTCATCCGGTCCCGCAGCCGCTCGGGGCGCCACTCCAGCACCGGCGGGCGCCACGTGTCGTGCAGGACCTCCACCCGGTAGGAGCCGTCGTGGCCGTGGTGGTGCGGGGCCGGTCCGCGGACGATCCCGACGAGGGTGACGCGGTCGCCGCGCTCGGCCAGCATCCGCGCCATGTGGTGCGCCCAGCGCTGCAGGCCCCCCATCTCGTCGACGTTGTTGCAGACGATGAAGACATCGCGCGGTGCGTGCTCAGCGGTTCCGTTGGGAACCATGGGCGCTCCTCTCTCCGAAGTAACGGTCCACGACGGTGCGCGCGGCGGTACCGCGGTCGTGCTCGCCGAACCGCTCGGCGAACGCGCGGCGCCGCGCCGCGTGCGCGGACCCGGCGGCGTCCAGGTCCGCGAGGGCGGCGATCAGCTCGTCCTCGGTCCGGGTGACCGGGCCGGGCGCGTGCTCTTCCAGGTCGAAGTAGCCGGTCTCGTGCTCGCGGTCCGCCGGCAGGTGCAGCACGATCGGCCGGTCCAGCAGCGCGAAGTCGAACATGATCGACGAGTGGTCGGTGACGAGCGCGTCGGCGAGCAGGAGCAGCAGGGTCACGTCCGCGACGTCGCCGACGTCCTGCATCGTCCGCGCCGCCGACGGCGGGAGGTTCGCCCGGCACAGGTAGTGCGGGCGGACGAGCAGGACGATCTCGTCCCCGAGCTCGCGGGCGAACCGCGCCGGGTCCACCGGCGGCTCCATCACCTTGGCCGGCCTTCCCGTCGGCCCGGTTCTGAAGGTCGGCGCGTAGAGGACGGTGCGGCGTTCGCCGTCCAGCCGGAGCGAGCGGCGCAGCGCGGCGAGCTCGGCGGCCAGTTCGGGGTCGCCGCCCACGCCGTTGACCAGCGGGTCGTTGCGCGGGTACCCGGCCGGCAGCAGCTCCGCCCGGACGCCGAGCCCCTTGGCGAGGGTCTCCGCGTCGTGCCCGGAGCGGACGAGGAAGCAGTCGAAGCGGTCCACCATCCGCGCGAGCCGGGCCCGGTCGGACGCGGGCCCGCTCTTCATCCGCGGCTGGTCCAGCCCCATCGGCTTGTACGCCGAACCGTGCCAGGTCTGGACGTAAATGGTCTCGGGGCGCTTGCGCAGGCCCTCCGGATAGCCCTGGTTGTCGATCCAGAACTCGGCCCGCGCGAGCGCGAGGTGGTAGCGCCACGAGCCCCGCCTCACCAGCCTGGCGTCGGACGGGAAGCCCTTCGCCGACGACGCGTACGACCACACCGCCTCGACCGGGCGGCCCGAGCGGCGCAGCTCCCGGTAGATGTACTTCGGGTTGTCGGAGTAGTGCAGCCCGAGATGGCTCTCGAACACCGCCAGGCCCCGGCGGACGGGCAGCCTTGTCAGGATCCGGTTGAACACCGCCGCCTTCGTCCTGCTCGACGCCAGCGTGCGGCGCATGGATCGCTCCAATCGCCGCGCACGCCGCCAGCCCGCCCGCGCCGGCGGGCTGCCCGCGACCCGCACGACCGCGGCGGCGGCGCGCCGCGTCCGCGGGTCCCCGGTCGCGAGGGCGAACGCAAGGTGCCCACCCTCCGTCACGTACGAGCGGAGGACGTCGCCCGCGAGGCGCGTCAGGCGAGGCCGGACGGGCAGCTCGACGCCGCGCAGGTCCGGGCCGCCCGGGGCGCCAGCTCCGGCCGGCTCGCCGGGCCGGGTGACCACCTCCTCGCCGTCCGCCGTCACCCGGAGCCGGACGTCCCACACCGGGTCGACGAACCCGATCGGCCGGACGCGGGCCCGCGGGTCGAACTCGGCGCGCCAGGCCAGCCGGCCGCCCTCGTGGACGATCTCGGCGGGCACCCGGGCCCGGCGGGCGCCGCGCCGCCGGTCGCCGAACTCCAGCGACGCCGCCAGCGCCGCGCCGCGCGGGATCCGGTCCAGCGGGTTCAGCACGTGCCCGGCCATGCGCGCCCGGCCGCCGCGCACCTCCAGCCGGGTCACGACGGCGGCGGGCCGCAGCTCCTCGAGCGGGCGCACGTGGAAGCCGAAGTCGGTGACGTCCAGGACGCGGCGGCCGAGGTCCCCGCGCGGCGGTCCCCCGCCCCAGTAGATCCGGCCGTCCCGCTCCGTCAGGCGGGCCCGCAGGTCCGACCGCCCGCCCGGCAGGTAGTCGGCCGCGGCCAGCGCCCCGTCCCGGTCGCCCTCCCTGACCAGGAAGGCGGCGATCGCGGCCAGCGGGTTCGCCGTCTCGAACACGACGGGGTCCAGCCCGGCCAGGTAGCCGGCCGCCAGGTCCAGGACGCGGGCCCGGTGCACCGGGTCGCGGTCCCGCAGCTCGCGCAGGTACAGCAGCAGGTCGTGGTTGACGAACTTGGCGTCCTTCGCGCGCTTCAGCACGTCCGCGCCGCGCAGCTCGAACAGCATGTCGATGCGCCGGTGGATCTCCAGCCGGTCGGCGAAGTTGGCGAGCTCGTCCCGGCGGTTGGAGATCGACGGCCTCGGCTGCCCCTCCCGCACGAGCCAGTGGTAGACCCGGTGCGGGATCAGGGCCGTGCGCGCGGCGGCCGTGTACGCCTCCGCGCTGAACAGCAGGTCCTCGTAGTGCAGCCGTTCGACGAAGCGCAGCGCGCCGTCCTCGAGGAACCCCCGGCGGTAGAGCTTGTTCGTCGACAGGGTGTCGTAGAGCAGGTCCGGGTTCTCCTCCAGCGACCCGTACACGGCACTGCGCCGGTAAAGCCACGGGTACCAGGGCCGTACCCGGCCCTTCGATCCCTTCGGCAGGTCCAGGAAGACCCGGTCGCAGAGCCCGGAGACCAGGTCGGCTCCGGTCTCCTGCGCGGCGGAGAGCAGGTTGAGGCATGCGTGCCGGTCCAGCAGGTCGTCGCTGTCGAGGAACATCACGTACCGGCCGTCCGACCGCTCGACGCCGACGTTGCGCGGCCGGCCGCAGCCTCCGGAGTTGACCGGCAGGTGCACCGCGCGGACCCGGCCGGGATGCGCCGCGGCGAGCCGGTCGGCGGCCTCGCCGGTGCCGTCGGTGCTCGCGTCGTCGACGATCAGGGTCTCGACACCGCCCAGCGACTGCGCCAGCGACGAGGCGACCGCCCGCGGCAGCCGGGCGGCGTCGTTGTAGGCGATCACCACCACGCTCACATCCGGGCGCACCCGCATGGGCATCCCCTTCCGCTACTCCGGCGTGCCAGGGATTCCTTTCCATCAAGGAGGCGGCAAGGGCCAACCCAGATCAAAAGCTGTCAATGCTTAGCATTACCCGAAAGGTCGCGGCAGACCACCCTGGAACGCCGAAGGCGCCCGATCTGTGACCGGGCGCCTCCCATCCGCAGCAATTGATCATTGTCGAGCGGGACCGGATGATCAGGACTTGGCGTAGTCCGGGTATCCGTATCCCACGACTTCGGACTTGTCGCGGATCTTCTCCTTGACGGCATTGTCGGTGTTGCCCTCGATCGTGGTGATCGTTCCGTTGCCGTTGTCCTTGACGACGAGGCCGACGTGGTCGATGTCGTCGATCCCGCCGCGGGACCCGTTCTGCCAGTCGAAGAACACGACGGCGCCGGGCTTGGCGGTGTCGCCCCAGCGGTGGCCCTTCTCGAACCACTGGGCGTGCTGGACGGTGTAGGCGTCCCAGCCCATGTTCTTCACGCCCGTCTGCGCGCTGAGCCACGACACGAACATGTCGCACCACTCGGCGCCCCGGTAGTCGCCGACGGTCCCGCCGTCGCGCCGGGCGGTCACCGCGGCGTGCCGGGTGGAGGCGTACCAGTCCGCGTACTTGGTCGAGCCGTCGCGGTTCTCGCCCTCGCCGAGCTGCGACTTCGCCAGCTTGATCACGGTGGACGCGGCGACCGTGCGGGACGCGGACCGGGCCGCCTTGCGGGAGGTGTGCTCGGACGCCGCGCCCTCGTGGCGCTGAACGGCGGCGGCCTGCGCGGGGGTCTCGGCGGACGCGGTGTCCCCGGTGAGCGGGGTGAAGATCGCGAGTCCGACCGCCCCGGCCATCACACCCGCCACGGCGACGCCCACGGCCCGGTCCTCGGGGCTCATGCGGGCGAGCGCGGCGCGGGGGGCGGCGCCGGTGAGGCGCAGCGCGCTCAGTCGGGGGGCAATGCTCTTGGTAAGACGATCGAAACGACCGGTCATGCAGGGAATCTCCTTGTCTCCCATGACGCCTACCGGGTTAGCTGACGGATTCGGGCATGGAAGAGCCCTACGGCGCGCGGACGCGCCGATTCACCCCTGGAACCTTGGGTCCCCGGCTCCGTCCGGTCGGGTGGACCTGGACGGACTCGGCCTCGCACCGCGGGACGCGGTGCCGGATATTCGGATGTATCTCAGCGACTGATCTCGAGGGGGCGCGCATCGTGTGGCGCGCGTCGCGTGCGGATTCCGCTCAGCGACCCACGGCCGCGCATGGAAGCGGCCGGCGTGCAACGCATGGAACGCGCTGCGTGATTCGTGCAAGAAGGTACCAACACCCGACGGAAAAGCAAAACAGCCACAAAAGGATCTTTTGCCTGCTCGACGCCCTTCCGACCCGCCTGCAACGGCGGCCCGCGGCCACGCCTTCCCGATCTTTCTCCGAACGCCCGGAAACCCTTGCGGCACAGGAGTTTCCCGACCCGCTCCCCGAACCCGAAAAGGTAAAATGATCAAAAGGCGGCCGGTCCCGCGAGCCCTTACCGGCAGCCGCCGCAACGGCGGCGCACATCACACCGACCGCACCGTACGGCGGTCCGTGTGTCCTAGATCACTCGAGTTCGAGACAGGCCTGACCTGGCGATCATCACTCCACGTGCAGGGCGAACATCGTGGTGTCGTCGGCCGCCCGGTCGTGCTCCATCCGCGCCAGCACCTCGTCCAGCGCCAGTTCCGGCCCCGCCGAGGACTCCCGCAGAATGCCGGTGAGCCGCTCGATCCGCTCGTCGAGATCGGTGTCCCTGCGCTCCACCAGCCCATCGGTGTAAAGGAACAGCAGATCCCCCGGATGCAGTTCCGTGGAGATCGTCGTGTACTCCCAGTCCGGCAGCGCGCCGAGCAACGGATCGCGGTAGACCTCCAGCGGCTCGGCATGCCCGTCCCGCACCAGGATCGGCGGCAGATGCCCGGCGCACGTCCATTCCATGACGCGCCGGTCCGGCCGGTAATGGCCCACGATGGCGGTGCCCGTCGCCGGCGGGTCCATGCTGCCGACCAGCTCGTTCAGCCAGCCCACCAGCTGCCCCGCCGACTCCCCCGTGCACGACAGGCCGAGCAGCCCGTTCCGGCTGCGCGCCATCGACGCCGCCGCCGGAAGGCCGTGCCCCGCCGCGTCCCCGATCGCGAACAGCGCCCGCCCGTCCGGCATCGCGCGGGTGGCGAACCAGTCTCCGCCGATCCGCGCCGTGCTCTCCGCCGCCAGCGCCCGGATCGCCACCCGCAGCCCCGGCAGCTCCCCTTCCTCCTCCTCGTCCGGCAGGATCGCCCGGCGCAGCGTCACCGCCACCTTGCGCTCCTGTGCCGTCCGCGCCTGCTGCTTGAGCATCTGCCGGCGCGTCTCCGCCAGCGCCCGCTCCACCCCGCGGCGCCGCGTGATGTCCTGCGAGACGATGTTGATCGACACCGGCAGCCCGGAGTCGTCCAGCACCGGCTCGGCGAACACCCACAGATGCCGCGGCGCGCCGTCCTTGCCGATCACCCGGTGCTCGGCCTCCACCGGCTCCCGCCGCGAGAACATCGTCTGCACGGCCTCCTCCACCAGCGGCAGGTCGTCGTCGGCGACCACCTTCGGCAGGTCGTGCGGCGCCGGCGGCACCTCGTCCGGGCCGAGGCCGTAGTTCGCCAGCATCTGCGGCGTCCAGTCCGCCTGCCCGGTGACCAGGTCCCACTCCCCGAACCCGATCAGCGCCAGCCGCTCCACCCGCTCCAGCCGCCGCACCGTGCGGTCCTCACCGGAGTGGTACCGCCAGGTGAGGCACACGCCCGTCGGCACCTGGACGCACCGCACGCTCATCCGCGACGACCGCGACAGCCCGCCCTGAACGGTCGAGTACATGATCGAGTCGCGGTCCAGGGCCGTCCCGCCCTCCAGCACCGCGACGTAGTCCTCGAACAGGCCGCTGAGCGCCGCGCCCGGATCCGTCCGCAGCAGCCGCTGCCCCGTCAGCTCCTCGGCGCCCCGCCCGAACAGGTCCCGGGCGCCCTCGTTCAGCTCGGCGTACAGGAAGTCCTGGACCTCGCCGTCCGGGCCGCGCACCGGCACCAGGTGCGCCGCGGAGTCCAGCGCCCCGTCCAGCAGGCCCCGCGCCACCGGGTCCGCGGGCAGCCCCTCGACGAGCGCGGCGTCGCCCCCGGTGTCCTCGGCGGCCAGGCGGTGCAGCAGGTCCTCGGCCTCGGACACCACGCCCCGCCGGTCGGTGCCCTCCGCGCGCGGCGGCCGCCGCCCGGCCACCACCGCGCCCTCGGCTCCGACGCCGCCGCCCTGGACGACCATCGCCGCCGCCTCCGGCAGCTCCATCTCCAGGTCACGGGCGAGCCAGATGAGGTGCTGCAGCGCCTCGCCGGGCGGCACCTTCAGCCGCCGGGCCAGCATCACCCGCGCCTCGGCCAGCACCGCGCGGTCGTGCGCCGCCCCCCGCAGGTTCTCGAGGTCCGCCGCGTGCACACCAGACGGTCCCCTCGTGCCGTCCGCTTCCGACACTCCAGTCCCCCGTTCGGCGTTTCATGCCTGGGAGAAAAAGCTACATACGTCGACGAAGGTCCGTTCGCCACCATCTTCGTTACCAGTCCGGATCTTTAACCGGCTTTTTCTTTTCGCCCCAAAAGGACCGCTTCCACTGACCTTCCGGAGACGAACCCCTACCCACCGCTGTGACCTGCATCACAGCCCTCGCGAGCGCCGTCACGCACTCCGCCGCCGCCTCGGCGGACGTCCCCTCCGGATGCAGCGTCAGCACCGCGACGACCCTGCCGCCCACCACCCCGGTCGTGTGCAGCGCGGGCCGTCCGAGCCCCAGCTCCTCCGGCGCCCGCCGCCGGTCCGGCACGTCCTCGAACCCCGACCACCCCTGCTTGACCGCCCCCGCCCCCGCGATCCCGAAGACCTGATCGAACCCGTCCGCACCCTTGTCCGCCATCCGCCCCAACTGCTCCAGCACGAACCGCCCCTCCGGCACACCCAGCGCATACCGATAGACCCGCACCACGTCGCCGGCACTGATCCCCGTGTACCCCCACCACCCTTGCATCTCCGCCGGCGGCGGCACCGTCTCCCGCAACCCGATCAGGCGCACCATCCGCTCGACGATCCCCGCACGACCCCCGCGCTCCCACAACTCGTCCGCCGCCGCGTCATCACTCGCCCTCAACAGCGCCTCGACGAGCCCCCGGTCCCGTCCCCGAACGTCCCGTCCCCGCAGGAAGTCGAGCGCCAGCAGCACCTTCACCACCGAGGCCGCCCGGAACACCTCCGCCGGCCGCCGCTCCGCGACCGCACGCCCCGCCGCGAGATCGAAGACGACCCACGAGGCCCGCACCCCCGGCGGCAACAACCCGGTACGCACGACCCTCCGGACTGCGCTAGAGTAATCACGCCCGCTCAGGCGGGCACCGGGACGTAGCGCAGTTTGGCAGCGCACTTGACTGGGGGTCAAGGGGTCGTGGGTTCAAATCCCGCCGTCCCGACAGAGAAAGACCAGGTCAGAAGGGCTTCGGAGATCATTCCGGAGCCCTTTTTCGATCTTGAAGGTCGATGGGGAGCCAAAAGGGGAGCCACCGTCACCCGACCTACGCCGACTTGCTCGGACCGAACACCGCGTCGACGGCCTCCGCGCCCTTGGTGATCACCGGCCGGAGCTGATGCCGGTAGACCTCCCCGGTGACCGCCGGCGAGGAGTGCCCGCACAGATCAGCGATCGCCTCGATAGGCAGGCCGCCGTCACTCATGATCGAGACGAACGAGTGACGCAGTTCGCGCGGCGACCAAGTCTCCCCGATCCCCGCCTTCTTGGTGATAAGCCGCAACGCCCGCCGCACGTTGGCGGCGTCCAGCGGCCTTCCGCTCGTCGAGCAGAACACCAGGCCGTTGTCCTGCCACACCTCCCCCGCTTTGAGCCGCTGCGCGGCCTGCCGCGTGTGGTGTCTGCGCAGAGCCTCCGCCGCCCGTCCAGGCAGTTCCAGCGTTCGACGCGACTTCTCGGTCTTGGTATCACCGCCGGCCCGCACGGACCGCCACACGTAGATGGCGAACCTTTCGTGGTCGAAGCCGGCCTTGACCACGGGCCGCCATTCTTCTTCGTCGACCCACGCCACGACGTGGTCCCAGCGCAGAGCCCGCGCCTCTTCGGTTCGGACGCCCGTCAGGAGGCTGAGCTCGACGTAGGCGTGCAGTCGCGATGACTTGGCCGCCGCGAGAACGGCTTGGGCCTGCTCGAGCGTTAGCGCCCGGCTCGGACGTCCGGCCAGGCCCTTGGGGGTCTTGACCAGCTCGGCCACGTTGCGCGTGACCATGTCTCGCGCCTGCGCCTGACGGATCGCGCGCTTGAGGATCGCGTGCACGAGCCGCAAGGTCCGGGTGGACAGCGAGTCGGTGAGGCCGTCGAGCCAGGTGTCCACGTCGTCCGCCTTCAGGTCGCCGAGTCGGGGCTTGCCGATCAGCGGGATGACGTGCTTGCGGGCGAGACTCCGGTAGTTGATGACCGTGTCGTCGTCGAGGCCTCTGAGTCCCTTGGCGAGCCAGTCCTCGACGGCGTCCCCGACCGTGTAGTTCACGGGAGTCTTGACCCCCGCTTCCAGGTCGGCGACTGCCTCCTTGAGCCTGTCTAGAACCTGGCTCTTGGTCCTGCCCTTCCGCTTGAGCCGCTTGCGTTTGCCGTCCGGCCCGAAGCCGAGGGCCACGGCTCCGGTATAGCCTCCTTTCTCCTGGTAGATGGTTCCTGCGTACTTACCGATCAAGATCTTGCTCAATCGATCGCTCCTCGCGTCGGTCGAGATACTCCTTGATCGCTTTCCTGATGACCCAAGACACGTCGCGTTCCTGCGACTCCGCGTACGCGGCAAGGCGCTGCTTGAACGCCATGTCCACCCGCACCGCGGGCAGGGTCGTCCTGTCTTCCGTCATGTGTGCATCTCCTCTCGTCAGTTGCGTGTGCCGAGGTGAGATCGCGCTCGTGTCGATGGAGTTATCAAGAAGCGACCCTCGGGCCCCTCGTCGGAGAGGCCCGAGACGATGCGTAGCACACCGTAGCGCAACCACTACGGAGCGCGCATGTCACTCTTCGAGTGAGGCGATGAAGTCGGCGAGTTGGCGAGCGGTGATCCGGCGGAGCCGTCCGATCTTGATGCTGCGCAGGCGGCCGGTCCGGATCAGCATGAACACCTTGTCTCGGCCGACCTGAAGAGTCTCCGCGACCTGTTTGACCGTGTAGACCTGGATCCTCTCGTCTCCTGGGATCTCTTCAGCCGCCGGTGGTTCCTCCTGAGCGATCCGGCCTCGACCCGCGTGGCCAGCACGGTCGGTTGTTTCTCGGTTTCCAGTGCCTCCGGTGTGCTCCTGAGCTTTCCGAGGTCGGCGTGGCGCGTCTTCTTGCTTGGTGTTTGCGTTCATGTGAGGCACCAGCCGGTGTCGCAGGTGCCGTCCCCGTCGTCGAAGGCGAGGGTGTCCGCGTTGGGGGTGACGTCGGCGAGGCGAGCGTTGTAGCGGGTGAGGTAGCCGAGGTCCTTACCGAGGGTGCGACGGCGCCCGTTGATGGCGGTTCCGAGGTGGCATGCCTTGGTGAACAGGTGGGGTTGGTCGCGTCGCATGTCCTGCCAGGCGGACAGGCGGTAGAAGGGGCAGGTTATTGCGAATATGTAGTGACGATCTCCGTCAGCTGGGAGGTGCTCTCCGGTGGCTCTTGACGCTCTCTTGTAGGTCGGTGACGATGATCCTTCGTGTCTCCATCTGCTTTGGGCGCGACTCACTCGGTCGAGATGACGACTCGGCAGTGGCAGGTCATCGATGCCTGCATCGATAGCGAGGTGAGCGTCGAGTCGGAGAAGGGCGACCCTCGTGGTGTCATCGACACCGGACGGGCCATCCGCCGGGCTGGCTGGGACCAGGTGGCGCATTGGACTCCGGGCGTTCCTGGGTCTGGCACCTGGCCTCCGGTTGAGCAGACCGTCATTGTGGAGCTGGCTGGTGACCTGTGGGCCCTGGTTGTCTCTGCCCTTGAACGGTGGGCGGATGTAAGCGATCGGATCGGTGAACCTGAACATGCTGGTGTCAAGCGAGCGGTCCGCTCGCTGGTGTTGACGCAGGTTGGTGAACTGCTCTCCGATGTGCCGGAGTGAGGGACGTGAGTAGGTCATGCGGTACCTCCGGTCAGGCTGTGCTGTGGGAAGTGCTCGGGCGGGTGGCGCCGATGTACTGGCGTTCGCGGTAGGGGTTGCCGGTGAATTGGGAGATGCGGACGACGTCGCCGGTTTGTGGGGCGTGGATCATTTGTCCGCGGCCGTAGTAGAGGCCGACGTGGTGGATCGTGGCCGGGTTGCGGGTGTCGGTGGCGAAGAACAGCAGGTCACCGGGCTTTAGTTGGGTGCGTGGGATGTGCGGGCCGGCGGTGTACTGGGCGGCGGCGACGCGTGGGAGTTGGATGCCGGCTTTGGCCCAGGCGTATTGGGTGAGGCCGGAGCAGTCGAACCCTTTGGTTCCGGCGCCTTGGGCGATGCCGTAGCTGGGGCCTGCCGGTCCGCCGCCGCCCCAGGAGTAGGGGGTGCCGAGCCAGTGCAGCGAAGCGCGGACCGCGATGGCACCGCGT
Source organism: Actinomadura physcomitrii (assembly GCF_008923205.2). Lineage (GTDB taxonomy): Bacteria > Actinomycetota > Actinomycetes > Streptosporangiales > Streptosporangiaceae > Spirillospora > Spirillospora physcomitrii. The sequence continues at coordinate 158,667 of NZ_WBMS02000017.1, read as the reverse complement.
CCGCTCGCGGCGGGTGTGGGGGTGGCGTAGGCGGCGGCTTGGGTGAGGACTTTGTGGACGTACCAGTCGGCGTGGTTGTACTGCCAGATCGCTTGGTACAGGTGTTTGCCGCCTTGGCCGGCGTGGTTGGCGCACAGGTAGTGGGCGGCGCCGTAAATGGCGTCGGCGGGGTTGTAGCGGTCGGTGTGTCCGTCGTGATCGCCGTCGACGCCGTAAGTGGCCCAGGTGCCGGCGAGGAACTGCATGGGTCCGGCGGCGCCGGCGCTGTTCTCCCCGGTCTTCACACCGGGTGCGGTGGAGCGGCCGTGGTCGGATTCGATCTTGCCGATCGCGGCGAGGACGTTCCAGCCCAGGCCCGGGCAGGTTAGGGCGGCGTCGAGGTACCAGCGCAGGTAGGCGGGCGGGATGTCGGCACGGGCGAGCCGGGTAGGCGCACCCGCAACCGGACCGGCGCCGATGGCCGGGTCTTGCTTTCCGGCCAGGAGCAGGACGAGGGCGAGCGGGAGCGCCAGGACGGCGGCGCAGATGGTGGCGGCGGCCTTCACCGCGCGGGCCGCCGCCGAGACCGGGCGTTAGTCGACGTCGGTGATGGGGTTATGGGCGCCGGTGCGGGCGCGGTTTTGGGCGCGGTACCCGGCTCCCTTACGTGCTGCGTGGGCGGGTCGGTCGTCCTGTGTGTCATCGGCGGGGCCCCCGGGTTGGTGGTGGGGCTGCCGCAGCACCTCGCGGACCGCTTCCCAGGAGTAGCGGAAGTCCTTGCCGGTCTTGAGCGCGGGGATCTGCCCGGCGTTGGCCATCCGGCGAACGGTCTGGGGCGACAGGCCGAGTTTGGTCGCGAGTTCGGCGGTGGTGAGCACGTCGGGGTCGCGGCCGGGCGTGTCGGTCATCGCTGGGGCTCCTGGGGTTGCGGACATCGTGCGGGTGGTCCTTCCAGTGTGGCGGATCGGGTACTGCGGTAGCGCGTTGTCAGTGATGTTGGCTTGTGAAGAAGTTGTTTGGTGATGCTTGCGCTCCACAAGTCTGCCACTTACTGTAATCACTCATCAACCCAGAGCAATGATTCGGGGGTATGGGTGAGTCTTCGCCAAAGCAGAACGATCCACCCGGCAACGGGACTGCCCGCGGCGCCGCACATCGAGCGCGAGGCGCTGGATGTGGTGGTGGCCGGTGCGCACGGCGGCGCCGGCACCAGCACTCTCGCTGCGCTGCTGCCCACGGCGTGGGACATGGGCTCGATCGAGTCGCTGCTGGAGCTGGACTGCGCACCACTGGACGCCAAGGGCCGACCGATCGTACTCGCGGCGCGCAACACCGCGGCAGCGGCCACGCGGGCAACTGCGGCGATCGGCGTCCTGCGCGAGTGGGACGAGCGGGTGGCGGCGCTGGCGATCGTCAGCGACGGCGGCCCGGAATCGCGGGACGCCACCGCCCGGTTCGCGCTACTGGAGGCGCGCGTCGGCGGCATCGTCCGGGTCCCGCACGTCCGCCAGCTACGCCTGGTCGAAGACCCGACCGAGGTCGTCCTGCCCGGCAAGGCGCGACACGCCATCGACCAGCTCCGCCGCCTGGTCGGCGAAGACGGTGACCGCGCCGCAGCGCGTCGCGGGGAGCGTCGCGGGGAGGTGGGATGTCGCTGACTCTCTTCGTTCTCCGCGCGGCGCAGGTCGGTCGGCTGCTGGAGGAGCCGTGGCGGCTGCGGCCACAGGACGGTCTAAGGGTGCCGGTGCCCGATCCGCCGCCGGCGCCGCCGCCGGGGCTGGACGCCAAAATGAACACGCTGCTGTCGTGGGGCAAGTGGGGCGTGCTGATCTGCGGCGTCGCCGGGCTGTTCATCTGCGCAGGCCAAATGGCCATCGGCCGCAAGAACCGCTCCACCTTCGCCGCCGACGGCGCCACCGGCATCCCCTGGGTCCTGGGCGGCCTCAGCCTGGCCGCCACCGCCGCCCCCATCGTCGGGGTGTTCTTCAAATGACCCGACTCCCTCGCATCACACGGCCGCGCAAGGCGCACACAGCCGGCTCATCGGCCCGGCGCACCGGCGGGCTGCTCCTCACCGCGATCGTTGGCGGCGGCCTCGTGGGCCTCGCCACGCATCTGACACTCCCCGCTTCCGATCCGACCCCGCACATCACGCGGGCTTCTACCCCTCCGCCTCTCCAGGACCAGCTGGTGGTGGCCGCTCCACCCGTATCGTTCGCCGGGATGACCTGGCGCGACTACCACGGCGTCACCCTCCCCTACTCCACTGCGGACGGCCCGCACAGCACCGGCGGCGATCTGGCGTCCGGGTTCGCGCGGACACCGTCCGGGGCGCTGCTGGCCGCCGTACACGTCGCGGTACGCGCCAACGCGCAGTGGGGACCGAAGGTGTTCGAGCCGACCATCACCAAGCAGGTCATCGGCCCGGACGCCCCCACGCTGCTGGCCGCAACGCGGCAGCTGTACGACAAGCGCCGCGGAAAGCTGCATGATGGCGCGGCGCTGGGGCGCGCGTACGTGGTGCTGGAAGGGTTCCGCTGGCAGGGCTACTCCCCCGACACCGCCAGCCTCGACCTGGTATCCGCCGGCCCCGGCGACAGCGACATGACGGTGCGGGCCGTCACCCGAATACAGCTGCAATGGCAGAACGACGACTGGCGCGTCATCGCCCCGCCCGGCGGGACCTGGGGCGGGGCGGCAGCCTCGATCGCCTCTGCCGACGGCTACATCCGCTTCCCGAACGGAGGCGGCCGCTCATGATGACGCTGCTCTTGCTGCCGCGGGATCCGTGCTCATCGGTGCTGGACCCGAGCTGCGTGCAGACGGTCGACAACGACGACCACCCCTGGGGCCCGCCGATGCCCGACATCCCCGGCGAGATCGGCAGCAACGCTCTAGAGGATGCGGCCAAGGCGTTCCAGTCCGCGGTCGGATGGCTGATCTCCCACACCGCGTCCTGGTGGGTGAAGACGCCCTCGCCGAACCTGGAGACCGAGTCGGCGATCGGATACCTGCAGTTGCTGGTACAGCCGCTGACCATCGCAGTCGCGGTGCTGGCGCTTCTGGTGGTCGCCGGGAAGATGGCGCTGACCCGCAAAGCCGCCCCCGCGATCGACGTCGGCCGTGGCCTGCTGGTGCTGGCCACCGTGACCGCGATCGGGACGGTGCTGCCGAACCTGCTGCTGCAGTGGGGCGATCAGTGGTGCGGCTGGGTGTTGAACGCCTCCTCGCAAGGCGGCTTCGCCAAGCGCATGGCCGAGATCGTCATCATCCCGACCGGGACGCCGGCGGCGCTGGTTCTGGTGCTGTGCCTGGTAGCGCTGTTCATCGGGATGATTCAGGCGCTGTTGCTGTTGTTCCGCGGTGCCGCCTTGGTGATCCTGGCCGGGCTCCTGCCGCTGGCCGCGGCCGGAGGGCTCACCGCCGCGACACGGTCGTGGCTGACCCGTGTCGGGGGCTGGATGCTCGCGCTGATCTTCTACAAGCCCGCTGCAGCGGCCGTTTATGCGACCGCGTTCACCCTCATCGGGACCGGCAAGAACCTGCATTCGGTGCTCATGGGATTCGCGATGATGCTCATTAGCCTGATCGCGTTCCCGGTGCTGCTGAAGTTCTTCACTTGGACCACCGGCGGCGCGGAATCCGGGAGCGGCGGCGGCATCCTCGGCGCCCTGATGGGCGGCGCCACCGCCCTCGGTGCTCTGCGCGGATACGGCGCGGCCAGCGGCTCCAGCGGCGACGGCCGCGCGGCCAGCGAGCACGCCGACTACCTCAACCAGCAGCTCGGCGACCAGGACAACACACCCTCTGGTGCCGCGCCGCCCCCACCGCAACCCGACTCCGGGCAAAGGGTCCAGGGCGGCTCCGCCGACATCGGCGCCGCGGATTCTCCGAGCCCTGATCCCGGTGTGCCCGCAGGCAGCACGCCACGGGGCTCCGACCAGGTCGCGGCCACCGGAAATACGGCAGGTAGCGCAAGCGGATGGGCGCCACCCGACGGTGGTCACGGTGAGCCGGTCGGCCCCGCGACCATGCAGACGGCTGAACGCGAGCGGCATCGCGGCGCGGACACCCTGCGCTGGATGGGCAACCCCGCCGGCTCCACGGACACAGGTGGCTCTGGCGGCCCGTCGGGCGCGGCCGGTGAAGGAGGTGGCGCAGGTGGGGCATGACATCCGCACCTACGGTGGCTGGCGGCGCCGGCATGGCATCGGGCTGCTCGGGCTGGACACCACCGCCACGTTCATCGCGCTCGGCGTGGCGATGCTGCTGGTCCTGGTCGCCGCCATCGCACCCGGTGCGCTCATCTACCTTCTCCCGCCGATTGCGGTGGTGGGCGGGCTGGGGCTGATCCGGGTCGGTGGGGTGCCGGTCGGGCGGCTGGTGGTGGCGCGGTGCCGGTGGCGATGGGGCGTGCTACGCGGCCACAACCGCTACCACGCCGGCGTCGTCATCGACCACCCGCGCGCCTTCCAACTCCCCGGCGTGCTCGCGCCGCTGACGCTGCTGAGTGCCGAGGACGGCTACGGCGGCCGGTACGGGATCGTGTGGGACCGGCGCACCGGACTGCTCACCGCAACCTTGCGGGTGGTGCCGACCTCGACCTGGCTGGCCGACCGGACCGACGCCGACACCTGGGTCGCGGCCTGGGGCGGCTGGCTCGCCGCCCTCGGTCACATGCCCGCCGTCCGGTGGGTCACCGTAACGGTCGATACGGCGCCCGAGCCCGGGTCCACGCTCGCCGATGCCGTCCAGCAGGCCGTCATGCGCAGCGCGCCTGAGCGGGCGCGGGCCGTCATGGACGAGTTGGTGCAGGCGGCGCCGGCTGCGGCGGCCGATGTCGATACTCGCGTCTCGGTCACCTTCGACCCTAAATCCTCGGCCGCTGCGCCCAAGGACCTGTTCGAGGCGGTCGCCGACCTCGGCCGCGTCCTCGATGGGCTGGCGTCCCGGCTCAGCGGCTGCGGAGTGTCGGTTCAGGGCAGGGCGACCGCAGCGGAGATCGCCGGGACGGTCCGGACCGCGTTCGATCCGCACGCCCGCGGCGAGGTCAATCGCCTCCTCACTGGGCCGCGAGCCGATGAGGTGTTGGGCTGGTGTGACGCAGGGCCGGTCGCTGCGACCGAGCACACCGACCGCTATGAGCACGACGGTGGTGTCTCGGTGAGCTGGGCCTGGCACGAGCCGCCCCGTCAGAACGTTCGCTCCGACATCCTCGCCCGCCTCGTCGCGCCCGGCCCGTTCCCCAAACGCGTCACTCTGCAGTACCGGGCGCTGCCCGCGGCGGCTGCGAGTCGTGTGCTGCAGCAGGAGGTGAACGCGGCGGCGTTCCGCGCCCAGTTCCGGCGCCGCACCGGACGGGACGAAACCGCTCGCGACAGCTGGGACTCGGCGCGCGCCCGCCAAGCCGCGGCCGAGGAGGCGATGGGCGCCGGGGTGTGCCTGGTGTCGATGTACGCCACCGTCACCGTCACCGGCCCCGAGCAGCTCCGCCGCGCCGTCGCGCACGTCGAGGCGTCCGCTGATGCGGCCAAGATCCGGCTGCGGCGGCTTTGGGGCAGCCAGGCCGCCGGGTTCGCCACCACCCTGCCGTGCGGCATCTGCCCGCCCGAGCTCTCCCGCCGCCTCAACCACTGAACCGGAGAACACAGCACATGACCTCGGTTGAAGCACAAGCCATGGCTGATCCGCTCGCGCCTGCCTGGGGCTGGCGCGCCCCTGATACCGGACGCGCCGCCCACATCGAGCCCGCGTCCGAATACCAGGCCACAACCAGCCAGGTCTGCGGGCTCTATCCCTTCACCGCCGGCTCGGGCACACCAACGATCGGCACCCCGGTCGGACGGCACCAACTGTGGGGCGAGGTCGTCTGCCTCGACCCCCTGGCCTGGCTGCGGGCGGGCCTGGTCACCAACCCCGGCATGTTCGTCCTCGGACAACCCGGCACCGGCAAATCCACGCTGGTCAAACGCCTGGTCACCGGCGCCGTCGCCACCGGAACCACCCCGATCATCCTCGGCGACACCAAACCCGACTACACCCGCCTGGTCGACTACCTCGGCGGACAAGTCATCCGCGTCGGACGCGGCGTCGACCGCATCAACCCCCTCGACGCCGGACCGCTCGGGGACGCGCGGCAACGTCTCACCGGCGCCGATGCCGAAACGCTGCGCTGGGAAGTCCGCTCCCGTCGCCTGTCCCTGCTGCTCGCGCTGGCCACCCTGGTCCGCGAAGCCCGCATCACCAACGCCGAAGAGGTCGTCCTCGGCCGCGCCATCGACCTCCTCGACGACCGCCTCGACCACGAGCCCACCATTCCCGACGTTCTGCACGTCCTGGAGCAAGGCCCCGACGAGCTGCGTTCAGCAACGCGCACCGACACCGGCGACTCCTACCGCGCCCAGACCCGCGACCTGGTCTTCACCCTCGACCTGCTCATCTCCGGCTCCCTGGCCGGGGTGTTCGACGCCGCCACCACCCGTCCGCTCAATCTGGACGCCCCCGCGATCAGCGTCGACATCTCCCGGGTCCGCGCTGCCGGCGACAAACTCCTCACCGCCGCGATGCTGTGCACCTGGGCCTACGCCTTCGGCATGGTCGACGCCGCGACCGCTCTGGCCGACCTGCACGCCGCACCGCGCCGCTCCTATTTGGGCGTGATGGACGAACTGTGGCGCGCGCTGCGCGGCGCGCCTGGGCTGGTCGAGCATGCCGACGCCCTCACGCGCCTCAACCGCGCCAAGGGCATGGCATCGATCATGATCACGCATTCGCTCGCCGACCTGGACGCGCTGGCCACCGAGGAAGACCGCGCCAAGGCCAAGGGCTTCGCCGACCGCTCCGCCATCACCGTCCTGGCCGGCCTCCCGCCCCGCGAACTGGCTCGGGTGCATGAGATCACCCCGCTCACCGGCCCCGAGCAGCAGCTGGTCACTTCCTGGTCGGCGCCGGACTCCTGGCAGCCCGGGGCCCGCCACCCCGGCCGCGGCAAGTACCTCATCAAGACCGGCGAACGCCTCGGCATCCCCGTCGAACTCTCCCTCGTCGGTCCCGAGATCGATCTCTACGACACCGACCAGGCCATCCGGGCGACCGCATGACCCGAGCCCTCGGCCCCCGCGCCTCGATCCTCGACACCAACGCCGGCGCAGCCTGGCTCGTCCTGGCCGCCTGCTGGACACCCATCACCGCCCTCTGGCTCGTATGGGTCGCAGCCAAGCTCGCAGCAACCCTCACCGGCGGAACCGTCGCCCACTTCGGCGCGGACTTCGCCCTCGCGATCGCCCGCCGCCACTTCCAAACCGCCTGGCCCGCAACGCCAACGCCGCTGGTCCTGGTCATCTTGGTGCTGCTGCTCGCCGCACTGGCTGGTGTCGGCTGGGCGATCTGGCGGCGCATCGCAGAACGCCTTCCACGCCCCGGGGACGCGGTGACTGCGCTGGCCGACAACCCCGGCCTCGCCGAACTCCAACCGGCCGCGACCGCGAAGAAGGCCGTCGCGCTGCGCCGCTCCCTCACTTCACCGCCCGAGCAACTCGACCGCGACGACATCGGTCTGGTCCTCGGCGACGTGCTTCTGCCCGGTGACCGGAGTGGGCCGACGCTGTTCGCCTCGTTCGAGGACACCGTGATCGCGTTCATGGCGCCCCGCTCCGGTAAGACGACCACGCAGTCCATCCCGCACGTGCTGTCGGCGCCGGGGCCGGTCATCGCCACCAGCAACAAAGCCGATCTGTGGGCTGCGATCTCCACCGTCCGCGCCGAACGCACCCACGGGCGCACCTGGCTGTTCGACCCGCAGCACATCACCTACCAACCGCAGACCTGGTGGTGGAACCCCCTCGCCGGGCTGACCACCGTCGAGGACGCCCACCGCCTCGCTGGGCACTTCGTCCTCACCGTCGACGACGGCCAGAAGAAGGACCTGTGGGGACCGGCCGCCCAGGACCTGCTGTGCGCGCTGTTCCTGGCCGCCGCCACCTCCGGCCGCTCCCTGCACCACGTCGCCCAATGGCTCGACGAACCCGCCGTCCCCACCCCCATCGAACTATTGCAAGACGCCGGATTCGCGCTGATGGCGTCCTCGCTGAAGGGCACCCAGAACGGTGCGGTCGAGACCCGCGACGGGATCTACCAGACCGCCCGCACCGCCGCCAAAGCTCTGCGCGACCAGGAAATCCTCGCCTGGGTCACCCCCGCCCGCGACCTGCCGGTCTTCGACCCACACACCTTCGCCGACACCCGCGACACCCTCTACCTGCTGTCCAAATCCCTGTCGGCGGCGGCGCCGCTGATCGCCGCGCTCACCGACACCACCATGCGCGCCGCCGAACGCCGCGCCGAACAAGCCGGCGGACGCCTCGACCCACCCCTCATCGTCGCCCTCGACGAAGCCGCCAACATCTGCCGCATCGCCGACCTCCCCCAGCTGTACTCCCACCTCGGGTCGCGCGGGATCACCCCCGTCACCATCCTGCAAAGCTACGAACAAGGCGTCACCGTCTGGGGCGAACCCGGCATGGCCGCCCTGTGGGGCGCCGCCACCCGCAAAATCATCGGCGCCGGCATCGACTCCCCCCGCCTCGTCCGCGACCTGGCCACCCTCATCGGCCAACACGACGTCCCCGTCCGCTCCATCACCTACAACGACGGACGCACCAGCGAACAAATCTCCCTGCGCCGCCAGGACATCCTCGAAGCCGCCGACATCCGCGCCCTGCCCACCGGCACCGCGCTGCTGCTGGCCACCGGCACCAAACCCGCCCTGCTCCGCCTCCGCCCCTGGTACCGCGGCCCCCACGCCACAGCCATCAACAAGGCGATCAGCACCGCCGACACCGCCATCGCCGAAGCCGCCCGCCGCCACCACGCCCAACCCGAACGCACTCAGCCACCGGAGCTGGACGCCTAACTCCGCGCCTCGCCACCCCACGAATCCCCGCCGAGACAGACGGTGACCTCGCCATGCCCAACACCGAAGTCCAGGAGGCTCAATGCCCGTCGAAAACGTCGCAGCCAGTCCCGGGGGCGACAAGCTCAAGCCCCTGTATCCGAGCCTGACCAGCTGGGTGACGACCCACTTCGTCCCCATGTACCGCCGCACACTCGGCGGCGAGTTCCGCTGGTGCGCCCAGTGGTGGCACCACGGCGAGGCGATCTCCCGCCTCACCGCGCTCTGGTACGCGTGGGAGGCCATGCGCCTGCAAGGCGCCACCGGCATGGCCCTGTGGTACCGCGACCACCTCGACCACCAGCTCCCCGTCCTCCTCGGCCCCCGCGGCCCCTTCTACCAATGCACCGAGAACGAACACCTCTCCCCGCACGAAGCCCGCGTCACCCCAGTCCCCGACGGCTGGCTCGGCCCCGACCACGACGCCCCCGCTCTGGCCAAGGCCTGACCCAACCCCGCTCACAGCACCTGGAGAGATCCGCATGCCCGACCGCATGGAAGCCACCGCGCTCGCACTCGACGCCTACCAACAGCAACTCCTCCCTGAGGAGGTCTTCAACCACCGCACCGACACATCCCTGGCCGAGTTACTCGTCCAGTCGTTGCTCGAGCATCTTGCTCGCTACGCCGCCCAACATGGCCTGGACGTCCACGACACTCTCGAGGAGTTGCACCAGCGCAGCGTCGATCGCGGTGGGGCCGAAGCCGATCCCGTCCACAACTTCCGGCTCGGCGCCCAGGTGCAGATCCGGCAGCAGGAGACCGCCACCGGAGCCAGGCCCCGGTACCCGCGCTGGCGCGGCTTCATCACCTCCCTCACCGAAACATCGGGCAGCGACGCTCGCTGCATCGTCCGGGCAAAGCCGTACACGTCACCGCGTCCGAACTGGAACCGGCGGACCCGCTCCTGCCCATCGCCACGCGCACAGCCGGAGTCGTGCACCATGCGCGCGATGCCGAAGAGACGATCATCGCCCTCACCGCCTGGCTCGAGCGCAACGCCGACCACCCCCCGATCACGTACCAGGACAAGCTCGACGACCTGACCCGGCTATCCCGGACCCTGGCGGACTGGTCCGGCGGCAACCCCGAACAGATTGCGCACCATCTTCCCGCACTCGCCCCCGCCACCGCTCAACGGGCAAACCCAGCAACCCCCACAGGCGGGGGCCCGGCCCCCGCCGCCCGGCTGGCCGCAATGGGATTCCCACAAGGCCTCGACCCTCTGCAGCCTGCTGCACCGCCCGCCGCCAGCAGGCTCCCGGAGCGTTCCCAGCGGCGCCCGCGCCGCCCCTAGATCGCCTCAGCACTCAAGCCGCCAGCACACCGACCCGATGGAGGTTGCATGACCGAAGCCGGCGCCGAGGAGTTCGCCGAGTTCGGAGCCGCAGCTCTCGATTCCTTCCAAGCCCTCTTCGAGCAGACCGAGCACCTCGACCACCGCACCAACGACGAGGACGCACGCGAGCTGATCAGCGACCTGCTGGTCGACCTGATGCACTACGCCGAACGCCGCGGAATCGAGTTCAACGACATCGCCGCCGAAGCGCAGGCCTACTACGACACCGAACGCGACAACCCCAACGCCTTCGCCATCGGCTCGACCGTCCAGCTCGAAGGTCCCGCCGCCGACGAGGCCATCCTGCTGGGGCAGCCGACGCGGGGCACTGTCACCGGCGTGCTGGTCTCCGAGCAGGGCCAGACCGAGTACTACGTGCACTTCCTCGGACAGACCCAGAACCAGCCCGTCCTGGCCGCCGACCTGGAGCCTGCGCGACCCTTCCCCACCACGCCCACGAACCAAGGTGACGTCCACGACCCGCTCAAGGCTGAACAGCTCCTGGTCGACGCGGCAACCCGTATCGCCGCCGCAGACGTCCACAGCCGAGCACCAAGCCAGGACGACCTACGGGACCACCAAACCCTGCTGGCCGCGCTCACCACCTGGAACGACATGCACGAACGCAACGTCACCGACCTGCTCTTGAACAGAGTCGCCGAACACCTGAACGCAGCAGAACTGGATGACACCACCAAGCCGGCGCCTCGGGCAGCAACCGCAGAATCGACCGCTCGGCTCACGCCCGCCCAACTCGCCGCCCAAGCCTTCCCGGTCCCGCTGGCCGACAGCATCGCCGGCGACCAGAAGCCGGCCACGACCCGCGCGTCACGCACCCGGCAACCGCCGCCCAACCCCAGCCGCTGACCCGCCTCGCGGCGGCCGCCCAATCAATGAAGAGCAGCACCACGGAGGATCTCCTGAAGCACCAGTTCCAGTACCTCACGCGACAGATCAAAGCCGCCGACTCCATCCCCGCGCTACTCACCGCCGCCTTCCTCGGCGTGGACCTGATCGAGCGCACCACGACCCTGTTGCCCGACATCGGCAACGATCAGGCCCGTCTCGACTCCGAGACCGCGACCATCGCCGCCATCGACGCATGGTGGGTGCTGTCGCAGGCCCCCACCCTCGCCTGGCCCAGCGCCGCGCCCATGACCACAGGCGAGACCCAGGAACTCGTCGAGGCGATCGCCGGCTTCGTCCTGGTCGTCACCGAAGCGATCCTCAACGTTGCATCCAAGTCCGCCGATCCCGGTGACCGTGTCGCCTGCCTGCAGGCCGCACACCACGCCGGACGCCTGCACGCGGCTCTGAAGTAGGCGCCCATGACCGCCCACGACTTCAACGCCACGCAGCTGGCCCGCGCCACCCAGATCATCCGCACCTACGAGCAGCGCGCCTTCCCCGGCGGCGGTTCCCTGCTCGACCGCGACCCGCTCTACACCCGAGCCCTGCTCAGCGCTCTGATCAACGACCTGGAGCACTACGCCATCGATCACGACCTCGACTTCGCCGAAGTCATCGCCAGCGGCCGGGCAATCACCTCACAGAATCCCGGCCAGGACACCGCACCGTACAAGGTCGGCGAGCAGGTCCGCCTCCCCCTGCACGGCGGCCGCTGCGGCACCATCGTCGGCTGGACCACCAGCAGATCCGACGCCGGGACGATCTACCTCGTCGAAGTCCCCGGCATCCCCAATGTCCTCGCCACGCCCGCCGATCACCTGGCCCCAGCACCACCCTTCCCACCGACCAAAACGTCCCTGGGCACCGTCTCCCGTGCCGACCAGGCCGAACGCGTCTACATCAGCCTCGCGGCCCGCCTCAGCACCGCCACGGCACCTGACCGCGCCGCCGTCAAACGCTCCTGCGACAACCTGATCGAGGCGCTCAGCTCCTGGTCGGGCGTCCCCGCACACCAACTGCGCAACGAACTCGACCCCAAACCACCACCGCCCGCGCCCGCCAACCGTCCACGTGACGCCGCAGCCGCCGCCAACGACTTCCCGCACGACATCACCAAAGGCATCCCACCCGTTTCAGGACCCAACCCCGGTCATTCCACCAAACAGTCCAGGCCCAGGCAGGGCCCGACTCAAGCAGCCTGACTACAGCCAGGAGCTCAGATGCCCACGACCTCTTTCCATCAACACGGCCAAGCCCGGATCCGTCCAAGCCCAGCACGCCCGGCACGGCGCCAGCCCCATCCGCTCGGACCAAGGACCCGCACATGACCCACGACCACGAGCACGCCCAAGTCCGCCAGACCTGGTTCACCGAACTCCTCAACACCGCCCTCAACGACCTGGCCCACGCCGAACGCGTCATCACCGCCTTCGCCGCCCAGGAACCCGACGGATTCATCGCCTGGGGCATGGCCGAAGGCGAAGCCACCCAAGCCCACCGCGCCCTACGCCAAGCCCCCTCCCTGCAGGCCGCCGCCCCGGCCGACCACGACACCGCCAACGCGACCGCCAACGCCCTGTTCGAACTCGCCAGCAAGGTCTCCCAGAGCCTGGTCCGCGCCGCCGAACTGGCCAGCGACCCCGACGACAAGATGGCCTGCCTACAAGCGGCCCTGCACGCCAGCCGGCTCCGCAAAGCCCTCCGGTAGGCGCCCATGGTCACCTTCGGGGAGATGACCGCACTCGCCGGCGAACACCTGACCGACCTCAAACACGCCGTCCACGCACCCGACATCGCCCACCAAGCCGCCCAACCCGCCGTCCGAGCCGAACTCTCACAACTCGCCCACGTCCTCGTCCGCTACCACGACCAGATCGCCACCGGATTCGGCGTCCCGCACACACCCGACCACGGCGTGCGGGACGCCGCCCGCCGCGCCTCCACCCTCATCAACCACGCCGAACAACTCCTCGGCCCCCGCTCCACCACCGAAGCACCCGAATCCGTCCTCGCCGAGAAGATCCGCTGCGTCTCCATCGCTCTCGGCTGCGGCCTCGACCTGCTCGTCTCTCACGCCCCGACGGGGCTCACCGAACCCGTCTCGGCCGACGCACCCACCATCGCCGCCACCGACACCGCTCGCGCCCTGTTGCATCAACTCAGCACCCACACCGCAACCGTCGGCCACCTGGCCAAACACACCGGCGCGCCCTCCAACACCGCCACCCGGCCGCTCCTGACCGCCGCCGTCCTGTCCAGAGTCTTCGGCACGAACGAGCGGCCACCGATCAATTCCGTCCCGCTCCACCACATCCCCGAACGGATTCCGCCCGCAGTCGGCGAAACCTTGGAGCACGCCTTCGCCGGACTCAACGCCAGCATCCAACGCCTGAACAATCCCAACGCACCTGGCTCGCTCACCACTTGGCGCTACCTCGCCCGCGCAGCCGCCATCACCTGCGACCTCAACAGCAAGACCATCCTCCACCTCACTCGTCGAATGGAGGAACTGAACGAGACCGACCAGGTGTCGCACCTCAAGCAGGTCACCCCATCCATTAGGAGGACCGCGGGACGCTGGAAAGCGATCACCCGACGCTGGGACGCCTACGACAGCTTCGGCCACCCCGTAACCAGCATTGCCACTGACGCCAGCGACCTCATCATCCGCCTCGGCCGCATCATCCACGCCGACCCCGCCTGGACACCAAGCCCACGCGCCTCCTACCGGGTGAAACTACCTGAGGAACTCGCCGCCAACACGACCGACGCCGTCCACATCGCGACCGCAGCCCTCAAAGCCCTGGAGGCCTGCAATGTCATCGCCGCCAACCACCACACCGCCCTCAACGATGTGGCGGTCATGAGCGTCCTCCAACAGCAACAACAACGCCCGAGCTTCAGCCCCCGCGTCCCGGCATCAACCCGCCGACTACTTGGGCTCTACGAAGCCACCGAAGCACAAGGCATCCAAACCGCCACCACACTCGGACGCGCCATCCAAGCCCTCGCAGCCGACAACCCAGACCACACCGACGAAGCACGCCTCATCATGCGCCGGGCAGCCAGCAAAGCTGCACCCACGCAAAGCACCCTCGCCGCCACTGGCTTCCCAACCCCCATCGGAGAGTGCCTAGCCGACTCGCAAGCAGAACTTCGAAGCCCGTCACCGAACGGCGGTTGGGGGAAGAACCAAAAGCGGCCAACTCCCTGAAGCACCGCGAAGGCCGCCCGAGTCGCTCGTGGCTACTAGCCGGTCAGTGCAGCCGATAGTCGGCCCATTGGCGCGCGGCTGCGGCGTGTTCGAGCGCCCACGCCTCGGTGTTCGTGGCGAGGTTGGCCTGCCATTTGTCGGCGAAGACGCGAGCGAACAGGTCGACGGCGGCCGGGTCAGCGGACGTCCAGGCTGGGAACCGCGCGGCCCAACTCTCCGCTTCGGTCGGGATGTGGCCAGCTTTGAGTAGCCAGGGGATGAGGAGCGCCAGCTCGAGGAAGGCGGCGCCGCGTCCGGCGAACGTCCAGTCCACGACGTAGGCGGTGTCGTTGCCGCCGAGTAGGACGTTGGCGGGGTTGAGGTCGGCGTGCAGCAGGGTGTTGCCCGCCAGTGGGGTCATGTCCCCCATCGATTCCCAGCGGCGCTCGACGCGCTTGCGTTCCAGCACATCGGGGAGCGGGTGTGCCTGCAGGCTATCGATGATCTTGGTGAGGATGTCCAGGTCGGGTGAGCCAGGGGTGTAGTCGGCGTGCCGGGCTTGGACGTGTTCGAAGGCCAGGAGGAGCCACCCGCCCGCCTCCACGGTGAAGTGGAGGCGGGGGGCGTACTGGGTGACGTGGGGGTTGATCGCGGCTTCCCAGCGCAGCGACCGGACTTCCGGGCCGTCGGTGCCCGGCGCGGTCTTGCGTGCGGCCTTGACGAACAGCCGGCCGTCCGCGGTGTGGATGGTCCCGGCGATGTCGGCGTGGTTGCCGGCGGGCGCGGTCTCGACCCGTCGGATGGGGCCGGTGTGCGCCGTGACCGCGTTGAGCACCTCGGGCGGCAGGTCGGACCAGTGGCTGCGCATGGATCAATCCCCGTGGTGGTGTCAGGCGTTCATCGGTGGCTGCGCGCAGTTCTCCGGGCAGCACGACTCGCCGTCCATCCACCATTCCAGATCGACGCGGTACCCCGTGGCGCGCATCGCCGCCAGGCCGCGCTCGGACGCCTGCCCGGACCGGATGTCCTCATCCATGATCGGCAGGTGATGCATGAACCGGCCCGCGACCATGTCGCACACGGCCGCGAAGGTACGCGTGCGCATCATGGAGCGGTGCCAGATCTTGTCCACGGCGGGCGAGGGCGCGAACTTCACCCAGGCGCGGGCGTCGCCGCCGACTTCGGTCATGGTGTCGCCCCACGCCTTCATGAAGACCAGGAACTGCTCCACGCCGCGCTCGGCATAGGGGCGAGTGACCTTGTCGAAGATCACCACGTCGTCCACCATCTGCTGGAACAGCTCAGGCGTGACCAGGTCGCGGGGGTCGCGGGCGGTCGCTTCCGCCCGATCAAGAGTGACGGTCATGTGCACCTCCGGCGCGGCTGTGGTTTGGTACCGCGGCCCCGGCGCGCGCCTGCTGACCGGAGCCACGGAGATTGAGGGAAGCGCTCTGGGCTCTGCATTCGCTAAGGCTGCCCGAGCACCGCAGCGAGCCCCGAGGTCGCCGCCCATCGGATGACCCGGTCGGCGCCCTACGTCGCCAGCTCGGCCACGGCATTCGGAACGTCGAGCGTGACCGCGCCGCCGGACAGAGTGCGGGCGCGCCAGGTGCCGCCGCTCATATCGACGAAGGTCGAGGCGATGCGGCGGTCCTGCGTCAGGAACGAGAGTTCGCCCGTGGGGACGATGTTGTAGGTCGGGGACCTTGTTGATCACGAGCGTGTCCGATCGAGCGCGAGGTAGAGCTCGGCGGCACTGGGCGCCTGGACGCTGTCGGCTGCGGTAACCGTCTCGCTCAGCAGGGGCGTACGCGAGGCCCACCAACTGCCCCCGGCACGCGCGATGCGCCAGCCGGGGAACTCGGCGCGGAGCCGCTCCTCCAGATCCGCGGAGTCCTCGACGTCCGCCGTCCAGGCCGGGGCGGTCATAGCTGCACCTCCGGCCGCTCCCGCTCGCGCCGCTCGTCGGCCAGCCTCCAGGTCCGTGCGATCCATGCGGCCATGCACTCGAGGTCGAGGGCCTCCCAGGCCTCCGCCTCGACGACGAGCGCGGGGTCGGCGTCGTGGACGGCGCGCAGTCCGCCACCGGGAAGCTCCTCGACCGTGAACTCGTAGATGCGCCGTCTCTCGGCGGTGGGGGCCGTCATGAGCTCGCGCCCGTCGTGAACCTGGCGTCGAGGATCTGCACCTCCAGGAGCTGCGCCCGGAGCGATTCGGCGGACTCGGCCTCGACTGCCCAGACGCCGCCGGTCCAGAACGCCCCGCGCTTGCGCTTGGCGTCCCAGCCGATCCGCTTCTCCGATCGCCCGATCCACCAGCCCGGGAAGTCTTTGCGCAGCGCGTCCAATGCCTTCATGTCTTCCGCGCTCGCCGCCTCCGGCGGCGCGGGGCGCAGTACCTTGCTCATAGCCGGACCTGCTTTCCGGTCAGGCCCCGGAGTCCCGGCGTTCGCCCGCCGGCCGGGGCCGCTTCTGTGTCTGCGAGACCCTTCGCCCTACAGCGCAACGCATTGACGGTTACGGTGGAAGGCGCTGCCTGCTGCCCTCAGCGGTGGCAGCGCGAGGCAGCAGGGCACCCCGGGGCGAAACGGGTGGGCGATGACGACCTTCGGTCAGAAGCTGCGCCAGCTCATGGACGAGCGGCGACTCAGCCAGCGGAAGCTGGCCGCCCTCGTCCCCTGCAATGACGGGTACCTGTCGCGGGTCGCACGAGACCTGCGGACACCCGCCCGTGAGATCGCCGAACGGCTCGACGAGCTACTCGACGCCGACGGCGCCCTCACGGAGCTGGTGCCGGAGAAGCGGACCCCCGCAGCCGATGACGTCCTGGAGCTGGCCGCCTGGCTGGAGGAGACCAACGTCGGCGACGGCGCGGTCGACTATCTGGGGACGGCCATCCGCCGCCTGGCCCACGACTATCCTCGTCAACCTCCGCTCGCCGTCCTGCAGGAAGCGCAGACCCTGCAGAGCCGTGTCGCCGAGATCCTGCGAAGCGGCCGTCAGCGTCTCGCGCAGACCCGCGATCTGCTGAGCATCTCCGCCGAGTTGTTCGCGCTGATCAACCTGCTCGCCGGGGATGTGGGGCGGTACCGTCTCGCCGACGCTTACGGGTACGGCGCTTGGACGTGCGCGCAGGAGGCCGACTCCGACACCGCCCGCGCCCTGGTGCTGTGCGCGCAGTCCAAGACCGCCCGCTGGGAGGGACGCTACGCCGACGCCGCGGAGCTGGCCGGTCGGGGCTTCCATCTGGCGCCCGCCGGCGGTCGCGGACGGGTGCTGCTGGCAGTGTCGGAGGCGGCGGCCCTCCAGGCGCGCGGTGACATCGCCGCGGCGAATGAGGCGATGCGCCGGGCTGAGGACGCGCGCGACACGTGCTCGGCAGCCGACGAGAGAGCCGACGCCTGGAGCTGCACGCGCGCCCGGCAGGCCACCTACGCACTCCAGGTGGGGCTCGGTGCCCGCGACCCGGCAGACATGCTGCGCTCGGTCGCCCACGCAGATGACGCCTGGGCCGACGGCGACCAATGGGTGTACGGGACGTGGGCGCAGGTCCGGATCGGCGCAGCGCTCGCGCATGTGATGACAGGCGAGCCGGACGGCGCGGCCGAAGAGCTGAAGGAGGTCTTCGACCTCGGCGCCGACTACCGGGTCGTGACCATCATCGGCCGGATGGGCGAGATCGAGCGGCGGCTGGGCCACAGCCGATACAAAGGTGACCCGTGCGCCGCCGAACTGCGCGAGAAGATCCGCGCCTTCCGAGCCGGATCGCTCGAGCACAAAGCACTGACCGCTGTGGAGGCCCCGTGAGCCCGCTACCCGCTCGCATGAACGACCACTGGTGGTGGCGCCCCGGCGTGCGGCCCGGGCGCCGCCTGCTCGTCTGGCATATTCTCCCCGACGACCAGACCGAGGCACGCGACCTCGCCCGCCAGTGCCAGGACAAACTGGCCGGCTTGGAAGGCCTGGACCTCATCCCGTCCGAGTGGCTCCACGTGACCACCCAGATCGTCGGGTTCGACGACGAGATCACTCCGGCCGAGGCCGACGCGATGACCGCCGGGGTGGCCGAGCGCTTCGCGGCCCTGTCGCCCGTCGACGTCAGCCTGGCGCGGGTGTGGCTCCACAGCGAGGCCATCATGCTCGGCATCGAGCCACCGCGCGCTCTGGACCCGGTCCGCACCGCGATCCGCGACGCCGTCGCCGGCTCCGTGCGCGTACACCAACTGGCCGACGAACCGAACTGGACGCCGCACATGTCCGTCGCCTACAGCAACACCGAAGGACCCGCGACACCCGTGATCAAAGCCCTCGACCTTCATCCGGACCCGGCACCGCTACGCGTAAGCGAGGTGCACCTGGTCGCCCAAGAACGCGTCGGTCGCCTGTATCGCTGGGAGCGACGAGCAGCAGTCCCCCTAGGTGAGTCATAGTCAGTTCCTGGGCTGTCCCTGATGAGCCGCTAAGAGGTCATAACAAAATGTGCATGTAGCGCGACATGTAGTGATGGTCGGGTGTGGTGTGGGTGGGTGCGTAAGGGTGAGCAACCCCCGTGGATCGTGCCCGACAGCCTGTGGGAGCGGGTCGAGCCGCTGCTGCCGAAGGTGGAGCGCCGTAAGCGCCACGCCGGGCGTAAGCGGCTGGACGACCGCAGGGTGTTGTGCGGGATCTTGTTCGTCTTGCACACCGGGATCCGGTGGGAGTTCCTGCCCCAGGAGCTGGGGTTCGGTTCGGGGATGACGTGCTGGCGGCGGCTGGCCGAGTGGCACCACGCCGGGGTGTGGGAGCGGCTGCACCGGCTGCTGCTGGAGGAGCTGCATGCCGCCGGGCAGTTGGACTGGTCCAGGGCGGTGATCGACAGCTCCCATGTGCGGGCTTTGAAGGGCGGCCCAAAACCGGGCCGAGCCCGGTCGACCGTGGCCGGCCGGGCTCCAAGCACCACCTGCTGACCGACGGCAACGGCATCCCGCTCGTGGTGTCGTTGACCGGTGGGAATCGTAACGACGTCACTCAGTTGATGCCGCTGCTGGAGGCGGTGCCGCCCGTCCGGGGCCGGGTCGGCCGGCCTCGGCGAAGACCCGGGCGGCTGCTGGCCGACCGCGGCTACGACCACGACAAATACCGGCGCCTGGTGTGGGCCAAGGGCATCAAGCCGGTCATCGCTCGCCGCGGCGTCCCGCACGGGTCCGGGCTGGGCGTCCACCGCTACGTCGTCGAGCGCACCATCGGCCTGCTGCACTGGTTCCGCCGCTTACGCATCCGCTGGGAGATCCTCGACGACATCCACGAGGCCTTCATGACCCTCGCCGCAGCCATCATCTGCTGGCGACGCCTCGTCCGCTGATTCTGTTACGACCTCTAAGGCGACGCAGCAAGTGGGCCAGAAGCTCTCTTGTGAAGCAGGTTTCAGGCGCGCAAGGCGTCGAAGGTCATGGGTTCTCCTCGGCGATAGCGGCGGTATTGCTGAGCAAGGACGTCGAGGGATAGCTGGGGCCAGTAGGTGACTGCACCGGTCGTCTTGTCGACGACGAGAGTGGTGGGTGTTTCCAGGGTGGGGGTGGAAGGCGCTTCCGGGATCTCCACTAGGACCGGGATCGCTCGGTAACCCTCCGCGAACTCTTCGACGTGGAGAAGTATCGAGTTGCCGCCGTGGTCAAGCAGGCGCAGGTTGGCGCGGCGCCAGGCCTCGGCGCGGTCGATGGTGCCGTGGCCGACTGTGGTGGGTTCGTCCGACGGCTCGCGGGTGGTAGCCAGGTTCGGCGTCGGGCCGTCCGCGACCGCGGTTTCGAGGAGTGCGATGAGAGCTCGTCTGATCGCGAGAATCGAGTCGCGAGCGTGGCGAAGGGCCTCAATGGTCGGAGCATCGAACCGGGTGGTCGATACCGGTTGGGCGAGCAGGCGCTCGATGGCCTCGGTGTCGCCCTGCTGAGTGAGTTTCCCGACGGTCTCCACGGCTTGGAGGAGCCGGGCGTAGCGATCGGCAATGGTGTGCATCAAGGCGTCCTGGAGTGGAGGGCGACATGGGCCGGGGACGCGGCGGACGGAAGGTTCCACCGCGCCCCCGGGGCGCTGGATCCCGTGTTCGGGATGGCTCTGATCAGGTCAGGGGGTTGGGTGGGTGCGCGATTCGTGGGTGGAGACGATGCGTTCGGCCGTCTCCTGAAGGTCGACCAACGGCTGCCGGGTGCGGCCTTGGCCATCGAGCCAAGAGAATGACTTGGGCTCGACCTCAATGGTCAGGGCGCCGAGAGTGAGGATCGAGGTACCACCGTTGGTACTGCGGCGTGTGGTGAGGACGCCCCGTGCTCGCAAGACGGCCTGTAGGCGGTCCGCGGCGAACTCTGGAGCGATCACGCGGCCAGCGGCCGGCCATGGCGTCGGCAGGGGGAGAGTGAACCAGACACACTTGCCGGTCGTTGTGGTGAGACGAGATCTGGTGAGGTGCGAGCCGGTGTGAGCGGCAAGGGCCGCCACGATCGACAGGCCTTTGCCGTGCTCGTCGAGCAGGTCCGCGTCGCCGACCACCGGCCAGATGTCGCGGTGAGCGTCGAAGACGGAGACGACCAGTTCCGGGCCGGGGTGGGTTCGCGCCCAGATCCACAGTTCGGGACGCGCTGCCGAGGACGCATGGGTGTGCGCGTTCGTGGCCAGTTCGGACACCGCGAGCTTGGCGTCGTCGATCGGGTCGGCGGTGAAGCCGAGTTCGCGCATCGTCGCGGCGATGAGGGAGCGGGCTCGAGAAGCGGCGCTGGGGTCCCGGGGAAGCCTGAAGGCGCAGGCGCCACCTGCCGGGATGTCGGCAGGCCTGCCGGTCAGCATCGTCCGCTCCGGTCAGATGCCCCGGTCATGCAGTGGCGGCCACGGCTGTTGCTGCGCCACTGAAAAGGCCGGCGAACGGACGGGATCGGAGCGGCCGGCTGCGGGAGCGGCACGGACACAGACGGCTGGAACGACGTGCCGGATGAAGGCGGCCGGCGCCGCGCGGAACGGCCGACGGACTGAAGTTGACGTCTCAGGGCGCCAAGCGTCGTTCCTTCAAGGAGGCGGCAGGTGCCGTTCTGGGAGGTCAGAGCCCAGTAACTGCCGGTGTACTCGCCGAACCAGCACCTCGCGCGGGGGAACTGGAACCTGAGTTCATCGATGGCGTGGGCCGGGTCCGGCTCGACCAACGCCCAGGGCGCCGGCGACGTCACGGCCGGGTCCATTTGATCGCGCCCTCGGCTCCCGCCGTGGACGGACACGAGTCCGGGAGCGGACGGCCTCCCCAGTACGGGTGGCGGATTCATACGATCATGCATGGGTCGGACCTCCACGTCCGATCAAGACCCCGGCCGGTGTTGCAGCACCGTGTCCGGGGTCGCTTCGCCTAGTCCGCGGTCCGTCTCCGTGGGCTCGCGTCGAAGCCGATCGGTTCGTGCGAACTCACCACTCTTCACAGCGGCGGACATGAGCGCCAGCATGCACCTCGAATCTGTGCTGCACAAGTGTGCGCATCCGCTTCGCGGTCATTGCTCCGCATATCTTCCGACGAAAATCTTCAAGGTGCTTGCTAGTCCCCGTTCCCGCCCATGGCTGCACTTGCAGCAGATAACTTGTGCCATGCAAGCAAAGGAGGATCCATGCCCCAGCCTCACGTGACAACGGTCAGGATGCGCCGCCTCGGCTCCGAACTCCGCAAGCTGCGAGAGAATGCCGGCTACACCATCGAGCAGGTCGCCGAGCACCTCGAGTGCTCGCCCTCACGAATCAGCCGCATCGAGACGGGCAAGGCGCAGCCACCGAAGCAGAGGGAGATCCGAGACCTGCTGGAGCTGTTCGGCACGGCGGACGTCCAGACCAGGGACACCCTTCTCCAGCTAGCCAAGGAGGCGGCGCAGCCGGGGTGGTACAACGAGTTCCAGGACGTCTTCCCGCCGCGGTTCGGCTCCTACATCGGCCTGGAGAGCGAGGCCGCCGAGCTGCGCCACTTCGACAACCAGCTCGTCCACGGGCTGCTGCAGACTCCCGAGTACGCCCGCGAGGTCCTCCAGACGACCCTCTTCGGGGAGGCCTCGAAGACGATCGACCGTCTGCTGGAGCTCCGGCTCGCCAGGCAGCAGATCCTCGACCGAATGGAACCGCCCTTCGCCCTCTGGGTGATCATGGACGAGAACGTCTTCCGCAGGCCGGTCGGAGAGGCTCCGGTGGTGAGGGGGCAGGTGCGCCGCCTACTGGAGGCGGCCGAGGCTCCCAACATCACCTTGCAGGTTCTACCCTTCGGTAAGGGTGCACACGTCGGGCTCGACGGACCGTTCTCGCTACTCGGTTTCCCCGAGCCCACGGACCCGGACGTCGTCTACGTCGAAAGTCAGGCCGGCAACGCGTACCTGGAGCAACCGCACCAGGTCAACCGCATGACCACCAAGTTCAACCTGCTGGTGGCCTCCGCGCTCGACCCTCGCGAGACGACGTCCTTCCTGCGCGGCCTCGAGAAGGAGTAGCAATGACCGACCCGGCCCCCTCCGCCCCGAACTGGCGCAAAGCGACAGCCAGCCAGGGCAGCCAGGGCTGCGTGGAACTGGCCGAGGTCCTCGGGGCGATCGGCATCCGCGATTCCAAGAACCCCGAAGGCCCCAAGCTCTTCGTAGACGCTGAAGCGTGGCGCGACCTGGCCGGCCGAGCGCGCCGGGGCGAACTCGACCTTCCGTGAGGCCCGGTGCATTCAGGTGCACCGCTCAGCGCATAAAGCGGTTATCAAAATCGGTGAGACGCGGTTCCACTCATAAATTTCCCGATCGTTCTGCGGCCCGATGGCCACCCCGGGCCGGCACACTGCGCAGCATCGATCACGCAAGCTGCACCTACACACTGACATGCCGATGACCGGTGTTTCGAGGTGTGATGTCACCTGACACATCGAATCACGCCCGCCGGCGCCACGGTTGCATGATGGGACGGCTACCGCTTCAACGAAACATGTCCTCTAGGCGTTCGGCGAACTGGATAGCCTCATCCCAGCCCTGGCGGACGAACGTTTCAAGCAGCGTTCTTACCGCGGTCATGCACCTTGGACTACCGACGATCAACTCGCGGTGATCAGCGAGGTAGCGTTGTATAAGTTGAAGCACTGCGCCAAGGCCCAATGGCTCTCGCGCATAGTGGGCGTCACCTTTAGCCGCCCTGACGGCGACAAGAAGCGCCCGCTCGGGCGCATAGATGCTGATGTGATCTAGCGTCTGAATAATATGATGAGTAACGCTGGGATGCCGCACAACACTGTAGCCATCCAGCAATGGGAAAGCGCGTTCGGCAAAGGCTTTCTGTATTGGGCTGACCCCTTGCCCTTGAGGCTGTTCGCTCTTATTTGCCCCGCTCGCGTAATAGATGTTCTGAACGACGCTATTGGCCACCTTTGCCGCATTCACCCGTTCCACGTCCAGGGTAACTGCCGCATTCTCCTCAGCCCACGCTTCTTCAACTGCTGCGAGGGGGAGTTCGAGCAAAGCGAAAGTCCGCTGTTGCGATACCGAGGAGTTAGTGTCCTCTGGTTTCAGAAAGCGCCGCAACCAGGCCGGAAGCCGCTCCGCCCTACAAGGATTTTCCAATGGGCTGGATAGCCATGACTGTACAGTGTCGTGGGCGTAGGAGGTCCCGTACTCGGCGGCCATAAAGGTGAGCAATTCTACGATCATTTCAGCGGAGTCGTCGTCGCTGATCTTTTTGTCACCGTTCGAGGCCGCCGCGATGATCGCCCATTGGGGCTTGGTGGCTATGCGCCGAAGAATATCATCGACCTCGTGGGGGTAGGCGTCGCGATACCTGCCGAGCAGCGACCCCAGCACCGCCTGCACTTGCGAGTCCCTTTCAGAGTTCAGCCGTACTTCGAGGCCCTCAAGGGCGGCCTCTTCTCCGAAAAGAAATGGGATTGATTCCGCGCTTAGCATTCGGTAGAGCGCATTGGGCGAGCTGAGGAAAGGGATGACGGCTGCCGATAGTTCGTCGTGAAGTTCAGCTAACCATTCGGGCCTGCTCGCGAAAGTGGTGACGCCCGACACAGCCTCTGAGGTGATCGTGGCGCCCCAGGCGCGCCACCCAGGTTCGACCTCGTCCTCCTGGGGAGGGTTCGTCGCCGAGGGCAGCGCCGCCTGGAGAACAGCCAGGACGTCACGCCCAAGAGGCTGTCCAGGTTGGGCGAGCGCACTATGCGTAAGTTGCCGCGCTCCTCGAACCAGCAGAAAACGATCTTTTTCCGCGTTTGCCTCAGGTGCGTGAGCCAAGAGCTGCTGCAGCAGGGCCGGCCAACTTTCGGCAAGCTTCTCATATCCCGCCCGGCAGGTAGCCGGGTCCTGAGCAACTGTTTTCCGGAGTGCCTCAGCAACATCGGCGGAAGGGCCCCCCGCGCCATCCTCGCCATTCCGTGGACCCCCTGGTGGCGAAGGCATTGAGTCGTCTACAAGGTCCTGGCCAGCGTGGTTACAAGAAAGCCTCCGGTCATCTCGATCGCTGCTGGCTAGTTCCTCTAGATGCCGGAGCGCTTCAGGTTCGGTGACCTTTCTAGGATCGAGTGCGCCTAGGAGCACATCGCGTTGGTTGCGCTGCCACTCCTGCTTGCGGGTGTCGTCAATTTCGTCGGCTTCTAGACTCGTGGCACTGAGAATTGCTGCCTCGATCCGACGGTGAATCGCAATGTCGAGTTCTGCCGATAGGCGAGCGGTTACGAGCCCCGCTGCCCCTCGGGTCTGGCCTCGCTCGAAGATGCCGGTCTCCAGTGTTGGAACCAACAGGTGCGCGAGAGCTGGCGACTCGGCGTTAGCCGCCTGCATCAGGAGACGCTGCCAGACCTCGCCATGCGACAACGTGGAGATCAAGAGTTCGACGACCTGGCGGAGCTCCTGCTGATCGGCACTGCTGTTTTTATCAGCGTTAGTCAGCCCTGAGCTCACGTGCTCAGCCCTCGTCTGCAGCAGAGCGATGACGGCATCGACAGCTGTGCCCAACTCGGAGTGCCCTCCTGCGTAGCGCAAGGTATCACCGTGGCGAATACGCGGCCTTTGGCCCGTATCAGTACTGCGGTCGTACTGGAACATCCGTGGTACTTCCACAATCCGTATAAGCATCCGAACGGCAGCCTCAAGGTCGACAGATGCAACTTCGGGAAGTTGCTGGCAAACACTCCATCGAAGATGATTCAGGTCTTGCCGCAGATTGCTGGTTAGCCCGAGAATCTGACTTTCCGTAATTCTGGTAACCTGGTCCCGCTCTTCCTCGTACTCCCAGGTGGCCGCAGCAATCTCAACAGCGAGTGCCGCATTCCTCTTGGCGATACTTGGCAGGCACTCGATGAGCACTCTGGCAATTTCGAAACCCCATGCTCGCAGCACTTCATGCGAGATTGCCATGTGTGCGATGCGTTCGCAAGCAGTTCCGTCGAGGGAAAGCGCGCGAGCGAGAGGCCAGGCAAGCATCCTCCCAATCTGCGCTCGGTCAGGATCATCGACATCCTCCAAGGCTACAGTCATGCAGTCAACGACGACCTGAATCCAATGGTCTCTCACTTCCGTGCCGGGCCAGGATATTTTTGAGCCAGACGCTCGTCTGAGTAGCTGGGCGGCATCCAACGCAAGGGAGGTGTCGTTGGTAGCGCGAGCCGCGCGGGCAAGGTCTTCAACGAATGGCGAGAATGCCTCAAAAAGGCTGGCTTGTGAATCCGAGTTGGCTATTGCAGCCGCGACCAAGAACGCCATGCGGCGAGCGTTATTCTCTGGGTTCTCGCGGGCTCCGGCAGCAGGATTGTCGCCCAAGCATGCTTCCGCAAGATGAGCCAGTTCGTCAGGTGAACGCAGTTCGCGGCTACATGCGGTGGCTGCTGCAGCGGCGGCTAGGTGATGCCCTGATGTCTCAGCATTGAGCCTGAGGGCAAGTTGCCAAAACTCCTGCCTTGTCGGGGCATTTCGCCAGGCGATGGCTAGCCGGTAGTCCAAACTGGGCCGCAGGAGCAGGGCCAGGTTAGGGTCGGCGTCTAATTTCTCCGCAAGGCTCTCTGCGTGGGAGGTGTCGCCGAGCGCCAAAATCCCGGCCGCGAAGTCAAAAAGTACTGGATGGCTGAATGCGATCGGCGGCTGCGGCAGACCGACCCCCTGTGGCAAGTCACGAAGAACGCCGTCGCTCACCAATCCCTGCAGAGCATCGGCATCGGCATGAGGCAGGTAGGTTACCTGCTGTCGGCGATCAGCGATCATCTGTGCAACCACCTGAGTGAGTGTCGAGGCTCGTTCCCACGGATTCCTGCCACCTTCGACTACCCGCACTCGCCAGTATTGGTCGAGCAAGTCAAGTCGGCTGCGAATGTTGCCGGGCTCAAGGAGGCCGCCGTCAGCCAGCAATTGCGAGGCGATCTCCAGATTGAGCGGGTTGCTCAAGAGTTGCTGCATTTTGCTTCCGGCGGCTCGGAGGAGGTCGGCAAGCGCAGGGCTTTCTTGTAGAAGGCTCTCCATCTCCCCTGGCAGCAGGTCCTCGATCAGAAGGTGGCGGACGTTCTGAAGCGAGGAATCAGAATGAGCGGGGTCGACAGGCGCGCCGCGGAACATCGCACGCCATTTGTGGCCGTTGCGCAGGTCGAAACGTCGGACAGTGGCAACGATCTCCCAGCGGCTTCCTGCAAGCTGCTTGGCGAGCGTTGGCAGCCACTTCGAGGCATTCTCCCCACGGGTCTGGTCCAGGCCATCCAGCAGTAGCTTGCCGGGATGAGTGCCAGGCCAGCCGAGCAAGATGTCCTTGAGGTCGTGCTCGAGGTTCAACTCCGTGCGGGTTTCGCCGACGGAAGCTCTCAGTTGCTCAGCGCTCAGAAGTACGACGTCGTTTCCCTGATCGATCAGGTCGGCGGCCAGTTGGCAGAGGAGCGCGGTCTTGCCTGTACCAGGCTCACCGGTCAGCGCGAAGCTACCATCCGCATCGTGTAGGGTCGGCCCCACTTCTCGCTCAAGCGTCAGGCCCCCTTCGGGAGTCGTGAGGGTGAGGGCACTCCCGAGCACCGCGATGTTGGTTCTTGTGGACTGCCGTAGGCGAGCGATATCCCCTCGCAACCGGGTCACCGGCCTGAGGCGGAAGGGGCGTTTTTCAAGCTCGGCAACTAGCGCTTCGCGGTCAAGCCATCTTTGGCTCTCACTGAGTTCGTGGCCGATTGAGACCAGCGCCTCCCAGAGGTCGCGCGCCTGGTCCTGGTCGACCAGCATGTCGCTGAGCATCACCTGAACCCGTTGATATTCCGGCCCATCGTCGCGCAGGTTCAGGGCATGGACAACGAGGGGGCTGAGGAGTCGCCGCAGGGCAGCGTCATCGGCTGGGTTGCCCTCGCGTTCCTCCCACAGCCGGCGAAGATGGGTGAGAAGCACCCTGAGGGCCTCACGCTCAGGTCCGTTGGTGGCAGCTTCCTCTAGAGGAACCGCCTCAAGATGGGTACGTAGACGATCCGTCACTCTAGCCAGGTGATCCCTGACGGTTGCCGGCGTGCGCTCATCACCCAGCAAGAGCACCCTGTCGAGATCCCGGTCGAGGGACCGCGGAATGTGCTGGTTCGGCGGTGAGCTAGGAACCTCGCCGATCACGGCGTCCACGAGTTGCCGAAGCGCCTCCGCTAGCGCGCCATCTTCAGCCCCGGTGAGCTGCAGCCTCTTCTTCGCTTGGACCATCAGCCAACCGCCCGTATCTGTGACGGCGCCGACATCGTCAACGGGCCGCGCGGTTTGACTGCCAACGCCGACTATGCGGTGGCCGGAAGCCCAGCCAGGCAGTGGATCCTCAGTCAATAGGTGCGCCGCGAACCAGGCCAGGCAGCGATCCTCATGCCCGACACCTCCTGAGGCTCCGGCCCCACCTGTCGATGACCGTGTCATTGCTTCACGCCTCCCGTTTCCTCCGCCTATCTTTGCGAAATCAGTCAGGCGATGGAGGCGATACGCGCGGGTAGGACCGAAATTGGTCAAGGACTGTGGCCGCAACCGCCATGGTTAGGCTGCCTCTTGAAACCCTTAGGACTTGCCTCACGAGAGAGATCGAGCTTGCATCCTGCGTGCCGCGATGGTAGCCGCCATGGCCACCATCGGAGCTGGAGGGCCAGGCATCCAGCATGCGCAACCGCGCGCAACGGAAGTTCCAGGACTGCCTGTGGCATCACTTGCGCTCCCCGGCTTGAAAGGGAGCGGCCTCCTAATGGGTCAGAGCACCCCTTGCCATGGTGCCGCCTGCCGTCCGAATGACCAGCGATTGCGCTCAGACTGCACGAACTCCGGCCCGTTAGCGAGCGCTGCTCGCACTTCGCTGAGGCTGAGGGCAAGGGGATCTTGAAAGTGTTGTTGGGCTAGTTCGTGGATCTCTCGAGCTAACAGCGGTTGGCGCTCTCGGGCCAGCACGATTGCTATTTGCTGCTTCAGCGAAGGTTCGGCTGGTGGGGACAGCATCACTAGCCGAATTGCGCGAAGGCTCCGCTGCTCCAACTGTGTCGCCTGCTCGTACTCAGCGGCCAGTGCTTCAAAGAAGGTTGTCGCGTACTGTCCCACGCGTTTCCTGCGGGGAGGTTTCCGTAGAAAAAGCGTAGTTGCGGCAAGGAGCGAGCCGCCGAGTAGCCAGGGCGAGACCTCGATCCGCCGGGCTGCCACCTTGACGAGCCCCATCATTCCGATGAGAGGTAGGGCAACGACGCGACTTGTGGCGTCTCTTTTGGACTCGGCTTCTTGGAGATCGACGCCGGCACGGGCTACCTCGCGCCAGCGGCTAGGAGCTAATCCGGGTTTGCGCAGGTGCCGGTCCTCGGAGAACACAACGCAAGGTGCGATGAGCTTGGCGAGCTCTCCGGTCGGCACATCGTCGGGGTCCGTGATGGCCAATACTTGCGGATCATCCGAGGCCCCACCCTCGACGGTGACGAAGTGCAGTACCGGTAGGTACGCCCGTTCGAAGTGCTGGCGGAGGGCTTCGACCGAAGCCGAACTGGTCTGCGCAATCTTGGGAAGTCGCCGGTATACCTCGGCGTACACGTGGTCGGAGGCGTAGAGCAAGGCTGTTCCGGCGTCGGTCATGCGAAGCAAACGCGACCGCCATTGTGGACCATGCTCCACGTCGTTGCGGATGCTGCTGAGCAGGGCGCAGGTATCTACAATGCCGAGGAACCTTGGGTTCATGCTGCCATAGGGGTCGAGGTGGGCCGGGCTCGGCAACCCTGTGGACAGACTCTCCATACGGTCACGGTAGCGGCCACCAGCGACAGTCTCCACGGGGTTTGGCACCACGACCACTCCGGACAGCGAGAGACGTCCGCTCATGCCGCTGCTCGCACGCGCCGAGGTTCACCGACGATGGTCAACGATCGATGAGTTCGACGGTCACGGTTGCGACGGACCGGCGCCGAGGCCTTTGGTGGTATGGGTGGCGCGCAGTCGATCTTGAAAGGGTGGTTCGATCGCTGGCTATGGGACCTCGTGTGGTGGCGGTGGACATCGGATCGGTGAAGTCGCCGTCGAAGTTCGCATGGGCGGCGTTCGACGTTCCGATTCAGGACACGATCGCCGAAGGCAGGGACCCCAACAGCGCGATGGAACGCATGGCAGCCGGATTCGCAGACAACCGGCGTGCGGTGCTGCTCCTTGAGTCGCCGAGGTCGGTCCCGGTTCCGGACGCCGACGACACCCGTTGGCGTTGGTTGGGCAAGGCCCGGGAGGGTGAAGGTAACCGACCATGGTCGGCAGGCACAGGCGCCGGCGTGCTCGCCACCGGCCTGGCCCAGGCGGGGTGGATACTGAGTCGCTTGGCAGCGGTGACACCCGATCTGATGGTGACGACGCAACCCGACCAGCGGCAGGCGGGCAGGGCTCGGCTTCTGCTCGCTGAGGCGCTCGTCTCGGGCGCCGGAAGGCCTGTTCCGGTCGCGGCCGGACAGCATGCCGCGGATGCGAGCGCGGCCGGGCGTGCCATGGTCGAGCGTCTGCGATGGCGGCCCGCTGGCTTCGGCGTGCGTTGCGCTCCGCATAAACCCATGAATCTCCTTGCAGCCACGGCACTATGGGCAGAGCTCGCCCTCAACCCGGACAAACTCCACAACGACGTGCTGGTCGTACGCGTCAAACCGGTACCCGTACAGCCGTGAGCCGTGCACGCTCATGCCGCGCACAGCGTCGGCTGGCCCCTCAAGCGGACTCGTGCGCTTGTGATACCCGGCGGTTTCGGTCAGTCGGCTGTGGCGAGGCATCCGTGTTCTGTGGGCAGTCCTCCGCATCGCTGGGCCCAGTCGCGGAGGTCGGCGGCGAAGCGGGTCGACAACCGGTCGAGGTAGCCGTCCGGGTTTTCGTTCCTGCTTCGAGCGGCCTCTCGCAACTCGTTGAGCATGACTTGTTGGGTGCCCTGCATGAAGTCCTTGTAGCCGAGATCGTTGAGCCTGCTGATCAGTGAGTCGATGAGCTTGCCGATGCAGCCCCGTACACGGTCGTCGGGATCGTCGCGCCAGATGCCGTAGAGGCGGACGGCGACCGCGCGCAGGGCGCTCTCATTGGTCGGTCCGGCGAGTGTCATGTTTACCAGTGCCTCGACCAGCAGCAGCTTGGCCCGTGGGCTGAGTTTAGGCACCCAGCAGCCCTCTACTGCGCTCGGCCAGTGCAGGGACTGACAGGGATTGAGGCGGGTCGAGTGGCGGCACAGCAGCTCGGCGGCGATGAGCTGCGCGTTGGACGATGGCGAGCGGAGTGCCGCATCGATGACGAGCACGGCGGTCTCATGGGACACACGCGGATTCTCGGATGACCACAGGTCGACCAGCAGAGTCACGGCGAGATCGGCGTTGTCGAGCTTGGTGAGCGCCAGGAGCCCGGAGGCCAGCGCGGCCGGGTCGGAGGAGCTCCCGTCGGCGGGGGCGATCAGCTGCCCCGCGCGCATCGCAGAGTCCAATCTGAGCTGACGGCTCTGTTCGGCCTTTTCCGTCTGCAGCCGGTGCTCGGTCTGGCGGTTCACCATGAACCCGATCAGCGTCACCGACGCGGTCACCAGAACGCCGACAAACGTGAGCACGGCTGCAAGCCGCGCCGCCTCCCCATCCCCCAGGTGGAGCGGCCCAAGCAGCAGACCTGCGGGTAGGACGCACATCACCAACAGCACGGCGGCCGCGAACAAGACGAGTTTCCTGTCGTCCTGGCTCATGCTGTCTCCTCGCGATCCGGGGGACCATCGTGGCGTGTCGCTCATGGAGACGGCCACGTTCAGACCTCAACCGGACACATCGCGTCTCCTGCCGAGATGGAGGTCGGCGGCGGTCCTTGTGGCCTCTCCTGTGTACATCCGAAGAAGATTGCAGAAGGGGAAGGGGGCGTTGAAGGGACCGGTGCTGTTCAGGCGGAAGATCCTTGAGAGGATCGCGGGCGGGCGGATCGACTGGGTGTTCCGGGGTGGGCC
Organism: Actinomadura physcomitrii; assembly: GCF_008923205.2. GTDB lineage: Bacteria > Actinomycetota > Actinomycetes > Streptosporangiales > Streptosporangiaceae > Spirillospora > Spirillospora physcomitrii. Next base: position 126,889 of record NZ_WBMS02000017.1, on the reverse strand, counting down.
GAGCCCCGGAGCCGCGCGGGGAGCACCCAGCGCACCTGGGCGGGGATCGTCATCATCGACTCGGTCATGGCTGTCACGCCCAAGGAGATCACCGAGGAGGACGCCCTCCGTTCGAGCTTCCAAGACCGCGCGGCACTTCTCACTGCGCTGTCCAAGAGTCGGAAGGAGGGCGGTTACCACCGTGTCATGCTCCATCTGGGCGGTCTCAACACCCCATCAGAGCAGGCCGGAAACGCCGACCTGACCGAATCTGGAATTGGCCGACCTCAAAGCCGCCCTGGACGCCATCGGCGCCCGAGCCCGGTGACCGCGCTGGTCTTCATCGCGTACCTACTGGCGATCGGCCGATCGGCCCGCAGATCGTCGGTGCCGAGTAGCGACCGGCCCAGTGTCCCTGGTCAGCCTGAGCCCGGGAGGGCACCGGCGCCAGCGAACAGTGCGGCGTTTGTGGGGGTTGGCAGCCACAAAGGGCGGCGTTCCTTGATGACGTGCCCTGTCAGTCTCCCCGGCGCGCTGGTGATGCTGCGTCTGCGCAAGAGCCGTCCGTCATCGCTGACGTCTTCACGCATAGGGCGCTCGTCGCTGTGTGTGCCTGTGCCGGCCTGCAGCCGGAGGCGGGTACCGGTGCGTCGCCGCTGGAGGACGCGGGTAACGGCGGGGCCACCTGATCGCGGTGATCAGTGCGATCGGCCAACCGAAGACGGTGGCGCAGCAGATCACGTTGAGCAGGATGAGGTAGCTGATGTCGTCCGCGCCGCGGGCGATCGCGATCAGGGTGGGCAGCGCTGAGACGAACACGAGGATGCCGATCAGCGCGAGCCAGAAGAACGGGCTGTTCTCGATGGCGGTCATGTCTCGTCCTTCGGTCAGAGGTTGCGTCGGCGGTTCCGGTCGGGAGCCTGCGTGGTAGGCCGGTGGGCGGCTGCTGTTTCGAAGGGGCGGCTCGCGCTCATCTCCAGTGCCTCGTCGATCGAGAGCGGGAAGTCTTCGGCCGCTCGTTCCACGTCCGCTCCCCTGCCGGGGTGGGTCTGCCGGGTCATCGGGACGGCTTTGGCGATGATGTCTTCGGGCAGATTGGTGGTGATTTCCAGGACCGTGCGCAGCTCCTCAGGGTTGGGTGTGCGCCCGTCGCTCTGGAACCTGGCTCTGAGCTGGTCTGCTAGTTGGGTCGCGCGCTGCTCCTGGCGGGCCCGTTCCCATTCACCGCGGTCAGGGCCGTGGAGCCGCGTCGTCCACTCTGCGCCGGTGCCTTCCGAGAGTTCTTCGCGGCGGGGCGCTGGGTCCCCAGTGCGGACGTTGGGGTCGCGGCTGAAGAAGGGGGCGGCCAGCGTCATGGCTTCGAGCGGTTGCCTGCCTTCACCGCGGTGCCGATCGTAGTGGCTCACCGCGTGCGGGTGCAGGTCGCGGAGGCGCTCCTCGCACTTGCCGAGGGCACGGGCCGCGGACTCGTTGGTCGGGGCGTAGGGCACTGCGGCGCCCCATACTTCCGCGACATCCAGTAGCTTCGCATCGCGAAGCCACTTGCGGTCGTGGGCGCGCGACCAGCGTGCTCGGGCCTCGGCCGATGCCGTCCGCTCAGCGTGCTCTTCGGCTCGACGGACGGCTTCGTCCTGGACCCGCCGGACGAGTTCTAACCGATGCCTTCGATGTGCGAGGGCCTGTTGTGCCCCGACCACGACGGAGACGATCTGGACGAGTCGTTGCCCGCCGTGCTGGAGTCCTTCTGCGATCGGGTCAGGGTGCTGCTGGTTCATGCTGTTCTCCGGTGAGTGCGTTGGTGAGCTGCCGCGCGTGAGGCGGCTCGGCTGGGAGGCTCTTGCTGTTCCGGGCTGGCCAGCGGGGGTAGCGAGACGTCCCGGCTCGGGCCCGGGCTGATCGCCGCGGTGACGAGAGCTGTGACTTCGGCCGGCTCCACGCCGGTGCGGTCTGCGACTCGGGTGACCTGTCGTGCGATGTGGCGGGGCGGGAGTCCGGCGATGAGGGCGGCAGCGGCTTGCGCTGCGGCCAGTCGGGTCTCGGCGAACTCCAGGGCTCCGAACCTCTGGATTCTCTCATCTATCAGCAGGTCAGAGAGCGGTATTGCAGAAAGTAACGCTTCGGAGACAGTCGATTGTCCTGGCTGCGAGAGGATCTCGGCTGGGTCTTGGCCCTGCGGAAGCACGGCCACCTCGACCGGTCCGGTGATGCGACGCACGGCCTTCCACGCTCGGAGCGCTCCTGCCCGCCCTGCTGGGTCGCCATCGAGCGCGATGACCAGGCCGGCGGATTCGAGGTCGGCGTGGACGGCGATCGCCTCGACTTGTTCGGCCGTGACCGCCGTGCCGCAGGTGGCGACCGCGACGTACGCATCCGGCATGGCCACGCCGACCGCAATTGCGTCAAGCGGCCCTTCGACCAGGAGGGGGCGTGCACGACCTGCGAGCCGACCACGCCCCTCGTGCAGGCCGAAGAGAACTGCGCTCTTGTGGAAGAGGGCTGTCTCGGGCGTGTTGAGGTACTTCGGGCCGCCGGCACCGTCAGGCCGCCGACCGATGAAGCCGACGATCGCGCCGTCCAGCTCCCGGAGAGGGAACAGGACTCGCTCGCGAAACAGATCGGAGAGATCCCCGCCTTCTCTCTGTTTCGCGAGGCCCGCCTCGATCAGTGTCCGATCGAGATGTCCCAGCTCACGGAGATGCCGAACTAGCGCATCGCGGGATCGAGGTGAGAGACCGATCTCCCACTGCTCCTGGACGTCCGTGCTGAAGCCACGATCTGCCAGGTAGCGGGCGCCCCAGCTTCCCGGCAGATTCCGACGGTAGAAGCGGTGTGCCTCGGCGAGTGCAGCCCGGAGCGACGCGGAGTCGTCTTGTGCCCGCGGAGCGGTCTTGGCTTGCGGCGCAGTTGGACGGTGAGTTTGCTGGTTGGCGGGCTCCGTCGACAACGCTGTTGTCTCGGCGGAGTTGCGCAGCCTGCGCAGGAGTTGCCCACTCGTGTGGGTGATCTGTCCTCCGATTGCGCGGACGGCGCCGGCTGAATCCGTCCGGACGTCCGTTCCCGCCCATCGCCGCGGAGGCGGGAACGACAGGTGGGAGGCATCCAACCCGAGGCTGGCCAGGACGATGTACGCGACCGAATCCGCCACCACCCGCCGGACGCCATGGCAGGAGGCGGTATCCATGGTGATGGTGTCATTCGATCCGCCCGCCCCGACAGCATGGGCAAGTTGGTGCGCAAGCAATGTCGCTGCCGTCGTGTCATCAAGCTCGGGAGCGATCGGGACGCGTCGGTCGGGACGCCCGAGATACGTCCACCCCTGGCCGCGGTCCAGGTAGAGACCGAGGTCGGCGGCGAGCAGAGAGAGACGCCGCAAGCCCTCGGACGGGCTGCATCGCTCCTTTTCGACCGTTTCGCCATCGGTCTGTTCGATGTCGAAGACCGTGCGGGGTCTGCCGGACGTCGACATGATCCGGATTCCGGTCTCGCCGCGCCGGACCTGCCGTTGCTGCTCCTGCCATGCGTCGTATGGGCGGACGTCGGTCGCCGAGGGGCGCTGAGCCGGTATGAGGAGGGTGTTGGTGAATCCGAGCCGTCCATGACGGCCGGCGTGCTCCAGCCAGGCGTCCCAGTGCATACGTCCGTCGGCAAGCCGCTCAACCATGTGGTCGGCGAGTCCGCGGAGGAAAGCGAGTCGACGTTCCGATGCTTCCGTTTGCGCGAGCTGGTCGTCGTCGGATGGGCTCATCACGGCGACTCCCGTCTTGCCGCCTCTTCACGGACGGTGGCGATCATCTGCGTGAGCTTGCCGTTGGCGATCGTGTAGCCGGCCTTACGCAGGCGTCGGCCGAGCCGGTCCCGGCCGAGTTGGACGCCTTCTCGCTCCAGTTCGCGGTGTAACTCCCGCGCGATCGCCATCAGTTCCTCGTCCTGACGCTTGTCGTCGGTGAGGTCGCCTACGTTCGGGTCGTTCGCCGTGGGCTGGGCGGCGAGGCGCTTGAGGGCGAGCCGATCGGCCAGCGGCGCGTGCCATCGCCACGACCATCTGCCGTAGTCGTCCTGGAGCTTCGAGACGGCCATCAGGTGCTGGTGCTCCAGTTCCAGCCCCTGTCGGTATTCGGTGACGTGCCAGAGAACCATGCGGCGCCAGAGCAGCAGGCTGGAGATCGGTGCGAGAACCCAGCGCGCCGCGGGGACCCGTTCCACCCGGTCAGGGGACATCAACCCGACCCATCGGCGGATCAGGTGCCGGACCCCTTCGACGACCGTGATGAACAGGACCGGCATGGCCGCGTGCATGACGCTTCCGGCGAGGTCTCCGCGCGCGGCGGCCACGTTCACCAGGACGGTGGCCGCGATGTATATCCAGGCGACCCAGCGCAGCACCGGCCAGGGCAGGTCGAGGTACTCCATGAGCAGGTCCCAGAGCAGAAGGATCACTATCCCGAGGTCCATGCCGACCGGGACGATCCACGCGAGCCCTCGGAAGTGCGGCTCGGCCATCTGCCGGATCGTGGTGTAAGAACCGAGGCCGCCGAGCACGGCCAGCGTCACGATCAGCGGTGCGACTCCGGCGATCCCCCACTGGACGACTCCGGCCGCCGGAGTTCGCGAACTCGGCAGCGCCGGCCTCCCGGCCTTGGCACCGTTCCCTTCGGCCATTGCTTGGAGTTGCTGAGTCGGGTTCACCGGCGGCGCCTCTGGACCATCCAGACGAGCAGCCGCGCGACGTACCGTGCCTCGTTCGTCGTTCCGAGCAGCCGGCCGTGTGCGGTGACGTAGGCGTAGGTTCCTTCGGCTCCCGCGCACAGGACCGTCTCCGACCAGCCGTCGTGTCGGATGTGAAGCCGCCAGCGCCCGTTGCGCGGTTTTCGGGCGCGCACGCAGGCGCCGATCCGCTTCAGCTCCCAGTGAAGCCGGAGGAGGCGAGCACGCCGTTCCTCGAGTTCAGTCTGTGTGGGCGCCGTTACCTGCATCTTCATGGTCCCCCCGAGTCGTGCCAGTTGAAGACCTCAACAGGTCATCAACTAAAGTCCGTGATCAACAAGATGAATCACGCAGGGATGGTCGTCAATCAAAGTGGATGTTCGGCGTGTTGGCGTCTTACGGACAACACGGTCAACGACTTCGGCGCGGCCCTCGCCCGGGGTTCGGCGTGTTCGAAGCCGGACCGGCTGCAGGCCCGTTGCTCATGGGGGCCCAGGGGTTGGGGAAGGCGGCCATTGCCAACTGGGCCTGGGAAGGCCGCGCGGGCTCGGCGGCCTGTGACCCACGATGACCGCCGGCCGCGATCCTTGCCCGGACGAGGTGTCGGTTAGCGAGGCGTGCCGCGTCGGCCTGGGCCTGGCGTTGCTGGAGTCGGCGGATCTCGGCAACTGTCTCCAGCAGTGAGATGAGGCGACTGACCAGCAAGAGGATGGAAACGGTGGTGCGGTTCTGGACTCCGCCCAGCCTGAGGAGACCGGCCGCGGCGCGCAACGCGCCTCCTGCGGAACTGGGCCGCGGGACGCTTCCATACGGGGCGCGGGCTGCGCGGTCGTAGACATCGGCAGCCTGGAGGAGGTCGGTGTTGCCGGTGACTTTGGCGGCGACACGCAGGGCGTCGGATGCAGCCCAGCAGGCGTCTTCGGCGGCATACGGATTGATGGCCATGTACCGCCGGATCTCGGCCGTGGCATACGCGGCCGCCCGAGCGGCGTCGTCATAGAACGCCTGACGCTCCTCGGCCGTCAGTTCGTCTTCCGGCCGGCCGATATCGCCGCCTGAAGCATTCCACCGCTGCTGGAGGCGAGGGAGCGTGTAGGCGGCACCGAGATGGCCACCGGCGTACCAGACAAGCTCCTCGACACTGGGCAGAGCGACTGCATATCCGGTCACCTGATCCGGTTCGAGCCGGCTGAATCGGCATCGGACGAGCAGCCCCTGTTCTTCCAGCGCGTGGACGAAGTTGTCCGTTGTCCGGACGCTGTCCGCCGCGCGGCGGACGGCCGTCCGCAAAACGGCGAGTGCCGTCCGCTCCGAGACATGCCGTCCGCCGAGCGGACGAGCCGCACCATCCGCACCCCAGCGAAGCCGCAGCTTCGGCAGCGTGAGATCGCCGGCCAGCTTCCCGCCGCCGAACCACACCGGCTGCCCGGACGAAGCCAGGTCATCGGGCAGAGCGACTGCATAGCCGGTGACCTGATGGGCGAACCGAGTGCTGTACCGCTTGCGGACCAAAACGCCTTCCGCCTCGAGGGCGGCGAAGAAATCGGCTTCGGTCCGTGCGCCCGCCGCCGCGGCGGCGACCTGCCGCCACAGCGTCACCCGCACCGGCTCCTCGCGGCCCGATCGCGCGGCCTTCTCGGCCTCGGCGCGCTTGGGCCGCCGCGCCGCCGTCCGGTCCGCCGGGGCCGTGGACCGCAGCCCCCAACGCCGCTCGATCGCCCGGCAGGCATCCCGAACCCGGTACCCGTCGTTCCACACATCCGGACGGACACCATCGATACGAGACAGCGTCGCGACCACATGGATGTGGTCCTCGCCGTGCCGGACGGCGATCCACCGGACGGCGTCATCGTCCCCATCGGCCGCCAGCCCGGTCCGAGCCATCATCTCTTTCGCGATCTCGGCCCACTGGTGATCGTCCAGGATCGGGTCCTCTGGCGCCGCGCGGAGCGCCAGATGCCACACCGGTTTGCGGTAGTTGCGCTCGCCCAGCAGAGCGAGCGGCTGGGAGAGCAGTCCATCCAGCCGCCGGAAGTCCCGGCTACCGTCCGCCCTCATAGGGGGCTCCAACTCGTCCGGCTCGTCGAAGCCCGCCACGATGCGCGGATCGTGATGCTCTCCCAGCCGCCCGGGCCCGTACAGGTACCGGATCAAGCCTTCGACCCGCTTTCCCCGCAGGATCTTGCCGATCAATCGGCGACTTCCGCCGTCACGGCAGGCATCGGCGCACCTCTTGGGCCAGGGCATCCAGGTTGCTGGTCGCTCGCGCAGCGACCTCGGCATACCGCTGGAGCTGGAGCGGCGGCTCCCCCGCATTCGATGCGGCCACGGCCTGATTGAGGTTCACCCCGATCCGCCGCACCTGCTGAGCCGCGTGCATCACCGTCGCCAGCGCCTCCCGCAACAACGCATACTGCGGGAGCGCGCTGCCACGAGCTGCGGCCAGCACTGCCTGCGCCGCATAGGCACCGACCGCCAGCCGCTCCCCCGCTGCCGCTGCCCGCACCAGCGCATGCTCTTCATCCGACAACGAGAACCGCACCGACCGTTCCCGACGCGGACTGCGATGCGCACGCCGATTCAACGGCGCCGGCCCGCTGCTCTTCTCGACTACCGTCCCCACCCCCCACGGATCGCGCTCGATCCGACTGCTCCGTGCTGGACCGCGCCCGGTCCAGCAACCAATAAGTGCACGAATTCCATATCTTGCCCCTGCGCCTGCAGAGGTCGTCCTCCAATGCACCGGTGTCGTGCCAGGTATCCGGAGGCGATGCTCGATCGCCAGCGGAGAGGCGAAATGTTGGGGTGACGAAGGACGACCTCGTCGCCCGGTTGACGGCAGACAGCCGATGGAAGTCTTGTCGGGCTTGACCGCCGGTGAGCGTAGCGGTGATGGCATCGCGCGCGAGTTACCGGCCGCGCACGGCGCGCTCGCAGGTACCGGCTGCGCCTCCGTGGAACAACCCACGGTCCGGCGCTCGAAGCCGAACCCAGAAGCTGATTCAGGCACCACCACTGCCGAGTTACATCTCCCTGCGCGGAGACGGCGGCTTGGAGCTCGGGCGATGGCTTGGTGAGGACGGGGCTGCTGGAGGGCCAGACAAAACGTCTCCGATGCTTCGGGGGAAGTCCCTGGCCGCCGGCTGGATGTCGGAAGCGGTTGCCTGGTCTGTCTGTTCCTCCACCCGCAGCTCGGTTTCGCCCTGAGCCCGTTGCGGGGTTTCGGAATCGGCATCGATGCCGCGGATGGCGGCGAGGGCTCCCTGCACGCCGCGGAAGGATTCGCCGAGGTTCATGGACTGCTCGCATGCGGCGGCCAGAGCATCGTGCGCCTTCAGGGCGGTTGGGAGGAGACCGTCGCCGCGCTCATGCACGAGCCTTCCAGCATCAAGCTCCCGGTGGAGGAAGGCGTCCAGCTGTTCGGCGGTCTTGGCGAGGCGGAACGCGGTCTGAGCCAGGTTGCCTGCGATCGTGCAGGCGGCCTCCGGCCGCGTCAGGCCAGGCGTGCCCTGGGTCAGGTGGTTGAGCGTGCGAGCGCGTTCATGCAGCTCGCCTGCGAGGAGCTCGGTGCGCTCATCTGTGGGGGTTTCGTGATCGACCATGTAGTGGAGTCCTCCGACTCGTTGGCGATGCGAACATGAAGGGCTCCTCTCTATAGACGGCAGATAGCAGCGCCTGACGCGAACTGAAGTTCTGTCAGGGCGTTTGCGCTCCATAATCTCCGGCAAGCTGAGGTAACGCCAGCTCCCTGGCCGGCGTGTCGCACTCCGGCCAGCGGAGGCGAGACCGCAAATAGCGGTTTCGAAGCGCCCGGATCGTGCAGACCGCCGAGGCGCCGACCGGCCTGTTGGTCGTGGCCACCGCCCTCGTGGACGCTATCAGCCTGGGTACGGACGCTCGCCCCGAGCGAGCGGGCTGCCCTCGTCGATCACGAAGAGAGCGGAGAAGACCGCCTCGAACTCGGCAACCCACATAGCGGTAACACGTCGTCGCCGGCGGCGCTGAGCAGGCGGGCGGCAGCCGGAAGGTTCCCGCCACACCGGGGACCGTCTGGCCGTCGCTGGTGTTGTCCTGAGGCAACACAACAGCACGAGCCGGGCTCGTTGAGGGATGTGTTGAGAGGCCAGCGAGCAAGCCCAGCCCTCCAATACTTCCGCGCTGGCGGGAGCGCAGCTATCGCTCAGGGAGACTGCGGCAGTACGGTGCCACCGGGAGGAGAGAGATCTGCCATCCAAATGGTCCCAATGGCGCTTGGCGTTCGTCGTGACCACAGCGTACGGACGGCGCGCGTGCTCGTCCGGGGCTCGGAGGCACCGGCGATCGCGGCTTCCCGTGCTTCTGGCTTTAGCCCACCAGCCCTCGCCGAACCGCTTCCACGCCCACCTGAAAGCGGTTCTCTGCGCCGAGGGACGCTCGGATCTCAGAGACGCGTCGGCGGACCGTGCTGAGACTCGTCCCTACCTGATCGGAGACGGCTTCGTCGGACAGATCTTGGACGAGGAGTTGCAGAATCCTCAACTGCTCTTGCGTGAGGTCTCCAGTGTTGCGGCCGGGCACGGCGAACGGGATGGCCCGTTCCCAGAGGAGTTCGAAGTATTCACGAAGGGCTCCGACGATCACCGAGGATCGAATCAGCAGGGCGCTCGCCGAAACCGACAGCATCACCGGGATCAGTGCGACGACTTCGTCGGCGATCTTCATACGCATCGCAGTCCGGGGGAGGAAACGGACCTCTCCCCCGGCCTGCGCAATCGCCTCAACTTGTACGCGCGCAGCCCGATCTTCGACGTTGTTGGACTGGTAGATGGCTCTGTGCGTGGCCTCGCTCGCGATCGCGTGACCGGTGGCCTCGTCGGGCAGGTCGATATCCGGGCCGTGTGAGACGTCGTGGCTTACCGTCAGCCATTCGCGTGCGGCGGAATGCTTCAGGATTCGCGTCAGTTCGGCGATCTCGTCCGGGTTGGTGATGATGCGTGCCAGTTGATCGTTTGAGGAGCCGGTCGCCGAAGTGGCGGACACCAGGTCGCGGTTCATGCGCCGGTGGCCCTCGAACAGGCGCTCATGGTCGGCCAGCACGTCACGGGCGAGGGCTGACAGCGCTTGCTGAAGGACCACGTCCACAGGGTTGGGCGTCAGCCGGTGAGAATTATCCGGACCGGGTGGACCATAGGTGGCCATCTCGGCGGCGATGAGGCGCTGGATGTTCTGCTGCCCGTCGAGGATCTCGGCCGCCTCATCGTGCTGGCAGCCGTCCGCTGCGAGGAGGCGGACATAGAGGGTCAGCAGGTCTTCGCGGACGATTCCTTCCAGCAGCTGCCTGGCGATGACCTCGATCGTGCGAGTCATCGTGTTCCCTTCTTGGAGGAGAGGCGCCGTCTCCCAGGTCAGCCGACAGGTGAGCGCTGGAAGGAGAGCCTCGCTCGCGGGCCGGTACCAAGGACGATCAGGGTTGCAATGGTCGCTGTGAGGACAAGGAGACCGGCTCTGGTGGCCAGGTGCTGGGCACCGACGAGGTTGGCGAGCGGCCCGGCGGTCAACATGGTGAGCGGCATGAGTGCGTAGCTGGACACCATGTTCCAGCTGTTGACTCGAACCAGGGCCTCGGAAGGGAAGCTGTCCTGCAGGGCGGTCGTCCATAGGACGTAGTAGACGGCTTGCGTCACCCCCGGAACAGTCGCGCTGATGGCGATGACCTGCCATGATGCTCCGCTGCCCATCGCGAGCATGGGGAGCGACACCGCTGCCGGCAGCGCTGCGGCGGTCAGGATGGTGTGAGCGGGTCGCCACCGCGCTCCTAGCGTGGCGCCTAGCAACGCACCGAGAGGTTCTCCGGCCCTGATGATTCCCCATGCTCGCGCGTCCCCGTGTCCGTCGGCCATGTAGAGGGGGCCGGCAACTTCTGTGTAGCAGGCCAAGGCGGTGATGATCGCCGTGTACTGCAACGTCATGATCCAGACCCATGGGCGCTCGCCGAAGTGACGCCACCCGTCGCGGAGATCGCGTAGCGGCCCGGTGGCGATCCTCTTTGAGCGACCGGTGGTGAGGCGACTGAGAAGGAAGGCACTGATGGCGCAGAGGAGTCCCCTGGCCGAGGCCGCCCACGCCGGGCCGATCGTGGCGACGACCACTCCGGACGACGCCAGGCCGATGAGCAGGCCGACCGACTGTGTCTGGTTGATGAGGGCGTTGCCGGCCGGCCGGTCTCGTGAGGTCAGCAGGTCGGCCACGAGGCCCGGAAGCGTGGGGAGGTAGAGGGCTGTGGCGGTCCCTCCCACAGCGGCGAGCGTGCACAGCAGCGGCAACGATGTCCCGTGCGCGGCCAAGGCGGCACCGATGGCAAGCCATGAAGCGCATGTGAGGGCTTCGGCTCCGGCGAGGACCTTGTGTCGGCGGAATCGGTCTCCGATCACGCCCCCGCAGATCATGAGCAGCGCGGGGAAGGCGTTGCTGGCCAAGACGAGGGACAGGCCGCCGGCGCCGTAGCCTTCTCGCATGGTGCCCCAGGCCAGGGCGAGCTGCCCGAAGCCGATGCTGGAGCAGGAGACCAAGTGCGCGGCGAACAGGCCGGCAACGGATTGGTCGCGCAGAAGGGCCAGCGGCGAGCAGATCCCGGTGATGAGTGGTTTGTTCATCTGTCGCCGATCAAGTGCTTGACGATGAACTGCGCGATGTCGCCGTAGGCCTTCAGTTCGTTCTTGCGGTTCGTGAAGCCGTGGCCCTCGTCGGAATAGATGTCGTAGCGCACGTTGACGCCACGGTCACGCAGCCGATCGACGATCTGGTCGGACTCGTTCTGCGGCACCCGTGGGTCATGCGCGCCCTGGATGACCAGCAGGGGCGCGGTGATGGCTTCCGCGTAGGTCACTGGCGAGCGTCGGGTGAGGTGATCGGCATCGGTTTCGGGGTCGCCGAGCACGGCCGCCACGATGCTCTTCCACGTGGGAGGGCAGGCCTGCGCGAGGGTGACCAGGTTGGTAGGGCCGCAGAAGGAGACGCCTGCGGCCCACTGGTAGGGCAGCCGAGAGAGACAGGAAAGGGCCGCGAATCCGCCATAGGAACCGCCCATCACCGCGATGCGGTCGTGATCGAGACCAGGCGTGGCTTGGATCTGGCGCACCGCGTGGTCGAGATCCTCGAGGTCGACGCCCCCCCAGTCGCGGTAGATGAGCTTCTGATAGGTGAGCCCGTACCCGGTGGAGCCGGCGATGTTGGGGGCCACGATCGCAATGCCCTGGTCGAGCAGGTGCTGGTACAGGCCCGAGTAGGCGTAGATGGGACGTTCCTGGGCCTCGGGTCCGCCATGGATGGACAGCAGGACGGGATGGGGTCCTGGCGAGTGCGGACGGTAGAGGAAAGCGCGGACCTGGCGTCCATTCGCGGACGGATAGGTGATCGACTCCGGCTCCACCGGCTGTACAGCGCGCATGGCCGGCGGGCGGCTGTCAGTGAGGTACCTGAAGCCTCCTGCCATGTCGAGGACACCGATCTCACTGGGCCGGGTCGCCGAGTCGATCCGCAGGACGATCTGCTCGGCATCAGGCGTGAGGCTGAGCGCGTCGACGACTCCCTGAGGGATCCCAGGAAGGAGCAGTGGGGCGCCGTTCTTGGTGGCCTGCAGTGCGGAACGTCCATCCTCGTTACGTGACCACACGAGAGTTTCGCCGGCAGCCTCGAGAAGTTCCACATCCCAGTCGTCGGTGGTGAGGCGCCGCAGCCCGGCATCGTCGATGGAGTATCGGCCGATCGAGGTGAACTCCCCCCACACGTCGGTGCAGAGATAGAAGGCACTGGAGTCCGGTGCCCAAGGGCCCGGGGCAAACAGACCGTGGCCGTACTCCACGGTGACGCAGACGGGCTCGGCTCCGGGGCCGGCGACGTCGATCAGATAGGCGGCCACATCGGTGTTCGATCGCGCTCCGGTCGCAGAAAGCCATCGCCCGGACGGCGACAACCGCACCGGCGCGAAGATCACTCCCGCGGGCGGGACGATGCGGCGTTCTGAGCCGTCGGACAGATCGCGGATGAGGATGTCCTGGACGGCGCGGTCCCGGTCGTTGGCTCCGTAGATCAGGAAGCGGCCCTCCGCGTCGAAGGGGTCGTCGGCCAGCACACGCTGGCAGTCCGGCCCCGAACTGACCTCCTCGGGATCTCCCCCGCCGGCGGCGACCTGGTAGATCCTGTACTGCTCGTCGCCGTTGCGGTCGGCGGTGAAGACCAGGCTGCCGCCGTCCGGCGTCCACGCGATCTGCCACACCGACCGCTCGTCCAGCCCGGCCACCCTGCGGGCGGCGCCCCCGGCGACCGGGATCGTCCACAGGTCGAAGGACCCGGTGACATTGCTGGAGTAGGCGATGGTCGTCCCGTCCGGCGAGAGCGCCAAGTGCCGCCGGAAGCGCTCTTCGGGCACGAAGTCCAGGTATTCGGGCATGGGGCGCTCCAGGTTGGGGTTTCTAGATCCAGCCGCGGCGGGCTGCAGCGGCGCCGATCGCGACGCGGCTGGAGACGCCGAGGTACTCGCGGATCGTGCGGATGTACCGTTCGGTGCTCTTGGCGTTCACACCGAGTTCCCGCGAGATCCGCGCATCGGTCAGTCCCTCGGCCAGCAACTTCAAGATGTCCATGTGGACCTGCTTGAGCGGCATCTCCGGTTCCGCGGCTCCGAAAGGGATCGCCCGTTCCCACAGCAACTCGAAGTACTCGCGCAGCGCGCCGACGATGACCGGAGCGCGAACGAGCAGCGCACCCGACAGGCCCGTCGGTGTGAGGGGGAGCAGCGCGACCGCTTCATCGGCCAACTTCATCTTCATGCCGATCTTCGGCAGGATCCGGGCTTCCTCACCCGCCTCGACGTGGATCTGCATGATCTTGAACCCGACCGGATGCTCGGCGCAGGAGGCCTGGTAGATGTTCCGGCACCTGACCTTGCCCTCGAAGGCGGGCGGCGGCGGCATGCTGACCAGCTTCTCCAGCGGCCGCTCCAAGGCGAAGTTCTCAAGGACGAGCCACTCCCGGCGGGCCGTGCCGAGCAGCGCCCGCGACGTGTCGGTGATCTGGCGCCCCTCGGTGAGGATCCGCACCAGCCGGTCCGCTTCTGCTTGCAGGATGCCGGGGAATGGGTGTGTCGCCGCCATGCGGCGTTGACCGTCCAGCAGCCGCTCGTGAGCCGCCACCAGCTTGCGGGACAGAGCCGCGAGCGCTCCCTGCAAAGCCAGGTCGGGAGCGGTGGCCACCAGCCGTGGCGACAGCGTCAGCCCCGAGGGCAACGCATACGCCATCCCCGCCCCGACCAAGGCGTCCACCACATCCTGGCCGCCGAGCAGGTCCGGCGCCTCGGAACTCTGGCAGCCGTCTCGTTCGAGCAGTTGCTTGTAGGGGGTGAGCAACTCGTCGAGAACGATGCCCTGAAGGAGCCTTGCCGCATCATCCACGTCCTCAGCGCTCACCGTCACCTCCAGTCACAGAGAGTATCGATGCGATCAAAGTTCGTCACCGGGTTCGGTGAGTGGTTCCCCGCAATGACGAGAAGTCGTCACCCGCAGGCACAGCCCCGTGCAGCCTTCAGGAACCACGCCACCAGCCAATTCCGGCGCCCCCGGGCCACAGCTGCAGCTGATCACTTACCGCCATCAAGCGTTTCGATCAGTGTCCTGCCCTGGCGCGAACCGCTTTGATCAACGCGCCCCAACACCAATCGACCTTAGGAGGTCACATGAACTGCAGGCCAAAGACCGTCAACCTCCGGCGCCTCGCCAGCCACCCCGCTCGGCGACTCGGCCGGCTGCTCTCCGCCGGGCGACCCGCACGTCCGTTGATGGCTCGCGCCTTCGGCCACCCGCAGGGCGTCGGCCTCCTCGGCCCGGGGACGGACGGCCTGCTCCGCACCCTGTTCGTTGATGCGGTGGTCGATCGGTCAAGAACCACCGAGGTCGTTCTCACGCACACCGACCTGGAGCGCCTCTTCCCCGAAGACATCGACCAGTTCCTCGTGGAGCACTACGACTCCGGCCTTAACGTGACGGCGACCCTCGAAGATGCCATCGAGCGTCTCGAAGATCGAGCGGCGAACTGGAACTCGCACGAAACCGCAACGCGGTCGCCGATCCTGTGGCTGGCCGCTCCAGGCGAGGATGCCGACGTCGTCCACGACACACTGTGCTCTCTGGACGGCGCGGACATCATCGCGATCTTCAGAGGCGCCTGGCCATACGGCCCGACACACCTCGTCGACGCCGACGGCCCAAGACAGGTCCCCAGCCAACTCGAACTGCTGTCTGCTTCCGAAGCGATCGGCAAACTCACCGCTAGCCCCTGACGAGGATGCCGCATTGACCGTCGGCCTGTTGGGTGCTCTCATCAAGGGGGTCGCTGCCCGCGCTCATTCATACTGTCCGGACGGCCCATCCCCGCTGGGCCGTCCGTCAGTCACGAGTCTGCTGCCGACGCTGTGGCAGACCGTCGCAAACTTTCCGGTCTCGGCGCCGACACAGGGGTGGCAGTGCCAGGGCGGCGGGCGTTCATTCGATCTCGTCGATGAGTCCCCAAGTCTTGGCTGTCTGCACATCGAGGGGCCGTCCGGACAGCGCCATAAACATCGTCCGCCACCGGCCGATGCGGCGCGGGACGCTCACAGTACCCCCGGCCCCGGGAATCAGGCCCATCGAGACCTCGGGCAGCCGGAACGTCGCGCCGGGCGCGGCGACCACCCGCCCGGCGAATGCCGGCAACTCGATTCCGGCGCCCACGCAATGACCGTTCAGCCGCGCCTCGACCCGGTCGGAGAGTTGGTGCAGCAACCGCCCGGCGCCGCCGAACGTGCGCACGAAATGCGCTGTCGTGAGGTCGGGGGCGGTACCGAACTCGTCGAGATCACCGCCCGCGGAGAAGGACGGTCCCCCGCCGGTGAGCACGACCTGCTCCACGCTGTCGTCCAGCGCGGCGATCTGCAACGCCTCGACGAGCGAATCCCGCACTAAGCGACCGTAGGCATTGCGGCGTTCCGGCCTGTTCAGTGTGATCAGCAACCGCCCGGCGGCGCGCTCGACCAGCACGGGCTCCGCTGCGGGCGGCGGCAAAGGCCGCGTCCCTCGCTCATCCAGCCAGCTCGCGAACTCCGAACCGCCGAGCAGGGTGGAGTAGGCGAACGACTCCAGGTGGAGCCCGGCCGTCACATCCTCGCCGCCCGCCCTCAGCACCTCCGCAAGCACAACCGCGGCCTGCGGGTTCGCCGACGCGGCGGCACGCAGCAGGGCGGCTTCGGACGCGGGCTCCTCACAGCCGACAAACTCCCGGCCGCTCGACGCACCCTTGGGCACCAAGGTCACGTCCAGTGCTCGCGCCAGTTCCCTGGCGGGCCCAGTGACCGGCCCGCTCGCGAAACCGACCATGACCCGGTCGATCGTGCGCGCACTGGCGAGGGCCCGGCCCGCGTCGTCTACCTGGTCGTCCAGGTCGATCGTCAAGAGCGGTTGGACTACCTGGCCGTCCTCGTCGAGAAGGGGGTCTCTGCCAGCGCCACCCACGAGCGCGGATGCCGTCACCGATGCGGTCATAACTGTGGCAGCCTATACGCAGGTTGTTGAGGCTCCTGCTGATGCGTGGGGTCGAGCGGGCCTCGCCTAGTGCAGCGGCGAGTGCGGCGACCGACGCGCTCGAGGAGACGCTGGCGTAATTGGAGGTGACCTCGTATCCCCTCGCCATACGCCGGTTGGGCACCGGGTCTGAGCCGTCTACTCCGGCCTGTCCACTGCCGATGATGTCGCGAGCCGTACTCGCACACCATTGTTTCGTTGTGTGTGGAGTTCCGATTGCTCTCGACTACGGCCCGATCAGCTGGGTCAGGGCCGTCGGTCGCTTCTCCGCTACGATCCTGATGGTGGACGGGAGTGCGTCACCCCCGGTGACCGAGATGCAGGACGCCCGCAGTCGACTCAGCACCCGAAACGCCAGGAATTGGAGGGTGCTGCTCGACACGGCAGAGACTCTCCTGTTCGAGGAGGGCTTCGCCGAGCGGGGTCCGCAGCAGACGCTCGCAACCTCCTCACCTGCCCCTCCAGTGTGCTCTATGCCTTCAGGACGGATTCGGCCTTGTTGACGTTGACCTTGGAGCCCATGCGCGGACGCAGCGGCGGCGCCTCGGGCCGGCGCCGATGAGCGGCACGCCGCAGGCCGCGGGTGCGGCGTCGGACGTGGGTGTGGCGGCGGCGTGGGCCGCGAGCGGCGCGATGGTGCTGTCGGGGCATCCGGACGGCCCGCCCCTTCTGCCTCCCGGCCGCGCCGCGCACGTCGCTCGGGAGCTGGCCGAACGATTCGCCGGCTCCACAGGGGCTCCTCGCCTGGATGGCGCGCGCTTGCTGGCCGAGCGCGCCGCCTGCACAGGTCACGTGCGGCGTGGACGGGTGTCGGCCGGCGGTGCGTCCCGGCTACTTCCCACAGCGGACGGCTGGGCCGCGGTGTCGTGTGCCCGTCCCGACGACCCGGCGCTCCTCGGCGCGCTCGCCAGCGCCGACGTCCGCGACGATCCGTGGCCGGTGCTCTCCGCCTGGCTCCGCGGGCACACCGGCGCCGAACTCGCCGGGCGCGCCGAACTGCTCGGCATCGCGGCCGGGCCGGTGCGCGCACAGGCACCGCCCTCACACGTCCCAGCGCCAGCGGCGCCCCGTCCTGTGAAGGACGCACTGGTCGTTGACTTCAGCGCGCTATGGGCCGGCCCTCTCTGCGCGCACCTCCTCAGCCTGGCGGGCGCACGCGTCGTCAAGGTCGAGACGCCCACCCGCCCGGACGGCGCCCGGTACGGCGACCCCGGCTTCTACCGGCTCCTGCACGCCGGGCACCGCTCCGTCGTACTCGACCCGGCGACCACGGCCGGCCGCAACGCGATGGCGGCTCTCGTGGACGCCGCCGACATCATCATCGAGGCGTCCCGCCCGCGCGCCCTGGCCCGTTTCGGCCTCGACGCCGACGCCGCTGTCGCCACCGGGACCGTCTGGGTCTCGATCACCGCGAACGGCCGCTCTTCCGAGCGCGTCGGCTTCGGCGACGACGTGGCCGCGGGTGCCGGACTGGTCTGCCGCGACCCGGACCTGTCCCCCCTGTTCTGCGGCGACGCCGTCGCTGATCCGCTGACCGGCCTCACCGCGGCCGTGCTGGCCGCATCCGCACCGCCCGGACGCGGCGTCCTGTGGGACGTGTCGATGACCGATGTCGTCGCAGCGACCCTTGAGCCGGGTCCGCCGCTCCCCAGCACACCGGCCGCCCGCCGCGGTGACGGGTGGGCCATCGAAACCGGAGTCGGCCTGGTTCCCGTCGCTTCTCCGGAGCGCCGCGAACCCGGCGGTGATGCGCCGGCCATGGGCGCCGACACGGGCGAGGTGCTCCGGAGCCTGGGGATCCCCCTCCCATGAATCCGCGGACACTCGGGTGAGCGGGCTCCTGTTCCGCGACGCCGAGATCGGCGGGCGCAGGCGGACGAACGTCCGCGTCGCGGGGGAGCGGATCAGTGAGATCGGCGCGCATCTCGCGCCGGCAGCCACCGACGAGGTGATCGAGTGTCGTGGCGGCGCGCTGATCCCGGGGCTGTGGGACCACCACCTGCATCTGCACGCCCTGTGGGCGTGGAGGAGGTCCGTCCTGTGCGGGCCCCCTGAGGTCGAGGGATGGGACGCCCTGTCTGCGAAGCTGCGCTCGGCGGTGCCCGACGAGACCGGGTGGGTGCGCGGTGTCGGCTACGTCGAGAGCGTCGCCGGGGACCTGGACGCGACACGCCTGGACTCGCTACGCGCCGACGTCCCCGTCAGGATCCAGCACCGCAGCGGCGCGCTCTGGATGCTCAACTCCGCCGCGGCACACGAGACGAGCCTGGCCTCCGGGCACCATTCCGGCATCGAACGCTCCTCCGACGGCACCCCCACCGGACGGCTGTGGCGCGCCGACGACTGGCTCCGTGCCTGCCTACCGGCCGGAGCGGCCACCGACCTGTACACCATCGGACGCGAACTGGCGCGGTACGGCATCACCGGCGTCACCGACGCCACCCCGGATCTGAACACCGACACCATCGCCGCGTTCGAGAACGACGCCGTTCCGCAGCGCGTCCATCTGCTCGGTGTGCCCCTCGCTGCCGCGCCGCCCTGCCATCCGCGGGTGACCACCGGCCCTTACAAGATCGTCTTGGCCGACTCGGGCCTCCCGTCGCTGGACGACCTGACCGGCCGCATCACGGACGCCCACGAGCGAGGACGGGCCGTGGCCGTGCATTGCGTCACGCGCGAGGCACTGCTGCTGCTCCTCGCGGCGCTCGGCGAGACCGGGGTCCGCGACGGCGACCGCATCGAGCATGCCGCGCTCGTGCCGGCCGAGTCCATCGGAGAGCTGGCCCGGCTGGGCCTACGCGTTGTCACCCAGCCAGGCTTCATCGCCGACCGGGGCGACGATTTCCTTCGCAACGTCCCGACCTTCGACCACGGCGACCTGTACCGTTGCCGCCGCCTCTCCGACGCAGGCGTGCCGGTCGCGTTGTCCAGCGACGCTCCCTATGGACCTCTCGACCCCTGGACGGTCATCGACAGCGCCGTGCACCGCCGCACCAACTCCGGAGCGATCGTGAACGGAGACGAGGCCATCACTGCGCGCGCCGCCCTGCTGTCCTACCTCACATCGCCCGACGACCTCGGCGGGCGGACACGTGGTATCCGAGCCGGGGCCGCCGCCGATCTGGTCCTCCTCCACGTCCCGCTCGCCGAGGCGCTGCACAGCCCGGACGCGGAAGCCGTCCACCGCACCGTCATCGCCGGTTGCCCCATCGAACCCTGACGACCTCGTGGCTGTCCAGGGCGCTGATCCCGCACGTGACCATGGCGATCACTACGGAATCGTCCTCTGTTCAGCGTCGAGGAGAGTCGGGTCCTCGCGGAGTTCGCGGCGGACCATCGCCTCCCAGAAGCCGAGGAAGCCGTTGCCGTCTCCAGCGAGCATCTTGTCCGTCCACCAGCGCGGCAATGACGTTTTCCCAGCGATTTTGATTCGGGCGCCGGGGATTAACAGGCTGTAACAGGTAGAATCGGGCAGACTCGCGAACACGGCGACATGCCCCGAAGCAAGCGTGGCGCCCCCGGTAGAAGAGGTCTCACCACAAGTCCTCGCCTACTACCGAAAGGCGCCGCGTTGGTCACCTATCATGCCATGCTCGACGTCCCCCGCGAACTGATCCGCTTCGTGGCCCTGCTGCGCGCCGAACGCCGGGCACGCGGGACCAGGAAGGGAACACGATCCTTGACCTGCTGGAAGCGGGCTCTGTTCGCGATCGCCTGGTTCCGGGACAAGCCGAACATCACCCTGCACGGCGCCGCCTTCAGGCTGTCGCAGTCGACCGCCTACCGGTACCTGCACGAGGCCATCGACGTCCTGGCCGACCGCGCCGCCAGCCTGCACCAGGGCACTGGAGAAGGCGGTCGCCGACGGGCTGCCGCACCTGGAGATGGACGGCAAGATCTTCGTAACCGACCGGTGCCGCCACAAGACCGTGAGCGTGCAGGGCGAAACGATCGACGCCTGGTTCTCCGGGAAGACCGGCGATTTCGGCGGCCAAGTCCAGATGCTGTCCGAACCGGACGGCTTCCCCATCTGGTTCAGCGACGTCCTGCCCAGCGGAGTCGTGGACTTCCAAGCGGCCCGGGCATTGGTCCTGCCGACGCTGTATCCCTACGCCAAGACGATCCCCGTCCTTGCCGACCCCGGCCACCAAGGCGCAGGCCACGGCATCATCGTCCCCTTCAAGAACCCCACCGGCGGCAACGTCCTGGCGATCGACAACCGCTGCCACAACCGCCTGCAACGATTCCTGCGATGCCACGTCGAACGCGGCTTCGCCCTTGTCACCGAACGCTGGACCGCACTCAAGCACACCACCCTCAGCCCAGCAGAATCGGGGACAACGTCCGCCCCGCACACGTCCTCGTGCTCTTCGAGTATCGCGGATCGGTTGAAAGCCGCTGACAAAACCTCAATGCGTGGTGCACCTGGTGCGCTCGTCGCTGCGGTATGCGTCCAAGGCGCACCGGAGCTGGCTCACCAGGGATCTGCGGCAGATCTACACCGCCCCGACCGAGGCCGCCGCCGAGCAGCGGTTCGCCGACTTCGAAACCGAGTGGGGCACCCGCTACCCGGCGATCGTCCGGCTGCGGCGGGACGCCTGGCCGACCTTCACCCCGTTCCTGGCGTTCCCGGCCGAGATCCGCAAGATCGTCTACACCACCAACGCGATCGAAAGCCTGAACTCCCGGTTCCGCCAGGCCACCCGCCGCCGCGTACACTTCCCCACCGAGCAGGCCGCCCTCAAGGTCCTCTACCTGGTCATCCGCCAACCCCTGAAAGGCCGACCCAACATGACCGGCAATACCACCGGATGGAAGGCAGCGCTGAACGCGCTCTCCCTGCACTACGGTGACCGCATCACCCTGAACTGAAAACCGATCACCACCTCACCCACAAACTTTCAGACAGTCCCCGAAGAATTTGTCAGTGGCTTTGGCGGATCAATTGTCAGTGTTGCGTGGTGGCAGGGCGTCAGGGGGCGGGGGTGAGTCCGTGCAGGGTTATATCGGCGAGTGCGGCGGCGGCGGTGAGTAGGTCGTCGGTGCCGAGTGGGCCGCCGTCGGCGTGCTATTGGTTCATCAGGGCGCTGATCGGGCCCATGACGGCCAGGAAGTACAGGCGTTTGGGGGCGCGGGGGATGCGGCCGGCGGTCATGAGGTTGTTCAGGCAGGGCGCCAGGGCCGTGTACATCGGCGCGGCGTACTGTTCTTGCAGGTAGTTGGCGCGGGGTGAGTTCTGGGTGTTCTCCAGGACCAGGACCCGGTTCAGACCGGGGTCCAGGGCGATCTCGCGGTAGAAGCGCCGGACCAGGGCGGTGAGGCGTTTGGCGTCGTCGTCGAAGTCGGTGTCCAGGACGTCGGTGAGCCGCTCGCGCATCCGCTCCAGCGCGTACCCGCCCGCGGCCTCCCAGAACTCGGCCTTGGATCCGTAGCGGTCGTTGATGAAGTTGTGGCTGACGTCCAGTCGTTTGGCCAGCAGCCTGGTCGAGGTGGCGTCGTAGCCGAGTTCGGCGAATGCCGCCAGGCCTTGGCGCAGGATGTCTGTTTCCTGCCCGCCTGCCGTTCGCGCCCTCACCGCGTCCACTGTAGCCACCAGGGGTGGTGATGGCCGTACTCGGCCCGGCCCTTGACGGCGGCCGGGATGAGATTAATCTGGCACCTGCCAGATTAAAGGAAGGGTTCTTTACAACTCGCCTGATGTGCTCGGCCTCGCGCACGGACGCATCGCGTCGGGGGACGGCGGCGACACCGGCAGCCCACTGCACAGAGCGGACCCCACCCCATGCGCCTGAACCGGATGCGCCCGAAGCATTATCACGCCGAGGCGGCTCCCCGGCACCGCAAGTCTCGGCTACGGCGGCTCGGCGGCCGGGGCGAGGCGGGTGCGGCAGGGCCGCCGCGGCCGGCCTTGACCCGGCGGGTGTTTGGGGGTCGGCGGCGGGCGTTCCTGCTGCCGCTGGCCGGAGCGACCGTGCTGGCCCTGGTGCTGGTGGTGAGCGTCTACCGGGTCGCTAGCGCGTTCGGTCTGGGCTGCGCCGGGGGCTCGCCGTCGCTGACCTTGAACGTGGCGGCCGATCCGGCCATCGCGCCGATCGTGGCGCGGGCCGCGCGCCGCGCCACCTCAGGGCACGCCAAGGCGGCCGGGAGTTGCCTGCGGATCCGGGTGCGGACCGCCCAGTCCGCCGACATCGCCGAACTGCTGGCCGGGCAGGCGGTGCCCAGACTCGGCACGGTCCGCCCCGACGTGTGGATCCCCGACACCGACCTGTGGACGGCCTTGATCCCGGCCGCTCAGCGCTCGGCGCTGATCCCCTCCGGTACGCGCATCGCCAGCACACCGCTGGTGGCGGCGCTGCCGCGGCGGCTGGCCGGCCGCACCGCGGGCCAGGAGTTCCTCGCCGTCCCCTCCTGGAAGACCATGCTGAAGGGCGCGGCCACCCAGACCGCCCCGCCGGGCTCACCGGCGTCCTCACCGGTGCAGGTGCAGATACCCGACCCCACCCGCACCGGCGCCGGGATCACCGCGCTGACGGTCGCCGCCACCCTCACCGGCAACGACCCGGCCCAGCGCGCCCAGTTCAGTGGCATCGCACGGGCGCTGCGCGAACACCAGGCGCCCACCGTGAACGACGCGCTCACCGGGAACCACCGCGACCCCACCTTCATCCTGGCCCCCGAGCAGGCCGTGTACGTCCACAACCGCGACGTCCCCACCGACCCGCAGGTCGCCGTGCAGCCCGTCGAGGGAACCTTGACCATGGACTACCCCGTCCTTCGCGTCACCCGCCCCGGCCGCCGCCCGCTGGCCCCCCAACAGTTGGACGCGCTGCACAACCGGCACCTGGACCAACGACGCGCGGCGGCCGGGCTGCTGGAACGCGCACTGGCCTCACAGCAGACCCGCCGCGACATCCTGTCCAGCGGATTCCGCACCCCCGACGGGCAGGCCCCCGCGAGCTTCGATGCCCTCATCGGCATCAGCCCCCAATCCCCCCAGCTCCTGCCCGCCCCGCCGCCCGACCAGGTCGCACAGATCCTGCAGGCGTGGGCGCAACTGTCACTGGGAATCCGGCTGCTGGCCGTGGTCGACATCTCCGGCTCCATGAACCAGCACATCGCTTCCCGTACCAGCCGCCTGGAGGCGACCACGGCGGCCATGCAACAGAGCCTGGCCCTGTTCTCCGACGACTCTGAGGTCGGCCTCTGGGAGTTTTCCACCGACCTGGACGGCCACCGGCCCTGGAAACAGCTGATCGACGTCGGCCCCCTGAGCCAGCGATTCGGATCGGTCACCCGCCGCCAGCTCGGCCTGACCGCCTTCAGTGCGCTGAAGGTCAAGACCCACGGCGACACCGGTCTGTACGCCACGGTCCTCGCCGCCTACAAGGAAATGCAGCGCTCTTACAAACCCGAGTTCGTCAATACGGTCGCGCTGTGGACCGACGGCCGCAACGACGACCCCGCCGGTCCCACCCTCCAGCACACCCTGGACGCCCTGCGCCGCCAAGCCGACCCCACCCGACCCGTCCAGGTCATGATGTTCGGCATCGGCGCCGGCACCGACACCACCGCCCTGGCCCGCATCGCCCAAGTCGTCCAAGGCCAGACCTTCCAGATCAACTCTCCACAGCAGATGCAGACCATCTTCGCCCAAGCCATCTCTCGCCGCGTCTGCGCGCCGCACTGCCCATGACGCCACCGGACGCGTGTTGGCGAGGGTCCAGCCCTACCCGTGCGGGTCACAGTGGCAGTGGCGATCTCGAACGGCCGCTCGGTGCGCGGGCAGGACAGCCAGCCGCGGTCGCCTCGCTAAAAGAGGTCGAGATCCTCAACAGAGACACCGGCCCCACCGCACCGGCGTCCACCCCGACGTGCTGTTCAGCCTCCGCTACGAAGAGCGCCACCTCGCCTCGCTCGCCTCGGCGAAGACCTTCCACCCCCCCACCGAGACCTATGGCCCGACACCCTCAAGAGCAATCCGGATGACACCCTCACCGAGCCCCCCACCCGCCGACGACTACTCCGCGTCGCCCACTGGTAACTAGCAGTGGTTTGTTGAATCAAGGTGGGATGTATGAGGTGCAGGCCGTGACCTGCGGAGACTTTGTCGATTAGTTCTTGGAGTTCAGTGGGTGGGGGCGTGTTCGACCATGCCTTCCACCAGCGAGTGAGTGTGATGGCGGGGATCAGCCAGGATCGGACGGCGCGGAGCGTGTGGGGGCAGTTCGGGGCCAGTGACGTGTCGGAAAAGGGGCGGGTCTGTTGGGGCCCGGGGGTGGGGCCCCTCTCTGCAGAGGTGGCGGTGGCTGGTCGGGGTGGGGGCGGAGGGTGTCGCGGATCGGCGAACCAGGTGTTCCAGCAGAAGCTGCACGCGCAGTTGACCAGGATCTGGTGGCAGCGGATCGCGGTGTCGGAGCGGACCTGGAAGTCGGCCCATCCGAGTTCGTCCTTGATCTGTTTGTAGGACTGCTCGATCCAGTGGCGGATGCCGTAGATCCGGACGAGTTCGGCCAGGTCGGCGGCAGGGTGTGGGCTGTCGCCGCCGCGTGCGGGGTCGTGGGGCCCGCCGTGGCGGGGCAGGTTGGTGGCCAGGTACCAGGTGGCCTTGGCCGGCAGGGCGCCCGGTCGGCGGTGGCCACCACCAGGCGGGTGTGCCCGTCGGGGCCCCACCAGCCCAGCGTGGCCTCGGCAGCCCACCATTGCTCGGCGTGCCCGTCCCGGAAACGACGATCGATCGGCAGCCAGTCGCCCCGACGTTCAGGGCCGCCCCAGTCCAGGATGCGGGCTGCGTCGGCCGGGATGTAGGCGTCGGAGCCGTAGGCCCAAACGCCGTGTCGCGGTTTGAGGGCCATCACGAACGGCAACCCGGCCCTACGTAGTTCGCCTCGGAAGTTGTCCTGGTCGCCGTAGGCACTGTCGGCGGCCACCGCCCGAAAACCGAACCCCGCATGGTCGACCCTTCGGGCCAAACCCGCCGTGATCTGCAGCTTGGTGCGAAAGGCGGGTCGTTCTTACCTTTGGGGAAGTGCCTGGCGGGCCTGTACGGCTGGGCGTGCAGTGGGTAGTAGATGCGTTCATCGGCCCGCAGCATGGTGACGGTGACGATCCCGTTGTCGGTCTTGCCGTAGCGACCCAGCCGCTGCCGCCCCACGTGCGCGGTGGCAGCACCGTCCTTGCGGTCACCCGAATCGTCGATAACCAGCATCCCGTCCCCGTGCGGAGCCGTCGAGGCAGCATCCAGCAACAACTCCAACCGCCGGTCGTTGACCCGATCGGCGTCCAAGCGCGACTCGCTCAGGAAGAACTGCAGCCGCTGCACCGCCCGATGCTGCGCACCCACCACCGGCTCGGCGCCGGCCAGGCAGGTCAGCGTCTTGTTCGCTCCCGCGGCGCCAGCAGCCCGGCCAGATACTCCCGGAACCCCCGCCGCTGCGCCAGATGCGAAAACAGATCATCGAACTGGGCCGCATACCCCTCCAACGGCCCCGGCGCCGGCGGACACCGCTTCGCCCTGGTCACCACGACTCACTCCACACAAGGCCAAGGCGCGGCCACCACAACACCTACCCACACAGAGCCCTGATCCAACAAACCACCGTTAGCGGCCGGGTGGACTTCCCAATGTCTTCGGTCAAGCAGCGGCGGGCTGAGCCGAGGGCGATTGGTGCAGCGCCGGTCTCGTATGAGGGCCCAGAGGACGTTCACGCGGTGCCGGTCTGCCAGTGGACGTACTCGATCGCGCCGCCCTTGGAGGTCACGCGGGTGCAGCGGAACTCAAGGTCGAGGTCCTCGATGTTGAGCGAGAGGATCTCCCGCGCCCGGGCCCGGGCCGCGGTCTCGTACAGCATCCGCCACAGGACGCGCTCGCGTAGCGGGTGGCTGTCGTCGGTGAACAGTTTGTCCAGGCGGGGGCGGGGATGGCGCGGTCGCCGCGGCGGGCGGGCTTGCGCCGCTGGAGGCGGCGGGCGGGGTTGGTGGCCAGGACCTCATTGCGCTGCGCCCAGGTCACGAACGAGGTGAGCGCGGAGCCGGATCTTCACCGCGCATCTGGCCTATCGGCACGGCCAGGGCGCCGCCGACACCTATCATGCGGGGAGGAACTGGGCCAGCGCGGCTCGGATGTCCGGCTGGTGGCCGCCTTGGTTGAGTTCGAGGATGGCGGCCTCCACGACGGCGCTGTTCCACATGGCTGCGCTCGGCTCGGGGTGCGCCCGGCCCATGGCGGCGAAGTCGGGACTGGTCAGCTGGACGACCTTGCTGTTCCGGGACGCGATCGCCTCGATGATGGCGGGGTCGACGCGGGCCTCCAGCAGGAGTGCGCGGACACCGCGATGGCGCAGGCATTCGTCCAGGTAGGCGTTCGCGGCGGTGAGCAGCCGGTCTCGGCCCGGTGCCATTCCCGCGATCGTCTTGTCGATCTCTGCGAACGCGCGGTCGTGGAATTCGGTGTGCAGCGCCAGCAGGAATTGCGACCGGTCGCCGAAGTGGTGGAAGAAGGTGCCCTTGGCCACACCCGCCTCAGCGACGATGAGGTTGACGCTCATGCCTGCCAGGCCCGTCCGCTCTGCCAGGGACAGGCCGGCGGTAATGAGCTGCTCTCGCGTGGCCGCCGCGCGCTGCTGCCGGACGCCGGTGCTCACTGCGCGCTCCCGGCGGTCTCCTCCGATTCGAGGAAGGGCAGTACCAGACCCAGGAAGCCGTCCGGATCGGCGGCGAAGGGCACGTGCCCGGTCTCCATCGTCCGCAGGTCCGCATCCGGTATCGCCGCCTGCGTCTCCCGTGCGGCCGACATGGGGAGGATGATGTCGCGGGCCCCCCAGGCCAGCAGCACAGGTACACCGAGCCGGGGCCCGTCGGCCCGCAGGTCGTAGGCCGGATCGGCGATGCTGCGCCACAGCGCGGCGGACACGGCGGCGCCCGTCCTGCTGCGCGCCCTGTCCTGGACCCGGCGGGTGATGGCGCGGAGCCGGTCGCTGTCCGGCTTCATGTACCGGGGAACGAGCCGGGGGAACACCGCCCGGTTCACGGTCCGGACCCCCAGGGCTCGGGCCGCGAGGCGGGGGACCTTGACGAACCCGCCGGCATTGACCAGGACCAGCCCGGCGACCCGGTCCGGGTGGTCCAGCGCGAGCCTGGCCGAGGCGTACCCGCCGACCGAATTGCCGACGAACACGGCCCTATCCAGGTCCAGCTCGGCGACGAGATCGGCGAGAACGCCCGCGAGCAGCGGCGCGGTCACCAACCGAGGCCCCCCGGCCGGCATCTCGGAACGACCGTGACCTGGCCAGTCCACGGCCAGCACGCGATGGCCGGCGGCCGCCAGAGGCCCGGCCACCGCGTCGAAGTCGGTGTGGTCGTGCAGTGCGGCGTGCAACAGCACGACCGGTCGGCCACGGCCCTGCTCGGCATAGAACACCTGCCCCGCTCTACTTCGGACGAAAGGCATCCTGCATCTCCTCTTCAATGACCGACCGGTCGGTCACTCGATGGCCAGACTACTCCCTGTCCGAGCGCGGACACCAGCGCTGTGTGGCTTGGAACACGGGCCGAAGTGTCAGGCCCGGCCGGTCCAGCCCTCCGCTTCAGGCGACGCCGCAGGCGCCGGTGACGAGGCGCACCGTCATCGGTGACCTCATCACCGCACTGACCGCCGCGGGCGTTCCTGCCGAGACGGCCCTGCTCTCTCTCGACACCGTCTTGGCCTACGCCAACGGCTTCACCATTGAGGAACAGTCCCGCAAGAGCCGCTCGCGCGATGGCCCCGCTCCCGCCGCGACCTTGCCTTCACCGCCGGCCTCGACCTGTTCGTCACGGGAATCCGGCCCTCGCTCCCCACCGCCTGAGCAGACATCGGCACCTGCCGGCCAGTTCCATATCGCCAACGGCGGGCGTTCCTGCCAGGAGTACCAGCGCAGCACGGACCTGTTCATGGTGAGGGCCTGGCTTCCCAGAGCCCGAGAGGGGGCCCGGGTCTTCACGCTCCACATGGCCGGAGTCCCTCAGTCCGCTCGGGCGGGGTGATAAGAGGGTGTTTCGTCGACGGCACGGCGGCTTCCTGGGGATGGGGCGGCGTCCGTCGGCGTCCGCGGGTCGATCCGAGCGCTTACGGGTTGAGCGTTGCCCTGAGTTCCGTTTTGCGGACCTTTCCTGCCGCAGTCCGCGGCAGGGTGTCGACTACGATCAAACGCTCCGGGGTCTTCTGCCGGGCGGCTCCTGCGGCGGCGAAGTGCGCTCGAACGGCGTCAAGGTCGAGGGAGGCGCCAGGATGCAGGACCGTGAACGCGCAGACGCGTTCGCCGTAGCGCTCGTCGGGCTCGGCGACGGCGACGGCCTCGGCGACGGAGGGGTGCGCCGCAAGCAGGTCCTCGACCTCTTTCGACGAGATCTTCTCTCCACCTCGGACGATGATGTCCTTCAACCGGTCGGTGACCGTCAGATAGCCGTCCTCGTCCAATCGTCCGACGTCTCCTGTACGGAGCCAACCGTCCCGCGCGAACGTGGTCGTGTTCAAGGCCTCGTCTCGGTAGCCGGGGAACAGCTCGGGACCACGGGAGAGGATTTCGCCGTCTCGACCAGGCGGCACGTCGTGACCTTGGGCATCCACGATGCGGACCTCGTTGCCGGGCATCGGGCGCCCGTCGGTGTGCGCGCGTTTGGCGAGCGGGTCGTCCGGGGTGCCCGAGCTTATGGTGGGGTGCTCGCTGGATCCGTACGAACGGTAGGCCGCGACGCCGGCGCGTTGAACGCGTTCGACCAGCACGGGCGGAACGCTGGCCGCGCCAACCAGGTAGTCGCGCAGGGTGCCGGTGCCGCGACCGGTGTTCGCCGCCGCGTCGAGCAGGGCCGCCAGGTGAAAGGGAACACCGGCTGAAGACGTGACGCCGTGACGATGGATCAGATCCAGTGCGACTTCAGCGTTCCAGCGCTCCATGAAGACGGTCGAGAGTCCGTGGATCAACGCGCGCAGGACGACGTTCAGCCCGGCGACATGGCCAGGGGGAAAGGCATCCAGATAGACGACGCCGTCCGCGCTGCGGCGGACACCGGGGAGCGTGGCCATCTCGGCCATGAGGGTCCGGTGCGTGTGCTGGACGCCCTTCGGCTCAGCGGTGGTACCGGACGTGTAGACCAGCACGGCCACCTCGTCCGCAGGTGCGGGAGCGAGCGTCGGCAGGGGGTCGGACGCCTCGAGTTCCGTCCACGAGGCGGCGCCGGGCGGCATCGGGACGGCGCCGCCGTCGCGGATCGCGATGACGGCGCGGAGATCAGGCAGGTCGCTCCGAGCGGCCAGCACCTCCGCCGCCATTCCCGGGAAGGCGATCAACGCGGTGGCACCGGACTGGCGCAGGACGAAGGACACCTCCCGGAGCTTGTAGATCGGGACGATGGGCAACGCGACCGCACCGCAGAGCAGCACGGCCGCATGGACGATCGCGTTCTCCACCCGGTTCGTCAGTTGGAAGGCGACGACGTCTCCACGTTGGACACCGAGCCCGGTGAGCCCGGTGGCGACCCGGCCGGCCCGTTCGAGAACCTTCGGCGAGGAGATCTCGATTGTTCCGGTTTCACCGTGAAATACCAGGTCGGCGGGTCGCCGGGCGGCGCCTTCCCGCAAGGCGGCCGCCAGGTCGGCCGGACCGGCGCTCGCTTCGGCCTCCGCCGTGTTCTCGATCGTCATCGGACATCGCCTTCCAGGCTGCTGGCGGCCGCCGTGCGCCGGGAGGAGATCGCGTCGCCCCAGGACGCGATGCGATTCCAGAGCTCCCCCCTGCGACCCGCGAAGTTGTGGCAGTGACCCGATCCCTCGACGATCACCAGCGTCACGTCAGCGGAGGCGCGATAACAGGCAGGTTCCGCATATGGGTCGGGTGAGACGTCGACCCGGCCGAACCCGAGGAAGATCGGCACGTCGACCGCTTCGGCGTACTGCCGGACATAGCCCGGAGTCGTGACCTCGGAGGCCGCTCGGACGGGCACCCGGGATTGCGCCGCGTCATCGACGCGAATGACCTCCTCGGGCACGTCGGGGCCGTGGAACAGCTGCCGCAAGAGTGCTCGCGGCACGATCGTCGAGGTCGCGTCCGGAGCCGTTCCCGTGGTCGCACGAAAGATGGCCTCGGTCTCGTCGACACGTTCCTCGAGGGCCTCCGACGTGGCCTTCTCATCGTGGACGTTGGTGATGTCGACGCCGTAACCGAGAAGCACGACGGCGTCGTAGGCTCCGGCTTGCGCTTGGACCATCGTGGTGAGGCAGGCTCCCATCGAGTGGCCTGCGCCGATCAATGGCAGGTGGGGCAGGGGCGGCAGTCCGGGGACGAGTGTTCCGCCGTCCAGTCGCGCTCTGATCTGGGCGGCGACGGCCGCATCCCCTCTCGCCATGAGCTGCAGAGTCACCGCTCCGGAGGCCGTCGGGTCGGAGCTCCCACCGACGCCGAGGTGATCGAGGGCGATGACGACGTAACCGCGACCGGCGAGATGCCGCCCGAAGCTGTAGCCGTCATGGCCGGGCACCTCCGGATGCCAGTACCTCTTGTCGTAGGTGCCGCCGGCCAGGCACAGGATGGCACCCTTCACCTCGGCGGCGTCCTCCGGCGCGAAGATCCAGGCCGTCTGGCTCAGCGGCTCTCCTGTCCCGATCTCCTCGGTGACATCGAAAGACCGATCCAACGGTCGCACAGTGGCCTCCCCGGTCGGATGACGACACGTTCCCACCATTGTAGGTTATCTATGTCAACGTAGTAACCTCAGTTGCGCGCCGCCCTACACGAATCACTGGAAGGCGGACAGTCGGAGTTCCAGGAGGCCGTGCACGTTCGACCAGTAGGCCGCGGCGTCGCACCAGGCGCCAGCCCGTACTCGGGGATGGCCTCATGCCATCCGCGGAGAGCGATGCTCATTTCGATCCGGGCCAGATGCGAGCCGAGGCACCGGTGCGGTCCCCCGCCGAACGCCAGGTGCGGAGTGGTACTGCCTCGCCGCAGATCCACCGTGCCGGCGCCGCCGACCAGCGCGTCGTCGCGGTTACCGGCGACCAGCGGGAAGAGGACGAGCTCACCGGCCCTGAGCCGGTGGCCATCGAGCTTCTAAACCGACGGTCGCGGGTTCGAATCCTGCCGGGCGCGCCACCCCTCACCTGCATAAACACATGCTTACAACCCAAGATCCACGCCCGACATGTCCCCGTGTTAGCTCCATGTTCGCTCGGATGTCGCAGCCCTGTCGGCAGCGGTCCCCCCAGCGGACGCCCGGACCGCAACACAACCCCGCTGCCCAGCGTGAGCGGAAGGTGATCTGATATGCGGCGTCCCGCCTGCCCATGATGGTGGCACTGCCGGGCTGTCTGGCGCTGACTTCGTTGCCCGGAATCGGACGTCCGTCGGTGTGAGCGCGTTTCGCGAGCGGATTCGTCCAGGGTGCCGGAGCCGATCGTCGGGTGCTCGCTGGATCCGTACGAACGGTACGCGGATAGGCCTGCGTGACCTGCGCGCTCGACCAGCACGGGCGGGACGCTCGCGGCGCCCATAAGGTAGTCGCGCAACGTCCACGTACCGATGCGGCTGATCATGTCGTCAACGGCTGGGTGGACTGGGCCCGCTTGCGGAACGCTGTGTCCGGCCTGCCGATCTGTCGGGGCTTGAGCGGGTTCAGCCAGGCGGGCTTGTCGAGAGCGTCGGCTTCGTTGAAGGCGGGCCCGCAGGCAGCGTCGTTCGGCTGGCTTCCACACCGGACGGGGCGCACGTTCCCGTTGGGCGTGGCGTTGGACTCGGGGTACCGTTCCCGACCACATCCCATTCGCCTCAGGCCGGAGGCACGGGGGACGGTTCGGTTTAGCCGTTGAGGTATTTGCCCGTCATCGCGGTGCGGTACCAGGTCCTCTGCAGCGCGGTGGCGCAGGAAGGTGGCCTGCTGGCGCCCAAGGGCGTTGGATGCTCGGTAGCCGCCGTCCGCGCGCTGCCCGCCCTGGCCCGTAGACATTCCGTGTCGTGAGGGTGTCCAACAAACCTGGAGCGGTTCACTGTTCGGCTCCCTGCTTGAGGGCTAGTCGGTCGATGGTGGTCCTGACGTCGGCGGCGAGGTAGGAGGCTCGGCAGGCTGCGCGGGCGAGCTTGCCGCTGCTGGTACGTGTGATCCCTCCCGGCTCGACCAGAACGAAGTCCCAGAGGACCAGTCCGTGGTGTTGGTGCACTGCGGTCCGGACGGCCTGCTCAATGGCCTGTGGATCGCAGTGCTGGAGCGGGATGCGGCGGTTGCGTTCGGCGAGGATGACCGCGGACTCGGTTCCCCGGTTGTCCACCGCGAAGGCGGCGACGTGCTCTGGCCGGATCCCCGGGTGGGCGTCTTGCGCGGTGTACTCGATGTCCTGCGGGTAGTGGTTGCGTCCGTCGATGATGATCAGGTCCTTGATGCGGCCGGTCACGTACAGTTCGCCGGCGTACCAGAAGCCGAGGTCACCGGTGCGCAGCCAGGGGCCGTGGGGCGTGCTGGCGTCGGTGCCGCTGTTGAGTCGAGCCTCGAATGTCGACGCGGTCTCCTTGGAGCGTCCCCAGTAGCCGTCGGCGACGTTGGGGCCGTGTACCCAGATCTCGCCGATGTGCCTGGCCGGTTGCCGGTAGTGGGTTCGAGGGTCGACGACCGCGACCGTCTGCCCGATGGGCGCCCCGCATGCGACCAGGGCGGTCGCCTCGGGCGCTTCCCGATCGCAAGGACGGGCGACGCCCTCGGCGAGTGCCAGGGCGTCGAAGTGCCGGATGGTGGGAGGAGCGTCAGCGGACCCCGCTGACACGTACACGGTCGCCTCCGCGAGGCCATAGGCCGCGCATGGGGCGGACGACCTGAGTCCGCATTGCTGGAAAGCCTTTTGGAAGTGTTTCAGGGTTTTGGGGCGGACGGGTTCGGCGCCGTTCATGAATACTTTGACGCGGCTCAGGTCCAGGCCGATCTTCTCCTTCTCGCTCACGCGGTCGACGAGCATCTCGTAGGCAAAGTTGGGGCCGGCGGTGAAGGTGTCGCCTTGTTCGGCACTGAGGAGCTGAAGCCAGCGGACCGGTCTCATGACGAAGGCCAGCGGGTCCATGAGGACCGCCGAGTTACCGTGCACGAGCGGCAGCCCGATGGTGGAGACCAGTCCCATGTCGTGGAAGAGCGGGAGCCACATCACCTGCACGGACGAGCGGGGGGTCCCGGCTCCGGCGGCCCAGATCTGCCTGGCGTTGGCGGCCAGGTTGCCGTGCGTGATGACGGCGCCTGCCGGGATTCGTGTGGATCCCGAGGTGTACTGGAGATACGCGGGGTCCGAGGGCCGGACCTTCTCCGGCTCCCAATCAGGGGCCGGATCGATCGAATCCATGACGACGATGTCCTGGTGCCGTTGGGCCGTGCTCTGGTTCAGCAACTCCCGTACGCGGGATCGTAGGGCCGCCGTCGTGAGGACGCAGTCGGCGTCGGCGTCGCGCAGGATCGCCGTCAGCCGTTCGCGGTGGCCGGGAAGATCAGGGGTGAACAGTGGCACGCTGACCATTCCGGCATACATGGCTCCAAGAAAACCTACGATGTACTCGAGTGACTGCGGTGCCACGATGGCGACCCTTTGCCCGGAATCACCCGTGCGACGCAGGGCGGCCGCGACTCCTCGGACGCGGCCGTCCAATTCGCTCCAGGAGATGTCGGTCCGACGGCCCTGCGTGTCCCGGCCGTAATCGACGAAGGAGAAGGCGCGCTCGTGTGGTATTTCTTTGGCCCACCGGCCGAGTTCGCTGATGAGCGGGGAGTCGATCATGCTTCCCAGAGGAGGGGTCATCTGCACTCCAGTCGGTGATTCGTCGGTGCTGCCAAGCGGCGTGGGACCCTGCACGGGGCATGCCGGACGCGCGTTGCCGTATGGGGTCAGGGATGTCGGCGCCAGGCAAATCTAGGTCTTCGCGCCGTGCCCGCCTTGCATGCGCCGTGAGCGTCTTCGGGCAATCAGGTAGCGGCATTCTGATAAATGACGCTCACGGTTCGCGGCCGTGCCGGGTGCGTGAGCACCGCAGGTCCAGGACACGGCACTCCCGTCGTGAGACTCAACGGAGACGGGTTGCCGGCGTCTGCCCCATCGCCGTCTTCGCAGGTCAGCGAGCATGTGTTGGCACAAGTCTGACAATGCTGTCCGCGGGGTCTCTCACCCTGGTGAGTTTCGCTCGGAGATGACAAAAGCGATCGTGTTTCCGGCGTCGACGTGACAGAACGGCGTCACCGATGTCGGAGGTGAAGGTGAACGAACACGAGTACGCGGCCGTGGACCTGCTGCCGCTGGCGAAGTTGCCCGTCGACTCCTCCCCGCTGCGGCCTTACGTCCGGGCGGCCGGCGAGGAGATGGTGCGGGAGATCCACAAGCTGGTTCCCGAATACTCGCGCCCGGCGGACAGCCGGTACGGCCAGCGCATGCAATGGTCGGTGAACGAGACCGTCCGGTACTTCGTGGAGGCGATCGGCAATCCGCAGATGGACTGGGAGCCGTTGAGCGAGATCTATGTCGGCATCGGCGCTCACGAGGCCCGCAAGGGGCGCACCCTGGACGGTCTGCAGACCGCGATCCGGGTCTGCGGGCAGGTCGCCAGCAGACGGTTCATCAGCGACGCCCGCCGGCTGGGGTGGTCGCTGGACACCCTCAGCCAGCTCAACGACTCCCTGTTCGTGTTCCTGGAGAAGATCGCCAGTGCCGCGGCGCAGGGCTACGCCAACACCCGGGACCAGCAGCTCGGCGAACGACAGCGTCTGCGGGCACGGTTGCGGGACCTGCTGATATCCGAGCCGTCCGCCAGTGAGGACGCGATCGCCGCGCTGGCCAAGCGGGCCGGGTGGGAGGTCCCTCGCACCATCGCCGTGGTCGCCATCAGCCGCGACTCGGAGGAGGTCAGGCCGCTGCTCCCGCCGGCCGTCCTCATCGACTGGCACTGCCCAGAGCCGTACATGGTGGTTCCCGACCCCGAACGACCGGCGCGGCAGGGGTTCATGTCCGCCCTCACCGAGGGCCTGACCGCCGCGATCGGCCCGGCCGTGCCGCTCACTCGCGGCGCGGTCTCCCTCCGCTGGGCCAGACGTCTGGTCGGCCTGATCGACGAAGGCGTCATCACGGCGGAGCCCGCGGCCCGCTGCATGGACCACATTTCCGTCCTCGTCACCTCAGTGGGCGAGGAACTGGTGGAGTTCGCATTCAAGAAGCGGCTGGGGTCCTTGCTGCAGCTTCCGCCGCATCGCCGGAACCAGTACGCCAGGACCCTGCTGGAGTACGTGCGAGCCCACGACAACGCCGTCATCGCCGCCGAACGCCTGAGGGTGCACGAGCAGACCGTGCGGTACCGGATCCGCAGGCTGGAGGAGTTGGTCGGAGACGCGGTCCACGATCCCGCCTGCCGGACCGAGCTACTGCTCGTGCTCACATTCGCTGTCGAGATGAAACGCCTGGACTCCGAGCTGCCGGACCCGCACGCGTCATCGTCATCGGAGCTCTGGCCCAGGCACGCAACAGGTGATGTCGCCTGGCAACCGGCGTGACCACCGGAGACGCGGAACCCGCCCAATCTCAGGGGCCGTGCATCGCCAGCCAGGCGCGCAGCGTGACGAGATAGTCGAAGCGCTGGTCGAGGTCGTGGATGTCTGGTCCGAAGATCTGCTCTAGCTGGCGGATGCGGTATCGGACGGTCTGCGGGTGCACCCGCAGGCGCTTGCCGACCTCGGCCGCGTTGAAGTTGCACTCCAGACATGCGAAGAACGTTGTGGCGAGCCGCATCCGCGACGTCACCGGCAGTGACGCGAGAGGGGCGAGCCTGACGGCCACGGCGATGTCGGTCAGGTCTTCGTCCTGCATGATCATCATGATCGGCAGGTGGTCGGTCACGAAGAAGGGTCGGGCCGTGGAAATGATCCGTCGCTCGGCGAGAGCGAGCCCCTGCCGCGCCCAGCGCAACGATCGCGCCACCTCGGTGATCGCCACGGTGGGGCCGACCGCCGCCGCCCGTCCCCGCAGTCCGGTGCGGAGCATGGTGCGGCGCCCGGGCCCCTCGGGATCGGGAACGATCAGGCAGGGCTCTGCGAGGTCCAGTCCGTTGAGCACCTCGTCCGGCAGAGCGGGCCCGGCGGTCCCCCAGCTCTGCGGGTCATTGACCGCGACGGCGGCGACCGTGTCGGGCAAGCGCCATCCGGCCTTTCCCGCGAGCGTGCCGATGGCCCGCGCCGCCGGAGCGGGCGTGACCAGCAGTTCCACCAGATGGCCGAGGTGGTGCCGCCGCTTGTCATGCGATCGTGCCTCATAGGCGGCGTGTCCTTCTGCGACGGTCTCGGTGAGCCTGTCGTGGTAGGCGAACAGCGCCTGCGTGATCTGCGCCATGGTGCTCGGGCTGGTGAAGATGTCCATGGCCTCGGCTTCGGCGTTGAGCCGGTTGAGCGCCACACCCGCGCCGATCCTCAAGGCCGTCTGGAACTGCTCCAGGCCGCGCCCCTCCCTGGCCTCCCCGACACCCAGCTCATACAGGAAGTCGAGCAGTTCCGTCGACGGCGTCTCCGGGTCGGCCATCAGCTCGACGAAGTGACCGATGATCCACTCGACGGTCTGGGTCAGCACCTCGGCATAGCGAGGATCGTCGGGCCGGACGAACTCCGGCAGCTCCCGCTCGATCTCCCGGATCGCCTCCCGCGCAGCCTCGGGCACATGCTTGCGCAGCCTCGTCGCCGTTTCCAGCAGCCGCGGCCCGGATATCTCGATCTCAATGACCCGGGA
Source organism: Actinomadura physcomitrii (assembly GCF_008923205.2). Lineage (GTDB taxonomy): Bacteria > Actinomycetota > Actinomycetes > Streptosporangiales > Streptosporangiaceae > Spirillospora > Spirillospora physcomitrii. The sequence continues at coordinate 89,863 of NZ_WBMS02000017.1, read as the reverse complement.
AGCCGATCTGGAGCCCATCCGCCCTCCCCCGTCCGCCCCGGCCGGAGACGCCGTCTCCGCCTCCCCGGACGCATCCTGATGCCGTGTAACGTGACTCACATTCTGGCCCTTCGCAGTGAGATCGCCTACCCCTTGATGCCGCGCCGCGGTCACCGCGACACGCCCGAGGGCCATTCGCCGGGGTCACCGTGACGCCTTGGCCGCAACGAGGCGAGGACGGCCCCCGGCATGGGAGCCGTCCTCGTCAGGCCCCCATCTCAGAAGAGCGGACAGTTCGACGGCGCGGCCTTCCCTGCGAAGCGATCGCCGATCCAGGCCGTCACGTCATTGATGGCGATGCTGTCGGTCAGCAGGTGCTCCCCGGGGTAGGAGGAGTTCCACTGCGTGGTGATGCCCGCCTTGCAGTAGCGCGAACGGGTGTCCTCTTCCGCCTGTGTGGCGATGACCTCCTCGAAGACTCCCCGATACTGGAAGGTGGGGAAGTCCATCTTGTACTTGGCACCGGAATTCGGGCCGCCGATGTCCGCGCCGAGCTTCTGCGCGTCGACCGCGTCTCCCCAGGACATTCCATCGGAACCCTTGAGCGCGTAGAGCTGGTCGAGGGTGTAGTGATTGGTGGTGTAGTTCTCGACGTTGGCGCCGAGGAACGACGCCAGCGTGCCGTACAGGCAGTTGCTCGTCGCGTTCTTGACCGCCTGCCGGCCGTTGTCGTTCAGCAGCTGGTCGAACGGCAGGTTCGGATATGCCTGGTGCAGGCCGATCTGCGCATCCGCCAGGAAGCCGGCGAACGGCCCCCCGTTCAGCTGCTTGCCCACCAGCCGCAGGTCACCCGGCACGCCACCGGCCGCGACACCCGCCATGTGCAGCTCAGGCGCGTAGGAGGAGGCAAGCTGTGCCCCCCACAGAGCGGCGGCCCCGCCCTCGGAGTACCCGGAGATCGCGACCTTCCCATCGGAGGCCAACGACCCGCCGGGGACCTGCCGCGACGTACGGACGATGTCCAGCAGCGCGTGCCCCGCGTTCTGACCGGCCATGTAGGTGTGGGTCTGTCCGTCCAGGTAGCCGACGCCGTCGGTGGCCGCGACCGCGAACCCGGCCTTCAGGAACGCCTCGACCTGCTCGCCCTCGTACTCGTCCTGATAGGCGCCCGCGAGTTGCTTGGAGAAGGCGCACTGCGACCCCAGCCCCACCGTGCCCGGGTTGAACGCCACAACGGGACGAGAACCGGGCCCCGCCCAGGTCGCCGTGGGAACGGCCACCGTCCCCGAAACCGCGATCTTCTTACCTTGCACGTTGGTGGAGGCGTACTGCACCTTCCACGCCTTCATCGGGACGTTGCCCGGGACGTGCGGCAGGGCGACCGAGCGGCACGCGAGCAGATCGCCCGGGTTGCCGTCGACCGATGACGGCGCGGTGTAGATGGCCGCGTCCGTCGCCGCACATCCCGAAGGTGCGGCTTCCGCGTCCGCCATCGCGGCCATGGGCGCCGTCGTCGCGGCGCCCATGGCCACCGACAGCACGAGTGTTCGCAGTTTCACGATGACTCCAGGGGATGGGAGAGGAACGCAAGCGACTGTGCGTCAAGGGCGCCGCCGGCCCCTACAACGAACGCCACGCATTTTCCGCATCCGGTGTAGCGGACTCCTGAGCCTTCCCCGGCCTCACCTGTACCGATGGCCCGCGCCGACAGCAAGCAAGAAGATCGCCCTCGCGCCTGGCGACCTTCGGGCGCCGAGCACGCCGCCGCGCGTCCGATGACCCGACCGGCCTGCTCCGCCGCCAACTCGACGCGGTGGAAGAGGCGGACACCTCGCGTCCTCGTCCTCGATCGGGAGAACTGAGGGGCGGCCCCTGTTCTGCTCCAAGGACACCGAGCCGTGCGACGCAGATCTCTCCAAACGCTCAACTACGACCGGGTCTCCCGCCGATACCGCCATTCCATAAGTTTTTCATACCGAACACCAAGAGCATCCCTCCAATACAGCGGTCGCTCGCCACTGAGCCAATAATCGGCCCTCGAGAGAGCCGCAGAGACAAGCTCGCGATCAGGGCGACCCACTACTGCATTAGAAGGCCCCAGGACGGGTAACCAAGAGCGGTAGCGTGTTCATTCGGCCAGTTGGCCATGACAATACGGGCGAGCACCGTGAGATCGGATGAATCGGGCATGAGGGACGAGGAAGAAGAGCCGAAGGACCGTATACGCGGCGTCGCCGGTCGGCTGTTCGGCGAGCTCGGCTATGATGCGGTATCCACCCAGATGATCGCCGACGCCGCGGGCATCGACGCCCATGCGGTCGCCGATCATTACCCCAGCAAGGCCGCACTTTACCTCGCCGTACTCGGACGCCTTCAGCGGCTCTGGACGGATCAGATGGCGTCGGTCCTCGCAGGCCACGAGCCCACCGCGGACGGCGTGATGACACTCATGGATCGCTATCTCGATTTCTGCCTCGATCACCCGGAATATCCTCGCCTTCTGATGTTTCGCTGGATGTCCGATGCCAGCGACATCCAGGGCGCCGAAGAGCAGATTCTAGCGCCCACAGTGAACGAATCAGTCAGGGCCGTCCGCCGGATCGTCACTCCGGGAATGGATGCGGAGGCTGCAATGTGGACCATCGTGTGGACGGTTCACGGCTACCTGCAGGCGGGATTCTTGGACGAATCCGCGCGGCCGTCGCCTCCAGAAGATCCGGCGATTCTGGACCGGTTCCGTTCTCATCTTCATCAACTCATCCGCATGCTCTTCGCCTCCGGCTGACGCTGATCCGCGGGATTCCCGACCCGAAACAGGTCTGCGGATGTGACTTTTCTCCGCCACACGCTCGGCGCTGCGGGTGCCGGGGACCGGCACGATGACGTCGCTTTGGGCCAGCAGCCACGCGAGGGCGAGCCAGGCGACGGCGGCGTCCTTGGATGCGGCCAGGTCGGCCAGTTGCTGGACGGCAGCCAGGTTCTTTCGAAGTCGCCGGACTGCCAGCAGCACCGTCACCGGGTGGACGGCATGCGCCTTTCGGATCGTCTGCCGGCCAGCGGAAGCGCCTTCGCAATGGCGCAAGCGCTGACACAGGCCGACCAGCTACCGCAAGCCGGTTGCCGACCTGCAGGGTACTGGGAGCAGGGAGCGCCCACGGGGACCAAGCACTCGCCGGGCAGAACTTTATCCCCTTGTGTCTCATCTGAGCCTGACACAGAGGGGTTCGGGCGACTACAGCCTGCTGGACCAGCAGGCCGCCCTGCGGTGGGTGCAACAGAACATCGGCCAGTTCGGTGGTGACCCGCATAAGGTGACACTGTTCGGTGAGTCCGCCGGCGCCACCTACACCTGCATGAACGTGGCCTCGCCGTCCGCGGCCGGCCTGTTCGGCTCAGCGATCGCGGAGAGCGGTTGCGGCATCCCCGGACCTTCGATCACGCAGGCCAAGGAGTCGGGAGCCAAGGTCGCCAGGAAGCTCGGCTGTACCCAGGGCGATGCCGTCTCGGTGGCCTGCCTACGCTCCAAGTCCACCCAGGAGATCAGCGACGCGGCCGACAGCGCCCTCGGCGGAGGTGTCGGCATCAACAATGCCTCGATCCCTGCCGTCGGCGGCGGCGTGCTCCCCCATCAGCTCAACGCTGCCCTGCAGAGCGGCAGCTACAACCGCGTTCCGATGATCATCGGAACCAATCTCAACGAGGGGCAACTGCTCGCCGGACTCCTCGGAGCACGCTACGGGTTGAGTGAGGCTCTCAGGTCGGTCTTACGGACCTTGCCTGCCGCCGTGCGCGGCAAGGTGTCGACAAGGATCAGGCGCTCTGGAGTCTTCTGCCGGGCCGCTCCTGCGGCCGCGAAGTGATCACGGACGGTGTCCATGTCGAGGTAGGCGCCAGGGTGCAGGACCGCGAACGCGCAAACACGTTCGCCGTACCGCTCGTCGGGCTCGGCGATCGCGACGGCCTCGGCGACGGAGGGGTGCGCCGCAAGCAGGTCCTCGACCTCCTTCGACGAGATCTTCTCTCCACCTCGGACGATGATGTCCTTCAACCGGTCGGTGACCGTCAGATAGCCGTCGTCGTCCATCCGTCCGACATCCCCTGTGCGGAGCCAACCGTCCTGCGTGAACGCCGCCGCGTTCAGAGCATCGTCGCGGTAGCCGGGAAACAGCTCGGGGCCGCGGGAGAGGATCTCGCCGTCCTGACCGAGAGGCAGTTCCCGACCTTGGGCGTCCACGATGCGGACCTCGTTGCACGGCATCGGGCGTCCATCGGTGCGCGCGCGTTTGGCGAGCGGGTCGTCCGGGGTGCCGGAGCTGATCGTGGGGTGCTCGCTGGATCCGTAGGAACGGTAGGCCGCGACGCCTGCGCGTTGAGCGCGTTCGACCAGCACGGGCGGGACACTGGCTGCACCAACGAGGTAGTCGCGCAAGGTACCGGTGCCGCGTCCGGTGCGCTCTGCGGCGTCGAGCAGCGCCGCCAAGTGGAAAGGGACACCTGCTGAAGATGTGACTCCGTGGCGATGGATGAGATCCAGCGCGACTTCAGCGTTCCAGCGCTCCATGAAGACGGTCGAGAGTCCATGAATCAACGCTCGCAGGACAACGTTCAGCCCGGCGACATGGCCGGGAGGAAATGCATCCAGGTAGACGACGCCGTCCGCGTTGCGGCGGACACCGGGGAGCGTGGCCATCTCCGCGATGAGCGTCCGGTGCGTGTGCTGGACGCCCTTCGGCTCGGCGGTGGTGCCGGACGTGTAGACCAACACGGCCACCTCGTCCGGCGGCGCGGGAGCACGGGCCGGCAGAGACTCGGAGGCCTCGAGTTCCGTCCAGGCGGTGGCGCCGCGCGGCACCGGAACGTCGGCGCCGTCACGGATCGCGATGACCGCGCGGAGATCAGGCAGATCGTCCCGGACGGCCAGTACCTCCGCTGCCATCCCCGGAAAGGCGATCAGCGCGGCAGCACCGGACTGACGCAGGACGAAGGAGACCTCCCGGAGCTTGTAGATCGGCACGATGGGCAGCGCGACCGCACCGCACAGCAGCACGGCGGCATGGACGATCGCGTTCTCGACCCGGTTCGTCAGCTGGAAGGCGACGACGTCTCCCGGCCGGACACCGAGGCCGGCGAGCCCGGCGGCGACCCGGTCGGCCCGTTCGAGAACCTCCGGCGACGTTGTCTCGGTCGTCCCTGATTCACGGTGGAAGACCAGATCAGCGGGCCGCCGAGCAACGCCTTCCCGCAAGGCGGCCGCCAGCTCGTCAGGGGCGCTCGCCTGCACCTCGGTCGCGTTCTCGATCGTCACTCCGCATCGCCCTTCCGGTCGTCAACGGGCACCGTTCGCCGGGAGGAGATCGTGTCGCCCCAGGACGCGAGGCGATTCCAGAGCTCCTGCCTGCGCCCCGCAAAGTTGTGGCAGTGGGCCGATCCCTCGATGACCACCAGTGTCACGTCAATGGAGGCGCGATAGCAGGCGGGCTCCGCGTGCGCGTCGGGCGTGACGTCGACCTGCCCGAACCCGAGGAAGACCGGCACGTCGACCGCTTCGGCGTACCGGCGGACGTAGCCCGGCGTCGTGACCTCGGAGGCGGCTCGGACGGGCACCCGCGATTCCGCCGCGTCATCGGCGCGGATGACCTCCTCAGGCACGTCGGCGCCGTGGAACAGCGGCCGCAACGGCTCTCGTGGCACGATCGTCGAGATCGCGTCCAGGGCCGTTCCCGTGCTCGCGCGGAAGATGGCCTCGCTCTCCTCGACACGTTCCTCAAGGACGTCGGACGTGACCTCCTCATCGTGAACGTGGTGATGTCAACGCCGTAGCCGAGGAGCGCGACGGCGTCGTACGCTCCGGCCCGCGCTTGGACCATCGTGGTGAGGCAGGCCCCCATCGAGTGCCCTGCGCCGATCAGCGGGAGGTGCGGCAGGGGCCGCAGGCCGGGGACGAGCATTCCGTCGTCCAGGCGCGCTCTGACCTGGGCGGCGACGGCCGCATCACCGCTGGCCAGGAGTTGCAGGTCCACCCCTCCGGACGCGGTCGGGTCGGCGCTGCCGCCGACACCGAGATGGTCAAGGGCGATGACGACGTATCCCCGACGAGCGAGGCGCCGAGCGAAGCTGTAACCCTCGTGACCGGGTACCTCCAGATGCCAATATTTCTTGTCATAGGTGCCGCCGGCCAGGCACAGGATCGCGCCCTTCACCTCGGCGGCGTCCTCCGGCGCGAAGATCCAGGCCGTCTGGCTCAGCGGCTCTCCTGTCCCGATCTCCTCGGTGACATCGAAGGAGTGATCCAACGGTCGCACGATGGCCTCCCCACGCGGATACGTCCAGACACAAAGTTATCTATGCTAACTTAGTAGCTCCGCTTTCGGCGATCGTGCTTCACCCCGCACCTTCACGCCTCTCCGAACACGCCTCTCCGAAGCCGGACAGCCGGAGTTCCATGAGGCCGTGCACGTTGGACCAGTACGCCCTCGGCGTCGCACCGTGCGCCAAGCGGTACACGGGAACGGCCTCATGCCAGCCGCGGAGCGCGATGTTCATCTCGATCCGGGCGAGATGCGAGCCGAGGCAGCGATGCGGACCCCCGCCGAACGCCAGGTGCGGAGTGGTACGCCCCCTCCGCAGATCCACGTGGTCTGCGCCGGCGACCAGCGCGTCGTCGCGGTTCCCGGCGACCAGCGGAAAGAGGACGAGTTCACCGGCCCTGAGCCGGTGGCAGTCGATCTCCATGTCGTGGACGACCTTCCTACCGATCTCGGGCACCGCGTAGAAGCGCAGCATCTCCTCGACGATCTCGTCCATGGAACCGCCCGCCGCCGCGACCGCTGCGACGTGCTCGCGGTCCGCATCATGGGTCGCGAGGTGGTACATGGCGAAGGCCAGACTCATCGCAACCGTGTCGAGGCCGGCGAGGAACAGCAGGAGGCAGCAGTTGACCAGGACGTCGTCCGAGATCGGGACGCCGTCCAGCTCCCACGCCGTCGTCTGGGAGAGCAGCTCATCACCGTGCTCCCCGCCGTCGCGCGTGCGTGCGATCGCCGCCTGGAAGTACCCGACCACGGACAGGATCCCCGCGGCCTGACGGTCGGCGTCGAACGTGCCGTCCGCAGAGGGAGCGAGCGCGAGCTTCTCCCATTCCAGGAATCTCGGGAGCTCGTCGACCGGTAGGCCCATCATCTCGAGGAAGACCACGGTCGGGAACTGGAGCGCGAACTCCGAGACGTAGTCACATTCCCCCTTCTGCTTGATTTCCGCCACGAGTTCCCTGGTCCGCTGCTCGAGTCTCGGCCGGAGCAACGCCATCTGGCGCGGGGAGAAGTACCGCGCCAGCAGCCGGCGCCACCGTGTGTGCTCCGGCGGATCGAGCTGGATGGGGATCATCTTGAACGGCGGATCCTGGTTCAGCGGGGTGATGACATCGCTGGAGAAGGCGGACGGGTTCTGCAGGCATTCACGTGTCAGGTCGTGGCCGAGCACCATCCAGTAGGCGCGCTCGGGCTCCTCGACCTTGACGATCGTGTGCTCTCCTCGGAGATCGTCGAACCGGCGACCGGCATCCTCGACCGGCCCCGCTCCGACCATCCGGTGCTCGGTGAGCGACATGTCCGTCCGATCTCTCAGCGCACCGAGAATCCGGCGTCGAGCGCCCACTGGGTGCCGGTGATGAAGGCCGCCTCGTCGCTCACGAGGTAGGCCACCGCGTTGGCGATGTCCTCTGGCTGGAGGATCTGGATGGGCAACAGGTTCTGCATGGCCGCGATGTTGGTGTTCGGGTCGGCGGCCATCTTCATCATCGCTTCGTTCGTGGTCATGCCCGAGACCACGCCGGTCGGGTGGATGGTGTTGACCCGGATCGAGTGCTCCGCGTACTGCTGCGCGAGGACCTGCATGTATCCGACCAGGCCGCGCTTGGCCGCAGTGTAGGCCTGCGCCGAGGGCAGGTCGCTGCCGGTGCCCTTGAGTCCCGCACTCGAGCTGACCAGGACGATCGATCCCCCGTTGCCTCCCTCGATGAGCTTGTCGATCGAGGCCTGCACGGTGTTGAAGGCGCCGGTGAGAATGACGTCGAGCGTGTCCTGCCATTCCTGGGCGACGTTCTCGGGCGCGCCGTAGCGGATCATCCCGGCGTTGGCGATGACGATGTCGATGCGACCGAGCCGCGCGTAGCCGTCCTCGAAGACCTGCTTCACCGCCGCCAGGTCGCGGACGTCGGCCTCGCCCGTGACCATCGTCCGGCCCTCCTTCGCGACCAGGGCGGCGGTCTCCTCCAGTTCCTCCCGGGTGGCGCAGGAGTAGTCGAAGCTGGCGATGTCCTTGCAGATGTCGAGCCCGATGATGTCGACGCCCTCTCGGGCGAGGCGCACGGCGTGCGCGCGTCCCTGGCCGCGGGCGGCTCCGGTGATGAAGGCGACGCGCCCCTCGAGGCTTCCGGTCATGGCGGTTCTCCCTTACTACAAGGTCCCGGTCAGATGGCGACGCCGACGCTGCGGATGCGGAGGAACTCCTCGATGCCCTGCCGGCCGCCCTCCTTGCCCGCCCCCGACAGACCGAAGCCGCCGAACGGCCGGCCCACCTGAAGGTTCATGGCACCGTTGATGAGGGTCTCGCCGGCCTCGAGTTCGGCGGCCACGCGGACCGCGCGCTTGAGGTCGTTGGTCTGCACGTACGAGGAGAGGGCGTAGCGCGTACCGTTGGCGAGCGCGATCGCCTGCTCCTCGGTCGAGAACTTGAAGATCGCGAGCACCGGGCCGAAGACCTCGGTCTGCGCGAGTTCCGATTCCGGGTCGACGTCGGCGAACACCGTCGGCTGGACGAAGTAGCCGTCACGGTCGATCCGGGCGCCGCCGGTCACCAGGGTCGCGCCCTCCCCCTTGGCGCGCTCGACCATGCCGATGATCCGTTCCGCCGCGGCCTCGTTGACGACCGGGCCAGACATGACGCCCGGGTCGAACGGGTCGCCGATCGGGATGTTCTGGGCGATGAGTTTCACCTGCTCGACGACCTGGTCGTAGACGTCCTCGTGGACGATCATCCGAGTGGCGAAGGCGCATCCCTGGCCCGAGAGGGCGATCAGCGAGAACGTCGTGCCCAGCTGACACGCGGCCTCGATGTCGGCGTCCTCGAAGACGATGTTGGCCGACTTGCCGCCCAACTCCAGCACCGCAGGCTTCATGTCGGGCGCACAGGTCTCAAGGATCTTGGTGGCCGTGGCCGGACCGCCCGTGAAGCTGACCTTCTTCACCAGTGGATGGGCCACCAACCGGGCGCCGGCCTCCGCCGTGCCGGGAAGGACGTTGATGACGCCCGGCGGGAAGCCCGCCTGCTCGACGAGGTCCATGAACAGCTCGCCGCTGAACGGCGTCAGCTCGGACGGCTTGACGACCACCGTGTTCCCGGCCCCGACCGCGGGCGGGATCTTCATGGCGAGCGAGATCAGCGGCCCGTTCCACGTGATGATGATCCCCACAACGCCGTACGGCTGGGCGAGGGTGTAACCGAGCTCGCCGTCCTGAACGGGGTTGCCCGTGACGTCTCCCTGGATCTTGTCCGCCCATCCGGCGTAGTAGCGGGTCCACTCGGCGGAGGTCGCGGGGAACGCCGAACCGACCGTGACGGGCGTTCCGTTGTCGAGCGCGCCGAGCCTTGCGAACTCCGCGCTGTTCGCCTCGATCAGGTCGGCCAGCTTCTTCAGCAGCTCGCGGCGCTGCGCGGGCGACATGCGCTTCCAGACCTGGAACGCCTCGTGCGCCTTGGAGACGGCGAGGTCGATCTCCTCCTTGCCGGCCAGGGGGATCCGGGCGTCCACCTGTTCGGTGACCGGGCTGATGTGGTCGTAGGTCCCGCCGGACCCGGCGTGGAGCTTCTCACCGTTGATCCGGAGATGGACCTTCGGCGGCGTGCGGTCGGCGTCGGACATCGCGTCACTCCCTGAGACCACTGAGTTAACTAAGTTATCCAATCATCTGCACCTCATGGCGCTTGTCAAGAGTTACGGACGAGATCGTCGGAAAATAGCGCCCACGGCGTGACAGGCAGAGGCGGGCATGGTGTGATGGCCGCGATGACCGGCATTCGTGATGAGCAGACCGCCGGGACGGACCGCAGGCGTCCTGGCCGGCCGCGCGACCCGGTGGCCGAGCAGCGCATCCTCGATGCGGCGATCGACGAGTTCCTCGAGCGCGGTCCGGCGCGCTTCACGATCGACGGTGTCGCCCGCCGCGCGGGGGTCGGGAAGTCGACCGTCTACCTGCGCTGGCCCGATCGCGACGCGCTATTGGTGGAGAGCGTGCGGGCGCGTTCCCGGAGCATCGAGGACGTCGACACCGGTTCGCTCCGCGGCGATCTGATCCGCCTGACGACGAACCTCCTGCGCTTCCTGCGAGACCCGCTCGGCTACGCGACGTTCCGGATCACGGTCGACGCGGTCGCGAACCCTGCCTACGAGCACATCGCCAGAGAACTCGCCCAGAAGCACCGTCATGCCGCGCGACGAGTGTTCGACCGCGCGCGCACCCGCGGCGACACCATCGACGAGGCCGCCGTGGACCCGGTCGTCGAGTGCCTCTACGGTGCAGTGACGATGCAGGTTCTCAACCACGGCCTCGACATGGCGTCCGCGAGCGAAGTAGACCTCGAGGCGCACTGCACATCGACGGTCGACCTCGTCTTGCGCCTGTTGGAGCCTTAGCCTGCGGTGCCCCGGCCCGACGCGCCGGCCCTTTCTCCTATTAGTGGTTGCCGTAGTCGGGGGCGCGCTTCTGCACGTAGGCGGCCATGGCCTCGGTCTGGTCGGCGGTCATCATCGTCAGGACCTGCTGCCGGTTCTCCAACTCGACGGCCGCGTCGAACGACGGGATCTCCAGCGACAGCCACATCGCCTGCTTGGTCAGCGACAGCGACAGCGGCGGCATCGACAGCAGGTCGTCGACCGCCTTTTCCACGCGCGCCGTCAGCTCTTCAGGCGCGACGGCGTCGGCCAGCATGCCGATCCGCAGCGCCTCCTCGGCGCCGAACCGGCGCGCGGTCATCATCAGCTCGTGCGCCCGCCCCGCGCCGACCAGCCGCGGCAGCATCCAGGACGTCCCGATGTCGCACGCCGAGAACCCCACCCGCATGAACGACACCGCGAACACCGCCGACGTCGAGGCGATCCGCAGGTCCGACGCCAAAACCAGCGCCAGCCCGCCACCCGCCGCCGCGCCGTTCACCTCCGCGACCACCGGCTGCGGCATCCGCCGGATCCGCTGCACCAGCCCCGCGATATGCCGCTGCAACGCCAAGCCCTGCTGCACCGCGCCCGCGCCGTCCACGCCCTCCGGCTCGCCATAGCCGCCCAGGTCCAGGCCCGCGCAGAAACCGCGGCCCGCACCGGTCAGCACCACCACCCGGCACGCCGGGTCCGCGGCCGCCTCCGCCAGCGCCCCGTGCAGCCCCTCGACCATCCCGGCGGTCATCGCGTTCAGCCGCTCGGGCCGGTTCATCTCGACACGGGTGACGCCCGGCCGCGGCCGGGACACGACGATCTCGCTCAACGCTCCTCCTGGGAGATCTGCTCGCGGTTTCGGCTCTGCACCTGGGCGCGGCGCCCTTCGATCCCGTCGAAATCCGCGCGATAGGCACGGGCGATGGCCACCTCTGCCGCGAGGTCCTCCGCCAGCCCGCCGCCCCCGGTGTACATCCGTTTGAGGTCCCGCATGGCGTCAGCCGGAACCTCGGCGGCCGACGACGCCAGCGCCATCGCTCGCGCCAGCAGCTCGCTGTGCGGCACGACCTCGCTCACCAACCCGATCCGCTCGGCGCGCGCCGCGTCCACCACCTCACCCGTCATCGACATCCGCCGCGCGTTGGCGGCACCGACGACCCGGGGCAGCCGGGCTGTCAGGCCGCCGCCCGGCAGCACGCCGACACGGACGTGCGTATCAGCGAACACGGCGCACTCGGAAGCGACGAGGAAGTCGCAGCCGAGCGCGATCTCCAGCCCCCCGGTGAAGGCCGCACCGTTCACCGCTCCGACCACCGGCTTGCTCATCTCACCGATCCGCACGATGCAGTTGGCGTCCTGGAACCGCCGGAAGAAGGCGGCCCCCTCGGCCCCGGCTTCCTTGAGGTCGAGCCCTGCGCAGAACGCCGGATCAGCGCCGGTGACCACCACGCCCTTCACCGCGTCGTCGCTGTCCGCCTCCTCCAGGGCCCGATAGAGGGCGGTGTTCAGCTCGCTGCTCAACGCGTTGCGGGCACCAGGCCGATTGAGTGTGAGGAGTCGCACGGCGCCGACGTCTGATGCGAGAAGGACAGGGCCATCGCTCATGTTCTCTCCCGTAGTTGGCAATGATCAGTATAATGAATAAGCATGGCTCGTCCATCCCGGCCCCTCACTCGAGAAGTGCCTCGGCTTTGGCGAGCAACCCGGGAAGCGCCGGCACCATCCGGGCGATCGCCGGAGCGAGCTCTCCTGCACGCCGTCCGCGCTTGATCAGCAGTGCCGTCGCTCCTGCTTCCTTGTAACAGGTGAGTGCCTCGAACCAGGTGAGGTCTGGCATCCGCCGGCCACCTGCCGCGATGTAGGCGGCGAGGAGTTCCCCGCCGCGCGGCATGCCGCTCGGCTCATGGGACGGCGCCGCCGGGTGCTTGGCCTCGTCGGTGAAGAAGGTGAACCACGCGAGATCCACGCGCGGGTCGCCGACCGACCAGATCTCCCAGTCGATCACCGCTTCGACCCGGCCACGGCGGCACAGCGTGTTCCCGAGCCGGTAGTCGCCGTGGTTGATGACGGGATCGAGAGAATCGGGGATCGTCGCGTGGAGTGCGCGGGCACACCGTTCGTACTCGTGTTGCAGATCGGGCGGAACCGTCGCGAAGGCGCGCGTCCAACGGTCGATCTCGTCCGCGAGCGTCGTGACCGGTTCGGCGGCCAGCCCCGCCTCCGCCGGAGGGACCGAGTGAACCGCGGCGAGCACCGCTGCGGCGTCGAGCGCGCTGGACCGCACATCGGCGAAGCCGGCCGGGTCCCGTGCTTCTTCCAGCACCGGCTCGGCGCACTCCCCTGGTACAAGCCCCATGGCAACGAAAGGGGACGTGGCCGGTGGATCACCCGCGTCTTCGAACAGCACCGGAGGGACTCGGACACCGGGTCGTCCATGCAAGGCTCGCATGACCCGCGCCTGCCGCAGCACATCGCGGTTGCGCACAGGCGGAAGCCCCGGCGGTGCGACCTTGAGGACCACTCGCTCCTCCTGCCGGCCCTCCGATCGGAGACGTGCCACGAAAGTGAGACTGGACGCGCCGCCGGTTAACGGTGCGACGTCGGTGACCTCGGCACCAGGCGCCCACGTCTGCACCGCCTTGGTCGCGCGTTCTCGTAGTGACAGCTCCAGTTCGTCCGTCATCAGTAAAGACCCCCGTCGACGCGCAGCAGCGCTCCCGTGGTGAAGCTCGACGCGGGGCTGGCCAGGTAGAGGGCACTGGTCACGATCTCTTCCGGCCGGCCGGGACGGCCCGCCGCGCTGTGGGCGCGCTCGCGGGCCTCCGCCGGCCAGGCCTTGGAGATGTCCGTGAGGAAGGGGCCCGCCGAGATCGTGTTCACCCGGACCGACGGCCCGTACTCCAGAGCGAGCACCTGGGTGAGTGCGTTCAGGGCCGCCTTGGCGCCGGCATAGGGACCGAAGCGTGGTCGCGGCATCAGCGCACCCGAGGAGGAGACGTTGATGATCGAGCCGCCATCGCCGTCGGCCATGCGCCGGCCGACCAGGGCTCCGAGCCGGAACGGGCCTTTGAAGTTGACGGCCAGGACCTTGTCGAACAAGTCCTCGCTGGTCTCCGCCGACGAGGGCGCCAGCGGGGACATGCCCGCGTTGTTGACCAGGATGTCGACGCGTCCGAACGCAGCATAGGCCGCCTCGACCAAGGAGTCGATCTCGTCCCACCTGCCGACATGGCAGGCATGCGGCAGCGCGCGGCGTCCGAGTGACTCGATCTCGGTGGCCACCGCCCGGCAGGCGTCCGCTTTCCTGCTGGTGACGACGACGTCGGCGCCGGCACCGGCGAACGCCAGGGCCATCTCTCGGCCGAGTCCGCGGCTGCCCCCCGTGATCAGCGCGATCTTCCCCCCGAGGTCGAAGAGATCACTCATCGCACATGCTCCTTCGCGCCGTGCTCCTCCAGGATCGAGGCGTAGCGCTCGCGCGCCTCTGCGAGCCTGGGCGGGATGTGCTCCGTCGGGAACAGACCCTCCGCGGGCTGGTACCGCCGCAGCAGCTGCTTGGCGATCGTGGTCCGGTGCACCTCGGTCGGGCCGTCGGCGAGCGCGAGGGCCGGGACGCTCATCCACATGCCCGCCAGCGGCGTTTCGTGCGTGGTCCCAAGCGAGCCGTGGAGATGGAGCGCCCGCTGGACGATGTCGTGGTAGACCTTCGCCATCGCGACCTTGCACATCGCTATCTGTGTCCGTGCGGCGCCGTGCGGCTGGGTGTCGATGGTCCAGGCTGTGTTGAGGACGAGCAGCCGGTACTGCTGCAACTCGATCCACGAATCGGCGATGAACGCCTGAACGGCCTGCTTATCGGCGAGACGCTCACCCTGCGTCCGCCGGGACAGCGCCCGCTCGCACATCATGTCGAACGCGCGCCGGCACTGGCCGACCGTCCGCATCGCGTGGTGCACGCGGCCGCCGCCCAGCCGTGCCTGAGCGACGCGGAACCCCTCCCCCGGACCACCGAGCAGCGCGTCGTCCGGCACGCGGACCCGGTCGTAGCGGATGTACGCGTGGATGCCCTCGTCGAGGTCGTCGCGCTCGGCCATCGTCGCGACGTTGCGCTCGATCTCGATGCCGGGGGTGTCCGCGGGCACGACGAACATCGACATCCGCTCGTGCGGCGGCGCGTCCGGGTCGGTGACGGCCATGACGATGAGGAACTCGGCGTAGCGGGCGTTCGAGGTGAACCACTTCTCTCCGTCGATGACCCAGCCGTCGCCGTCCCGGTACGCCCGGCAGGTGAACTCCTTGGGGTCCGCGCCCGCCTGCGGCTCGGTCATCGAGAACGCCGACACGATCTCCCCGTCGAGCAGCGGGCGCAGGTAGCGGGCCTTCTGCTCGTCGGTGCCGAACATGGCCAGGATCTCCGCGTTCCCCGTGTCGGGCGCGGCGGTGCCGAAGACGGTCGGCGCCCAGTAGGACCGTCCGAGGATCTC
Source organism: Actinomadura physcomitrii (assembly GCF_008923205.2). Classification (GTDB taxonomy): domain Bacteria; phylum Actinomycetota; class Actinomycetes; order Streptosporangiales; family Streptosporangiaceae; genus Spirillospora; species Spirillospora physcomitrii. The sequence goes on along the minus strand of NZ_WBMS02000017.1, from coordinate 74,695 downwards.
GTTCATCAGCGCCAGCTTGAGCTGCCCGTACCCTTGGCCGCCCAGTTCGGGGCCGAGGTGGCAGGCCCACAGCCCCTGCTCCTTGACCTGTGCCTGCAAGGGACGCAGGATCGCGCGCGCGGCCGCGTCGCCGACGTCGTAGGGGGCACCGCCGCTCGGGAACAGCAGATCGAGCGGCTCGACCTCCTCGCGGACGAAGGCCTCCATCCAGTCCAACTTGGCCTGGAAATCGGGATCAGTACTGAAGTCCCACACGGGACCTCCTCGAGGTCATCGGGGGTGGTCGTCGGCCTCCAGCCGCCGGCGCAGCCGCCTGAGGGTCTCGGCGGCCGCGGTCAGTTCGGCCGGGCTCATGTCTTCGGTGACGCGCGAGGCCCAGTCGCGGCCGCGCGCATTGCTGCGGTCGTAGGCGCGCCTCCCCGCGGCGGTCGGGACGAGCCGCCGTGCGCGCTTGTGATCGGGGTTGTCCACGGCCTCGATCAGCCCGCGCTCCACGAGCGCGTCGGCCAGCCGCTGCACGGCTTGCCGCGAATGGCCGAGGCTGCGGCCTATCTGGGGAACGGTCGGGGCCCGGTCCGCCCGGACGACGGTGGTGAGCACGAGCAACTGGGCGCCGGTCAGCCCGTCCTCCGTGCCGAGGTTCGCGGTCGCCGTGAGCAGCCTGCCGTGGCAGCGGAGCACTTCGTCGGCGAGTTCGGCGAGCGGGTGGTCGTCGTCCGGGAACATGACAACAGATTGTCGTTATGGCTATCTCTTGTCAATATTCCGATCGGTCCGAGCTGGCGGCCGACGCCGGCGGCGGCTTCCGTTCCGGCCCGTGAGGCGCTATAGATCTAATGAATATAGATTCTTCAGATCTGGAGGGCCGATGGGCTTCACGACCGTGACCTACGAGGTCGCCGAGCACGTCGCGACGGTCACGTTGAACCGGCCGGAGGCGATGAACAGCTTCAACCAGGCCATGTGCGACGAGTTCACCGAGCTCTGGAAGATGGTCCGGGAGGACGACGACGTGCACGTCGTGGTCCTGCGCGCGGCGGGAGACCGGGCCTTTTGCACCGGCGTCGACGTCAAGCAGGGCATCCACCGGCCGGAGAACGTCTGGACGCAGGAGGACCCGGGCGCCCAGCTGTCGCCGAAGCTCAACTACGTCTGGAAGCCCGTGGTGTGCTGCGTGCACGGGATGGCGGCGGGCGGCGCGTTCTACTGGATCAACGAGTCCGACATCGTGATCTGCTCGGACGACGCCACGTTCTTCGATCCGCACGTCAGCTACGGGCTGACGGCGGCGCTGGAGCCGATCGGGCTGGCCCGGCGCATTCCGATGGGCGAGGTCATGCGCATCGCGCTGCTCGGATTGGACGAGCGCATGTCCGCGAAGCGGGCGCTGGAGATCGGCCTCGTGAGTGAGGTGCTGCCGCGCGAGGAGCTGTGGGACCGGGGCGCCGAGCTCGCGCGGCTCATCGCCGCCAAGCCCCCGGCGGCCGTACAGGGGACCGTCCGGGCCGTGTGGGAGTCGCTGGACTCCACGCGCACGCAGGCGCTGCGGACCGGGCTGTCCTACACCCAGATCGGCAACCCGATCGGGCAGGCGGAGGTCGAGCGGTCGGCCGTGCCGACCCGCGAGTGGGCGCTGCGCTGATGCGGCGCGGACCCGAGCTGCGTCCGAAGAAGATGGCGGATCTGGTCGCCGATCGGATCCGCAAGCAGATCGTGCGCGGCGAACTGCGGGACGGCGACTGGCTGCCGACCGAGCCGGAGCTGATCGAGCGGTTCGGGGTGTCACGGCCGACGCTGCGCGAGGCGTTCCGGCTGCTGGAGGCGGACTCGCTGGTGCGGGTCCGGCGCGGGCCGCCCGGCGGGGCGCGGGTCAGCGTACCCGGACCCGAGGCGGCGGCGCCGATCTTCAGTCTGCTTCTAGCGTTGCAGGAGACGACGGTCGAGGACGTCTACGCGGCGCGGATGGTGATCGAGCCGCCCGCGGCCCGGCTGCTGGCCGAGGAGGGGTCCGATGCCGGCCACGACGCTCTGGCCGCGGAGCTGGAGAAGGTCGAGGCCGCGGTCGGCGGGCCGTTCGGGGCCGCCACCGTCCGGTTCCATAAGCGGATCGTGGAGCTGTCGGGCAACCGCACGCTGTCGACCATGGTGACGCTGCTCGGCGAGATCATGTCGCGGCAGATCGCCGCCGCCTATGACGAGACGCCGCGTCAGGGCGCGGCGCTACAGGAGGGCAACCGGCTGGCGCTGCGCTCCTATAAGCGCCTCGTCGAACTGGTCCGGCGCCGGGACGGCGCCGGAGCCGAGCGGCACTGGGCGGCGCACATGCGCCGGGCGCAGGAGCACCTGTTCGAGGACCCGGGGGCCGGTCGCCGGCAGATCATCGACATACTAGACTAACCTAGTTAACTCAGTAATAGGTTCCAGGGAATCGTGCACCTCGCTCGCGTGCACGCCCCCGGCGGACGGAGGAGAACATGGAGATCAGCGGCAAGAAGGCCATCGTGGTCGGCGGAGCGTCCGGCATGGGGCGGGCCTCGGCCGAGCTCCTCTCGCGACGCGGCGCGAAGGTCGCGATCCTGGACCGTCCCGGATCGGAGGGCGAGAAGGTCGCCGCGCAGCTCGGCGCGCCGTTCCACCCCGTCAACATCACCGACTTCGAAGCCGCCGAGACGGCGATCGCCGCCGCGGTCGACGGCCTGGGCGGTGTGCACGTGAGCGTCACCACGGCGGGCGGCGGGATCGCGAAGCGGACGCTGGGCAAGGAGGGGCCGCACGACCTGGAGAGCTTCCGGGGCGTCATCGACCTGAACCTGATCGCCACCTTCAACATCTCCCGGCTCATGGCCGCGCACATGAGCGGCAACGAGCCGGAGGACGACGAGCGCGGCGTGATCGTCAACACGGCGTCCATCGCCGCGTTCGAGGGGCAGATCGGCCAGGTCGCCTACACCGCCGCGAAGGCCGGGATCGCCGGGATGTGCCTGACCATGGCCCGTGACCTGGGCTCGCTCGGCATCCGCGTCCTCGCGATCGCGCCGAGCCTCTTCGCGACCGGCGCGACCGCCAAGATCCCCGACGACTTCGCCAAGACGCTGACGAAGGACGCCGCGTTCCCCAAGCGGATGGGCCGCCCGGGGGAGTACGCCAAGCTCGTGCTCTCGATCGTCGACAACCAGATGCTGAACGGGCAGTGCCTCCGGCTGGACGCCGGCCAGCGCTTCGCTCCGCGCTGACGCCGGGCGGCCGACCGGCGCTCCGCGCCGTCCTCCTGATCGACTAAACTGAGGATACTCAAACCGATCTGCGAGGAGCACCGAGGTCCATGCCGACGCCTGCTGCGGGCCTTTCGCCGGTGGGCGAAGCCGGGACCGCGTCCGATCGGGAACGGGGATCCGGGGCGCGCGGCGGGACGCTCGGCGCGCAGGTCGCCCGCCGGATCGAGGACGAGATCATCGCCGCGGGCTGGCCGGTCGGCCGCAATCTCGGCTCCGAGCAGGACCTGCAGGACCGGTACGGCGTGAGCCGGGCCGTCCTGCGCGAGGCCCTGCGCCTGGTCGAGCACCACCAGGTGGCGCGGATGCGCCGCGGCCCCGGCGGCGGCCTGTTCGTGACGGCGCCCGACGCGGCTCCCGCCACCCGGGCGATGGTCATCTACCTCGACTACGTCGGCACCAGTGTCGACGACCTGATAGGGGCGCGGCTGCTGCTGGAGCCGCGCGCCGCGGAGCTGGCGGCCGAACGCCTCACCGAGGACGGCGTCCGGCGGCTGCGCGGCCTCCTGGAGGAGGAGTCGCGCCGGCGCGAGGAGCCGGGCATCTGGTCCCAGGACGTGCTGCACCTGGCCCTCGGCGAGTTGTCGGGCAATGCGGCGCTCTGCTCGTTCATCGAGATCCTGACCCGGCTGACGACCCGCTACGCGCACACCGCGACGCACACCCCGAAGGCCGAGGCGGTGCGCAGCAAGGAGTCCGCCGGGCGCCACCACACGGCGATCGTCGAGGCCGTCATCGCCGGTGACACCGGACGGGCCCGGGCGCTGGTCGTCGAGCACCTCACCGCGACGGCCGACTGGCTGAGGACGCACCGGAGCGGCGAGCCGGACGGCCCGATCGCGCCGCAGCTGATCGAGGCACCGGACGGCAAGCTCGGCGAGGTCGTGGCCTCCCGGATCCATCATCAGATCGCCGCCGACGGCTGGCCGATCGGGGAGGCGCTCGGCTCGGAGGCGGAGCTGCTCGCCCGTTACGGCGTCAGCCGCGCGGTGCTCCGCGAAGCCGTTCGCCTGCTCGAGTACCACGGCGTCGCGCGGATGCGCCGGGGGCCCGGCGGCGGGCTGCTGGTCACCGCGCCGGACCCGCGCGCCAGCATCGAGACGATGGCGCTGTATCTCGACTACCAGCGCGCCGGGGTGGCGAACCTCCTGTCGGTCCGCGAGGCGATCGAACTCGGGACGCTCAGCCCGGTCATCGCCCGCCGGGACGAGCCGGGCGTCTCCGCCCGTCTGCGGGACGCCGTGCGGGTGCTCTGGCCGAGCGACGGCCGCGGTGCGCCGCAGGACCCCTTCCATCGGGAACTGGCGCTGCTGGCGGGCAACCCCGTCCTGGTGCTGTTCCTGCGCGTCCTCACCGAGTTGTGGACGCGGCACACGAGCGCCCAGACGCCGTCCTTGCCGGGCGCCGAGGCGGCGGAGGACGTCGAGCAAGTCCACCGGGGAATCCTGGAGGCGATCCTCGCGGGCGACGAGAGCCTCGCCCGGCACCGGATGCGCCGCCACCTCGCCATCCTCAACGAATGGTGGCACTGAGCTCGCCCGCGCTCGTCCGGTCCGCGCCGTCCTTCCGGCGCGTTCCGGCCTGGATAGGCTGGTGGTCCCGGACCCCGGCCGTCACCGAGAGCCGTCCGGGCGCGGAACGCAGGAGGGGACGGTGCCGGTGCCGAGTCAGGCCGCGGAGAGGGTGCGCATCTTCGACGCCGCGTACCGCTGCCTGGCGGAGGCGGAAGGCGCGCCGGTGTCCATCACCGAGATCCTCACCGCCGCGGGGCTGTCGACGCGCGCCTTCTACCGGCATTTCGAATCCAAGGACGCCCTGTTCCTGGCGATGTTCCGCCGTGACGGCATCCGGGTGATGACGGAGCTGCGCTCGCTCGCCTCCGCCGCCGGCGGCCCGGCCGAAGCCCTCGGAGCCCTGATCGAAGGGATGCTGGGCATCACCGCCGACGACCGGCGCCGCAAGCGCGTGCTGGCGCTCAGTTCGGGTGAGGCCACCCGGGCGCGCGGCTACGCCGAGGAGCGCGCCCGGGCCCTCGCCGAGCAGCAGGAGCTCATCGTCGAGATCCTGCGGGCCGGGCAGGCGGACGGTTCGTTCCCCTGGACCGACCCGGAGCCCGACGCGCGCTCCATCCGCGCCGTCCTGGGACAGGCCTTCGAGGACCAGATGACCGGGGCGGCGCGGGACGGCGCGTCCACGGTGGCGGCGCAGATCACCGGTTTCGCGCTGCGCGCGCTCGGCGCCGGCCGTCCCGCGAGCTGACCCCCGCCCCGTGCGGAGCGGGCGCCTCTCGCCCTCTCGGTCTATTCAGTGCAATCTTTTGTTTCCGACGTGTTGCCCGGCTCACAGTCCCCTACGTATCGTACCGAGTTAAAGAATATAGATTCTTGAGCTCTTCACGGAGGTGGCACGGTGGGCGAAGGTCCTGCGGCGAACACGGTGGCCGGGCGCGAGCGGCCGGAGGACGGCCCGCTCGCCGGGATCACGGTCATCGACCTGTCGACCACGATCCCCGGCGCGCAGGCGACGCAGTTCCTCGCCGACGCGGGCGCGGACGTCGTCCAGGTCGAGCCGCCGGGCGGCAGCCCGCTGCGCGACCGGACCGCCTGGCCGGCCCTGGCCCGCGGGAAGCGCAGCGTCCGTCTGGACCTGCGCGACGACGCCGACCGGGCGGTGCTGGACGGCCTGATCGCCACCGCGGACGTGCTCGTCACGACCTTCCGGCCGCGGGCGGCCGCCCGGCTGCGGCTCGCCCCCGCCGACCTCGCCGCCCTCAATCCGCGGCTGGTCAGCGCGGCCATCACCGGGTTCGGCGCGTCCGGCCCCTGGGCCCACCTCAAGGGCTACGAGGGGATGGTGATGGCCAAGCTCGGCATGTTCCAGACGAAGAGCCGGATGGTCACACGGCCCGGACCGGCGTTCGTGTCCGTTCCCTACGCGGGGTGGGGCGCGTCGCAGACGGCCGTCCACGGCATTCTCACCGCGCTCTTCGAGCGCGCGTCGAGCGGGCTCGGCCAGCATGTCGAGGCGGACATGGTCCGCGGCGTCACCGCCCTCGACACCTGGACGTGGTTCACCGAGATGGTGGGGCTGCGCTGGCCCGACGCCTACCAGAACGTCGAGGCGTTCACCGAGGACGGCGAGCCGCAGGCGCCGCTGGTCTACCCGCTGCTGATCGCGCCGACCAAGGATGGCCACTGGCTGCAGTTCGCGCAGACGGCCCCGAGGCTGTTCGCCGCGATGCTCAAGGAGTTCGGCCTGACCGAGATGCTGGCGGACCCGAAGTGGAAGGGGCTTCCGGTCCTGGAGACCCAGGAGCTGCGCACCGGGCTCTGGGAGATCATGATCGGGAAGGTGCGGGAGCGGACGCTCGCCGAGTGGCAGCGGGTCTTCGACACCAATCCCGACCTCATGGCCGAGGTGTTCCGGGCGGGTCCGGACGTCCTGAACCACCCGCAGCTGCACCACGACCACCGGGTCGCCGAGGCCGACGACCCGGAGTTCGGCCGGGTCGTCCAGCCGTCCACCCTGGTGCACGAGAACGAGATGCCGCTCAGGGCTCCCCGTTCCGCGCCCCGCCTGGACGAGCACGGCGACGAACTGCGGCGGGCCGCGGCCTCCCCCGCTCCGGCGGCGGCTCCCCCGGCCGCGCCCGCGGCGCTCCCCCTGGCGGGCGTCACGATCCTGGAGCTCGGCACGATGTTCGCCGGGCCGTACGGTGCGACGGTCCTCACCGACTTCGGCGCCCGCGTGATCAAGATCGAGGCCAAGGAGGGCGACGGCATCCGCAACATCGGGCCGTTCCCCGAGTCGGGCGGCGCGAAGGTGCTCCAGGGCAAGGAGAGCGTCGCGGTGGACCTCACGACCGAGGAGGGGCTGCGCATCGTCCGCGAACTCGCCGCCGAGGCCGACGTGGTCCTGCAGAGCTTCCGGGCGGGCGCCGCCCAGCGTGCGGGGGTGGACGCCGACACGCTGCGCGAGATCAACCCGGACCTGATCTACGTCAGCGCGCCCGGTTACGGAACCGGAGGCCCGTCCGGCGGACGGCCCGCATACGCGCCCTCCATCGGCGCTGCCTTCGGCCTGGCGCTCACGGACGCGCCGGACGCCGCGCACGGGACCGAGTCACTGAAGGAGATCAAGGCCGGGGCCATGCGGCTGGCGAGCGCGACGGCGGTGCCGACCATGCAGGCCGACGGGATCGCCGCGCTCGGCGTCGCGTCCACGATCCTGCTCGGCGTGCTGGCGCGGCGGCTCGGCCGGCCGATGGGCCCCCTGACCGCCACGATGGTCGGCAGCGCGACGCACGCGATCCTGGAGCAGGTCGTCGACTACCCGGGCCGCCGCCCGGCGCCGGTGCCGGATCCGGATGGGCACGGGTTCAGTGCGCTGTACCGGATGTACAAGGCCTCCGATGGGTGGGTGTTCCTCGCCGCCCCCGAGCCTCGGGAATGGGAGCCCCTGGCCGCGGCACTCGCCGGGGAGGCCGACCTCGGAGGCGAAGGTTTCGCGACGCCGGAGGCCCGGCGCGCGAACGACGGGGCGCTGGCGGAGAAGCTGGCCGGGGTTTTCGCGCGGCGGCCCGCCGCCGAGTGGGAGGACCTGCTCACCAAGGCCGACGTGGGATGCGTGCGGGTGACCGAGCGGCTGCCGGAACTGGTCCTGCAGACCGACGAGGCGCTCGCGGCGGAGTACTGCGTCACGGCGACGAACGCGATCTTCGATGAGCATCTGCGAATGGGGCCGCTCGTACGGTTCTCGCGCTCCGCGACCAAGGCGGAGGGCGGATGCTCGGTCGGCGAGCACACCGATGCCGTGCTGAGCGAGCTCGGTTACGACGCGACCGCCATCGCCGCGCTGCGCGAGCGCGGTGTCATCGGCTGACATCGTTCGATCGCCGATTGACAAAGCGGATACGGATGGGCTAGTACTGAAAAAGTCGTTTTCACTCAGATGTGGACACAACCGGCCACCTCCCGACGGCCGGGCCTCTTGGAGCAGCGATGACCCTCATCCCGCCGGCGCGCACTCTGCATCCGCGTCACGGGCTGCACGAGCCCACCTGCGGTACGCCCGCGCGGCGTTCCGGCTCGGTGCGCCGCACCAGCACCGTCGACATGGTCCGGCCGGACGGCCTGCAGGGCCCGCTGGTCCTGGTGGGCAGGGGACGCGACCTGCTGACGCGCGCGGCGGGCGGGTCCCGCACCCTGTCCCAGGCGAGCATGCGCGCCGTCGTGGACTTCGTCGGCGGACGCTTCGTGCGCGAGTTGAGCACCGATCCCGTCCGCCCGCTGGACGCACTGATCGGCGCCCGCGCGAGCTCGGGGTTCCGGGGCCGGCTGGACGAGGCCGATCCGCGCCTCGCCGCCGACCACGACCTGCTCTACCTGCTGCTGGACGAGGTCCCGGTCACCACGCTGATCTCGGGGCAGGCGGTCAGCGCCGGGACCTCCGAGCAGGCGATGAAGGCGGAGATGGCGCGGCAGAGCACGATGCCGGGAAGGCCGGGACGCCCGGGCTTCGTCGCCGACCTCTGCGCCGGATTCGCCACCGGCGGGACGATCATGAACGGGATCGAGGCGACCGGGCTGCCGCCGACCGTCACCGGTCCGGCGGCGCCCCCGCTCGACACCGGGGACGACCCGGACGCCTGGCACGCCACGGACCCCCTGCCGCCCGAGGCGATGCGCCGCGCCCGCCGGATCGACGTCGTCCCCGGCGAACACGCCACCGTGGACGCGTTCTTCCGCGACTCCTACGTCCTGCTGGACGGGCTCGAGACCGTCATCCACGAGTACACCCTGACGGCCGACATCGAGGGCGGGACCGTCACACGGTGCGAAGCCCGCGCCCGCGTCCTGCCGTGGATGGAGTGCCCGGCCGCCGTGGCGAGCGCCTCCCGGCTGGCCGGCGTCCCGCTCGCCGGACTGCGCGGGCACGTCCGCGACCGCTTCACCGGCACCAGCACCTGCACGCACCTCAACGACATGCTGCGCGCCCTGGAGGACGTACCTGCCCTCCTGGACCGCGCAGCGACCTGGAACGACGACAACGAACGGAGGACCCGATGAGCGACGCGCAGAAGATCTGGGCGAACTCGGGCGACTCGCATTTCCTCGAGCCCGACGACCTGTGGCGGGAGTCCCTGCCCCCGAGGCTCGCCGAGCTGGTGCCGCGCACGGAGAAGGACCCCGACGGGCAGTGGGAGACCGTCCACATCGACGGGATGTCGTTCCGCCGCAAGCTGCCGACCGGAAAGGCCCTCGAGTTCCTCGAGGCGACGCATCGCGCGCCGGGGGCGGCCGACGTCACCAAGCGCCTGCCGGACCTCGACCAGGAGGGCATCTGGTCTGAGCTGGTGTTCCCCTCGCTCGGCATGTGGAGCAGCTCCTTCCGGACGCCGGAGGTGCTGCGCGAGGCGCTGCGGGTGTCCAACGACTGGTCCTACGACACGATCGACAGGTACTCGCCGCGGCTGATCAGCACTGCCCAGGTGTCCACGCTCGACATCGACGACGCGATTACCGAGCTGAAGCGGTGCGCGGAGATGGGCTTCCGGGCGGTCTTCATGCCGGTGAGCCCGCACCCGTTGCAGAAGGACTACAACCAGGACGTCTGGGAGCCCTTCTGGGCCACCGCCGAGGAAGCCAGGATCGTGCTGGCGTTCCACATCGGGACCGACCCCATCGACCTGTCCAGCGGCGGCATGGCCGGCCAGGTGTACCGGGGGCCGGGCGGCGCCGTCCTCAACTACACCGAGACGACGTTCGGCGGGCAGCGCGCCGTGGTGAAGATGGTCGCCTCCGGCGCCCTGGACCGGCACCCGAACCTGAAGGTGCTGATCTCCGAGGGCGGCGCGACCTGGGTGCCGTTCATCGCCGACCGGATCGAGGAGGGCTACCGCCAGCACGCGATGGCGGTGCGCCCCAAGCTGAAGCGCTCACCGCGGGAGATCATCTACTCGCAGGTGTACGCCTCCTTCCAGCACGACGCCACGGCGGTCGCCGCCGCCCAGTCGATGGGCTACAACAACGTCATGTGGGGCAGCGACTACCCACACATGGAGGGCACCTACGGCCACACGCAGGAGACCCTCCACGGCCTCTTCGACAACGTGTCCCCGGCGCTGAAGCACCGGATCACCGTCGGCGCCTTCACCGAGCTGTTCCCGGGCGTTCCGCCGCTGCCGACGGCCGACGCGGTGGCGGTGTAGTCCGGTGAGCGGCAACGTCATGCACGACTCGCCCACCGAGTTCCTCCACGACGTGGCGAGTGAGGACGGACGGTGCGTCGCCCAGTCCGTCATCCCCGTGGGCGACGGCAGCTACCGCTGCGCGTGCTCATGCGGCCGGTGGGACATCATCGCCCCCGGCCGGGCCGAAGGGCTGCGGCTGGCCCGCGTCCACACCGACACCGAAGTGTGACGGGCGGCCATCCGGCATGGTGAGCAGCGAAACGGCCCCCGAGACCGCAATGGTCCCGGGGGCCGTTTCGTCCTCCCGCCGGCCTTCAGGCCGTCTGCCGGTCGGCCGCCGTGAGACCGGCGACCACATCCCGCTTGACGATCTTCCCGGTGGGGGTCCGGGGCAGCTCGGTCCAGAGTGCGATCCGGTCCGGAGTACGCGACCCGCGCAGCCTCTCGCGCGCGTACGCGCGCAAGGTCTCGCCGTCCAGATCGGCGCCCGGGAGCGGCACGACGACCGCCTCGACGCGCTGGCCCCATTCCTCGTCGGGGACGCCGACCACGGCGGCGTCCGCGACCCCTGGATGACGCAGCAGCACGTCCTCGATCTCGGCCGGTGCGATGTTCTCCGCGCCGCGGATGATCGTGTCGTCGATCCTGCCCTCCACGAACAGGTAGCCGTCCTCGTCCAGCCGGCCCCAGTCGCGGGTGTCGAAGAATCCGCGCTCGTCGACGGCGGGCCCGGATCCGGCGTACTCCCCCGACACCTGCTCGCCGCGCACGTAAATCCGTCCGCCCTCGCCCGCCGGGACGGGACGGCCCGCCTCGTCGCGGATCTCCACCTCGACCGACGGGACGGGCCGTCCGGCCGATGCGAGCCTCGCCCGGACCAGCGGCTCGTCCGACGTGATCGCGGCTCGGTGGTCCTCGGGCCCCAGGATCGCGATCGTGGAACTGGTCTCCGTCAACCCGTAGGCGTTGACGAAGTCGATGTGCGGCCACTCCTTCAGGGCCCGCTCGATGACACGCGGGGTCATCTTCGCCCCGCCGTAGGCGAGCGCGCGGAGGCTGGGAACGGAGCGGTCCACGCCGTCGGCGTCCACGATGCGGGCGAGCATGGTGGGGACCACCATCGCGTTGGTCACCGACTCGGCGCGCACCAGGTCGAGCCAGCCCTCGGGGCTGAAGTTCCGGAGGGTCAGGAACCGGCGTCCTGCGTACAGGTTGGTGAGCACGTTGGACACGGCCGCGATGTGGTACGGCGGGACGCTCATCAGCGATGCCTCATCGTCGCCGGCCGCTGCGAACTCGACTGTTCCGAGCACGTACGACACCAGATTGCGATGGTGCAGCAGGACGCCCTTGGGCGCGGACGTGGTCCCGCTCGTGTAGATGATGACGGCGGGCGCCTCGGGTGCGTCATGGGCGTCGTCCTGGTCGCCGACGCCCTTCTCAGCGGCCTGGGCGGCCTCGAGGATGAAGTCCTCCGGCGTCCGAGCGGAGAGTCCTGCGCGGGTCAGCGCCTCGCTCTGCGTCTCGTCGGCGATGCCGTACGCGTTCGGGTGGTTGGCGAGCAGGGCCGCCAGTTGCTCGGCGCCGAGCCGGTAGTTCACCGGGACGAGCGGAACGCCCGCTCGCGCCGCGGTGAACATCGCCAGCGGAAACGCGGGGCCGTTCACCGCGAGGTAGACGACGGCCTCGGCCCCGGCGGCGCGCACCTGTGCGGCGGCCGCCGCCGAGAGGTCTCGCAGCCGCGCGGCGGTGAGTCCGTCCTTTCGCGAGCCGATCACCGTTCGATCGCCGAATCCGTCCGCCGCCATGTCCAGCAGCATCGTCAAGTTCATCGCATGCTCCACTCGCCGATCGGGGACTGGTCCGCCGGCGCGGTCCCGGCCCCGAGCTCAGAATCGGTAACGGGCTCAGTCGGAGGCGGGCAGCGGCTTGGCGCCCTGGAGCACCAGCGGCGTCCCGTTGGCGGCCACCGTCCCCTCACCGGGCTTGGTGCAGAGCAGTTCGATGCCGAGCGCCTCCGCGGCGTAGCGCTTGCCGAGCTGGGTCCCCTCGCGCGCATCCTCAGCGGGGACGCCGGACGGGGCGGGCGCCTGCTTGGCATCGACCATCTCGGCGCCGCCGCAGGTCAGGGCCACTTCTTCGGCGGGGGCCCGGACGACGATCAACCTTGTCCCGTCCACGGTGCTGGCGACCTGCTGACCTGGGCGAAGCTTCATGGGTTTCCTCCACAGACGTACGCGCCCCCGCCCCGCCCTGACACGTCCGGGCAGGGCGGGGCGAGTACGGGGGTGGGCTCTCACTATAGGGCGGCCACTTCGAAAAGTGGAGAGATGAGTATCTTGTTTTTGCTGATCTCTCGCGCACGTGACCCCGAACGACCGTGGATTGAGCCATGAACGGTATAACGAATAGAGGCAACCGCCCCGTGCAGAGCACCGGCCGGTACACGGCACAGTGGAGGCATATGTGAGCCGCAACGCAACGCAGGTCGCGATCGTCGGAGTCGGCGCGACGCCGTACTACCCGCGCGGGCAGTCCGTACCGCAGACGATCACGGAGCTGGCCGGCAAGGCGATCCTCGCGGCCTGCGAGGATGCGGGTCTGTCGGTCAAGGACATCGACGGGTTCGCCTACTACTCGGGTGCCGGCGCGGGATACGGCTCCCAGATGGACACGGCGGAGTTCATGGAGACCCTCGGCATCCCCGAGGTCACCTTCAGCGCCGCGCTGACGTCGGGCGGCGGCGGCTCGGCCGGCTCGATCGGCCTCGCCCGCGCGGCGATCCTCGCCGGGGACGCCACCGTCGTCGTCACGGTGATGGCCCTGCAGCAGGCCAGGCAACGGCTCGGCAGCGTCTTCGCAGCCGCGGCGCCGAGCCCCATCAACTCATTCCTTCAGCCGTCCGGGCTCTCCGGCCCCGGTCATCTGATGTCGGTGCTCACCCGCCGCCACATGCATGACTACGGGACGCGCCGCGAGGCGTTCGCCGAGATCGCCATGTCGCAGCGGCAGAACGCGAGCAACCGGGAGACGGCCCTCAAGCGCGAGCCGATGACCCTGGACGACTACTTCAACGCCCGGATGATCGCCGAGCCGCTATGCCTGTTCGACTTCTGCCTGGAGACCGACGGCGCTGTCGCGGTGATCACCACGAGCCTGGACAAGGCCCGCGACCTCCGGCAGAAGCCCGTCCCGGTCATCGCCGCGGCCCACGGCGGCAACCGCGACTGGGGTCGGGCCTTCGCCTGGATGGGCATGCCCGGCGAGGAGTTCGCCTCATCCGGACACGCCCCCGTCGCCAAGCACCTGTACCAGCGCGCCGGGGTCGCGCCCACCGACATCGACGTCGCGCTGCTCTACGACCACTTCTCACCGATGGTCCTCATGCAGCTCGAGGACTACGGCTTCTGCAAGAAGGGAGAGGGCGGCGAGTTCGTCGAGAGCGGCGCGATCCGCTACAAGGGCGGCTCGATCCCGGTGAACACCCACGGCGGGCAGTTGTCGGAGGCGTACATCATCGGCATGACCCACATCCGCGAGGCCGTCGAGCAGATGCGCGGCACCGCCGTCAACCAGGTGGCCGACGCGGAGCTGGCGCTGGTCTCCGGCGGCCCCGCGGCGCTGCCGGTCAGCGGGCTCATCCTCGGCCGGGACGCGTGAACAGCATGGGAGCGAACATGAAGGCACAGGCCCTGCCGGCCGACCACGTGCGGATCACTACCGACACCTCGACCGAGCCGTTCTGGCAGGCGGCCAAGCAGGAGCGGCTCGTCGCGCCCAAGTGCGCCGCCTGCGGAACGTTCCGGCTTCCGCCGACGCCGTTCTGTCCGGAATGCCAGTCGACCGAGGTGGACTGGACGGAGCTGTCCGGCCGCGCGACCGTCTTCAGCTTCTCCGTCGTCCACGGATTCCCCGGTCTGCCGGACATCACCCTGGTCCCCGTCATCCTCGATCTGCCGGACGCTCCGGGTGCCCGTCTGGTCAGCAACGTCATCGACGTGGAGCCGGAGAAGGTCGAGATCGGCATGGAGCTCGAAGTCCTGTTCTCGCCGATCTCCGACGGATGGCTGCTGCCGCTGTTCCGTCCCGTGGCGCGCGGATGAGCCGCTACGCCACCGCAGGCTGGGGAGCCGGGAACGGGGACGACTCCGCTCCCGGTGGCCCCGGGTTTGCCGGAATGATCGAGTCACTGCGCCTGCTCCACGACCGGATCACCGGTGCGGCTCCGCCGCCGGAGCTGCTCAAGGAGATGACTCGGGCCTTCGAGGACCTAGCAGTGGAACTGGGGCTGTACGCCGTCTCCGAGCGGGAGCAGATCACGGGGCACCGCATCGACCTGCCCGGGCGGGGCCAAGCGCTCGTTCCCGTGTTCACGGTCGACGAGTCCGACGATGAGCATGTCCGGGGCAGTGTCCGGTTCGGACGCTACTACCTCGGCGGCAACGGCGCGGCCCACGGCGGGGCGATCCCGTTGGTGTTCGACGAGATGCTCGGAAGGCTGGCCAACGCCGGCGGACGTCCCATCTCCCGCACCGCCTACCTTCGCGTCGACTACCGCAGCATCACCCCCCTGGATCGCGATCTGCGCGCCGAGGCGTGGTTCGACCGCGAGGAGGGCCGCAAGCGCTTCCTCAGGGGTGCCATTTTCGACGGCGAGACCCGCTGTGCCGAGGCGGAGGGCCTGTTCGTGGCACTCAATCCCGGACAGCCCTGACAGACGACGCACTAGAGCGGCCGACGTGGCTTCACGTCGGCCGCTCTTCGCGTGCTGGAGGGAGATGGGCCTAGAAGGTGGAAAGTACCTCGCCGTACCGGGCCAGCGCTTCCGCCGTCGCGCTGACGCTGTCACCCGGGGGTTGGATGACGAACCAGGTGACCCCGGCCTCCACCAGGCGGCCCAGGTGCTCACGGTGCTCCTCCGCTGAGCCGCCGGTTCGGAGCCAGCCGCTCTGCGGAGTCTGGACCTGAACGTCCAGGCGAGCGTCCTTGCCTTGTATGTCGGCGGCCATGTCGCGGACGGACGAGATGGCCTGGGCCAGTTCCTTCACGCTGCTCAGCGCTCGGGTGCGCGTAGTGCGGGACAGCGTCTCATCGATGAGCAGGGGGCTCCACCCCTGGTGTTCCGCTGCACGCCGGCGGGCTCGCGCGCTGTTCCCACCGATCCAGATCGGCGGGCCGTCCGGCTTCTGGGCAGGCCGGGGAAGCGGGGCGATCGCATCGGCTTCGAAGCCACCGCCCTGGAACGTGTAGGGAGTCTGCGTCCAGGCACCCCGTAGCACCTCCAGGGCCTCATCGAACAGGTCGTTGCGGTTCTCGAACGGAACGCCGAGCGCCTTGAACTCCGACTTCATGTAGCCGGCACCTGCAACGAGCGTCATCCGCCCGCCCGACAGCACGTCCACGGTCGCGACGCTCTTGGCCGTCAGGAACGGATTCCGATAGGGCAGGACGAGAAGGTACGAGTGGAGCCGCAGCCGCTCGGTCACCGCGGCGCAGAAGGAGAGCGCCGCGGTGACGTCCAGTGCCTCGTGGCCGCCCGCGTCCAGCCACCGTTTGGACGGAGCCGGGTGCTCGGTGAAGGCGATGGCGTCCAGCCCCGCGTCTTCAGCGGCCGTGGCGATCCGGCGCATGCCTTCGGGTGCGAGCAGGCTCGGATCGTAGCCTCGGACGCTGACCGGGTAGTCGACGGTGACACGAATCCTTCGGGTCATTCGGTGTCTTCCTGGCCACCGACGCCGTAGCGGACGAGTTCGTGCTGGACCATTCCGTCCAGATCCGTGGCCGGGGGTGCGGGCAACTCGACTCGGGGGGCGCCGCGGGACGGCAGGAGGACGACCGCGGTGCCGGGAGTGGTGGTCTCGCCGCGCTGGTTCTCGCACCAGACCTCGAGGTGCACCTCGTTGCGGCCGTCCTGCTGGACCTTGTCCACGACCTTTCCGCGCACCCACGTCACGTCACCGATGTAGTTGAACTTCCGGTGCTCGCAGCGCAGCTTCCACAGCCAGCCGTCGTCGCCCATCCAGTCGGTGATGATGTGGCAGAGCCACGTCTCGCGCATGCCTCCGTAGTCGTAGGAACTCGGGAGGCCGAGTTCCTGGGCGCGCTTCGGCTCCCAGTGCAGCCGCTGCACGGTGTCGGGGACGTTGAGGTCGTTCGGCGGGTAGAGACCGGGCGCCTTCCGGCGGATGCGGTGGGCCAGGCGGAACGACCCGGGCGGGGTGAGCTGCATGCCCCAGCCGAGATGCCAGACCACGACGTCGGTGGTGGTCAGCGGGCCCTTGACCCGCGGCTGCAGTTCATCACCGATCTGGACGTCCTCGAAGTAGCGAGGCTCTGCGCCCCGGCGGCTTTCGGCCGCGTAGGCGGCGTCGATCTCGGCCAGCTGCTCCGGCGTGTAGGGCTCCTGGACGAGCTTCTCCTTGGCCACCTTCTTGGAGGTGTGCCGCTCGGCGTTGATCCAGGTGCCGCGCCTGACCGCATGCAGATCGCCGGCACCGTTGGTGTAGATGTAATCGTGAGTGATGTGGACGGTCCGCTTGCCGAACCTGCTCGGCTTCGGCTGGACGCCCACCTGCGCCTGCAGTACCCGGCAGCGATCCCCCTGCTCCAGCGGACGCCACCACTCGAACTCCATGACGGCCTGGTAGGAACCGAGCCCGGCGAAGGGATCGCCCTTCAGCAGCGCCTTCGTCTCGGGAGACGGCTTGGGAGCCGCGTCCTCGCCCATCGTGTACAGGAACGTGGGCGGCGCGATCAGCTTGCCCCAGCGGGAGGACGCGGCGTACCCAGGGTCGCAGTACAGGGGGTTGTCATCGCCGTACCCGAAGGCGAAATGCCGGACGCCGTCCCACGTCACCTCGTAGTTGTGAGGCGGGTTGTGCTGCGGCTGCGGGACACCGAGGCGCTTTCGCGAGTACTCGATGGCATCGTCGGTCAGTATCCCGAACTGCTCCTGAGACGGCGCCTTCTGCATGGAATCGGTGGTGCTCATGTTGAAAGAGTATCCTCATTATAGGTCACGGTCACGGGCGAGGTGGCATGGCCGGGTCGCGGGGCAGGCCGAGCAGCTGCTCGGCGATGGTGTTGCGCTGGATCTCCGCGGTGCCGGCCCCGATGGTGGAGGCTCGGGTGGCGAGCCATCCACCCGTCCACCGGCCGCGCTGCACCGTGTCCGGGTCGCCGCGTCCGAGCAGCCCGAACGGGCCGAGCAACTCGACCGCGAACTCGTGCAGCTCCTGCTCGAACACGCTGTTGTAGAGGCGTGACACCGAGGACGTAGGGCCCGGCTCGCCGGTGGCGACGATGGAGGCGATCGTTCGGGCCGCGTGCGCGTTCATCACCCTGACCCGCACGTCGAAGTCGGCGAGCCTGCGGCGGACGCCGGTGTCGGCGACGGCACCGCGCTCACGGGCGAGCGCGATCAGTTCATCCACGATCCGGCGGTAGAAGGCGGCCTGATTGAGCGCTCCGGCCGAGCGTTCGTGGCCGAGGGTCGTCCGGGCGATGCGCCAGCCGTCGTTCTCCTCCCCCACGCGCTGCGACACGGGCACCCTGACCTCGTCGAAGAAGATCTCGCAGAAGTGCTCGCCGCCGGTGATGTCGCGGATCGGGCGGACGGTCACGCCGGGCGCGTGCGCGTCGATCAGCAGGTAGCTGATGCCCTTCTGTCGTGCCTCCTGCGTGCCGGTCCGGACGAGCACGAACAGCATGTCGGCCTTCTCGGCGTTGGTGTTCCACACCTTCTGGCCGTTCACCACATAGTGGTCGCCGTCGCGGCGGGCGGTCGTGCGCAGACCGGGCAGGTCGGAGCCGGCCTCGGGCTCCGAGAAGCCCTGCGCCCACACGATGTCGGCGCGCAGCGTGGCGCGCAGATACTTCTCCTTCTGCTCGGGCGTCCCGTACTTGATGATGGTCGGGCCGACCATCTCCCAGCCGGTCCCGGGCATGGCCGGCAGCCGGTACCTGGCCATCTCCACCTGGTAGATGACCTGCTGCTCGAACGGCAGGCCCATGCCACCGGCCTCGCGAGGCCAGGCCGGCCCCGCGAAGCCGTGGTCGTACTTGGTCGCCGCCCATGCCTTGGCGAAGGCCAGGCGTTCGGCCGCGCCCTTGGGCGCCCTGCCCGGCGCGTGCTCCTTCAAGAACGCGCGCAGCGACTCGCGGAACTCCTCGTCGTCAGGCACTCACGCCTCCTTCGATCGTCTTGGGCGGCGCGATCCCGGTGAGGCGGGCGAGCCGGTCACGGTGCCAGTCGGGCGAGCCGAAGAGCAGCTCGTCCGTCTTGGCGCGCTTGTAGTAGAGGTGGGCGTCGTGCTCCCAGGTGAAGCCGATACCGCCATGGATCTGGATGGTGCCTGCGGCGACCTCGGTGTAGGCGCGCGAACAGCAGATCTGGGCGCTGGTGGCGGCGATCGCCAGTTCATCGGCGTTGTCATGCGCAGTGAGCGCGGCGAGATAGGCGGCGGAGCGCGCCGCTTCGACCGCGACCATCATGTCGGCGCAGCGGTGCTTCACCGCCTGGAAGCTCCCGATGGGACGTCCGAACTGGTGACGGGTCTTGGCGTAGGCGACAGCCGTTTCCAGGCACCACTGCGCTCCCCCGGCCTGCTCGGCCGCGAGCGCTATCCGTGCCTGGTCCAGCGCGGTCTCGACCACGGACGGGTCGGAGGACAGCAGGCGAGCGGGAACGGACGCGAAGTCCAGCCGGGCCATGCCCCGCGTAGGGTCGACAGCTTCGTGCGCACGACGGACGAGCCCGGCCGCGTCGCCGGACACCGCGAACAGGGCCGTCCCCTCCTCGGTGCGAACGGTGACGAGGACGAGATCGGCGAGCACGCCGTCGAGCACGAAGTACTTGGCACCGTCGATGACGTGGCCGCCGTCAGACCGCCTCGCACGCGTGTGAACGGCGTCGGTCTCCCAGGCACCTTCCGCCTCGACGAGCGCCAGCGTCGCGATCGTCGAGCCGTCCGCGATGCCGGGCAGGAACTCGGCCTTCGCGTCCTCGTCCCCGCAGGCCAGCAGCGCGGCCGCGGCCAGGCCGGCGGTAGCGAGCATCGGCGCGCCCGCGAGCGCCCTGCCCAGTTCCTCGAAGACCACGCACATCTCGGCGGCCCCGAAGCCCGCACCCCCGTACTCCTCGGGGACGGCGAGCCCCTGGACGCCGATCTCCGTAGCCATACGACGCCACAGCTTCGCGTCGTGGCACGTGTCGCTGTCGAGCAGGCCACGCCGATCGGCATGATCGTCCAGGAAGGCGCGCAGCACGGCCCGCAACTCCTCCTGCTCGGAGGTGAATCCGATATCCACGATGTTCCTCCTGGTCAGCGACCGGTGAAGGCCGGTGCGCGGCGGCCGAGAAAGGCGCGCACGCCCTCCTTGAAGTCGTCGCCGCGCAGGCTGAGCTCGACGGTGCGGGCTTCCGCCGCCAGAGCGCGCGGCAGGTCGGAGGTCAGATGGTCCGACACCAGTGCCTTGGTGAGCGCATGGACGAGCGTCGGCCCGGCCGCCAGCTCAACCGCGAGGGCCTCCGCCGCCCCCGGCAGTTCCTCTGCTTGGACCACGTCCCCGATCAGCCCCCACTCCAGGGCCTGCGGCGCCGGAACGACCGTCCCGCGGATCAGCATCCGTTTCGCGCGCGCCACTCCGATGAGCCGCGGCAGCAGATAGGTGGCGCCGCTGTCGGCGGTGAAGCCCCGCTGCGCGAACGGGTGGGCGAACGAGGCCGTGTCGGCGGCCACCACGAAGTCGGTCGCCAGCGCGATGTTCAGCCCGAGCGCGGCCGCCCGGCCCTGGACCGCCGCGACCGTCGGCGCCGGGAAATCCCACAGCGTCTGGATCAGCCGGTGCGCGGTCGCGGCCAATGAACGGATCATCGAGCCGAGCGGCGGCTTGCCGGCCCCCGGCGCATTGGCGGTCACCAGGTCCGCGCCGGCGCAGAAGTTCCGTCCCTCCGCGTCGATAAGAACGGCCCGGACGTCGCCGCTCGCCGCCGCTCGCTCGAGGACGTCGAGCAGAGCGGTCATGTCCTCGCGGCGCAGGGCGTTCGCCTTTCCCGGACGTGCCAGGGTGATCCGCAGGACGCCCTCGGTGAGAGCGGAACGGACACCGCCGTCGCCCTCGGCGCTCATTGCCGCCCCTCGCGCAGCAGTTCGCCGTGCCGGGCCATCATCTCGATCGCCTTGCGCTGCAGGTCGGCGGGAACCTCCGGCAGCAGCGCCGGGCCCTGCTCGCGGCTCGGCACGGCGACGGTCGCGGTGCCCTTCATCGTGTCCTCGCCGCGCTGGTTGGTGGCCTTGAACGCGATGTCGACCAGGCACCGGCCGTCCCGGCCGTCCCGGCCGTCCTTCGCCGTGACCTCGCCCGATAGGAACTGGGTGTCGCCCTGGTAGTTGAACTTGCGGATCTCGTCGTGCTGCGCGACCACCCAGGCGTCGTCGCCGGCCCAGTCCGTCAGGTAGTGGTGCGCCCAGCACTCGCGGAGCACGCCGTAGTCGTAGGCGCGGGGGTTGCCGATGGCCTGCGCCCAAGCGGAGTCCCAGTGGACGCGCTGCGCGACGTCCGGCACCCCGTAGTCGTTCTTGATGTAGAACGGGGCGATCCGCTGCCGGTTCTGGTACGCGAGCCGGCCGGTCTTCAGCCCGTAGGGGACGAAGCCGTAGCCGCCGGCGTGGAAGACGACCATGTCGGTGGTGGTCAGCGGGCCCTTCACCATCGGCGGGAGCGCCTCCCCGATCTTGATGTCCTCGTAGTAGCGCGGCTCGCGGCCGCGCGGCTTCTCCGCCGCGTAGATCTCGTCGATCTTGGCGAGGTCCTCGTCGGTGTAGTTCGGCTCCTCGATGTTCTTGTACTTGCCGCGCTCGCGGGCCTTCTTGCGCTCGGTGTAGATGACCAGGGTGCGGTAGACGCCGACGACCTCGGCGTTCCCGTTCATCTTCACCTCGCGGTTCACCTTGACGACCGACCGTCCGGCGAACTCCGAGCGCTTGACCTCGACCGACTCCAGGCCGCCGAAGCTGTAGAGGGTGTCGCCGGGCCGGATCGGCCGGTACCAGTCCCACGTGCCGCCCGACACGAAGGCGTGGATGCCGCGGTAGCTGCCGCCCCGCTCCTGCTTGGACGGACGCTCGCCGTGCAGCGGGGCATTCAGGATCGCCGCCATGATCGGCGGAGCGATCTGCCCGCCCCAGCGGGTGCCCCGCCCGTACTCCGGGTCGGTGAACAGCGGGTTGTCGTCCCCGTAGCCGTTGGCGAAGTTGCGGATGGCCTCCGGCGTCGCGGTGCCGAGGAACTCCTGCGACCGGCTCGCCCAGTCGCGGCCGACGATCGCGCGGTCCTTGTCGATGTCGGCGTCGTTCAGCTCGGCGGAGGTCGCCTGCTCGAACTCCTCCTTGGTGCGCTCATCGGTCGTCTCGCTCATCGGGCGGTCCTTTCGGTGACGAAGAGGGCCCGGACGTCCGGGCGGCTGATCTTCATGGAAGGGGTGCGCGGCAGCTCGGCCACGATCTTGATGTCGGTGGGCAGGTGGTAGCGGGCGAGCCGGCCTGCCAGCCAGTCGCGGAGTTCCGCGGCCTCGGCCGGTGCACGGAGGCTGACCGCGGCGACCGGAACCTCGCCGAGCCGCTCGTCGGGCAGTCCGACGGCGCAGGCGTCGGTGACCGCCGGATGCGCTTTGAGCGCGTCCTCGATGACGCTCGGA
Source organism: Actinomadura physcomitrii (assembly GCF_008923205.2). Classification (GTDB taxonomy): domain Bacteria; phylum Actinomycetota; class Actinomycetes; order Streptosporangiales; family Streptosporangiaceae; genus Spirillospora; species Spirillospora physcomitrii. The sequence continues at coordinate 52,533 of NZ_WBMS02000017.1, read as the reverse complement.
ACGATCTTGAAACCGCCCCGGTTGATGGCGTCGTCGGCACGGCCGTGGATGAACAGGAAACCGTCCGCGTCCAGGGAGGCCAGGTCGGTGGTGCGCGTCCAGCCCTCGCCCGGAAGCTGACCTCCGCGCGCCTCCAGGACTCCGATCTCGCCGGTGCCCAGCGGCGTTCCGCTCTCGCGGTCGACGATGCGCAGCTCGATGCCCGGGTGGGGGCGCCCGACACTGCCCTTCTTCAGGTGGCCCCATTCACGGCGCAGTTTCAGGTGCCAGCCGGCGATGGCACCGGCGAACTCCGTGGCGCCGTAGTTGGTCAGCACGGGAACGCCATAGCGCGCCTCGAAGCGTTCGGCCTCGGAGGGGTCCAGCGGAGCGGTCCCGGACAGGACCCCGCGCACGCCGTCGAACACGTCGAGCGGGACGTCGGCGTCCATGACCATGCGCATGGCCGCAGGCGGCAGTCCGATGATCTTGGGACGATGCTCGCGGACGAGGGCCGTCCAGGTCTCGACGTCGAACCGCTCCATCAGCGCCAGGGCCCGCCCCTCAAGGACGGCGCTCACCGCGAAATAGAAGCCGCCGATGTGCACGAGTGACGCCCACAGGATGCCGGTCTCCAGGCGCAGGCGCGCCTCTGCGTCCATCGCGGCGCCCGTGCCAGCGGCGTTGAACGCCGCAGTGAAACGGTCGTAGGTCAACTCAACCCGCTTGGGCTTGCCGGTGGTCCCGCTGGTGAGCATCAGGATCGCCACGTCGGAGACCTCGGCCGGGCGCGGATCCGGAGTCCAGTCGGTCGCGTGCCGGATGAGGGCGCGGGCGTCGCCGGTCTCGATCGCAACCGCCCGCACCCCCCGCACCGCGGTAGCGACGCCCTCCCTGGCCCAATCCTCCGGATCGGCGATGACGGCCTGCGGAGCGAGTGCCGCGATGTCCTCGGCCAGTCCGGAGTCCCCGTGGAACGGGCTGAGAGTGATGACCTCACGGCCCGTCGCCAGCACGGCGATCAGTGCCGCCACGTGTGGGGGACGGTTGCGCAGCACGATGCCGATGCGCCTTGCGCCCGTCCCGTCCAGCAGCTGCTCCAGATCCTCGATCGCCTCGCGGTGATAGGACCACAGGTAGGTCCGATCACCGAACGTGAGAGCGGTCGCCGAAGGATCGATGGCGATCATCCGGCGCAGCCGCACCGACAGGGGCCGCCCGCAATCGGGGCCGACGTCGTTCATGGGTTCCCTTCGTTCGAGCACCCGGACCGGCTCGCTGGGGTGCGCAAGCCTTGCCAGCAGGGAGGCGAGTCCGGTGTCGCGCGGATTCGGGCCGACGTACGGCGAGACCCCCACCACCTCCCCGGCCAGGGGAAGCTCGTCCGGCTGGTCGTCCACGAGGACTGCGGGGATGTGCTCTGGTGGCAGGTCGGGCAGGACCCAGCGGCCATCACCGTCCCGCCGTTCCTTCTCGTGCACGGCCACGACGTATCCGGTGAGGCCCGCGCCGTCGGCGCGGCGGCGCGCGTAGTCGGCGCCGCCCGCGCTCCAGAGCAGGACGGGCACCCCCCGCTCGGCCAGACCGCTGAGCAACTCCCTGGCCAGCGGACGCAGAGACGTCCCGGTCACGGAGTCCAGCAGGGTGCCGTCCACGTCGAACAGCCATGCCGTCGGAGTCAGTTCGTCCACGCGACCCATCCAGTTAGGTGACTTCGTGAACATAGATTACTTTGTCCAGAGGAAGTGGGGGCGAGGGGCTATGTCCTCTGGAGCAAAAATCGGCTGCTGCGACGCGTGCACAGAGGCCGTCAGGGCGGCCGCCCGCGGGTTCTGGCTCAGCGGGAACGCGACACCGCGCTCGACGGTCTCCTTCTGCAACCGGCTGATCAGCGGCTTCCGAGCGTCGTCTCCGGTCATCGCACGGGCCTCGTCGTAGACGCTCTCCAGGTCGGCGAGATCCTTCAGCCCGAAGGAGTTGTAGATGCCGTTGTTGGAGATCGTCCGGCTCCACCACTGGTACGGGTCGATGGAGGTCGGCACGAAGTAGCCCGCCGGGAAGCGCCCCTTGCGGACCTCCGCCGTGTACTGGCCGTCGGCGACATCGGTGATCTTCATCGTGATGCCGCCCTCTTTCAGCAGCTGCGCGATGGTCTCGTTCATCTGCCGGACGACCGGGGCGTTGCCGACCTCGAAGGTGAAGCCGTTCGGATAGCCGGCCTGGGCGAGCAGCTGCTTGGCCTTCGCGGTGTCCGGCCTGTTCAGCGAGTCGAGCGAGGCGTCGTACCAGCGCGAGCCCGGCGCCGCGAAACCGCCACCCTTGGAGTCGCCCTTGCCCGATAGCAGCGCCTTGTTGTAGGCGTCCCGGTCCAGCAGCAGGCCGATGGCCTGCCTGACCTGCGGCTTGGCGAGGGCCGGCACCTTCTTCCCGCTCCGGTCCATGATCAGAAACGTGCCGGTGAACGTGAAGTCGGACAGCACCCTGAGGCCGGCGGACTGGGCCGGCTGCATCTGGCCCGGCTGCAGCGTCCCCATCACATCGATCTGGCCTGTCTGCACGGCGTTCAGCCGGGCGTTGTCCTCCTGAATGATCTTCACGTCGATCGTCTGCGCCCGGACGGCGGCCTTGTTCCAGTAGTTCGGGTTCGCCTTGTAGACGTGCTCGGCGCCCTCCTTGTGGGCGTCCTTCTGCCAGATCCAGCCGCCACTGCCCGCCGCCGTGCGGGTCAGGTCCGTGCCTTCCCTGATCGCCTTCGGACTGATCATCGCTCCGGCGACCGTGGACATGCTGTAGGGGAAATCGGGTTGCGGCTCGGAGAACGACACGTCCACCGTGGCCGGGTCCACGACCTTCACCGACGTGATCGGGGCGTAGATGTTGGTGTACGGGCCGCCGGTGACCTTCCTGGCCCGGTCGAGGTTGAGCTTGACGGTCTCGGCGTCGAACTTGGAGCCGTCGTGGAAGGTCACGTCGGAGCGGAGCTTGAACTCCCACGTCCGGGGGTCGGGCTGGGACCAGGACGTCGCCAGCCACGGCTTCGGGTCGAACTTGCCGTCGACGACTGTGAGCGTGTCGTACTCAGGGAAGATCAGCGCGCCGTTCTGTGTGGTGGTGCGCGCCGGATCCATCGATGGCGTCTCCTGCCACGCGGCGAAGCGCAGCGTGCCGGTGGGCGAGGCGGGCGCACCGGTGCTGTCGATCAGCGAGCCCGCGGCCCCGCCTCCTGTCGCGCCGCCACCGCAGGCGGTCAATGCGAGGGCCGCCGCGAGCGCGGCCGCCGCCGCGAGCGCTCGGCCCATGGCCGGGTTCCGGATCGTCATGTCTCCTCCGGGGTGGTAGGTGAACCGCTGTGCAGGTGGCAGGCCACTCGGCCGCCGCCTGTGACAGGGCTCCAGTCGGGGAAGGATTCGGTGCACACCGGCATCCGGTGAGGGCATCGGGAGGCGAACGGGCACCCGGCCGCCGGGACGGCGCCGACGGGAGCGGTCGCGCGCATTTCTCGTCGCCGGGTCCGCTGGATGCGCTGGCGGGCCGGGTCGGGATCCGGGACGGCCGCCAGCAGGGCCTCGGTATAGGGGTGCGCCGGGGCCTCGCAGATCCGGTCGGCCGGGCCCTCCTCCACGATGCGGCTTCGGTACATCACGGCGATCCGGTCGCAGGCGTGCCGCACGACGGCGAGGTCGTGCGCGACGAACAGGTACGCCACACCGGTGCGTTCCTGAACGTCCTCCAGGAGGTTGACGACCTGGCTCTGCACGGACACGTCCAGTGCGCTCACCGGCTCGTCCAGAATGATCAGTTTCGGCTCGACCGCCAGCGCGCGAGCGATCGAGACCCGCTGCCGTTGCCCACCCGACAACTCGTAGGGGTAGCGGCGGAGGTGATGACCGGCGAGCCCGACCTGGTCCAGGAGCGTGGCCACGCGCCGGTCCCGTTCCGTCCCGCGCAGGCCGAAGTGGACGGCCAGGGGCTCGGCGAGGATGTCTCCGATCACCTTGGTCGGGTCGAGGGAACCCAGCGGATCCTGGAACACCGCTTGCACGGCGCGGCGGTACTCCAGCGGCACGCGCCGCCCGAACGCGCCGACCGCGAACCCCGCGGCCTCGATGGTTCCTCCGGACGGTCGCAGCAGCCGGAGAATCGCCCGCGCCGTGGTGGACTTCCCCGACCCCGACTCGCCGACCAGTCCGAGTGTCTCTCCGGACGTGAGGTCGAGGTCCAGATCGTTGACGGCGACCACCGCGCCGGGCCGCCGCCAGGTGGCGCTGCGGCGTCCAGCGAACGTGACGGTCAGATTCCGCACCCGCAGCAGGTCGGCGCCGGCCGCGGCGGAGCTGCCCTTCATGATCGTCATGGCTTCTTCTCGATCCGGACGGACGCCGAAGGCGCGGCGGATGGGGCGACGTCGAACGCACGGACGCCGGTCAGGGTGAGCTCTCTGGAACGGACGCAGCGGACCGCTCGGTCCCGTCCTCCGGCCGCCAACTCGATCGGCCCGGCCGCACATTCCGGCCGAGCGTGCGCGCATCGCGCCGCGAAGTGGCAGCCCTCGGGCCACGCGCTCGGTGGCGGCACCACGCCCGGAATCGACGGCAACCGACCTGCACGGCGCACATTGCGCGGCAGTGAGGTCAACAGGCCCTCGGTGTACGGATGCGACGGCCGGCGGAAGACCTCCTCGGTGGGCCCGCACTCGACGAGCTGCCCGGCGTACATCACGGCGACGCGGTCCGCGACGTCGGCGACCACACCGAGGTCGTGGGTGATCACCAGGATGGACATGCCGGTCCGCTCACGCAGTTCCAGCAGCAGGTCGAGCACCTGCCCCTGCACGGTGACGTCCAGTGCGGTGGTCGGCTCGTCCGCGACCAGCAGCCGGGGGCCGCAGGCCAGCGCCATCGCGATCATCACGCGCTGCGCCATGCCACCCGAGAACTGGTGCGGATAGTCGCCGAGGCGCGCGGCCGGGTCCGGTATGTGCACCTGGTCGAACAGGTTCACCACGCGCTCACGCGCCTTCGCCCGGCTCAGCCCCTCGTGCTCGCGGAGCACCTCGGCGACCTGGTCTCCCACTGTGTACGCGGGGTTCAGGCTGGCGATCGGCTCCTGGAAGACCACGCCGACCTCGCCGCCGCGCACCTTGCGCAACTCATCGAACGTCAGCCCGGCCAGGTCCCGATCGTCCAGGCGGATGGACGTCGCCCGCACCCGTCCCGGATCGGGAACGAGGCCGAGCAGCGACATCGCCGTGACGCTCTTCCCGCTGCCGGACTCGCCGACCAGGCCGACGATCTCCCCCCTGCCGACGTCCAGGGAGACTCCCTGCACGACCGTGACCCGCCCCGCACCCGGCTGCGGGAACGAGACCGTGAGGTCGCGGACGCTCAGGACGGGGTCGTCCACGGTGGCGCCCGCCGGTGGCGTCTCCCTGTGGCCGGTGGCTCTCAGCACTGGATTCACGCCCAGCGAGCCGGCTTTGGCCTCCCGCGCGAACAGGTCGCGGACCCCGTCCCCGACCTGGTTGAACGCCAGGACCGTGAACAGGATCGCGAACCCCGGCGGCAGTGCCAGGAAGAAGCTCTCGCGGATGCTCGCCTGCGCGTCCGACAGCATCGAGCCCCAGCTCGCCTCACCGGCCTGCGCGCCGAGCCCGAGGAAGGAGAGCGTGGCCTCCGCGATGATCGCTCCGGCGATCATCAACGTGATCTGCACGATCAGCGGCGGGGTGATGTTGGGCAGGATGTGCCGGAACACGATCCTTCCGCTCCCGGCGCCGACCACCCGGACCCCGTCGACATAGAGTTCCTCGCGAGCGGCCAACGCCTCGCCGCGGACCAGCCGCATCAGGGTCATCGCGTAGACCACGCCGACGACGGCCATGGACTTCCACAGGCCGGGCCCGAGTACGGAGATCAGCGCGATGGCGAGCACCAGGAACGGCACCGACATGACGCCCTCGACGATCCGCATCAGGATCCGGTCGGTCCAGCCGCCGAGGTAGCCCGACACCAGACCGAGCGGGATACCGATCACCGCGGCGATCCCGACCGCCTCGACGGCCGACAGCAGCGCCGTCCGTGCCCCATAAAGCAGACGGGACAGCACGTCCCTGCCGAGCTTGTCGGTGCCCAGCCAGTGGTGGGCGGACGGGGCGAGCAGCCCGTCACGGATGTCGCCCTTGAGCGGGTCGTACGGGGCGATCAGCGGGGCGAGTACCGCGCAGATCGCGACCAGCAGGACCACGGCCGCCCAGAACAACGTCGCCTTCGAACGCAGCAGGCGGGCGGTCAGCCGTGCCCGGGAGCGCTCCGTATTCCCGGAGGCGCCGGTCGTCTCGGTCGCGAGCGCCTCGGTCATACCGCACGCACCTTGGGATTGAGCCATGCATAGGAGAGGTCGAGCAGCACGTTGACGAGGACGACCACGATGACGGTGAGCACGACGATCCCTTGGATGACATCGGGGTCGCGGCGCAGCACCGCGTTGATAGCCAGCTGCCCGAGGCCGGGCATGGCGAACAGCCGCTCGATGACGATCGAGCCGCCGAGCAAGGTCGTCACCTGGAAGGAGAGGACCGTGACGATCGGCACGGCCGCGTTCTTCAGCGCATGCTTGACGACGACGCGGCGCTTGGACAGGCCCTTGCTCAGCGCCGTCCGCACGTACTCCTGCTGCAGGACGCCGATCATGCTGGACCTGGTCTGCCGGGAGATCGCGGCCGCGGCGACCAGGCCGAGCGAGATCGAGGGCAGTGTCAGGCTGCGCAGCCAGCCGGCGGGGTCCTGGTCGATCGGGACATACCCGATGGACGGGAACCAGGGCATCCGGATCGCGAACGCGAAGATCAGTAGGAGTCCCAGCCAGAAGCCGGGCACCGCCTGCCCGACCGTGGCGACCAGGCTGATCGCCTTGTCTCCGGCGCGGCCCGCGCGCAGCGCGCTCCATATCCCCGACGGCACGCCGAGCAGCAGTCCGACCAGCAGCCCACCGAAGGTCAGCGAGAGCGTGACCGGGAGCGACTGCATCAGCGAGGTCGCCACGTCGGCCTTCGTGTAGAGCGACTGGCCGAGATCACCGTGGACGGCTCCGGACAGCCAGTCGGTGTACTGCTCCAGCACGGGACGGTCCAGGCCCAGTTCGGCGCGGACCGCCGCAACCTGGGTGGCGGACGCGTCGGGCCCGACGATGTTCTCGGCGGGGTCGACGTCGGACAGCTGGCTGAGGAAGAAGACCCCCGTCGCCACGAGGAAGACCAGCGGGATCATCGCCAGCAGCCGGATGACGACCGTCCTCAGCATGGCCCGTCTCCCGCCACCACCGCGAGGGCGTCCACCGCGACGACGCCCGACGGGCCGACGATGAGCGGGTTCAGCTCGAGTTCGCGGACCTCGGGATGGCTGCGGGCGATCTCCCCGAGCGTGACGAGCACATCGGCCACGCCGGTGGCCTGCTCGCGGGTGAGTCCGCGAGCCGCACCGACCAGACGTCCTCCGGAGAGCTCGCCGACGAGCCGCTCGGCCTCCGCCCGGCTGACCGGAGCGAGTCCCAGCCGCCTGTCCCTGGTGATCTCGACGAGCGTCCCGCCGAGCCCCACCGTGATCACCGGCCCGAAAGTCGGATCGGTGAAAAGGCCGCAGACCAGCTCCGGGCCCGGCTCGGCCATCCGCTGCACCAGGACTTCGGCGGCGGGCGCGCCATCGGGGCGCAATGTCTCCGCCACGCCGGTGAGCTGTTCGAACGACGCTCGGAGCTCGACAGGGTCCGACAGACCGACCCGTACGGCACCGTGCTCGCTCTTGTGGGTGAGCCATCCGGCGCTGAGCTTCATCACGACCCGGCCGCCGAGCTCGGCCGCGGCGGCTTCTGCTTCCGCGGCGTCGACCACGATCCGCTCGGGGGGCACCGGGATGCCGGCCTCGGTCAGATAACGCCGGGAGACGTGCTCGGCGAGCGAGCGCGAAGGCGCATCCGGGGCTGGAACACCGCCCTCCGGGCGAGCGGGTTCCTTCAGCAGGCGCTCGCGGCTCTCCTGGTACCGGGCCAGTGCCCCCATGGCACGAATCAGCAGATTGGGGTCATGGCAGGCCGTGACGCCGCGTCCCATGAGGTCGCGCGCGACGTCCGGCTGGCTCGCCCACACCGCGAACGGCTTAGGGGTGGCCTCGTTCGCCGCCTGCATCGTGTCGCGGAGCTGGGATCCCAGGCCCCGCGCGGCGCCGGCGACGACGACCATGTCATAGTCCGGCGCCGCGGCGACCTTGGTGAACAGCTCCCGGAGCATCGACTGGTCGTTGACGATCTGTGCGGTCGGGTCGATGGGATTGGCGATCGACCCGAATGAAGGCACCAGCGAAGCGAGTTCGCCCTCAAGGGACCCGGCCGGACTCGGCATCTCCAGTCCGGCGCTTTCCGCGGCGTCGGCCATCAACACGCCCGCGCCACCACTGGAGGTAATGACCGCGAGGCGCCTGCCGCGCGGTCGGCGTCCGGCCGAGAAGACACGGGCGAACTCCACTAGTTCGGCCGGCCCGTCCACCCGGATGATGCCCGCCGCCTCGAAAGCGGCCGAAACCACGTCGTCGGCGGAGGACAACGCGCCGGTGTGGCTGGCCGCAGCCCGGGCGCCGACCGTGGACCGGCCAGTGCGAACGGCGAGGATCGGCTTGCCCAGTTCGACCGCGCGGCGTGCCGCGGCCATGAGCGTGCCGGGCTTGCGCACCCCCTCCATGAAGAGGCCGACGACCTGCACATCAGGCTGTTCGACCAGGTGGGCGACCATCTCACCGCAGGTCACGTCCGCTTCATTACCTGTGGCGAGCATGTAGGACACGCCCAGCCCGGACTGCTGGGCCGTCTCGAACATCCCCATGCCGAAGCCGCCGCTCTGGCTGACGATGCCGACGTTCCCCGTCTCCTGCGGGACGCCGGTGATGGTGGAGAAGACCGCGCGGAGCCCGATCGTCAGGTTCATGATGCCGATGCAGTTCGGACCGCAGATCCGCATCCCCGACGCCCTGCCGATCGCCACGAGCTCGTCCTGAGCGCGGCGTCCCTCCTCACCGACCTCGCCGAAGCCGGCCGACAGGACGAGCAGGGCACCGACGCCCTGCGCGGCGGCGTCCCGGGCGATCTGCGGGACCGCAGGGCCCGGCGCGGCGACGATGGCGAGGTCGACCGGCTCGGGAACCGCGGAAATGTCGGGGAAGGCCGGCAGGTCCTGCACGGTCGTGCGGGAGCTGTTCACCGGGAAGATTCCGCCGCCGTAGGTCTCCTTGAGGCGGGCGAGGATGCGTCCGCCGATGCGGGCCGGCTGGTCGGACGCGCCGACCACCGCGATCGAACGCGGCGAGACGAGCGGAGTGAGCGTCGCCGGACGGGCGGGCGTCTCGGTCGCCGTTTGGGTCACGGTTGCAACTCCTTCATGCGCTGCTGGGATGGGAAGGCGCCGCGGGAGGCGCGGAAGGCTCGGCCGAGGAAAGTTCAAGCGGATGCCGTGCTGGCATCTGCCGCACGGCTCTCGCGCTCGGCCTTGCGGCGTGCGGCGAGCTCGGTGAACTCGGGGCGATCGAGGCTCTCGTAGACGAACTGCTGGGAGTGCTCGTAGGCGGACGGCCAGTCCTGTTCCCAGGCGGAGTAGACCTGTTCGCGCATGCGGGCCAGGGAGTACGCGGAGTTCCCGGCGAGGACGACGGCGTAGGCGAGCGCCCGATCGAGCAGCTCGTCGGCAGGAACGATCCACTGGACGAGGCCGATGCGTTCGGCCTCCTCCGCCCCGACCATGCGGGACGAGCAAAGCATGTCCATGGCCCTTGCCGTGCCGACCAGGCGGGTCAGCAGCCAGGCCGTCCCGCCCTCGGCGGTCAGCCCGAGCCGGGCGAACGCGGTGGTGAACCTGGCCTCGGGCGCGGCGAACCGGATGTCGGCCATGAGCACATGAGCCATGCCGATCCCGGCGACGGCGCCGTTGACGGCGGCGATGAGCGGCTTGCCGAGCCGCAGCGCCCGGTCGAACGGGACCTTCTGGTCCTGCATGCGCGACCGCATCTTCGCGGCGTCCAGCCCCTCCAACGCGGTGAGGTCGGCGCCGGCGCAGAAGGCCCGCCCGGCGCCCGTGACCACGATGGCCCGGACGTCCGCGTCGCGGTCGGCGCGGTCGAGCGTCTCCAGATACGCCTCACGCATCTCGGGTGTGAGGGCATTGAGACGGCTTGGTCGGTTGAGCGTGATCAGCGCTATTTGGTTCACTATTTTGCAGAGGATCGACTGGGCGTCCGAGTCTTTCGACGCATGGTCCGTTATCGGCCCCATCAGGCCACCTCTCCCCGCAGAGTCAGCGGCAGGCGCGCTTGAGCAGTATCACTCAGCGGCATGAAGCTGATCGGCGGACAGGTTCACGCACCACTCCGGCGACCGGGCATGGCGACGGTCATCTCGTGATGCAGGTCTCTCTTGGCAAAATTAGTAGCATGTTTAATCCATCCCGCCAAGATGCTCGCTACGATTTCCCCCGACCGGGAGACAGCGACTGGGGGGCCCGAAGTGACGGTGCGCGAGGAGGCGGCCCCCGCGGAGCCACGACGCAAACTCGCCGAGCAGGTGGCCCGGCGCATCGAGGACGACATCATCGATCGCGGCTGGCCCGTCGGCGAGGTGCTCGGCGCCGAGGCGGAACTGATCGACCGCTACGGGGTTTCGCGTGCGGCGGTCCGTGAGGCGATCAGCATCCTGGAGTACAAACAAGTCGCGGCGATGCGACGCGGCAGAGGCGGCGGTCTGGTGGTGCGGGCGCCGGCGGGCGCCGCGGTCGCCGAGTCGGTGGCCGCCTTCTTCCACTTCGCGGACGTGTCCGTCGAGGAACTGTACGAGGCCCGCATCACGCTGGAAGTGCTGGCCGCACGACTGGCGGCCCGCCGTATCGGTGAGGACGACATCGCACACCTGCGCGACGTTGCCGCCACCGACACCGTGGCCCGACCGCTCAGCGTCGCGATCGCGCGGGCCAGCGCCAACCCGGTGCTGTCGATCTTCATCCCGACGCTGACCAGGGTGACCGGTGTCCTCGCCGGTCCTCCAACCGATGACTACGAACTCGGAGAGAGCAGTTCCGCCGAACGGAGCAGAGCGCTGCGTGCCATTGCCGAGGCGATCGTGTCCGGTGACGAGGTCAAAGCCGAACGGCGCGTCCGCAGCCATCTTCAAGGCGAGCGGACCTGGCTCCTCAGAGTTCGCGAGCCGCGAGCCGCCCGCTATGGCGTCGCGCCGGCACTGCCACTCCGCGAGCGGCTCGCCCAGGCGGGCGCGGACTCGACCTCCGCCAAACTGCCCGAGAAGGTGGCGCTGATCGTCCGGCAGGAGATACACCGGCTCGGCTGGCCCACCGGGGAGATCCTCGGAAACGAGCCGACGCTGTGCGAGGAGCTGGGCGTGAGCAGGGCCGTCTTCCGCGAGGCGGTGCGCATTCTCGAGCACAACGGGGTCGCGCGGATGCGGCAGGGACCGGGCGGCGGGCTCCTGGTGCTCGCGCCAGACCCGGCCAGGGTCGTCGAGGCTCTCGCGCTGTACCTGCGCTATCTGAAGGTGAAGGCCACCGACCTGTTCGAGGTGCGAACGGCCGTTGAGCTCAAGGCGATCGAACTGGCGGCAGCCCGTGCCGCGGATCCGGCTGCTACGGCCCAGCGGCTGGAGGTGGTGGCGGCCCTCGACCACGAACGAGTCGCCGAAGTACGCCACCGTGCCCATGCGGACCTGCACGTGGCGCTGGCGCGGTTGAGCGGCAACCGCCTGCTGACCCTTTTCACCGCCGTACTGGCCGCCACGACTCCACTAAGGCTGCCCGGGAACGACGAGTACCGAGAACGCTCGGCGGCGACTCACCAGAAGATCGCCGACGCGGTTGTCGCCGGCGATGGGAGCCTGGCCCGGCACCGCTTGGCCCGGCACCTGGATGCCCTATCGGACTGGCTCCAAGACTCCCTCTGATGCCCCGAGCCGGGCACTCAGTCCTGCTCGGCCAAGCGGCGGGGGCGCCAGAAGGCCGCCAGGAGAAGGGCGGCGCCCAGGAGTCCTGCTCCGGCGGCGATAATCAGCCCGGTCCAGGCGGACAGGTCGTCCGAGATGGTCAGGGCCCGGTCGAGGGACACCGTACCGCCGCCCAGAGCTCCGAGGCCGCATGCCACGAGAATGATCATGATGACGTACTCATAGCCCTGCCCGGGCCGGAAGATGAAGAAGCCGTTGCGCAGATGGGCGGTGATGAGGGCGACGGCCATCGTCCCGACCGCGCCTGCCGCGGCGAAGGGCGTCAGCAGGCCGAGGATCAGCAGCAGCCCGGCGCCCAGTTCGGTGCCCGTCGCCATCAGGGCGTGCAGGCGCCCCGGGCGCAGCCCCATGGACTCGAACCAGCCCGCGGTGCCCTCGATCTTGCCCCCGCCGAAGGCATGGTTCCAGCCGTGGGCGATGAGGGTGCCACCGACCGATATTCGCAGCACCAGCGAGGCGATGTCGGCGCCCACGGCGTCTACAGCCATCCGCGCACCTTCTCCATCGCGCCCACCGGGTCCGGTCCAGCCGGGTCGAGGTTGAGCGTCGTGACCCCCGATTCGCGGTAGGCGGCGATGCGCTCACGGACGAAGGACTCCGGGCCGATCAGGTTCGTCATGTCGATCAGCTCGTCCGGGACGGCCGCGATGGCCTCGGCCTTACGTCCGGAGAGGTAGAGCTCCTGAATCTGCTCGGCCTCCTTCTCGAAGCCGTACCGGCGGACCAGGTCGTTGTAGAAGTTACGCCCCTTGGCACCCATCCCGCCGACGTAGAGCGCCAGGTGCGGGCGAGCCAGATCACGCAGTTCATCGCGGTTCTCGCCGATGGCGAGGATGCCGCCCGCCACGACCTGCAGAGCGCCGCGCTCTGGATCGCGGCGCGCCTTTCCCGCCTCCACGGCCTCGCCCCAGGTCTCCCTCGCCCGCTCGGGCAGGTAGAACAGCGGAAGCCAGCCTTCGGCGAGCTCCGCCGCCAGCTCGACGTTCTTCGCGCCCAGCGCCGCCAGGTAGATCGGGATGGAGTCGCGGAGGGGCTTGGTCAGCAGCTTCAGCGGCTTGCCGAGCCCGGTTCCCCGGTCGGCGGGGAGCGGGACGGTCGTCGTGCGGCCCTCGTAGCGCAGCGGCTCGCGGCGCAACCCCTGCCGGACGATCTCGATGACGTCGCGGGTACGGGCGAGCGGCCGCTCATAGGGCACCCCGTGGAACCCCTCGATGACCTGCGGACCCGACGCACCGAGACCGAGCATTCCGCGACCGCCGGAGATCGCGTCCAGGCCGGCGGCGGTCTGTGCCATCAGCGCGGGGGTGCGAGAGTACACGTTGAGGATGCCGGAGCCTATCTGGACGCGGTCGGTGCGCGCAGCGAGGTACCCCATGAGGGTCGGGGCGTCGAACCCATAGGCCTCAGCGACCCAGAGGACGTCCACGCCCACGCGCTCCATGGCGGCGGCCTGCTCGATGGTCTTCACGGGGTCGCCGGCGTACCGCAGAGTCATACTCAGCTTCATGTTTGCCTCTCTTCGGCCGCGGCGACCAGAACGCGTCGCAGCAGCTTGCCGGTGGGGGTGCGAGGGAGTTCGGTGACGAATTCGAGGGAACGCGGCGTCTTGTAGAGGGCGAGGTGCTCGCGGCAATACGCGATCAGCACCGCCTCCAGTTGCGGGCCCGCAGCGGACGCGTCCGCGGGCTGGACGATAGCGTGCACGCGCCGTCCGAGTTCGGGGTCGGGGACACCGATGACCGCGACATCGGCTACCGCCGGGTGCGGGAGCAGGACGTTTTCGATCTCCTGCGGGTAGATGTTGACGCCGCCGGTGATGATGAGGTCCGTGCGGCGGTCGACCAGGTACAGGTAGCCGTCGGCGTCGAGCCGCCCCACGTCACCGAGCGTGCTCCAACCCCGTTCGTCGAAGGCGTCGGCGGTCTTGCCCGGATCGTTGTGGTACCTGAACTGGGGCGCCCCCTCGAACCAGAGGGTGCCGACTTCGCCTTCAGAGAGTTCGCGGTGGGCGTCGTCAAGCACATGCACCTTGCCGAACGTGGGGCGGCCGACCGAACCGGGGTGGGCGAGCCAGTCGTGGGAGTCGATAAGGAAGAAGCAGTTGCCCTCGCTGCCCGAGTAGTACTCGTGGACGATCGGGCCGAGCCACTCGATGATCCGCCGCTTGACCTCGACCGGGCAGGGCGCCGCGGCGTGCACGACCATCCGCAGGCTCGACAGGTCGTATCCCGCGCGGACGCCGTCGGGCAGTTTCAGCATCCGGACGAGCATCGTCGGGACGAACTGGGCATGCGTCACCCGGTACTTCTCGATGAAGGCGAGCGTGCGCTCGGGGTCGAAGCGGTCCATGATCACGACCGTTCCGCCGTTGCGCATGGTGCCGAGAGTCCAGCCGGTCGGTGCGGCGTGGTAGAGCGGCGCCGGGCACAGGTAGACGGTCCGGTCGTCGAAGCCGAAGAGCCGCGGCATGGTGTGGTCGATGCGCAGGCCCGTTCCGAACGGTTCGCCCTGCGAGGAGGGGAGGATGCCCTTGGGCCGTCCGGTCGTCCCGGACGAATAGAACATGTAGTGGCCCTCGCGCTCGCCGCCGCGCTCCCCCGCCGCCTCCGACGCGGTGGCCTCCGCGAGACCGGCGAAGCCGCCGCCTCCCGGTCCGCCTGACATCAGCCGCAGTTCGACATCGGGCGAGGCGTCGGCGACCTGCTTCGGAAGGTCGCCGAGGCCTGCGGAGGCGATGAGGGCGCGGGCACCGCAGTCCCGGACGATGTAGGCGGCCTCGTCCGCGGTCAGGTGGTGGTTGACCGGTGTCCAGAGGACACCAGACCGCTGGCACGCCCACGCCGCGGTGAAGTAGCCGTCGGTGTTGTCGAACAGTAGCGCGACGTGGTCGCCGTAGCCGATGCCGTGCCGGTCCAGAAGCCGGGCCAGCCGGATGGACGCGTCGTCCAGCTCCCGGTAGGTGACGACCGCGCCGGTGGCCGCGGTGATGACGGCAGGCTTGCCCGGGTACCGGCGGGCCAGTTCCGACAGGTGCACCGTCCCTCCTCAGCGTGGCTCTCGGGGCAGGCCGAGGCCTCGCTCGGCGATGATGTTGCGCATGACCTCGGAACTGCCGCCCGCGATCGTGTAGGCGCGGGCGTACAGGTAGGCGTCCTGCCAGCGGCCCTCGTCGACGGCCTCGTCGTCGCCTTCCGTCAGCACGCCGCGCTCACCGAGCAGTGACACCGCGTACTCGGCGAGGCGCAGGTTCAGCTCGCTGAAGCCGAGCTTGGCCATCGGCGCGTCGGTGATGCGGTCCTTGCCCGCGCTCCAGCGCATCAGCGACGCGTGCGCCAGGGCCGCGACGGCGTCGACCTCGGCGCGGAAGGCGGCGAGCTGCTGCCGGACGTCCTCCAGGTCGATCGCGGGCCGCCCGTCGATCTTCAGAGTGCGGGCGGTCTTGACGAGGTCCTCCCAGGCCATCTCCACCGAGACGACCGAGGCGCCGACCCCGTGCCGTTCCTGCGCGAGCGAGGTGTTGGCGATGGCCCAGCCCTGCCCGGGCTTCCCGATCATCGCCTCGGTGGGTACGCGCACCTGGTCGAAGAAGACCTCGTTGAAGTCGGAGGTGCCGGTCAGCTCGCGCAGCGGCCTCACCTGGACGCCGGGCGCCCGCATGTCCAGCACGAAGGCGCTGATGCCCTTGTGCTTGGGAGCGTCGGGGTCCGTGCGGGCGAGCAGGTAGCCGAGGTCGGCCCAGTGCCCGTTGGTCGTCCACACCTTCTGGCCGTTGATCACCCAGTCGTCGCCGTCCCGGACGGCGGAGGTGCGCAGGGAGGCCAGGTCGCTGCCGGCGTCCGGCTCGCTGAACAGCTGGCACCACAGTTGCTCGCCGTCCCGGATGGCCGGCAGGTGTTTCTGTCTCTGCGCCTCCGTGCCGAACCCGATCAGGGCGTGCGCGGCCAGGTCGCTGCCGGAGCCGGGCATAGGGGCGCGGGCCCGCGCGATCTCCTCCCGGACGACAACGTCGCGGAGCGGGTCATGCTCCGGGGTCCCGCCGAACCGCTCAGGCCAGTCGGCGCCCAGGTATCCGGCGGCGTACAGTTCGGCCGTCCACCGCAGGGACGCCTTCAGCTCGCCTTCGTCCTCCGGGCTTCGCACCCCGGCGCGCACCTTGAAGCGGGGGGCGTGCGCGGCGACGAACTCCCTCACCTCCCGGCGGAAGTCCTCCAGCGGTGTACCGGCACCGAACTCCACGGTCGTTCTCCTCCTCGGCTGAGCCGGACCGCCGTGGCGGCGGTCCGGCGGCGGTCCCGTGATGCCGGCCCCTGGCCGGCGGGTGTCAGACGCCCAGCGCGCGGCCCACGATCTCCTTCATGATCTCGGTGGTGCCGCCGTAGATGGTCTGGATACGGGCGTTCACGAACGCCTTCGCGACCGGATACTCGTTCATGTACCCGTATCCGCCGTGCAACTGCACACAGCGGTCGACGACACGCTGCTGCAGCTCGGTCGTCCACCACTTGGCCTTGGCCGCCTCGACGTGGGTCAGCTCCTTGGTCGACAGGGCGCGCAGGCAGCGGTCGACGAACACCTGGGCGATGTCGACCTCGGTGTCGAGCTCGGCGAGCAGGAACCGGCTGTTCTGGAAGGAGCCGATCGGCTGCCCGAAGGCGGTGCGCGTCTTGGCGTACTCGATCGTCTGGTCCAGGATCGAGCGGGAGGCTGCGACCGCCGACACGGCGATCGACATCCGCTCCTCGGGGAGGTTGGTCATGAGCTGGTAGAAGCCCCTGCCCTCCTCGCCGAGCAGGTTCGCGGCCGGGACACGGACGTTGTCGAAGTTCAGCTCTGCGGTGTCCTGCGCGTGCAGGCCCATCTTGTCCAGGTTGCGGCCACGGGTGAAGCCGGGCATGCCCCGCTCGACGACGAAGAGGGTGAAGGCCTTACTGCCGCCCGCCGGGTCGGTCTTGGCGACGACGATGACCCGGTCGGAGTTGATGCCGTTCGAGATGAAGGTCTTCGCGCCGTTGATGATCCAGTCGTCGCCGTCGCGCACCGCCGTCGTGGTGATGCCCTTCAGGTCGCTGCCCGTGCCGGGCTCGGTCATCGCGATCGCCCAGATCTCCTCGCCGGAGGCGAAGGGCGGCAGCCAGCGGGCCTTCTGCTCGTCGTTCGCCATCTTCAGCAGGTACGGCGCGACGACGTCGTTGTGCAGGGTGAAGCCGGGCCCGTGGACGTCGGATGCGGCGAGTTCCTCGGCGACGACGGCGTTGAAGCGGAAGTCGTCCACGCCTCCCCCGCCGAACTCCTCGGGAACGTTGAATCCCAGCAGCCCGACCTTCGCCGCCGCGGCGAAGATCTCCCGGTCGGCGATCCCCGCCTTCTCCCAGCGCTCCATGTGCGGCGCCATCTCACGGGTGACGAAGTCGCGGACGACCTCGCGGAACGCCCGGTGGTCGGCCTCGAATACGTCGCGTTCCATCGCGGTCAGTTCCCTTCGGCTTCGGTGAAGAGGGCGAGCAGGTCGGTGCGGCTGACCTTCTGCGAGACTCCGCGCGGCAGTGCTTCCACGGGCAGGAACCGCACTGGGACCTCGTAGGGCAGCAGTTCCTTGCGGCAGAAGGCGCGCAGCTCGTCGTCGGCCGGCGCCTCGTAGCCGGGCGCGAGCTCGAATGCGGCGACGGGCACGTGCCCGAGCCGCCGGTCGGGGACGCCCGCGACCGCCGCCTCGGCGATCGCCGGGTGCCGTTCGAGAGCGGTCACGACGGTCGACGGCAGCACCTTGAAGCCGCCCCGGATGATCACGTCGTCGGCGCGGCCGCGCAGCCAGAGGAACCCGTCTTCGTCCACTCGGGCGAGGTCGCTCGTGCGGATCCAGTCGCCGTCGCTGCCGGCCTGCGGCGTCCGGATCTCCAGCACGCCGACCTCGCCGGTGGCGAGCGGCGCGCCGTCCTCACCGGTCACCCGCAGTTCGACGCCGGGGAACGGGCGGCCGACGCTGCCGCGCTTGCGCACCCACCATTTGCCGTGGTCGCGCAGGGACCAGCCGGCGACGGCGCCGGAGAACTCCGTCGCGCCGTACACGACGAGGACGGGAATGCCGTACCGGTCGAGGAACGCGTCGGCCAGCTCCGGCGGGGTCGGCGCGGCGCCGGCGGTGATGGCCCGCAGGCTCTCCAGGTCCTCGGCGGAGACGTCCGCGTCGAGGACGCTGCGGATGGCCGCCGGGGGCAGCCCAGCGATCCGCGGGCGGTGCCGGCGCACGGCGTCCCTCCAGCCGTCCACGGTGAAGCGCTCCAGCAGGACGAGCCGGCGCGTCTCCGCGAGGCCCTGCACCGCCCCCCAGAGCCCGCCGATGTGCACCATCGGCGTGGTGATGAGGCTGACCCCGCCGGTGAACGGCGCGCGTTCGCGCTGCCCGGGCGCCATATGACCGTTGACCGAGCCGAGCGCCGCCTCGATTTGCCGGTACGACAGCGGGATCCGCTTGGGCGGCCCCGTCGTACCGGACGTCGACAGCTCGACGGCGATCCCCGGCGCGGTGCGCGTGGGGCTCGCCGGGTGGAGGACGGACGGGAGCTCGGCGGCCCGTGCGTCCGGGCCGTCCAGGACGAACCCGGCGGCCCCCGCCTTCACGGCCGCGAACGTGAACGCCTGGTCGTCCCAGAACCGTGACGTGGCGAACAGCACGGGCGGTGCGCCGCGGCCGATCTCGGCGGTCAGCCGCTCCATCGGTTGGAGCGGGTTGAAGACGGTCAGGCACCGGCCGGTCGTCAGGGCGAGCCAGACCAGCGCGATCGACTCCGGCCGGTTCTCCAGGACGACCCCGACCCGCGCGCCCTCGCCCAGGCCGAGGGCGTCCAGCTCCGCGGACGCCCGGGCGGCGAGGCGCCGCAGGTCGCCCCAGGCGACCCAGGCTCCGCCGAACTCGACGGCCGGGACGTCGCCGCCGACGTCGTCCAGCCCGCGCAACCGCGCGGCCAGCGCGGACTTGGTCGCCGAAGTGATCACCGAAGTCTCCTTCACAGCAGCTCGAGGATGGTGGCGTTGGCCATGCCGCCGCCCTCGCACATCGTCTGGAGTCCGTAGGTCGTGCCCGAGTCGCGCATCTGGTGGACGAGGGTGGTCATGAGCCGGGCCCCGCTGCCGCCGAGCGGATGCCCCAGGGCGATGGCGCCGCCGTTGACGTTGAGGGCCTTCTCGTCGGCGCCGAGGTCGTGCAGCCATGCGAGCGGCACGGGCGCGAACGCCTCGTTGACCTCGAACACGCCGATCCGGTCGAGGGACAGGCCGCTCCGCTCGATCGCCTTGCGGGTGGCCGGGATCGGCGCCGTCAGCATGATGACCGGGTCGTCGGCGGCGATCACGGCGGTGTGCACGCGGGCGAGGGGCGTCAGGCCGAGCTCGGCGGCCTTCTCGGAGGTGGTCATCAGCAGCCCCGCGGCGCCGTCGCTGATCTGCGAGCTGTTGCCGGCGTGGATCGTGCCGTCCGCCTTGAAGGCCGGCTTCAGCTTGGCGAGCGACTCCAGGGTCCCGCCGCGCCGGACGCCCTCATCGGTGTCGACGCGGGTCCCGTCGTCCAGCGTGACCGGGACGATCTGGCTCTCGAAGCGGCCCGCGTCGATCGCGGCGGCGGCCTTGGCGTGCGAGGCGAGGGAGAACTCGTCCAGCCGCTCGCGGGACATCCCCCAGCGCTCGACGATCATCTCGGCGCCGATGCCCTGGTTGGCCATGGCGATGCCGTAACGCTTCTCGAAGCCCGGTCCCATCGGGTTCCCGTCGAGCACAGAGGTGCCCATCGGTACGCGGGACATGCTCTCCACGCCGCCGGCGACGACGACGTCGTACTGCCCGGCGATCAGTCCGGCGGCGGCGAAGTGCACGGTCTGCTGGGACGATCCGCACTGCCGGTCCACGGACGTGCCGGCCACCGACTCCGGCCAGCCGGCCGACAGCACCGCGTTGCGCGCGATGTTGTTGGCCTGGTCGCCGACCTGCTGCACGCACCCCCAGATCACGTCGTCGATCAGGGACGGGTCGACGCCGGTCCGCGCCGCCAGCGCGGTCAGCACGGTCGCGGACAGGTCGACCGGGTGGACGCCGGACAGCGCGCCGTTGCGGCGGCCGACCGGGGTACGGACCGCGTCGACGATCACTGCGTCACGCATGGGAGTCCTCTTTTCGGCTGTGGAGCACAGCGGTCACGGCCTGCTCGCGCAGGCGGTCGGGAAAGGCGATCAGCGCCTCGGCGCCCTTGGCGCGGCGCAGGTAGCGGTGGGCGGGATGCTCCCAGGTGAAGCCCATCCCGCCGTGGATCTGCACGCAGCCCTGGGTGGCGGCGACGGCCGCGTCGACGGCCTGCGCGGCGGCGAGCCGGACGGCGATCCGGGTCTCGGCGGAACCGGGGTCCTCGTCGAGCGCGCCCGCCGCGGCGGCGACCAGCGCGCGGGCCGACTCGACCGCCACGAACATGTCGGCGGCGCGGTGGGAGATCGCCTGGAAGGAACCGATGGCACGGCCGAACTGGTGGCGGGTCTTGGCGTGGTCGACGGCGAGGCCGGTCGCCTCGGCACCGACGCCCACCATGTCGGCGGCCAGCATCACCAGCGCGGCGTTCTCCGCCGCGGCCAGCACGGTGTCGTGGCCGGACGGCCCGGTGACGCGTTCGGCGGGCCCGTCCAGGGTGACGCCGCCGAGGGGGCGTGTCGGGTCGAGCGCTTCCAGCGCGTGCACTCCGGCCGATGCGTCGATCTCGGTGAGGAAGAGACCGGGGTCTCCGTCGTCGGTGACGCACGCGACGAGGAGCAGCCCGGCCGCCGGGGCGTCGGCGACGATCGGCACGTGGCCGTGGAGCGACCAGCCATCGCGGCCGCGTGTCGCACGGACGTCGTCGGCGGCGCTCCAGCCGTCCGCGGTCCGCCCCGTCGCGACGGCGGCGACGACCTCACCGGACGTCAGCCGCGGCAGCCACCGTTCCGCGACGTCGGATCCGGCGGCCATCAGTGCGGCCTGCACGGCGACCAGCGAGACGGTCGGGACGGGCGCCAGCCGGCGGCCCAGTTCCTCCTGCGCAGCGGCGGCGAGCGCGAAACCCGCTCCCCCGCCACCGTGCTCCTCGCCGACGGGCAGTCCCGGTACGCCCACCTCGGTGAGCGCGCGCCACAGACTTTCGTCCCACTGGTCCGGACCGTCCGCCAGCGCGGCCACGGTCTCGATGCCGCAGCGGTCGCGCAGCAGCCGGGCGATGGCGCCGCGCAGCTCGCCTTCGATCTCGGCCTCGCTCATCGGGCGCCCCCGCTCCGCGGATCGTCGCGATGGGAGGGCAGTCCCAGCACCTTCTCCGCGATCGTGTTCCGCTGGATCTCCGCGGTACCCGCGCCGATCGTCGACGACCGGCTCATCAGGTATCCGTACGTCCAGCGGCCGTGTTCGGGCGCGGACGGCTCGCGCTGGCCGAGCACCGCAGCCGGACCGAGCACGCGGAGCGCCACTTCGTGCAGCCGCTGGTCGAACTCGGACTTGACGAGCCGGTTCACCGAAGCGGCCGCCCCCGGATCGTCTCCGCGGAGCACGGCCTCCAGGGCGCGGCGGCTGTTGGACGCCAGCACCCGCACCGCCGCCTCGAGGCCGGCGAGCGCCTGGCGGACCACGGGGTCATCGGCCTCACCCGTGGTCAGAGCCAGGGAGAACAGCTCGTCCACGATCCGGCGGTAGCGGAACTCGTCGGAGAGGAACGCGGTCGCGCGCTCGTGGCCGAGGCTCGTGCGGGCGATGGCCCAGCCGCCGCCTTCCTCGCCCACCAGGTTCGCCGCGGGAACGCGGACCTCGTCGAGGAACACCTCGGCGAAGTGGGCGCCGCCGCTGATGTCGCGCAGCGGCCGGACGGTGATGCCGGGCGCGTCCATCGGGATGAGCAGATAGCTGATGCCGGCGGGACCGGGTTCGGGCGGACCGGTTCGGACCAGCGCGAACATCCAGTCGGCCTGGTCCGCCATCGACGTCCAGATCTTCTGGCCGGTGACGAGGTAGTCGTCGCCCTCGCGCACCGCGCGGGTCGACAGGGCGGTCAGGTCGCTGCCCGCGCCGGGCTCGGAGAAGCCCTGGCACCAGAACTCGTCGGCGCGCAGCAGCGGCCGCAGGAAGCGCGCCTTCTGCTCGGGAGTCCCGTGCTTGATGAGGGTGGGCGCGACGATGAACGACAGCCCGCAGGGATGCTTCGGGGCCCGCGCCTTGGTCATCAGCCGGTGATAGGCGATCTGGTCGACGAGGCCGAGCGCCATGCCTCCGGCGTCGGCCGGCCAGCCCGGCGCGGCGAGACCGGCCTCTTCGAGATCCGCGTGGAAGTCCCTGGCCCACTGGAGGCGGGCTGCCCTGTCACGGGGCGGGCGACCCTGGTGGGCCGTGAGGAAGTCGCCCAGCCGCGCCCGCCAGCCGGGCCCGGTGTCGGACGCGGTGTCGCGGGACGTGCCCGCGACTCCGGTCTGGACGGTGGACATCCATCCTCCTCGCGTGTTGATTCGAACTTGGTTCTACTCGAACGGAGCATACATGGTTTACTAGGTTATCTACCAGAGGAACAGGACTGACGAGGAGGCGGACCGATGGAGTGGGGACTTCCCTGGCCCGGAGCGGAGCTGGCGGCGGAGGCCGAGAAGGCGGGCGCCTCGGCGTTCTGCGCCGGCGAGTTCGCCGACCACAACGCGTACCTGACGACCGGCGAGATGGTCGGCGCGACCGAACGCGCCCTGGTGGGGCCGGGGATCGCCTATGCCTTCGCTCGATCCCCGTTCGTGCACGCCTCCGCCCTCCGCCAGCTCTCCAAACGGGCGCCGGGACGGCTGTTCCTCGGCCTCGGTTCGGGCACCCGCCGGATGAACACCGACTGGTTCTCGGTGCCGGCGAGCGAGCCGGTGCGCCGGATGGCCGACCTCGTCGCCGCCGTCCGCGCCTACCTGCACGCCGAGAACGGGGAGCGGGTCGTCAACGAGGGCGAGTTCTATCCGATCAATGCCGCGATCAAGGCGCCCGTTCTCGGCCGGCTCGACATTCCGATCCTGCTCGGAGCATTCAACCGGCGGATGATCCGCACCGCGGGGCAGGTCGCGGACGGCGTCCTCGGACACGGCCTGTTCACCGACCGCTGGTGGTCGGAGGTGGTGAACCCCGAACTGGCGGAGGGCGCCTCGGCGGCCGGCCGCGGCACCGCCGAGCCGCGCCGCTGGGGCTGGCTGATCACGGCGATCAACGAGGACGACCCCGTCCGCGCCCGCCGCGACGCCCGGCTCCAGATCGCCTTTTACCTCACCGTCAAGACCTACGACGCCTTCGCCGATCTGCACGGCTGGCAGAAGGAGACGGCAGAGATCCGCGAGGCGTTCCGGCGCGGCGACATCGACGCGATGGCCGCCGCCGTGACCGACGAGATCCTGCACGCGATCGCGCTCTCCGGGACGCGCGCGGACGCCCGCGACCAGCTCGCGGCACGAGAGGTCCTGCCGGACCTGGCGTTCCTGTCCGCCCCGGCGTTCATGGTCGGCGAGCGACGCCGCGCCGCGTACGCGACCGAGTCGATCCGGCTCATGGCCGGCTGAACACTCCGCTTCCACGGCCCGCGCGCGACCGGCCGGTAGCTATTGTGAGTGACGCAGAGATCGTGGCCGGCGGCCGTCACCGCCGCCGAAGGAGGATGACGCAGCGATGGCAGAGCCGGACTCCGGACGGCGAGGCGGAACCCTTGCGATGCCCCCCGCCGACGTCCGGCCGCCCAAGATGGGGGAACTCGTCGCGCGGCGCCTCCGGCGCATGATCGTCGACGGCGAGCTGAAGGACGGCGACTTCCTCCCGCACGAGTCCACGCTGCTGGAGCACTTCGGCGTCTCCCGGCCGACGCTCCGGGAGGCCGTCCGGGTGCTCGAAGCCGAAGGCCTGATCGAGCTGCGCCGAGGATCGCGCACGGGCGCGCGGGTGACCGTCCCGGGACCGGAGGTGGTCGCCCGTCCCGCCGCGCTCCAGCTCCAGCTGGGCCGGGCGAACCTCGCGGACGTCTATGTCGCGCGCAGCGCGATCGAGCCGACCGCGGCCAGGCTCCTCGCGCTGAACTCCGAGGCCGACCACCGCGGCCTGGAGGAGTCGCTGGAGGAGGTGCGGGCCTGCCTGGCCGACGACGCCGAGCGGTTCGCCGCCGCCACGGCGCGGTTCCACCTGCGGCTCGTCGAACTGTCCGGCAACCAGACCCTCGCGCTGATGGCCGGGATGGTGCACGAGATCATCCTGCGGCAGACGCAGAGTTCCGTGCGCACCCGGGAGGCGGAGGCGAGCACCGCGAGCGGTGCCGCGCACGACGACCCGCAGGTCAACTACAGGCGCGCCGTCCGCGCCTACGAGAAGCTGGTCCAGCTCGTGCGGGCGGGCAAGGCCGACGAGGCCGAGCGGTTCTGGCGCCGGCACCTCGAAGTGGCCGACGAGCTGGTGCTCGCCGGCCACCAGGCCACCCGCGTCATCGACGTCCTGGACTAGGGCGCAGCGGCCAGCAACGCGGCGGGGACGTCCACCAGGCGGGCACGGACGTGTTCGCCGACCGCCTTCCCGATCACGTCCAGGCGCAGGTTGCTGGATCCCGCGTTCCCGAGAAGCCCGCAGAGGACGAAGTGCACGGCGCGCAGGTGGGGGAACTCGTACCGGACGATCGTCAGGTTCTCCGTCTCGGGGAGCAGGCGGCGCAGCTCACTCGTCGTCAGCGCGGCGCGCAGCCACGGCCAGGCTTCCGGAACGTCCGTCCAGATGCCGAGATTGCTGTTGCCGCCCTTGTCGCCGCTGCGCGCATAGGCGATCCGCCCGAGCGGAACACGTTCGGTCGGCGTGGGCGGCGGAGGCTCGGGCTCGGGATGCACGGGCTGCCCGTGGAACGGCTCGGTTTTCGGGGAATCGATGGCGATGCGCCGGCCATCTTGCAGCACCGTCTTGTGATCGAGCACCTCTTGCGGCAGCAGACCCGGCCAGTAGTCGATGCGCCGCTTCGGACCGGCCGATTCGACCCCCATGAATCCCGGGATGCTGCTGAGTCCGAGCGACTGCGTCTCCCTGGAGAGCCGTTGTAGCGGCTCCGGGCGCTCGGCCGCCGCCGCCACACGGAACCCGATCGTCGCCTCGTCCTGGGTCCGGGGGTCGGTGACGGGGGTCCCGTGGCGGCCCACGACCAGTTCGTCCACCGCCGCCTCAGCGGCGATCCGGCGCACCTGCCGCTCCAGGAGACCGGCCTTCTCCTCGACGTCCAAGCCGGTCAGGTGGGTCGTGATGCCGATCTGGTATCCGGCAGGCGCGTAGATCGCCACTTTGGTCGTCGGAGGCGGCGGTGCTCCCGTGACAGGGCTCACCTGGACGCGGTCCCGCCCGGCCTGACGCAGCCGGACACTGCCCATGTCCACCGTGACGTCGGGGTTGAGATAGTGCGGACCCTGGATCTCGTACACCAGTTGCGCGGTCACCGTGTCCACGGTCACCGCGCCTTCGTCGGCGCCGTGCTTGGTGATCACGCTTCCGCCGTCCGCGGCGATCTCCGCGATCGGGAAGCCGGGTCTGAGCATGCCGGGAAGCCGGGTGAAGCCGGCGAAGTTGCCGCCGGCCGCCTGGGCGCCGCACTCGATGATGTGGCCGGCGACGACCGCGCCCGCCAGCCGATCCCAGTCCTCGCGGCCCCAGTCGTGCCACCAGGCGGTGGGCCCGGTCACCAGGGAGGCGTCGGTGACGCGGCCGCAGACGACGATGTCGGCTCCCTCCCTCAGCGCCGCGGTAATGCCCCATCCGCCCAGGTAGGCGTTCGCGGCGATGGGCTCGCCGGCCAGTTCGTCCAGCGGGGCGCGGGTGTCGAGGTGCGCCAGGTCGTACCCGGCCGCCCGCAGATCCTCGAGCCGATGCAGAACGCCGTCCCCCTCGACGTGGGCGACGTCCAACTCGACGCCGGCGTGGGCGGCGGCCGCCCGCACCCGCTCCGCCAGCCCGGCGGGATCGAAGGCGCCGGCATTGACCACGATCTTGAGGTCGTGCTCGGCGACGGCCGCGAGATGGGGGCAGATCTGCTCCAGGAAGTAGCCGACGGAGAACCCCGCGAGGGCCTGCCGGTCCGCATCGAGGGCGGCCGACACTCCGGCCATGGTGATCTCCGCGAGGTAGTCGCCCACCAGGACGTCCACCGGATCGCCGGCCATCGCCTCGTCGAAGGCACTGCGGCGATCACCGAGGTACCCCGAGAAGTTCGCGATCCGGACGGCCCTGTTCCTCAACTGCCGCTCTCCTTTCGTCATGCTCACTTGTCCGGGCTCGGTGAAGGGCCGTCCGCGGGGCCCGTCGCCGACCCGTCGCCGGCGCCCAGGTAGACGGAGGCGAGGACGTCCGGTGAACCGGCCAGCTCCGCGGCCGTTCCGGCGAACATGATCCTTCCGTGCCCGAACACGTAGGCGCGGTCGACCACGTCCAAGGCCATCGGGACGTGCTGTTCCACGAGGAGGACGGACGTCCCCTGCTCGGCGGCCCGTACCTTGAGCATCCGCAGCAACCCCATCGCGATGGTCGGCGCCAGTCCCTGCGACATCTCGTCGACGAGCAGCAGTTTCGGGCGGCCGAGCAAGGCCCGGGCGAGCGCGAGCTGCTGCTGCTCTCCGCCCGACAGCAGGCCGGCACGGCGCGACAGCAGCGTCCGCAGCTTCGGCAGCGCATCGAGCGTCTCGTTCAGCGCGCTCTTGCCGGCGCTCCGGCCGGGCAGCCCGAGGACAAGGTTCTCCCGTACCGTGAGCTGGCGGAACAAGCCGCGGTCCTCCGGCACGAGCCGCACGCCGCGACGGGCCAGGGCGCGGGCGTCCGCCGAACGTCCGAGGGCGGAGCCGAGCGCGGTGACCGTGCCCGCGTGGGCCGGCAGGCAGCCGGCCAGGGTGAGCAGGGTGGTGGTCTTCCCCGCCCCGTTCGGCCCGAAGATCCCGACGATCTCCCCGGGCGCCACGTCGAGGTCGAGGTCGCGCGCCACGGTCGTGTCGCCATGGCCGACGCTGAGACCGCGCGCCTCCAAGATTTTCACTGCGCGCTCTCCCTCCCCGCCTCTTCGGTGACTTCGCCCAGGTACGCCGCCCGCACGGCGGGGTTCTCGCGGACCTGCTCGGGAGTGCCCGAGGCGAGCATCCGGCCGCCGTCCAGGACGTGCACGTGATCGCAGTGCCCGAGGACGAGCCCCATGTCGTGCTCCACGAGCAGGATGGTGGTGCCCTTGTCGCGGATCGCGGCCAGTCGTTCGCCCAACTCGTCGCTCTCGTGCGAGTCGAGACCGGCGGCGGGTTCGTCCAGTAGCAGGACGTCGGGGCCCGCGATCAGGGCGCGGGCCAGCGAGACCAGGCTGCGCTGCCCCTGGCTGAGCTGCCCCGGGAACAATGCGGCGCAGCCGTCCAGGCCGACGGTCTCCAACGCCTCCCGGACGGCGGGCGAGGCCGCGCTCGGCATGGCGCTCAACTGGTGCCACCAGCGGCGACGCCCTTCCGGTGGCGTTCCGGCGGCGACGTTGTCCCCGACCGTCAGGTCGTCGAACAGGTCGAGGGTCTGGAAGGTCCGGACGAGTCCCTTGCGGGCGCGGCGGTAGGCGGGCGACCGGTCGATGCGCTCACCGCCCAACCGCACTTCGCCGCGCGCGGACACGAAACCGGTGCAGGCGTCCAGGAGGGTGGTCTTTCCGGCGCCGTTGGGCCCGATCAGACCCGTCAGCTTTCCCGCCTCGGCCGTGAGGGTGACGGCGTCGACAGCGCGAACGCCCCCGAAGGAGACGCTCAGCTCACGAACTTCCAGCGACGACATGCGCGCCCTCCTCACTCCCGTTCCCGGACGCGGCCCCAGGCCGCGCCGCGCCGCTCCGCAGCCGTTTCCCTAGCCACCGCGCCTGCTCCTCCAGCCGTCCGGCGACGCCGCCCGGCGTGGTGACGAGCGCCGCGATCAGGCCGATGGCACTGACCAGGGCGCTGTACTTGCCGAGGTGGATCCACTTGTCCAGCGCGTAGAACAGCAGGCCGCCGGGAGCGAGAACGCCCGCGATGACCGCCCCGGAAACGCGGCTGATGCCTGCGAGGTAGACGACGGCGACATAGGTGAGCGACACGAACACGTCGAAGTCCTGGAACGACAGGCTCTGCTGCTGGTAGCCCAGAAGCGTCCCGGCCGTGCCGGCGAGACCCGCCGCGATCCCGAAGCCGGCGAGCTTGACCCCGGCGACGTTCACACCCGCCGCCGCGGCCGCCCGCTCGTTCGCGCGCACGACGAGCATCTGCCCGCCGAGGCGCGTCCGCCGCAGCCACAGCACGCCGAACGCCAGCACGCTGACGACGGCCAGCGCGAACAGCGCGAAGCTGAGATCGCCGGAGCCGCCGAACCCGACTCCGAACAGCGAGGCCTCGGGCACCCTGCTGCCGCCGAGCCCGCCTGTCCAGTCGGGGTTCTTGAAGACGAACTCGTTGACCGCCATGCCGAGTCCCAGCGTCACCACGCCGAGGGTGACGCCGCGGATGCGCAGGGCCGGTATCGCCACCAGAACGCCGACCGCGACCGCCGCCGCGATGGCGAGGAGCGGCGCGAGGGGGAACGGGACGTGCGCGCGTGTGGTCAGGTTGCTGAGCACGAACCCCGCGGCCCCGGCGAAGGTCATCTGGGCCAGCGAGATCTGCCCCAGCATCCCGGTGAGGACGACGATGCTCAGGCACACGAGCGTCGCGACGATCGACGTGGTCAGCGCCGTCCGGTACGGGCCGGTGAGCACGATCGTCAGGACCACGGCGACCCCGACGGCCGCGGTGAACGACACGGGACGCGGCGGAGTGCGCGGCACCTTCGGCAGCCGCGCCTCCTCGGCGGTGCCCCGCGACGGCAGCCGCGCGCCGAGGACGACCAGTGCCACCACGATCACCACGAAGGGCACCGCTTCGCGCAGCCCGACCTGCGGCAGCCACGACCAGTCCTGCTGGAGCTTCAGCAGGACCCCTTGGAGCATGCCCAGGACGATGCCGGCGGTGACCGTGGCACCGAACGACCGGAGCCGCCCGACGAGGGCGACCGCGAGCGCGGGCACCACGAACAGGCTGTTCGTCACCGGGTCGAGGCCGGTGACGGGCCCCGCGAGGATGCCGAACAGGCCCGCGACGACGCACGCGCAGGCCCAGGCCAGGGCCGAGAGCCGTTCCGGGGAGTGCCCCAGCAACGTCGCCGCCCGCTCGTCCTCGGCGACGGCGCGCATCGCCACGCCGGTCCGGGTGAACCGGGTGAAGGCCCACAGCAGCGCCGCCACCACGATGACGATCGTGGCCAGGCAGAGCCGGTCGCGCGGGATGGTCGCGCCGGCGATCCGGACCGGCTCGTCCGGCAGGATCGTCGGCACCGTGCTGGCGCTGGTCGAGAACCGCAGCACCGCGAGCGCCTGGAGCAGCACCGTCACACCGACGGTCGCGACCAGCTTCAGCAGGCCGGACGCCGTTCGCAGCGGACGGAACACCAGCGCATAGGCGAGCAGGCCGATGACGGCGGCGACGGCCAGGGCGAGCAGGATCTCCACCACGACGGGCAGCCCGGCCATCCGAACGCTGCCGACCGGAAGGACGAGCCGTCCCTCGTTCTCGAGGAACGCGTAGGTGAACGTCACGTACATGGCCAGAGCGCCGAGCGCCACGTTGACCACGCCGGCCGCCTGGTACGTCAGCACCACCCCGGTCCCGAGCGCCGCGTAGACGGTGCCGGCGCCCAGGCCCAGGATGGCGAACTGCAAGAGGTCGCCCATCAGGCGGAGAACCATTCGCCGCCGGCGTCGCTCAGCTTGCCGTTCTTGTACTGGGCGATGCGCGCCTGCTTGGTGCAGAACGCGGCGAGCCCCGCGAGTTGCTTGCCGTCGCAGGTGACCGTCGGCCCCATGAAGGACTTCAGGTTCGCGGTCCTCTTCAGCGCGTCGGTGACCGCCTTCGGCTGGTCCGGCGCGGACGCGGTGGCCATCACCTTCGACAGCGTCACGACCGTCCCGAACACGCCCTGGGCGAAGCCCGACTCGGGGATCGACTTGTCGTACTTGGCGAGCGCCGCCTCGAACGCCGCGACGTCGGGGTCGCCCGAGCCCGGCAGGAGCTGCTGGACGGCGTAGTAGGTGCCCTCGGCTCCCGGCCCGGCCGCCTTGAGCACCTGGGGGTCCGCGCACGAGCCCGGGAACAGGAACTTGGCGGTGCTGCCGAGCGACTGCTTGGCCTTGATGACGTTGGCGCAGCCGCTGCCCTGCATGATGCCGATGACCACGTCGGTGCCGCCCTTGATGGCCTGGCTGACGGGGCCGGTCAGGTCGGTCTCGTTGTTGCCGAAGGCGACCATGGAGACGTTCGTGACGCCCTTGCTCTGCAGGACCTTCTGCGCGTAGCCCTGCGCCGCGAGCCGGGCCTGCGGGTTGTCGTTGAACATCACCGCGACCTTCTTCGGCTTGAGCTTGTCGGCGACGTACACCGAGCCCGCGCTCACCGATCCGGGTGCTCCGCCCAGCATCGAGAAGGAGTTCGGCGAGGTGAACTCGACCGCGCCGATCGGGCTGGCCGGCACGTACGGGATGCCCGCCTTGGCCAGTGCCGGGACGGAGCCGTCCGCGCCGAGGTCGAGGCCGCCGATCACGGCGGCCGGCTTCTGGCGCAGCAGCTCGGCGGCGCAGTTGGCCGAGGCGGCGGCGGACCCGTTGGGAGTGCAGACCGCCAGCTTGATCGGGCGGCCCTTCACCCCGCCCAGGCTGTCGTTCACGTACGAGACGGCGGCGCGGGCGGACTTGCTGATGTCGGCGTAGCTGCCGAGCGGGCTCGTGTCGTCGTTGATCAGGCCGACCGTGATCGGGGCGCCGGTCGCCTTGTTCGTCGGCAGGGCGATCGCCGCACCGCCACCGGAGCCGGACGAGCCGCCCTTACCGCCGTTGTCGCCGCAGGCGGCCGTCAGCGCCAGCGCGGCGACGGCCAGGGCTGCGGCGGCGGCCCTGGCGGTCGACGGCCGGGGTGCGGCGCCGAAGACTCGAGACATGAGCAACTCCGTTAACTAGGTCAACTTGGATTGGAAGGAGTATGCGTCGGACGTCCCGAGAGAACAAGAGGTGACAGAGACCACTTTTCGCGATATACGCGCACGCCAGAGCGTCGGCGACGGCCGGGGCCGCCGTGCCTGACGGGCGCTCCTTGACTGCCAGACCACCGCGATCACACGCGCTGGCGGGGCGAATGCCCCGAACCCGACCGCGAACCCCCGGCATGAGTGAGGCCCGCCACGGGTGGCGGGCCTCACGGCACACGGCCTCGGAAAATGGCCTGTTCAGGACGTGCGAAGGGGCGACGGCCTCAGGCGACCAGGTCGAGAAGCCGGGCGCGGTGGTGGCGCGGAGATCCGCCCAGCAGCTCCCCGGTCTTGACCCGGCGCAGCAGCAGGTGCAGATCGTGCTCCCAGGTGAAGCCCATCCCACCATGGAGCTGCAGCGCCGTTCCGGCAACGCGCGAGCACGCTTCCCCGGCGAAGGACGCCGCCGACGACACCTGCGCTCGCCGGGCGGCCCGATCGGCCGAATCGAGGACCTGCGAGGCGGCCCTGACGGTGATGCGGGCGCATTCCACGTCCAGCGCCATCGTCGCGCAGTGGTGCTTGACGGCCTGGAAGCTCCCGACCGCGCGTCCGAACTGCCGCCGTTCCCGGACGTACTGGACGGTCATCTCGAGCAAGCGGTCCGCCGCTCCGACCGCGTCCGCCGCATGGTGCAGGGCGAGCGCGTCCGCGAGGGCCTCGACCGTGCCCTCCGCCGTCCTCGCCCACGAGCCGGATGGAACGCGCACGCCGTCGAGGGTCACGGACGCGAAGTCGCGGGTGAGATCGAGGGCCGTCCGCACGGTACGGGAC
The DNA here is from genome assembly GCF_008923205.2 of Actinomadura physcomitrii. GTDB lineage: Bacteria > Actinomycetota > Actinomycetes > Streptosporangiales > Streptosporangiaceae > Spirillospora > Spirillospora physcomitrii. Next base: position 20,619 of record NZ_WBMS02000017.1, on the reverse strand, counting down.
AATCCGTCGGCAGTGGCCGGTACCAGGGCGACGAAGTGGGAGCCGTCCGCCGCCACGGCGGGCACCAGGAACAGCTCTGCCGCCAGGCCACCGACGACCAGTGGCACGCGGCCGCTCAGCGAGAGCGTGCCATCAGCCTGCTCGACCGCGGCGACGCGCTCCGCGCCGGGTTCCGGCTGCGCGGGGACGGCGACGATCTTGCCTTCGGCGACGCCGGCGGCTGTGTCCGCGGCGATGCCCACGTCGTCCAGCACCCGGCACACCAGCGCGGACTGCCCGATCGGCAGCGGCGTCGCCGCGCGCCCGACCTCTTCCACGACCAGCGTCAGGTCGGCATGGGTTCCGCCCTCCCCCGCTCGCAGCAGCGAGAGCAGGCCCATGGCACTCGCGGCAGCGAGGCCCTCCCGGCGGATCCGGCTCTGGCCGGGATTCGCCGAACGGGCGCCTTCCAGGTCCGATGTGGCGTCCAGCCACTGACGCACCGCCTCGACGAGGGCTTCCTGCTCTTCGGTGATGACGAGTTCCATGCCCCACTCCCTTCCCAACTGACATAGTTTACGAAGTATCCTATGTGTCGAACTCGGTGCCTGTCACCGATCAGGAGGGGAGCACCATGTCAGACGAGGTGCTGGTCGAACACGCCGACGGGGTCACCGTCATCACTATCAACCGGCCGCAGGCCCGCAACGCCGTGAACCGTGCCGTCAGCGACGGAGTCGCCACCGCGCTCGACGAGTTCGAATCGCGCAAGGACCTCACCGCGGCCGTGATCACCGGCGCCGGCGGCACCTTCTGCTCCGGCATGGATCTCAAGGCCTTCGTCGCCGGGGAGAACGTCACGGCCCCCGGCCGCGGGCTCGCGGGCATCACCCTGCGCCCTCCGCGCAAGCCGGTGATCGCCGCCGTGGAGGGCTATGCCCTCGCCGGCGGCTGCGAAGTGGCGCTCGCCTGCGATCTGATCGTCGCGGCGGACGACGCCAAGTTTGGCATCCCCGAGGTCAAGCGGGGCCTGGTGGCCGGTGCCGGCGGCCTGCTCCGGCTGCCCCGGCGCCTCCCCTATGCCGTCGCCATGAAGCTGGCCCTCACCGGCGAGTTCCTCTCCGCCGCGGATGCGGAGAAGTACGGCCTGGTCGTCGAGGTGACCCCGAGCGGCAGGGCCCTGGACGCCGCCCGCGACCTGGCCGGCCGCATCGCGGCGAACGCCCCGCTCGCGGTCGCCACGACCAAGGAGGTCATCGTCGCCTCCGCCGACTGGTCCTCGGACGAGGCGTTCGAGCGGCAGGAGGAGCTGATCCGGCCAATCTTCACCTCGTACGACGCCCGCGAAGGCGCCACCGCCTTCGCCGAGAAGCGCCCACCCGTCTGGCGCGGCGAGTAAGGGACCGGCGCGGCCGGGCGCCCTGCCCCCGGCGCCCGGCCGCGCCTTCCAGCGAAGGAGCGCATCTCTGCTGGTGATGGCGCCGAGATGCGCGGCTTCGGGATGCCGTCAGGCGTGAACAGGGCGGTGAGCCCGGTGGTCGAGGACGAAGTCCTGGCGGAAGGTGCGGCCGTCGGCGAGCAGGAGACGGGCGACGGCGGGCGTGTGGTCATTGCTGAGCAGCAGGACGGTGACGAAGTCCTGCGGTAGCGCCGTGGCGGCGTAGCGGCCTTCGTGGTCGGTGACGGTGCGGAGGAGCTGGTGGCCGGTCGGGCCCAGGATCGTCACACCGACCTGCGGGACCGGGGCGCCCTCGGGCGTGCGGACGGTGCCGACGAGCATGGGAGGCTGCTCGCCGAGGCGCCAGCGGTGGCCCGGGCTGGTGGCGTGCGGTTGGGGCGTTTCGATGGTCGGGTCCTCGATGGGCTCTTCGAGCCGTTCTTCGACAGGGGCGCCGTCGACGGCTTCGGCTTGGGCGGCCTTGCGGCGCTCGAGAACGAAGCCTGCTCCGATGAGGGCGGCGCCGGCGACGAGCCAGGCGCACAGCACGAGCGTCGGCCGCAGCAGGTCCTGCCTGCCGAAGTAGAAGATGCCGTGCAGCGCGTCGATCAGATTGCCGAGCGGCATCACCGGGTGCAGTGCGCGGAAGAAGCCCGGGACGAGCTGGTACGGGATCGCGCCGCCGCTGGACGGGATGGACAGCAGCACGAACAACCCGATCGCGACGCCAGGGATGAACTGGCGGACGAACGGGACCAGGCCGTAGGTGACCCACGCCACCGCCTGCGTGATCATGAAAGCGTACAGGACGGCCAGCGGCTGGTTGGGGACGATGTCCATGGACAGCCCCACCAGGTAGCCGACCACGCTGGTGAAGGCGCCGATTCCCGCCAGGGTGAGGAGCTTGACGCGGCGGCTCACCGTGACCGCCCGCATGAGCATCATCACCGAGATGTACGGAACAATGTTCCAGACCATCGCCATGTAGAACAGGCCGGTCCCGGTCACGTCGCCCTTGGCGGTGGGCGCGACCTCGACGATGCTGAGCTTCTGCCCGCCCTGCTTCGCGATGCCGGTGAAGGTGGTGGTGGCGGCCTGTTCAAGATACGTGCCGTCCGCCTTCGCGACGTAAAGGACGGCCTTGTTGCCCTCCACGCTGTAGGCGGCGACGGCGTCGCGACCGGTGACCTTGTGCTTCGCGGCGTCCGCGTCCTTGACCGGGATGATGTCGAACGAACCGGGTGCCTGCTGATCGAGTCCGGCGCTCAGCTGTGCCGCGACCACCGGGTCCGACACCGCGACCTTGACGTCGTGCGGCGATGGCGAATGGAAGGGGAGCATGTAGCAGAACAGGAAACCGAAGAAGAACAGCAGCGGGAACCACAGGCTCCCCGCCAGCGTCCGGGCCAGCTGCGGCTTGTCCTCTTGCTCGGTTTGCTCATCGCTCACGCGAGGTACCTCTCTGGGCGAATAATGCGGGGCCGCCTCGCCCCGTGCGGATGTGCGCACCGGCCGGAAGCGGCGATCGGTCAACGGGAACTCCCCGGCACGGCACCGGGCCGGGTTCGGGAGCGCCGGCGGCAGGGCGACCTCAATAGACTAACACTTGTAAGCCAAGTTGACTAACAGACGTTAGCCGATGGGCCGGGGCAGTATCGTTCCACCACTGCCGCGAGAAGGAGGCACGCTCATGGCGCCCACGCAGGAAGGCCCGGCGCGTACCCGCGTCCCGAACCGCTGGGGGCAGGGCGACCGGCTGCGCACCGAGATCCTGCGGGCCGCCGGGCGCCTGCTCGCCCAGGGCGGCAGCGAGGAGAACCTGTCACTGCGGGCGATCGCCCGCGAGACGGGCGTCGCCGCGCCGAGCATCTATCGGCATTTCCGCGACAAGACCGAGATCGTGTGGGAGGTGCTGGCCGGCGCCTACGGTGAACTCGCCACGGTGATGCGGGAGGCGGAACGCTCCGCGGGCGGCTCCCCCAGGGACCGGCTCGCCGCGATGGCCGACGCCTACTGCCGGTTCGCCGCCGACCGGCCGCGCCACTACCGCCTGATGTTCGACCTCGAACAGTCCGCCGTCCCCATGGAGCGGCTCGCCGAGCACCCCGTCGGCGAGATCCTCGATACCTGGGAAACGGCGGTCGGCCGCTTCCTGGAGGACCATCCTCATCCGCGGCTGGACGCCCGGCAGCTGGCCGTCCTGCTGTGGACGGCTCTGCACGGCCATGTGAGCCTGCGGCGAGCGATGCCGGTCCCTGAGGATATGGAAGGGCAGAGCCAGACCCACGAGCAACTGCTCACCGAACTCCTTGGCCCGGCGGTGTGATCGGCTTGGCCGGAGGCGGCGCGGGCATATGGGCCGGCGTCGCCTCCGTCCATCGGCACGGGAAGCGGGATTCAGGATTGTTGCAGGACGTTCTCGCTGGTCAGTGAACTGATTTCGGCGTCGGAGAGACCGAGCGCCTCCCGCGCGATCTGCTCGGTGTGCTCACCGAGCAGGGGGGCGGGGCCATCGGGTGGGTCGGGCAGCCGCAGGGAACGAACGGGTGCGTTCTCCAGATGGAATTCCTGTCTGATGCGCGGATGCCCGGAGAGCCGGAACAGGCGACGTTCGGCGTAGTAGGGAAAGGTGGGCAGTTCGGCGACGCGCAGCATGGCTCCCGCGGGCACTCCGGCCGCCTGCAGCAGGTTCATCGCCTCGACGGCCCCGTACCGGGCCAGCCAGCCGGTGACCGCGGCGTCGATCCGGGCGCGGGCGGCGGTACGTCCCTCCGCACTGGAAAGAGCGGGTTCGGCGGCGAGATCGTCTCGGCCCATGACCCGGCACAGCGCCTGCCAGTCGTCGTCGCCGCGGACGGTGACCACACACCAGTCGTCGTCGCCGGCGGCGGGGAAGACGCCCCAAGGCGCGTCGGGCTCCGTGGAACCTTCGACGGTGACGCCCGAGCGGACCAGGGCCTTGTCGGCGACCATCGCGGCCATGTGCCCGAGCATGACCTCGGTCTGGCTGACGCTCACGGTGCCGCCGGTCCCGGTACGGCGGCGGCGGATCAGCAGCGCGAGGACGCCCGCGACGCCGATGCGGGCGGCGACATGGTCCGGGTACACGGTCAGCGCGTCGGAGAAGCCGTCCGGCTCCCCCGGGTAGCGCCACTGCGCGGTCATGCCGGCGGATGCGCGGACCAGCGGCCCGTAGCCGAGCCGCCGGCTCCACGGGCCGGTGGGCCCGAACGCCGAGCTGTCCACGAGGATGACGCCGGGGTTGGCCTTCCGCAGCACGTCGTAGCCGAGTCCGAGGGAGTCCAGGGTGCCGGGCCGGAAGTTCGTGAGCACGACGTCGGTGTCGCCGACCAGCCGCAAGAACAGCTCTTTGCCCCGTGGGGAACGCAGGTCGAGGCCGAGGCTGCGCTTGTTGCGGTGCCCGGCCGCAAAGGTCACCGTCATGACGGCGCCGTCGCGGGCCTGGCGGCTGCCGTCGGGGAAGGCGTCGTTCTCGACCTTGACGACGTCGGCGCCCTGGTCGGCGAGCATGCGCCCCTGCTCGGCACCGACGACGATGACCCCGAGGTCCAGGACGCGCAGCCCGGCGAGCGGCCGGCCGCCGGGATCCGCGGAGACGTCGCCGGAGGGCTCGGCCCGCGAGGCTCTCCAGCCGTCCGCCGCGGTGGCGTCGGCGGGCACCGAAGGCGCCGGACCGCGGACGCCGGCGCGCCGTCCGTCCAGTTCCAGGACGCCGTCGGGGAAGGGCGCCGATACTCCCGGGGCGAGTTCGACGCCGGTGAAGGCGCGCCGGGCCCGGACCTGCTCCGATTCCAGCGCCTCGTCGAGATCGAGGACGGCGGCGACGGGGACGCCGTGCCGCTGCCCCGCCTCCTCCAGCTCCGAGCGCTTCTTATCGGCGAAGAAGCGCGCGATCGCGGGCAGCAGCGTGGTGGAGGAGAAACGGGTCCCCAGCTTGTCGTAGGAGGGGTCGGCGAACTCGGCGGGACGCCCCATCCACTCGAACATGCCGCGCCACTGGCGCGGGGCCAGGATGCACACCCGGACGAAGCCGTCCGCGCAGGGGATGACCGGGTACTGGTGGCGCGCCTCGGGGCGTCCCCTGGGGAGCTTGCTGGCGGGTACTCCGGCGGTGGCGCTGCCGGCGATGCCGTACCCGGGATCGAGGGCCGAGACCGCGCCGTCGAGGACGGAGAAGTCCAGATGGTCCCCCTGCCCTGTGCGCAGCCGTTCGAGGTGGGCCAGGAGCACCGCGAACACCGCCTGCGGGACGGCGCATTCGTAGGGCAGGTCACCGGGAGGCATCAGCGGTTCGCGGCCGGGGATGCCCGAGCGGGACAGCTCCCCGGACAGTGCGTGGAACACGGGGCTGGTGGCCTGCCAGCCGGTGTGGGAACCGGTCCTCCCGAACGGCGTCGCGGACAGGATGACCAGACCGGGGTGCTCCCGCCGGATCCCTTCGACGTCGAGGGCCGAGCTCTCCGGCGAGGCCGGCAGGGTGCTCTCCAGCAGGATGTCCGCTCCGGACAGGAGGGCCCGGAACCGGTCTCTGCCATCAGGGCTGGTGAGGTCGAGCGCCACAGCGCGTTTGCCGAGGTTCGCGGCGGCGAAGCCCAGCGCGACCCCGGCGGCCCGGCGGCCGGTGCTGCGGTCGGCGGCCCCGCCGGGAGGTTCCACGCGCAGGACCTCCGCGCCCCATTCGACGAGGTGGCGGCCTATCGCGGCCAGCGGCCCGGAGGTGAGATCCAGGACGTTCACTCCGGTCAGGGGCAGGTCCAGCGGCTCGCCGCTCTCGGCGGGGCTCAACTGAACCGCCTCGTGGCCCGCGCCTTGCGGACGTCCCGGAACGGGACGTCCCGGTCGACCTCCGGTTCCTTGGGCAGGCCCAGGATCCGCTCGCCGATGATGTTGCGCTGGATCTGGTCGGTGCCGCCTCCGATGGAGGTGACGAACGCGGCGAACGACGAACGGTTGACCTCCGCCGCGACCGGGTCTTCGTCGCCGTCGAGCACCGAGGCCGTGCCCAGCAGATCGGTGGTCACCTTCACGCCGGTGTGGACGATGCGGGACATGGCGAGCTTGCCGATGGACGCCAGCGGGGACGCCGCCCCGCGCCCGGAGTCCGCCCGCGCCCGCATGCCGTTCCAGGCGTTGACCTTCTCCAGCGTGTACAGCCGGGCGATCTCCTGACGGGTGACGGGATCGCCGGCCTTACCGGTCGTCTTCGCCAGCTCGATGTAGTCGGCGCCGCCGATCTTCCGCGTCCACGGCGACTGGCGATCCGCCTTCGCGGTGTCCTTGCGACCGGCTCGCCTGCGCTGCTCGGAGCTGCCGCCGGCGGCGGCGCCCATGATGAGCCGCTCGAAACCGAGCGCCGTCTGCAGCACCCGCCATCCGTTGTCGACCTCGCCGAGCCGGTGGGAGTCCGCCACGACGACGTCGGTGAGGAACACCTCGTTGAACTCCGATCCACCGGTGACCTGATGGATCGGACGGATGTCGACACCCGGTCGGTCCAGCGGGATCCAGAAGAACGTCAGGCCGCGGTGCTTGGGCACGTCCCAGTCGGTGCGCGCGATGAGGAAACCGTGCGTCGCCTCGCGGGCCCCCGATGTCCACACCTTCTGGCCGCTGACGATCCAGGTGTCGCCGTCGCGGTCGGCGCGGGTCTGCAGCGCCGCGAGATCCGAGCCGGCACCCGGCTCGCTGTAGAGCAGGCAGCCGCGGTGCTCGCCGAGGGCGAGCGGCCGCACGAACTCGCGCTTCTGGTCATCGGTGCCGTGGGCCAGGATCGTGTTGGCGAACAACTGCGTCACGTCCAGCGCCACCGGTTTCGCCCCGGCTCGGGTGAACTCCTCGGCCACCACCCGGCGCATGTCGCGGTGCAGGCCGCGACCGAACCACTCGACCGGCCAGGTCGGAGCCGCCCACCCGGAGTCGATGAGCCGTTCGCGCCACTGCGGCCCTCCGCCGCCGGGTCGCCAGTTCTCCGCCAGCCACGCCGCCACCTGCGCGCGCACCTGCTCCTCGGACGCCGCCGCGCCTGCCGTCTCCGTCATCGCTCCTCCGTCACTCGTTCTGGGTGGGTCATGTTCAGCTGTCACAGGCCGATGCGGGTCGCCAGGAGGTCACGCTGCGCGGTGGGACTCCCCCACAGCTGGGCACCGGACTTGGCCCGCCGGTAGTACAGGTGCGCCGGGTGCTCGTAGGTGAAGGAGATCCCACCGTGCACCTGCATGTTCGTCCGAGCCGTCTCGAAGAAGACGTCGGAGCAGAACGCCTTGGCCAGCGGCGCGACCGCGGCGGTCTCCGGGCTGCCGGCCGCGATGGCCCACGCCCCGTAGTAGGCGGCCGACCGTGCGGACTCGACGTCGACGAAGGCGTCGGCGCACATGTGCTTGATCGCCTGGAAGCTGCCGATCGCCCGGCCGAACTGCACCCGCTCCTTGGCGTACGCGACGGCCATCGCGAGGGCGAAGTCGGCGCCACCGGCCTGTTCCGCGGCCACGGCGAGCCGCGCGGCGTCGAGGAAGCGGTCGAACTCGGACCCGTCCCCGGTGGCGGTCAGCGGCGTCGCGGCCACGCCGTCGAGGCGCACGCGGGCGAGCCGCCTGGTGAGGTCGAAGACGTCCAGCTCTTCGCGGGCCAGGCCGTCCGCGCCGCCGTCGACGGCGAACAACCGGACGCCCGCATCGGTACGTGCCGCCACCACGAGGAGGTCGGCGTCCATGCCGTCCGGCACGAAGGACTTCGTCCCGGTCAGCCGCCATTCGTCTTCCCCGGCCGCCTCACAGCGGACTCCGGAGGCGTCCCAGCCGCCGTCCTCCTCGGCGAGGGCCACCGTGGCCACGACGCGGCCCGCAGCGATGCCCTCCAGGTGGTCCGCGGTGACCGCTGGGTCGCCGCCGATCAGCGTGAGCGTCGCGAGGGCCGTTGACAGGAACGGGCCGGGCACCAGCCGGCGCCCGAACTCCTCCAGCACGATCGCCAGCTCCACGGCACCGGCGCCCGCGCCGCCGTACTCCTCGGGGACGATCAGCCCCTGCAGCCCGAGCTCTCGGGCCATCCGTTCCCAGACCGACCGCTCCAGCGGCGTCGGCGCGGCCATCAACCGGCGGACCTCGGTCTCGGGAAAGGTCTCTTCGACGAACCCGCGCACCGACGCTCGCAGCGCTTCGTGATCTTCGGTGAACTCGAACGTTCCCACGGCGGCCTCCAGACGACCTCGAGCACTCCATACTGACCAACGGTCAGGATCTCGGAGGCCGAGGCTACTGACCAATGGTCAGGATGTCCAGGGAGCATCGGATCAGGGAGAACCGACCAGTTCGTCGCAGAAGGGCGTCAGGATGCCGCCGGGAGCCAGCTCCGCAGACCCGCGATGATCACCGAGAGGCCGTTGCCGAAGTCGGCGTCCGTGGCGAAGGTGTAGGACCAGCCGTGCGCCGCGACCCGCCGCAGGCTCGGAAAGGGCTCGAGGTCACCGGGCAGGCTCACCGCGGAGCCTTCCATCTCCTCGTCGCGGTCCGGCCCTAGAGCACGAGCGAACTGATGCTCGCTCACCAGGCAGCCCCGCGTGTACGTCGAGAGAAGGTGATACGCGTATCCCGCCTGCTCCGGCGTGAAGCCGGCACGCAGGAGAACGTTCAGTTGCGCGTCGATCCGCTCGTATGAGGAGTCGAGCGCCCGCTGCGAGCGCCCCATGGTCGCCCACTGCCCCACCACCAGCTCGAACAGCGCCGGATCCGCCCGCAGCACCGACCGGTACGCCTCCCAGTAGCCGCGCAGGTGCTTCTCCCAGTCGTCCGAGTCGATCACCGGCAGCGCGTCGTTGAAGCGCCGCACCGCACGGCTCAGGAGGGCGTCGACGAGGTCGCGCCGCCGGGGGAAGTGGTAGTGGACCGCGGGGTGCCGGACACCGAGGACTGCCGCGACCTTACGGATCGTGACCTCGGGCAGTCCCGACTCGGCCACCAGCCGCTCCGCCGCGTCCAGGATCACCTCCGGACCGAGGGACCCTCGCGGCAGCCGGCCGTTCACCTGCGCCGACACGGCACCGCCCCCGCACGGGCACGACCGGTCATGACCGACACCCCGAAAGGCGCGCTCCACGGCGTGCGTTCCCGCATCCGGTCAGCCGATCCCGTGGCCACATCGAGCATGGCCACAGGCTAGCCGCTCCCCCTCCGCATGAGGCCGACGCCTACTGCCCCGCAGGCGCGCGCCTACTGCTCCGCAGGCGCGTCGACGAGCACCCCGACGAGGACGAAGTCGACGAACCGCTCGGCGTAGTCGTCGACGGTTTCCGGCAGGGCCGCCCGGAGGGCCGGCGGCGTGGTCAGGGCATGGTTCATCGCGCCGCCGCACAGCGCGTCCAGCAGAAAGGTGACCGACGTGCTCGCCGGCAGCTCGCCGCGGTCGATGCCGCGATGGACGATGGCACGGGCGGCGAGTATCTGCTGCCGGGCCAGCGAGTCATAACGCTCGGCGAGTTCCGGGATGTCACGCGCTTCCAAGCCCAGGCGGATGACCGCCCCGCCGTGTTCACCGACGTACTGCTGGAGCAACTGGCGGACCAGTTGCACCAGGTCACCACGGACCGTGCCGGTGTCGACGTCGGAGATCGGGCCGAGCCGCATGGTGAGCGCCTCGGCGAGCAGTGCCTCCTTGCTCTTCCAGCGCAGGTACACCGAGGCCTTGCCGACTCCGGCGCGCCGGGCGACCGCCTCGATGCTGAAGGACGCCCAGCCGTCACGTCCGAACAGCTCCACGGCCGCCGCGGCGATACGGCGGTCGACGTCCGGGTCGCGTGGCCGGCCTGCGGGGTTACGGGGGTGCGTCACGGGGTCCATGGTCCTCCATCTTCCTGGCTCTCCGCATTGCTGAACGGTACTCGTCTGATTAGGATTACAATTACAGACGGACATCGTTCCGTAATAAGGATCAGGAGATCTGCGTCCGAGCCACCGAGGAGCCCCATGCCTGCCGGAACCGCGTACCTGCCCATGACCGCGGACGACATCGCCGCTTTCGCCGGGAGCGTGCGCGCCGTCCTCGCCCGCGACTGGCCGGCGCCCACGTCGGCGCCGGACGCCGATCTGGGGAAGCTGTGGGGCACCGCCGCCGGCCAGGGATGGCTGGCGCTCGCCGCCGACGGCGCCCTGGCCGCCGCCGTCGCCGCCGCCCGCGAGCTCGGCCGGGCGGCCTGCCCGCTGCCCCTGCTCGACGCGTACGTCGCCACCGGGATCATCGGGCACCACGCCGGCGTCGCCGCCCGGATCGGCTCCGGCGAGATGAAGGTCATCGCCACCACCGGATCCGCCGAGGACGCCGAGGCCCGCCACCTGGACGCCGCCCACCACGCCACCCACCTGCTCACCATTCCCGCCGGGGGCGGGACCGCGGTCCTGCGGCCGCTCCTGGAGGTGCGGGACACCCCCGGGCTCGCCGTGCCCGCCTGGTCGGACGCCCGCCTCGGCGAGCCGGAGGCCTCCGCTCCGATCGATCAGGCGGCGGCCGACGAGGCCGTGGTGCTGCTGCGCCTCCAACTCGCCGTACGGGCGCTCGCCGCCGCCGGCCGGGCGCACGAGATGGCCGTCGAGCACGCCAAGGAGCGCCGCCAGTTCGGCAAGGTCATCGGTTCGTTCGGCGCCGTCCAGCAGCGCACCGCCACCTGCCAGATCGATCTCTCCTCCGGCGATCTGCTCATCGACGACGCCGTCCACGCCTTCGAGCACGGCGCGCCCGACCGCCTGCTGAGCGCCGAGATCGCGGTCGAGCACGCTCGGACCGCCGCCCCGCGCGTGCAACTCGGCGCCCACCACACCCTGGCCGCGATCGGTTACTTCGAAGAGCATGACGCCCCCTGGCTGTTCCGCCGCGTGCACGGCGACATCACGCGGCTCCAGACCCTTGCCCGCACCTGCGGTGACGTGGCAGACGTGCTGGTCGAGGGCACGGGCTCGTTGCCGGCCGCGGACCTCGGCGAGGTCGGTGAGGCGTTCCGGGCCGAGGTCCTGGAGCTCTTGGAGCAGTACGCCGACCGTTCGGACGTCAGCAATTTCGCCTTCGACCGGGAGCTGGCGGGGATCGTCGCGGACCGCGGCTGGCTCGGCTTCGCCTGGCCCGAAGAGGTCGGCGGACGCAACGCCACCCTCGCCGAGCAGGTCGCGCTGAACGAGGAGGTCTCGTACCATCGCGCCCCGATCAGCAAGGCCCTCGGAGCCGTCATGCTGCTGGGCAACTCGATCCTCAAGCACGGCTCGAAGGAGCAGAAGGACACCTTCCTGCCCCTGATCCGCCGCGGCGAACTGTCGTTCTGCCTCGGCTACAGCGAACCCGAGGCCGGATCCGACCTCGCCTCGCTGCGCACCCGCGCGGTCCGCGACGGGGACGACTGGGTGATCAACGGCCAGAAGCTGTGGACCACCGGCGGGCACGAAGCGGACTGGGTCTGGCTCGCGGTCCGCACCGACCCCGACGCGACCCCCCGCCACGCCGGCATCACGATGTTCCTGATCCCGATGAACACGCCGGGCATCACCGTCCAGCAGCACCGGGCCCTGTCCGGCGAGATCTCCTGCACCGTCTTCTACGACGACGTCCGCGTGCCCGACGGCATGCGGGTCGGCGAGGTCGACGGCGGCTGGAAGGTGATCACCGACGCCCTCGCCGGCGAGCGCATCACCATGGGCAACATCGCCGCCGCGCTGCACCGCCAGCTCGACGACCTGCTGGCCGTCGTCCGCACCGACGCGGAGGGGCTCATCGGCCCGCGCGGCTCGGCCAAGCGCGCCAGGCTCGGCTCGCTCGCCGTCGGAGTCCAGGCCACCCGGGCGCTGGTCGCCGCCGCGATCAAGGCCACCGCGCAGGGCGCCGGAGCCCGCCTCGAGGCACCGATGGCCGGCGTCATGGGCGGCGAGCTGGCCGAAGAGTTCGGCGAGGCCGTCCTGGACATCCTCGGCCCCGAGGCCGCGCTGTCCGCGGGGTTTCCGCACGTGCCGGGCGGCGGAGCCTTCGAATTCGGCCTGCGGCTTTCGATCATGTACGTCGTCGGCGGCGGGACCAACGACATCCAGCGCGGGCTCATCGCCCGTGCGCTGGGCCTCCCCCGCTGACCGCCTCCGATCCCGCCCCGGTCACCACCTGTCCAGGAGTCCGCCCATGACATCTCCCATCACGCCCGACCGGCTGAGGACGCTCTTCCGCCCGCGAAGCGTCGCCCTCGTCGGCGCCAGCGACAAGTCCGCCTTCTCCGCGACCGCCTACCGGAATCTCGTCGAGTTCGGCTTCCAGGAGCACACCCACCTGGTCAACCGGCGCGGTGCCACCGTGCACGGACGCCCGACCGTCACCTCCTGCTCGGAAATCGACGAGGCGGTGGACGTCGCGTTCCTGATGGTCCCCCAGGTGGGGACCGTGGAGGCGATGTCGGACGCGGCGGCGGCCGGCATCCGCAACGCCGTGATCCTCTCGTCCGGCTACGGGGAGGCGGGCGAGGCCGGACGCGCCGCCCAGGCCGCGCTCGTCGCCCACGCCGAGAAGCTCGACATGGTCCTGCTCGGGCCGAACCACCTGGGGTTCGCCAACCTCGTCGACCAGGTTCCCGTCACCTCGATCTCGGGTCTGCCGCACCGCTCCGGACCGATCGCGCTGCTGTCGCAGAGCGGGGCCAGTTCCAGCGCCATGATGGAGTTCGCCGCGATGAGCGGCAACGACCTCAGCTACATGGTCACCCTGGGCAACGAGGCGATGATCACCGCCGGACACGTCCTCGACTTCCTGGTCGACGACGCGTCCACCCGCGCCATCGCCATCTTCATGGAGTCGGTCCGCGACCCGGAGGTCTTCCGCCGCGCCGCCCTGCGCGCCACCGCGGCGGGCAAGGCCGTGGTGGTCCTCAAGGCGGGCTCCAGCGAGCTGGCGTCCCGGACGGCGGCCGCCCACACCGGTGCCCTGGTCGGCGACGACCGGTCGATCGACGCCGTCTTCGAGCAGTGCGGTGTGATCCGCGTCGACTCCATCGAGGACATGCTGATCACCGCCGGGCTCGCCGCCCACACAGGCCCGCTCGCCGCCCCCGGCGTCGGCGTGGTCTCCATCTCCGGCGGCGCCTGCGACATCATCGCCGACCGCGCCGAGGACGCCGGCATGCTCCTGCCCGAACTGGGAGCGGCGACGGAGGAGGTGCTGACCGCGGTCATGCCCTCCTATGGCACGGTGCAGAATCCGCTCGACGTCACCGGCGCCGCGATCATCGATCCGTCCTTGTTCACCAGCTCGATCATCGCGATGGCCGACGACCCGCGCATCGGCGCGGTCGCCGTCGTGAACGGCCTGCCCGCCTTCGGCGAGGGGCCCTGGCCCGGGCAGCCCTTCGTGGACGCCAGCGGCGAGGGCGCCGCCCGAGCATCGGCGCCCGTCGTCTATGTCAGCCAGATCCTGCAGCCGCTGACCGGCTACAGCCGCGAGATTCTGGAGCACGCCGGCCTGTCGTACGTGCTGCCGGGTCTCAAGCAGGCGGTGACCGCGCTGGCCGGTGTCGCGCGCTGGTCGCAGGCCCATCATCGGCTGAAGGGAGACGATGGCGGTGCCGCCCGGGCCGACATCCGTCTCACCCTGCCGGCGCCGTCGACCCGACGCGGGGCCTGGTCCGAGCACACCTCCCGCCGGCTGCTGGCCGACGCCGGCGTCCCGGTCGTCCCCGCCGTCCTGGCCGCCTCCGCCGACGAAGCCGTTGCGGCCGCGCGGGAGATCGGCGGACCGGTCGCCCTGAAGGTCGCCTCTCGTGACATCCTGCACAAGAGCGACGTGGGCGGCGTCCGCCTCGGCGTCACCGGCGCCGACGCGGTGCGCCAGGCGTACGAGGAGGTCCGGACCGCCGCCGGCAAGGTGCCCGGCGCCGCCGTCGAAGGCGTTCTCGTCTCCCCCATGCGCTCCGGCGGGGTCGAACTGCTCATCGGGGTCGTCCGCGATCCCGCGTGGGGCCCGATGCTCGCCGTCGCCTTCGGCGGCGTCTTCGTCGAGGTCCTGAAGGACTCCGCGCTCAGCACGCTCCCCGTCTCCCCGGCGAAGGCCCGGGAACTCCTACTCGGCCTTCGCGGCGCGGCGCTCCTCCAGGGCGCCCGCGGCACCGCCCCGGCCGATCTGGACGCCGTCGCCTCGGTCGTCTCCACCATCGGCGACCTGGCCCTCGCCCTCGGCGACCACCTGGAAGCCCTGGAGATCAACCCGTTGCGGGTCGACGGCCCGACGGTCGAGGCCCTCGACGCGCTGGTGACCTGGCGCACCCGCTGACGCTGGAAGCGCAAGTCGCCTGAACCGCCCACGACATGCACCACGGTCGTCCCGCGCATGACCGTGGACGGCACACAAGAATCCGGAGCAACAACCTGATGAGCAACTCAACAGCCGCCACCGAGGCCGGGTCCCTCGATCCCCGCACGCCCGTGCTGGTCGGCGTCGGTCAGTCGTCCGAACGCATCGAGGACCCCGGCTACCGGCGGCGCTCGCCCGTCGACCTCGCGGCCGATGCCGCACGCGAGGCCCTCGGCGACACCGGCGCCGACCCCGGCGCCATCGCGGCGGCCATCGACACAGTCGCCGGCGTCCGGCAGTTCGAGATCTCGACGCCCGGCGCGTCCGCGCCGCTGGGCAGGTCCAGCAACTATCCGCGGTCGGTCGCCCGGCGCGTGGGCGCCTCGCCCGCACGGGCGATCCTCGAAGTGGCCGGCGGCCAGGGCCCGCAGCACCTGGTCAACGAGCTCGCCGCCGCCATCGCCGCGGGCACGTGCCAGGCCGCGCTGGTGTTCGGCTCCGAAGCCATCTCGACCGCCCAGCACCTGGCCAAGGCCGAGGACCGCCCCGACTTCACCGAAGAGATCGACGGCGACCTGGAAGACCGCGGCTACGGGCTCAAGGGCCTGTCCTCCCGGCACCTGGCGACGCACGGCCTTACCGACGCCCCGAGCCAGTACGCGCTGTTCGACAACGCCCGCCGGGCCCGGCTCGGCCTCACGCGCGAGAACTACGCCCGGGCGATGGGCGAGCTGTTCGCCCCCTTCACCAAGGTCGCCGCCGCCAACCCGCACGCTTCGGCACCGGTCGAACGCACCGCCGCGGAACTGGTCGAGGTCACCGAGAAGAACCGGCTCATCGCCGCCCCCTACACCCGCTACATCGTCGCCCGGGACAAGGTCAACCAAGGCGCGGCGGTGCTGCTGACATCGGTGGCCGCCGCCCGGCGCCTCGGCATCCCCCAGGACAAGTGGGTCTTCCTGCACGGCCACGCCGACCTGCGCGAACGCGACCTGATGCACCGCCAGGACCTCAGCCGCGGCCCCGCCTCGGTCGCCGCCGCCCGCCACGCCCTCGAGGTCGCCGGCGTCACCGTGGACGACCTGGCCACCATCGACCTGTACAGCTGCTTCCCCATCCCGGTGTTCAACATCTGCGACGGCCTGGGCCTCGACCCGGCCGACCCGCGCGGCCTGACCCTCACCGGAGGACTGCCGTTCTTCGGCGGCGCCGGCAACAACTACTCCATGCACGCCATCGCCGAGACCGTCCACCGCTTGCGCGCCCTCCCCGGTGCCTTCGGGCTCGTCGGCGCCAACGGCGGCACCATGAGCAAGTACTCGGTCGGCGTCTACTCCACGACTCCCGCCGAATGGCGCGCCGATCGCAGCGCGGACCTGCAAGCCGAGATCGACGCCATGGACGCCCCCGGGCAGGCCCTCCAGGCCGACGGCTGGGCCACGATCGAGACCTGGACGGTCAAGTACCACCGCAACGGCGCCCGCACCGGCATCGTCATCGGCCGGTTGGACGCCGACGGACGGCGGTTCATCGCCAAGGCCGCCGCCGACGACACCGAACTCCTCGACCGGCTCTCGACAGGCGACCCGGCGGGCAGCCGTGTCTACGCGCGCTCCTTCGGGACCGGCAACCGCGTCACCGTCACCGACACCCGGATGGACGAGCTGTTCCCGCCGCGTCCTGCGGTGCTGCGCGACGACTACGAGCACGTCCTGGTCCGCCGCGACGGGCACCTGCTGGAGATCACCATCAACCGCCCCGACGTCCGCAACAGCCTCCACCCTCAGGCCAACGAGGAACTCGACGAGGTCTTCGACGCCTACTTCGCCGACCCCGACCTGTGGGTCGCGATCCTCACCGGCGCCGGCGACAAGGCGTTCTCCGCAGGGAACGACCTGGTCTACTCCGCTTCCGGCAAGCCGATGTGGGTGCCCAAGAACGGCTTCGCCGGACTCACCTCGCGCCGGCGCCTCCCGAAGCCGGTCATCGCGGCCGTCAACGGCTACGCGATGGGCGGCGGCTGCGAGATCGCGCTCGCCTGCCACCTCGTCGTCGCCGACACCACCGCGCGCTTCGCCCTCAGCGAGGTCAAGGTCGGCCTGGTCGCCGGAGCCGGCGGCCTCATCCGGCTGCCGAGGACCGTCCCGCCGAAGATCGCTCACGACATGATCCTCACCGGCCGGCGCCTTACCGCCGAGGAAGCCTTGCACTACGGGCTGGTCAACCGCGTGGTGAACGCTGGCACCGCGCTGGAGGGCGCCCGCAGGCTGGCCGCCGAGATCCTCGACGGCTCCCCCACCTCGGTCCGGCTCTCGCTGGAGGTCATGACCGAAACGGCCGGGCTCGCCGACGCCGTCGACGCCATCGAGGCCTCCTCCCCGACGCTCGACGAACTCATGACCACCGAAGACGCCGTCGAAGGCCTGACCGCCTTCGCCCAGAAGCGCAGGCCGAACTGGCGCAACCGCTGAACGATGCCACCGGTGGTCACTGACCGGCCGATGATCCCACGTCCCAGCCTCCGCTTTCCTGCTGACCTTCGACCATGCCTGCGGTGCCGGATCCTGGTGGGAGGCTCCCTGAAGCCGGCACCGCCGACCGCTGCGGAGGCGGCCGGCGGCGGGCGGTGTCAGCGGCGGGCGGTGTCAGCGGCGGTGCACGGTTCTCGTTGGCCGTTAGGCGGGCCTCGTGCAGGCGGTCGTACTTGCCGGTGCCGCCGAGCAGTTTGGTCATGAGGGGGCGCACTCGACGATGATGAGCAGGAAGCGCAGGAGCCAGAGGGCGGCGCTGGAGTTGGTGTCCCGGGGCGCCAGGTGGTGCAGGGCCTTGATCTCCTCCAGGATGCCGTGCCCCCAACCTGCTGCTGGCCACGCGGGCTGAGAGGATCGCTCGCACGCAAGCGCACCCGAACGCCGATGACGCACGCGCCTGGCACCAACTGCTGGGGTGGGTGTTCGGGCTGGTGTCGGATGATCCCATGAAACGAGCCGCCGCGCTGGCGCAGTTGATCGAGGTGCAGCGGCGAACGCACGAGGCACAACAGGAGAGCAACGAGTTGTGGTGTCTAGCTTCCTCCCTCGGTCCAGAAGAGCACTACGAGGAGCCGGCTTTTCGCCAGGCCCGCCAGTGCTACGGCGAGGTCCGCAGGTACTCGCTGCCAGACGGGCTATCGGGGTGGCCGTGGGGAGGTATCGCCGCCTGGCCGGGGCTGCCGTATGCGTTGCTCTACCTGGAGTGGGAGGCGAAGTACCCGGAGGACTGGACGCACTACGCCAAGTCTTGGGGGACGAAGAAGGGGCTGCTCCAGCAGTTGGAGAAGGCCGATCACCACTACGGCACCAAGGCCAAGCTCACAGACTTGGTCGTGAGCGCAGTCGGGCGCCCTTACCGCTGCGAGGACCGCTGGTACGCCCGGCTTGCCCGGGCCATCGACAGCGACGGCCTCCGTGCCAGACTCGGCCATGCCGCCCAGTCCGACAGCCCATGGGCGCAGTACCAGGCGAGCTTCATCCTCTGGCTCCTCACCAACCCAGGGGCCCCCGCCTCGCGTCACACGTGGCGGATGTGGCTCGCGACACGTGACACTCCCGCACCTCCTCGAAGCTCGGCGTGAGGTCTTGGGGACTCTGACAGCCGCAAGTCGCTCACGACGACGCCGACCGTGATCAATCTCGGCTCCGGCGGCTGTCCGCGGGTTCCTCGGCTCCGGGATAGCCGACGGAGTCGAGGACTTCAGTGAGGTCTGCTCGGTCCACGTCGGGATTGATGCGGCGGACGAGGTCCGTGGCCAGTGTGCGGTGTTCGAAGACCTGCCTGACGTTGGCTGGGTCGAGGGACACCTCGAAGTAGCGCGACGCATAGTCGCAGTCGGCCTGGGGAGTGCCGTCGGCCTCCGACATCGACGCCCGGCTTGGCGCCATCCACGCCCTGGCCCACGTCGCCAATGACTCCCGCCCGCATCATGACGACGTCGTGGAAGTACTTGGAAGCCTTCCTGCGTCGCCGCTCCTTTTGAGCCCGCCATGACGCGGGGCCAACTCTGGCCGCACGTCCTCGTCTGCCTGAGCGACCTGACTCCGACATTCAGGCCACGCTTACCGCGCTCGGGAGGCGGCCCAACCGTCCAGAGCGCCGCCCATGGGCAGCGGTCAACACCTTGCGCGCCGACTCGCCGGGCTCGAAGACATCGCGGACCACCCCCTTCACCGGAAGCGGGCCGCCGGTATCCCTGCCAGGTGTGCACGCCGGACTGGCGGAGCGGTTGGGAGCTGGTGATCATCCGCGGGCCAAACACCGACCCCGACCGCACCGGCGAACTCGCCCGCCGCTGGCCGGCCGAGGCCACCGCTGAGCGGCCCGGCCTGGAACGCCTCGCCGTCACCGCCACCCGCCTCGCCGGTGTCCGAATCGATCACGGCGAGAAAACCTCAATAGACTGACCTGCTGAACCGCCCTCCAGCGGATTGAGTGGTGGAACGGCTGATGCGAGCCGAGTCCAACACCCCTCATCGAGAAAGGAAGAGAGATGCGACTACGCAAAGCAGCCGTGAGTGCCGGGCTCACCATCCTGGCGATCGGCGGACTGAGTACAACCGCCCAGGCGGCCGCCCCGCAGATCGGCGGCTCCTCGAAATTTGGGCCGGGTCCAGGGTGGACGCTGGTCGATAACTATGCGAGCCGTTTCGAGTGCGTGGATGCGGGCCAGCAGTACGAACGTGAGGGCTGGAAATACATCTGCTGGGACCAGGCCTTTACTACACAACTCTGGATCAAATAGCTCAGGCACCGAGCGCTGTGAACGGATCACACACGTAATGAATGTCCCGGGTCCGGCGGATTAGCCTACGACTACAAACCCGTCTCGGCCGCACGAGTGAAGGGCGAGGCCCCGCGGCCTCGCCCTTCACTCGTGCGGACCCGGGTGCTCACCCGCGAGGTCCTGCCGCAGAGCGTTTGTTGGGGATGAGGGTCTCGCAACGTTTTCCTCACCTTGGTGAACATTTTGCACCGGTCAGTGAGCCATTCGACGCCCCAGCCCGTCCCCTGCGGACGTCCTGGCGGCCGCGCTCACCGCCTTGCTGACGACACGCGCCGTTTACCGCCCGCCTGAGCGGCGCCGGCGGCGGGTGGTGCGCCGCGGCCATCCAGGTGAGAGGCGGCCTTATCCGGCAGTCCACTCCATCGACACGAACCAAGGACGACTGACGCTGCAGCGGCCCCCGCCGACGAATATGATCTTGTTCGTCGTTGAGCACCTCCATCCTTACGAGGAGCCGCAGGGGAGCCAACTGGGGAGCCACGGTTGGTGGACTCCCCAAGACCCGCCGCGACTCCCCCAGGGCGCTTCTGCAGGTGAGAAGCTCCCCGATCGACTTCCATCGACCTTGATCCGCTGATCTTCTGTGCCTGGGGGTCAAGGGGTCGTGGGTTCAAATCCCGCCGTCCCGACAGAGAAAGACCAGCTCAGAGGCCGTTTCCTCCAACCGGAGGACCGGCCTCTTGATCGTTTGTTAGCCGTTCGTTAGTGAACTCAGCCGCCTCTGGCGGCACTCACCCGGTTCACACGGGACCAGAAAGATTGACCCCGGCCCGCTCCAGCCCACCGGATGTTCACACGTCCGGCCCCCGGCTCCCTCGTGATCCTCAGCCGATCCAGGGCGCCGCCGACCACCAAGGCCGGGCGCCCCAGGCCGCAGCGCCGTCTCGACGAGCGCCGAGCAAACACCCCTGCCGGGTAGTCGGTTCGTCCGGCACCAGCCTCAGCCTGAATCCACCGCTCGGCATTCGGCGGTGAAGGTGTCCCGGACATGACGATGCCCTCCGGCCTGGGAGGATGGGAGTTCCTACGCTTCCATGCACCCGGATCGAGAGGGCTCGTCGTAAGT
>NZ_WBMS02000016.1:63034-210969 GCF_008923205.2 Actinomadura physcomitrii | reverse complement strand
CCTCGGGCTTTCATCGGGCGGCGGGTCGAGAGTGACCGTTTAGACAAGAAAAGTGCCCCCGAGCTGGGAGGATAGGGCTTGTCGAGAGTCCTGTCCGCGCCAGTCCGAAAGCACTTTTCGCGTGAAGACTACAGGTCGCCATGTCAAGCTCGCGGTGTCTTCGGACGGCGCGGGGATCGTCGGTCAGGCCGGCGGGGTGCTGCTGACCCAGACGCTCCGGGTCACCGGGCTCGACCAGGCTCTTTCGGCTGGGTTGGAGCGGTGGCGCAGGCCGCGGGCGACCCATGATCCGGGCAAGGTCGTCGCGGACCTGGCGGTGATGCTGGCGCTGGGCGGGGACTGCCTGTCCGACATCGCGGTCCTGCGGGCCGAGCCGGAGCTGTTCGGGCCGGTGCCCTCGGATCCGACGGTGTCGCGGCTGGTCACCACCCTGGCCCAGGCCGGCCCGCAGGCGTTGCGGGCGATCCGCAAGGCCCGGGCGGCGGCTCGCGAGCGGGCCTGGGACCTGGCCGGCGAGCACGCCCCTGGGACAGGCGGCGGGCTGATCCCGGTGGATCTGGACGCCACGGTCGTGCTCGCGCACTCGGAGAAGGAGAATGCGGCCCCGACGTGGAAGCGCACCTTCGGATTCCATCCGATGACCGCGTTCATCGACCACGGTGCGGGCGGGACCGGCGAGGCCGCCGCGCTGGTGCTGCGGCCGGGCAACGCCGGATCCAACACCGCCGCCGACCACATCACCGCAGGGCGCCTGGCCCTCAACCAGATCCCGACCCGCCTGCACAAACAAGTTTTGATCAGGACCGATTCAGGCGGCGGCACCCACGAGTTCCTGGACTGGGTCACCGCCCGCCGCATCAAGTACTCGATCGGATTCACCCTCACCGACGACATCTGCGCCGCGATCCTCGCCCTGCCCGAGCACATCTGGCAGTGCGCCTACGACGCCGACCGCAGGCCCCGCCCCGGGGCGTGGGTGGCCGAGCTGACCGGGATGCTGGACCTGACGGGCTGGCCCAAGGGGATGCGGGTCATCGTCCGCCGCGAACGCCCCCACCCCGGCGCGCAGCTGCGGTTCACCGACCTCGACGGGCACCGCTTCACCTGCTTTGTCACCGGCACCCGGCCCGGCGGCAGGCACGGACAGCTCGCCGACCTGGAACTACGCCACCGCCGCCGCGCCCGCTGCGAAGACCGCATCCGCTGCGCCAAGGACACCGGCCTGCGCAACCTGCCCCTGCACAGCTTCGCGGCCAACCAGATCTGGCTCGAACTGGTGGCACTGGCCACCGACCTGACCGCCTGGGCCCAGATGCTCGCCTTCGCTGATCACCCGGCCCGCCGCTGGGAACCCAAACGCTTGCGCCTGCGGGTTTTCTCGGCCGCCGGACGCCTGGCACGGGGCGGCAGACGACTCCGGCTCCGACTGGCCCGCCACTGGCCCTGGACCGGCCTGATCGCCTCGGCGATCGGGCGCCTGCAGATGCTCCCGGCGCCCTGACCAGCTTGAACCGTCCCATCAACACCAGGAAGGAGAACCCCCGGGCCCGTGGAACCCCGCCCACCCGACGCGACAGTCGGGCCCAACGGCTGACCCACCGCCGAAATCGAAGCGTCGGTTGGGTCGCTCCGCGACCCAACCGACCTCACGAAAGATCGAGGCTAAGGCCACCCTGACCGATGAGCTGGGCCCCGAACTGCGGTTCAGCCCGGACGACACCCATCTGATAGCCACCGAGGGGGCCACCGCTTCCTTTAGCGTGCCCGAGCTCAAGAGGCGAACGCTGCCTGATACCACCATCGGCGCCGGACCCGACGGCGGTCTACTCGTCCAGCATGGCACCCTGGTCCAAACGAAATACACCCAGGGCCGACACCCGATCGCTACCAACATCGACGTCGGTCGTCTCATCAAATCTTCTGGAGAAATCGAACTCCGCGTGGCCGAAAACGGCACCACGGCCTCGGTCGAGACTCCTGGACGGGACGGGCTCTACATCGTGGACCTGCAGCGGAGGAAACTTGTCGGGCACGTGCCCGTGGACACCCGGGAGGGACCGACCCCGCAAGACGGGGCGGTGACCCAGTTGTCGCCCGACGGAACGCACCTCGCGGCGATCACAGGCGACTGGGCCTCGATATGGCGGCTGGGCGCGCACCCCGTCCGTATCGAGCATGTCCGGCTCAGCCGCACCGAGTCCTTCCGGTTGTACAACGAGACGACGGCGGTTGGCCTCGCCTGGCTCAACGGCGGTCGCAAGATAGCCTTCGAAACAGACGGAGGAACGCTCACGCTGGTCCTCACCCGATCCGGCGACGGCTGGCAGAAGACGCTCTATCACGGCGTCGACGCGACAGCGCTGGAACTGACTCCGCTGGTGCATGGTGGAAGCCCGGCGAAGTGGAAGCCGTTCGAGGTGCCACTTTCCCCAAAAACTCAGATCGCACGGATCTGTTCGATCCTGGGTGGACGGGAGCTTCGCGGCAAGGAACTGCGGGGGCTCCCGAAGAACGCGGCCACCGATGACCTCTGCCCGGCTTCCTGACATGCCCGTCCGGCTGCACCTCGTGGTGCTACGACCGGTGTACTCGGCTTGGCCGCGGGTGCGCCAGGTGCGGCGGTGGATCGGCTCGGTCTTTTCGGTGGCTCAGCCGTCGAAGTGTTCCCAGGGGATGCCGAGCTGCCTCAGTGGCCGGAGAACGCTGCGATGTACGGCACCGACCCACGCTGAAGTGTTCCCGTGCCACTGGTCCATCGTCGTGGCGATCACACCGGGTGCGACGTAGAAGCGTGTGGAGTCGTTCGGCCAGCGCCAGGGCTCCCACGGCACCGGAGTCAGCGCGGCCGCCAGCTTGTCGACGTGCTCGACGGCCAGAGCGGTGTGCAGGGCCTTGTAGGGAGCGTTCATCATGGCCTCAAACAGGGCGAACTGGAGCAGGAAGCCGCTCATCGGCTGGTGCTCCCGGCGCACTCCGTCCCCGTCCTCGTCGATCCATACCTCAGGGTCAGGCTGCGACGGATCGAACAGCCAGATGAATCCGCCCTGGTTCTCATCGCCGAAGGCGATCAGACCGTCGCGCCTCTCCTCCCAGGTGCGGGGAGACCGCAGGCGGTTCTGAACACCGAGTAGCGCAGGCCGACGCCGAGCCAGCCGATAGAACACGGCAAGCGGTTCGGGCACGTCCCATGGCGCCGCCACGAAGTCGCCGAGGTCCTGGTCGATTTCGGGAATCCAGCCCTCGACGAACTGCGCCAGCGCCTCCAGCGGACTCGCGGTCATGCGCGCGAGCCAGTCCAGATTCGGCAATGTCCCGAGCTCGGAAGGCGGCCTGACCCGGTCCAAGAGTTCCAGCGTCAGTTCCGGCTCTATCGTCAGGGCTGCGAAGGTCAGACATCCGTCCGCGTAGCCGCCCTGCACCGGCCTGCCGACTCCCAGGTATACGCAGCCTTCCGGCAGCCGGGTCAGCAGGTGAACCGGCCGCCCGTCCGAGCTTCGGGTCCAACTCCATTTCGGAGAGTCCGGAGGGTGGCCGAACAGGCGGACGCCGACGTCGCCGACCAATGGTCCGTGGAGGTGGAACCGGCTGCCGTTCCATACGCCGCTCACGTCGAGCCCGTCCAGCGGGTCTGCGATGATCACCGTTGCGGCGTCGCCGAGCATGACGGAGGCCCCAACGGTCTCGCGGCCGATGACGTTGTCGCCGGCCAGGCGTATCGCAGCACCCTCGGTGAGAACATCATCGGGCTCAGGCACACATCGAACCCTACTTCCCGCGCCTACCGCACGCTCGAGCGGCGCCTACAACCGAAGCGCATAACTGAGCCGGCAGGAGTAACCGCCGCATCGACTGATCTCCGCCCGTACCAGGGCAGTGACGTTGCGTATGCTGAAAGCGCCATCCATGCAGGTCCAAAAGTTCAGCTGTCGAGGAAGCCGCAGAGCCGCCAGCGGTCCGTGTCGGCTCGTTGTCGGCTCGGCGGTTCCGAACCGGATCGGTACACGGCGGCACCATGCGGCACGCGAATCGGGCTCGATGCGGACGGATCGACACCAGCCGACACCGAGCAGGCCACTCCGAAACGACAGTTTCGGACTTTTAATCCGTAGGTTGTGGGTTCGAGTCCCACGCGACCCACCATCCCTGACCAGGGCAAACGCGCTCTACACCGCGCGTGGCTGATCATGCCTGGGGCCGGGCTGAGGCCCTCCTGGGGACGGGGATCCAGGCACAGAGACCTACTAAGGGGCTCTTCTCCCCTAGGCCGCCGTTCGGGCAGGTTGGATCGCGCACCGTCCGGTCGTCAGGTGCGGAGATGGTATGTGGTTGTCCTTTCCGGTCGCAGATCTCATGTCGAGGGCCGAAGCTCTGAGTCGCGTACAAGCGCCCGCTACAACGCGGGAGGCTTCGCGGCCGGTCGAGCCCGGGGGCGCGCACGCGTAGGCCTGCTCGTCCTACTGGTGCGCTTTCGGGGCAGCCGCGCCTGTCCGTTGCGCGGGGCGTACCGCTTGCGGCGGGTCGGGCCTTTGCCGCGGCGGCGGTTGGTGCCGGGCACGATGCCGGCGGCGTGCATGAGCAGTGCGGCGGTCTTCTCGGCGGCGGTGTGGGCGACCTGGGGTAGGACGCTGGTGTAGGTGTCGGCGGTCAGCACGATGCTGGAATGCCCCAGCATCTCCTGCACCACCTTCAATTCCACCCCCGCGGCCAGGGCCAGTGTCGCGGGGCCGTGCCGCAGATCGTGCAACCGGATCGGCGGCATGGCCTGCTCAGCGATCAACCGCTGGTGGGCGCGTACGCGGTCAGCCGGCCGTTCCTGCGCTGCACCTGCCGGCAGATCACCGCGGTTCCTGCGTCCAGGTCGACCTCGCACCACCGCAATCCGGCCGCCTCGCCGCGCCGCAGCCCGCGCAGCGCGATCAGGTGGTAGACGGCGTACAGCCGATGGCTCCGGATGCCGTTGAGGAACTGCGCAGTCTGCGCGACCGTCCACACCGCCACGCTCGGGCGCTCCCCCGTCCGCCGCCACTGCTCGACCCGGCTCGCAGTCCACACCACCGCACGCGGCCGCCGCGCCGATGGAAGCACCACCAGCGACGCCGGGTTCTCCTCGATCAGCCTCGCCCGCAGCACGGCATTCAACGCCGCGCGCAACATCGCCCGAATCCGGTGCAGCGTCGACGCCGTAACACTCACAAAGCGCGTGAAGCAGGTGCCGCTGGTTCCAGATCGACGTTGTCCCTGCCGAAACCCTCGTCTGAGCAGGTCAAGCGGCATGTTCGTACTCGTTGAGGATGCCGCCCAGACGTTCTCTTCTTCGAATGTTCAGGTGGGCGATCTGGTCTGGTTCGGTGATCGGTGGCGGCAGCGGCTTCAGCGGGCGGGCGTTGGTGATGCCTTGGTGCGGGCGGTGTGCGTTGTAGAAGGTCTCGAACTCGTCGCCCTCGTTGTCCCACACCAGCGACCGGGGCACCCCGCCCAGCGCGCGCAGCAGCGCCCACATCCCGGCGAACAGGCCCCCGGCCGCCCGCGACGGCAGCATCCGCGCCATCATCCACCGCGAATACCCCGACACCATCACCGGCGGACTCGCCAACTGCCCGAGCCCCATGCAGATGACCGCCACGATGGATGCGCGTCCTGGGTAGCCGGTTCAGCCTGGCCGCGACGGACACCGTGGCCGCGGTGTTGAGTTCAGGCCCGGGAAAATCACTATTTGACATGGCGGATCGCTCTCTGTCTCGAAAGTGCTCACGGGTGGGGGTGGGACGTCATCGCCTACCACGCCGGCCTGGTCACCGCGTCCTGATCGCCGTCGATGGTCGCAGCGACGGCCTGGACCTCGATCAGGGCGGTGGGGAGCGCCAGCGCGGCCAGCACGGTCGTACGCGCCGGGCGGTGGTCCGTCCAGACCTGCGCGAAGACCTCGTTCCACCGGGGCAGGTACGACGCGTCGGTGAGGAATGCCTCCACCCGCAGCACGTGGACGAGGTCGCTGCCGGCACGGGCGAGCAGCGCGCCCAGCTGATCGAGCACCTCGCGTGCCTGGCAGGCGAAGCCGAGGGCGTTCCCGGCGAGCGCGGACGGCGCGACCAGACCGGAGGTGAACACCAGGGAGCCCGCCGTTACCGCGCCGGAGAAGGCGGGGCTCTGCCCTTCGACGGTGATCATGAGGCGCTCTGGCGTACGGCGTCCGGGCCGATGTCGCGTACGCCGCCGCGGCCCAGCAGGGTCAGGATGGTCTCGATCTCGCCGCGGAGGAGCTGGTGGACGCGGCGGACCCCGGCCTCGCCGCCCGCGCCGAGCCCGTACGCGGCGAGCCGGCCCAGCACCACGACGTCCGCGCCGAGGGCGAGTGCTTTCACGACGTCCGCGCCGAGGGCGAGTGCTTTCACGACGTCCGACCCGCGCCGTACGCCGCTGTCGAGGGCGATCCGCGCACGATCCCCGACTGCCTCGGCGACCTCGGGAAGCTGGTCGAACGCGGCCGGCGCGCCGTCGAGCTGCCGGCCGCCGTGGTTGGACACGAGCACCGCGCTCGCCCCGGCGCGTACGGCCGCGTCGGCGTCCTCGCCGGTCAGGATCCCCTTGGCCATCCACGGCAGCGGCGTGCGCGCCATCAGGCCGGCGAGGTCGTCCCAGCCCCACACGCGCGCCGTCTTGGTGAACAGCTGCCCGAAGACCTCTTCGGGCGCGACGTCCCCGTCCATGGGGTAGTTGCCGGTGATGACCGCCGGGTCCGGGTCGAACCGGTTGCGCATGTTGCGTTCGCGCCATCCGCCCGTCGGGCAGTCGACGGTCAGGCACACCGCCTGGTAGCCCGCGTCCTCGATCCGGCGCAGCATCGTGAGGAAGTTATCCGGCGGCCCCATCGGGTGCAGTTGGGCGATGCGCGGACGCGGGTGCGGCTTCGGCGACCCGCTCCAGCGGATGGGTGCCCGCCTCGGGGACGATCGCGGCGACGCCCTCGGCCGCGCCCGCGCGGGCGACCGCGATCTGCCCGTCGGGGTGGAACAGCCCGTCGGCGCCGAACGGGGCGGTGAGCAGGGGCAGTGCCAGCGAGATTCCGAGGAAGGTCGTGGCGGTCGACGGCCGCTCTCGTCCGCTCATGGCTCGGGGCCGGAACGTCCATCGGCCGAACGCCTCGCGATTCGCGCGCAGGGTGGTCTCCGCGCCGGCGCCGCCTTCGAGGAAGTCCCAGACGTCGTCGGACAGGGCGGAGCGGCACGCGTCGACGACCTCGTCCAGGGTCGCGAAGCGTTCGGTGGCTCCGTAGAAGGTGCGCGTCCCGGCGATGGCGTCCGTCACTGCTGCCCTTTCGTCGTTTCGATCGGTGTGTCCTCGCGAAGCAGGATGCGGTCGCTCACGGTGTCGCCGGCGCCTGCGATCAGCTCGACCAGGTCGGCGACGGACGCGGCGCGCTTGTCCCGTTGGTCCAGGTCTGCCACCACGCGCCCGCGGCTCATGACGAGCAACCGCTCCCCCAGCGCGAGGGCGTGGTCCATGTTGTGTGTGATCATCAGCGTGGTGCAGCCGACACCGCGTACGAGTTCGGCGGTCAGGCCGAGCACTCGCTGCGCCGTGCCCGGGTCGAGCGCCGCGAGGTGTTCGTCCAGGAGGAGGACCTCTGGGCGGGTCAGCCCGGCCATCACCATGGTCAGGCTCTGCCGCTGCCCGGCGGACAGCAGCCCGACCCGGTCGGGCAGCCGGTCTTCGAGGCCGAGGCCCAGCTCCGCGAGCCGCTCGCGCATGAGCGCACGCCGCTTGGCCGAGAGCGCGAAGCGGAGCGTACGCCGCTCGCCGCGGCTCATCGCCAGCGCCATGTTGTCCTCGACGCTCAGCTCCGGGGCGGTACCGGCGCGCGGGTCGTCGAAGACTCGCGCCACCAGGCCGGCGCGCCGGTAGTCGGGAAGCCGCGTCATGTCGCGGCCGCACAGCCGTACCCGGCCACTGGTCGGGCGCGCGGCGCCGGACACGACCCGTACCAGGCTGCTCTTGCCCGCGCCGTTGCTACCGATGACCGTCACGAACTGCCCGGCGGGGGCGGTGAGCGACAGGTCCTTCAGGGCGACGACCTCGTCGGTACGCCGATGGTTGTGGACGAGGCCGACCTCGTCGAGCTCGAGCATCAGCGCGTGCTCCCTTCCAGCTTCGGGTCCGGCGTCATCCGGGCTCGCAGCGCGCCTACGGCGTCGCGCAGGTGACGCTGCGCGGCGACCGCGACGACCAGGGTCAGCGCCGTCACCCCGCGAAGGTCGCCCGCCGGCAGGCCCGCCCGCAACGCGACCACCAGGATCAGCCGGTACGCGAGGGTGCCGGCGGCGACGCAGACGACGATGCGCAGCACGGTCGAGCGGCCGGGCCGTACCAGCAGCTCGCCGAGCAGCAGGGCACCGATCCCGGCGACGAACGTGCCGATGCCCATGTTCACGTCGGCGTAGCCCTGGGTCTGGACGATCAGTCCGCCGCCGAACCCGGCCATGGCGTTGGCCAGGAACAGCGACAGCACGGTGATCGCGCGGTCGTTGACGCCCTGGCTGCGGGCCATCAGCGCGTTCACACCGGTCGCCCGCAGGGCCAGGCCGACCTCGGTCCGCAGGAACCACGCGTACGCCGTGACCAGCGCGGTCACGAACACCGCGAGGATGATGGACATGCGCAGGTCGGCGCCTGCGCCGGGAGTCGCCGGAAACCAGGTGAAGACCGTTGGAACGGCCAGCAGGCTCCTCGTGGGCGTGCCCAGGATGTGCAGGGTGACGCTGAACAGCCCGATGCTCATCACGAGGCCCGCGAGCAGCACCGGGATCCGCAGCCACAGGTGCAGGCCGGCGGTGAGCACCCCGCAGACGCCTCCGGCGAGGGCTCCGGCCACGAGTGCCAGAGCCGGGTGGAGGCCGGCGATGAGCGTGACGGTGGTCACCGCACCGCCGGCCGCGAAGCTTCCCTCGACGGTCAGGTCGAAGTCCTCGCGGAGCCGGAAGACGGTGTAGATGCCGAGGAACACCGGGATCATGGGCAACCCGGTGACCAGGGCGTCCAAGAGGATGCGGTCCATCATCGCCTCCGCGTGCACGTGCCGGTCATTTGACCACCGCCGACGACAGGATGCTCGGCGGCACGGTGACCTTGAGCACTCCGAGGGTTTTCTTGTTGATCTGGAATCCGACGCCGCTCGGCCGTCCGAAGGGCACCGACCCGGCCGGTTTTCCGCCCAGTACCGCGCTCGCCGCGTCCGCCGCCAGCCGGCCGATCGCCCGGTAGTCCGGCCCGACGCTGGCCAGGATGCCGCTGGTGTCGGCGTCGCCGCCGCACAGGTAGACGGGGATGTGCTGCGTGGCGGCGATCGATCCGACGGCGGCCTGGCCGGCGAACACCGTCGCGTCGGGGCCGATCAGCACGGTGTCGGCGCGCCCGACCAGTCCCCGGATGCCGGTGGGCACGTCGCCCGGCCCGGAGATGGTGCTCTCGGCCAGGGTCAGCCCGCGGGCACGGGCCGCTGTGCGCAGCGCGGCCACCCAGACGTGCATGTTCTCGTTGGACGGGTCGTACACGGTGCCGAGGCGCTTGGGCGCGGGCGAGATCTTCATGATCTGATCGAGCACGATCTTGGGATCGACGTAGTCGACTCTGCCGGTGACGTCCGCGCCGGGCCGGTCCAGGCTCTTGGCGACCTTGGCGCCGACCGGGTCTCCCATGGCCAGCGCGAAGCGACACCGCCGAGACGCGCGACCGGCTCCTGGATGCGGCCGGAGAGCTGCTGGCCGAAAGGGGCACCGCGTTCACCCTTCCCGACCTCGCCCGTGCCTCCGGGGTCGCGACGGCCACGGTCTACCGCCACTTCGCGGGCGTGCACGACGTGTTCGCCGAGTTCTACCAGCGGCTCATCGACGAGCTGGTCGCCGAGCTCGCCGGGCTCTCCGCACGGACGCGGGGCCGGCGCCGGTTCGAAGCCGCCTGCGCGCGCTGGGTCGCCCTGGCCGCCGGTTGGGGGCGGGCCGCGACCCACATCCGGAGCGCGGACGGCTTCCTCGAACGCGTGCGCCGCGACGATCCGCCGACGTCGGCGCTCTTCGAGGAGCTCGCAGCGATCATCGAGGAGCTCGTCGCGGATGAGGTCCTGCCGCCACAGGACGTCGAGTACGCCGTGCTCGTGTGGGTCACGCTGCTCGACGAGCGCGTAATCGTCGACCTCACCTCGACCCTCGGGTGGTCCGCGAAGCGCGTCGGGCGCACCCTCGCCGAGTCCGTGCTGGCGGCGCTGGCCGTGCCGTGACGATCACCCGCCTCCCCCTTCCGCGGGCCGCCGTGACTGGACGACGTGGAAACGGGTTGCGATGAAGCCCGGGGCGGTGAACGACGCGGTCGCCGCCCGGTTGGCACCGGTGCCGTGGAAGTCGCTGACCGCCGCGGACTGGTTGACCAGGATCCCGCCGGTGAGGTTGCACGCCAGGTTCACGCCAGCGTCGATCGCGGTGCGCTCCGCAGCCGCGAGCACCTCCTCGTCGCGCGAGTGCACCAGGGCGGAAAGCGCCCCACGCGACCCACTCAACGCATCGCCTATGTGGCTTGCGGATACACGTCACGTGCACGCGTGCCCCGATCAAGCCCGTCCGGTCCTTGGCTCGGCGCTCGGGTCACGTGCCTCCTTCCGCTTGGTTCCAGAGGTCTGCGAAGCGGGTCGCCACGACGGCGTCGTAGGTGACGGGGTCGTTGAGGATGCCGCAGTCGCGGCCGAAGTCCAGGAGGGCGCCGACCGTCGGCTCGTCGATGCGGGCGTCGTAAAACGGCGCGTCGCGGCGGACGAGTTCGGTGATCAAGGACGCTTCGCGTGGGGGGAAGAGCCGTTCGCCGACCTCCGTGGCACGGCCGGGGTCGGCGCGGAGTACGTCCTGGGCGCGGACGATGGCGCGGACCATGGCCGCGACGTCGTCCGGGCGGTGTTCGATCGTCTCCTCGGTGACCGCGAGCGCGGGGAACGTGTAGGCGTCGGCGCCTGCGGGGCCATCGCCTCGCCGGGCGTCGAGAACGATGGCGCCGGTGCCTTCGCGTACGGCGAGTTCGGCGCCCATGCCGTTGGCCCAGAACCCGTCGATCAGCCCGTCCCCCAGTGCCCGCGCCGCCGCGAGGCCGAAGGAGGTGCCGGTGCCCTCGGTGGCCGGCACGGGG
Organism: Actinomadura physcomitrii; assembly: GCF_008923205.2. Classification (GTDB taxonomy): domain Bacteria; phylum Actinomycetota; class Actinomycetes; order Streptosporangiales; family Streptosporangiaceae; genus Spirillospora; species Spirillospora physcomitrii. Next base: position 199,806 of record NZ_WBMS02000016.1, on the reverse strand, counting down.
CCGACCTCGATGCCGTGCCGAGCGGTGTCGATCCCGGCGGCGGCGAGCAGCCGGTGCAGGCCGAGGTCGGGGCCGGGGGCGGCTCCGATGCGGACTCGGCCGAGCGCGCCGAGGTCGCCTCGGGCGATGCCCAGGTCCGCGCGCATGACCAGGAACCAGTAGGTGCGCTGGGACAGGGCGGCGGCGAGTCTCACTCCGCGCCAGCCCGGGAAGGCGTGCATCGGCGCGTGCGCCGCCCCGGCCAGGAAGTCGATCTTCCCGGCGCGCAGCGCCTCGGCGGCTTCCGTGACCGGGTAGAGCAGGTCGAGTTCGACCTCCAGCCCCTCGTCGCGGGCCAGGCCGAGATCCACCGCCGCGATGGCGGGGAAGTAGGACGGGGAGATCAGGTCGGGTACGGCGATGCGCAAGGTCTCGTCCTCCTCGGACGGCGGTGGGTCAGCTGATCTCTCGGGCTCGCACGACGGCGTCCAGCAGGGAGGTCCTGCGCAGGAACAGCCGCTGCGACTCCTTGTCGTTGCCGATCTCAGTGAGGCGGTCCAGCCGGGCGCGCCGGGCCGCCGGATCCTTCTCCTCCAGCCGCTGCTTGTTGTCGATGGTCTGCTGCTGGACGAACTCGATGTTGATCGTTCGCCGACGGCGCTCGTACCGGTCGAGGAGCGCCGCGTCCGCCCGGCCCGCGGCCACCTGATCGACGGTGCGCACCAGTTCCATCGCGTCGTGGACGCCGCAGTTCAGCCCCAGCCCGCCGATCGGGTTGTTGACGTGGGCGGCGTCGCCCGCCAGGAAGACCCTGCCGTCCCGGAACGCCGCGGCGACCCGCTGGTGGACGTTGTAGATGTTGCGGTGGACGAGCGTCCGCGGCCCGGTCGCGGGATGGATCGCCGACATCACCCGTTCCGCGTGCTCGTCGCCGAGGACCTGCTCGTCGGTCTGGTCGGGGTGGGCGGCGAACACCACGCGCCAGCGGCCCTGCATGTCGTCGCCGGCGACCTTGAACAGGTTGGCCCACTGGCCGGGGTCGGCGAAGTAGCTGCGCGTGCTGCATCCCATCTCGGCGCCGAAGTCGTAGCGCGTGGTCAGGACCGCGAACCGTTCCGGCCAGGTGTATCCCTCGAACTCGGTGCCGATGGCCTTGCGGACGGTGCTGCGGCCGCCGTCGCAGCCGAACAGCCAGTCGCCGGTCAGGACGTCGGTGTCCGCGCCGCGGCTCGCGCGCACGGTGACGCGGTCGGCGTCCTGGCCGATCGAGTCGACGCTCCAGCCGAGCCGGATGTCCACGCCGGGCATCCGGCGCAGCCGGTCCAGGACGATCCGGACGAGTTTGTGCTGCTCGGTCTGCACCACGTACGGGAAGGGCGTGTCGTCGCGCAGGAAGTCGTGGTCCATCCGGGCGACAAGGGTTCCGGTGGTCTTGTCCCAGAAGTCGAAGTACCGGCAGACGAGTCCGGCGGCGATGAACGCGTCGATGACGCCGATCTCGTCGATGAGTTCCAGCGTCGACGGGTGGAACGTCGCGGCGCGGGGCGCGTTGTCGGTCTCGATGCCGGCGTTCCGTTCGATGATCGTGACGCGGAACCCGCGCTGCGCGGCCGCGAGGGCGGCGACGGCGCCCACCGGGCCGGCGCCGGCGACGATGATGTGCTCTCGGTCTGACATGGTCTCCCTCGGTGAGGCGTGGTCGTCGGGCTCAGTCCTGGTCGGTGTCCGCGGGCCCGGCCCAGGGCGCCACCTTCGTCTCCAGCCAGCCGACCAGGTGGGTGAGCCCGACGCCGAGGACCATGAGCACGGTCACCGGCACGAACAGACCCGCGGTGTCGAACCGCTGGCCGGCCAGGATGATCTGCCCGCCGAGTCCGCCGATCGCGGTGAAGAACTCGGCGATGACGATGGCGATCACCGCGCGCCCGATGCCCAGCCGAAGGCCGGTCATGATGTGCGGCACGGTGGCCGGCAGGATGATCTTCCGGACGATGTGCAACTCCGAGGCCATGAAGGACGTGCCGACCTCGGTCAGCGCGCGCGGCACCGCGCGCACCCCGGCCCGCGTGTTGATCACGATCGGGAACACCGTCATCACCACGACGATGACGACCTTGACCGTGAACCCCAGCCCGAACCAGAGCATGAACAGCGGGATCAGGGCGACCAGCGGCATGGCGTAGCCGGCGGTGACGTAGACGCCCAGCGCGGCGTCCGCCGCGCGGTAGCGGCCGATCAGCAGGCCGACCGGGATGCCGATCAGCGCCGCGACGCAGAAGCCGAGCAGCAGCGGCTGGAGGCTGTCGAGCAGTGCCTGCGGCAGCAGCCCGGACCGCACCTGGACGTCGAACTTCCGCACGATCGCGCTCGGGTAGGAGGAGAAGATCGGGTTCATGCGGCGTCCGGTGATCTCCCAGAACGCCAGGACGACGACGATCGACGCGGTGGTGATCAGGCCGCTGCGGTGCCGCCGGTGGAACGGGGGCCGGGTGCGGGCGGGCTCCGCGGGGCGGGCGGCTCGCTGTTCGCCGTGCTCGGTGGTGGTCATGTCTGTACTCCGTCCGGGAGCGGGCTAGGTGGTCGCCGGTTCCGCCGCGGCCTGCGCGGACGCCCCGGTCATGAGCCGGTGCCAGATCTCGTGGCGCTGCGCGCCGAACTCCTTGCGGCCCCGCACGGTCACGAGGTCGGTTCGCGGCGCCGGCAGCTCGATCGGGAAGATCCGGTCGATCCGGCCGGGGTTCGGGGCCATCAGGACGACGCGGTGGGCGAGCAGGACGGCCTCGTCCAGGTCGTGCGTCACGAAGATGATCGTCTTGCCGGTCTCGCGGTGGATGCGCAGCACCTCGGCCTGCAGGCCCTCGCGCGTCTGCGCGTCGAGCGCGCCGAACGGCTCGTCCATGAGCAGGACCGCGGGGTCGACGCTCAGCGCCCGGGCCAGACCGACGCGCTGCTGCATCCCGCCGGAGAGCTGGTCGGGCCGGCGGTCGGTGGCGTGGCCGAGTCCGACGAGTTCGAGTTTCTCCAGCGCCGTCCGCCGCCGCTCGCTCTTCGGCACGCCGCGCGCCTCCAGGCCGAACTCGACGTTTCCCAGGGCGCTGCGCCAGGGGAAGAGCTGCGCGTTCTGGAAGACCATGCTGCGGTCCGCGCCGCATCCCGTCACCTCGGAGCCGTTCACGAGGACGCGCCCGGAGTCGGCCCGTTCGAGTCCGAGCAGGATGCGCAGCAGGGTCGTCTTGCCGCAGCCGCTCAGCCCGGTCAGAGCGACGATCTCGCCCGGTTCGACGCGCAGCGAGACGTGGTCGAGCACATGGACCTCGTCGACCTGTTTGCCGGTGCGCGTGACGAAGGTCTTGGACACGTCTTCTATCGACACGCCCGCCTGGTTTGCGGCCATGGGCTTCTCCTTCTCCGCGAGGGGGTCGGTCACGGACGCGCCATCGCGAGCGCGTCCCGCTGCGGGCCGTCGTCGACCAGCGTGGTGAGGTCGGCCGGGCGGCTGAGCTGCCCGGTCTTGACCAGCAGGTTCGACAGGTACTCCAGCCGCGGCCGGGCGACGCCGGCGTCCGGGTCCACGAGCCGCTTCCCTGCGATCAGGTCGTACATGTAGGTGACATAGGGGTCGTCGGCGGTGGTGCCGGCCTCCTTGGCCGCGAGCGCCTTGGTCTCGCGGGGATGGGCGTAGGCGTAGCGGTACCCGTCCATCAGCCCGGCCAGGTAGCGGCGCGCGGCCTGGGGTTTGGCGGCCAGCCGGTCGTTGCGCGCGATGATGGAGTACCGCGGGTAGTCCGGGACGACGTCGGTGGACAAGGCCACCACGTTGACGCCGTCTTTGCGGGCCCGGGGCACATAGTCGGCGGGCGAGGACGCGCTGTCGGTGGTGCCCGCGACGACCGCCCGGTAGCGGTCGGCGTTGCCGCCGCCGTTGAGCCGCTGCATGGACGCGGGCGAGACGCCGGCCCGTGCGAACATCACGTTCGCGATCGTCGTCGGCAGTCCCGTCGGCGAGGAGATCGCGATGCTCTTGCGCCGCAGCTGCGCCAGGCTGGTGATCCCCTTCTTCGCGTAGATCGCCCACGGCAGCCCGATCATGGTCGAGCCGATGATGGAGGCGTCGAGGTCTCCCCGCTCGGAGGCGATGAAGAAGGCACCGGCGTTCTGCTCGACCGCGTCCACCTCGCCGGAGGCCAGCGCGGGCAGCGCCTGCGAGGCGCTCTGCAGCGTCACGAACTCGACGTGGACGCCGCGGCGCTTGAAGAAGCCCTTCTCCTCGGCCATCTTCAGGAAGCCGCAGTCGGTCGAGCACTGGAGCGTTCCGACCTTCCAGGTGAGCTTGTCGCCCGGCCCCGTCCCGAAGCCGCACCCACCGGCGACCAGCACGGCGGCCAGGACCGGCGAGAGCAAGCGGCGGCGTCGCGACCGGACGGTCATGACCGGTCCCGGTAGCGGACCTCGAAGGTGAGCACTCCCTCATCGGTCCGCCAGGGGCCGTGCGGCATGCCCGGCGGGCGGCACGCGTACATGCCGGCCGTGAAGGTCTCACCCAGCGTGAGGTCGACGAACGAGCCCTCCAGGATGTAGACCTCCTCCCAGAAGTCGTGCCGCTGGACGCCCATCGGCGTCGAGTCGGCGCCCGGCTCGTACCGCAGGACGCGGGTGGCGACGCCCGAGTCGCCGTCCGCGGCCAGGATCCGCTCGGTGATCTTGGGGTCGCCGCCTGGGCAGACGGTGAAGTCGACGTCGGCGACCGGGAAGAACTCGTGTTCGGGCTTGCTCATGGGCGCTCCTGCCTCGATGCGGTCGTGTAGGTGTGCGTCAGCTGGGCGAGCCCGGGGAGCCGCAGGCTCAGCGACCAGGTCTCACCGTGCACGAAGGAGCCGTCCAGGAGCGGGAACGTTCCACAGAACAGCACCAGGTCGCCGGAGACCTCGCCCAGGACGGCGGTCATGCGCTCGACCAGATCCGCCGGATGCCGCAGCGAGGACGCCTGGCCCGCCTGGTAGGCGCGTCCGTCCACCGCGCAACTCGCCTCGATCCTGTCCCACTCCGGGAAGGACGGGTCGGGGCCGATCGGCAGCACGGCGGTGCCGACTGGTTTGGGGCACGCCGCCTTGGCGGCCGCGATGTCGCTCCGTTCGAGCGCCCGGTCGGTATGGTCGGAGCCGACGCCCAGAAAGTAGGCGCCCCGGTGCCGGATCAGCACCGGCTCCACCTCCCCGGACGTGGCGGGCCCGCCCACCTCGACGCGGGCGCCGGTGCCGAGCAGCGCCGGATCGAGGTCGTAGAACATCGGCACCGCCGCCGGCGGCGGGACGCCGATGGCGGCCAGCTCCTCGATGTGCCTGGCCACGGCCGTCTCGTCCGCGCCCGTGTATCCGGCGACGACGAGCCGTTCCGGGCTGACCGGCAGCGGCTCGCCGGAACCGGCGATGGTGAGGTTCAGCAGTGTGCTCGACGTCATGCGCGTGGGGCCGCCGTTCCAGAGTGGGGGGCAGGGGCATTTCCGGCGAAGGGCAGATCGCCGCGCCGGTCGGCGAGGACGGGGAACTCGGCTCGTGCCCGGTCGACGACCGCCGTGTCGACGTCGCACCAGGTGACGCCCGGCTCGGCGCCGGCCTCCGCGAGCACCGTGCCCCAGGGGTCGACGACGCGGCTGTGCCCGCCGAGTTCGACGCCGTGCTGGACGCCGACGGCGTTGCAGGCGATGAGCACGATCTGCTCCTCGACCGCGCGGCAGGACGTGAACAGCCGCCAGTGTTCCCGGCGCGCCGCCGGCCACGCCGCCGGGACGATCACGGTGCGGGCGCCGCCGTCGACCAGGCTCCGCCACAGCTCCGGGAACCGGAGGTCGTAGCAGGTCGTCGCGGCGACCCGGCCGATCGCCGTGGCGGCCACCGGTGCATCGTCGCCCGCGGTGAGCAGCTCGGCCTCCCGCGACCGGTAACCGAACACATGGATCTTGCGGTAGACATGCTCGACCTCGCCCTCCGGCGACAGCAGCACCGCCGTGTTGAAGAGCCGCCCGTCCGCGTCGCGCTCGACGAAGCTGCCGAGGTGGACGTGCGCGTCCAGTTCTCCGGCCCAGCCGCGTGCGGCCGCCAAGGTCGGGCCCTCGAAATCCTCCGCCTCCGCCGCATAATCGTCGAACGCGAAGTATCCCGCCGCCCACAGCTCGGGCAGGACCACCAGATCGGCCTCGCCCGCGGACCGCACGAGGTCTCCGACTCGGGCACGGCGTTCCCCGGCGGGCTCGCCCGCCGGGCTGTCCACCTGGACCAGCGCGACCCTCACGACAGCCCGCTCACCGAGCGCCCGCCGGCCCGCTCGCCGGAGACCGGCAGCCGCAGGACCGCCAGCGTGCTCGCCAGGTGCGCGGCGAGGGCCTCGCCGGCGTCGCCGGCGACAAGGCCGGCGACGATCGCCGCGTGCTCGTCCAGCACCGTCCTCGCGCGGTTCTCCTCTCGCGCCACGGCGCGCAGCCCCATGCGGATCTGCCGCTCGCGCAGCGACTCGTAGAACTCCGCGAGCACGGGGTTGCCCGCTTGGCGGACGATCGCCCGGTGGAAGGCCCGGTCCCGGTCGATGAACCCGACCGGATCGTCGATCAGCGCCCGCTGCTCGTCCATGATCTGTTCGAGCTCGGCCACGAACGCCGGCTCCGCCGGGACGACGCGCCGGACGCACCAGTCCTCGACCAGCCCGCGCGCCTGCATCACGCTCTCGATCTCGCTGTCGGGGACCGGCGGGATGTAGGCGCCCTTCTTCGGGATGATCCTCAGCATCCCCTCGGTCTCCAGCCGCAGCAGAGCCTCGCGTACCGGCGTCCGCGAGGTGCCCGCCGCCTGGGCCACCTCCGACTCGCTCAGGAACACCCCACCGTCCCGGGGAAGCTCGGAGATATGCCTCTTCAGCCAGTCGTAGGCGAGGTCCTGAGCGGACCCCGCCCGTCTGCCGACATTCTGCACACTGCTCATAGGCAACTTGTATACATCCTGTGGACATGTCCCACAAGACCCTTTGACCGCACGAGGACACGGCCGCGACCCCCTGCACCTGGCCGCGGACGGCACCGTCACCGCCGCCCACGGCCCCGACGCCGACCAGTTCGCGCAAGCGCGCCTGTTCCACATCACCGCAGACGACGCCGCCGGCATGCTGCAGACCATCCAGACCGCCAACGGCAGCGAACCCGAACGCGCCCGCGTCCCCGCAGGCCACCGACACGCCACCTGAACCCGTCCCACCCAACGTCACCAGCCTCGTCCCGCCGCCCCGCCGCGTCACCGAAGGCTCCCGCCCGGCTTCACGTGCTCGGGCCGGTCCTCCTGCACACCGCGGACGGCCCCATCACCACCGGCCTGCGCACAGGCGCCAAGCACCTGCTCGCCTACCTCGCTCTGCACCCCAAGGGCGCCACCCGCGATCAAGCAATCGGTACGCTCTGGCCAGACGCCACGCCCCAGTCCGCGGTCAACGCGTTCAACAGCGCCACCTCCAGCATCCGCGGAGTCCTGCGAACCGCGACCGGCCTCACCGAACCCAGGTTCCTCATCCACACCGCCGGCCGATACCGCATCGATCACGACCTCGTCGACGTCGACCTCTGGCAACTGACCGCCACGCTCGCAGACGCCAAGCGAGCCGCAGCCGACGACACCGACAGCCGGATCAACGCACTCGCCCAGGTCAGCGACCTCTATACCGGAGGGTTCGCCGAGGACTTCGGATTCTCCTGGGCCGAGACCTACCGCGAACACCTCCGCCGCACCGTCGTCGACGCCCTGGGCCACTACGTCCAGCTCGTCAAGGAAGACAAACCCGAACTGGCGCTCGCCACCCTCGAACGGGCGTCCTGGCGGGGCCGTGGTGTGCAGGTCGTCGGCGATGAAGGTGGCCAGCAGGGATTGGATGGCCAGGTTGTTGATCGCGCGGGGATGGCCGCGGCCGGCGGCGCGGCCCCCGTATCCTGCCCGTCCCCGGCCCGCGCGGTCGACTCCCTATGACGTCGCGGCGCAGGGGAAATGTCGCCGCCGACCGTGATCCGACCGGGAACTGTTGCCATGGGCATGGCGTCGAAGGCACGCTGGGTCGTAGATCTTGGTGGACGGGGTGACGGGGCGTGCCTGACGCCGGGCGGGAACTGATCAACGGTCGCTACCGGCTGCTCTCGGTCATCGGGCAGGGGTCCATGGGCCGGGTCTGGCGGGCGCGGGACGAGCTGCTGAACCGCGACGTGGCGGTGAAGGAGATCCTCCTCGCGGCCGAGGACGAGCCCGCGGAACTGGCGGAGCGCGCCATGAACGAGGCGCGGTCGACGGCCGCGCTCAGCCATCCGGGCATCGTCACCGTGTTCGACGTCATCGAGCACGACGGCTCCCCGATGATCGTGATGGAGCTGCTCAAGGGCCGCTCGCTCGCCGAAATCCTCCGCGAGGAGGTCAGGCTGCCACCGCGCCGGGCCGCCGAGATCGGCGCCGAGATGCTCGCCGCCCTCCGCGAGGCCCACGCGGCCGGGATCGTGCACCGGGACCTCAAACCCGCCAACGTCTTCGTCACCGACCGCGACCGGGTCGTCATCACCGACTTCGGCATCGCCCGGCAGAGCGGGCAGCGGACTCCCGGCGCACCCGGCGAGATGAGCGGCACCCCGGCGTTCGTCGCCCCCGAACAGGCCCGCAACGAGGCCGCCGGGCCGCCCGCAGACCTGTGGTCGCTGGGCGCCACACTCTTCAACGCGGTCGAGGGCCGCCCGCCCTACCAGGGCCCGGACTACGCGTCGATCCTGCTGACCCTGCTCACCCAGGACCCGCCCGCCCCGCGCAATGCGGGACCGCTCACCCCGGTGCTGGCCTCGCTCCTGGTCCGCGACCCGGAGCGCCGGGCCGACGCCGACGAAGTCGCCGCCGCCCTGGACCGCATCCTCCGCGCCGCCCCGGAGAACGCCCCGCCGCCCCCGCCGCCCGCGCCGGTGACGCCGACGGCACCGGCTGCGCCCGCGTCGCCGGCCGGCGCCGGAAAGGCGCCCTCCCCGCCCGCCGGCAATGCGGGCTCGGCCGTCACCGCGTCCACCCCACCGCCCAGGTCGGCCGCAGCGCCCGCGTCCGCCGCGCCGCAGCCGAGGACCAGGTACGTGACCACGCGGCCGGTGCCGCCGATCAAGCAGCCGCCCACCCCGCTTCGGCAGAAACGGGTTCCGCGGCTGGCGCCGGTCCTGGTGTGCGTGCTGGTGGGCTTCGCGAGCCTCGCGGCCTTGCTCAACGTTGACACCGACCCATCGGCCGGCAGCGCGACCGGCTCTCCGGAGCCGTTCCCCAGCTACCTGATCACGGACCCGCCGGACTCCACGGATTCCCCGTCCGCCGCCCCTTCGGCCCCCCCTCACCCGACCGGCGCGGCCTTCAGCCCGGACGGCCGGACGGTCGCGATCGCCCTCGGCGACAAGCAGATCCGGGTCTACGACGTGCGGACCCACCGGCGCATCTCGACGCTTCACCTCGGCGGCGACAGCGGTGAGGATCCGGTCGCCATGGCGCTCAGCCCGGACGGCCGAGAACTCGCCATGTCACCGTCGTACGGGGCTACGGCGGTGTGGAACCTCGAGACTCACAAACAGATCGCGAAGACGAACGACTTCAGTGACGCGAGCCGCCTGACCTTCGACTCCGGCGGCGGAAGGCTCATGGCATTCGGCGAGCACGGAGACCACCTCGTCTGGCGCATCGGCAAGGACCCGCGCACAGAACAGATCGTCCCGGACGAGGGTTGTGTGATCTCCACGGTGAGCCCCGACGGCACCACGCTCGCCTGCACCGGCATGCACGGCCCGGGCGTCACGCTGTGGGACGTCTCCGAACGGAAACAGATCGGCGCGGTCACCCCACCAGGTACCACCGAGCCGCCCAACAACATGGCCTTCAGCCCCGACGGCCACAGCCTCGCCCTGGACGGCTATCCGGCGGTGACCCTCTGGAACGTCGACCGCCGGCGGCAGCTCGGCACCCTCGACACTTCCCAGGCCATCGACCGGCTGCTGTTCACACCGGACGGCACCCACCTGCTCGCCCAAGGCGAGGATGGCCTCGAGGAGTGGCGGCTGTCCCCGTCACTTCAGCGCTCGCCCTCCGAGCTGCCCGAGTCCGATACGGGTTCCATCCTCACCACCGCGGCGCTCAGCCCCGACGGCAGATCCGTTCTGTTCGGCACGTCCAGCGGCAAGATCGTCGTCCGTGACCTCGCCAAGGGCAAGGACGTCGAACATTGGCATGCCTGATGAGCGAATCGGGACGAACGGGGTGGGCCGCCCGGGACGCCACACCACACCGGACCCAAAGCAAGGCGAACAAGACCATCGGCGGCGCCACCGTACCGACGACGCCATGCTGTCCATGGCCCTTCACCTACGCGACCAATGGCATGGCGCACCGAAGACAACGAACCGACCGGCTGTCCGGTTTAGGCCGAAACGGCCGGGCCGGCCGCCGCCAGGGAGCTACCGGGCCGCAGTCATCGGTTGAGGATTTCTTCCATGGTCTGGAGCGGCAATGCGGGATTGCGCGCAGCCGCTTCAGCGGTGCCGTCGTCGGCCAGCATTTCCAGGAGCCGCGCTGCGGGCAGTCGGGCGTCGGCGGCCGCTGAACGCCGTACCGTCAGGTCGGCATCGTGGCTGAGCGCCTCGATCGATTGAGGCGGGATGTGCGGGTCCATGGTCGCCAACGCGCGCTCACGCGGGTCGGGTGAGGTGGCGTAGCGGTGCAGTCCGGAGCGCGGGAAGTTCGGGTGGCGCAACATCTTGGCCCGGGTATACCCCTCGAACTCCAGAACCGTCCTGAGCAGCAGCTCGCCGGGGGGATCTGGATGGTTCTCAGCCAGGAACAGCCGGACCAGGAAATCTTCGTCGTTGGCCAACGTCTGCACGAGGTCTGGCGGGAGATGCGGGCAGTGCGCGGCGCTGCGCCTCAACGCGGGATGCGCCGAGGTCGCGCACCGGCGCATAATCTCCGCGTCGTCGCACGCCTCGGTCACCCACTCGAGTGGATGGAAGAGCCGGCCGGGATCGTCGGTGTAGTCGATGGCCGCGCGCTGCTCCTCAGTGAGATCGGCCCGCCGGGACACGGCGAGCCGCACCTTCGAATCCGGGTCGATCGCCAGTTCGTCGACGAGATCGGCCGGCAGGCTCGGCTCGGCGGCCGCCCTGGCACGTGTGTCGGCATCGCCATCGGGGGCGAGACGCTCGGCCAGCGGTCGCGCAAGGATCACCCGCTGTGGCGCCCAACGGGAGAGTTCGGTTTCGGACTCGATGATCGCCGTAGGGGCCTGGCGTTGCGTGGCGGCCTGCCGCACCTTGGGGTCGGCATCCGACAGCAGGGCGGCTTTGGCATCGTGCGGCCCCGACTCCAGGAGTCGCAGCAGGATCTGGAGTGGGGCGGCCTGGTTGTAGGCCAGGCCGATCAGCCGAGGATCGGAGTCACCGCAGACACTGCACACAGGCGCCCCTTTCGGCTCCGGTACTCCCGCCCTGAGCATGACGCACGGCTGCCGCTCCCGGTGCCGCCGCCGAAGACCAAAACCTCCGCGACCCGACCAGCCTCACGAAAAATCGGGGCTAGGAGCGAGGAGTGGCCCAGAGAAGGATTCTGTCGTCCCTGTCCCCGGCGGCGATGATTTTGCTGTCAGGGCTGAAGGTGATGGCGTCCGCCGGCGGGTCCGTGCCGCCCAACTTCGCGAGTTGCTGATGCCGGACGAGGTCTTCGACCAGCAGGGGGCCGCCGAGTTCGTAGCCTGCCGCGAGGCCGGCGTCTGGGCTGAGCGTGATCCGGCGGTAGGCCCATGTGGCGTCCGCAAGGTTCGCCACCGGGCGCCGGTTCGCTGGATCCTGGAGACGCAACGTCGGTCGACGAGGGCCGTGACTGGGAAGGGTGCCCATATCGAAGGCCAAGACGTCGACTCCGGCACCGGCACCGGTCAGCGCCGCCAGATGCTCTCCGTCTGGAAGCGTCCATTGCTGCAGCATTTCAGGTTTGCCAGAGGTGTCCTGTTCGCTGGGGAAGGTTGCCGGCTGCGGACTGCCTTCGGGCTGGAGGGGGAGGCGATGGCGGGTCGCCACATCCCAGGCGGCCGCGTCCTTTTCGAGGGAGGCGGCGGCGATGGTCTTCCCGTCCGGGCTGAAGGTCGCGATGTCCCAGCCATAGGAGAGAGCGCCGGAGATGACGGTGATCCGTTGGTGGGCGGCGACATCCCACAGGCACACGACGCCGCCGCTCGACTCTCCGGCCCCGGCGAGAGTCCGGCCGTCCGGGCTGAATGCCAGCCCCATCACATCGACTCCGCCGGACGGCAGGGTGGCGATCTTCCGACCGGTGGCAACGTCCCACAGCATTACTGTTTTACCGCTACTGCTGGCGAGGATTCTGCTATCGGGGCTGAAAGCCAGCGCCTGTATGGAATCAGTGTTCCCGGTCAGGGCGGCGATCGGCTTCTCGGTGGGTGTCGCGCGCGCAGTGTGCATCTGGACGCCGATGAAGATCGCCGCCCCGACCGCTACGGCGACCGCGACCCCCGCAACAAGCCAGCGCCACCCTGGAACGGTTTCGGTCAGAGGTATCCGTACCGACGCGGCTGCCGCGTCGACAGGTGCTTCTTTCGACGCATCGGGCGCCGTGGCATCTTCTAAATCGCCCACAAATGCTCCTTGGAGGCCATTCGATGGCCCGAGGGAGCGGAATCGTTCCCGTCCTCCTCTACGAGTTCGCCGGCCAACTGCGGAGAGGGTTCGGCGAGTCGCCGGGCGCCATGGCTCATCGGAATAATGTAGCCGGAATAGGGCACTTCCGTCGGATGCAGGTCCGCTTGAAGGCGGCTGTACGTGCGGCGTGGCAGAGCCCGGCCGTCGCGGCCGGCCCATGCGCAGGGATACTTGATCCGGTTTCAGTTCCGGGTCAGGGCGGTGGTGACGGTGGGCGCGGACGTCTGGGACAGGCCCGTCGCGGCCGGGTCCGCCCGGCGGTTCCGGCCCGGTGACGTCCTGCTGCCGGCCGTCCGCTTCCGCACCGTCGTCCGCGAGACGGGAGCGGAGGCGGAGTTCCTGCGGCTCGCCGTTCCGGGCGGCGGGGAGCTGGACGTCGGGCTCGACCAGACGGAGATCGGCCAGGCCGTCGGGCTGTCCCGCGGCGTCGTCGGCCGCCGGGCGATCAATGGGACGTGACGTCCCGTGGGTCGGCACGAGCAAGCCGGAGCAGCTTGATCAGACGGGCCTCAGGCCGCGAGGCCGACGAGCACATCGCGCTCTCCGCGCCGTACGACGACATCACCGGTCGTCGAGGAGGGGCACGCGGACGACGAACGTCGTTCCGCTGCCGTTGCTGCTCACCTCGATCACTCCCATCGCCGACTTGACGATCCGGCTGACCAGGCTCAGGCCCGCGCCCAGATGGCCGGCACGCGACGAAGCGCCCCAGGCCGTCGCGTCTTCGAGGGGCATCGACATGCCCGATCCGCAGTCGCGGACGGTGATGTTGAGCGAGCCGTCGCCCGTCCGCACGGAGACGCGTACCCGGCGACGATCGGCGGGCTCATCGGCCACCGCCGCGATCGCGTTGTCGACGAGATTCCCGACGAGGGTGACCATCTGCGAATCGCTGAGCGTCGCGGGCAACCGATCGAGGCTGCTGTCCTCGTCGATCTCGACGGCGATGTCCTGCTGCGCCGCGACCTCGCTGAGCGCGACGAGAAGTCCGGCGATCGTCGGCTGATTGATCCTCGTGCCGACCTCCGACCTGAGTTTCGAGGTCGCATGCGATATCTCGGTGATGAAGTTCAGGGCTTCGGCGGCCTCGCCGATCGCTATCAGGCCCCTGATGGCCTGCAGCCGGTTCGAGTGCTCGTGCGCCTGGTCCTGGAGGGCTCGGACCAGCCGCGCCAGCGCGGTCACCTGGTTGTCCCGGTCGTTGAGGAGCAGCGAGGTCTGCAGGACCCCCGCTGCCACCCGGGCGAACATCTCCACCAGCAGAACCTCGTCCTTTCGCAGGTCGTCAGTGGTTCCGCGGTAGATGTTGAGTGAGCCGATCGCCGATCCGTTGACCAGCATCGGGGAGGCCAGGATGGACCTGTAGCCCTCCTCGCGGGCGAACCTCCACCAGCGCTCGAACTCGGGGTCCCCCAGTACGTCGCGCGCGAGCAGTGCCCGGTGCCCGCGGATCGCGCGCGCGGCGAGGCTGGCGCGGAACTGGTCGGGGTCGTTCTCCATGGTGTCGCGATAGTGGCGGGAGAGACCGTGGCAGGCGGCAAGTCGCAGTCCGCTCGATACCCGGCCGTCGACCAGGACGATGGTCGCCGCCACGGACTCGCTGATGACGGTGTCGGCGACGTCGACGATCCTGGTGAGGGTCTCGTCGATATCGCCATCGGTCGCGCAGTCGATGAGCTGGGCGAGGCTCGCCAGCAAGGTCGCCTCGTGGTCATCCACCACAGGCTCCGGTGGGACGCGAGGTATTCGGGATCTGCGGCACCGAGCTCCTTTCAGGCCACACGACCGCACCGGTCGGCTTATCACTTCTCGCCGTGGCGGGCGCGGGCGACGTACAGTTTCCGGGGCCGCCCCGGTTTGTCGGCGGCATGGTCGACGTCCACTTCGTGCAGCGACACCAGGAATTCCAGGTACCGCCGGGCCGTGACGCGAGAGCTGTCGATACGGTTGGCGACGTCTTCGGCCGAGAGCGGACCCGCCGCGGCGCGCAGGACGCCGCGGACGGTGTCGAGTTTGTCCGCGGACAGTTCCGCGGGGATGTAGGGCTTGGCCGGGGCGACCAACTTGCGCGTCCGGTCGACGTCCTCTTGGGTGAGTGCCGTTGAGGTGGCCTGCGCGAAGATGCTCACGCATTTGCTCAGCACCTGCCTGAGGCGGTCCTCGGTGAACGGCTTGACGAGATAGTCGACCACGCCCAGACGCATCGATTCCCGGACCAGGTCGGTGGACGAGTGCGCGGTGATGGCGATGACCTCGACGCGCCGGCCTTCCGCCCGGATCCTGCGCAGCAGGTCGACGCCGCTGGCGCCGCCCGGCAGCCCGTAGTCCAGCAGCACGAGGTGCGGCTGCAGCGTGTCGATGCTCGTCCACCCGCTGGCCGCCGTGCGCGCCGTCCCGACCACGGTGAAGTGCGGCATCGCCCTGATCAACGTGGCGTAGACGCGGGAGATGACCGCATCGTCTTCGACGATCACGACGCGGAGGCTCGTCGTCATGTGCGGGACCTCCCCCCTCGCCGATCCCGGCGCTGTGCGTGCTCGCCAAGCCGATGCGACCGGTCCGTCCCGGCGGCCCGCTATCGGCCGAGACCGGCCGCGTACCGCTCGGCCGATCGCGCGAAGATGTCGGGCGGGCTGCCCTCGCCGCCCTTGCCGACGACCGTGATCTTCTGCCGCCGCAGCCGCCATTTGCCCTGGTCCCGGACGAGCTCGAACTCATAGGTGCCGTATCCCCAGAACGTATCACCGGGTGCGTCGCCGACCGAGTGGACCGCCCACATGTGAGCGCGCACGGTGGCGGTCGTTCCGTCCAGGGTCACGAGGTGGCCCGCGTTGATGTGCAGCGTGTGCGTGAAGCCCCCGTTGCGCTCTTTCAGGGTCCGCATGAACTCATCGCGGGGGACGGGATGCGGCGCCGCGCCCGGCGCGTCGCTGTCGAGCAGAAACTCGTCGGCCACCAGTTCGGCGACCTTGTCCCAGTCGAAGTGGTCCAAGGCCCAGAAGTACTCTTTCACGGTGTCGGCGACCTGGACTCGATCGATCAGCTCCTGGACGGCGTCGTTGGTCATGGTGGCTCCTCGTCTTTCGGTGGTGCCCGGTTCAGTGCCGGTGAGACGTCGTTCCCGTCAGTCGACGCAGGCCGCCAGGGCCAGGTCGGCGACCTCGCGCAGCCGCACGAAATGGTCGAGTCCCTCGAGGAAGCCGGCGCTGCAGTAGACGAAGGTCAGGTCACGCTCGGGGTCGACGAGCCACATGGTCGAACCGCCGCCGACCGCGCCGAAGGTCCGGGGCGACGCCGTGTGACCGAACGGAGTCAGATGGTGGCCGCTTCCTCGCACGTAGCCGCCGAGCAGGGTGAACTTGGCGGGGAAGGGCTCGATGCCGCGCGCCTCGCAGTCGAAGTCCCAGAAGCCGTTGCGGAGGTCTCCGGTGTGGTTGCGCGCGGCGTAGTCGAACATCGCCTGCGACATCACTCGGTGGCCGGCCCCGGCGCCTCGCCGGCGCAGCGCCTCCGCGAACCTGAAGACGTCGTCGACCGTGCTGAAGGCGCCTCCGGCGGGATGCTCGGCCTTGTCGTCCATGACCGTGTTCAGGCTCTCGAACACGGCCCTTTGGACCACGGCGCCGTCGGTGTCCGCCACCGACACCGGGACCCGGCGCGGCTCGTCGACGGCGAGCCCGAACGCGGTGTCGTCCATCCCGAGCGGCCCGAACAGCTCGTCCTGGGCGATCTGCCGGAAGCCGCGGTGCCGCGGGTCGATGTTCACCAGCGACTGGCCGAGCAGCGCGTAGCTCGCCCACGGGTTGTAGACCACCTGCGTGCCGGGGGTGAAGGCCAGCGGGAGCCCCGAGACCGCCTGGACGTTCTTTCCGAGGTCCCCGGCGTCGGCCATGCTCAGCGGGGGCGGTGGCGGGAACCCGGAATACGTCCCGCCGGAGTGGGTGAGGAGGTGCCGGACGGTCACCCTCTCCTTGCCGCGGACCCCGAACCCGGGGACGAGGTCGGCGACACGGGTGTCGAGCCCCAGCCTGCCCTCGTCGACGGCGCGCAGGACCAGGGCCGCGGTGAACGCCTTGGACAGCGACATCAGGAGGTAGATGTCGTCCTGCCGGGCGGGCCGCCCCGGGGACACCTCCCCGATGTGGTCGCGGTATCCGACCATTCCTCCCCGCGCGACGAGGAAGGACGCCGCACGGTAGCGGCCGGACTTCACGTCCTCGGAGACCTTGCCGCTCAGGCGGCCGAGGGCCTGCTCGTCGAGTCCGGCCGCGTCGGGGTCGGCGCCCCTCAACTCACTGCTCACTGCTTCCCCCACCATGTGCGGATGTTCGGCTGTCAGGCCCCGACTCGAGCGGCCTGCGGCATCGAGGATTACGCTACGGCTTCTGTGACGCACCTAACGGCAAGCGGTCATACGGCGTGAACAAATCGATCCCGTCCGAGGTTCGCCGCTACCGAGGCGGAAACGTCGAGGTGGACGGCACGGCGGGTGACCGTCGTGTTCGGCGCTTCAGCCTCGGTGCCACGACGGGTTGGAACTCTCCGGTTTGGCCGACACCCGGTTCTCCAGGCGCCCGATACCGTCGACGGCGAGCTCGACGACACTGCCCGGCGGGACGTACCGGCCCAGCTCGAGCCCGCATCCGTTGGCGATCGTTCCCCCGCCGATGATGTCGCCGGGCTGCAGTTCCTGTGCCCGGGAGACCCAGGAGACCAGTTCGGGGAAACTGCGGAGCATGTCGCCGATCGTCCCGCGCGACCATTCGACCCCGTCGACGGCCGCGGTCATCACCGCCGTCACGGGGTCGAAGCCGTCGGCCGTGCGAATGCAGGGCCCGATGGAGAAGGCGAAGTCCTTGCCGAGCGCGGGCCCGAGACCGACCTTCATCTCCTCCATCTGGATATCGCGCGCACTCCAGTCATTGAAGATCGTGTACCCGGCGATGTGCTCGGGCGCCTGGTCGACGCTGATGTCGCGCCCGGGTCGCCCGATCACGACGGCCAATTCGAGTTCGTAGTCGAACTCGTCGGTGTAGGACGGGTAGGGGATCTCCGCGCCGGGCCCGAACACGTTGCGGGGGTTGCCCTTCCAGTGGCCCGGAGCGCGGGCCATGTCGGCGATGGAATGCGGGGGCCGCTTGTCGGCGGGAAGGCGCGCGAACGAGTTCTCCACGTGCTCCTTGACCATGAGGAAGTCCCGGATCGTCGGGGGACGGGGCACCGGAGCCAGGATACGGACCTCGGACGTCGCGTAACGGAGGCGCCGCCCCTCCCACACCGTCGCATCCGCCTCCCCGGCCCGGCCGATCGCGTCGGCCGCGAGGTCGGTCGCCGCGCTTCCGAGACCGAGGAAACCGATCATGTCGGCGGGCGCGTCGAGGTCGGCGCGCTCCAGCGGCGCATTCCGTCCCCCGAGGGCCAGCGACCGTGCGACACAGAAGTTGATGTCCCAGATCGCGGCGTCCGCGTCGGTCAGCGCGCCGATACGGGCGAACGGACCTACCGGGGTCGAGACCTCGAATGTCACGAGTTTCATCGGATGCCCCCTTTCAGGCCGGTCGGAGGTGGTGAGCAGGCGACGGTCATGCGCCGGACAATCCGGCGGGCAGCTCGTCCTTCGGCGTCGGGAAACTCCCCTCGATCAGTTCGACCCGCACTCCGCTGGGATCCTGTACGAAGCAGACGCGCAGGTCCGGACGGTCACCGGGGTGGTAAGGGGGCGACTCCGGCTGCACACCGGCCTTGGCGAGCCGCGCGACGAGAGCGTCGAGATCTCCGACGGCCAGCGCCAGGTGTCCGCTGCCGGGGCTGCGGTCGAAGTCCGCCGGGGCATGGTGGTGGGCCGCCAGCTCGATCGTGAGGTCGGGAGCGCCCGGCGCGGCCAGGTAGACGAGCGTCGCGTCCTCCCCCAGCCTGAGGCACCCGGAGATCTCCAGCCCCAGCTCCCGGTAGAAGGCCACCGAAGCCTTCAGATCGCGGGTGCGGATGTTGGCGTGCGCGATGCGAAGTGCCGTCATCACTCGGCCTTCAGGTTCTCGACGTCGTAGTTCTCCTGCGCCATGCCCCAGTAGCCGTGCGTGGCCCAGCTCTCGTTGGCCAGGCCCGCCGGCAGCTCACGGACCAGCAGTTCGCGCCACGGCTGGACGAGAAGGGCACGCGCCATCCGGCGCGCGGAGGGGTGCCGGGGCTTGAAGACGGTGCGGGCGATCTCCCAGGCCCGGTCGAGCAGCCGCTCGTCGGGGACGACCTCGCCGACCAGGCCGAGGTTCAGCAGTTCCTCGGCGTTCATCTCCTGCCCGGTCAGCAGGAAGTACTTGGCCCGGTTGACCCCCATCAGCTCCCGGAAGATGGTCTGGACGCCGTCGCCCGGCACGATCCCCATGCCGGTGTAGTGGCCGTCGGCCATCGTCGTGCTCTCGGAGCAGATGACGATGTCGTTGAGCAGCGCGAGCTCCTGGTGGATGAAGAACGGGCCGTTGATCGCGCCGATCACGGGGATTTCGAGGTTGAGCAGCGCGAACGGCTCGTGGACCTGGTCCTTGTACCAGTACTCGTAGCCCAGTTCGAATGTGTACTCCTTGGTGAAGCCGTAGCGCTCCCAGCCCTCGGGGTCCATCGAACCGAGGAAGCGGTCGCCCGTGCCGGAGAAGATCACCACCTCGTTCTCGGGGTCGTGCCCGATGTCGGCGAATGCCGGAATGAAGGCGCGGTGCAGTTCCAGGCCCCATTTCGCGGGTCCGCCGCCGCTGTGCATCCTGACCTCGATGATGCCGTCCTCGCGGCGCATCGTGAAGTACTCCGACCAGCGCCGGCTGTAGTCCTCGAAGTGGGTCCGGTACATCTTCTTGGCGCTGTACGGCTCATTGTTCGACACGGTCCGCTGCTCCTTCGTCGGGTTCACGGCTGGTCCGCTCGGCCGCGCGGACATCGCTGGTGAACCTATTTCCGCCGCCCGGCCGGATCAACGTTTTGGTCAATCGGCGTGACGCGAACCCGGGGGCTCGATCACCGCAAGGAGAAAACGCGGTCATCCATTTCCTCGAGCTGCGCGACGATCTCACCGGGGCTCTTTTCGCCCACTCGCTTCTGCAGTATCCCGCTCCGGTTCAGGAAGAGGTCGCGCACCGGCCGCAGCGGCGCGGGCACACGATGGAGCACCTGGCCGAGGATGTAGGCGAGCTGGACCTGGCTGGAGGTGTGATGGACGCGGTGGTCCTCGTACCGCCGCAGGGCGGCGGTGACCGCGTCCCGGTCCGCCAGGTCGACGCCCGCGAGCACCTGGCCGAGGAAGTAGCCGTCGCCGATGCCCATGCCCGCGCCGTACGCGGCGTACGGCGAGGTCGCGTGCGCGGAGTCGCCCGCCAGCGTCACCCGTCCCTTCGACCATTTCTTGATGGGCTTGCGGTCGCGTATCTGCCACCGGAAGACGTCTTCGGGACGGGTCGCGGCGACCAGATCGGGCATCGGCGAACCGTAGTCCGCCGCCAGTTTCGCCGCTCGCTCGTGCAGGTCCGCCGGCGGGGGCGTCTCCGGGTCCCAGGCCTCGATGATCCACCACTGGTGTCCGCGGCGGCCGTCGTCGACGATCTCGCTGTAGGAGGCTTGGATGACGCCGTCCAACCCGATCGCGCACACGTCGCGGCGCGCACTCGGGGGCAGGTCGAAGGTGAAGCCGCACAGCACGTGCAGCCGGTGCTCGCGGATGGGCGAAGGGCCCCACAGCGTGGTGCGCACCGTGGAGTTGATCCCGTCGGCGCCGATCACGAGAGCGGCGGAGATCCGCTCCCCGTCCGCGAGCTCGACGAGGACGTCGTCGCCGCGGTCCTTGATCCCGGTGACGGTGCGGTCCGGCTGGAGCACCCCCGCGGGCAGCGCGGCGCTCATCCGGCGGTACAGCGCGGGCCTCAGCAGACCGAAGAACCCGCCGCCGTACGCACCGACCTCGGGTGGGAACTTGATGTCGGCGAGGACGCGGCCGTCCTGCCGCTCGAACACGACCGAGCACGGAGCGCCGAGGTCCCGCGTGTCCACCCCCAGAGCCGCGAGGGCCTTCACGACGGGAGCGAACAGGCTGAGGCCGCTGCCCGCCGGCAGCGCCTCGCTGTAGCGCTCGAGCAGCATGACCTCGTGCCCGATCCGATGCATCGCCAGCGCGGCGGCCATACCCGCCGGACCGGCGCCGACCACGATGACTGGTCCTGTCGTCATTGGTTCCTCCGCGTCGCTCCCACGCCGATGATCATGGTTACGGCGGCCGTCGCCCGACCGGTCGCCGTCATCGCCCGCTCCCCTTGTGCCGCCGGGCGAATTCCGCATAGGCGTCGAGTGCCGACGGGTCCGTCAGCGCTCCAGGTGAGGCGGCGTCGTGAGGTGCGGCGCCCTGCAGGATCCTCTTGACGGGGACCTCGAGCTTCTTGCCTGTGCGGCTGTAAGGAACAGCGGAGACCGGAACGATGATGTCGGGTACGTGGCGCGGTGAGAGCGAACCGCGGATCTCGGCCGCCAGCCTGGCCCTGAGCGAGTCGTCGACCGTGCGGCCCGCCGCCGGCACCACGAAGAGGATCAGCTCGCCCTTGCCGGCATCGGGGTCCTCCAGGTGGACGATCACACTGTCGGCGATCTCGGGGACGTCCTGCAGGACGCGGTAGAACTCCGCGGTGCCCAGCCGTACCCCGCCCCGGTTCAGCGTGGCGTCGGAGCGGCCCGTGATGACACAGGAACCGACCGGGGAGAACCGGCACCAGTCGCCGAAGCGGAAGAGCCCGTCGTACATCTCGAAGTACGCCGCGCGGAACCGGGCGCCGTCCTCGTCGCCCCAGAACCCGAGCGGCATCGACGGCATCGGGGAGGTGATGACGAGTTCGCCGAGTTCCCCCACGACGGCCTTGCCGTCCGGATCGAGGGCGTGCACGTCGACGCCCAGGCTCGCGCCCGACATCTCGCCGGCCCAGACCGGCGTCAGCGGGGAGGCCTGGACCAGGCCGGTGCACACATCGGTGCCACCGCTGCCGACGTTGAGGAGCACGCGGTCGCCGAACTGCTCCGCGACCCAGCGGAAGCCCTCGGCGTGGAACGGGCTGCCCACCACGCTGAGCTGGCGCAGCCTGGAGAGGTCGAACTCCTCGGCGGGACGGACGCCGTCCTTGCGGCAGGCCATCAGGTAACCGGGGCTGGCGCCCATCAGGGTGGCGCCGGTCTCCTCGGCCAGCCGCCACTGGTACCGCAGGTCCGGGTACAGCGGGTTGCCGTCGATCATCACCACGCCGCTGCGGACGAGAAGCGCCGAGACGAGGCTGTTCCACATCATCCACGCGGTCGTGGTGAACCACAGGAGCCGGTCGCCCGGTCCCAGGTCCCAATGGAAGCCGTGGTTCTTGAGGTGCTCCACCAGGATGCCGCCGTGGCCGTGGACGATCGGCTTCGGCCGGCCGGTGGTGCCCGAGGAGAACAGGATGTAGAGCGGGTGGTCGAACGGCACCGGCTCGAACTCCAGTGGCGCCTGCGCGTCGCAGGTCAGGTCCTCCCAGGGAGTGGAGTCCTCGATCGTCAGCGGTCCGTAGGGCACGTGGACGACGTGTGCGACGGTGCCGAGGGCCTCGCGGATCTCCGCGACATCGGCGCGCTTGTCGATCTCCTTCTCGCCGTAGGTGTAGCCGGCGACGGCGAGCAGGACCTTCGGCCCGATCTGCTCGAAGCGTTCGATCACGCTGTGCGCGCCGAATTCGGGGGCGCAGCTCGCCCAGATCGCGCCGAGGCTCGCGGTCGCCAGGAAGGAGACCAGTGCCTCGGGGCAGTTGGGCAGATAGCCGGCGACCCGGTCGCCTCGTCCGACGCCGAGGCGCTGCAGGCCCGCGCGGACGCGGCGCACCTGCTCGGCGAGCTCGGCGAAGGTGAGCTCGACGGTCGGACGGGTCTGGGAGACGGCGACAACGGCCGTCGTGTCGGCGTCCTCGGGCCTGCCGAAGCAGTGCTCGGCATAGTTCAGCGTCGCGCCGGGGAACCAGACCGCGCCGGGCATGGTGCGCTCGACCAGGACGGCGTCATAAGGCGAGTGGGCTCTGACACCGAAGTACTGCCAGATGCTCTCCCAGAAGTCCTCTAGCGCGTCGACCGACCAGCGCCGCAGCTCGTCCCAGGAGCCGAAGTCGAGTCCGCGTTCCTCGCGCAACCAGCGCAGATAGTCCTGGACCCGGGCACGCCGGACGCTGTCGGGGTCGGGCTCGTAGAGGAGTTCGGGCTCAGCGGAAGCGCAGTCCGTACGGGCATGACCGGTGTCGCCGGGGACACCGCCGGCGCGCGGTGTCGAGCCGGACCCGGAATCAGGTGACAGCGATGCGAAGGGGCGGTTCACATTCATCTCTCCACTGGTCGGGCAGGCCGCAACGCCTCACCTCAAGGCGCCCTCGCACGGTAAGGCCGCCGCGCCGACCGGTACAGCCAACCGGTCACACGGCTTGACCGAATACCCGGCGACCGCGGCCATGCCGCGTCCGACCGGCGCTCCGGCACCGGGACGCCTTCGACCATGGCCGGCCGGAGACGCGCCCCGGCCGGCCTCAGCCGGTCACGGGGGCGGTCCAAGCGACCTGGATCTGCTCGGGCGGGACGCCTCGCCGCGCCAGGAGCGCCCGGCCCTCGGGCAGGCGGCGCGAGGCGACGCCGTTGGCCAGCCGGCCCTCCATGCGGTCGCCGGAGAACAGCATCGCCGGCGACGACATCTCGGTGAGCGCCTGCAGCACCGGCTCGTACAGCGCGCGTGCCGCCCCGCCCGTCCGCCGTGCGACGACCACGTGCAGGCCGAGGTCGGCGCCCTGGGGGATGAACTCCAGCAGCGGCGTCAGCGGGTTGGCGGAGCCGGCCGCGGTGAGCAGGTCCAGGTCGTCGACGACGACGAACATCTCCAGGCCCCGCCACCAGGACCGCTCGCGCAGCTGCTTCGGGGTGACGTCCGGGCCGGGCAGGCGCTTGCGGATCTGCTCGGCGACCTCGGTGAGCACCTGCCCCGCCTGAACGCGTTCGGTGCAGTAGGCGAGCTGGTGCGGGGTGTCGATCAGGCCCAGATGACTGCGCCGGGGGTCGAGCAGGACGACGCCCACCTCCTCGTACGGGACGGCGGCGATCTGCCGCAGCAGGGTCCGCAGCAGCGCCGACTTGCCCGTACGGGAGTCGCCGAACACCACCAGATGCGGATCGGCGAGCAGGTCGAGCCGGGCCGGGCCGAGATCGCGGTCGCTGATGCCCAGCAGCGGGGAGGTCACCCTGTCCGGGCGTCCGCCGCCGGGCAGTCCGGCCAGCTCCACCTTCACGGGCAGCGTCCGGACGGCCGCGACCGCGGGCATCGACCAGCGGGCGAGCACCTGGTCGATCAACTCCGCCTCGGCCGCGGGGAGGTCGTCGAGCCCGGTGCCGCCGTCGATGCGGGGCAGCGCGACCTGCGCGAAACGCTCACCGGGCAGCAGCACCCGGCCCGGCACGTCGCGCGGCAGCCGCTCGGCGGCCTTGCGGCCCAGCGCGGAGTCGAACGTGTCGGTCAGCCGGAACTCGATCCGCCCGCCGAACGCCGCCTGCGTCCGCGCCCGCACCTGCGAGGCGGCACCGGCCGTGACGATGGTGTGCAGGCCCAGCGCGGGACCCCTGGTGACCAGGCCCGCCAGCTTCTCGTCGAGGTCGTCGGACGCCTCGCGCGCCGCGGCCATCCCGTCGACGAGCAGGAACACGTCCCCGTACACCGAGGAGGGGAGCCGGCCGTCGGCGCGGGCGCGGCGCAGCGCGGCGGGCGAGTCGAGCCGGTGCAGGCGCATGAGGCGTTCGCGTTCGTCCAGCAGGGCGGTCAGGTCGGAGAGCACCCGCTCCACCCTTTCGGGGTCGGAGCGGGTCGCGACGGACGCGACGTGCGGCAGCCGCTCCAGCGGGGTCAGCGACCCGCCGCCGTAGTCCAGGCAGTAGATCGCGACCCGGCCCGGCGGGTAGCGCAGCGCCAGGCTCGCCGCCAGCGTGCGCAGCAGCACCGACTTGCCGGTCTGCGGGCCGCCGAGCACGATGACGTTGCCGTCGCCGCCCGCGAAGTCCCACCGGGTCGGCTCCTGCCGCTGCTCGCGCGGCAGGTCGGTGCGGCCGAGCACCGCGATGATCTCCTCCGGGTCGGGGTCGCCGCCCGGTTCGTCCCCGACGGCGTCGAGGGGCAGCGCGTCCGGCAGCGGCGGCACCCACACGGGGCGGGCGGGCGGCGCGCCGGCGTCCGCGATGCGGTCCACGATCACCTGGAGCACGCTGCGTCCGGCGGCGCCGGCCTCCGGCGGCGCCCCCTCCTCGGCCGGGACCGGGCCGGCGCGCAGCAGCGGACCGAGGCCGTTGCCGGGCAGCAGCGGCAGCACCGGCAGTTCGGTGCCGCCGCCCGCGCGCGGCGGCGTGTACGGCCCGGACACCATGGCGGCCTTGAACCGCTCGAACACCGAGGTGTCGACCTTGAGGATCCCCGACCCGGGCTCGGGCGGCAGGTGGTAGGCGTCCGGAACGCCGATCGCCTCCCGGCTCTCGCCCTCGGAGAAGGTGCGCAGCCCGATCCGGTACGACAGGTGCGACTCCAGGCCGCGGATCTTGCCGGCCTCCAGCCGCTGCGTGGCCAGCAGCAGGTGGACGCCGATCGAGCGGCCGATCCGGCCCACCGCCAGGAACAGGTCGGCGAAGTCGGGATGGGCGGTGAGCAGCTCGGAGAACTCGTCGATGATGACCAGCAGGTGCGGCAGCGGCTCCAGGTCGGTCCGGCCGCCGTCGCGCAGCTCGGCGTAGGCGTGCACGTTCGGCAGCGCGCCGAGGTCCTTCAGCAGCTGCTGGCGGCGGATCAGCTCGCCGTACAGCGCCTCGTGGAACCGGTCCACCAGGGCGTCGTCGTCGGCCAGGTTGGTGATCATGCCGGCGGAGTGCGGCAGCCCCGCCAGGTCGGCGAAGGTGGCGCCGCCCTTGAAGTCCACCAGCAGCAGCGCCAGCCGGTCCGGCGGATGCGCGATGGCCAGCGCGCCGACGAGGGTCCGCAGCATCTCCGACTTGCCCGAACCGGTGGCGCCCACCACCAGCCCGTGCGGGCCCATGCCGCCGAACGCCGACTCCTTGAGGTCCAGCAGCACCGGCCGTCCGTCCGGCCCCACCCCGATCGGCACCCGCAGGACGTCGCCCGCCGGGCGGGGCCGCCAGGTCCGGGCGGGATCGAGCACCGCGGGATCGGGGACGCCCAGGATGTCGGCCAGCCCGATCGTGGTGTGCAGCGCGTCCCCGCCGTCGTCGGTGGACGCCCGCAACGGGGCCAGCTCCCGTGCCAGCTCGGTCAGCAGCGCCGTCCCCGCTCGGTCGGCCACGCCCGTGACCGGCGCCGGCAGCGGCGGCGGCTCGTCGGGCGCCTCCCCGGAGGTTCCGCCGGAGAGTTCGCCGGGGACGTGCGTCAGCCGCTCCAGGGTGAGGCCCCCGTCGTCGTCCACGGTCACCCGGACCTCGACCCCGTCCGGCTCCTCCCGGCGGTCGGTGACCAGCACGATGACGTGCACGCCGAGCACGGCGGCCGACGGCACCGGCGGCACCGGGTCAAGCCCGGCCAGGGTCGCCTGGTACTCGCCGTCCACGACCACCACCAGCCGGCGCGTTCCCGGCCCCGGCGGCCGGCCGCGCCGCCGCTGCCAGGCGACGGCGCGTTCCTCCATCTCGCCTTCCAGCAGTTCCGCCATGCCCAGCGTGCCGGCGGCGACCAGCCGGGCGGGAAGCGGGCCGTCCAGCAGCCCGTCGGCGGTGTTGTGCGGCAGCCACTTCAGCCAGTCCCACTCCACCGCGAGCCGTTCCGCGCGGACCACGGCCAATCCCGCATCGCCCGGCGACGCCGTCGCCACCAGCTGGGCGACCAGCGCCCGCGCCAGGTCCCGCCCGGCCTGGCGTCCGGCCACGATCGAGACCATCCCGGCCTCGGCCAGCGCCAGCTCCAGCGGCTCCCCCGCCACCCGGCCGTAGTGCTCCACCAGGCGGTCGGCGGCGTCCAGGCAGACCGGGTCGTAGACGGTGAGCGGGTTGTCGCGGTCGATCCGGTCGGTCAGCGGCCGCGCCAGCGGCGCGGTGCCCGTCCCGGCGCGCAGCCGCAGGAAGTCGGGGTCGGACGGGCGGCGCTCCCACCGGCGGGACGGCAGCCGGGCCAGGTCGGGCAGCGCCTCGGGCGGCGGATGCCGCATCGCGCCGGCCTCCCGCTGCGCCGCCACCACCTCGCGTAGCGTGCCGCGCAGCCCGTCGAGGTAGTCCAGGTAGCGCTCCCGCTGCTCGCGGACGCGGCGCCGCGGCCCGTTGTACTGCGCCATGAACATCACCAGGCCGACGCCCACGCTGGCCACCATGAACAGCAGCCCGGCGGCGGCGAACAGCGGCCGGCGGCCCATCGTGATGCTCACCAGTAGACCGCCCGCGCCGGACACCACCGGCATCATCAGCGTCGCGCTCATCCCGCCGACGGGCGCGTTCTCCGGCAGCTGCGGCGGCGCGGCCAGCGCCAGCGGCTCGCCGCCCGGATCGGGCACCGGCCGCCGCGGCGGTCGTCGCACCGGGGTCGTCGCCACCCGAGTTCTCCTCCCGTACACCGGCCGGACGGCTCCCCGTCAACGGCGGCCAGGATGCTGTCGATCGTTCCAGCAGGGTGTTGATCATCCAACCGGTGGGCGACGGGCCGGCGAACGAGAGGTGAGCAGGCCGTGACGGGCGGAGGTGCTCAGGGGTGAATCCCGCGGCGGTGCACGAAGGGGCGGCCCGAGGCGACACCACGCCGGGCGGGTACTGCCGGGTCACGGTCGCGGGGCCGGGCCGCCGCGCCGACCTGGTGCTGCCCGCCGGAGTGCCGGTGGCGGTGCTGATCCCGCAGCTGATGACGATCTGCGTGCCGGACCGCGGCGACCCGGACCCCGCATCCTGGCGGCTCGCCCGCCTCGACGGCCGGGACCTGCCCGCCGGAGCCTCACTGGCCACCGTCGGGATCGCCGACGGCGAGGTGCTGATGCTGCACCCCCGCGCGGTACGGGTCCGGCCCGCCGAGATCGAGGACGTGCGCGGCGCCGTCGAGGACCACGTGGACGGCGCCTGGCTGTGGAAGCCGTCCACCACCCACGGGTTCGCAATGGTGCTGGCCGCGCTCGGACCCCTCGCCGCCGCCATGGCCGCGGGCTGGGCCACCACCTGGGACGTCCCGGCGGGAACGGCCGCCGGGCGGGCGGCCTGCGCGGCGTTCGCGGCCCTGCTCGCGGTGGCGGGCGCGTGGTCGTCCGGCGGCCGGACGGCCCTCGCGCGGCTCATGACCGGCGCGGGATGCGCGTGGGGAGCGCTGGCGGCGGCGCTCGGTGCCGCCGCCGCGGCGGAACCCGCCCCGGAACCGTCCGTCCTCGCGGTCCTGGCCGCCACCGGGCTGCTCGGCACGGCGGGGCTCGCCTGGTCCCTCGCCCCGTCCGCGCTGCCGGTTCTGAGCGGGTCCGCGGTGGTCGTCGTGGCGGCGGGCGTGGTGGCGGCCGGCGACCTCCTCCGCGACCCCGGCCTCGGCCTCGGCACGGGCGCGGTGCTGCTCGTCCTCGCCGCCGGGGCGCTCCCCCGCGTCGCGATGACGCTGGGCGGGCTCGCCGGCGTCGACCGGCGGGCCCGCGACGACGGACGGGTCCCCACCGTCCGCCTCGACGACCGGCTCCGCACCACCGAGGACCTGCTCATCGGGGCACTGGCGGGGCTGTCCGGCGGCGCCTGCGCGCTGCTGGCGCTGCTGGCCGCCGGCGACGGCCGCGACCGGCTGCTGGCCGCCGTGACCTCACTCGCCCTGCTGCTGCGCTCCCGGCTGTTCGACCGCGTCCCGCACGCCCTGGGCCCCCGCCTGGCCGGCGTCGCCGGCCTGGGGGCCGCGGCCGTCGCCGCGGCCTCCGGGTCCGGCTCCCTCTCCGGCTGGACGCCCGCCCTCGCCCTGGCGGCGGCACTCGCCGTCGCGGGCCTGAGCGCCGTCCCGCTCACGCCCGTGCCCCGCGCCCGACTGCGCCGCCTCCTCGACTGGACCGAACTGGCCGTGGTGGCGGCGATGGTCGTCACCGCCGCCTACACTTTCGGCCTCCTCGACCACCTCGGCCCCCTGCCGTTCTGACCGCCGGACCGCCGGGGTCAGGGGATGTTTTTGTCCTCGGTCACGAACCTCTTGTACTCCTCGGGGCTGGAGGGGACGTACTTGTCGTAGAAGTCGAGGTAGGCATCGCTCTGTGCGTCCAAGAACTGCTGACGCTTCGGTGCCACGTCGGGCCTGTCCAATACCGGTAGGATGGCGTCCATCGCTTCGTCCTGCAGCTTGGCATTGATCTCGTCAAGATTCTTGACCGGACGCTCTGGGTCGCCGGTCAGCAAGCTGAGGTCGGCGGCAGGATAAGGGCTCTCAGGGTCCGGGCTCTGCACGGCGGGGATATCGCCGACAGGGACGTCACCGTTCTGCACCGCGGCTTCGAGCAGGGTCAGTTCCGTCTGGCGAGCCAGAGGTGAACGGCCGTTGTTCGGAACCACGTGGGGATCCAGGATCTCGACTTCGGGAAGCTTCTGGTTCACGTACTCGTGATACGAGTACCATGAGGCGGCCGAACCGAATACGGTCTTGATGCTGGCCCCTATTAGATCTTTGTATTCTTTTCCGGCGAGGCCGGCGAAGCGAAGCGGGGCATAGTTACCGAGGATCTCCTTAGCCGTGCCGGACAGGGCGATCTTGCTTGCATACTCCCGTTTGGCGGCGTCGACCCGGGCGGCGTGCAGGTCATCGGTGCGGTCCATGGCCTCGGCCACCAGGCCCGCGTGCAGCAGGGCGCGCAGCCTGCCGTTGGCGGACCCGTACGTGTTCGGGTCGCCCTGCTCATAATACTGATGAATATTGTCTTTCTGGTACAACTCTACGGCGGTCGCGAGCTGGAGAGCGGCGCCCGGGTCGCCGGAGATCAGTTCGAAGAACCGGGCGCGGGCACGCGGCGGAATGTCCAGATGACCCTTCTCGTACGTGGTGGAGGTCGCCGTACTCGGCTCGGAGGCGAAGTCATCGAAATACTGGCCGGCGATCTTCGCGAACTCTCGGGACAGTTCGGGATTGACCATGCCCACGGACGGCGCGTCCGGATCAGAGGAAGGACCGAAGAAAATCCCCCTCAGTTCCGTGGCGAAGTCGGTGAAGGCCGCACCGTCGTGTACGGGTGGGATGTCGGTCAGGGTCGAATAGAGTCCATCTTCTCCGACGCCGGTGACGGTGTTGATGAGAGCGGTGGCGGCGTCGGCCGCCAGATACCTTTCCAGGTCGTTTTGATAGTAGGGGCTGTCCTCGTGGATCCAGGACGTGAGGGAACTCGCGGCACTTCCGCCATCGCTCCATTCGAAGGTGTACAGTCTCGTCAGCAGGTCTACGGTCTCCTTGCCTCCGAGCCCCGGATCGAATGTACCGGTGAGGATCGCGTGATCGGCCTCGATGTTGCGCGTGGCGACATGCAGCATCCGGATAATGGGCCAGTCGTTCGGCAGGTCGGCGAACGCCGTGTCCCGTTTGGCGCTGGACCGGTTGTCGTGATCCATGTAGTACAGGGACGCGGTCACGAGCTGGGTGGAGAACTCTTTCCCGCCAGTGGCGGTGGTGCCGTCGAGCAACTGGGCCATCGTGACGTAGTCCCGGCCCCAGCTCTCTTCCGTCGTCGAGCCTTCATAGGTGTACGGCAGGCCGCGGCCGAACACGTCCCGGACTGATTGGGGCAGCTTGTCGTAGCCGCCGCCGAGCCTCTCGTTCGAGAGCATCAGCAGGCCGTCGCCCAGCGCCTGAAGCGTGTCCCTCCTGAGGAGCGGATCGTCGCCTAGCGACGAGTCGCCCTTGCCGTTGATGAAGGCCGGGAGCTCTGTGAACAGATCTTCGCCCAGCGTGCCGTAGAACTTCTCCAGGTACGCGATCGTCCGGTAGTCCAGCTGCCCGCCGCTCGCCTGAAGTTGGCGGCCTTGCAAGGACGCGGCGTTCAGCGCCGCGATCATGGCGGCGTAATCCGCGTCGGGCGGGAGCTCACCGTTCAGGTACTGCTTGAACCTGTCGGCGTCCAGCTCGGCTTTGTCCGGGTTCAACGGCAGCGGAGCCGCGGGGCCGTTCACGTTGTACGGGGCCCAGGACAGCGCCTCCTGGACGATGAGACGCCGTACGTTCTCCGGGGTCGGCCCTTCGGTGAGACGCTTACCGAGATCGGAGGCCGTCTCCTGCAGGGTGTTCCATTCCCGGGTGGCCAGGTTGGTCAACTCCGTGAGTTTGCTCTGCTTCGCCAGGTTAAAACTGAAATTGTAGCTTTCGGTGTTCGCCTTCGCCAGCGCAGCCTGCTGGTCTGCCGGAAGCGTCTTTTCCTGATCTGACAGGTCCCGGTGCACGACCCCGAAATTCGTGCTTTCAGCGGTGTTCCACTCGTTGATGAGATCCTGGCGTTTGCGCTTGTACTCCCGGACCGCGTTGGCCCAGACCTGCGTCACGCCGGCACCGTAGTAGATGGCCTGGGTGGCGGACTTCCAGAGCCCCTCGTTGTAACCGGCCTGCGACGAGATCTCTTGCGCGATGATGTCGGAGAAGCTGATCGCCGCGCCGTCGAGGGCCGCCCTCAGGTCGCCCGAGCGGCCGAGGATGTAGCCGGCCGTCCTCCAGAAGTCCTCCACGTGCGCGTCGAGCGCGTCGGGGTTCGCGGCGGTGTCGGGGGGGTCGAAGGCCATCAGGTCACTCCCGGACGGTCTCGAGGTTGATCGACCGCAGCAGCGCCTGGCGGGCGTCCATATCGGCGGTGATCCCGGCGTCGTTGTTGTGGACCTGGACCGCGGCGGACGTGATGTTGCCGCTGAACGTTATTCCATGCGCCTCAACCTCGGCGATCGTTGTCATGAACTGCTCGCCGTACGAGAGATAGCCGGGTTGTATCGGCGGTTCGGCCGCGGCGTCCCTCGTGCCCCTCACTACTTGATCGAACATGAAGGTGACGTTCGCGAAGCTGATGGCGATCGTTCCCGCGAGCCGCCCGTCGGCCGCCGCTGCGGTTGGGTTCGCCCCGACCTCAGTCATTCAGCCTCCCCTTCTGGAGTTTTTCCTCCAGAAAATAGGCGATTCTGGGAGGCCGCGCCGTGAAGGCCGGGTAAACATTTCAGTAGGAAATATTCACCTGGTGGACACCCTCGCTTAATCGACCGTCGGAGGGTCTGGCTGGGCGGTCATCGGCGATCGGCGGAGGGAGGAGTCCGGATATGGACCGTCGCGGATCCGCGACGGGCGGCTGCCTGTGGCGCCCTCGGCCCGTTCTCCTCCCGCTTTCCGGTGACCGTTTCATGGACGCGGCAGGTAGACGGATGTTCACCCACACGTCGCTTGCTGATCACCTGAATGGATTTGGCTTACCCGACGGGTCCTGGTCTGAGTACCGGGGCGATCGGATGCGACTTGGAGGCGGTATGGGGGCCGAATTCATCGGGCTCACCCAGGGCGAGGCCCTGGGACAGGGCGGCGACCAGCTCAGCGCCGAGGCGCGGAACCTGCTCGCCCAGGTGCAGAGGCTGGGCGCGGACATGGAACGGGCCGGGGAGGCGATCCAGGGGGCCGGGCTGTCCTCCCTGAACGGGGCGATCGGCGAGCTGCTGGAGCGCTGCGGGGAGCTGATCCGCTGGTGCGACCAGAACGGCGTCAAGCTCGTCACCGCCAACAACGAAGTCGGCCAGACCGTCACGCAGACGGTCGACGACTTCGGCGCGGCCAAGAACCAGTTCACTTCGCTCGAACGTCCCATCACGGTCTGAGAGGGCATCCCATGGGCAACAATGCGGGCTTCGAGGTCTACGGCCACTCCGGCAAGCTGTCCGGGCTGGCCGGCGAGCAGGCGCAGCACCTGGGCAAGCTGCGCGCCCTGCTGACCGCGATCGACGGTCAGGCGCGCACGACGCTGAGCAAGTGGGAGGGCGCGGGCCAGGGCAACGCGGCCAGGCTGTTCGACGAGTACCAGCAGCACTTCCAGCAGGTGAACGCCGCGTTCCAGAAGCTGGTCACCAGTACCGAGGGCGCCGGGAACGAGTACGCCGCGCTGGGTCGCCGGTTGGAAGGGATGTTCTGACGGGACCGGTACGCGGCGGCGGCGCGTTCGAGGCGACACCGTCGGCCGAGCGGTACGTGCTGCAGGCCGACGCGTTGCGCCGCCGCCAGCTGAACGGGGCGCTGCTGTACGGGTCGGGCCGCAGTTGGCGCCGCCGTCAGCGGATCTGGCCCGCCGTGGTGGCGGGGGCGGTCGTCCTCGCCGTCATCGTCGGTGCGCTCACGCTGGCCGCGGCGTTCCAGCGGCAGCGGGAGCTGAATCGGGAGCAGGAACTGCGTGGCGGAGGCGCGACGTCGACCGTCGTGCCGTAGCCGTCCGGGGAACGAAAGGGAGCCGTCAGTGCGGCAGCAGGGGACCGGGGTTCTGGCACGGGCTCGGGTCGGGGGCTGGGCCACCGCGGCGGTGATCGCCTTGGCGCTGCTGGCCAGCATGCTCGGCGGCGGCCGGGTCGGGCACGCCACCACCGCCTCCGACGGGAGTGCGTGGCTGTGGAGCCGGCCCGCCGGGACGGTCAGCAAGGTCAATGCGCAGACCGGGCGGGTGGACCGCACCCTGGCGGTTCCCGGGGCGCGCGGGAACCGGGTGCGGGTCACGCAGGACGACCGGCATCTGCTGATCCACGATCTGGACACCGGCAGGGTGTCCTCGCTCGATCTCAACTCGCTGGGCCTGTCCGGGCGCGCGGACGTGGGCACGCGGGGCGACCCGCATCTGGCGATGGGGAACGGCGCCGCCGCGGTGATCGAGCGCACCGGCGGTGAGGTGCGCGCGGTCGACCCGGCCACGCTGCGGCCCACCGGCTCGGTGCTGCGGCTGCCCGGGCCGCTGGTCGGCGGCGAGTTCGACGGCTCGGGCCTGCTGTGGGTGGCGGTGCCGCAGCAGGGCACCGTCGCGGGGCTGAAGGTCACCGCGCAAGGGCCCGCCGTGGTCCGGACGATCGAGGTCGCCGAGCCGGGACGCGACCTCGCGCTGACCGTGCTGGACCGGGGCGCGCTGGTGGCCGACCGCGGCGGCCGGGATCTGGTCGTTGCGGGCGGTGACGGGAACCGCCGCCGGCTGACCGCCCCGGTGCCACTGGCGGGCGCGATCATGCCGGACCGCACCTACGGGGCGCTGGCCGCGGTGACCGTGCCCGCAGCCGGGGCCGTGGTCACCGTCGCGGACGTGGGCAAGGGCGGTCCGATCCGCTCGTTCCCGCTGCGCGACCCGGTGCAGGAGCCGGCGGTGCCGTTCGCGGGCAAGGTGTACGTGGCCGCCCGGGAGACGGGCCAGGTTCGTGTGCACGACCCGTCCGGTCCTCAGACGAGCGTGCTGACGATGCCGTCCGGGCGGGGCGACCTCGAGCTTCAGGTGCGGGAGGGCAGCCTGTTCGTCAACGCTCCGGGCAGCCCGGAAGCGCAGGTCGTCGGTTCCGACGGCCGGGCCCGCACGGTCGGCAAGTACGGGGACGGCACCGGGCAGGGCGGCGGCAACGGTCCCGGCACGCCGCCGGGGACGGTTCCACCGCGCGTGGCGGCTCCACCGGCCGCGCCGAGCTTCCCCGAGCCCGCGGACACGCGGCGGCCGGTGGTCGACCTGCGCCCGAACGTCCCGGATGACGAGCCGCCCGCGGCGCCGTCGGCGAAACCCGGCAAACCGTCGCCCAAGCCGTCCGGGAAGCCGAGCCCGAAGTCCGCGCCACGGGATCAGGGGGCTTCGCCGGCGCCGCGGACGCAGCCGTCCACCGGGCGGCCCGCATCGAACCCGGCTCCCGCCCCGGCCGCGTCTCCGCCTCCGGCCGCCAACCCGTACTCGCCGCAGCAGGTCTGCAACAGCCAGGGCGGCGACTACAAGGTGCAGCGGTCCTCGTCCTTCGCGGGCGGGCGCGTCTACCAGCTCTACAGCGCCGCCACCAAGAAGAACTGCGCGGTCGCGATGAAGACGTCCGGCATCGGAACGGCGTCCACCGCCTGGGTCCGGCTGGAGAGCCAGAACGGCGGGAAGGTCGCCTCCGACAGCGGCTCCTTCAAGTACTACGCCGGCCCGGTGTACCTGCTCGCGCCCGGCGACTGCGTCCGGTATTCGGGCGGCGCGAACGGCGGCAGCACCTCCGCGGGCTGGGCGAACTGCGGCTGACCCGCCCGCCATGCGCCCGTACGAACCGAGAGGAGAAGGGTGAGCACCACGGCCGCGTCCCCCACCATGGCCGGCACCGCGACCGACGAGGAGGCGGTGCTGGCGGCCGACACCTTCGACCGGATGGCGGCGGCCATCGAGTCGGCCGCCCGCTGCGCGCCCGCGACGGTGCGGCTGGTCCTCACCGCGTTCGCGACCGGCGGGCACGTCCTGCTGGAGGACCTCCCCGGCATGGGCAAGACGACCCTGGCCCGGGCGCTGGCCGCGGTCACGGGCGGCACGTCCCGGCGGGTCCAGTGCACACCCGACCTGCTGCCGTCCGACATCACCGGGGTGACGATCTTCAACGAGCGCAGCCGGGAGTTCGAGTTCCACCCCGGTCCCGTCTTCGCCAACGTCGTCATCGTGGACGAGATCAACCGGACCTCGCCCAAGACGCAGTCGGCGCTGCTGGAGGTGATGCAGGAGGAGCAGGTCACCGTGGACGGCACGCCGCACCCGGTGCCCCGCCCCTTCCTGGTGGCGGCGACGCAGAACCCGGTGGAGATGGAGGGCACCTTCCCGCTTCCCGAGGCGCAGCTCGACCGGTTCCTGATGCGGCTGACGCTCGGCTACCCGGGCGAGGAGGCCGAGCTGGCGCTCATGCGCGGCGGGTCCCTGACCGCGCCCGGCGACCTGAGCCCGGTGCTGGACGCCGCGGAGGCGGCGCGGCTGGGGGAGATCGCCGGCCGGGTGTCGGTCGCCGAGCCCGTCTACGAGTACGCGCTGCGGCTCGCCCAGCGCACCCGCCGCCATCCCGGGCTGCGCGCCGGCGTCTCGATGCGCGCGACCATCGCGCTGTGCCGCGCCGCCCGCATGCACGCCCTCGCCGACGGCCGCGCGTACGTCACGCCCGACGACGTCAAGGCTCTGGTGCCGCCGGTGTGGGGCCACCGACTGGTGCCGCTGTCGGGCCCGGCCGGCGCGGACGAGGCCGCCGAGCTGCTGGACGGCGTGCTGGCCGAGGTCCCGGCTCCGGGCCCGCACGAGAACCCGCGCTAGCGGTGGCCGGAGGGTCTCCCCGCCCCACCGCCCGCGGCTGGGGGCTGCTCGCCGCCGGCACCGTCCTGTGCGGCTTGGGCCTGGGCCTGGGCTATCCGGCGCTCGCCGCGCTGGGCGCGCCCGCCTTTCCGGCGGTCGCGGCGGGCCTGCTGTTGGCCGGGCGGTCCCGTCCCGTCCGGGTCCGGAGGCGGTGCTCGGCCGTCCGCACCCGGGCGGGCGAGCCGGTGCGAATCACCGTTGACCTTGACGAACCGCCGCGTGCCGAGGCGTTCGACCGGGTGCGGGGGCCCGGCGGTGAGGCTGTGGTCCCGCTGGGGACGGCCGGCACGCGGACGCGGTACGAGGTGGCGGCCGACAGGCGCGGCGTGCTGGAGATCGGCCCGCTGAGCATCGTCCGGACCGACCCGCTGGGATCGGCGCGGACGTCCTGTCCGGCCGACGACGTGCCCGTCCGGGTCCTGGTCCATCCGCGGCACCATCCGCTGGCCGCCGTGCCCGCGGGCGGGACGGGCGGACGGGACGCGTCGACGGCGGCGACCCGGGCGAGCGAGGGGGCCTTCGCCGGGCTGCGCGACCACGCGCCGGGCGACGACGTCCGCCAGGTGCACTGGCGCACCTCGGCGCGGCGCGGGCGGCTGGTGGTGCGCGAGCATGCCGACACCCTCCGGGCCGGCCTGACCGTGCTGGTGGACGACCGCCACGGCCCCGCCGAACTGGACCCGCTGGCCGAGGTCGCGGCCTCGATCGTGGCGCACCATCCCGCGATCCCGGTCGACCTGCGGCTGGCGGGCGGCGCGCGCTCGCCGGCGACGGCGGGCCGGACAGCGCATCTGGACCTGCTGGCGGAGGCCACGGCCCGACCGGACGCGGACTTCGCCGCTGCCTGCGGACGGTTGCGCACCGGGCCGGGGCGGGCGGTCGTGCTCCTGCCGGCCACGGCGTCCCGGGACGCGGCCACGGCGCTGGCGGCCCTGGCCGGACGCACGGCGCTCTCCCTGGTGGGCGTCATCGGGACGGCCGGCGGCGCCGAGCCGCCACACGAGCGAGGGGCGCGGCGCGGCGTGCGGCTCCTGGAGGCGCCCGACGCGGCGGCGTTCGCCGAGCGCTGGAACCGGGCGCCGTGGTGGGCGCGGTGAGCCGCCTGCGCGCGGCGGCCGACGCCGCCGCGGTCGTGGCGGCGTCCGGGGCCGCGATCGCGCTGCTCGCGGCAGGTTACGACCGCCCGGGGCCCGCCGCGGCCGTGCTGCTGGCCGCCGCCGTGGCCGCCGTGGCGGTGACCGCCGGCGCCGCCCGGGTCCT
The DNA here is from genome assembly GCF_008923205.2 of Actinomadura physcomitrii. Classification (GTDB taxonomy): domain Bacteria; phylum Actinomycetota; class Actinomycetes; order Streptosporangiales; family Streptosporangiaceae; genus Spirillospora; species Spirillospora physcomitrii. Next base: position 162,531 of record NZ_WBMS02000016.1, on the reverse strand, counting down.
GCCGCGTCTCGGCCCGGCCTTCGCTCTCCTGGCCGGGCTGCCCGTGGCCTTCGCCGGGCTGGTCGCGCTGGCCGCCCGCCGGCCCGGACCGGTGCGGGAGCCGGTGCCCGCCGCGCTGGACGCCGTCCTGCACTCGGGCGCCCGGATCCTCACCACCACCTCGCAGGCGCCGCTGACCGTCGACCTGATCGCGTTCCCGTTGCTGGCGGTGTGGCTGGCGGGCGCGACGGGGACGGCGCTGCGCCGCGATGGGCGCGGGCTGCCCGCGCTGCTCCCGGGCGCGCTGCTGCTCGCGGGCGCGGCGACGCTCAACCCGGAGGCGGTCGGCGCCGGCTACCGGTCGGCCGCGCTGCTCGCCGTCGCCGGTGCGGTGCTGCTGGTGCTCTCGCCGCCGGAACGTCCTGCCGCCGCGCCGGCGGGGATCACCGTGCGGGTGCTCGCGGGCGGATTCCGGCCGGCCCCGCGCCGGTCCGCGTCCCGCCGTGCCGCCGCGGGGGCGGTTCTGGCATGCGCGGTCGCCGTCCCCTCGTTCGGGATGGTGGTGGCGGCGCCCGGCGTCTTGGACGACTGGCCGGTACGGGCCGCCGACCCGCGAACCGTCGTCGACTCCCCCGAGGAGCCGCGCGAGGTGCGCAACCCGCTGGCGTACCTTTCGGCGTGGGCGGCCGAGCCGAACCGTCCCCTCATGACGGTGCGAGGTCCGCGCACCGGTCTGCGGTGGGTGGCGCTCGCGGAGTTCACCGGCCCGACCTGGCTGCCGGACAGCACGTACCGGCCGTCGGGGCCCGCGCTGCCGCCCCCCGGCGTGCGGCCGCCGCGGGCGAAGCGCGCATCGGTGGAGGTCGCGGTCAGAGACCTGCCCGGCGACTGGGTGCCCGTCCCCGGAACGCCGACGCGCATCGAGGGGCTCGACTTCGGCTACGACGCGGCCTCGGGCACGGCCCTGTCCTCCAAGGGGCCCGTCGCGGGCCGGACGTACCGCGCGACGGGCTCCGTCCCCGACCTGAGCGGCGGCGAGGCGTCCCGCGCCACGCCCGCTCTCGGCCCGGGCTTCGAACGGTACGCGCGGCTGCCGCAGGGGGCGCCCGCACGGCTGATCGACATCGCCCGCAAGGCCGCCGGGGACGGCACCCCGCACCAGCGCGCGTCCCGCCTGGCCGAGTACCTTCGCGAGAGCTACACCATCGGCCCCGCGGCACGCGGCGGGCACGGCTACGCCGAGCTGAACGAGCTTCTCGTAGAGCCCGGACGCAAGGGCGGCGGCGGGACGTCCGAACAGTTCGCCAGCGCGTTCGCCGTCCTGGCGAGGGCCGCGGGCCTGCCGAGCCGGATCATGGTCGGGTTCGGGCCGGGCACCGGCGGCGACGGCGGACGCGTGGTCCGTACCGGCGACGCCGTGGCCTGGGGAGAGATCTGCTACGAGGGCCTCGGCTGGGTGCCGTACGACCCCAATCCGCGTGTCCGCTCGGGGGCGGCCGAGCGTGCGGGAACGGGCGAAGGCGCTTCCGGCGGGCCCGGCCCGGGCGGCGGCGCGCGAACCCCGGCACCGCCCCGCGCAGTGGCGGCGCACTCACGGCCGGGGACGCCCGTGTGGCCGGTGGCGGGCCTCGCCGTCGCAGCCGTCCTGCCGCTGTATCTCGTCGCCGTGCCGCTGCTGCGGTGGCGGCGGCTCCGGAGGATGCGCCGGATGAGGGATTGCGCCCGGAAGGCCCTGACCGCCTGGACGGAAGTGCTGGTGGCGATGCGGCTCGCCGGCGTCCCCGCCCCGCCCGCCGCGACCGCGTCCGAGGTGACGGCCCACCTCGAACGCTCGATCCCGGGGACGGACGCGGCACGGCTCCAGCGGACGGCCAGGATCGTCAACGCGGCGGGTTTCGGGGGGCCGGTCACATCGCAGGACGCCTCTCTCGCGGTCACCGAGGCGCGCTCCCTGATCCGCGAGCTGCGCAGGTCACGGCCGTGGTGGCGGCGGGCGTCATGGTGGTGGGACCCGCGCCCGCTGCGGTGGTCGGCTCAGTCGTCGCGCTTGACCCGGCGGGTGCAGACGGGCTCGGCGTGGGCCACGCGGTCGACGTCCACGACGGCGACCACGGTCAGGCAGTAGTCCACGCTCGGATTCAGCGCGGAGACCACGACCTTCTCCGTCCCCGCCGGGACGTTCGCGAGCGTGGACGCCGGACGGCCCCGGGGCCCGCCCACGACGTAGTACGCCGCCCTGCCCCCGCTGCGGTCCTGCCAGGACACTTCGATCGACACCCGGCCGTCGACGATCCGCACCCGTCCGGGCAGGTACTCCTTGACCGGATGGACCGCTGTCGGCGTGGACGTGGGCACCGGCGAGGGCTCGGCCCGCGGCTGCTCCGCGTCCGTCCGCGCGCCGGCGAGCAGGCCCGTCACGCCGATTCCGGCACCCACGAACGCGAGCGCGACCACCACCGCGACCACCGGGCCGAGGCGGCGGCGCGAGCGCGGCGCCGAGCGCTGCTCCTCCGGTTCCGGCGGCTCCGGCCGTACGGGCGCGGACGAGTCCGGCGCGCGTTCGGCCGCGCCCTGGCCGCGCCCGCCGTTGTCGGCGGTGCCGCCGAGTCCGTCCCCGTCCCAGGCCCAGCCGGGAAGCCGCTCCCATGCGCGGGAGGGCTCCTGACCGAGCGGCTCTGGTCGGAGCGGCTCCTGAAGCAGCGGCTCCTGAAGCAGCGGCTCTGAACGGAACGGCTCCGGACGGGACGGCTTCACACGGACCGGGCCGGCGGCCTCCGGGAGTCCGTGCAGCCCATCGGCCAGCGTCTGGACGAACGCCGCGGCCGACGGGAACCGGTCGCCGGGCTCGGGCGCCATCGCGGTCTCCAGCGCACCGGCCAACCAGCCGGGCACGTCGTCGCGAGGCAGCGGCGGAACCGGTTGGCTCAGCACGCGCTGCCGGATGGTCCACAGGTCGCCGCCGGCATAGGGCGGGCGCCCGGCCAGCAGCGTCCACAGGGTCGCGCCGAGGCCGTACACATCCGACGCCGGCGTCTGCCGCTGCCGCTGGAGCGCTTCCGGGGCGGCGTGAGCGGCGTCGACGCGTTCGAGGTCGACCGGCTCCAGAACCCCGCGGGCGGAGTGGGCGGCAAGCCCGCGCAACGTGGCCGAGCCGGTCAGCAGCGGGCCGCGGTCACCCCGGAGAATGTTGCCCGGATGCACGTCGCCGTGGACGAGCCCCTCTTCATGGAGGGCCTGCAACGCCCTTCCCGCGGCGGCGGCCACTTCGACCGCCTGCCGCACGGGCATGGCCCCCGAGCCCGAGTAGGTGTCCCCGTCGTGGTGCGGCAGCGCCACGTACCGGCGCCCGGTCGCGGTCGTGCCCGTGCCCAGCACCGTGAGGAGGTGCTCGTCGTGGGAGGCGCGGCCGAGCGCGTCCAGTTCGGGCTGCGGGGTCTGCCCGCCGTCACGCTGCACCCGCAGGGTGACCACGTCCCCGGACTCCTCGTGAACGGCCCGGTAGGTGACCGCGCCCGCGCTGCGGCGCGTGACCGACAGGTCGCGGTGCCCGGGTACCAGGCTCGGTGCTTCCCCGTCGCTGGGCATGGCCGGCGCCCTCCCCGCTCACACTGGTTCGGCAGACCCTCGTTCAGTGTGCAGCGGGGGCGGGACTCGCACGAGGCACCGGGCGGCGCGCACGCGATCTTTCGGTGTCCCGCCGCCCGCCGGGCACCGGCCGTCCACCGGAGTTTCACCGACCGGCCATACCGTGCCGGGGGCACGAAAGCTCGAGCGCCCCTTGCCGCCTCGTCGGAGGCGCCGGCTCCCGGTGCCGGCCGGACGGAGCCTCGCCACCGGTTCGTCGCGGTAGCCCGCCGAGCGGAGCCGGGCCGGGTCCGACCACGGCAACGACTCATGGAGAAGGCCGTCGATGAGGTGGACGCTACGAGCGCGACGGTTGTTCGCAGCCGCGCGGAAGGGCGATGTGACCGCCCTGCAGGACGTTGTCCGGATCGCCGGGACACCGTCCCACCCATGGCATGACAGGGCACGCACGTCGATCGCGGCCTGGCTGGTCGAAGGCCCCCGCCGCGACTCGCCGCTGGTGGAAGTAGTGCTGCGCAATGACGAGGCGCCGCCGAGCCCGGCCTTGGACGCGCTATGGGCCGAGTGGCTCGCCTCACCGACCGAGCCGCTGGTGGAAGCGCTGTTGCGGTGGGGCCTGCCCGCAACGGACCCTGAACACGGGCCGTTCAGCGTCATCGCGCTGGCGGCAGGTCCGGACGCCCTGGGCGATCCGTCCCACCGGCAGGCGCTCCAGCAGGCGCTGCGGCTCAGCGGCCACCCTCTCGCCCTCATGACGGCGGAAAAGATCATCGCTCTGGACGATCCCGGTCTGGTCGACGAGGTGTGCGAGGCGACGCCCGCGAACCCCGACCTGGCCCCTGTGTGCGCCGAGCACGGGCTCGCCCCCGTCGCTCCCGTCCGGCGCGCCCTGTTCTACCTGGTCACCAGGCAGTTCGAGCGGTACCGCGCCCTCGACCGGGACGGGAGCCTGCTCGCACTCGCCTACGCGGGTGCCACAGACGTCGAACGCGTGCATGCCCGGGAGGCGATGCTCATCGCGGGCGGTCTGGACCCCGTCCGCGTCATCGTCGGCGAAGACCGCCGCGCCGGCCTCGCCGAACTGTCCGACGAGGAGGTCCGCTGGCTGGCCGAGCAGCTGGCCGACCGCCGTGCTTGGGAGGAGCTGTGGGCATTCGTCCTCGACCTGCCCATCACCACGTGCGTTGAGCTGGTCCGACTGTTCGATCCGCGTTGGGCTCCACGCGACGACAAGCGCCACCTCTACACCTCGCTGCGTGAGGCGCTGCCCCAGAACGTCCGAGCGGGCATGAGGCGCATCCGGGAGCGCGCGCCGGCGACCACTTGGTGGGTCGGCCCCTTGACACCCGGCGCGCCCGCCCTGTCCTTCGCCCCCGACGGCCCGTTCCTCGCCGTCGGCGGATACGACGCGCGCGTGTACGACCTGCGCACTGAACTGCAGATCGAGTACTACTCGCTCAGAATGCCAGTCGAGAGGCTGTTGCACATCGGTGGCGGCACGCTGATCGCCGCCGAGTTCGACGTGTTCCCCATGGACGAGCCGGACCGCTACCGCCTGGTGCGCTGTTCACAAGGCCGCTGGGAAGAGCTGCTCACCACCTCCACGCCGGTCAGTTCACTGCAGCTGACCGGCCATGACGGGAGCTTCGCGGCGGCCACGGGGAACCGGCTGCTGCGGGGCGGACGCAGCGGAGACCTCGACATGCGAGCGCTGTCGTCGTACATCCCGCATCGTGGCCGCTCCGCAGTCGGGCCGCGGCTCGCCGCCCATCGCGATTCCGGACGGCTCGCCGTGCTCGAGTCCACCATCGTGCTGATCGACGGCTCCACTGGGGACTTCACCACCGTCGGCCCTGCGACACCGCTCTGGCGCGCGCAGTTCCTCGACGCCGACACGCTCGTCGGCGACGTACAGCGGCGCGTGGCACGCGTGTCGCTACCGGACGGACGGCTCCGCTCCGAGTATCCCGGCCTTGCCGACGCTCGCGAAGCGAAATTCCTCGTTCTGCCGCGAACCGGGCACGTCGTCGTGGCCGGATACGGCGATGAGATCAAGGTCAGCGACGGCGAGCGCACGGAGAGCTTTTCCACTCACAGGCCGAGTGAGCGCCGGCACATCGCCTGCCTCGCCGTGTCACCCGGCGGTGACTTCGTCGCGGTGGGCTTCATCAACGGCGACATCGACATCTACCATGTGCCGCTCTGGGAGGCGGGCGCGCTCTTCGAGCGTCCGATGGCCGGACTCACCCCGCGTGACCTGGGGTTCGTCAGTGAACTCCTGGCCAGTCCAGTGGTTCATCGCGATGTGCGGTTCGCGCTGGAACCGCTGAAGGCGTGCCTGGAGCACCGGTTCCGGTCCGGCGTCGGCGCACCCGAAGATGGATGATCTCCGGGTGCCGGCGCGGCTCGCGGGTCTCTAGCCGACGGCCGGGACGGCCGTCCAGACGCGGCGGCCGGGTGCCGCGATCAGCCCGCCGTTCGCGGAGACCAGGGTCGGGGCCGCGCCGGCGTTCGGCTCGCGGTCCGCGCCCGAACGGGCGTCCAGGGCGACCGGGCCGTTCTCCGACATCGCGTAGACCACGCCGTGCCACGCGCCGGTGAGGCCGGGCTTGGTGCGCCCGTTCGCCGGCAGCTTCCAGAGCTGCTTCAGCGTGGTCACGTCATAGGCGGCAAGGAGGTCCTGGGTCCCGACCAGACCCGATTTCCGCACATCGCAGACCAGGACCGAGACTTCGTCGTACAGGCACGCTGTGCCGGGGAAGGCCGTACTGCCGCCCAAGCGGCCCCGGACCTTGCCGTCGGCGGCGTCCAGGAACACGACCTCCGCGAGCCGCACTTGGACGATCACACCGGGTCCGCCGGGATAGTCGTACGGCTCCCTCCCGGGATCGAACCCGGCCGCCCACAGCTTGCGGCCGGTCTTCGCATCCCATGTCTCGACGCGGTCGGCCAGTGACTCCCCGGCCGTTCCGAAGACCCGCCCGGCGGTGTATCCCTCCGCGGACAGCTCTCGGATCCAGCGGGCCTTCCGGGTCGCGGGGTCGACGACCATGGTGTACGCGGGATCCTCACCGAGAGCGATGACGATCGCCGTGTCATCGGCGCCCACGAGCCGGACTCCGCGGTCGGGCCACCCCTTGCCGTTCCCGACCTCCACCGTGCTCGTCCACAGGAGCTTGCCGGTGCCCGGATCCGCCGCGATGAGCTCCACCGCGAGCTTGGCCGGGAGGGTGCCCACGCCCGGGATCTCCGCACCGAACGCCGCGAGCACCACCGTGCGCCCTCCCAGCGAGACGACCAGCGGACTGGTCGAGCTGCTCCGGACGCGCGTCTTCGGCACCAGCCTCCAGCTCTCCTCGCCCGTCAGCAGGTCGAGGGCCTGGAGCGCGTTCCCTTCTTCCGGCTCGTTCCAGGTGTCCGCCGTCCGGAAGACGAACCGCTCCCACAGGACCGGCTCGTCCCCCGCGGAGATCGGCTTCTCGGCCCGCGGATCGAACCTGACCGGCGGGTCGAACCTCGGGGCCGCGGGCGGCGGCACCGCCCTCTTGGTGGCCGCGGACGCCGCAGGCTTCCGCTCCGATGGCTTCTGGTCTTTCTTTCCACCGCCGCACCCGGCGAGGACCACAGCGGCCAGGACTACGGCGACCGGCAAGAGCCGGGGCCGCGCACAGCCCCTCATGATGTCCGCCTTTCTGCAAAGTGGACGGCAGAGGTCACGGCGACCTTCTCAATGAGGTGCGGACGGCCGATGCTCGTTCAGTTTGCCAGCACTCCGCCCGCATGTCCTTAACACGGCCTCCACACTTCCTTGACAATGCATACCCGAGCATATGGCCGGAGTTCCACAAGGCGCCGGTGTGAGCCGAAAGGAAGGGTTGTAGCGCTGCATATCGGTAGGCTCCCGGCTCATGCGATGGATCAATGTGCTCGTACTGATAGGGTCGGCCACCGTTTTGAGCGCCGGATGCACGGACACGGACACAGACAAGGCCGCCCCGAGACCGTCCGCCACCCCGCTGCCCAACGTCGTCCCCTCCCCTACGGGTCGGGGAGTGCTCGGCGATGTGAAGCTCTCACCCTCACCTGGCGACGACGCCACGCCCATCGAGAACCTCGAGTACGAGCTGCGCGTCAAGACCGTCAAGATGGCCTATGCGATGGGCAAGACCAGCGCCGAGTGCGATGGCGGCGACCCCGAACCCGGGCCAGGTACCACCGTGAAGTGCACGGTGACCTATAGGGGCGTCAAGGTTCCCTGGACCGTCACGATCAAGGGCGCCGGCTTCCTGCCCGGCCTGGTCGAATACGATGCCGTCCCGGCCATGGGGGTGATCACCCGCGAAGGTGCCATCCGCTTCTACTGGGGCAACAACGTGACCGGCCGCCAGGTGCGCTGCTCGGACATACCCGCCGTCGAACTGGTTCCGCTGAACCGGCCGACGCGATATCAGTGCGAAATCTACCCCAATGTCAAGGAGTCACTTCAAGTGACCGACTCGGGTCCGCGTTTCTACCCGACTGCCGCGCGCGGAGACTGAGGTCGTATAATTCGTCTTCGACGAGACCTCTTGGTCGTACCGAGCGAACCTGGACAAGCCATGATCGAGGTGGCGCACCGGACCGAGGACTTTCCCCCCGCCGAACGATTCGAGCGGTGGCGGGAATGGATGGGGAGCACGCACGCCCCGGTCGATCTGAGCAGCGAGCACGCCGCGGACTACCACGCGCGCATACGCATCCTGCGGCTCGGCGCGGTGACCGTCTGGCCGTCGACGCTCCAGCCGCTCCTGTCCCGGCGGACCGCGAAGCTGATCAGGCGCGCCGACCCCGAGACGTACAACCTCACGCTCGTCCTCGAAGGCACGGCGGGCGCTTCCTGGAACCGCCAGGAGGCCGAATACGGGCCCTACGACCTGCACAGTCAGAGCTCATCGCAGCCCTGCACGGTCCAGGTCGGGCGGCCCGGCCAGACCGTCAGGTGCGTGGGGGTCGAGATCCCCAAGGACCTGCTGGCGCTGCCTCGCAAGAGCGCCGACCGCGCGACCGGCCGGCCGCTCTCGGCGCGAAAGGGCGTCGGAGCCCTGCTGGCCGGGTTCGTCACCGGCCTGATCGCCGACACCGCCGGCTACCGCGCCGCCGACGGCCCCCGGCTCGGCGCCGTCCTGGCCGACCTCGCCTCGGCCCTGTTCGCCCACAGTCTCGACGCCGGCCGCAGTCTCTCCCCCGAGGCGCACCGCCGGACTTTGACGCTGAGCATCCGCGCTTTCATCAACCGGAATCTGCAGAACCCGAACCTGACTCCGCAGACCGTGGCCGCCGCGCATCAGATCTCCACCAGCTATCTCTACCGCCTTTTCCAAGACGAAGACGTCACCGTCGGGGCGCTGATCCGCCATCAGCGCCTGGAACGCGCCCGCCAGGATCTGGCCGACCCGGCCCAATACGAGATTCCCGTTCGCGACCTCGCCGCCCGCTGGGGATTCACCCACCATTCGGCCTTCACCCGGGCCTTTCGCAGCGCCTACGGCACCTCGCCCAGCGACTACCGCGAAGCGATGCGTCCGCCGAGGTAGCGACCGCCGGGCGGATCTCGTCCAGCCGCGCTCGGCAGACCGCTCCTCACTCCGGTGGGCGCGAGCACCGCCGACTCGTAGTTGATCGCAAATCAGTGGCGGGTGTGCCCGGTACGCTCCCCGCTCCGGCAGCCGGCGCCGCCGATGTAGTACGCGTTGAGATAGTTCGGACCTGCGCCCGGAAACTGGGTGCGGCCAGGGCTGACACAGAGGTGATAGTCGTTCGTACTACCGCCTCCTCTGACGTCGACGTGTATCCGCACCGTCGTCGAGCCGCAGTGGTTGTACGCGGCGAACTCGGACGCGCGGACGTTGTAGCGGAAGAACCCACAGGGAGGAGCGGCAAAGGCGTCCGCACCCGCCTGACGCACTTGCGTGCCGCGCTCGACCTCGGCGTGAGCCGGACCGAAGAAGGCCGTCATGGTCAGGGCAGCACCTGACCCTGCCGCCAAGGCCGCTCGCAGTGGGCGAGGAGAGAGCCTCATGAACACTCCAGATGGTCTGCCCTGCCGGAAAGTACGACGCCTCTCGCGCATCGCGTCGACACCAGTATAACTCTCTGCGCGCTTGACATGACTTTAAGTAACAGGTCTGGATAGTGGGCGGGTCGCGTCCGACGGGCCGTCCAGGCGTTTACAGGCGCATAAGAAAGTGTATATTCACTTACAAACCTGCCCGGAAGAGAGGTGCGGTCGGGCCATGCGCGTCGCCATCGACGGGGAGCTGTGCTTCCGTCACCAGCGCTGCGTCGCGCACTGCCCCGAGGTGTTCGGCACCGACGAAGAGGGCTACAGCGTGGTCCTGCAACCGGACGTGCCACCCGAATTTCGAGATCGCGTACTGGAGTCCGTGAACCTCTGCCCGGAACAGGCGATCAGCTTGGGCGACTGAGGAGGATCCGTGCCACCGACCGTTTCGGTCAACTTCTACGCCCCCGAGGTCATCGCCGATCCGTGGCCGCACTTCGCGCAGATCCGCGAGGCGGGACCCGTCGTCTACAACGAGGCGCTCTCGGTCTGGCACGTCCACCGCCACGCGGACGTGACGCGCTGCCTCACCGACACCGGGCACCTGTCGTCCACGGTGATGAAGGAGTCGGCGCCGTGGATCGCCGACAGCATGATCGCCAACGATCCGCCGGACCACCACCGGCTGCGCAACCCGCTGCAGAGCGCCTTCACCAAGCGGGGCCTCGCGCGCTGGGAGCCCCGGGTGACGGCCCTGATCGACGACCTGTTCGCGCGCTTCGCGGCCAAGGTCGCGGGCGGCGGGCGCGTCGACCTGGTCGACGACTTCATCTGGCACATCCCCTCGGTCGTCATCGCCGAGATGATGGGCGTCCCGCCCGAGAAGCGGGCGGCCTTCCACGCGTGGAGCGAGGACATCGTCACCGGCGTCGGCGGCGGGACGACGGACGTCTCCGACCTCGGCCGGCAGAAGCTGGCCCGGGCCCAGGAGGCGTCCCGGCTCATCCGCGAGTTCCTCGCCGAGGAGATCGCCCGGCGCAGGTCGCGCCCCGCCGACGACCTGCTCGGCCAGGCGGTCGCCGCGAACGACGGCGGCGCCATGACCGACGACGAGCTCATCCAGACGGCGGTGCTGCTGCTGATCGCCGGGAACGACACGACCGCCAAGCTGCTGGCCCAGTGCGCCGTCAAGCTGTTCCAGTTCCCCGGCCAGCGCGACCTGCTGGTCGAGGACCCCGGCCTGATCCCCGCCGCGATCGAGGAGGTGCTCCGGCTCGAGCAGCTGTCGCTGTCCGTCCCGCGGTCGGTCGTCAACGGCCCGATCACCATCGCCGGCCAGGTGATCCCCGACGGGGCGAGCGTCTGGTTGATGACGGGGACGGCCAACCGCGACCCCGACGTTTTCCCCGATGCCGACGTGCTCGACGTCCGCCGCTCCCGCTCGGCCGCGCATTTCGGTTTCGGGCACGGGGCCCACCTGTGCTTGGGCGCCAACCTCGCCCGCATGGAGGTGCGCATCGGCCTCGAACGCATATTGAGCCGCTATCCCCGCTACGACGTGCGCGGTTTCGAGTTCAGTGAAAGCTGGTCGGTCCGCGGCCCGGTCCGCATCGACTTCGCACCCGAGCCCACGGCCGTGATGGTCTGACGCGAAGGCCGTCCGGGTTCAGGTTCCGGCGGTACGGGTGTGCTCGGCCGGCCTTTCCGCCGCCGCTCGGACGGCTTCGATGATTCCCTGGTAGCCGGTGCAACGGCACAGGTTGCCGGACAGGCCGTCGCGGATCTGCTCGTCGGTGGGGTCGGGGTTGTCGCGCAGGAACGCGGTGACCGACACCACGAAGCCCGGCGTGCAGAAGCCGCACTGCAGCCCGTGGTGCTCGCGGAAGGCGGCCTGGACCGGGGAGAGCTCGCCGTCGGCCGCCGCGATCCCCTCCACCGTGGTGATCTCCGCGCCGTCGGCCTGCACGGCGAACACCAGGCACGCCCGCACGGCCTCGCCGTCCAGTAGCACGCTGCAGGCGCCGCACACGCCGTGCTCGCAGCCGAGGTGGGTCCCGGTGAGCCGGCAGTGCTCGCGCAGGAAGTCGGCGAGCGTGAGCCGGGGCGGCACGGTCGCCGTGCGCGGCCGCCCATTGACCATGACCCTGATCTGGACCTCAGGCATCTGTCGCCTCCCGGACGGCCCGTTGCCAGGAACGCGCCACGATGACGGCCCCGACGTGCTTGCGGTAGTCGGCGGACGCGTGCAGGTCGGAAGGGACCGACTCCAGCGTCGCCATGGCGGTGTCGCCCACGTCGGCGGGCGCGACGTCGGCGGCCGGGGATCCGAGCACCGCCGCCTCGGCCTTCACGGCGCGTAGCGGCGTCGAGCCGAGCCCCAGCAGGCCGATGCCGCAGCGCGACACCTTCCCGTCGCCGTCGACCTGCACGGCGACGGCGGCGCCGGCGATGGCGAAGTCTCCGGCCCGGCGCGCGAACTCCTCGATCGCGAAGCCGCAGCGGCCGTCCCACACGGGGATGTCGATCCCGGTCAGCAGTTCGTCGGCCTCCAGGGCGGTGCTGTAGATGCCGTGGAAGAACTCGCCGGCGGGGACGGTGCGCGCACCCCGCGGCGACAGCACCTCCAGCCGCGCATCGAGCGCCACCGCCACCGCCGGGTACTCGGCGGCGGAGTCGGCGTGCGCGAGCGACCCGCCGATGGTGCCGCGGTTGCGGATCTGGAAGTGCCCGATCAGCGGGGTGGCGCGCGCCAGCAGGGGCACCGCCGACGCGACCTCGGCGTCCCGCTCGATCGCGGCCTGGGTCGTGCCGGCGCCGATCCACAGGGATCCGTCGCGCCGCTCGATGCCGCGCATCCCCTCCACCCGGCGCAGGTCGACCAGATGCTCCAGGACGGCCAGCCGCAGGGCCAGCATGGGGACGAGGCTCTGCCCGCCCGCGATGGCCTTGGCGTCCTCGCCGAGTTCGGCGAGCAGGGAGACCGCCTCGGCCGCGGTCGAGGGAACGTGGTAGTCGAACGCGGCGGGCTTCATCCGGTCACCGTCCTCTGCGCGCCGCGGACCAGCGCGACGATCGACTCCGGCGTTATCGGGAGCCGGGTGATCTCGACGCCGAACGGCGCGAGCGCGTCGGCGACCGCGTTGACGACCGCGGGCGGCGCGCCGATCGCGCCGCCTTCACCGACGCCCTTGTATCCCCCTTCGCCGGGACCGGGAGTCTCGAGGTGACCGTATTCGATGGCGGGGACCTCGACGGCGGTGGGAAGGAGGTAGTCCATGAAGGTGGTGGTGACGGGGTTGCCGTCCTCGTCGTAGGCGAGGTGCTCGTACAGCGCGCCGCCGATGCCCTGGACGGTGCCGCCGGCGATCTGGCCCTCCACCACGTTCGGGTTGATCATCGGACCGCAGTCCTCGCTGACGATGTACCGCAGGATCGTGACCGCTCCGGTGACCGGGTCGACCTCGCAGGTGCACACGTGCGTGGCGTTCGTCCAGATCATCGGCTCGCGCGCCCGGTAGCGCCCGCTGGCCTCCAGTCCCGGCGGCGTGCCGGGGGGAAGCGCGTCGGGCTGGAAGTAGGCGATCTGGGCGATCTCCGCGACGGACATGCCGGCCGACGGCACCCCGCGGACGGCGGCGCGTCCGCCGATCAGATCGATGTCCCCCACCGCCGCCTCCAGGCAGTGCGCGGCGATGGCGGTCATGCGTTCGCGCAGCACCGACGCGGTCTCGGCCACGGCTCCGGCCGTCATGGAGCCGGAACGGCTGCCGGACGTGCCGCCGCCGAAGGGCGTGACCGCGGTGTCGCCCTGGACGGTGTTGACGTCGGCGATGTCGACGCCGAGCGCGTCGGCGGTGAGTTGGACGACCGTCGTCTCGATGCTGTTGCCGGACGACCCGCCGGAGACGTAGACGTTGACCTTCCCGGACGGCTCGATCCGGATCGTCGCGCCTTCCGTGCTCAGCAGGTTCATGCCGGCGGTGGTCGGCTCGACGTAGCTGCATGTGCCCACGCCGAGGAAGCGGCCCTGCTCGCGGGCCCGCTTCTGCTCGCGGCGGAACGCGTCGTAGTCGAGCATCGTGAGGCCGTGCTCGAACGTCTCCAGCGGCGTGACGTCGGTGTAGACCCCCATGCCGTTGGGGTTGCTGAACGGCAGGTCGTCGAATTTCAGCAGGTTCTTGCGGCGCAGGTCGGCCGGGTCCATGCCCATCCGGCGAGCCGCGATGTCCAGCAGCACCTCGCGCGCCACCGACTCGAACTGCCACGGCCCCCGGTACGCCGCGCGGCCGGTGGTGTTGGAGAACACGCAGGTCGAGGAGAACGTGGCGTCCGCGATGCGGTACGGCCCGGGAAAGAGCATCCCGATGACCCCGGCGGTGCCCACCGGCCACGGCGTCGGGTAGGCGCCCACGTCCTGCACGAAGTCCATCGCGGCGGCCAGGATCGTCCCATCGGCGTCGAAGGCCATCCGGGCGTCGCCGTGCTCGTGCCGCGACTTCCCCGCCGACATCAGGTTCTCCCGGCGGTCCTCGATCCACTTCACGGCGGCGGGCAGCTTGCGCGCGGCCAGCATGACGCACATGTCCTCGCGCAGCGGCATGACCTTCTGCCCGAACCCGCCGCCGGTGTCGCGCATCACCACCCGCACCCGGTGCTCGGGCAGGCCCAGCAGCCGGGAGCAGAACAGCCGCACCTCGTGCGGCGACTGCGTGGCCGCCCAGATCGTCAGTTCGCCGTCGGGGGCCGACCACTCGGCCACCATGCCCCGCGTCTCCATCGGCACCGGCGCGTACGCCTGCTGGTAGATCGTCTCCCGCACGACCACCGGCGCGCCGTCGAAGATCGGATCGAGCTCCGCCGCGGGACGTCCCGCCGTCTCCCCCGCGACGTTGCGCGGATAGCCGGCGTGCACCAGCGCCTCCGCGTCCCGCGCGGTCACATAGTCGACCACCGGCGGCAACGGGTCGTAGTCCACGGACACCAGTTCCACCGCGTCCTCGGCGATGTACCGGTCCTCGGCCACCACCAGCGCCACCGGATCCCCGACGAAGCGCACCTCGTCCTCGGCCAGCGGCGGACGCGGCGTGTCCGGAACGTCCTTGCCGGTCAGCGTGTACCACTGCTCGCGCACGTCCGGATTGAGATCCTCGGCGGTGAACACCGCGTGCACGCCGTCCAGCGCCAGGGCCTCCGACGCGTCGATCCCCAGGATGCGCGCACGGGCCAGCGGGCTGCGGACGAAGCACGCGTGCAGCATCCCCGGCCGCACCACGTCGTCCACGAAGGTCCCGCGACCGGTGAGCAACCGGGCGTCCTCCACTCGCGACACCCGGGCGCCGGAGTAACGGGCGGCGGCCGCCCCGGTGGCGGTCCCGTTCGGTTGCGCAAGCGGTGACATCCGTCGCATGTCCACCATTTTTTGGACACTAACAGAGTAAGTGAACGTTCGCTAGCATCGCTATGCCCCGCCGGCGCGGACGAGGGGGAGGTAGATGGTGTCGACTATCTCCTCGAGGGTGGCGTCGGGGACGGGTTTGTGGGTCATCAGGATCTCGTGCCGCTGCAGCGTGAAGGGCAGGTACTTGATGCGGTCGGTGAGGCGGGAGGGGTCGATCTCGCCGCGTTCGGCGGCACGGTCGTAGAGGGCGTCCAGGAGGGGGCGGCGGCCGGCGTGGAGCAGCTCGCGGAGTTCGGCCGGGCTCGTGCCGGTCTCCTCGTAGTAGTCGGCCAGGTGCACGGTCATGACGGCGGTGAGGCCGGTGCTGGTGCCGTTGGCCTGCTTCATCACCGCCAGGACGTCGCCGCGGAGGGTCCCGGTGTCGGGCAGGTTCAGGTGGGTGCGGTCCTTGACGTGGGCGAGGGTGGCGTGCAGGAGTTCGTGCCGGCCGGCCCAGCGGCGGTAGAGCACGGGACGGCTCGTGCCGGCACGGGCGGCGACGGCCTCCATGGTGAAGGCGGCGTAGCCGTTCTCGGTCAGCTGCTGCCAGGCCGCGTCGAGCAGCGCGTCCTCCAGGGCCCGGCCTCGGCGCCGCTCGCCCATCTCACCCTCCACAAATAGGGAACACTTGCGCATCTTATGCTCAGCGCCTACGGTCGGAGCTACAAGACACATCTCTGTACCTTAGGAGTTCCGTGAGCGCTCCCCAAGGAACCACCGCCGTTCCCGACGACCGCGTCGACCCGGCGGTCTGGCGGCTGGCGTTCACCGTCATCGTGGGCGCGCTCGCCGTGGTGTTCGACACCACCATCGTCAGCGTCGCGATCAACGACCTGGGCCGCGACCTCGGCGCGTCCCTCGGCACCATCCAGTGGATCAGCACCGGCTACCTGCTGGCGATGTTCGTCACCATCCCGATCGCCGGCTGGGCGCAGTCGGTGCTGGGCGGCAAGCGGCTGTGGACGGCCGCGCTGGGGATCTTCCTGCTCGGCTCCGTGCTGTGCGCGCTGGCCTGGGACGCGCCCAGCCTGATCGCCTTCCGCGTCGTGCAGGGCGTCGGCGGCGGCGTGATGATGCCGCTGATGATCACCCTGATCATGCAGGCGGCCGGCGGCCGCAACATCGGCAAGGTCATGGCCACCGTCACCCTGCCCGCCGCGCTCGGGCCGATCCTGGGCCCGGTGCTGGGCGGGATCATCCTGAACCTCGGCGACTGGCGCTGGCTGTTCCTGGTCAACATCCCGTTCTGCGCCGTCGGCGCCTGGCTGGCGCTGCGCAACCTGCCCGACGACCGCCCCGCCCCCGCCGGCAGCCGCGTCCGGCTGGACGCGGTCGGGCTGCTGCTGCTCTCCCCGGGCGTCGCCGCGGTGATCTACGGGCTGTCCCAGGTCGAGGGCGGCGACGGCGTCGCCAGCCTCCGGGTCGTGCTGCCGGTGCTGGCGGGCCTGGCCCTCATCGGCGGGTTCGTCGCGTGGGCGGTGCCGCGCTCGTCCAGGGCGCTGGTGGACGTCCGGCTGTTCCGGCACCGTCCGCTGGCGTCGTCGTCGGCGCTGAGCTTCCTGGCCGGCGCCACCCTGTACGGGGCGATGCTGCTGCTTCCGCTGTACCTGCAGCAGGTGCGCGGTGAGGACGCGCTGGGCGCCGGGCTGCTGCTGATCCCGCAGGGCGTCGGCACCCTGATGTCCCGCACGCTCGTCGGCAGGTTCACCGACCGGTACGGGCCCCGCTGGATCGCCTTCACCGGCTTCGCCGTCGTCGCGGCGGCGACCGTGCCGTTCGCGTTCGTCACCGCCGGCACCTCCATCGTGCCGCTGATGGCGGCGCTGCTGGTCCGCGGCTTCGGCATGGGCGCGGTGAACATCCCGCTGGCCAGCGCGGGCTATACCGGGCTGGATCGCGCCGACGTGCCGCACGCCAGCATCATCTCCCGCGTCGCGATGCAGATCGGCGGTTCCGTGGGGACGGCCGTGCTCGCGGTCATCCTGCAGCACACCGCGTCCGGCGCCCGGACGCCGGACGCGCTCGCCGACGCCTTCGCCGCGGCGTTCTGGTGGTCGGTCGGGTTCACCGCCGTGGCCGTCCCGCTGACCCTGCTCCTTCCCGGACGCGCCAGGCCCGCCCCCGCCGAGCCCGCCGGGCGGGAAACCGGCGACACCGTCCGAGCGGACACGACTCCCGCCGCCTGACCCGGGCCCTTGGCCCCCCGACCCGGCGGATCAGCCGGTGGTCTCTTCCCAGGTGACGGTGGACGGCTCAGTCCTCGGACATGATGTCGTCGAGGCGGGCGATCGCTTCGGCCATCTCCTCCATCATCTCGGTCATCACCCTGCGTGTCGGCTTGATGCTCGTGATCTGGCCGACGATCTGGCCGATGAACGGGCTGAGCAGTTCGGGGGCGCGGGAGTCCTTCTTGTGCGCGACGCGCTGCACCCGGCGACGCGACCGGTCCACGAGCATGCTCTGCAGCGGCATGGGGAGGGGCTGCGGGGCGTCCTCTTGCTCCCAGGCCTCCGTCCAGGCGCTCTTGAGGACGCGGCAGGGCTTCCCGGTGAACGAGCGCGAACGCGTGGTGTCCTGCGAGCGGGCGGCGATGAAGCGCTCGCGCTCGGCCGGCGTGCTCTCGCCCTCCTCGGTGCCCAGCCAGACCGAACCGCACCAGACGCCGGCGGCGCCGAGGGCCAGGGACGCCGCCACCTGGCGGCCGTTGGCGATGCCGCCGGCCGCGAGGACGGGAAGGGGCGCGACGGCGTCCACGACCTGGGGGACGAGGACCATCGTGGTGATGTCGCCGGTGTGCCCGCCGGCCTCGGTGCCCTGGGCGATGACGAAGTCGACCCCGGCCTCCTTGTGCCGGCGCGCGTGCTCGACGGTTCCGGCCTGGGCGCCGACGACCACGCCCGCCGCGTGCGCCCGCTCGATCACCTCGGCGGGCGGGGAGCCCAGCCCGGACACGATCACCTTGATGTCGTGGGCGAAGGCGATGTCGAGCAGCGGCGTCATGCTCTTGGGGTCGACCTGCAGGCCGGCGCGCTTGACCCGCTGCTCGCGGGGGACGTCGAGCAGGGGCGGGATGCCGTACCGGTCGAGGAGGCCGTCCATGAAGGCCCGGTGCTCCTCGGGGATCTGGGCGCGCAGCTCCTCGCGGGACAGCCCGCCCTGCTTGGCGCCGGTGAACTTCGAGGGCATCAGCAGGTCGACGCCGTACGTCGCGCCCGGGCCGATCTCGTTCTCGACCCACTTCATGTCGATCTCGAGGTCCTCGGCGGTGTGGGCCACCGCGCCGAGCACGCCGACGCCGCCGGCGTTGGTGACGGCCGCGACGACGTCGCGGCAGTGCGAGAAGGCGAAGAAGGGGACGTCGAAGTCGAGCAGGTCGCTCATGGCTGTGCGCACGGCGTGACCTCCGGTAGGGGTTCGGTATAGACACGGACACCGTCGTCGGATCCGGCGTCCAGCGCCCCGTCGCGCACGAGCACGTCGAGGTGGGCGGCCGTCTCGGACACGGCGAGCACTCGGTTGCGGGGGTCGAGGTCGGTGAAGTGGCGTTCGCGGCGGGTCCACGGCAGCAGGCGCGCCACCTCGTAGGCGCTGCGCGGTCCCCGGCCCACGGCGGCGCGGGTCGCGGCGAGGCGCAGCCGGTGGTGGTCGAGCAGCTCGCCGGCGCGCCGGTGCGAACGGCGGCCGAGCGGGCCGTGCGCGGGGAGCAGATCGAGGTCGGGCAGTTCCCGGATCAGCTGGAGCGAGGACAGGAAGTCGCCGAGCGGGAGCTCGGCGGGGCTGACCTCGACACCGATCGACGGCGTGATCTCGGGCAGCACGTGGTCGCCCGCGAAGAGCAGGCCGTGGTCGACGTCGGCGAACACGTGGTGGCCCCGCGTGTGCCCCGGCGTCGGGACGGCCCGCAGGGTCCGATCGCCGACCACGACGTCCACCGGGCCCTCGATCCAGCTGTCGGGCGGCTCGTAGACGGAAGGGGGCTCCGCGGGCAGGGCGTCCAGGTCCGGCCGCAGTGCCTCGGCTCCCCAGTGCCGCAGCCACGAGCGCCTGCCGTCGGAGCGCCCGGCGAGCACCCCTTCGACCGACTCCCGGTCGCCGGCGCCCAGCGCGATGCGGGTGCCGAACCGCTGCCGCATCCGGACCGCGAGCGTGTAGTGGTCGCGGTGGAAGTGCGTGGCCAGGACCCGGTCGATCTGGGACATCGACAGGTCCAGTGTGCCCAGGGCGGCTTCCAGCGTGTCCATCCCCGCTCCGAAGGACCATCCGGAGTCGATGAGCGTGGCGCCGCCGTCGTGGACGAGGACGTACACGTTGACGGCCCGCAGAGCGTCGCCCTCCAAGGGCAGGGGTACCCGGTGGACGCCTTCGGCGACGCGCTCGACCGTCGGCCGGGTCCACTCGCCGGAGCCCGCCCGCCCGGTCCGCGGCTCAGCGTCCGTCATGGCCGGCGGCCGCCGTCGGAGTGAGACCCTCGATGTCGGCTTTGATCTGCAGCGCGAGGAAGCGCGAGTGCAGGCGGCTCTCGAGCAGGTTTCCACCCATGATCCAGAGGTTCTCCTGGCCGGTGGGGCGCCACATGTTCCGCAGCTCGTGGTCCTCGTCGAAGCCCCAGATGGGACCCACCTTGTCGGCGACGGCGTCGCCCAGGAGGCGGCGCACGGACTCCTGCTGGTTCTCGTAGCCGGTCGCCAGCACCACGAGGTCCGCGGGGACGGTCCGGCCGTCCTTGAGCCGCAGTCCCGCGGGCCCGAACCCGTCGCTGTCGCGCGCCTGCACGATCTTGATCTCCCCGTCGGCGATGAGGTCCGAGCAGCCGACGTTGATGTAGTAGCCGCCGCCGCGCCTCAGGTACTTCATGTGGAAGCCCGTCCCGTCGGGCTCGAAGTCGGTCTCGAATCCGGCGGCGTTCAGCCGGTCGAGGAGCTGCTGGTCGAGGCGGCAGGTCTTGCGGGTGAGGAACTGGTAGCTCTCGCGCAGCACCGGGTAGGGGATGGCGGCGGTGATCAGGTCGATGTCCTCGATCCGGTCGTGCTCGGAGTAGAGCGCGTAGACCATCGTGCCGCTCGGCACCAGGCTGACCACGCACGTCGGGCTGCGCTGGATCATGGTCACCGAGACGCCCCTGGCGTGCAGTTCCTGCGCGACGTCGTGGCCGCTGTTGCCGGTGCCGAGCACGATCGCGTCGCGGACGTCGTACTGCCGGCCGTCTCCGAACGCGCTGGAGTGCACCACGGTGCCCGCGAAATCGTCCAGGCCGGGGACCTCGGGCAGGTGCGGGGTGCCGCTCACGCCGCCCGTGGCCAGGACGAGGTGCCGCGGGTGCAGGACGCGTTCCTGCTTGCCGCCGCGGTTCACCCGGACCGTCCACCGGTGGCGGTCCTCGTCGTAGGCGGCCCCTTCGAAGTCCGTCGCGGTCCAGACGTTCAGCTCCATGTACTCGGCGTAGCCCTCGAGCCAGCCGGCCAGCTTGTCCTTGGGCAGGAACGTCGGCCACGTGGGCGGGAACGGCAGATAGGGCAGGCTGTTCGCCCATACCTCGTTGTGCAGCGTCAGCGAGTGGTACCGGTTGCGCCACACGTCGCCGACCCGGGGCGTGCGCTCCAGCAGGAGCGTGTCGACGCCGAGCTGGTTCAGCCTGGCGCCGAGCACCAGCCCGGACTGGCCCGCGCCGACGACGATCACCTCGGGGTCCCGGTCGGCGTACTCGGCCGCCTCCTCGCGGCGGTCGAGCCAGTTGCCGCCCGCGAACCCGTGCGAGTACTCCAGCCCGGTCGGCCTGGCCTTGCCGGTGCGCTCCTCGAACCCGGCCAGTTCCTGCAGGGCGGTGAGGAGGATCCACACCGGGGCGTCGGCGAGCCGGTCGTCCTCGACGAGCAGCCGCACGAACCCGGTTCCCCGGCCGAGGTCGGTGTCGAAGTCGAAGTACGCCTCGATCACCATCCGCGACGACCGCTTCACCAGGCGCGGCGGAGTGCGGTCCGCGGCGGGGCGCAGGTTCCGCGGGTGCTGGGCCAGGAGTCCGGCGCCCAGCGCCCGCCTGATCTCGCCGCGGCCGGAGTAGGTGTGGTAGCGCCAGGTCAGAGCCAGGATGTCGCGCCAGTACCCGTCCGGCTCGAACTCGCCGGCCACCGCCTCGGCGGCGCCACCGGTCACGGCCTGATCGAACCGCGCCAGCCACGAACCGAACGCGGACTCGACGTCGAGTGACGGCGGTGCCTCGACCACGCTCATGAAAGTCCTCTCTGCACTGGCCCACGGCCGGACGACCCCAGCCTGCGGCTCATTGAAGCCCGACACGGAACATCTGTCAACAGTTGCGTTGACGAGATCGCTCAGGGGCGCGGTCCCGGTGTCCTGAGCACCTGGAGGTCGGAGAACTCGTCGAGCCCCCAGGGGCCGTTCTCCACGCCGAGCCCGCTGACGCCGCGACCGCCGAAGGGCACGCGCGGGCTGAACGTCAGATGGTCGTTCACCCGCACCGTGCCCGCGTCGAGCCGTCCGGCGACACGGGCCGCGCGGTCCACGTCGGCGCTCCACACCGAGCCGCTCAGGCCGTACTCGGTCGCGTTGGCCGCCGCGATCGCGTCCTCGACGTCCCGGTAGACCATCACCGGCAGCACCGGCCCGAACTGCTCCTCGTCCACGAGCGGGACGCCGGGACCGACGCCGGTGACGATCGTCGGCGCGTGGAAGTAGCCGGGCCGGTCGAGCCGGTGCCCGCCGGCCGCGACGGTTCCGCCCCGGGCCACGGCGTCGGCGGTGAGGGCGCTGACGCGGTCGAACTGGGGCCTGTTCTGGATCGGGCCGAGCTTGACCGCGGGGTCGGTCCCGTCGCCCATCGGAGTCCGTTTCGCCCGGTCCACCAGCCGCTCGAGGATCGGATCGGCGAGCGACTCGGGCACGTACAGCCTCTTGATCCCGGCACAGATCTGGCCGGAATTGGCGAAGGCGCCCCAGAACAGCGGGCTCTCGACCGCGTCCGGATCGGCGTCGTCGAGGACGATCGCGGCGTCGTTGCCGCCGAGTTCCAGAGTGACCCGTTTCAGGCCCTCGGCGGCCGCCCGCATCACCGCGGCGCCCGTCCGGACCGACCCGGTGAAGCTGATCTTGCGCGGGACGGGGTGGCCGGTCATCCGGGCCCCGAGATCGTCGCCCCCGGCGACCGCGGAGAAGACGCCGGGGGGCACCGCGGCGGCGATGACGCGCCCCAGCAGCAGCGTGCTGAGCGGCGTGAACGGCGAGGGTTTGAGCACCATCGTGTTGCCCGCGAGAAGGGCCGGTGCCGCCTTCCAGCCGACGAGCAGCAGGGGGAAGTTCCACGGGGTGATGGCGGCGACGACTCCGAGGGGGACCCGGCGCACGACGGCGTGCCCGCCGTCCTCGGTCGCCAGCTCCTCCTGAGCCGGTTCCATCGCCGCGAACGCCTCGAACCAGCGGGCGACCTCGCCGACCTCGAACAGTGCGGCCTTCAGCGGCTTGCCCTGCTCGGCGGTCAGGACCGCGGCGAGCTCGCCGGCCTCCCGCCGGACCGCGGCGGCGATCTCGGCGAGCGCGCGCCGGCGCCGCTCCAGGTCGGCCGCCCACGCGTCCGCGGCCCCCCGCGCGGCCTCCATCGCGCGGTCGAGCAGCTCCGGGCCGCAGACACCGCACTCGCCGGCGACCTGCTCGGTGGCCGGGTTCAGCACCGCCATCCGCTCTCGCGCGTCGACGTCCTCGCCCGCGATCGTCATCGGAACGTACATGTGAGCTCCTCGCACGGATCAGAAGGTGATCAGCGCGCGGGCGCCCGTGCCCGCGCGGCAGTAGTCGATGGCCTCGGCGATGTCGGCGAGCGCGAACTCCCGGCTCACCATCTCGTCGAGCACGATCGCCCCGGCGGCGTACAGGGCCAGGAGGCGCTCGATCGTCTCCCGGGGGTGGCCGGAGCCGTAGAGGCTCCCCCGCACCGACTTCTCCTGGAGCACGAGGCCCGTGAAGGCCGCCACGTCCAGCCGGACGTCGGGGGCGCCCGCCCCGACGAGGACCACCCGGCCGCCGGGACGGGCCGCGGGGACCGACAGCTTCACCGCGTCGCGGACCCCGGCGGCCTCCAGCACCACGTCGGCGCCCCGCCCGCCGGTGAGGGCCCGTATCTCCCGCAGCGCCCCGGGCCCGGAGGGGAGGACGTCGGTCGCCCCGACCTTGAGAGCGAGGTCCCGGCGGCCGGCCCGCGGGTCGATCGCGACGATGCGCGACGCGCCCGCGACGCGGGCGCCCTGGACGGCGCTCAGCCCGACACCGCCGCAGCCGATCACGGCCACGGACTCGCCCGGCTGCACGCCCGCCGCGTTCACGGCGGCCCCGAACCCGGTGAGGACCGCGCACCCCATCAGCGCCGCGTGCCCGAACGGCACGGTGCCCGGCAGCGCGACGACCGCGCCCTCCGGGACGACGCAGTGCTCGGCGAACGTGCCCAGCCCGGCGCCCTGGTGCACCTGCCGTCCGCCGAGCCGGACGCGCGTCGTCCCGTCGAGGAGGGTGCCCCCGCCCATCGCGCCGCCCGCCACCTCGCAGAGCGTCGGCCGGCCGCGCACGCAGTGGAAGCAGCCGCCGCACGGGGCGAGGCAGGACAGCACCACCCGGTCTCCCACGGCGACCCTGGTGACGTCCTCGCCGACGGCGGCGACGACGCCCGCCGCCTCGTGGCCGAGGACGGCCGGCAGCGCGGCGCCCAGCAGCCCGTCGTGCCAGGAGAGGTCGGAATGGCAGATTCCCGTCGCGCGGACCTGGACCATCACCTCGCCCCTGCGCGGCGGAAGCAGTTCGACGTCCGCGACACGCATCCGCCCAGGTGCTTCGAGCACCGCCGCCTGCGTCATGTGGCCACTCCCCGGATCGCATCCGATCTTCTACAGATCTGGTTTCTTTGAAACGCGATATGTATGCTCCCATCTCAAAGGTCGCCAATCAACGCCTGTGTTGAAGCTCCCGCGACGGCCCGGCGGGCCGAGGAGGTTTGATGAAGGTCACCGTGGACACGTCCCGATGCCAGGGGCACGGCTTGTGCGCGGCGCTCTCGCCGGCGCTGTTCGAACTCGACGAGACCGGCCGCTCACGGCTGACCGGCGAGACGGCGGGACGCGCGGCGCTGCCCGACGACCTGCTGGAGGAGGCCGCCGACGCGGCCGCCTCGTGCCCCGAGGAGGCGATCATCTTGGCGGCTGACTCCGACGTCGAAACACCCGGGCGCACACCACTGGTCAGGCTCTCCCTCGGTGACCTGCTCCGCCGGGTCGCCGGCGAGGTGCCCGGCCGGGCCGCGCTGGTGGACGGCGACCCCCTCGGGAGCGGGCGGCAGTGGACCTACGCCGAGCTGCTCGCCGAGTCCGAGCGGATCGCCCGGGCCCTGCTCCTGCGGTTCCGGCCGGGCGACCGGATCGCGATGTGGTCGGCCAACACCCCCGAATGGGCGCTCATCCAGTACGGCGCCGCGCTCGCCGGGCTCGTCCTCGTGACGGTGAACCCCGCCCTGCGGCGCGACGAGCTCGCCCACGTGCTGCGCCAGTCGCGTTCGCGCGGGCTCTTCTACCTCGAACGGTCCCACGGCATCGATCGCACCGCGATCGTGGAGGGCCTGGCGCCGGAACTGCCCGAGCTGGAGACCGTCGTCGGGATGTCCGACTGGGACGCCTTCGTGGACACCTCCGACCCGGCGATCGCGCTACCGGAGGTGCGACCGGAGGACCCCGCGCAGATCCAGTACACCTCGGGCACCACCGGCGCCCCGAAGGGCGCGGTCCTCCACCACCTCGGCGTGGTCAACACGGCGCTCAACGCCGGCCGGAACGCCGGCTACGTGGAGGGCGGCGTCTTCGTCAACACGATGCCGATGTTCCATGTCGGCAGCTGCGTCCAGGGAGCGGTCGCGGCCCTCGCGCTGCGCGAGACCCACGTCCTGCTCCCCCGGTTCGAGCCCGGCCTGGTGCTCGACGCGCTGGAGCGGTACCGCGGCACGAACATCCTGCTCGTGCCGACGATGCTCCTCGCGCTGGTGGAGACGCCCGGCGTCGCCGACCGCGACCTGTCGGCGCTCGAGACCATCCTCATGGGCGGCGCGACGACGCCGGCGGCCCTGAGCCGCCGCGCCGGCGACCTGCTCGGCTGCGAGATCGCCATCGGGTTCGGGCAGACCGAGGTGCACGGCGTCGTCACGCAGACCTCCCTGACCGACTCGCCCGAGGACAAGGCGGAGACGATCGGGCGTCCGCTGCCGCACATGAGGGTGCGCGTCACCGACCCCGCCACGGGACAGGTCGTGCCCCGCGGAGTCTCCGGCGAGATCCGCACCTTCGGCTACCAGAACATGACCGGCTACTTCGAGCTGCCGGAGGAGAACGCCGCGACGATCGTCGACGGGTGGCTGCGCACCGGCGACCTCGGCGTGATGGACGAGCGCGGCTACCTCACCGTCACGGGCCGCCTGAAGGACATGATCGTCCGCGGCGGGGAGAACATCTACCCCCGCGAGATCGAGGAGGCGCTGTTCGCGCACCCGTCGGTGTCGCACGCCGAGGTCATCGGGCTCCAGGACGAGTACTGGGGGGAGCGGGTGGCGGCCGTCGTCCGCCGCGACCCGGCCGGGCCGCCCGTCACCGCCGAGCAGCTCTACGTCTACTGCCGCGAGAACATGGCGGCCTTCAAGGCCCCGCGCGCGTGGTTCTTCGTCGAGGAGTTCCCCGCGACGCCGTCCGGCAAGATCCAGAAGTTCGCGCTCCGCGACGCGATCGCCGCGGGCTCGCTGAAGCCCGACTGGCAGGCGCCCGAGCGCAGGACGGCCACCAAGGAGACGCCCCGATGACCCCCTTCCCCGCCGACGGCTACGACCTCTTCTCGCCCGAGTTCAGCAAGGACCCCCACCGGACCTACGAGGCGGTGCGCGCATCGGCGTGCCCGGTCGCGCACAGCGACCGCCTGGGAGGCTCGTGGATGCCCGTCCGGTTCGACGACATCCGCTCGGTGGCGCGGAACCCGGAGGACTACTCCTCGCGCACCTCGGAGATCACCGGCCCGACCGTCGCCGAGCCCGGCGGCGGGCTGCTCATCCCGCCGATCACCTCCGACCCGCCGGAGCACAAGGCGCACCGCGACCTGCTGATGCCGTGGTTCACGCCCAAGGCCGTCGCCGCGCGCGGGCCGTTCGTCCGCGCCAAGGCCGAGTCCCTGGCGGCGGCCCTCGCCGAACGCGGCGAGGGCGACCTCGTGGCCGACTTCGCACAGAACCTCACCGTCGCCACCCTCGCGCGGATCCTCGGCGTGCCCATCGACCTGCAGCCGACCTTCATCGACTGGACCGTGCGGATGTTCCGGCTCGGCCCGCTCGACACCGACCTGCGGGCGCGCACCGTCCACGAGATCCTCGGCTTCTTCGACGGCCTGCTGGCCGAGCGGGCCCGCGACCCCCGCGACGACCTGCTCAGCCACATCGCGACGGCGGAGGGCGACCACCTCACCCACAAGCACCGCCTGGGCAGCGCCTTCGTGATCCTGCTCGCCGGCGCCGACACCACGTGGAGCGCCATCGGCGCCGGCC
Source organism: Actinomadura physcomitrii (assembly GCF_008923205.2). Lineage (GTDB taxonomy): Bacteria > Actinomycetota > Actinomycetes > Streptosporangiales > Streptosporangiaceae > Spirillospora > Spirillospora physcomitrii. Next base: position 135,924 of record NZ_WBMS02000016.1, on the reverse strand, counting down.
TGTGGCACCTCGGCCACCACCCCGCCGACCGCGACGCCCTCGCCGCGGACCGGTCCCTCATGGACACCGCGGTCGAGGAGATCCTGCGGTACTACGCGCCGGTCACGGTGACCCGCACCGCCACCCGCGACCTGACGCTCTGCGGGCGCGGCGTCCGCGCCGGCGACCGGGTGATCGCACCGTTCGCCGCCGCCAACCGGGACCCCGGCGTCTTCGAGGACGCGGACACGCTGCGCCTCGGCCGCCGCCGCAACAGGCATCTGGCCTTCGGCACCGGAGCCCACCGGTGCATCGGGTCGAGCCTCGCCCGCCTCGAACTGAAGACGGCGCTCGGCGCGTGGCTCGACGCGATGCCGCGCTTCGAGGTGCCCGACCCCGGATCCGTGCGCTGGACGAGCGGCGCCGTCCGCGGCCCGGAGGCCGTCGCCTTCGTCAGCGGCTGACCGGGACCGTCACCGGCGGGCGGGAGCGGTCTCCGCCACCAGGCGGCGCCACTCCCGCTGAGCGGCCTGGTGGGACGACGCGCGGTGCCGCTCCAGCAGCCGGGCGGCCGTCCGTCCCGGCCACGGCTGCGGCAGCAGGGCGTCCGGCAGCTGGGGATCGAGGTAGGGCAGGTGCTGCCAGGCGTCGACCACCCCGATGTGGGAGACCAGGAGGTCCTCGCCCTCACCGGGCTCGTAGTCCGCGTGCTCGGCGAGCAGCGACTCGTACCGGGTGACCAGGTCGCCCACGTCCCAGGCCCGGTGCACCGTCTCCTCGGCGGACATCCCGGCCATGGCGAGCGGCCCCACGACGGAGATGGCCTGGTCGCGCAGTTCGAGCTGGTCCAGTAGCGCGGTCACCTCCGCCTCGCGCTCGGCGTGCGGGCTCACCCACAGGCCGGGCGCCGGGCTGCCGAACCCGGCCCAGACGAGGCGGCGCGCGAGTCTCCGGCGGATCGCCGTCCGCTCGTGCGGCACGCTGACGGCGAGGACGAACCAGCGGCCGTCCCACGGGACCGGCTCCCGGGTGAGCGACCGCACCCGCTCGAACCCGCTCGCCATCAGCTCCTCGCCGGCCGCGGTCAGCCGCCACCGCACCTCCCGCCCGGTCCGGCTGCTCTCCAGCCAGCCGCGCGCCCCGGCCCGCGACAGCGCCTGCCTGGTGGTGCTCGGGCCCAGGCCGGCCGCGCCGAGGACGCGCAGGAGCGTCGCGGTCCACACCTCGTCGCGCGCCGGCCACACGAACTCGCCCAGCACCGTCAGCAGCAGCGACTGCGCGCTGCCGGCCGGCGCGACCCGGCGCGGCCGCGCCGGGCGGACCGCACCGCGGGTCACGGCTTCGCGCGACGATGGTTGCGCTTGACCTGCAGACCCTCGAGGACCATGTCCGCGAACGCGTTGCCGATCTTCTCGGCGTCGGGTTCCTTGCTCGGGTCGTACCACCGGTGCGTCCAGTTCAGCATGCCGATGAAGCCGAACGCGATCGTCCGCGCGCTCGCGGTCGACCGCAGCGTGCCCGCGTCCAGGCCCTCCTGGATGATGCCGATGACCGCGGCGTCGTACCTGCGGTTCAGGGCGTGCGCGGCCTCGTTGCGGTCGCCGAGCTGGTTCAGGTCCTCCTGGATGTAGACGTAGGCGAACGGGTAGTTCTCGGCGTACGACTTCATCAGCCCGACGGCCAGCTCGCGCAGCTTGACCGGGGCGGAGGCGTCCCAGCCCCGGATGGCCTCGGCCATGGCCACGTTCGCCTCCACGGCCTTGCGGACCACGTCGTCGAACAGCTCCTGGCGGCTGCCGATGTAGTAGTAGAGCGACGCGCGGTCCGTCCCGACCGCTTCGGCGATCTCACCGAGGCTGGCGCCTTTGAGCCCCTTCTCCTTGAAGACGCCGGCGGCTATCTTCAGTATCTCCTGCCGGCGCTGCTGGTAGGCCGCGCCGCCCTCGGCCTTCGCCGCCGCACGCCGCTTGCCCATGCCACTGTTGGCCACGCTCGTAGTCCTCTCGTTACCGCGGACGAAAGTCTACGCAGGTGTTGACTCGCGGTGCACATGATCGACCGAACGCCGGTCAGGTACCGGTGAACTCCGGCCGGCGCTTCTCCATGAAGGCCTTCGACCCCTCGCGCGCGTCCTTCGAGCGCAGCAGGCCCTTGATCAGCTCGTCCTCGATCCCGAAGGCCTCGCTCAGCGAGGCGCCCGACGACCCCACCATGGCGTCCTTGGCCGCGCGCATGGCCAGCGGGCCGTTCTCGGCCATCGCGGCGGCGAGTTCGCGGGCCGCCTTGAGCACCTGGTCCGCGGGCACGACCCGGTTGACCAGCCCCATCCGGTACGCCGCGGCAGCGTCGATCTTGTCGCCGATGAGCAGGATCTCGGCGGCGTGGGCGGCCGAGACCTGCCGCGCGACCCGGGCCACTCCCCCGGCGGCGGGGATGAGGCCCCGCTTCACCTCGGTGAGCCCGAGGACGCTCTTCTCGGACACCACCCGCAGGTCGCAGGCCAGGAGCAGTTCCATGCCCCCGCCCACCACCGCGCCCCGGGCGGCGGCGATCACCGGGGTGGTCATGTCGGTGCGGCGCAGCATCGCGCGGTTGAGCAGCTTCGGCTCGGCGCGCAGCCGCTCGTCCCACTCGTCCTCCGGCTCGCGCGAGCGGGTGAGCAGGGTGGTGAGCCGGCCGAGGTCGGCTCCGGCGCTGAACGCCCGGTCGCCCGCCGAGGTCAGGATCGCCACCCGCACCAGCGGGTCGGCCTGGACCGCGTCCCAGGCGTCCGCCAGGCGGCAGATCATCTCCGGGGTGAGGGCGTTCATCTTCTCGGGCCGGTTCAGGGTCACCTCGGCGACGCCCTCGGCGACCTCGTGGATGACGGGCAGGCCGTCGCTCATCGTGCCTCCTCGGCGCGTTCATTGCCGGTCTTCTCCGGCTCGGCCCCGGCATCGGCCTCGACCCACAGGTAGGCGAAGTCATCGGTGACGGTCTCGGTCACCACCCGCACGGGCAGGCCGATCCGGATGGCGCCGGGGTCGATCCCCCTCGCCGTGCCGACGAGGCGCGGTCCCTCGTCGAGCTGGACGACGATCGTGGCCCACGGCACCTCGTCCTTCCACGCCTTCTCGGTCGTGAAGTGCGAGACCGTGTACGAGTACACCGTGCCCCGGCCCGACACCTTCTCGAACACGTAGCGGTCCGAGAAGCAGCGCGGGCAGTACAGCCGCGGCGGGTGGTGGTGGTCGGAGCAGTCCGCGCACTTCTGCACGTGCAGCTCGCCGGTCGACGTGGCCGCCTGGAAGAACTCCAGGTCGAGTTCCGCGGGCCGCGGTATCTGCTTGTCCGCCGTACTCATGGTCAGCCCCTTCCGAGGATCACGATGCTGCCGTCTCCAAGATCTCCGTAGCCGGTCACCAGGCCGAGCTCGGCGCCGTGCACCTGCGCGTCGCCGGCGTCGTGGCGGAGCTGCCGCGCCGCCTCGACGACCAGGTTCAGCCCCCAGCAGTGCCCCTGGGAGAGCATCCCGCCGGCGGTGTTCAGCGGATAGGCGCCGCCGAGTTCGAGGGCGCCGCCCTTGACCAGGTCGGGAGCCCCGCCGCGCTCGGCGAGCCCGAGGGCTTCGAGCTGGAGGAGGACGACATGGGTGAAGCAGTCGTAGATCTGCAGGAAGTCCATGTCGCGGGCGGTGACGCCGGCCATCTCGAACGCGCGCGGCGCCGCGCGGCTCAGTCCGAGGTCGAGCACGTCCGCGCGGTTGGTCAGCTCGTGCGCGGGGTTGGCGTGGCCCTCCGCGCCGCCCAGGAGCAGGACGGGCCGGTGCGGCAGGTCCCGGGCCCGCTCCGCCGAGGTGACGACCACAGCTGCCGCGCAGTCGGTCTCCACGCAGCAGTCGAACTTGCGCAGCGGCTCGGTGATGTAGGGCGAGGCCAGGTAGTCGTCCATCGTCATGGCGCGGCCGTGCATGAGCGCGTTCGGCCGCAGCTGGGCGTGCTTGCGCGCCGCCACGGCCACCGCGCCCGGCGCCTCGGGCGGCACGTCGTAGAGCTCGACGTAGCGCTGCAGGTACAGCGAGTACCACCAGGGGGCCGACCGCAGCCCGTAGGGGCCGTAGTAGTTCCGCACGGTCTCGAAGAACGCCGCGCTGAAGCGGCGCTTGCTCGGCTTGGCGTCGGGACGGGGCCGCAGCGCCGAGTACCCGTTCCAGCCGATCGGCACCAGGATGGTCTCGGCGACGCCCGAGGCGATCGCCATCATCGCCGTGGTCAGCGCCGCGGTCGGGCTGGCGCCGCCCATCTGGGGCGTGGACGTGTAGCGGACGTCGGGAATCCCGAGGTGCGCCGCGATCTCGTCCCATGCCACGAAGCCGGGCGGCGGCAGGATGCCGTCGATGTCGGCCGGCGTCAGCCCGGCGTCGCGGATCGCCGCCATGCTCGCGCCCAGGACCATCTCCAGGACCGTCTCGTCGGCGCCGCGCACGTAGCCGGTCTCCCCGATCCCGACGATCGCCGCCCTGCCCGAGAGCGGGTGGCCGCTCGTGGATGCGGTCATGCAGAACCTCCGTGGTCGTGGCCAGTGCCTTCATCATGGTCGGAGAACGGCCAGCGAGTCAACAGGTACGTTGACAGCTTGATCCGCCACTGCTAGACATTCGGTGTACCCGCACCGGAGCGGGAGTTCGGCAGGACGGGAGCGATCCGCATATGGCCCACGGGAACTGGGGACGCTGGGGTTCCGAGGATCAGCGCGGCGCCCTGAACCTCGTCGACGAGAGCGCACGGCGGCGCGGCGTGGCCGCGATGCGCCGTGCGCTTCCGGTGTCGCTGGGCCTCCCGCTGCGGGCCGGCGCCGCTCCGCACGCCGCGATCCGGCCCGACGTCCAGCACCTGATGCTGCGCGACGGCGGCGACTACGCCGCCGGACTGCCGGAACGGCCCGGCCTCGGGTACGCCGACGACATGCTGATCGTCGCCTGCCACGGCACCACCCATCTGGACGCGCTGGCGCACGTCTGGCGCGACGGCCTGATGTACAACGGCTTCCCCGCCACCGAGGTGACCAGCCGCGGCGCCCGCAAGGCGGGCATCGAGACCGTCGGCCCCGTCGTCACCCGCGCGTTCTTCCTCGACCTCCCGCGCGATGACGGCTCCCCCATCGGCGCCGCCGACGTCGAGGCGGCCGTCGCCGCCACCGGAGCGCGGCCCGAACCCGGCGACGCCCTGCTCATCCGCACCGGATGGCTCGCGCGCTGGCGGGCCGGCACGGCCTCGAAGACGACCTGGCCGGGCATCGACCGGTCGGTCGTCGATCTCGTCGACCGCTGGGGCATCGCCCTGGTCGGCGCCGACAACATCTCCGTCGAGGTGGAGCCCTCCGGCGACCCCGGCTGCACGCTGCCGCTGCACGTCGCGCTGATCCGCGACCGCGGCGTCTTCCTGCTCGAACTGCTCGACCTGGAACGGCTCGCCGAGCTGTCGGCGACGACGTTCCTGCTCGTCGTCTCACCGCTGAACATCGTCGGCGGCAGCGCCTCGCCCGTCGCCCCGACCGCCGTCCTGTAGGACGGCCGATCGCCTGGAGGTCCGATGACCGGGACGAACACGGCCGGTGCGGCCGGCGACCAGCGCCGGGGCCCGCTCAAGGGCGTCCGCGTGCTCGAACTCGCCGGCCTCGGCCCGGGGCCGTACGGCGCCATGCTGCTCGCCGACCTCGGGGCGGACGTGGTCCGCGTCGACCGGGCCGGCGCGACCGCGCCCGACAGTCCGGAGAAGGACATCGTCCAGCGGGGACGGCGGTCGGTCGCCGCGGACCTGAAGACGCCCGGCGGCCGGGCGCTCGTGCGCCGGCTCGCCGCGGCGGCCGACGTCCTCATCGACCCGTTCCGCCCCGGCGTCACCGAGCGGCTCGGCATCGGCCCCGACGCCTGCACCGCCGACAACCCGCGGCTGATCTACGCGCGCATGACGGGCTTCGGGCAGGACGGCCCGCTCGCGGCCCACGCGGGGCACGACATCAACTACGTGGCCCTCGCCGGGGCGCTGGCCCACATCGGGCGGCGCGGCGAGCCGCCGACGCCGCCCCTGAACCTGGTCGGCGACATGGGCGGCGGCGGCCTGCTGCTGGCCTTCGGCGTGACGGCCGCGCTCGTCGAGCGGGCCTCCTCCGGCCGGGGCCAGGTGCTGGACGTGGCGATGGTCGACGGCGTCGCGTCCCTGATGACGATGATGTTCGGCTACCTCCAGCAGGGCGTCGTCTCCGAGGAGCGGGGCGCCAACGTCTTCGACTCGGGCTCGCACTTCTACGACGTCTACGCATGCGCCGACGGCCGGTACGTGGCGGTCGGCGCCATCGAAGCGCCGTTCTTCCGCAACCTCGTGGAGGCCATCGGCCTCGACCCCGGCGCGCTCCCGCGCCGGGGGGACCGCGGCCGGTGGGCGGAGAGCAAGCGGATCCTCGCCGAACGGTTCCTGACCCGGACGCGGGACGAATGGTGCGAGGCGCTGGCCGGCAAGCCGGACCTGTGCTTCAGCCCGGTCCTCACCATGTCGGAGGCGCCCCGGCATCCGCACCTGCGCGAGCGCGGGACGTTCACCGAGATCGACGGCGTCGTGCACCCTTCCCCCGCGCCGCGCTTCGGCCGCACGCCGGGCTCCGTGCACCACGTCGCGACCGTCCCGGGTGAGCACACGGACGAGGTCGTCGCCGACTGGCTCGGCTGAGGGCGGCACAGCGGCAGACGGCAGCGGTTCGGACGCGGCCGTACCCGGCATGGCGCGGGTTCCGCTGCCATGCCGGGTACGCCGGCCGGGGCTAGAGCCCGATCTCGCAGGCCAGCCGCTCGCGATGCTGGGCGGCGTCGCCGAGCAGGACCGCGGCGGAGCGCGCACGCTTGAAGTACAGGTGGGCCCAGTGCTCCCAGGTGAGCCCGATGCCCCCGTGGATCTGCACCGATGCCTCGCAGACCCGGACGAGCGCGTCGCTGCAGAACGCCTTGGCCAGGCTCGACGCGGCCATCAGCTCCTCGTCGTCCGCGGCGGCGGCGAACAGCGCGTAGTACGCCGCCGAGCGCGCGGCCTCGACGTCGAGCAGCATGTCGGCCAGCCGGTGCTTCACCGCCTGGAAGGAGCCGATGGGGGCGCCGAACTGGGTGCGCACCTTGGCGTACTCGGTGGTCCCCTCGAGCACCCGGCGCGCGCTGCCCACCTGCTCGACGGCGAGCAGGGCGGCCGACTGGGCGAGCGCGCGGTCGACCTCGCCGTCCGCGCCGGTCGCGAGCAGCCGGGCGGGTGTGCCGGCGAAGTCCAGCCGTGCTTGGCGGCGGGTCTGGTCCATCGTCGGGAGCTGCGTCCGCACGAGGCCCGGGGCTTCTCCGTCGACCGCCAGGACCGCGAGCTCGGTGCCGATCCGGGCCAGAACGAGGATGAGCCCGGCCTCGTGGCCGTCGGGGACGTAGGTCTTGGTGCCGCTGAGCGTCCACCCCGAGCCGGTCCGCTCGGCCTCCATGCGCACGGCACGCGCGTCCCAGACGCCGCCCGGCTCGCACAGCGCCACGGTCGCGACGAGGTCACCGGCCGCGATCCGGGTCGCCGCGTCCGCGACGAGGTCCTGCTCGGGGAAGCGGAGCAGCAGCGAGAGCGCCAGACCGACGGTCGCGGCGTACGGGACGCAGGCGAGGAAGCGGCCGAGCTCCTCGAAGACGACGCCCTGCTCCACGAGCGACGCGCCGGCTCCGCCCCACCGCTCGGGCACGGTGAGGCCGTGGCAGCCGAGCTCGTCCGCCAGGCCGCGCCAGAGCACGGTGTCGGTCCCGGACCGCGATGCCATCACCTCGCGTACGCGGCCTTCGTCGCTGCGCTTGGACAGCATCGACCTGAGCGCGCGGCGCAGCTCCTCCTGGTCGGTGTCGAAACCGAGTCCGATCTGCATGTGGGCCTTCTCCGTCAGCGGTAGGCGCTCACGCCGGTCAGTGCCTGGCCGACGGCGAGCGTGTGGATCTCGGACGTCCCCTCGTAGGTGAGGACGGACTCGAGGTTGTTGGCGTGCCGCAGCGGCGGATAGTCCAGCGTGATGCCGGCCCCTCCGAGGATGGTGCGGCAGGTGCGCGCGATCTGCAGCGCCTCCCGCACGTTGTTGAGCTTGCCGACGCTGATCTGGGCCGGCTCGACTCCGGCGCCGTCCTTGAGTTCGGCGAGGCGGAGGGCCACGAGCATGGCCTTGCTCAGCTCCAGCGACATGTCGGCCAGCTTCTCCTGCGTGAGCTGGAAGGCGGCGAGGCTCTTGCCGAACTGCTCGCGCTGCCGGGCGTAGGCCAGCGTCGTCTCGAGGCAGTCGCGGGCGGCGCCGACGCTGCCGAAGACGATCCCGTAGCGGGCCTCGGACAGGCACGACAGCGGGCCCCTGAGCCCCTTCGCCGAGGGCAGCATCGCCGCGGACGGCACCCGGACGTCCTCGAGGAACAGCGCGCCGGTGATCGAGGCCCGCAGCGACAGCTTCTGCTTGATCTCCTGGACCTCGAAGCCGGGGGTCCCCTTGGGGACCAGGAAGCCGCGCACGCCGTCGTCCGTCCTGGCCCACACGGTCGCGACGTCCGCGACGGGCGCGTTGGTGATCCACATCTTGGACCCGTTGATGATCCAGTCGTCACCGTCGCGGCGGGCGCGGGTGCGCATCGAGCCGGGGTCGGACCCGTGGTCGGGCTCGGTGAGGCCGAAGCAGCCGATGGCCTCGCCCCGCGCCATGCGGGGCAGCCACTCCTGCTTCTGCTCCTCGGAGCCGAAGTGGTGGATCGAGAACATCGCCAGCGAGCCCTGGACCGAGACGAAGCTGCGGAACCCGCTGTCGACGGCTTCGAGCTCCAGGCAGGCCAGGCCGTAGGCGAGCGAGCTGGAGCCGGCGCAGCCGTAGCCGTCGAGGTGCATGCCGAGCAGGCCGAGCTCGCCGAACTCGGTGGCGAGTTCCACGGGGAAGGTGCCCGCCTCGAAATGGCCCGCGACGACCGGCCGCAGGGTCTCGTCGGCGAAGCGCCGGACGACGGCCTGCATCGCGCGCTCCTCCTCCGGGATCATCGCCTCGGTGTCGAGCAGGTCGACCCGACTGTTGCCGGCCATAGGGGGCCTCCTTCGCGTAGGTACGCCCGGACAGTATATCAACACATGTGTTGACAGCAAGGGCCTCGGTTTCGGAGGATGAGGCCATGAAGACGACCTATCCGGCACCGGTCGAGCAGTTCAGGCGGCAGGTGCGCACGTGGCTCGAGGAGAACCTGCCGGACGGCTGGTTCGACGGCGCCGAGATGCCCCCCGAGGAGCGCGAGGCGTTCCGCGCCTCCTGGACCGAGAAGCTCCACGCGGCGGGATGGATCTGCGCCTCGTGGCCGAAGGAGTACGGCGGGCGCGGTCTGAGCCCGCTGGAGAACGTCGTGCTGCACGAGGAGTTCGCCCGTGCCCGCGCGCCGATGCGCGCCGACTGGTTCGGGGACACCCTCGTGGGCCCGACGATCCTGCGGTGGGGCACCGACGAGCAGAAGGCGGAGTTCATCCCGAAGATCCTCCGCGGCGAGATCACCTGGTGCCAGGGGTTCTCCGAGCCCGAGGCCGGGTCGGATCTCGCCGGGCTGCGCACCCGCGCCGAGCCGCGCGACGGCGGCTGGACGATCAACGGCCGGAAGATCTGGACGACGCGCGCCGACGAGGCCGACTACGTCTTCCTCCTCGCGCGCACCGACCCCGACGCCCCCCGCCACCGGGGGATCTCCTACCTCCTCGTCCCGATGCGGCAGCCGGGGATCGAGGTGCGTCCGATCGAGCAGCTCGACGGCGCGACCGACTTCTGCGAGGTGGTCTTCACCGACGCGCACGCGCCCGAGGGCTGCGTCGTCGGCGGGTTGAACAACGGCTGGAAGGTCGCCATGACGACCCTCGGCTTCGAGCGCGGCGCCTCCGCCACCACCGGGCACCGCCGCTTCGAGAAGGAGCTGCGGAAGATCATCGGGATGGCCCGGGAGCGGGGCGTCCACACCGATCCCGTGATCCGCCAGCGGCTGGCCGAGCAGTGGACCCGCGTCCAGATCCAGCGCTACCACGGGCTGCGCACGCTCGCCGACACGGTCAACGGCACCCGGGAGGCCGCGGGCCTCGGCCAGCTCAACAAGATGTGGTGGTCGGAGACACACCGCGCGACGATGGACCTCATGATGGACATCCTCGGCCCCGAGGGGCAGATTCTGGCCGGCGCCGCCGCCGAGCAGGGCGCCTGGATCCCCGGGGTCGGCATGCGCAACGGGCGGGCCGACTACCCGGCCGGCGTGGAGCAGCGCGCCTTCCTGTTCTCGCTGTCGGACACGATCGGCGGCGGCACCGCCGAGATCCAGCGCAACATCGTCGCGGAGCGCCTGCTCGGCCTCCCGCGAGGCTGAGCGCCCGGGACCGCGTCCGGGTCCGGGCTCCGCCGGATCAGGCGGAGGCGGCCGGCGCCGACACGCCGGCCAGCTTGATCGCCAGCGACCTGATGTCCTTGAGGTCGGCCTTGCCGTTCGGGCCCCGCGACACCTGGTCGACGAAGAAGACCCGTTTCGGAGCCTTGTAGCCGGCCAGGTCGCCCCGCACGAACGCCACCAGGGCGTCCGGATCCTGGGCGCGCCCCGGCTCGAGCTCCACGACGGCGGTGACCGCCTCGCCGAACCGGTCGTCGGGGATGCCGACGACGACGGCGTCGGCGACGTCCGGGTGCCGCTTGATGACCTGCTCCACCTCTTCGGCGAAGACCTTCTCACCACCGGTGTTGATGCAGGCCGACCCCCGGCCGAGAAGCGTGGCCGTCCCGTCCTCGGCGACCACGGCGTAGTCGCCGGGCACCGAGTAGCGCTCGCCGCCGATGACGAGGAACGTCGCCGCGGTCTTGGCCTCGTCCTTGTAGTAGCCGAGCGGCTGGCGTCCCGCGAAGGCCATCAGCCCGACCTCGCCCGAGCCCGGGACGACGTCGGTGCCGTCCGGCCGGATCACCCGCATGCCCTTGCGCGGCGTGAACGATCCCGTGGGGACCGACGTGCCGTCCTTCGTCGTGGTCGACGACCCGATCGTGATCGCCTCGGACGCGCCGAAGACGTCGTTGATCAGCAGCTGCGGGACGTGCGCGAGCAGCCCCTGCTTGACCTCCTGGCTGAACATCACGCCGCCCGAGGTGATCGTCCGCCAGCCGGACAGGTCCCAGCGCCCGGGCTCGCGGTCGAGCGCCTCCAGCACCGGCTTGGCGAACGCGTCGCCGACCCAGCCCACGGACCAGACCTGCTCGCGCTCGACCGTGTCGAGGAGTTCCCCGGCGTCGAACGACCGCCCTTCGAGCAGCACGATCGCGCCTCCCCGGGCCAGGAACGGCACGCAACTGAAGACGCCCGCCCCGTGCATCAGCGGCGCGGCCGGCAGCAGCCGCCTGCCCGGGCTGGCCACGCGGCGCCTGGCGTACTCGAGGTCCTGGTCGGGCCCGTAGCGGCCGTTGGCCGCGTTGCCGAGGAGGACGAACACGTCGTCCTGGCGCCACATGACGCCCTTCGGCATCCCGGTCGTCCCCCCGGTGTAGAGCAGGATGAGGTCGTCGCCGCTGCGGACCGGCGGCGTCGCGGGGCGGCGGCCGGAGGCGGCGACCTCGTCGTAGGGGACGGCCCAGTCGGGGCACGCGGCGCCCGAGCCGTCGGCGCGCTGCAGCCAGAGCCGGACCTTCGGCAGGCCGTGCCGGACCTCGTCCACCACGGCGGTGAACTCGGCGTCGAAGACGACCGCCTCGGCATCGGCGTTGTCCCACAGGTAGGTGAGCTCGCCGGCCGAATAGCGGTAGTTGGTGTTGACCGGCACCATCGCGACCTTCAAGGCGGCGAGCAGCGACTCGACATAGGCCGGGCTGTTGCGCAGGTAGAGCGCCACCTTGGCCTGATGCCCGAGTCCGGCGTCCAGGAACGCCGCGCCGAGGGCCTCGGCCCGGGCGTCGAGCTCCGCCCAGCTCACGCGGCGCTCCCCCTGGATCACGGCGGGCGCGTCCGGCACTTCCTGCGCGACGACGTCCAGCACGTCGGCGATGTTCCAACCAGCCACAGCTGTGCTCCTCAGCTTCCCTGGACGCCGGCGATGCCGGCGTCGACCATCTCTCGCACGGCCGCGGCCGGCAGCCCGGCCACGCTCTCGAGGACTTCGACCGTGTGCTCGCCCAGCGCCGGGACGCGCGCCCCGGCGGCCGGCGTCACCGCGTCGTCGATGCGGAAGGGGGCCGACATCGCCCGGAACTCCCCGGCCGCGTCCGCCACCTGGGGAAAGGTCCGCCGGCCGGTCAGGTGGGCGTCGTCGAGCAGGTCCGCGGGGGTCCGGTGCCTGGCCGCGGGCACGCCGGCCGCCAGCAGCCGCGACTCCGCCTCGTCGGTCGAGAGCCCGCGCGACCAGGCCGCCATCGTCGCCTGCATCTCGTCCCAGTGCTCGGTGCGGGCGCCGATGTCGCGGTAGCGGTCGTCGCCGGCGAGCTCGGGCCGTCCCATCGCGCGGCACATCGCCGACCACCCGGTGTCGTTGACGATCGTGACGGCGATCCACCCGTCGAGCGTGGGCAGCGGGGGATGCGAGACGCGCGTGTCGGTGATGCCCGCCTGGACGGCCTGCAGCTCGTAGACGAGCACCGACATCATCGAGTCGACCAGGGAGACGTCGACGCGGCCGCCCGCGCCCGTCCGGTCCCGCCGCAGCAGCGCGGTGAGGACCGAGCCGTAGGCGACGGTGCCGCCGAGGATGTCCCCGATGTACACCCCGGTCGTCGGGGGAGGCGAACCGGGCGCCTGGTAGGGCAGCATCGCCATGTCGTAACCGGACGCGGCGTGGATCACGGGCGCGAAGGCGGCCCTGCCCGCGTCGGGGCCCTGCTGGCCGTACCCGGAGATCGAGCAGTAGACGAGCCGGTCGTTGACCGGCCGGCAGTCCTCGTATCCGAGCCCGAGCTTGGCGGCGACCCCGGGGCGCCACGCCTCGATGACCACGTCGGCGCGGGACACGAGCGCCATCAGGGCGGCGTGCCCGCGCGGCTGCTTGAGATCGAGCGCGACGCTGCGCTTGCCGACGTTGAGCTGCCCGAAGAAGCGGCTCTGGCCCTTCCTGCGCGGCCGGAGGTTGCGCATGTGGTCGCCGGTGAGGCTCTCGACCTTGATGACGTCGGCTCCCTGGTCGGCGAGCAGGCGCGCGCAGTGGGGCCCGGCCATCATGCTGCTCAGGTCGATGACCCGGACGCCGGCCAGCGGCCCGGTCGTGCCCCCTGCGGCGGACCCGGTGGTGTCCCCGGTGGTGTCAGGCATGGGCCACCTGCCGGCGCGCCAGCTCCGCCCGGATGCGCGGGACGACCTCGGTCGCGAGCATCTCGACGTGCCGCTCGGCGTAGGCCCGCGGGGCGGCCGCGCCGAAGATCACCGTGGTCGCGCCCGCGTCGATGTAGTCCAGGGTGCGGCGCACGGCGTGGTCGGGGTCTCCGACCACGAGGTAGCGGTCCACCATCGAGGAGAAGTCCTGGCGGTAGGTCTTGCCGAGGCTCTCCTCGGCGTACCGCACGGCGGTCGCGGTGTCCTCGTGGACGCAGGACCACAGGTAGGCGCCGCCCTCGATCGGCTCCGGCCGCTCGCGCCACGCGGCCACCTTGGCCAGCGACTCGGCCAGCATCTCGGGCGAGTACATGTACGGCATCCAGCCGTCGCCGTGCCGGGCCGCCCGGCGCATGGCCGCGTCCTTGCGGCCGGCGACCCAGATCGGCGGCCCGGGCCGCTGCACCGGTGCTGGAGCGATCCGCACCTTCTCGAAGGCGTAGTGGCGGCCCTCGTGGGACACGTCCTCCCCGCTCCACAGCCGCCGGATGACCTCCAGCGACTCGTCGGTGCGCGAGCCGCGCTCCGCGACGGGGACCCCGCAGGCGTCGAACTCGCGGGGGTTCTCGCCGCCGACGCCGATCCCGAAGAGGAACCGGCCGCCGCTGACGTTGTCGAGGGCGGCGGCCATCTTCGCGGCCAGTCCGGCGGGGTACAGCGGCAGGAGCGCGACGCTGCTCATCAGCCGCAGTTTCGTCGTCACCGCGGCCGCGGCCGCCAGCGAGACGAACGCGTTGGCGATCGGCAGGTTGAAGCTGACGTGCTCGCCGGTGGCGAGGATGTCCCAGCCCTGCGCCTCCATGGCGCGAGCCGTTTCGACGACCCGCTCGTCGGTGACCGTGATGACGGACCCGAACCGCACGCTCGGCCCGCCGGTCATCCGCTCTGCTCCTCGGTCCATGTCACGCGCATGACATTAGCCACCCCCTCCAAGGTCGTCAACACTAGTGTTGAAAAAATGCGCGGGCACGGCCCGGTGCCATCCCGTCCGCGACTGGAAGGCGTGGCCGAGCCGCAGCACGGCGGACTCCCCGAACGGCGCGGCGGCGATCTGCAACCCCAGCGGCAGCCCGTCCGCCGCCGGCCGCATGGGGACCGACAGCGCCGGGCAGCCGGTGGAGTTCCAGTACCCGGTGTGCACATGGCGCATCCAGCGCTCGAACCCGGGGCTCACGCTCCCGACCGGCGGGGCCGTGACCGAGGCCGTCGGTGAGACGACCACGTCCACGCTCTCGAAGAGCCCGCGCAGCTCCCGGACCGCGGCACGCCTCACCCGCTGCGCGTCCAGGTAGTCGGCCGCCGTGTAGTAGATCCCCGGCGCGACGCTCTCCCGGAAGCCGGGCGAGTAGTCGTCCCACCGTTCGGCGAGCCGCGCCCGGTGCTCCGCCAGGGACTCGCAGCGCAGGGTGACCCGGTGCGCCGCCAGCACGCGCCGGTACGCCGGCGGCTCGACCGGCACCGGACGGCAGCCGAGGTCGCCCAGCACCTCCAGCGCCTCGTCGTACGCCGTCCACAGGCCGGGAGCCTCCCAGGGCGCGTCCGGCCGCCATACGCCGACGCGAAGGCCCCGGACGTCGCGCTCCAGCTCCGCCGCGTAGTCGGGTACCGGCCGGTCGGCCGAGTCGGGGTCGCCGTCGTCGGGCCCGGCCAGGACGCCCAGCAGGACCGCGCAGTCCCGCACCGTCCGCGCCATCGGCCCGATGGTGTCGGCGCTGGCGGCGAGCGCCCGGGAACCGGAGTTCGGCACGCGGCCGAAGGACGGCTTCAGCCCGGTGACCCCGCAGAAGGCGGCCGGCATCCGGATGCTCCCGCCGGTGTCGGTGCCGAGCGCCGCCCTCACCATGCCGGCGGCGACGGCCGCCGCGGACCCCGAACTCGACCCTCCGGTCCAGCGGTCCCGGTCCCACGGGTTGCGCGGGACCGGGAAGGGGCCGTCCGGATCGGGGGCCCCGATCGCGTACTCCATCGTCGAGGTCTTGCCCGCGACAGCGGCGCCGGCCGCCCTCGTCCGCGCCACGGCGACCGCGTCCGCGGCGGCGGGGTCGCCGGACTCGACCCTGCTCTGCGCGAGCGTCGGCAGGCCCGCGACGTCGATCACGTCCTTGATCCCGAGCCACCAGCCCGCGAGCGGTCCGTGCGGCGCCGCCGGTCCGGCGGCGCCGTCGCGGTCGAGGGTGACGAAGGCGCCGAGCCCGGCGTCGAGTCCGGCGATGCGGTCCAGCCGGGCGGCCCGGTCCGTGCTCACCGCTCCTCCCGCAGCGCCGCGGCGGCGTGCCGGGCCTCGGCCAGCCCGGCGGCGAGCTCGGCCACCTCGTCCTCGGAAGGCCGGAGGCCGTGCAGCGCCAGGAGCGTCTCGACCACCGCCCTGCCGCCGGTGTCTCCGCCGGGCTCGCCGCCGTGCCGGCCTTGTGTCATCGGCCCTTCACGACCGTCTTGGCGATGTCGTAGTGCCCGACCTTCTCCCCCGCGGCCGGGGGGACGTAGGTCCCGATCTGCACCGAGTCGAAGATCAGCGGGTCCTTGACCCCGTCGGTCTGGAACCGGATGCCGGGCAGCGACTGGGGGTTCTGGAAGTCGGAGTGCCACATGACCTTCAGCAGGTTCACCCGGTTCAGGCCGCCGTCCATCTTCGCGGCGGTGCGCATGGCGTACTCGATGTAGCGGCCCAGCAGCACGCCGTCCGGCGGGGTGCCGACGATGCTCAGGTTCTCGTCCTTGAGCACCTTGATCGTCTCCTTCACGGTCGGGTCGTCGGCCCACTTCGCGTCCGCGGGGTCCTTGCGGTTCAGGGCGACGTGGGTGCCCTTGCCGTCGGGGTCGATGGGCGAGAAGGTCGCGCCCACCTGCCCGCAGGTGGTGGACACGTAGACCTGCGGGTGCCACGACGAGGCGGCGATGCCGCTCAGCCCCTGGCCGCAGAACGCGCTGGTCGTCCCGAGGATCGCGACGTCGGCCTTGGAGGCCGCCATGGTCGTGATCTGGTTCGTGATGCTCGGCGCCGTGGGCGCGTGGCGCTGCTGGCTGACCAGCTTGATGTCGCCCTGGCTCGCGCATTCCTGCAGCTTCTTGGCGTAGGCGTCACCGAAGTCGTTGTCCATGGCGAGGTAGGAGACGGAGGCGCCCTTGCCCTTGCGGGCGACGATGTCCTGGCACCAGATGTCGGCCTCGGTCGCGTACGGCAGCAGCCCGCCCTGGATCCACGGGTCCTTGTCGGGATGGCCGACCAGGTCGAGGCTGCCGGTGCCGCCCACGATCTGCGGGATGCACGCCTGGCTCATCAGCGGCTGCGCCGCGATGTTGTTCGCCGTCCCGATGACGTAGAAGAAGGAGAAGATCTTTCCCGACGCGATCATGTCCTGGACGTTGGTCTTGGTGCGGGCCGGGTCGTAGGCGTCGTCCCGGATCTCCACCTCGACCTTCTTGCCGTCGACGGGGTCGGTGGCGTTGACGTGGTCGAACCACGCCTTCACCCCGTCGGCGAGACCGCCGACGCCGGCGAGCGGCCCGGAGCGCGGCGCGCTGATGCCGAGCGTGATCGAGTCCTTGGTGATCCCTCCGGTCTGGTTCCACGTCGAGGGGCACTTGTCGAGGTCCGCCTTGACGCCGGTGCCGACCTCGACCGTGCCGGTCATGCGGCCGCCGGACGACGACTTGGCGACGCTGCTGGAGCACGCGCCGGCGCCGATGACGAGCATGAGGCTCGTCGCCAGTCCCGCGCACGCCTTGGGAATTCGGTTCACGATCGTGTCTCCCGTCGGTTGGGCGACATGGCGTTCGCCCGTGCAGAGGTGGTGGGAGCGGTGTCCGGCTCCGCGGTGCGGGCCGGAGTCTGAGCGGTCCCCGGTTCGGGGGGCGTGGCCCGGCCGCCGGAGGCGGCCGGGGCGTCGGTTCGGCCGGTGCCGAGCGGGCGGAGGAAGCCGAGCCTGCGGCCCAGGCCCGCGACTCCGCCGGGCAGCACCAGTGGGAAGAGGATGAGCAGCAGGCCGAGCAGGAACGACGCCGTCGGCCCGACCAGCCACCGGTCCGGCACGGCCGGGATGTGCTTGATCTGCCCGGTGATGACGGGGAGGTAGGCGACGGCGAAGCCGCCGGCCACCGCGCCCCCGAGGGCCCGGTGGCCGCCGAGGATCATGCCGAACAGCAGGTAGATCGCGAGGGTGAGGCCGAACGTCTCGGGCGCGACGATCCGGAAGACCAGGGCGTAGAGCCCGCCGGCGACGCCCGCGACGAGCCCGCTGAGCCCGAAGACCATGACCTTGAGCCGCGCGACGTGCACGCCGCTCGCCGCCGCGCCGATGCCGTGGTCGCGGACGGCGTGCACGGCGCGGCCGGTGCGGCCCCGCACGACACCGGCGACGAGCCAGAAGACGGCGAGCGTGGCGGCGAGGACGAGGTAGAAGATCCAGACCGAGGCGGCCTGCGCGGGCCCCAGCGCATACGTGCCGATGTAGGACGGCCCGATGCCGGGCAGGTGGCCGAGCCAGGTCGGCACCTGGCCGATGAAGTCCGGGGCGCTCGGCGTGTACTTGAGCGACAGGCCGTTCGAGCCGCCCGTGTGCCCTGAGATCACCGGCAGCCGGACCAGCGAGGGGAGCACCGATGCCAGCGTGATGGTCACCAGTGCCAGGTACGCGCCCTCGATCCGCAGCGCCGGCAGGCCGACCGCGATCCCCAGCAGCCCGCACACGAGCGCGGCGGCGACGACGCACAGCGCGAACGGCAGCGCCGTCTCGTTGCTGAGGATCATGGTCAGGTACGCGCCCACGCCCATGAAGAAGCCGGCCGTGAGGGAGAGCTGCCCGCCGTGGCCGACGAGGACGACGAGGCTGAGCACCGCCAGGCCGGCGACGACCGCGTAGCTGAGGACGTCGATGCTGAGCGGGATCGTGTTGCCGAACACCGCGAACTGCGGCGAGTTGACCAGCATGTACGGCAGGATCAGCGCGAGCAGCGCGAGGACCGCCGTCCAGCCGGCGCGCCGGCGCGTCCGGCGCGATCGGAGGATGTTCGTGGCCGCCATGTCAGACCCTCGCCGCCGAAGCCGCCCCGAACAGCCCGTTGGGTCTCCAGACGAGCACGAGCACCAGCACCAGCAGCGCGACGACCATGCCGAGTTCCGGCGGGACCCAGTGCACGTAGCCGATCACCAGGCTCTCGGTGAGGCCGAGCGTCAGCCCCCCGGCGAGCGAGCCCCAGAGGCTGTCGAGTCCGCCGAGCACCGCGGCCGCCGCGGCGAAGATCAGCACTCGCTCCATGACCCCGGTGTCGAGCTGGCGGAGCGGGTCGGACACGTAGAGCGTCGCCGCCAGGGTGCCGATGGCGGCCGCCAGCGCCCAGCTGACGCCGATGACCCGGTTGACGCGGATGCCGACGAGCTGCGCGGAGTCGATCGTGTTGGCCACCGCGCGGAAGGAGAGCCCGATGCGGGTCCGGCGCAGCAGCAGCGTCAGCCCGACCAGGGTCAGGACGGAGACCGCCAGGACGCCGAGCGTGTACCAGCGAAGCGACGCCGACCCGAAGGCGACGGCGTTGCCGCGCGGGAAGACCGAGGGGATCCGGCGGGGCTCGAAACCGAAGACGATGGCCGCCAGCGCGTTGAGCGCCAGCAGGAGGCCGAGCGTCACAAGGACGATCGGGAGGTGGTCGCGGGGGTCGAAGCGCTGGATCAGGACGCGGTGCAGCACCGCCCCGCCCGCGGCGCTGAGCGCCATGGCGACGAGCAGCGCCACGTACAGGTTGACGCCGTGCCCGACGGCCAGGACGTAGACGGTGAAGGCGCCGCAGAGCGCCATCTCCCCCTGGGCGAAGTTGATCAATGCCGTCGCTTTGTAGATGAGCACCAGCGACAGCGCGACGCTCGCGTAGAGCGCGCCGGTCGCGATGCCGTCGAAGATCCTGGCGATGAATAGGTCCACGTCACGTCCTCGTGTGGGGGTGAAGGGCGGTCTACTGACCGAGGTAGGCCTTCTGGATCTCGTCCTTGGCCATGAGGTCCGCGGCGGTCCCTTCCAGGACGATGCGGCCCGCCTCCAGGACGTAGCCGCGGTCCGCGAGCTCCAGCGCGATGTTGGCGTTCTGCTCGACGAGCAGGACGGTGACGCCGAGCTCGGCGCGCAGCCGGCCCAGTGTCGCGAAGAGGTCCGCCACGACCAGGGGCGCGAGTCCGAGGGACGGCTCGTCCAGGAGCAGCAGGCGCGGGCGCATCATCATCGCGCGGGCCACGGCGAGCATCTGCTGCTCGCCTCCCGACAGGTTGCCCGCGGGCTTGCGGCGGCGCTCCTTCAGCCGCGGGAAGGTCGCGAACCAGTGGTCGAGGTCCGCCTCGATCTCGCCGCGGTCGCGGCGGGTCATCGCGCCGACCCGCAGGTTGTCCTCGACGGACAGGTCCGTGAAGGTGCCGCGGCCCTGGGGGACGTGGGCGATCCCGTGGCGGGCCGCGTCCGCGGGGGCGGTGCCGATCAGGCTCAGGGCGCCGGCCTCGGAGGTGTACTCGAGGCTGCCGGTGACCTGGACGATGCTGCCGGTGATCGCCCGCAGCGTCGTCGTCTTCCCCGCGCCGTTCGCGCCCAGCAGGGCGACCACCTCGCCCTCGCCGAGCCGGAAGGACGCCTCGCGGAGCGCCTGGAGCGGGCCGTAGCTCGCGGAGAGGTTCTCGGCGGCGAGCACCGTGCCGGCCGTCATGCCGCGACCCCGAGGTAGGCGGCGACCACGCGCTCGTCGCGGCGGACGTCCGCCGGGGTGCCCTCGGCGATCTTCGTGCCGGAGTCCAGGACCACCACCTGGCGGGACAGCCTCATGATCATGCCCATGTGGTGCTCCACGAGGAGGACGGTGAGCCCGTCGCTCTCGGCGACGTCCTGGATCAGGTCGGCGAGGGCGTCGACCTCCGAGTGCGTCAGGCCCCCGGCCGGCTCGTCGAGCAGCAGCAGCCGGGGCCGGGCCATGAGGGCCCGGGCCAGCTCGACCCGCTTGAGGGTGCCGAAGGGCAGGTCGGCCGCGAGGTGGCCGGCGTGCTCGGCGATGCCGAGGCGCTCCAGGACCTCGTCGGCCTCCGCGCGGAGGCGGCGCTCCTCGGTCCTCGTGCCCAGCCGCAGGGCGGAGGCCAGCATCGTCGCCCGCGACCGGCAGTGCGCGCCGACCATCACGTTCTCGCGGACCGTCATGGTCGGCCACAGGGCGAGGTTCTGGAAGGTCCGCGCGATGCCCATCCGCATGACCTGGTGGCGGGGTCGCGCCAGCAGGTCGGCGCCGTCGAAGGTGACCGAGCCCTCCGTCGGCGTGTACACCCGGCTGACGACGTTGAACAGTGTCGTCTTGCCGGCGCCGTTGGGCCCGATGAGCGCGCATATGCCGCCCTCGGGCACCGAGAACGACAGGTCGCTGAGCGCCCGGACCCCACCGAAGTGAAGGCTCACGTGCCGCACGTCGAGCATGCCCACTCCATTCCACACCTGTGTTGATTCCTGGACTGTAACCAGCATCACAGGACGCGTCAACGCCCG
Organism: Actinomadura physcomitrii; assembly: GCF_008923205.2. GTDB lineage: Bacteria > Actinomycetota > Actinomycetes > Streptosporangiales > Streptosporangiaceae > Spirillospora > Spirillospora physcomitrii. The sequence continues at coordinate 115,077 of NZ_WBMS02000016.1, read as the reverse complement.
TGTTGAAAAAGCTTCAACACGGGCGTTGGTCGAGATCGGAGCAGGTAGGGACGTCAGTCCGCGAGCACGAAGCTGAAGTCCGTCATGCGGCCCTGCGGCTCCGCGACGAACGACAGCCGCACCCGCGGCTGCTCGAACAGCCGGGCGGCGGCCGCGTCGATGTCGGAGCAGTCCACTCCCGTCACGACGTTGACGAGCGCCGTGTCGGCGCCGTCGAGGGTGACGTAGGCCAGGACCACCGGGGGCTCGGGCAGGCCGGGGAAGGCCGCCGTGATGATGGTGAAGGTCTCCAGCGTCCCTTCGTTGGACACCGGGACCCACTCGGTCGTGCGCTCGAAGCAGGCGTCGCAGAACGACCGGGCCGGGACGAGCAGTCGCCGGCACTTCGGGCACCGCGTGCCCATCACGCGCCGGTTCTCGCGGATCTCGGCGAAGAACCGGCTGGCCGCGTTACCGGCGAAGTAGGTGAACGCGAAATCCCACCTCCCCGGGATCTCGACCGGCTCGACATCGGTGACATCGGTGATGAGGTCCTGATCTGCGGCCACTAGGGCACCCTCTTTCTCGTGGACGACGGCACCGTGCTCGCCGCCGGACGTCGGTCTGCGCCGGTCGGCCGCCGGAGGCCGTGCGGCCCCCGCCGCCCCGGGCCTGACCGGGACAGGCACCGACCGGATGTCGGGAAGCCGGATCCGCGGGCCGCGAAGTCGCGCGACCCCCGGTGGCGGGCGAAGGCCGTCACGACCTCGCCGGCGGCCGCTGCGCGCCGAGCACGCACACGGTCGAGAACTGCGTGGCGCCCCCCTGCCCCGTGGCCAGCGCTCTGCGCACACCGGGAACCTGCCGGTCCCCCGCGCGGCCGCGCACCTGGAGGGCGGCCTCGGCGATCCGGACGAGCGCGGTCGCGCTCACCGGATTCGCCGCCTGCGGGCCGCCCGACGGGTTGAACACCGGAAGCTCGGGGTCGACGCCCTGGCGGTCCACGAAGGCGGGACCGTCCTCCGCCTTGCACAGTCCGAGCGCGGGATAGGTCATCGCCTCCGCGCTGGAGAACGGCGAGTACAGCTCGATGACGTTGATCTCGTGGACGGGGTCGGTGACGCCCGCGTCGGCATACGCCCTCTCGGCCGACATGCGCAGGGTCAGCAGGTCGACCAGGGTCGCCTCGGGGCGGTGGATCCGGTCGCCCATCGCGTAGCTGTCCGACGTCGAGGCCATCCCCTGGATCCAGGCCGGGGTGCGCCCCTGCGCGCTCCGCTCGTCCGCGATCACGATGGCGCACGCCCCTTCGGACATCGGGCACGCCTCGTAGCGGTGGATCGGCCACGCCAGCAGCGGGGAGTCCATGACGTCCTGCGGGCTGTAGTCCTTGTGGATGTGCGCGAGCGGGTTCTTCAACGCGTTCCGGTAGTTGCGCGAGGCGATCTTGGCCCAGTGCTCCTCGGTGTACCCGTACATCCGCATGAGCATCGAGGCCCGCAGCGCCGCCATCGTGATGGTGGTCAGCGGGAAGTCCTTCTCGTAGACCGGGTCGAAGATCGTGTTGAAGACCTGCTGCGACGACGTCGCCTGGCCCATCCGCTCGAGCGAGACCACCAGGGCCGCCCGGGCCCGTCCCGACGCGACGTACGACGCGCCGCTGAAGGCGGCGGACGATCCGGTGACCCCGCCCGTGTTGACGCGCAGGTGCGGCTTGCCGGCACCGATGATCGCCGTCTTCTCACCGCAGATCTCGCCGCTCAGCGCGTCCGGGGCGACGCCCTGGACGACCACGTCGACATCGTCGATCGTCATCCCCGCGTCGTCCAGCGCCAGCTTGGCCGACTCCCAGATGAGATCGGACGAGGACTTGTCCTTGTGCGCCCGCCGGTAGCCGGTCTGCCCGACTCCGACGATCGCGACCGGGTTGCTCATGCCGCCTCCAGAACGATCGCGGTCTGGGTCTGGGACCCGATCGTGGACGATCCGGTCGCCAGGGCCCTGCGGGGGGCGTCCTGCTGGACGGGACCGGCCGTGCCGCGCAGTTGCAGGGTCGCCTCGACGATCCGGGCCAGGCCCATCGCCGGAGCGCAGTAGCCGGCGGCGCAACCGCCGCTCGGGTTGACCGAATCGTGTTCGGCCAGATAGCCGAAGGCGGAGCCGGGCTCCGCCAGGCCGAGCGCCTCGACGGCCAGCGCCTCGTCGAAACCGGTCAGCGCGTCCAGTTCGACGACTTCCACGTCGGACAGGGCCGCGCCCGCGTCCGCGAGCGCCTTGCCCGCGGCGTCCACGAGTGCCGGCATCCCGACCAGGTCGCGGTCGCCGAGGTGGTACGGGTCGGACGACTGGCCCATCCCCGCGACCTTCACACCGGCCGGCTCCGTCGACATCACCACGGCGACGGCGAAGTCCGCCCAGACCGGCAGCTCCTCGGGCCGGAGCGGATACGGCGCGGACTGCTGGACGCCGCTCTGCGTCACCGCCCGCGGGTTGCGGGCGGCCCGCTCCCTCCGGCGCCGCCAGGCGGCGTCGCGGCCGGCCGTGCCGTGCCGCTGGATCCACGCCTGGGCGCGCAAAGCGGATACGGCCAGCTCGTCGAGCCCGACCGGCCTGCCGAAGAACGGGTCGAAGAGTCCATGGGAGACGGCGTCGACGTCGTGCTCGCTGGCCCGGCCCCAGCCGGCGACGATCGTCCGCCGGTTGTGCCCCGCCTCGAGCCGGGTCATCGCGGCCGCGAACGCTCCCGCCCCGTCGTCCCCGTAGCGGATCTCATCGCGCAGGTAGGCGGCCGCGGCGGGTGCCGTGACCATGCTCGACAACGAGCGGCCGTCGACCAGGTCGTGCGCGGCGAGGACGACGGAATCGATGCCCTCCAACGGCTGCCCGGAATCGTCGATCGCCGCGCGCACCGCGTCGAAGATCAGGTCGGTGAGACTTCGGTCGCGGTCGCGCCACGAGGCGTCGAGCGCGACGCCCTCGATGAATAGATCGGTCACCCGGCCTTGGTACCACGGGCCCCCGGCACCCGTCAACAATAGTGTTGACTACCCGTGGCCCGCCGAGCAGGGCGCCCGCGTCCAGCCCCCGGCCGCCGGCATCGCTGTACGGCGCTCGATATCGGCTGCGGAGAACGTCCGACCTCAGCGCTACGGTGCGTCTTCATGAACACACTCCACACCTGTCGCGGCGAGAAGGCCCCGGCGTGAGCCGCTACAGGGGACCCGCCACCCTGATCAGCAGCGAGGGAAGCGAGGTCGAGGTCTATGTCGATCTGCGCGCCAAGCAGCGGGAGTGGTCCGGGACCGCGACCATTGCCGACTTCGATGCCGGCGCCCCTCACGACCAGACGCTGAGGCTTCCCGACGGCCGCGAGGCACAGATCACGCTCGGCGCCTCGGAGGCCTGGTCTGACGTCATCGCGCTGGTCGGAAGTGGTCCGCCGCCTTTCGCCTGATCCGTCCGGAGGCGGTCGCCCGCCGGCGCGATGGCGTCCGGGCCGCCGGGTCTCAGCCCCCGGCGGTCCAGCCGCCGTCGACGACGAGGTGGGAACCGGTCACGAAGGACGCGTCGTCGGAGGCGAGGAACGCGGCGACCGCGGCGACCTCGTCGGGGTGGCCGGGGCGGTCGAGCGCCGACTTCGAGGCCGCGCTCCGCACCGCCGACGGGAACTCCTTCTCCCCCATCAGGGTCATTCCTGTCGGGTAGATGAACCCCGGGCAGATGGCGTTCACGCGCACGTTGTGCCTGCCCCACTCGCGCGCGGCGGTCCGGGTCATCGACAGGATGCCCGCCTTGGACGCGCCGTAGGCGCCCGTGTGCGGGGAGGACACCAGCCCGCCGACGGACGACCAGTTGACGATCGACCCGCCGCCGCCGGCGACCATGGCCGGGATCGCGTACTTCATGCCGAGCAGGACGCTCTTGAGGTTGATGGCCATGAGCCGGTCGAACTCGTCCTCGTCGACGTCGGGGATGGCGGCCTGCGCGATCCCGGCGACGCCCACGACATTGCACAGGACGTCGAGCCGGCCGTACCGTCCGGTCGCCTCGCCGATGAGCGCCTCGACCTCGGCAGCGCGGGTGACGTCCGCGCTCACCGCGACGATGGCGTCGCTCTCGGCGGCGGTGTCCTTCTCGGCACCGCTCACGTCGGCGGCGATGACCGTCGCGCCTTCCCGGGCGAGCCGGAGGGCGGTGGAGCGGCCCTGCCCGATCCCGGCGCCGGTGACGATCGCGATCTTTCCCTGGAGGCGTGCCATGACCTTCCTTTCGGCGGGCTCGGCGGCCGGCGCGCGGATGGCTTCGGGTCCGACCGTCTCGGCCGAGGGCTCGACCGCACCTCTCTCCGAAGAGCCGCACTATGTAAGTGAATATACACTTTCTTCTGGCCGGGTAAAGGCGCAGAACGACGTGCTGGGCCGTTCGACGAGGCGGGCAGCGGCGGATCGTGACGGCGGGCCCGCACGCCTGTGATCACTTGGTGCTGTAGCAGGGGGCTTTCAGCCGGTAGCCGCGCGCGGTCAGGCCCGCCGCGAAATCGGTGATCGTCCTGATGCCGGTGAACGCGTGCTCGTCCGGCTTGCCGATCGTCGACTCCCGGAAGGCCGAGACGTCCGCGGCCGCGGACCGGTTCCCCGCCTCGGCGGGCATGATGCCTTCGTAGTTCACGTGCTTGAGCTCGTGGACGGCGCGGAGCAGCCCCGCCCGGGTCAGGTCCTTGGCCGCGACAGCGTGCTGGATGACCTCTTTCAGCGGATAGGACAGGGCCCATCCGGTGGTGTACGAGTCGTCCGGCTCGACCCGGCCGAGCGCCAGCCGCATCGCGGTGTAGCCGGGCGAGTCGGTGGCGAACGGCTTGTACGGTGCCGCTATCAGGTACCGCTCCTTCATGGCGGCGAAGGCGGGGCTCCGCACCAGGCTCTTCGACCACGTCGGGTTGTCGCCGATGAAGTGCCCCTTGTAGCCGGCTTGGACGGTCTTGGCGACGATGGTGGCCGCGTCGGCGGGGCCCGTGGTCAGCACGACCAGGTCGGGCCGGCGCGACAGGACGGCGCGCACGGCGGCCGCCTGCTCCGCCGTGCTCTTGCCGGGCGTCCCCTGGACCGTCGGCACGTCGATGTACGACACGCCGCGCGCGCCGGCCGCGGCCTTCACTCCGGCGGCCGCGTCGTCGCCGTAGTCACCGGAGTAGTGGACCACCATCACGCTCTTGGCCTTGAAGTGGTCGACGCCGTAGTCGACGCCGTTCATGGCCTCGAAGCAGTAGGACGCGCCCGACTCCAGGACGTTGTCCTCGAACACCCACTTCGAGGTGAACGAGGCGGGTACCGCGATCATCCTGTCGGCGCGCAGTCTCCCCAGGATCGCGTCGGTGGTCGGCGACCCGAGCGTCTGCGCCAGGGCCAGCACCTTGCCCTTGATCTCGTCGTAGGCGCTGGTCTGGACCCGGGGGTCGTAGTGGTTGTCGCGGACGTAGGTGGTGACGTCGACGTCGTAGCCGCCGATGCCGCCCTGGTGGTTCACCCGGTCCCAGAACGCTCGCTGCGCCTGGGTGATCGGCGCGCCCTGCGACCTGAACGGCCCGGTGGTCAGGTCGGACAGGGAGCCGAGGTAGATGCAGCCGTGGCCCTTGTTGACCGGGTGCGGGCACGGCTCGCGCGTCACGCCCGGCGTACGGGCGGCCGGCGGGCCGTCGTGTGCGGCACTGCAGCCGGCGGCGCCCAGCGTCGCCGCCAGCAGCGCGCTCGCGAGCAGCGCCTTCGCTCGCCTCGGGTCACAGCGCACGGAGACCATCGATCACTTCCCTGAGAAGACGTGGGTCGGGACGCCCCGCCCGGGTCACGGCCGGCCGCCGCACGTGCACCAGTCCCCGCTCCAGCAGGTCGTTCAGCAGGATGCGCACGACGCCGACGGGCAGGACGAGGTCGGAGGCGAGTTCGGCGACCGTCTGCGGGTGCACGCACAGTTCGAGGATCCGCTCGTCCTCCGGTCCGAGCGTCCGCGGATCGGGCGGCGGGACCTCGGCGGTGACGACGACCGCGATGAGATCGATCGCGGCGCCCCTGCGCCCCGTCCTGCCCCTGGCCACGGCGAACGGGCGGACCACGGGCCCGGCCTGCTCGTCCACCCAGAGTTCGTCCGGGTCCTGCGGCATCAGTCGCCGCCCGGACCGGACGGGGGCCGATGCCGGGCGTCCTCGGCGGGATCGGCGGCGGCCCGCCCGCGCTGCCAGCCGCGCTGCAGCCTCGACACCAGGCGGCCGGCGGCCTCCGGCGACCGGTCGGGCGACGGCGCGTCGGCGGGCCCGGCCGGTGCCCGCCGGAGCTGGGGCGCGAGGCTCTTCTGCCGCTGCCGCTTCGGCAGCCCTTCCCGGCCGCCGTCCGCCATGCCGGCCTCGCCGCCGTGGCCCGGACGGCGGCTCTCCCGGGCGTAGGGCTCCGCGATGGGCACCCCCTCCAGAGCCGGAGGCGAGGCGTGTATCGCGCGTCGCCGGTCTTCCTCGCGCCCGGTGTCCGGCCGGCGGGAGACGGCGGCCAGGTACGTGCGGTCGCCCGGTCCCGCGTCCACTTCGCCCCTGCGCGCCCCCGGCGGCTCGATGACGAGCTCCTGCGGGATAAGGACGATCGCGGTGACCCCGCCGTAGCCCGACGGGCGCAGCGTCACCTTGACGCCGTGCCGCGCCGCGAGCCGCGCCACGACGAACAGGCCGAGCTGGACCGAGCCGTCGAAGTCGATCTCGGGGTCGGTGGCGAGCAGGGCGTTCAGCCGGTCCTGCTCCGCCGGGGACAGGCCGAGCCCGCGGTCCTCGACCTCGATCGCGAAGCCGTGCGCGACCTCGGTGCCCGTCACCCGGATCATGGTCGTCGGCGGGGAGAACGCGGCGGCGTTCTCGATCAGCTCGGCCAGCAGGTGGATGGTGTCGGCCACCGCGCGGCCGGACAGGGCCGCGTGCCCCATCGGCACGACCTCGACCCGGGTGAAGTCCGCGACCTCCGACGCCGCCGCGCGCGCCACGTCCATCAGCCGGACCGGGTGGCGCCAGCTGCGCCCGGACGGCCGCCCGGACAGGATGACCAGCCCTTCCGCGTGCCGGCGCATCCGGGTCGCCAGGTGGTCGAGCTCGAAGAGGCCCGCCAGGGCGTCGGGGTCCTCGGTGTCGCGCTCCATCCGCTCCAGCAGGCCGAGCAGGTGCTGCAGCAGGGACTGGTTGCGCCGGGCCAGCGTGACGAACACCTCGTTGAGGCGCCGGTGCGCGGCCGCCTCGCCCGCCGACGCGCGGACGACGGCCCTGCGCGCCTCGGTGAACGCCGCGTCGATCCGGCCGATCTCGGTCACCGTGAACGCCGGCCGGGTCGCGGGTTCCGCGTCGCCCACGGGCTCCCCCCGGCGGGCCCGCTCGGTGATCGCCGGGATCTGGTCCTGGGTGAAGGCGGCCACCTCGCCGGCGAGGTCCCGGCTCTCCCGGATCAGCCGGCGGCCCATCCGGACCGCGATGACGATCGCGGCCACCACGGCGAGGAGGCCGAGGCCTCCGGTCAGGGCGAGCCGCAGCAGCACCGCGTCCGCCTTCTGGGCGGCGCGCTGCGAGGTGGCCGCGCGGATTCCGGACGAGAGCCCGACCAGTTCGGCGTTCACCGACTCGGTCGAGGTGTGCCAGGCCCCGACGTCCACGGGCGGGCGACCCTTGGTGGCCCCGGCCGCGATCAGCTGCTCCTCCAGCCGGGTGAACAGGGTGAACTCCGGGCCGGCGACGATCGCCTTGTACCGGTCGCGGTCGGCGGCGGGCAGCGCCCCGGTCGACTCGCCGTACAGGAAGCGGCGCGTCCCCGACAGCTCCACCAGCCGCCGGTGCTCGGTGCCGCTGAGCTTGTGCGCCGCCAGCGCACCGGTGATCAGCGCGTCCTCCTGCGACAGGTTCTCCCGGGCGCGCTCCAGGGTGTCGAGGAGCCGGGTGTCGCGGGCGATGCGGTCGTCGGACGAGCGGGTCTCGGAGTAGATCTCGGCCGCGAGATCGATGAATCCGGTGTACCGGGCCAGGGCCTGCGCGCGGTCGATCAGGCGCCGGTCGACCAGACTGCGGACGGTGTCCAGTTCGCCCAGCGAGGCGGCCAGCTCGGCCATCCGGCGCCTGGTCTCGGGCGCGGCCGCGCCCCGGACGGCGGGATCCGCCGCCGACCGGCGGAAAGCCGCCCGGGTGCGGTCCGTCTGCGCCCGCTGGGCGTCGAACCCGGCCCTGCCGATGGTGGCGTCGTCGCCCAGGTAGGACAGCGACATGCGCCGCTCGTTCTGCAGGGCGTCGATCATCGCGTCGGTCGGCCGGACGACCTTGTCGGTGAAGGTCCGCGACCGTGCCTGCCGCAGGGCGTCCCCGAGCGTGCCGCCGGCCGCGAAACCCCACAGCGCGACCAGTGCGATGATCGGCGGGACGAGCAGAATGACGATCCTCGTCCTGACCGATCGCGCCCGTCGGGTCATCGCGTCTCCCCCGCTACCGACGCGTCCGTGCCGGTGGCGACCCGCTCCGCCGCGACTGTGACGCATCTCTCAGCTGTGCGCCTGAACGTAGCTTTCCCAGTGGGCAAAACGGGCCATTTTGCGCCCCATCCCGAAAAAGTTATTAAATGGTGACTATCTTGACTTGGCAGGTCAGTCACGTGAATCGGACAGTGTCGTGCCCACTTCAGGCCACAGAAGCCGTTTAGGCGGGACGGGTATGAGACACTGCGCGGCCGTCCTTGCCTGAGCGGATCACCGGACCGCTTCGGCCTGATCGCCGTTTCGGGGGCCGTGCGCGGACGGTGCGAGCAACGCCGTCGTCGCCAGTTCGATGAGTGCGGCCTCGATGCCGGGTACCCGGCCGATGGCGCGTTCGCGGGCGATCTCGTTCACCGCCATGAGGACGGCCTGCACCACGAACTGGGCTCGCGCTTCGTCCAGGTCGCGGCGGGTGGCGACACAGAGCCGGACCCACTCGCCGACGTAGTCCCGCTGGGCCTGGATCAGCGGTTCGGCCTGCTCGCCGAGGCTGTGCAGCTCCGCGACGAGAGCGTCCACGAACCCGGTGTGCCGGAGGGCGAACGTCGAGTAGACCTCGATCAGCCGGCGCAGCGCGGCCGTTTCGTCGGCGGCCTCGCTCAAGGCGTCGTCGAGCGTTATCTGCAGGTAGCCGTTGCCGCGGTGCAGCCCTTCCAGCAGGATCTCCGACTTGGTGCCGAAATGGTGGTAGATGCTGGACGGCGACATGCCGACCGCGGCGGCGATCTCCGTCATCCCCGTGCCGGAGTAGGTCTGCTCGGCGAAGATCCGGAACGCGGTGTGCAGGATCTGCTCGCGCTTGGTGCCGCGGGTCAGCCTCGCCGGAAGGGGCGGCGCGGCCGACGGCACCGGAACGGTGGGCCGCGCGTCCAGCACCGCGGAGGCGGTGCCGACCAGCACCGAGCGGAACCTCGCCGGGGTGAGGGTCCCGTGGTGGAAGGCCGGGCTGAGCAGGACCGCCAGGGCCATCCGCGCCGCCAGGCGCTCCGCGGAGACCGTCGCCGCCGCCGGTCCCCCCACCGCCCGCACGAAGGTGTTCCGCAGCTCGGCCAGCCGTTCGGCGCGGGCCGCGAACGCGTCGGGGGGCAGGTTCCGCGCCTCCCGCTCCCACAGCACGGCGGCCGAGCGGTGGTCGAGGGCGAACCGGGCGACCGCGTCCACGGTCCCGCGCCGGACGTCGGGGTCCGCGGCGCCGCTGCCGAGCGCGTCGGCGAACCGGTCCAGCGCGTGATCGACCGCCGCGCCGAGGAGCTTGTCCTTCCCCGCGAAGTGCCGGTAGAGCGCCGACGGACCGAAGCCGACCTGCTCGGCGATGTCCCCCACCGAGACCGAGTCGAAGCCCCGGTCGGCGAACAGGGCCGCGGCGGCCTCGACGATCAGCTCGCGCCGGTTCGCCGGGCGACGGCGCCGGACCGCGGTCCCCTCCATCGTGCCGGCCCGCCTTTCCCCGAGGTCGCGTGAAGGCCGATCGCTCCGGCCCCGGCCAGGGTAGATGTGCGCGGCCCGCGAGTCGACCGCGGGCCGCGCACGCCGCTCCCCGGCTAGAGGCGGAAGCCTCCGCCGCAGACCAGGGTCTGCCCGCTGATGTAGTCGGACTCGGGGATGCACAGCAGGTAGACCGCGCCGGCCGCCTCGCCGGGCGTCCCGGCGCGTCCGAGCGGGATGCCGGCCTCCATCGCGTCGAGCAGCCGGGGGCTGACGCCGACCTTTATCTCCCTTCCCTGGACGTCGATCGTGCTGCCGCCGTCGGCCGGCGCCTCGGTGAGCCGCGTCCTGATCAGGCCGAACGCGACGGTGTTGACGGTCGTGTTCAACCGTCCCCACTCCTTGGCCAGCGTCTTGGTCAGGCCGGTGACCCCGGCCTTCGCCGCGGCGTAGTTGGCCTGGCCCGCATTGCCGCCCAGGCCCGCGATCGAGGAGATGTTCACGACCTTCCGGCACGGGACCGGCTCGCCCGCCGCCTTCGCCTCCTTGACGGCGGCGGAGATCACCGGTTGCGCGGCGCGCAGGATCCGGAACGGCGCCTTGAGGTGGACGTCGAGGACGGCGTCCCACTGCTCGTCGGTCATCTTCTGGATGACGGTGTCCCAGGTGTATCCGGCGTTGTTCACGATGATGTCCAGCCCGCCGAACCGGTCCACGGCCGTCTTCACGAACCGCTCGGCGAACCCGTCCTCGGTGACGCTGCCGGTGCAGGCGACCGCCCGGCCGCCGGCGGCGGCGATGGCCGCCACCGTGCCGGCGGCCGGTTCCTCGTCGAGGTCGTTGACGACGACGGCGGCGCCGTCGCCGGCCAGCTTCAGTGCGATCTCCCGGCCGATTCCGCGTCCGGAGCCGGTGACGATCGCGATCTTGCCGTCAAGCTTCGTCATGGTGTGCTCCCTGGTCGTCGTTCGGTGAGGTGTGCGGTGAGCCATGCGACGGCGATCGTCGACCACGTGGCGGCGGCGCCGTGGGGCAGGGGGCGGTCGTCTGCCACTCAACGGGCGCCCCGAGCTTGTGGTAGCGGGTGAACGGGCGGGAGCGGATCAGCGTGCCGGGCGGGTCCGGCACCGTGGCCGGTGGCGTGTAGAACGCGTCCCGCTGAGGCACGACCGACCCCGGTGTACCGGCGGGCCCGGAGTCCGCCCACGCCGTGCCGCCGCTCAGGGCGAGCAGGACGGCCGCGAGGGTCGGCAGGACGCGGCCGCGGTTCATGAGCTTCTCCCCGCGGGGAGGTGCGCGCCCTCGTCGAGGGTCCGCTCCGGCGTGCGGGTCATGGCAGCGCTCTCGCATGCGATGGTGGCCTGGCCTGTCAAGGTCACCGTGCCGTCGGCGAGCGTCACCCCGACGTCGACGGTGGCGAGGCCGCCGTCGACCGCGACGACCCTGCCGGTACAGGTGGGCTGTGCGTGCACCGGCGTGAGCGCGGTGAACCGCACCTCGAACGACCGGATCCGGTCCTGGGGCACCCATCCGGTGAGCAGGCGGCCGAGGTAGGCCATGCTCAGCATCCCCTGGGCGAAGACGTCGTCAAAGCCGGCCGCGCGGGCGTCGTCGAGATCGATGTGGATCGGGTTGTGGTCACCGCTGGCGCCCGCGAACAGGGCGAGGTCGGCGCGCGAGATCGGCGGCAGGGCCAGCGCGGGCAGCTCGGCTCCGACGCGCACCTCGACCTCGGTGCGGGACGATGGCGGGCTCATTCGCTCACCTCCGGGTGACGCACGACGATCACGGCCCGGGCCCGCGCGACGTGGTCGCCGCCGCGGCGGATGTCGGTCGTCTTCTCGAGCAGTTCCATCGCGCCGCCCCGTTTGACGGTCACGTCGGTGATGCGTTCCGACAGCACGAGCGTGTCGCCGGCGTAGGCCGTCCGCGCGTACTCGAACCGCTGCCGGCCGTGCAGGATCCGGCGCCGGTCGACGCCGAGCGCGTCGAGGTATCCGAAGGGATCGGGAGCCTCGAGCCCGAGGCTGAAGAAGAACGTCGGCGGCACGGGGAGATCGCGGTGGCCCGCGTCCTGGGCGGCCTCGACGTCGGTGTAGACCGGATCGGTCTCGCCGATCGACCGGGCGAACATGCGCAGCCGGCCTCGTTCGACCTCGACGGCGAACGAGGGGAACCGCAGCGCGCGGGCCCGCGCGATGTCGATCGCCATCAGTTCACCTTCTCGTAGAGGGTGACCACGGCCGCTCCGCCGAGACCGATGTTGTGCTGCAGGGCGAGGGTGACGCCGTCCACCTGGCGGTCGCCGGCCCGCCCGCGCAGCTGCCAGGTCAGCTCGGCGCACTGGGCGAGGCCGGTGGCGCCGAGCGGATGCCCCTTGGACAGCAGGCCGCCGGACGGGTTGGTCACCACGCGTCCGCCGTAGGTGTTGTCGCCGTCGCGGACGAACCGCTCGGCCGTGCCGTCCGGGGTGAGCCGGAGCGCCTCGTAGCTCAGCAGTTCGTTGGTGGTGAAGCAGTCGTGCAGTTCGACGATGCGGATGTCCTCGGGCGAGACCCCGGCGGCGTCGTACACCTCGTCGGCGGCCCGGCGCGCCATCTCGAAGCCGACCAGGTTCGGCGGGTTCTCGAAGGTGTCCGGACGGTCCGTGGTCATGGCCTGCGCGGCGATCGCGACGTCGGTGCGCAGCCCGTGGCGGCGCGCGAAGTCGGCGCTCGTGACGATCGCGGCGGCGGCGCCGCAGGTGGGCGGGCAGCACTGGAGCCGGGTCAGCGGACCGTAGATGCGCGGTGAGGCGAGCACCTCCTCGAGGGTCACCTCGTCGCGGAACACGGCGTAGGGGTTGTGCTTCGCGTGGCGGCGCGCCTTCACCGCGATCATCGCGAAGGTCGCGGGGTCCACGCCGTGCCGCTCGGCGTAGGCGGCCCCGGCGGCTCCGAACAGCCGCGCCGCGAACGGCGCGTCGCCGGTGCCGCCGTCCGTGTCGGCGTCGTGCTTGTCGGCGAAGCCGATGAACTCGTCGAACGGGCTCGGGCGGTCGGGCCACTTCACCGTGAGGGCGCCGCGCTCCATCTGCTCGAACCCGAAGGCGAGCACGCATTCGGCGGCGCCGCCGGCCACCGCCTGCCGCGCGAGCCAGAGGGCCGAGGAGCCGGTCGAGCAGTTGTTGTTGACGTTCACGACCGGGATACCGGTCATGCCCACGCCGTACAGCGCCCGCTGACCGCTCGTCGAATCGCCGTAGACGTACCCGGCGTACGCCTGCTGCACCTGATCGAGACCGATCCCGGCGTCCGCGAGCGCGTTGCGCACCGCCGCCGCGGCCTGCACGTCGTACGGCTCGCTCCGGCTCGGCGTCGAGAACGGCACCATGCCGACCCCGGCGATATGGACCCGCCGCATGTCCCCTCCTGTCATCGTGCCTGTCGTGTTGACGAACGAGAATTCACTTAAGGATGGCAGACCTCTTGACAAAGTGCTACATCCTGGGCAGTTTGTTGAGCACATCACACGTACGAGAAGTCACAAGTGGCGGAGTCAGGTCGATGTACATCACCCAGTCCCTGCACGCGGCACGGCAGCGCGAGCCCGACCGCGTCGCGACGATCTCCGGTACCCGGACCCGCACGGTCACCGAGACGGCCACGCGGGTCGCGCGGCTGGCCGGTGCGCTGCGGTCGCTCGGCGTCGCCTCGGGCGACCGGGTCGGGATCTACGCGTTCAACAGCGACCGCTACCACGAGCTGCTGATGGCGGTGCCATGGGCGGACGCCGTGGTGAACCCCGTGAACGTCCGGTGGAGCGCGCCGGAGGTCGCGTACTCCCTCGTGGACTGCGAGACCCGCGCTCTCGTGGTCGACGACGCCTTCGCGTCCGCCGTCCCCGCCCTCCGGGAGCGGGTGCCGGGACTGCGGACGGTCGTCTTCTGCGGGGACGGCGAGACCCCCGAGGGCATGTACTCGTACGAGGACCTGATCGACGGCGCGTCCCCGGCGGACGACGCGCGGCGCGGGGGCGACGCCCTGTACGGCGTCTTCTACACCGGCGGCACGACGGGCTCCCCCAAGGGCGTCATGCTGTCCCACCGGGCCTGCCTGACCTCGGCGATGGGCAGCTTGGTGACCACGGAGATCCTGTCGCGGGGCGGCGTCCTGCTGCACGCCGCCCCGATGTTCCACCTGGCCGACATCGCCGCCTGGAACATCGGGAACCTGACCGGCGCCGCCCATGTCATGGTGCCGTCGTTCACCCCCTCGGGCGTCGCCGAGGCGATCCGCGAGCACCGGGTCACCGACGTCCTGCTGGTGCCGACCATGATCCAGAAGCTCGTCGACTCGTCCGAGGCGGCGGCGAGCGACCTGAGCAGCCTGAAGCGCGTGATGTACGGCGCCTCGCCGATCGCCGAGACCGTGCTGCGCAAGGCGCGGGAGATCCTGCCGAACGCCCGCTTCACCCAGGCGTACGGCATGACCGAACTCGCCCCGGTCGCGACCCTGCTCACCGCCGAGGACCACGACGACCCGGCGCTGACCCGGTCCTGCGGCCGTCCCGCGGCGCACGCGGACGTCCGCGTCGTCGACTCCGCCGGCACCGAGGTGGCGCGCGGCCGGGTGGGCGAGATCGTCGTGCGGGGCGACAACGTCATGTCCGGCTACTGGAACAAGCCCGAGGAGACTGCCGCGGCGCTGCGCGGCGGGTGGATGCACACCGGCGACGCCGGCTACATGGACGACGGCGGATACGTCTTCGTCGTCGACAGGCTCAAGGACATGATCGTCACCGGCGGCGAGAACGTCTACACGGCCGAGGTCGAGAACGCGCTCGCCAAGCATCCGGCGGTGGCGCAGGTCGCCGTCATCGGGGTGCCCGACGAGAACTGGGGCGAGCGCGTCCACGCCGTCGTGGTGCTGGCTCCCGGCGCGCAGGCCCGTCCGGACGAGCTGCGCGACTTCTGCCGGGACCACATCGCGAACTACAAGCTGCCGCGCACCGTCGAGTTCGCCGCGGCGCTGCCCGTCTCGGGCGCGGGCAAGATCCTCAAACGGGAGCTGCGCAAGCCGCACTGGGCGGGCGCCGACCGCGGGGTGGGCGCGTGATACCCGCCCGCGACGCCGGCGCCGACGTGGAACCGGCGGTGCTCGACTGGATCGCCGCGGCCGGGGAGCTGGCCGCCGGCCTGCCGGACCTGCGGGCGGCGGACTGGCCCCGCCGGCGCCTGGCCGCCCGGCGGCTCGCCGACGCCCTCGCCCTCCGCTTCACCCTGCCCGGCCCGCCCGAATGCGCGGTCACCGAGCACCGCGTGCCCACCCGCGCCGGCGAGATCGCCGTCCTGCGGTACCACCCTCCCGGGCCCGGCCGGCCGCGGCCCGCGCACCTCTCCCTGCACGGCGGCGGTTTCGTGCAAGGCGGGATCCACGAGGTGGTCGAGGAGCGGCTGCTGCGCCGCAGGGCGGTCGACGGCGGCGTCGACATCTTCGCCGTCGGCTACCGGCTCGCGCCCGAGCACCCCTTCCCGGCGGCGCTCGACGACTGCCTCGACGCCCTGGCCTGGCTCAGCGCGTCGGCCGCGGAGCTGGGCGTCGACCCGGACCGCATCGGCGTCGGCGGCGCCTCGGCGGGCGGCAACCTCGCCGCCCTGGTCGCCGTCCACGCCCGGCGCAGCGGCGGCCCGCCGCTGGACCACCAGGTGCTCGAGGTCCCGGCGGTCACCCTGGACATCGAGCAGGACGAGTCGTATCGCCGGTACCGCGACCTGACCGGCGCGGGGGACCTCGATCTGATCCGCGCCGCCTACCTGGGCGAGTCCGCTCCAGCGGGCGGCCCTGCGATGCCCGCCGACGTCCCGGACCTCACCGGCCTGCCGCCCGCCCTGGTGATCATCGCCGAGTGCGACGCGCTGCGCGACAGCGGGCAGCGCTACGCGGCCAGGCTCGCCGCCTCCGGCGTGGCCGTCGAGACCTGGTGCGCGCCCCGGCAGGCGCACGGGTCCGCCTCGCTCACCCGCACGTCGGCCGTCGCCAGGGACTGGCAGGACCGGGTCAGCGCCTTCCTCCGCAGCCGAACCACCTCCCCCTCCTAAGCGAAAGGCTCGTCATGCCCGTCGACGCCGTACTGCTCACCGCGCTCGCCGAACTCGGCGTCGCACCGCCCGCCGAGGCGGACGACCCGAAAGTGCAACGGCAGCAGGCTCTCGAGTACGACCGGGCGGTGTACCCGCGGCTGGGCCTGCCCGGTCCGGATCTGCCGACCCGCGACCACGTCGTTCCCGTCGAGGGCCACCCGGACGTGCTCGTGCGGCTGTTCTACCCGCGCGAGCCCGAACCGGGCACCACGCTGCCGGCCTGCCTGTTCTTCTTCGGCGGCGCATGGCGGCAAGGCGGCCTGCACTACCCCAGCACCGCCGCGATGTGCGCCCTGCGCGCGGCCGCCGCCGACGTGGTCGTCGCGGCCGTCTCCTACGCGCTCGCCCCGGAGGACCCTTACCCCGCCGCGCTCGAGCAGGGGTACGCGGCGCTGGAATGGCTGGTACGCGAAGCGGGCCCCCTCGGCGTCGACCCCGAGCGCATCGCGCTGTCCGGGCAGTCGTCCGGCGGCAACCTCGCGGCGGCCTTGACCCACCTCAACCGCGACCGTGCCCGGCATCCGGTGGCGTTGCAGATCCTCGAGGCGCCGGCCCTCGATCTGACGCTGCGGCACTTCGACCGTGACGCGATGGAGGTCACCGGCGAGCAGTGGGCCGGGATCGAGCGCGTGGTCGACCAGTACGTGCCCGACCCGCGAGACCGGCTCAGCCCCACGGTCTCGCCGCTGCTCGCGGACGGCTTCGACGGGCTGCCGCCCGCCTTCATCCTCACCGCCGAGGTCGATCTGCTGCGCGGCGACGGCGAGGCGTACGCGGCGGCGCTCGCCGCCGCCGGAATCCCCGTGGCGGCGCTCCGGCTCGTCGGCCTGCACCACGAAGGCGGCGCCTACACCCGTGTCTCCGCCACCGCGCGCGCGGGGCAGGCGGCCGTCGCGGAAGCCCTGCGCACCCTCCACGCCTGATCCGAGCGACCACAAGGGGCAACGGATGTCCGAAGCGCTCTCAACGGCCGATGACGCGACCGGCGCGCGCGAGGAACGGCAGTCGACGGCCTTCCTCCCCCTCTACGTGCTCGCCATCTTCGGCTGCGCCCTCCCCATCACGTCGGCGGCGACGGTGGCCATCCCGCTCCGGCTGGCCGCTCTGGACCCGGCGGACAAGACGCGGCAGCTCTCCCTCATCGTCGCCATCGGCGGGGCGGTGGTCATGCTCGTCACGGCGCCGCTCGGCAGGATCAGCGACGTCAGCGCCTCCCGGTTCGGCGCACGGCGGCCGTTCATCCTGGGCGGCGCCGTCGTCGGCGCCTGCGGGATGCTCGTCCTCGCCTGCGCGGCGAGCGTGCCGGTCCTCATCGCCGGCTGGGTCCTGACCCAGGCCGGATTCGCCGCGACGACGATGGCGCTCCAGGCGCTGCTCGCCGAGGCGGTCCCGTCCCGGACCAGGGCCCGCGTGTCGGCGATGTTCGGGCTGGCCACCGGGATCGCACCGTTCGTCGGCGGCGGCCTGATCGGGGCGCTGCCCGGGGACCCGCTGTGGTGGTTCGGCGTGCCGGCGGTGATCGCCCTCTGCACCAGCACCGCGGTCGCCATCGTGCTGCGCGATGTGGTGCACCCGGAGCGCGCCCGAGTCGACTGGCGGAGCCTGCTGCGCAGCTACTGGATCGATCCGGTGCGCCATCGGGACTTCGCCTGGGCCTGGATGTGCCGGCTGCTGGTCACGATGTCCCTGGTGACGGTCTCGATCTACCTGCTGTTCTTCCTCACCGACCGGCTCGGCATCGCGGCCGGCGACGCCGCGCGGGCCTCGGGCGCCGTCCTTGCCGCGTACTTCGCCGGCAGCGTGGCCACCTCGTTCCTGGCCGGCTGGGTCTCCGACCGGACCGGCGGGCGCAAGCTGATCGTGTGGACCTCGACGCTGCTCACCGCCGCCGGCCTGCTGGTCGGCCTGTTCGCCCAGGGCCTGGCCCTGTTCGTGGTGGGATTCGCCATCGCCGGGATGGGGCAGGGCGCGTTCGTGGCGGTCGACATGGCGATGATGACCGAAGTGCTGCCCGCCACCTCGGACGCCGGAGCGGGCCTGGCCGTGGTCGCGCTGTCGTTCCAGCTGCCGCAGCTGCTGGTCCCGGCCATGGCGGCCCCCTTGCTGGCGATCGGCTCGGCGGGGCCGAACTACTTCGCGCTGTTCCTCGGCTCGATCACCGCCGCGGTGCTCGGCGCGCTCGCCGTGCTGCCCATCAAGAACGTCCGCTGAGTCCGCGGCGCCGCCCTTCCGGTCACTTGACCTGGGCGGCGACGCGCTGGATCGCCTGGACGGCGATCGCGGGCTGATCGACGTAGATGTAGTGCTGGCTGTTGGCGGCGGTGCTCAGCCTGCTGCGGCTGGAGATCGCGAGCCACTTGTGCTGGCCCGCCGCCCAGTCCCGCTCCAGGCGCGGCCCGTACACCGGGACCGCCGCCAGGTACTTCTTCCCGTGCTGGATCACCTCCACCGGGATGTCGCCGGCGGAGCGGACCTTCCCGTCGGCGATCGCGAGCTTCTCCGGGTTGTTCCCCGCGTCGACCGCGAGGGTCTGCGCGCGCAGCTGGGCCGCGGGACCGGTCGCGGACGCGGGGATCCCCTTCGTGACGTCGGCGACGGAGTCCGGGGTCGTCGCGTCCATCAGGACCAGGCCCTTCACCATGTCGCGGTGGTCGGGGGCGTACCTGGCGGCGATCAGCCCGCCGAGCGAGTGCCCGGCCAGGACGACGGGACGGCCGGCCGTGACCCGGGCGAGCACCGCGGTCAGGACCTTCCCCGAATCGGCGATGCTCTGCGGCCCCTTCGGCTTGTCGCTCTTGCCCTCGCCCAGCCGGTCGTAGACGCAGACCCAGTTCTTCTCGCTCAGCGTCTTCTGCAGAGCGGCCATCTTGTCCATCCCGTCGCCCAGCCCGGGCATCAGGAAGATGACCGGCTTGCCCTCCGCCGCGTCCCCCGTGCAGGACACGTTCACCGAGTACCCCGCGACGTTGATCTTCCTGGTCCCGGCGAGAAGGCCGTTGTGGAACGCGCCGTTGTCGTCGTCGCAGCCGGCGAGGCCCCCTCCCGCCACCGCGCAGCAGACGGCGGCGACAACGGTCTTCTTGAGCATGCGGAACATGAGGTCCTCCAGCGAATGATTCCCGCCCGCCCGAAGGGGCGCGGCCACGGCGAGAACGCTAGGGATCCGGCCGACCGTAGATCATCCCCGCGCAGTGGACATTCGCCGGTAGCTCGCACGGGGGACAACCCCGCGTCCCGGGTCAGCTGCTGTGGGTGATCCGGCGGGCCGCGCAGTCCGGCGCGAAGGAGAGCTGCTGGACCTGGAACGCGGCACCACGCCGGTGGTAGTCGATGGCGTGCCCCGCCGCGGGGAAGACCCCGGCGTCGACCCGCGGGGAAGAGGTCAGGCCCGCGGCGAATTCGGCGACCTGCTCGTCGTCGACGGTCCAGAGCCGGTCGAATTCGCCGATGCGGAGGTGCACCGGTACGGATATCCGTGGCGCGATCTGCACGCATCTCCCTCTGTAACTCAACGACTGGTCTTCGACCTCACCGTCATCCTCAGCGCGCTCGCCGACCCCGGCAGGCGGGCGCTGATGGCCGCGCTCCACGGCGGCGCGCAGCCGGTCGACTGCGCCGTCGCCGCCGACAGGGCCGACCTCGGCCTGAGCAACCCGACCATCTCCCACCACTACCGCGTCCTCCGCGAGGCGGGCTTGATCAGGTCGGTCGTGGACGGCCGCAAGCGGATCGTCGAAGTGCGCTACGACGACATGGAGGCGCGCTTCCCCGGCCTCCTGCGCGCGGTGCTCGGAGGCCGGTGATCGCGGCCGGCGCGCAGGGGCGCGGCAGTGCCCGTCAGGCCTGGAGGAACGCGGCTTCGGCGGCGTAGCCGTTCGCGTCGATCACGGTGCCCCGCTCCTCGGCCAGGGAGACGACGGCCGGGTCCCACTCGATGCGGGTCCGGCCTTCGCCGCCGGTGATCACGACCATCTCGCCCGTCTCCTCGCCGATGCTCTCGAAGCGCCGCCAGGCTCCGACCGGGATCGACAGGGTGTCGTAGGGGCCCAGCTCCGTGGAGATCGGGTTCTCCCGGTTCAGGGTGATCCGCCAGCGGCCCCCGGTGACGATCAGCACCTGCGACTCGTCCACCGAGTGCGCCGACATGCCGCGCCCGGTCGCCGCGCGCAGGCGGGCGAGGCTGAAGCCGTGGGGGTCGGCGAGGCGCGGATGCTGGTCGCGGTCCTCGGTGATCCCGTAGCCGACGACGGCGGCGAGCTCGGCGCCGCCGGTCTCCAGCGCGGAGTCGAGGAACGGCGTCGCGGACCAGCGCAGGTCGGACGGGCGGGCCAGCCGCGTCCGCATCTCCTCGACGCCGATCGTGCGCAGCGCCGCGAGCTGCTCGTCGGTCAGCGGGCGCTTCAGCTCCACGCCGGCCGGGTACTCGCCCGGCGCGGTCTCGACGATCCGGTTGTCCGAGGTGAGGTGCAGGCCGTGCCGGGCGGCCTTCTCCAGGACGGAGGGCGCCCAGATCAGGCCGCCGGAGCGGTCGCGGCCGAGGGCGGTGAACAGGAACGCGTCGTCGGTGCCGACGCTGGTGAAGCCGCGGAACACCCAGGTCGGTATCGAGATGACGTCGCCCGGACGGACGGTCACCTCGCCGTCGTCCCCGCGCACGCCCCACCGGAACAGCCACTCGCCCGCCATGCAGACGAAGACCTCGGCGGTGAAGTGCAGGTGCAGGTTGTTGGTGACGCCGGCCGGCATCGCCGCCGCGCCCAGGTTGAACCCGTGCGGCGCGGTGACCGGGACGACCTGCTCGGCGTTCTCCGAGACGCCCGGCCCGATCAGCGGGTAGTTGATCTTGCCTTCGGAGCCCGGGATCTTCGTGTCGATGAACGCGGCGGCGTCGGCCTTGAGGTCCTTGCGCAGGATCGTCCGGGAGGCGAGTTCGGCCGCGGACACCTCGGTGGTCATGGGGTCGTTCCCTTCATGCAAACGTATGCGTGAATCAACACTGTTACAGCGAGGAAAGCCGTTGTCAACGGCCGTGCTAGCGTATGCACAACCGGAGTGGAAGGGACGGCAGCCAGATGCGCGACAACCGGCTCAAGGAGCTGTTCGGCGCGGGAGAGGTCGTGGTCAACGCGTGGGTGTCGGCCGACAGCCCGTACCTCGCCGAGACCCTCTCGCACGCCGGGTTCGACTCGGTGACCGTGGACCTGCAGCACGGCATGTTCGGCCTGGACGGCGCCGTCCGCCTGATCCAGGCGGTGTCGGCCGGGCCCGCCGTCCCCCTCGCCCGGACGCCGTCGCTCGACGCGGCCGTGATCGGCAAGCTGCTGGACGCGGGCGCGTACGGGATCATCTGCCCGGCCGTGGACGACCCCGGTCAGGCGGCCCGGTTCGTCGCCATGTGCAGATACCCGCCGGCGGGCGTGCGCAGCTACGGACCGGCCCGCGCGAACATCGCGCAGGTCCCCGGCTACGTCGCGCGGGCCGACGAGCAGGTCCTGACCTGGGCGATGATCGAGTCACGGCCGGCCCTCGACGCGGTGGACGCGATCGCGGCCACCCCCGGGCTGGACGGCGTCTACGTCGGCCCGAACGACCTCGCGCTCGCGCTCGGCGCCGAGCCCGGCCTGCCCGTCCCGCCGCCCGAGGTCGACGCGGCGCTGGCCCGGATCGCCGAGGCCGCGCACGCCGCGGGCGTGATCGCGGGGGCCTTCGCCTCCGGTCCCGCCGGCGCCCGGCGGCTCGCCGAGCGGGGCTACGATTTCGTGACACCGGGCAACGACATGGCGCTCCTGCGGCGGGCCGCCGCGGAGGGCATCGCGGCCGTGCGCGGGACGGCGGTGACCGCGGCGCCGTCCGGCGGCTACTGACCCGCCGCCACCGGAGGGATGGACCGATGCGAGTGACGAGCCTGGACGTGGCGCGCGCCGCCGGGGTGTCGCAGTCCACGGTGTCGCGGGCGCTGCGCGGCCATCCGGGCATCCCGGCCGAGACCGCGCGGCGCGTCCGGGAGGCGGCGGCGCGGTTGCGCTACGTCCCGAGCGACCGGGCGCGCGACCTGGTCACGCGCAGCAGCCGCCGCGTCGCGATGGTCGTCGACCTCGACAACCCGCTGTGGTCGCTCCTGGTCGGACGGCTGTGCGACGAGCTCGACCGGCGGCACTACCGGCTCTCCCTGATCGCCGAGCACGGCGATCCGGACGACATCGAGTCGCACGTCCTCGGCGGCACGGTGGACGGCGTGCTCGTCTCCACCGCGTCGCGGGACTCGCGGCTCCCGCGCGTCCTGCACGAGCGCGGGGTGCCGGCGGTGCTGCTGCACCGGTACGCCGAGGACGTGCCGCTCGACGCGTGCGTGGCCGACGACCGGCTCGGCGCCCGGCTCGGGACCCGGATCCTGCTGGACGCCGGGCACCGCGAGGTCGGCGCGCTGCTCGGGCCGCCCGCCGCCAGCACCGCGCGCGAGCGGGAGGACGGCTACCGGTCCGCGCTCGCGGACGCCGGGATCGAGCCCGACCCGGCGTGGATCCGGCACGGCGGGTTCGACTTCGAGCACGGCCGCTCGGCGGTCGCGGACATGGCGGCGCAGGGCCGGCTGCCGCAGGCGCTGTTCTGCGCGAACGACACGATCGCGCTGGGCGCGATG
Source organism: Actinomadura physcomitrii (assembly GCF_008923205.2). Classification (GTDB taxonomy): domain Bacteria; phylum Actinomycetota; class Actinomycetes; order Streptosporangiales; family Streptosporangiaceae; genus Spirillospora; species Spirillospora physcomitrii. The sequence continues at coordinate 92,377 of NZ_WBMS02000016.1, read as the reverse complement.
AACGGCGCGCACGAGCTCGGGCTGCGGGTGCCGGGCGACCTGGCCCTCGTGGGCTTCGACGATCTGGAGCAGGCGGCCTGGCCGCTGGTCGGGCTGACCACGCTGCGCGTGCCGTTCGAGGACATGCTGCGCAGCGCGGTCGACCGGCTCCTGGACAGGATCGCGGGGGACGACGGTGGGCCGCGGCGCGTCGTCCATCCCGTCGAACCCGTGCTGCGCACCTCGCACACACGCGGCTGATCCGGAGGCCGGGACGGGCCGCCGCCTCACATGGCGAGCCAGCGCCGCAGGTGCGCGGCGACCTCGGCGGGGCGCTCAAGAGGCGACATGTGCCCGCAGTCCGGGACGATCTCGTGCCGCGCCGCCGGTATCGGCGCCGCGAGGTCCCGCTGGAGGGCCGGCGGGCTGACCTCGTCCAGCTCACCGCTCAGCACCAGCACCGGGACCTCGATCGCGGCCAGCGACGGGTGGAGGTCGATCCGGGACTCCTGGGCGCGGAGCTGCCGCAGCAGGCCGTCCGGTCCGACGGTCGCGGCCATGCGCTCGTTGCGCGCGACCAGGTCGGGATCGTCGCGGCGGGCGGCGGGCAGCGTCGCCCTCGCCAGTTCGCCGGCGACCGCCTTGAACTCGCCCCGCCCGACGCGTCCGGCGAGCCGCGCCCACCCGGCGCGCTGGGCGGGCGAGCCGCCGCCCGCACTGGTGTTGAGCACCGCCAGCCGGGTGATCCGGTCGGGGGCCTGCCGCACGGCCTCCAGCGCGACGATGCCGCCGAGCGAATGGCCGGCCAGAGCGAACCGCGCGGGCGCCTCGTCGAGCACCCGTGCGGCGAGCCCGGCGATCGAGTCGTCGAGGTCGATGCGCGCGCGCAGGACGTCCGTCCCCGGCCCGAGTTCGGCGACGACGCCGTCCCAGACGGTGGCGTCGCCGAGCATCCCGGGGAGCAGGACCAGCGCGGCCGGCACGGCGGCGCTCACCGCGCCACCATCCCGGCCGACAGGTCGATGTCGGCGCAGTGCAGCCCCGACATCATCAGCATCGCCACGACGGCACGGCCGACCTCGTCCTCCTCGAGGAGGCGGCCGAGCGCGGCGCGGGAGGCGAACGCCGCCTCGGCCTCCTGTTCGGTGATGCCGAGGCGGGCCGCCTCCAGCCGGAAGTTGCGCTCCATGCGGGGGCCGCGGACGGGCCCGGGCGACAGCGAGTTCACCCGGATCCCGAGCGGGCCGACCTCCGCGCCGAGGGTGGTGGTGAGGCCGATCACCGCCATCTTCGAGGCGGTGTACGGGGTGCGCATCGCCAGCGGGCGCTTGCCGCTCACGGACGCGATGTTGATGATGTCGCCGGAGCCGTGCGCGAGCAGGGCGGGGATCAGCGCGCGGCAGACCAGGTAGGTGCCGCGCACGTTGGCGGCGAAGACCGCGTCCCACTCGTCGGGTTCGATCTCGGTGAGCGGTTTGACCGGCCCGGCGACGCCCGCGCAGTTGACGACGATGGACAGATCCTCGTCGGCGACCGCGTCGGCGAGGGCCGCCACCGAACCGGCGTCGGCGACGTCGGCCGGGACGACGCGGGCACCGGCGCCCCGGGCGGTCAGCAGCCGGGCCGTCTCGTCCAGGTTCGCCCGCGTGCGTCCCGAGACGATCACCCTGACCCCGGCCTCGCCGAGGGCGCGGGCGATGGCGCGGCCGAGGCCGTTTCCGGCGCCGGTGACCAGCGCCGTCCGGCCGCGCACCCCGTCGAGCACGCCACCCGGCCCGTCAGGCATATCGGGCGTGTCAGGCATCGGCCGGCGTCCCGGTGAAGGCGTGGTCGCTCCACGGCAGCGTCCCGCCCCGGTACTTGGCGGCGCGGACGTCGCCGGAGCGGGCGTGCCCCTCGAACAGCTCGACCCGGGCGGCGCGGCCGCACACCTCGCCGAGCCGCGCGCTGGACTCCCGGTCCGTCACCTCCTGGTAGGTGACGGTCTTGAGGTACTTGCCGACCCAGAGGCCGCCGGTGAACCGGGCGCTGCCCCGGGTGGGCAGGACGTGGTTGGTGCCGATCACCTTGTCGCCGTAGGACACGCAGGTGCCCTCGCCGAGGAAGAGCGCGCCGTAGTCGTGCATCTTCTCCAGGGCCTGCCGCGGTTCGCGGGTGAGCACCTGGACGTGCTCGGAGGCGAAGGTGTCGGCGACGGCGAAGGCCTCGTCCAGGTCGTCCACCACGAGGACCTGGCCGTGGTCGCGCCAGGCCGGGGCGGCGAAGTCGCGGGTCGGCATGTCGCCGAGGAGCCGCTCCACGTGCGCCATCGCCCGGCGCGCCAGCTGCTCGCTGGTGGTGACCAGCACCGCCGGCGAGTCGGGGCCGTGCTCGGCCTGGCTCAGCAGGTCGACCGCGACGACGAACGGGTCGGCGGCGGCGTCGGCGATGACGAGGATCTCGGTGGGCCCGGCGAACAGGTCGATGCCGACCTCGCCGAACAGCTGGCGCTTGGCCTCGGCGACGTAGGCGTTGCCCGGCCCGGCGATCATGTCGACGCGCTCCATGGTCTCGGTGCCGATCGCCAGCGCCGCCATCGCCTGGACGCCGCCCAGCAGGTGGATCTCGTCCGCTCCGGCCAGGTGCATGGCGGCGACGGTCGCGGCGGGCACCTCGCCGCGGATGGGCGGCGTGCACGCCGCCACGCGCGGGACCCCGGCGACCTTCGCGGTCACGATCGTCATGTGCGCGGACGCGGTGAGCGGGTACCGCCCGCCGGGCACGTAGGCGCCGACGGCGCGGACCGGCAGGTTGCGCTGGCCGAGGCGCACCCCGGGCAGCGTCTCCATCTCGAAGTCGGTGATGGAGGCGCGCTGGCGCTCGGCGAAGGCCCGGACCTGCGCCTGGACCCACTCGATGTCCTCGATGACCTGGCGGGGCACCTTCGCGACGATCTCGCCGATCTGGTCCGGGGTCAGCCGGAAGGAGGCGGGGGTCCAGCCGTCGAACCGGGAGGAGTACTCGCGGACCGCGGCGTCCCCGCGGGCGCGGACGTCGGCGAGGATGCCGCGCACCGTCTCGGCGACGCGGCCGTTGTCGGCGGCGATCTGCTCGGAGGCGACGGCCTCCTTCAGAAAGGTGATCATTTCGTCCTTCGGGCGAGGGGGATGTGCGACGGGAGGGACTCGTCCGCGGGCGCCCGGCGGGGAATGCGTCCCAGGGACAGGCTAGGGAGCCGGGAAGAACAGGACTAGACCGACTTATCCCGCATTTGTCATAGGGTTGTCCTGTGACCCTGAATCAGCTGCGGGCGTTCCTGCTCACCGTCCGGACGGGCTCCTTCACCGCCGCCGCGGCGGAGATGAAAATGGCGCAGGCGTCGGTGTCGGAGCTCATCCGCCGGATGGAGGAGGAGGTCGCACTGCCGCTGTTCATCCGGGGCGGGCGCCGGCTCGTGCTGACCTCGGCCGGCGCCGAGCTGCTGCCGTTCGCCGAGCAGGCCGTCTCCTCGGTGGACGAGGGACGCGCGGCCCTGCGCTCCATCGGCTCCCTGGAGGGCGGCGTGGTCACCTTCGGCCTGCTGCGCAACGCCTCCTTCTACCTGCTGCCCGACCTGGCGCAGCAGTTCCACGAGGCGTTCCCGAACGTCCGGCTCCGGCTCGTCGGGCAGAACTCCAGCGAGGTCGCCGCCGCCGTCTCCAAGGGAGAGCTGGAGGCCGGCCTGGTCGTGCTGCCGGTGGAGGACGCCGGGCTGCGCGTGACCCCGCTGATCCGCGACGAGGTGTACTACGCCAGCGCCGACCCCGAGCGGCTCGCGGCACCGATGACGATCCGCCGCATGGCGGAGGCCGACCTCGTCATGTACGACGCCCGGTACGGCTGGTCCGACCCGACCCGCCGCCAGATCGCCGAGCGCGCCCAGCTGGAGGGGCTGCGGATCGAGCCGGTCATCGAGGTGGAGCACGTCGAGGCGGCGCTCGCGCTGGTCGCCCGGGGCGTCGGCGACACGATCATCTCCCGCGCCGTCGCCGACAGCCCGTTCTGCCCGGCCGAGGTCGGGACCGTCCCGTTCGCCGAACCGCTGTACGACACCATCGCCTTCATCCAGCGCACGTCGTCGGTGCTGTCGCCGGGCGCCCGGGAGCTGGCGCGGCGCGCGCGGAGCACCCTGCTGGCCGGGATCACCGACCCGGCGCAGCGCGTCTACCCGGCGACGGGGGGCCGGGCCCGGCGCCGTCCCGGCGTCAGCTGATCCGCACAGTGTCAGCCGGCCCGCACAGTGTCAGCCGGCCCGCCCGGTGCCGCGGTCCGGCCGCACGAGTTCCCCGTACAGCTCGGGCCGCCGGTCGGCGATGACGTCGGCCAGGTCGGTCAGCCGCTTGCCGCGCGCCGCCGCGAGGTCGAGGTCGGCCGTCGCCCGGCCGCCCTCGCTCGCGGTGCTCGCCCGGATCCAGCCGTCCTGGTCGATGAGGGCGGTGCCGCGCGTCCACCGCTCGCCGCGTTCGGCGCCGGAGCGGTCGCAGCAGGCGATGAGGACGCGGCTGGCGCGCGCGGCGGCCATCGCCGCCACGACCTCGGGCGGATGCTCGCCGTCCGGGCGCGGCACCACCGGCCAGTTCGTCGGCACCGCGATGAGGTCGGCGCCGCGCAGCGCCAGTGCCCGGGGCATCTCGGGGAACTCCAGGTCGTAGCAGATCAGCACGCCGATCCGGCCGTAGGGGGTGTCGAGCACGGGCGGTTCGGCGCGGCCGGGCGCGAACAGCGTCTTCTCCCGGTCCCACAGGTGGACCTTCCGGTAGACGGCCCGCACCCCCGCTCCGTCCAGCACCAGCGCGCTGTTGTGGAGCAGGCCGTCCGCGCCCCGCTCGCAGAACCCGGCGACGACCACGGCACCGCCGCGCGCCGCCTCCGCCGACCATGCCGCCAGCCGCGGATCGTCGGCGGTGATCGACGCATCGCGGGCCTCGCCGGCGCTCTCGAACAGGTAGCCCGAGGTCGCCAGCTCGGGGAGCACGACGATCCGCGCGCCGTCGCCGACGGCGGCGCGGATCGCCGAGCGGGCACGCTCGATGTTGCCGTCCGGGTCGCTGAGGACGGGCGCGAGCTGCACGCACGTCACCCGGGTCGTCATCGGTGCCATCGGCGTGTCCCCGATCGTCCGGTCAGACAAGCGCGGCCGGCTCGTCCCGGAGGAGCTGCGCCATCACGTCGAACTCGTTGAACAGCGCCCACTCCTCCACGATCTCGCCGTGCCGGATGTACAGCTGCGACATGCCCCAGATGTGCACCTGGCGGCCGGTCGGCGCGCCGTACAGCGAGTAGCCCTTGTGGGTGCCCGCGCCGCCCCAGCGGAGGCTGACCCGGTAGCCCTCGTCCGGGTTGCCCATCCAGTACACCTCGTCGACGTGGACGCCGAGGTCCGGGAACGTCGCCAGCAGGGCGCGGGCCATCGCCTTCACCTGCTGCCTTCCGTAGCCCTGCCGGTTGGTGGTGCCGTACCACCGGACGTTCGGCGCGTAGAACCGGTCGATGGTGCTCAGGTCGCGGCGGTTGTAGGTGTTGTGGACGAGGGCGCGGGCCCACTCCTCCACGTCGAACGCGCCGGAGGTGCCGGGCTCGGGGAGGGCGACGGGCTTGCGGCCGCCCTGCAGCCGCTCCACCTCGGTCTGCTCGCGCTCGCTGTACGGCCGCAGCGCGCGGGAGTTGCCGAACTCGCGGGCGCAGGCCGCCACGTCCAGGCCGAGCTGCTGCAGCTTGGCGGCGGTGTTGTAGAGGACCCACTCCTCGTAGATCTCGTTGTCCTTGATGACGCAGTTGGCGATCACCCAGGTGTTGAGGCGGCGGTGCGTCGGCGGGCCCCACCGCCAGTGGCCGGTGTGGTCGCCGATGTTCAGGGCGCGGTGGGAGGTGACGAAGCCCTGCTCGTCGTCGCCCGCCCAGATCACCTCGTCGGCGTAGTGCCGCATGTTCGGGAACGCGGCGATCGCCTGGACCGTTCCGGCCACCATCTCCTCGATGCCGTGCCGCGGGCCGCTGTCGTCGAACACGCGGCAGCCCGGCGCGTAGGTGTCGTAGATGTAGCCGATGTCCTGGTCTTCCCAGATGCGGTGCGTGATCCGGACGATGTAGTCGACGATGTCGGTGTACTGGTCCTCGAACCCGCGCAGCGACTGCTTGCGCCGGCTGTAGTCACCGTCCGGGAGAGTGGCGCCGCGGCCCTCGGAGAGGGCGATCGAGAAGTCCGCCGGCATGACGCGCCCGGTGGACGACGCCTGCGGCGCGTACTTCGGGGCGGCCTGCTCGCCTTCCCGCTCGCCCGCCTCGCTGGTCTCCGTCACTTGCCGCACTCTTTCTTGTACACGTACTTCTGGACTTCCGGCGTGGCCAGGTTCGCCGGGGTCGCGAAGACCAGGTCGGAGTTCTGGTCGCGCGGCACCGGCTTGCCCGCGATCGCGTCCAGCGCCGACTGCACGCCGATCTGCCCCTCCTGGTAGGGGTGCTGGACGATGGTGCCCGCCATCTGCTTGTTGTTGAGCGCCGTCTCGATGGGCCCGGAGATGTCGAAGCCGATGAGCTTGACCTTCCCGGTCTTGCCCGATTCACGCAGGCCCGTCACGGCGCCCTCGGAGTTGGTGGTCGACATGGCGTAGATGCCGGCGAGCCGCGAGTTGGACGAGCTGGCGCTCGAGGCGATCGAGGCCGCCTTCGCCGTCTCGTTCTTGCTGTACTGGGTGCCGATGTACTTCAGCCCCGGGTACTTCTTCAGCTCGTCCCTGAAGCCCTTGTCGCGCGCCTCGCCGAGCGGGTTGCCGGGCTCGTTGTTCAGCCCCATGACCTCGCCCTTGCCGCCGGTGGCCTTGGCCATCTCGTCCGCGGCGAGCGCGCCGCCCTTGACGTTGTTGGAGATGATGTTGGTCGTCATGATCGAGCGGTCGTCGACGTCGCCGTCCACTCCGATGATCTTGATGCCGGCGGCCTTGGCGAGCTTCAGCGGCGGGATCAGCGCCTTGGAGTCGGCCACCGAGATCATGATCGCGTCCGGCTTGTCGGCCACCAGCGCGTTGACGATCGCGGACTGCTTCGCCGGGTCGAACTCCGGCGGCCCCTGCACGTCGAACTTGGCGCCGAGCTCCTTCGCCTTCTCCTGCGCCCCGCACACGACCGTGTTGTAGAACGGGATGCCCGTCACGGCGGGGACGTAGACGATGCGCTTGCCTCCCGACCCCGAGCCCGAGTCGGACCCGGAGCCGCAGGCGGTGAGGGCCATCGCGGCCACACCGACGGCGGCGGACAGCCGCAACGCAGTGCCGTATCTCATGAGGTCTCCTAGCTGCGATCGCGCCTGGCGCGCTTGAGGTGATCGACGTAGACGGCCGTGATCAGGACGAAGCCGATGACGACCTGCTGCCAGTAGGGCTGGACGTGGGTGACGACGAAGCCGTTCTGCAGGACGGCGGGGATGAAGATGCCGACGACGGTGCCGAGGACGCTGCCGATGCCGCCGTACAGGCTCGTCCCGCCGAGCACGACCCCGGTGATGACCTGCAGCGAGTCGGTGGCGTGCCCGGAGATCGTGGTGGTGGCGAAGCGGGTGAGCGACATCGCGCCCGCCACTCCGGCGAGGGCGCCGCTGATCGCGTACAGCTTGATCAGGTGCCGGTTCACGTTGATGCCGGCGCGGCGGGCCGACTCGTCGTTGGAGCCGACGAGGTAGGTGTGGCGGCCGAACCGGGTGAACGCCAGGATCAGGCCGCCGACCAGCGCGACGACCACCGCGACGTAGACCAGCCAGCTGAACCCGAGCGGCCGGGACGTGGTGATCTTCAGCAGCGTGTTCGGCACGGTGGTGACGTCGGTGCCCTTGGTCATGATCTGGGACGCCCCGAGCGCCGCGCCCATGGTGCCGAGCGTGGTGATCAGCGCGGGGACCTTCAGCAGCGTGATGCACACGCCGTTCAGCACGCCCCAGGCGGTTCCGGCGATGACCGCCGCCACCATCCCGGCGACCACGACGAACGTGCCGTCGCCGCCGATCGCGGACATCGTCTTGGCCATCACCACGCCGGAGAACACCAGCACCGACCCGATCGACAGGTCGAAGCCGCCCGCGACCATCACGTACGTCATGCCGACGGCCATGACCAGCAGCACCGAGATGTCCAGCGAGATGTTGCGGCCGGTCGCGGTGGTCGGGAACGCCTCCGGCCGCAGCACCGAGAACAGCAGCACGAGCACGATCAGCACCAGGCCCATGTAGGCCGGTGAGGACGACAGGAACTTGCGCAGCGGAGACCGGTGGGCGATCTTCAGGGCGCCGTGCGCGCTTCCGGTACCGCTCGTGTCGCCTGCGCCGCTCGTCTCGTCCGCGGCCTTCGCCGGGGCCGCCGAGGCGGGGATCTCGGTCATGCGGCCTTCCCTTCCAGGGCGCCGGTCATGGCGCCGACCAGCTGTTCCACGGTCGTCTCCGCCGCCCGGTACTCGGCGACGCGGCGGCCGAGCCGCAGCACCTGGACGCGGTCGGCGACCTCCAGGACCTCCGGCATGTTGTGGCTGATCAGCACGACCGCGATGCCCTTGTCCGCGACCCGCCGGATCAGCTGCAGGACCTTGCCGGTCTGCCGCACGCCGAGGGCGGCGGTCGGCTCGTCCATGAAGATGACCTTGTCGGCCCACATCACCGACCGGCAGATCGCGACGCTCTGCCGCTGCCCGCCCGACAGCGCGGCGACCGGGGCCTCGATGTCCTTGACGTCGGTGCCCATGTCGACGAACGCCTCACGGGCCCGGTCGCGCATCGTCCGGCGGTCGAGGACGCCGAGCCGGCCGAGCAGCCCCGGCTTCAGCAGCTCCCGCCCGGCGAAGACGTTCTCCGCCGAGCCGAGCTCCGGCGCCAGGGCGAGGTCCTGGTAGACGGTCTCGATGCCCATGTCGTGCGCGCTCTCCGGCGAGCTGAACGTCACCCGCTCACCGTCCAGCAGGATCTCGCCGCTGTCCGGGCTGAGCGCACCGGAGAGGATCTTGACCAGGGTGCTCTTGCCGGCTCCGTTGTCCCCGATCAGTGCCGTCACCTCGCCGCGGGCGACCGAGAAGTCGACCCCCCGGAGCACCTCGACGTGCCCGTAGCTCTTCCCGATGCCACGGGCCTGGAGTAGCGGGTCCGCCATCTGTGTATCTCACCGACCTTTCCTTCGGTCCGGGCGCGCGGACCGGCTTGCGCCGCCGTTCGCGGGGTGGCTGGTCGCGCAGGGCGGTCCCGGCCGCCGCCGGCGGGTCGCCGGGCCGGCGGGAGGGCCCGCATGTGGGCTGGCCCACGTCACGTGGCTTGGCGCGAAATCTATGAGCCGCAGGATCCGAAGGACAACGCCGAATGATCCTCTAGCATCCGCAGGATTATCCTGTGGCCCCCGGAAAGCCCGCCGCGTAAGGGGTTCAGCGCTCCGGTCACTCGTTCGGGCCCAGGATGTGCGCGTACGGGTTGCCCTCCGCGAGGCGGTGCAGGTGGCCGCGGGCCAGCCGGATGAACTCGGCGGTCGCCGCCGAGAGGCGCGCGCCGCGCCGCTGGATCACGGCGATCTCGTCGTACAGCGGCTCCTGCAGCGAGACGCTGTGCAGGCCCGGAGCGCGGGTCCGCAGGACGGTGCTCGCCGCGATCGTGTCGCCCAGCCCCCGCCGGACGAGCTCCAGCGCGCCCTCCACCCGCTCGACCTCGACGTGCGGCACCACGGTCAGCCCGCGGGTCTGCATCCGCGCGGCGAGCTGCCGCCGGGTCGGGTCGAGGCCCGCCCACGCCGCGTCGTAGAGGATCAGGTTCTGCCGGGCCAGCCGCTCCAGCGGCACCGGCCTGCCGGTCCGCCGCGGGTCGGCGCTGACGTAGCGGACCTCGTCCCGCATGATCGACGCGACGGTCAGGCTCTCGTCGTCGACGGGCAGGACGACCAGTCCCGCCTCCAGCCGGCCGGCGCGGACGGCGTCGGCGACCTCGGCGCTGTTCTGCCCCGGGAGCCGCAGCCGCACCTGCGGATGCTCCCGCAGGAAGGTCTCGACGAGCGCGCCCACCAGGTAGTAGTCCGCGTTGCGGAACAGCCCGAAGTTCGCGAGCCCGCCCTTGAGGCCGCGGACGTCGGCGACCGCCCGCTCCGCCTCCTCGGCGGCTCGCAGCGTCGCGCGCGCCTGCGGCAGCAGCGCCCGGCCGGCGTCGGTGAGCTGCAGCACCCGCCCGCGCTCGAACAGCGCCGTGCCGACGTGCCGCTCCAGGCGCCGGATCTGCTCCGACACCGACGGCGTCGCCAACCGCAGCCGCTCGGCCGCGGCGGAGAACGAGCCCGCCTCCACCGCGGACACGAAGTACAGCAGCTGGATCAGCGTCATTAAGGAAAAGCCTCTCCAATCCTAAGGAAAGAGAGGCTACCCCTTGGTCAGCGCGGTCGGTTAACCTCGCGGCAGCCGAGCAGTCGGGTCCGGGCGGTCGCCCGTCCCCGTGCCCGGCCCGGCGTCACCGTGCCCGCCCGGCGCCCGGACCACCGGGTGGAACGGGTCGGCCACATCCCCACCCCGCCTTCCGCTCCGCGGCGCTCGTGCGCGCCCCGCATGGCACGGCCGGCCCGTGCCTGGACGGGACGGCCCGCCGCTTCCGCTCCGTACCTCTCGCATAAGGAGTTCCCACCGTGCGTGTTCCCGCCGGCGACGTCACCCTGGTCAAGAAGCCGCTGAAGGTCGCCTCCAGCGCGGTCGACCCGCAGGTCCGCGACCGGGTGAGCGAGATGCTCTCGACGATCGAGAGGGACGGCATGGACGCCGTCCGCCGGTACTCCCGCGAGCTGGACGACTGGGACCCCGCGTCCTTCGTCGTCACCGCCGACGACGCCGAGCGGGCCACGCGCGGGCTCGACCCGAAGCTGCGCGACAGCATCGACTTCGCCATCGAGCAGGTCGCCGGGTTCGCCGCCCGCCAGCTCGCCACCCTCACCGACTTCGAGGCCGAGACGCTGCCCGGAGTCGTCCTCGGGCAGCGGCAGATCCCGCTCGCCCACGTCGGCGCCTACGCGCCCGCCGGGCGGGTGCCGATGCTCGCCAGCCCGTTCATGACCGTGAAGGTGCCGAAGGTCGCCGGCGTGGACCGGGTCGTCGCGTGCACCCCGCCGCGCGCCGGCCAGGGCGTGCACGCGCCGACGCTGTACAGCCTCACCGCGTCCGGCGCGGACGCCGTCTACTGCCTCGGCGGCGTCCAGGCCGTCGCGGCGATGGCGTTCGGCCTGCTGGACGACGCGGGCCCGGTGGACAAGCTCGTCGGCCCGGGCAACGCCTTCGTCGCCGAGGCCAAGCGCCAGCTGTACGGCCGGGTCGGCATCGACATGATCGCCGGGCCGTCCGAGGTCGCGGTGATCGCCGACGACTCGGCCGACCCGGAGCTGGTCGCCGCCGACCTGCTCGGCCAGGCCGAGCACGGCCCGACCTCGCCCGCCGCCCTGGTCACCACCAGCCGCGCCATGGCGGACGCGGTCATCGCGGAGATCGACCGGCAGCTCGGCGACCTGGCGAAGGTCGGCGGGGCGGAGGTCCCGGGCGCGGCCTGGCGCGACTACGGCTTCGTGCTGCTCGCCGCCGACCACGACGACGCCGTCCGGCTGAGCGACCTGCTCGCGGCCGAGCACCTGGAGGTGCACACCGACCGCGACGACTGGTACCTGAAGAACCTGCGCAACTACGGGTCGCTGTTCGTCGGGCAGCGGGCGACCGTCGCGTTCAGCGACAAGGCGATCGGCACCAACCACGTGCTCCCGACCGCCAACGCCGGCCGCTACACCGGCGGCCTGTCCGTCGCGTCCTTCCTGAAGACGGTGACCTGGCAGCGGATCGACACCGACGAGGGCATCCGCGCGATCGCGCCGCACGTCGTCACCATCTCCCAGGCCGACCTCATGCCCGCCCACGAGGCCACCGCCGCCAAGCGCCTGGAGCGCCTGGACCGCGACTGAGACTCCGGAACCCGATGCGGCCGGACGGGCGCCGTGCGGGCGGGCGTCCGGCTCACCGGGGCGGTTGCGGGAGCGGGCTGGTGAGAAGCCGCCGCAGGCGCCCGATGGCCGGGCCGCGTCCGCCCGCGCGGCGCGGCCGGTGATCCCGGGGGCCCGCTCTCCCCGGCGGCGCGTTCCGCCGGCGCCTTCGCGACGGCTCGACGCACGGCCCGTTTCGTCTCGCTACTGTGGTGATCGATTAAGAGGTCGTGTTCCAGGACCCGGGAGTCGTTGGCCATGAAGCAGGTGTCGGCGCTTCGTCCCGGCGACCCGGCCCGCGTGGGCGCCTACCGGGTGGTGGGCCTGCTCGGCGAGGGCGGGCAGGGCGTGGTGTACCGGGGCATCGGTCCTGACCAGGCGGAGGTCGCGGTCAAGGTGCTGCACGCCCGGCTGGGCTCCGATGCGAAGGCTCGGGAACGGTTCGCCGCGGAGCTGGCGCACGCCCGCCAGGTCGCCCCCTTCTGCACCGCCCGGGTCCTGGACGCCGACCTGGACGGCGACCAGCCGTACATCGTGAGCGAGTTCATCGACGGCCCGTCGCTGGCGTCCGTCATCGCCTCCGGCGACGTCCCGGCCGGGCCGGCCCTGCAGCGTCTGGCGATCGCGACGGTGACGGCGCTGGCGGCGATCCACGAGGGCGGGGTCGTGCACCGCGACTTCAAGCCCGGCAACGTGATCATGGGCGCCGACGGCGCCCGCGTCATCGACTTCGGCATCGCCCGCGCGCTGGAGGCGACCGGGACGCTCACCAGCGCCGTCGTCGGCACCCCCGCCTACATGGCCCCCGAGCAGATCAGCGGCGGACCGATCGGGCCGGCCGCCGACATCTTCGCCTGGGGCTGCACCATCGCCTACGCCGCCAACGGCCGCACGCCCTTCGGCCAGGACTCCATCCCGGCGGTGATGCACCGCATCCTGCACGAACCACCGGATCTCGGCGCCCTCGACGGCCCGCTCCGCGACATCGTCGAAGCCTGCCTGGCCAAGCAGCCCCATCACCGGCCGGCCGCCCGCGACGTGCTGATACGCCTGCTCGCCGGCCCCGGCACCGCAGCCGCCGACGCGACCGCCGCGTCGAGTGAACCGCCGACGCTTCCTCTCACGCGATCCCTGCTCAGTGAGGGCGTCCGGGCGGCGGCCCAAGGTTCGGCCGCCTCCACGCGCGTCGAACCGGCCTCCGCTCCGCGCACCCCGGCAGGAAGCCGCGTGCTGGTACGTGCCGCGGGCGTCGTCGCCGCGGTGCTGGCCGCGACGACGTTCCTGCCCTGGGCCAAGGTCGGCACGAAGAACGTCGGCCACGAGACCGAGATCCTCCAGGCCGCAACCCAGGTCCACGGAATCGAGACGGTCTGGGGCGTCCTCACGCTGATCATGGCCGTGGCCGTGGTCAACATCGTGATCAGCGCAGAGTTCACCCGGCGGTTCAGGCCGACCTGGGCCGCGGTCCCGGGCGGCCTCGCCGTGGCCGCCGTCGCGGTGTTCCTCCTCAACAAGGCCGCGCTGCACAGCAAGAACTCCGAGTTCAACCAGCTCTCCCCCGCCGAGCTGCGCCGGCTCGGACAGGAGTTCGTCATCTCCATCGGCTCCACCGCGTACATCGCGCTGGCCGCCGCCGTCCTCACCACCGCCCTCGTCCTGGTCTCCCACCTCATCCGCCGATCCCAGGGAAGGTCCGGTCCCGCCGCGGGCGCGGGGCCGGGAGGCGGCGGCTCGTAGCGGCGGCGTCCGGGGCGGGCGTCTTCGGCCCGGGACCCCGGCGCGTCACTTGCTCGGCTCGGGGACCTTGCAGTTCGCGCTGGGGTTGAGGCCGATGTAGTTGAGCGGCCCGGTGGCCCAGGTGAGTCCGATCGTGGCGAACTTGGTGCAGCTGCCGTCGAAGTGGGCGTAGTAGTGGCGCTGTCCCGCGGCGAGCGCCCCAGTGATCAGCCAGGCGACGAGCAACCACCGTCCGGACCGCATCGCTACCTCCGGTGACCGTTCGCCGAGCCTGAGGTACGACAGTAACGACAAGATCGTCCATAGTTAAGCAAGCCGGGCCAGGTGTGTCGTGCCGGTGACGCCGAAAAACACGCCGGAAGCGGACATTCGGCCACGGGCCGCCGCGGCCGAACCGGCCGCGCGGTGCGCCGGTTCAGTCGCGGGCCTCGGCTTCGAGCACGTCCGCGAGAGCGGAACGCTCGGCCTGGTGGCGGCGGAGCAGCCCGGCGCTGAACTCCGTCCACGCGGCCTCGTGCTCGTCGGTCATCTGCGCCCCGTGGACTTCGGATTCGACGTCCGGATGGAGTTCGAGGAACCGCGAGAAGAGCACCCCCATCTCGTAGCTGTGCCGCCGGTTGAGCGCGATGCGCCGCGGGTTCATCGTCCTCACCTCCAGCAGTCGGCAGCCTATGCCCCGCGACCGTCAGCGCGAGCCGGCCGCGCCGGGCATCCGTCGCCCGAGGTGCTCGACGCCGTCGCCTCACCGCCTCGGGCGAACCTTGCCAGGCACCTGTTCCTGGACCCCGGCAGCAGGACTTCTACGTCGACCACGACGAGGCCGCCGCGGTGACCGCCGGGCAGTTGCGGGTGACGCGGGCGCGGTATCCCGCCGACGCCGCCCTGGCCGATCTGATCGGCGAGCTGCGCGAGGGCAGCGCGTCGTTCCGGGCGCTGTGGGACGCCGGCGACGTCGGCGTCCGGGCGCACGGGGCGAAGAACCTGCGGCACCCGGCTCTCGGCACCGTGACGTTCGCGTTCGAGCATTTCGTGCCGGTCGGCGACGCGCGGCAGCGGCTGGTCGTGCTCGTGCCGGTCGCCGGCAGCGCCACCGAGGCCGCCGTCCAGCTGCTGGCGGCCTGGGCGCCCGCCCGCCCGGCCGACGTCCCCGCGCAGGCCACGCGGGCGGCGTCGGCGACCGGATGGCGGAACCCGGGGTCAGGCGCCGAGTTCGGTGTCCAGCTTCGCCAGCTGCGCGTCGTAGATGCTCCGCAGCCCCTTCGGGGCGAAGGTGCGCTCGAAGAATCCGCCGACGCCGCCGGCTCCGTCCCAGGTCGTCCGCACCTGGACCCGCGTCCCCTCGGACACCGGCGACACGGTCCAGGTGGTGACCATCGAGGAGTTGGCGTCCTTCTCCACGAGCGTGTCGGCCGCGGGGACGCTGACGGAGAAGAGGCAGTCGCGCACCCGCTTGCTCGTGGCGGCGAGCTTCCAGTGCACCACCGTGCCCTCTCCCTGCCCGCCCTCGCGCACGTCGTACTCGCTGTAGTGCTCGGTCAGCATCCTCGAGCGCACGCCCGTGTAGTCCGCGAGCGCATCGAACACCCGTCCCGGACTCGACCTCAGCGTCTTCTCCGCGGTGACCACGACCTGTCCCATGCCCCTCATCCTGCCGCACCCCTCGCACGGACGCCGCACGCCACCCCATCTCTTCGCGGGGTGGAAATGGCCGTTGGTCGTGGCCCTAGGGTCTGCCGCATGGACTTCGAAGCCGTCCGGACGTTCGTCGCCGCCGCGGACGCGGGGCAGTTCCAGGAGGCCGCCGCCGAGCTGGCGGTCACCCAGCAGGCCGTCTCCAAGCGCATCGCGGCGCTGGAGCGCGGCCTCGGCGTGCGGCTGTTCACCCGCACGCCGCGCGGCGCCGAGCTCACCATCGACGGGCAGGCGTTCCTGCCCCAGGCCCGGGAGGTGCTGCGCGCCGCCGACCGGGCCGTCGCGTCCGTGCACGCGGCGCGCCGTCCGCTGCGCGTCGACATCATCAACTCGCGCGGCGCGGTGTCGGGACTGATGCGCGGCTTCCACCGCGCGCACCCCGAGATCGACCTCGACGTGGTGATGCTGCACGACATGGAGACGGCCGTCGGCGCCCTGCGGTCCGGCGCGATCGACGCGACGTTCCGGGCCGTCGGCGAGCCCGGCCGGCCCCTTCCCCGGGACGTCGAGCACGTCCGGGTGCTCGACGAGGCACTCGAACTGCTCACCGGTCCCGGCCACGCGCTGGCGGCCGCGCGGTCGCTGCCCCTCGGGCGGCTGGCCGGGCACCGGATCTGGATGCCCGGCATCGTCCCGGGAAGCGAGTGGGCCGCCTACTACGACGACCTCGTCGCCGAGTTCGGCCTCACCATCGAGGCGACCGGGCCCAACTTCGGATCCGACGCCCTGCTCGACACCGTCGCCGACACCCCGGCCCTGGCCACGTTCATGGGCGCGCGGACGCGTCTCGTCTGGTCGGCGGGACACGGCCTGCGCCGTATCCCGGTGACCGATCCCACGCCCGTCTACCCGCACTCGGTCCTGTGGCACCGCGACAACGCCCATCCGGCGCTGGGCGTTCTGCGCGCCCATCTCGCCGCCGTGGCGTCCGGCCAAGACGGCGCCAGGACCTGGACGCCGGATTGGACGCCGGCTTGGGCGGCCGCGCGCTGACCGCCCAAGCCGGCGCCCCGGGCGGACGGCTCAGCCGACGGTCACGGTCAGGCGCCGCGGGTTGCCGTCGACGGCGGCGCCGGACACGTCCGGTTGCCCGTCCGGGCAGACGTCGTCGTACGGGAACGCGTAGCCGATCGGGGTTTCGGCGTGCAGGATCCGGGCCCAGTGGTTGGTGGTCGGGTCCTGGTAGTAGTCCGACTCCGGGGTGCCGTTCGGCTGGTCGGCGCTGCTCAGGATCGTGCTGCGGTTGAACGCGGCGGCGATGCGGGCGAGCAGGCCCTTCTTGACGTCGGAGTCGCCCGGGTTGTTGGCGAACGGCCCGTCGTTGCAGGTGAAGACGGGCTTGGACGCGGGCCGCGCGAACGTGCTCCCGTCGTTGAAGGTGAGGACGCCGCCGGTGACGCGCCCGGTGTAGACGCCGCGTCCGCCCTGGAGGTCGACGCGCAGGTCGGTGCCGGCGTACTTGTCCCACACCCGGCCGACGTAGCCGTCCCAGTAGGACGAGAAGGCGCCGGGGTTGTCGGCCATGTAGCACTGCGGGGCGATGGCCCGCAGGACGCCGCCGCCGTCGCGGATGACGAGCCGGTCCCAGGGCTGCCCGTCGGCGTTCTTCTGCGCGGCGAGGGCCTCGGCGACCGCGTTCACCGCTCCGGCGGGCGCGGGCGCGACGGTGTGCGCGGCGTCCCCGGCGAGGTCGAGCCCGATCGGCAGCGCGGTGAGCAGGTCGACGTAGGAGATGTTCGCGTACAGCTGGGTCGGGTTGAAGGTGAATTCGCAGAACGACCAGGTCTTCAGGTAGTTCGGGTCGGACGGGTTGGCGAACGCCGGCTCGACGAGCGCGGGCCCGGGGTTGACGTAGAAGGCGAGCTTGTCGTTCTTCACGAAGTAGATGCGGGCCCCGTACATCTGCCCGAGCGTGAGGTTCGCCTCGCCGCCCGCGCCGACGGGGATCGAGCAGTCCACGGGCAGCGGCGTCTGCGGCGCGGACGGCGAGGGCGGATAGTACGGCGTGCTGTCGGCGCGCAGCAGCATCAGCCGGCCGGTGCCCTGCTCGCGGCCGGTGATGTAGGCGCTGACGGGAGCGGAGCCGTGGTTGGCGAGCGTGAGCCCGCACGTGGACGGTGCCGCGGACGCGGGCGTGCCGAGCAGGCCGCGTCCGAACGGGACGGCGAGCGCGGCCGTTCCGGCCGCTGCGAGGAACGATCTGCGGGTGACCAACGGAAACTCTCCTGGCGGGGGTTGGGTCGGTTTGCCGTTGTCTGACGCGCGCATCAGGAAGTGGTGTCGACGCCCATCACGGTTGCGGACAACACCATTACTGCCAAGAGTCTTTCCAATTAAGCCCGCCGCGCGAGCGCAGGAGCCGGCCGGCTCCTAGCAGGCGTCCTCGGCGGCCTCGCCGGGGCCGTGCAGGTCGGACAGGTCGACGTGCTCGGCGACCTCCTCGACGTCGCGGCAGTAGGCGACCAGGCGCCCGTGCCGGGTGAGGAGGAACCAGGTCTGGCCGGCGCGCGCGTCGGGGTGGTGGGCGCGGGCGAAGGCCACGTCCGCGTCGCCGAGCCGGACGGCCTCGACGCGCAGCCCGTCCGGTCCTTCGAGGTGGCCGGCGTGGGGCATGTGGGCAGTGTGCATCAGCCTCCGCGCGCCCACCAGACCCGATGATGGAACGGCGCCGAGCCGCTACGGGGAGTCGCCGGTCGGCGGGCCCGCGCGGGCGCGCGGGATCTTGTCCGGGTTGCCCGGTTTCTGGCGATCGGTGGTTCTAGGCTGTGCGGCGTGACCTCTGGGCGGATGGTGATCGACGGGCGCTTCGAGCTGCGGGGACGGCTCGGCAGCGGCGGGATGGGGACGGTCTGGCGCGCGTTCGACCTGGCCCTGCACCGCGAGGTCGCCCTGAAGGAGGTGCGGCTCGCCGGAACCGATGCGGCCGAGAACGACACGGCGGTGGCGGGGATGATGCGCGAGCGGGTGATGCGCGAGGCGCGCGCGCTGGCCCGGCTCCACCACCCGAACGTGGTGACCATCCACCACATCGTCGACTCGCCCGACATGCCGCACCCGTGGCTCGTCATGGAACTCGTCCCGGGGCGGTCGCTCCAGGACCGGCTGGCGGACGGGCCGCTGCCGCCCGCCGAGGCCGCGGCGATCGGGCGCGGGATCCTCGCGGCCCTGCGCGCCGCGCACGCGGCGGGCATCTGCCACCGCGACGTGAAACCCGCGAACGTCCTGCTGCGCGACGACGGCACGGCGGTGCTGACCGACTTCGGGATCGCGGTGCTGGAGGAGGCGTCGCGGGTCACGGCCACCGGCGGGCTCGTCGGCTCGCCGGAGTACATCGCACCGGAGCGGCTGCACGGCCGCGAGGGGGACCCGGCGTCGGACCTGTGGTCGCTCGGCCTGCTGCTGTACGTGGCGGTCGAGGGCCGGAACCCGCTGCGCCGGCCGACCGCGGCGGCGACGCTCGCGGCGGTGATGGCCGCGCGGATCCCGCCGCCGCGGCACGCCGGTCCGCTCGCGCGCGCACTGCAGGCGCTGCTGGTGCCCGACCCGGCGGCCCGGCCGGCGGCGCCCGAACTGGACCAGCTGCTGGCCCAGGCGGCGGCGGCCGGGCCGAGCCTCGCGCCGCCCCCGCCGCCCCCGCCCGTCCAGCCGGTGGGCCCCGGGACGAATCCGGGCGGGTTCCCGGGCACCGCGCCCGCCGCGCCGGTGCGGCGGCGCCGGATCGGACTGATCATCGGTGCGATCGCCGTGCCCGTGGCCTGCGTGGCTGCGGTGCTGCTCGTGACGGCGATCATCGTCGTCCCGAGGCTGCTCAAGGACGCCGGTGACGCCGACATCGGCGCGCGCCTCCCGTCGTCCGGCCCGTCGGCCCCCTACGACGAGGAAGGCCCGGGGAAGGCCGCCGCCGGGCCGAAGACCCTGCTCACCCCGGCCGCCGTCCGCGACGTGATCAAAAAGTTCGAGGCGGCGTCGGGCGCGAAGCAGTTCGCGGGCATGACGGTCTACGAGGACCGCGCGACCGCCGACGCGCCCGTCCGCGGGCGGCGGGCCGCGTTCGACAACTACACCTACGAGAAGGGCGCCGACGCCGCCGTCAAGGGACGTCCCAGCATCGGCATCACCGACAACGCCACGGTGAACCTGAACGGCTTCAACTGGGACGCCCTGCCGGCGCTCATGAGCCGGGCCGCGCGCACACTGAAGGTGCCCAAGCCGACGAACAAGTACGTGATCATCAAGGCGTCGTGGACCTTCAACGGCGACCGGCCGACCATGATGGTCTACTTCACCGACGACTACGGGGGCGGCTACCTCGCGGCGAACGCGCAGGGCAAGGTCGTCACGACCGTCCCGGCCGACTCCTGACGGACGCGCCCCCGCCGGAGCGCTCATCATCTTTCCGGAAGCGCGAACGCTATGGTGAGGACGTCCGAGGAGCGCGAAGGAGGGCCGTGATGCCGGGAGGCAGGCTCACCCAGCAGGAACGCCAGCAGATCGCGGCCGGGCTGGCCGACGGCCTGGCCTACGCGGAGATCGCCCGGCGTCTCGACCGTCCGACGTCGACGGTCACCCGCGAGGTGATGCGCAACGGCGGCCCCACCGGCTACCGCGCCGACCTGGCGCACCGCGCCACCGAGCGCCGCGCCCGCCGGCGCAGGCGGCCCGCGGCGCGCGGCGCGGAGCCGCCGGCGCAGGCCGACGGGCGCGACCCCGAGGCCGTGCGCGAGTTCGAGGAGACGCTCACCACCGTCTTCATGGCCTCGGGCACGCCCAAGATGATGGCCCGCGTGATGGCCTGCCTCTACACCACCGACTCCGGCAGCCTCACCGCGGCCGAACTCGCCGGGCGCCTCCAGGTCAGCCCGGCGTCGGTGTCCAAGTCGATCACGTTCCTGGAGGAGCAGGGCCTCGTCCGGCGGGAACGCGCCGAGGGCCGCCGGGAGCGCTACATCGTCGACGACGACATCTGGTACCAGTCGCTGGTCGCCAGCGCCAAGGCGCTCGTGCAGGTCATGGAGGCCATGCGGCAGGGCGTCACCGTCCTCGGCCCCGGCACGCCCGCCGCCGCGCGCCTCGAAGGCGGGGCCCGCTTCATCGACTTCGTCAGCGAGAGCCTGCTGCGCTCCGCCGAGCAGGCCCGCGAGGTGCTCCACACCGGTCCGGCCGCCGCGTCCGGTTAGGGGATCATGACGACCTTCCCCGTGGCCCGGTCGTTCTCCATGTGGCGGCGGCTCGTCCGCTGGCTCGACGACCACGGGCACGGCGAGCCCCCCGCCGACCTGCGCGCCGACTTCTCCGGGCCGGCGCTGATCGAGGACGGGTGCGCGGACGTCACCGAGGTCTACACGAGCTCCGGGCCGGGCTGCGCCGCCACCGGGGACCCGTGCACGTCATCGTCGGCTCCGACGACCCGCTCACCCCTGAAGGGCAGGCCCTGCTGGACGCGCTCCCGGACGTCACCGTGACGGTCATCCCGGGCGCGGGCCACCATCCGCAACTCACCCATCCGGAGGAGGTGGCGCGGGCCGTCGGCTCCGGATGACGGCGCCGGTTCAGACGCTTCGCAGGACCGAGACGACGATGCCGAGGATGACCGCGCGGTCGCCGTCGATGACGTCGTACGCCGGGTTGCGGGGTTCGAGGAGGACGTGCCCGCCGCGGCGCCGGTAGACCTTGACGGTGGCCTCGTCGTCGATCATCGCGGCGACGATCTGGCCCGAGTGCGCCTCGGGCTGCCGGCGGACCACGACGGTGTCGCCGTCGCAGATCGCCGCCTCGATCATCGAGTCGCCGCGCACCCGCAGGGCGAACACGGTGCCGCGCCCGACGAGCTCGCGGGGCAGCGACAGGACGTCGTCGGCGTGCTGCTCGGCGATGATCGGCGCGCCGGCGGCGATGTCGCCGACGACCGGGACGGGCACCGAGTCGCCGGCGGGCGCCTCGTCCGCGCCGTCCCGCAGGAAGGACCGCACGTCGATCGGGCGGGCCACGGCGGCGCCGCGGCGCAGGAAGCCCTTGTCCTCCAGGCTCGCGAGGTGCCGCGACACCGACGACGCGGACCGCAGCCCGACGGCGTCGCCGATCTGGCGGGTGCTCGGCGGGTAGCCGTACCGGACGACCCAGTCCCGGATCGTGGCCAGGATCCGCTGCTGGCGCGGCGGCAGGGCCGAGACGTCCAGGCCCTCGAACACATCATGATCCTGATATCCGGCCATCCGCGGAATTGTAGAGGTCCCACGGCCCCGCGCGCGGCAGGGCGGCGGCGGTGAGATGCTCGCGGGGTGACGGACATGTGCGACCGAGGACGGGACGCCGGCGGCACCGTCGCCGAAGCCGACCGCCGCGCCCTGACGGCACCGCGCGTGCCCGCCGGTGCCGCGTCCGCGAAGGGACACCGGTAAGGCAAGCAAGCGCGGGCTCGCCGCCGGAGCGGCGAGCCCGCGCGTTGTCGTCGGCCGTGGAACGGCCCTTGATCAGGCGTTCTGGTCGGTGCCGTCCTCGCCGCCGGTCACGGCCGGCCGCCCGCCGACGGTGACGGCGACGCGATGCGGCTCCGTCTCGGCGAACGCGCCCGCGACCCGCACCTTCAGCACGCCCGCGTCGTAGTCGGCCGTGACGGCGTCGGCGGTGACGTGCTCGGGCAGCACGAACTCGCGGCGGAAGGCGCCGTAGCGCACCTCGCGGCGGCCGCGCTCGCCCGTCCGCTCGTCGCGGCGCTCACCGCGCACGACCAGCCGTCCCCGCTCGACCTCGATCGCGACGTCCTTGCCGGCGTCCAGGCCCGGCAGGTCCAGGCTGACGACGGCGTCCTGGCCGTCCCGGGCGACCTCGGCCGTCGGGACGAACCCGGCGAACCGCTCGTCGGCGCGGTAGGGGCCGAAGGCGCGCCGGACCAGCGCGTCGAACTCGGTGAAGGGGTCCCGCTGCCAGAGCGTCAGGCTGCTCATCTCGATCTCCTCCGTCTCACTCCTGCGGCTTCCGACTAAGTAAACATGAGTCGGGTCGACTCAATTCCCGTCGGCGCGAGGATTTTCGCGGGAACGCGAAGCGGCGGGGCGCCGGCGGGTCGCCGGTGCCCCGCCGCGGGCGGGGAGAGCGTCAGGACAGGACGATGTCCCGGTAGTAGTGGCGGAGGATCGCCCGGAAGTCCGAGCCGGCGTTCGCCATGTCGCGCGAGCCGTACTGGGACATCCAGTTGCCGTCCACCCAGGCGCCGCAGGCGGTCGTGGTGGAGCAGTAGTGCGCGATCAGGATGTTGCCGCTGCGGGTCATCCGGGTCGACCACGTGCGGTCGACGGCGGCGGACGTCGACGACACCGCCGAGGACGGCCGGTACACCTGGTCGCCCGTGTCGTCCCGGACGTCGTAGCACGCGCCGCCCGGGGTCTTGCGGGTCGAGTGCAGCGCCCAGTACCAGGCGTAGCTCTTGACCGCCATCGCCCCGGCGTCCAGCGACGCGCTCGGCCAGCTCGAGATCCACTCGTTCGGGAGGACGTTCTTGACGTAGGTCTTGAAGTCGACCCGGTCCACCCGGCCGAGGCTCACCCGGTACACCAGGATCGAGGTCGGCAGCTTGCTGTTGGTGCCGTCGGTCTTGCAGCCGGTGGGCGGCGACACCAGGATCTGGTGGGAGGCGTTGTTGTTCTTCAGCGTGGCGTTCAGGTTGCCCTTCGCACCGGCCGCGAAGTCCTGGTAGGAGCCGGCGTAGTTGCTGTTGTAGTAGACCCGCACCGTGTGGCTCGTGCGGTTCCACACCGACGCCGCGTTGTTCTTCACGCAGACGCCCTTGCCGTTTCCGGCGCCCTTGAACTCGTAGCAGGTCGGCTGGGTCGTCCCGTAGTCGTCCAGGGAGCTGGTGAAGTCGGAGATCGAACCGGCCTCGTTGCTGTTGAAGTAGTAGCAGAACTCGCCGCTGTCGCAGACCCCGTCACGGGACGCCGCGGACGCCGGCCCGGCCACCACCACGGCTCCGGCCATGACCGTCGCCACGGCGGCCAGCAGGCCGATCAGCCTTGCGCGAATCGCCATTTCCGGCCGCCTCTCAGAAGTGGAGCATCCACTGGAAGTCGGCCTGGGCGCTGCTCACGTGCACGTGCGAGCGCGTGCCGTAGGCGAGCGGGTTGTTCCAGTTGTACTCCTCGACGTCGAATGAGCCGTCGGAGTAGACCTTGTTCACGTAGGCGACGTGCCCGACCTTGTGGACGTCATTGACGGCGATCGCGCCGACGGACGGGGTCTTGTTGACGGTCACGCCGACCCGGCGGGCCGCGTCGTCCCAGGTGCCCGCGTTACCCCAGGTGGTCCCGCCGTAGGAGTTGCTGAAGTTCGGGACGCCGAGCCGGCTCGCGATCCGCCACGCTGCGAAGGCGGTGCAGTTGTTCTGCGCGAATCCCCGCGCGTTGCCGTCGTAGTCGTTGCGCGGCGTCTGCCCGGATCCGTCGAGGATCTGGTGGGAGGCGTTGTTGTTCTTCAGCGTGGCGTTCAGGTTGCCCTTCGCACCGGCCGCGAAGTCCTGGTGGGAGCCGCCGTAGTTGCTGTTGTAGTAGACCCGCACCGTGTGGCTCGTGCGGTTCCACACCGACGCCGCGTTGTTCTTCACGCAGACGCCCTTGCCGTTTCCGGCGCCCTTGAACTCGTAGCAGGAGGGCTGGGTGGCGCCGTAGTCGCCGATCGAGGTGGTGAAGTCGGAGATCGATCCGGCCTCGTTGCTGTTGTAGTAGTAGCAGAACTCACCGCTGTCGCAGACCCCGTCGCGGGACGCCGCGTACGCGGGCGAGACGGAGGCGACGAGGGGCGCGGTGAGCGCCAGCGCTGCGCCGGCGATCGTCAGGGACTTCTTCAGGTGCGGCATGGTCTCCTCTTTCGATAGGGGGTGTGGAGATGCATGGAACGCCTGGTCGGGGTCGGGGTCGGGGTCCGGGAAGCCGGACCCGGTCAGTGGGTGCGCTGGTACTCCTCCCAGGTCTGGATGGGGATGCGCGGCCCGTCGTCCGGGGCCCGGTTGGCGAGGCCGTTGAGGCCGAGGTAGTAGTCGCCGGTCTGGTGCTGCGCCTGGCTGGACAGGTCGGTGTCGCTGATCGCCGCGGCGTGGATGTGCCAGGGCCAGTCGCCCTGGTCCGGGTTGCGGACCCAGGCCGCGAACCCGACCTGGCGCAGCGCGCGCGCCACGGACGTGCGGGTGGCGGCGGACATCCCGGTAACGCTGATGTCGACGACGCCGCCGCCGTCGTGGGTGCCGGCGGACGAGGGGTCCCCGCCGGGGTTGTAGGAGCCCTGCGACAGCACGAGCTTGCGGCCGAGCAGCCGTTCGGCCTCGGTGAGCATCGCCTGGGTGCGGGCGTCGACCGTGTACCCGTCGCGCTGGACCTTCGCGCCCGGACCGATCTTGTTGGTGACCGTGTAGCGGTTCTCGCCGAGCTTGGCGAGCGACGTGGCGCCCGGCAGGCCGTTCGCGGCGAGCCCGCTGTACCCGAGGGAGCGCTGGTAGGCCGCGTACGCCGAGATGGTCTCCGTGCCGAAGTAGCCGTCGACCCAGCGGGCGTCCAGGAGGTCCCTGGCCTGGAGCGCCTGCTCGACGGCCAGGACGGACGCCTTCGCGCCCGGGGTCAGCGTGTCGTCGGCGCGCCGCGGGTCGATCTGCGCGGCCAGGACGGTGGCCTCCATATTGACGGCGGGCAGAGCGGCGGGTGCGGCGGCGGGAGCGGCGTGCGGCGCGGCGGACGCCTGCACCGCGCCCGCCGCCAGGCCGCCGGTGACCGCGACGGTCGCGAGCAGCCCCGTGATGGCGGCCCGGGTCCTCGTCAGCTTCATGCGGTGCGTCCTTCCGTTCGGTCGACTCGGCTCGTCGCCCCTCGTTGCTACCGGCCGCATTGATTGATCGACACATCCGCCGAAGAAGATCAATCAGCGCCGTACACCGGGACCGCCGGGGACTGTCAGGACGACCGGTTCGGCCGTTGTAAGGGCAGGCCAGAGGGGGTTTCGATGGCACGGGCCGGGCCGGTGACCGGAGCGCCGCGGCGTCGTTCGGCGAACGCCGGAGTCCATCGTCCGAACGCGGGCGGGCGCGTCTGCTCAGGAGGCGCTGGGGTACTTGCAGGCGGCCTCGCGCGCCGACGCGTCGACCGTCGGGGACGGCGCCGCCAGCGCCGCCGCGGCGTGCGGGCCGGGCAGCCGCAGCGACGCGACGGCCGCCGCCTCGGCCGGGGCGCCGCCGCCGTAGCAGGCCACCGCCGCGACCGGGACGCGGTCACCGGGGCGCACGGGGGCCGGCAGCCGGTCGGGCCGCCAGGTGACCGACAGGCTGGTCGTGGTGTCGCCGGTCATCCCGATCTGGTGCCACAGGCGCAGCTCGGGGCTGGCGGGGTCGGCCGCGTAGTAGGCGGCGAACCCCACGATCTGCACGTCCGAGCCCGCCGCGGTGAGGACGACGCGGGAGTCCGGCGAGGGCTCCCCGATGGCCTTGAGGGACAGCTTCTTCGGCGCGGGATGCGCCCCGGCGCACCCGGACGGCGCGAGGTGCGTGGGCGGGTTGCCGTGCACGACGGCGGAGGCGACGACGCGGCCGTCCGGGAGCACGAACCAGCGGCTGTCCGGGATGCCCGCCGTCCGGTCGGTGACCTTGTCGCCGATGCAGAAGCCGGTGAACCCGATGACGCAGCCCGCCGGGACCGTCGCCACCGCCGGCCGGTCGAGGCCGGCGCCGGACCGGATGTGCGCGCCGTCGCCGTACGCGGTGGCGGTGAACTTCGGGTTCGTCCCCGGCATCGGGCAGCCGCCCATGTCCATGTGCCCGCCGTCGCGCCCGCCGAGGCTCAGCCCGATGACGAACAGGCCGGCCGCGAGCAGGACCGCCGCGGCGATGGCGGCGGCGTTCCGCTTGGTCAGGCCGCCGTCCGCGGCCGGTCCGATGACGATCGAATGGAACTCGCGCGGCACCGGCGGCTCGTTCGGCACGTCCGGCCGCAGGATCTCCCGCCTGACGACGGTCTCCGCACCCGCGTCCTCTTCCCCTGGGTTCCCTGTGCCGTCTACGCCCGCGTCCTCTACGCCTGGGCCCTCGTCTTCCGGGGCGGGCTCCTTGTCTTCCGGGGCGGGCGCCGCGTCCTCCGACGCCTGCACGGCGGCGTGGACTTCTTTCCAGCGGCGCTCCCACTTCTCGGTATCGCCGTCGCACGCGCCGACAAAGGCGAGCGTCACCGATAACGTCGGCAACCGGACGCCGCTGGCGGCTTCCGACAGTGTCGAGGCGCTGTATCCGGCGAGTTGCGCCAGTTGACGGTAGGTCGGCTCGCCCGCGGACAGCCGCAGCGCGCGCAGATCGTGCGCGAACGACTCCAGCGGGCCGGCCGCCGGGTCCAGCGGGCGTTCACGACGAGCCATGCAACCGTCCAGCCAGGGGTGCCCGCGCGGCCGCTCGCGCGGGGCCGATCTCGGATGCGCGCCGCTCCGTCCGGCGGCCGCCTGCCGCGGTCAATATAGCGGCCTTACCCGCAATACCGCGCGTTCCGGCGGCTTAACGCGCCGGTAACGGCCGGTATCGGAATGGAAGGCGGGTCGGTCCGCGATTCATCAGCCATTGTGGGAGCCCATGGTCAGGGTGCGTTGCGATCGATTCGGCCGGGCATTCGCCACGATCTCAGCTCACCATTGACCTCCGCTCCGCCGCCGGTCCTAGCGTGATCGAGAACAAAGTAGAACCGGCGTGCCGATCTGTCCAGACCTCCCCCTCCCAGGACGCGGGCGCGTCCGGGGCGCCGGTGGCGAACTCCTCGGTGCCGATGACCCGCAGCAGGTCGAGGCGCTCGCGGGTGTCGGCGTCCGCGTGGGCGAGGACCACCAGTTTCCGGGACAGGTCGGGGGTGAGCAGGATTTCGCAGTCCATCAGCAGGCGGCCCACCCGGGGGTGCAGGAGGGTCTTGCGGTCGAGGCGCCGGACCGCCACCCGGTGCTCGGCCCAGTGCCGGCGGAAGTCGGCGCTCTCGGCGCTCAGCCGTTCGACGAGCCCGGTGACGTCCGGGTCCCCGGAGCGGCGTCCGGCGACGGCGCGCAGGTCCGCCACGAGGGCCAGCGCCGCGTCGCCGAGCGCCTCGACGGGCCGGATCCGCGCCGTCCGGCGCGCGGCGATCCGGGCCGCCGCGACGGCCGCGACGATCGCCGCCACCGCCGCCGCGACCGGCTCCGCCGCGGCATCCACGGCGAGCGCCGGATGTCAATGAGCGGCGACGGCCGGGAGCGGTACCCGCGAGGGACGGCGTCCATGGCGCGGTGGCGGTAATCGGAGAGTTGCACATCATCGACGCGTAGTTACGGCGTCGGGAGAATTTGCACCGCTCTGCCTTACGAGCGGCGCCATGTCGATCACCGCGACCCGCCATGGGAGACCCCGATGCCCGCCGCCACCACCACCGGCCGCCGCGCCGCCCCCGTCCACCATCCCGTCCTGGCATGCGACTGCCCCGGATGCCCCACCTGCGGGGGTAGCGGCACGCTGCCCGGCGGCCGCACCTGCGGAACGTGCCAAGGGACGGGACGGTGCTCGCACGGCGGCGGCCGTTGACGCGCGGCCGGCGCCTCCGCGCCACCTCCGCGACGCCAGCGCGAGCGCCGCCACGGGCCGCCGCGCCCAATGAGTTCATAGTCGGCCCGCCGGCACCGTCGAGGGCCCGGGCGACTGACCGGCCCCCGGCCCCTACCGCTCCCAGGTGAGGGGGAGGGTGTCGAGGCCGAGGACGAGGCTGGCGTGCTCGGCGGGGCGGGCGTCCTGGGGGATCCGGTAGTGCGGGATGCGCCGGTGCCACTCCTCCAGGGCGACCCGCAGCTCCAGCCGGGCCAGGTGGGAGCCGAGGCAGCGGTGCGGGCCCGCGCCGAACGCGATGTGCCGGTTGGACGCGCGGTCGAAGTCGACGGTCCGCGGGTCGGGGAACATGCGGGGGTCGCGGTTGGCCATCGCGAGGGGCAGCATCACCATGTCGCCGGCGTGCATGGGGCAGCCCTGCTTCGTGACGTCCGTGGTGAGCCTGCGGGCGGGCAGCACCAGGGAGTAGGCGCGCAGCAGTTCCTCGACGGCGTCGGGGACGATGCCGGGCTCCGCCGCGATCCGGGCCCGGTCGGCGTCGTGCCGCGCCAGGTGCCAGAACGAGTACGACAGCTGCGCGGCGACGGTGTCGAGGCCGGCCAGGAACAGCAGGGTGCACAGCTGCAGCAGCTCGTCGTCGGTGACGGGCCTGCCGTCCGGCTCGAAGGCGATCGCGGCGCTGACGACGTCGTCGCGCGGGTCCCGGCGCCGCTCGGCGATCAGCTCCTGGAACAGGGCCGCCACCCGGCCCATGGCCTCGACGCGCCCGCCCTCCGCCGGCGGCGCGTGCAGGATCGCGTACTCCCACTCCAGGAACTCCTCGAGCCTGGAGACGGGCAGCCCCATGAACTCGAGGAAGACGGCCGTCGGGTAGCGGCGGGCGAAGTCGGCGACGAAGTCGCACCCGCCCCCGGCGGCCAGCGCGTCGATCAGCTCGGCGCACCGCCGCCGGACGGCGCCCTCCATCGCGGCGGCCCGGGCCGGGGTGAACAGCGGGCGCAGCAGCCGCCGCCAGGTGGTGTGCTCGGGCGGGTCCAGCATGACCGGTATCCACCGGTAGGACGGGTCCGGGTCGATGACGGCGATGGCGCGGCTGGAGTGCGCGGTGGTGTCCTGGTAGGCGGCGAGGATGTCGGCGTACCGGGTCAGCACCCAGAATCCGTCCCGTGCGGAGCTGCGGAAGGCCGGGCACTGCTCGCGGAGCTCGTCGAGCATCGCGTGGGTGGTGCCGGGCGGGCGGGGCTCTCCGAAGGGGTCGAAGTCGATCCGAGGATGGCTCATCGCACTCCCGCCCGCCGCACGGCTCCGTTGAGTTGTGGGGGGGGGGGGGGGGGGGGGGGGGGGGGGGCGCGCGCCCCCCCCCCCCCCCCCACAGGGGGGGGGGGGCGG
>NZ_WBMS02000016.1:4220-63024 GCF_008923205.2 Actinomadura physcomitrii | reverse complement strand
CCCGCCCCCCCCCCCGGGGCCCCCCCCCCCCCCGGCCCGCCCCCCCCCCCCCCCCCCCCCCCCCCCCCCCCCCCCCCCCCCCCACAACTCAACGGTGCAGGATCGCGGCGAAGCGCTCGTCGGCGCGGTCGAGCTGGCCGGTGATGTGCCGCTTGACCTCGGCGTCCAGCGGGGTGTCCGGGCGGTCGACCAGGTCCTTCAGCGCCGGGACGAGCGGCCGGTACTTGCGGGCGAGCTTGCGGACCTTCGGCCCGGTCGTGTGCATCAGCCCGACGCCGTTGTCGGTGAAGTCCGAGACCTTGATGATCCGCGCGGCGGGGTGCCGGTCGAGGCTCTCGGTGACGTGCGCGCGGTACTGGGCATGGACGTCGCGGCTCCGGTCGTAGACGGGGTTCGTCACCGCCTCGACGAGCCCGGCGACGCGCGGCCCGAACTCCGCCTCCAGCACGCCGAGCGCCGCCTCGCGCGGGTCGCGCGGGTCGCCGTCCCCGGCGAGGTCGGCGGGGTGGTCCTCGACGGAGTCGTGCAGCAGCGCGGCGACGAGGACGTCCACATCGTCCACCCGGTAGTGGCACATGACGCGCAGCGTCACGCGGAGCAGGTGGTTGATCGTGGGCTCGGCGGCCCGGCGGTCCTGCCGGTGCAGGTCGCTGGCCAGGGCCAACGCTTCGCTGAGGCGCCGCCAATCCCGCTCGGAGAAGCGGAGGATCTCGCGGGAGAAGCGGTCGCGGAGACCGGCCTCGCCGTACACCGCGGTGATCGTGTGGAGTGGAAGGGTCTCGAGAAAGCCGGGCACCGTGCTCCCCTCTCGCGGGAAGGAGTCCCCGGGTCCGGAGCGTGCGATCCGTTCCCGCGTACAAATCGGACGCACCGTGTGATCAACCGGTTCCCCGGGGCGTGCCGGAAGCACCGGCCGCCGGGGAGCGGGCGCGTTCCCACTGAGCGGGACACCGCGCTGTGATCGGCGGCGGCGTCCTGCACGCTCCGAAGGTCAGGTCCCTCGTCGCGAAGGAAGCGCAGCATGGCCGGCTGGACCCATCGGTACGCGCGCATCAACCGCCTCGACGTCCACTACGTGGAGCAGGGCGAGGGGCCCCTCGTCGTCCTCCTGCACGGGTTCCCGCACCTGTGGTTCAGCTGGCGGCACCAGATCGGGCCGATCGCCGACGCGGGCTTCCGGGTCGTCGCGCCGGACATGCGCGGCATGGGCGGGACGAGCGGCCCGGCCGACCACCGCGCGTACGGCGTCGAGCACATCGTCGGCGACGTCGCCGGCCTCCTCGACCACCTCGGCGCGGAGCGGGCCGTG
Organism: Actinomadura physcomitrii; assembly: GCF_008923205.2. Classification (GTDB taxonomy): domain Bacteria; phylum Actinomycetota; class Actinomycetes; order Streptosporangiales; family Streptosporangiaceae; genus Spirillospora; species Spirillospora physcomitrii. The sequence continues at coordinate 61,715 of NZ_WBMS02000016.1, read as the reverse complement.
TTCAGCGGCCTGGACTTCGGCCTGTTCGCCGCCTACGACCTCGTCTACCACCACCCCGAGCGCGTCGCGGCGATCATCGGGCTGGAGAACCCGTTCTTCACGCCGAGCGACGAGTCGCCGCTGACGCTCGCCGCGCGGCAGGCGAAGCGGCACTTCAACCACATCCACTACTTCGCCGAGCCTGGCGCCGCCGACCGGGACCTCGGCGCGGCGCCCCGCGAGTTCCTGCGCAAGGTCTTCTACGCGCTCTCCAGCGACTACCACTACCTCGACGTCTGGAAGAAGCCGCCCGGGACGACCTACATCGACGCGCTGCCGGACACCCCGCCGCTTCCGTGGACGTGGCTGACCGACCTGGAACTGGAGTTCTACGTCGACGCCTACAGCCGCAGCGGATTCACCGGCGGGCTGAACTGGTACCGCGCGATGGACCTTTCCTGGGAGCACCGCAAGGCGTACAAGGGCGGGAAGAATCCCGTGCCCTTCTATTTCATCGGCAGCGAGCAGGACGCCGACCTGGAGGGCTGGCACGGCGACGACCCGCTGAGCAGGCTGCACGAGCACCACGAGGACGTCCGCGACGTCCGGATGCTCAAGGACGCCGGCCACATGATGCAGATGGAAAGACCCGGGGAAACGACCGCGACCATGCTGGAATTCCTCGCGAGGAGCGGCGAATGGGCCTGACCGCAGACCGGGTGGCGGTCGTCACCGGGGCGAGCCGCGGCGCCGGCAAGGGCATAGCGCTCGCCCTCGGCGCGACCGGCGCGACCGTGTACGTGACCGGACGCACCCGCGCCGACGGCGACGCCGACCTGCCGGGCAGCGTGCACGCCACCGCGGAGGAGATCGCCGAGCGCGGCGGCACCGGCGTCCCGGTGATCTGCGACCACTCCGACGACGACCAGGTCAGGGCCCTGTTCGAGCGGGTCGAGGAGGAACGCGGCAGGCTGGACGTCCTGGTCAACAACGCGTTCGCGATCCCGGACGGCCTGACCCGCAAGGGCCCGTTCTGGGAGAAGCCGCTGGCGCTGCAGGACATGCTGGACGTCGGCATGCGCTCGGCGTACGTCGCGGCGTACTACGCGGCGCCGCTGCTGATCCGCGGCGGCGGCGGGCTCGTCGTGAACACCTCGTCGTTCGGCGGCCGCTGCTACATGCACGGCCCCGCCTACGGCGCCGGAAAGGCCGCCGTGGACAAGATGGCCCACGACATGGCGGTCGATTTCCGCCCCTACAACGTCGCGGTCATCTCGCTGTGGATGGGGCTGCTCAAGACCGAGCGTAACAAGGCCCTTTTCGACGGCGCCCCCGGCAAGTACGCCGCGTTCGCCGCGGGCGCCGAGTCGCCGGAGTTCAGCGGCCGGGTCATCGACGCCCTCGCCCGTTCCCCGGAGCCGATGAAATGGACCGGACGGGTCCTCATCGGCGCGGAACTCGGCGAGGAACTCGGCGTCACCGACATCGACGGCACCCGTCCCCGCTCCCACCGCGCCATGCTCGGCGCCCCGCCGGAATTCAATCCCGCCGTCATTGAATAACGGCGCGTTTCCGGCCGACGTTCACCTGTGCTTGCGGGGGACGTAGAGGCGGATGTCGTCGATGACCGCCTCGCCCTCGTAGTAGTTCAGGTGCGGGTCGCCGATGATGAACGAGTCGGGGTACGCCGAGCCCTTCGGCCAGGTGTGCTTCGTGACGTACGTCCCGTACGGGCCCTTGTGGACGAGCCTGCGGTCGAAACGGCCGTCGTATTCGCCGCGCGTCTGGTTGTAGTGCCAGATCGGGCGGCCGTCCTCGATGAAGTCGTGGTGGACGCGCAGCGTCGCCTGCCCGATGAACCGGAACGGGCCGCTCATCTCGAGCGTGTACCCGGTGTCGTCGCGCTCGACGGCGAACCGGTACGACGCCTTCGGCAGCAGTTGCGGCTGGATCTCCGCGCTGGTCAGGTGCCCCTCGAAACGCTTGCCGGGCCCGTACGGCTTGTCCAGGGAGGCCTCCCCGCAGCGGGTCTTGGCGTAGTACTCGGTGCTGAGGTCGTTGTCGGGCCCGCCGATGAACTTGTCGCCGCGCGCGAACAGCGCGTTCACGCCGTTGAAGGTGCCGTCGAACGTCCGGTACATCCTGCGGGTCTTCGGGTTGCAGGTCGCGGCGTGCTTCCAGCGGGGAAGGTCGCTGTAGTAGCCGTCCATGATGACCTTGCGCCGGAAATGGATGTCCGGGTTGCCGTGCGGGGCGGGCGTGGCGTAGTCGAGGATCGTCATGTAGTAGAAGCCGTTCTCCCGCGTCACGTCGTGGTACTGGCAGCGCGACTTGCCGGGAAGCGCGCCGGTGAACGTCCACGGGTAGCGGGTCTTGCAGGGCTCCTTGGTGTAGCCGTTATGGCGGCCGTTGTAGTCGAACGTGCCGTGCCGCTTCCCGCCGAAGTCGATGCCGCGCAGGGTCATCTCGACGCGGTAGTGCCGCGGCAGCGGGCGGGTCGGCCGGATCAGCACGCCCGCGTCCCAGCTCGGCTCGGACAGCCGCGCGGCCCTCTGCCCGCCGGGCAGCCTGATCGTCGACAGGCCGGGGCGGGAGTCGGGGCGGCCGTCGCGGTCCTTGTCGACGGCGGCGACCTCGGCTGTCAGCCATCCCTTGCGGCCGAACGCGACGCGCTTGCGGAACACGTTCAGCGTCGCCAGCTGCTTCTTGAAGTTCGGGCCGCTCATCTTCGTCCAGGCCTCGCCGTCGTCGTCGAACGCGTCGACGTGCCACGGGCTGTGCCTGCCCTGCGGGTCCAGCCGCCACTTCGCGCCGTCGACGCGCAGCGGCCGGTCGAAGTCCTCGGCGTCGACCAGGACCCAGCGCCCCTTGCCGGACGCGGCGGACGCGTTCTCGCTCGGCGAGGGCCACGCCGCGGAGGCGGTCGTCATGGCGGTCGCCCCGACGGCGGCGACGGCGGCCTTCCAGCTTCTCTTCACGGCGTGACTCCTCGAATGCCCGGGCCGAAGGGGCGCTGTGCCCTCCGGTGATCAATCAGAGCCCCCGGCCCCCGTGGACGGGCCGCCCGACATGCGGTCTTGCCCCTTTCTTGGCCCGTCCCGGGCGCCGCGCTTAGGACGCTTCTGAAGAAGTCATGGATTTTCGGTTATCGTCCGTCCCGCACGGGGTCTGCTGCGTGTTCGACCGACGAGAGAAGGATGTGGCATCGCATGAGCTACCCCCCTGGCCCGGGCACCGGACGGCCGCGTCCCGCGAGGCCGCGCCCCGGACGTCCGCGTAGGGCGTCCCGCCGCGTCGCCGCCTGGACGGCCGTGGGCGCGGCGGGCCTGCTGGTGATCGGCGGCGTCGCAGGGACGGCCGCCGGCGCGTTCGGGGGCGGTTCGGACGGCACCCCCACGGCGAGCGGCTCGTCGCTGTCCCCCAGCGCCGCGCCGACCACCCCGGTCGCCGACGCGCCGGAGCCGTCGCCGAGCCGGACCCCGCAGCCGAAGCAGCACAAGAAGGCCAAGCCGTCGCACAAGCCGACGCCGCGCGCGACGCACCGCCGTCCCGCCACGACGGCGACCCCGAAGCCGAAGGCCCCGGCCGCGCCCGTGGGCGGGACCGCCGCACGATACGCCTCGCAGGTCGTCGCGCTGGTCAACACCGAGCGCGCCAAGCACGGCTGCCGCGCCCTGACCGTCAACAGCAAGCTGGCGCGGGCCGCGCAGGGGCAGTCGGCCGACATGCACGCCCGCAACTTCTTCGACCACACCAACCCTGACGGCAAGGACCCGGGCGACCGCATCACCGCCGCCGGCTACCGCTGGTCCTCCTACGGCGAGAACATCGCCAAGGGCCAGGCGACCCCGGCGAGCGTGATGCAGGCGTGGATGAACAGCTCCGGCCACCGCGCGAACATCCTGAACTGCGGGTTCAAGGAGATCGGCGTCGGCGTGGTGCTGAGCGGCGGCCCGTACTGGACGCAGGACTTCGGCACGAGCCGCTGATGGCCTCAGGCGGGGGTGCCGAAATCCTGGGTCCACCAGGGCCCGCCGGACCCCCGCACGAAGCCCACCCCGATCATCGTCAGCCTGCAGTTCAGGATGTTGGCCCGGTGCCCCTGGCTGTTCATCCACGCCGTCACGACGGAGGGCGGGGACGCCTGCCCCTGCGCGATGTTCTCCGCCCACGCGCTCCAGCGGAACCCGGCGGCGGTGATCCGGGCGCCGGGGTCGCCGTGGTCGAGGACGTGCCGGGACGCCATGTCCTCGGTGTGCGCCTGCGCGGCCTTGTGCAGGGCGGGCGAGACGCGCAGCGGGCGGCATCCGGCCTTCGCCCGGTTCCGGTTGACGAGGTCGACGACCTGCTGCTCGACCGTTGACGGCTTCGCCTTCTTCTCGGCGGGACGCGGGGCGATGTGCTCCTTGACGGACGTGGCGCCGGGACTCGGCGCCGGGGTGCGCGGCGGCGTCCGGTGCACGGCGGCCGGCGGGTCGTCGCGGGGCGGAGGGTCGCTCGGCGAACCGTCCCGCATGCTCCAGAAGACCACCGCGGCGCCCGCGACGCTGACGGCCGCGGCGCCCGCCACCCACTTGGCCGCCCCGCCCGCGAGGCCCGCGCCGCCGGACGCGGCCGACGGCGCGGACGAAGCCGACAGCGCCGCCGGGAGCGCGTGCAGCGGGTGCGCGGCGGGCAGCGGCACCATGACCAGGCCCGCGAGCAGCGCCTCCGGCGGCAGCAGGTCCCGCTGCCGGGATCCGCAGGCCCGGCAGCCCCGGACGTGCTTGGCGACGCGCTTGCGCCACAGCGGGGACGGCCGCCCGTCCCACCGCGCGAGCACCGGCACCAGCGCGTCGCAGCGCCGCTCCGCCCCCACCACCCGGACGACGGCGCGGCACGTCGCGAGCTGCTTCTTCATCCGCTGCACCCGGACCGCCGCGTGCGCCGCCGACACGCCCAGCGCGTCGGCCAGCTCGCTCCGGGTCAGGTGCCCCGATGCCTCCAGCCACCACAGGCCGAGCAGCTCGCGCTCCCCCGCGTCCAGCCAGCGGGTCGCCTCGGCGATCTCGCGGCGCTGCCCGGACAGCTCCAGCCGCAGCACGGCGGCCTCGGCGAAGTCGGCCTCGGACGCGGCGACCCGCGCGAGGGCATCGGGATCCATCGGCGTCCCGCGCTGCAGCGACGTCCAGCGGCGGCGCACCTGGTTCATCGCGATCGACACCAGCCACGAGCGGAACCGTCCCGGCTCGCGCAGGCCGTGCAGCCCGCCGAGCGCGCGCAGCACCGAGTCCTGGACGACGTCGTCCACGTCGGCGTGGCCGTCGAGGGCCCAGCCGACCACGTTGTAGAGCAGCGGCAGGTGCTCGGCGACCAGCCGCTCCCTGGCCTCGCGGTCGCCGTCCTGCGCCGCCCGGACCAGCAGGTCCACGTCCTCGCCCACGCGCCTCACCGTCCCTCCAGCGGATCACCCCCTGGAGACCTCCTGAAGCACCGCAGATAACAACAACCACACGATTCCCGGCAAGTCCCCACCTCCAGTACGGCGCGGAACGGCTCGCCGGATGTCACCTACCGGCGGAACTGTCCGTGGCCTCCGCGAAACTCGCACCATGACTTCGAAGCGGGCCGCCCGCGAAACCCAGATCACCTTCGATTGCGCCGACCCCGCCGCCCAGGCGGCGTTCTGGGCCGAGGCCCTCGGCTACCGCCTCCAGGACCCGCCCGGGAACTTCGCCACCTGGGACGAGGCCCTCGACGCGATGGGCGTCCCGCCCGAACGCCGCAACGACGCCTCGGCGATCGTCGACCCCGACGGCACCCGCCCCCGGCTGTTCTTCCAGCGCGTCCCGGAGCCCAAGCAGGCCAAGAACCGCGTCCACCTCGACGTGCGGGCCGCGCCCGGCCTCACCGGCGACGCGCGGATGGTCGCCCTCGAAGCGGAGGCGGAGCGGCTCGTGGCCCGCGGCGCCACCCGGCTCCAGCGGTACGAGCCCGCTCCCCCGCTCGGCGCCGGCCACATCGTGATGGCCGACCCCGAAGGCAACGAGTTCTGCCTCGACTGACCCGCCCGGGCCCAGGGCCTGGACGGAGGTCGCAAGAGCGCTCTGACCAGGCGTGTACGCCGCTCGTGTCACGAATCGCGGCCTCCGACGCGTCTACAGGACCAGAGACATGAAAACGCATCTGAACCAGGTCAGGCCGCGTCCGGGGAGATCGGCGGGCCGGATGTACAAGCGGGAAGGGGTGACCATGCAGGCGCAGCCGCCGCCTGCCGCCTTGTGCCGGATACGGGTCAAGCCCAGGCATTGCGACACGCAGGGCATGGTGCACGCGATCCGGTACTACGAATTCTTCGAAGACGGCTTCCTGGAATGGCTGGACTGGTTCGCCGGCGGCTACGCGAAGATCCGCGCGGACGGCGTCGATCTGGTCGTCCGCGCGAACGGGTGCGACTATCGCGGCAGCGCGCGCCTGGACGACACGCTGGCGGTGGAGATCGCGCCGACGCATGCCGGTCGTTCCTCCCTGTCGATGTCCTTCACGGTGCGCCGGGGCGGTGAGGACGGCATCATCGCGATCGGATACGCGACCTACGTGGCGGTCGCCGATGACGGCGCCGTGGAGCTGCCCGGCAGGGTGCGCCAGATGGTCGGCCACCTCGCCTAGACGCGGGTCGCGGGCATCGGCCGGTGCGCGGCCCCCACGGAAACGGACCGCGGGCGGTCCGTTGGGAAGGTGATCGATGTGCCGTACGAGACGCTCCGCTACGAGCGCCGGGGCCACGTCGGAACGCTGACGCTGGCACGGCCCGGAAAGCGCAACGCGCAGAATCCGCGGATGCTGCGGGAACTGGTCCGGATCGGCGAGGAACTGCGCGCGGACGAGACTCTGCGATGCCTGGTGGTCGCCGGGGAAGGGCCGTCGTTCTCCGCAGGCCTCGACCTTCGGGAGGGAATGGCGGAGATGATCGGCGGCTGGGCCGACCGGCCGCCCGAGCATGACCGTTTCCTCGCCCTCGGCATGGCGGTCGCGACGAGCTTCGAATGGATACCCCGGCTGCATTGCCCGAGCATCGCCGCGGTGCAGGGCCACGCCTACGGGGCCGGTCTCCAGTTGGCCCTGGCCTGCGACTTCCGCGTGTTCGCCGAGGGGGCTCGTGCCGGCCTCACCGAGACCCGGTTCGGTCTGCTCCCCGATATGGGGGCCACGTTCCGGCTCCCGCTCCTGGTCGGGGAGGCTCGCGCGCGTGAGCTGATATTGCTCGGCGAGATCATCGACCACCACGAGGCCCAGCGGATCGGTCTGGCCAACCAGGTGGTGGCGGCGGACGAACTTCACGCCGCGGCGCAGCGGCTCGCCGATCGGCTGGCGGCCCAGCCGCCGCTGGCGGTGAGCGGTGCACGACGCGCCATGGACGCCGTGCGGCGCCGCGACGGTGAGGCGAGCCTGCGGATCGCCGTCGAGCAGCAGGCCGGATGCATCACCTCGGAGGACTTCAAGGAGGCGAGGCAGGCGATGGCCGAAGGACGGCCTCCGGAGTGGCGGGGACGCTGAGCCCCCTCCAGGCGGCCACTGCCGTAGAGGCGGGTCGGACGGCGGGGGCGCCGGGCGCCGCCGTCAGCGGACGACGTCGAACACGTTCTTCTGGATCCCGTTCGCGTACGCCTCGTGCTCGACCAGCTTCAGCTTCTGCGCGTCCTTGTCGGTGTCGCTGAACAGCCGCTTGCCCGCGCCGAGCAGCAGCGGGAACACGAGCAGGTGGTACCGGTCGATCAGGCCCGCGTCGGACAGCGCCCGGTTCAGGGTGGCGCTGCCGGCCATGATGATCGGGCCGCCTTCCGTCTCCTTCAGCGCGGCGACCTCGTCCAGCGAGCGCAGGATCGTGGTCTCGCCCCAGTCCGAGACGAGGTCGCCCTCGCCCATCGTCGTGGACACGACGTACTTCGGCATCACCTTGTAGTCGGCGAACTCCGCCATGCCCGGCCACACCGCGCTGAACGCCTCGTAGCTGACCCGGCCGAGCAGCATCGCGGCGGCCTCCTTCTGCTCCCGCCCCTTGATCTCGTAGGCCTCCGGCAGGAACTCGACGTCCTTGAACGTCCATCCGGAGTTCCGGTACCCGGGCTCACCGCCGGGCGCCTCCACGACACCGTCGAGCGAAACGAAGGCAGAGCTGATCAGAGTGCGCATCTGGAATCTCCCGAGCATCTCGTTGGCGGTTCTCGTCGTCCTGGGGCCGTTCGCCCCACGATGGCAGACCGCCCGCGCCCCCAGAACTCATCGCCCCGCCCGACCGCTACCCGTTCTCCGGCGCAGCGCTCTTGAGGACGTCCAGCGCGTCCGCCTTCACGATGACGGCCTTACCCGGCACGCCGCGCACCAGACCGCGCGCCTTGAGGATCTTCACAGCCTCCGTCGCCGTCCGCGGCGACACGTCGCACTCCGCGGCCAACTCGGCCCCGGAGGGGATGGCCGTCCGAGGCGGGTACGTCCCGTCCGCTATGCGAGCGGCGACCAGGTCCGCCAACTGCACCCGCAGCGGCGCCTCGCCATCAAGCTCGATCACCGCAGGCGCCTTCATTCAGAGGGCCGGACGAAGACGCCTCGGCCGCGGACACCGATCACTTCGCCGGACTCGCGAAGAATGCGGAAGGCTTCTGAGACGGTACGCGTCGAGATGTCGTATTCGTCGGCAAGCTCGCTTGTCGTGGGCAGCTTCGTACCAGGCTGGTACTTCCCGCTTGCGATTCGCTCGCGGATCACCTCGACGAGCTGATCCCTCAGCGGCGCGATGCCGTCCAGACTGGCCATAGCACTACGTTACGCTGCCCATTTCGATGGTATCGTTCGATTCAATGCTATTCTATTCGATTGACTGCGTAACTCTGGGAGACTGCGGCTGGACACAGAAACGCCCCGCCCGAACGTTGCGACCGTCCGGACGGGGCTAGGACCGGACGCCCAGGGAGGCGAACGACCCATGACACCCGATGCTAGGGCGCGACTCGAAGCGCTAGGAACCGTTCTGCGCGCGCACGGGCTGAGCGCGTGGTTCACGCCGGACGGCCTTCATGTCGAGAACCCGTACGTGGACGGCTGCTGCACCGTCCACCCGTGCACCGTCGTCACCGTCGAACCGCGCGCCGAAGACGCCGGCCGCCCGTGGTTCTGGACGAGCTGGCGCCATCCGGTCGCGGAGGCGGACCGGGTGGCCGACGCCGTACTCGCACTCAAAGGTCTGCTCGACGGGACGCCGGGAACGGCGCTGTGACCGCGCTCATGACGGCGGCGATCGCACTCGCCGCCGCCGTGTCGGCGAGTTGGGCGACCGCGCTCACCGTGGGCCGCCGCCCCAGGTACGTCGGCAGGCACCGCGCCTCGTTCTAACGCTCGTTGAGTTGTGGCGTGTCGTGGTTATGGACGGCCGGATAACCACGACACGCCACAAGTCAACGGTGGAGGTGGGCGGCGGTCTCCGCGTCGGCGGGGTAGTAGGACTCGATGGCGACCTCGTCGAGGGTGATGTCCTGCGGGGTGCCGAAGGTGGTGATGGTGGAGAACAGCCGCAGCTCGCGGCCGGCGTGCCGGACGATCATGTGGATCATGACGTCGGAGTCGGGCGGGGCGTCCTCGGGGCCGGGGGCGAGGAGGTCCGCGTAGAGGGCGGCGAGGTACGGGTCGGGGGCGGCGGCGAGCTGGCGCCGGACCCGGGCGCGGAACACCGCGCGGACGTCGGAGAGGTTGACGACGAGGCGGGCGAGGCCGCGCGGGTCGAGGCCGAGCCGCAGCAGGTTGACCGGCGGCCGGAGCAGTTCGGGGTCGCACTCGGCGAGGAACGGGTCGACGGCGCGGTTGGTCATGATGATGTCCCAGCGGCGGTCGAACGCCAGGGCCGGGTAGGGCTCGTGTGCGCGAAGGACCCGTTCGACGGCGTTCCGGGCGGCGGACAGTGCGGTGTCGTCGAGCGGCCGTTCGGCGTACCGGGGCGCGAACCCGGCGGCGAGCAGCAGCGTGTTGCGGTCGCGGAGCGGCACGTCGAGCTGGTCGGCGAGCCGCAGGACCATGTCGGCGCTGGGGTTGGACTTGCCCGTCTCGACGAGGCTGACGTGCCGGGCGGACACGTCGGCCGCGATCGCGAGGTCGAGCTGGCTGAGCCGCCGGCGATGCCGCCACTGCCGCAGGAGCTCCCCGACCGTGTGCACGGGAACCGAGCGTACTGATTGTGGCGCCGGACGCCATGAAATGGCATTTCATCGACAATGCGCGGAGTCCCGGAAACACTGCGGCGCATGACCAGCAAGGACATCGTTCAGTACGCGCTCTCGGAACTGATCGCGACGGGCAGCACCGACGGGCTCTCGCCGCTGCTCGGCGACGACTTCGTCCACCACCGGCCGGACGGGGCCTCGTCCACCAAGGAGGAGTGGCTCGCCGCCGTGCGGGCGGCGCTCGTCCCGCTCGCCGGGATGCAGGTCGAGATCCGGCACCTGCTGGCGGACGGCGACCACGTCGTGCTGCACACGCGGCGGCGGCTCCCGGACGGCGGGCCGGAGATCGCGGTCGTCGACATCTGGCGCGTCGAGGGCGACCTGATCAGGGAGGCGTGGGAGATCATCGAGCCGACCGCCCAGGCCGCCGCCAACCTCACCTGGTGGGAACCCGCCGCACGCTGACCGGGCCGCGGGTCTAGCGCAGGTTGTTCGTGTAGTCGGCGAAGCGGGCGTCCACCTCTTGCGGGGTCAGGCCGAAGTCCTCCAGGGAGTAGCGGTGCGCGGGCTTCGCGGAGCCGGCGCGGCTCTCGGCGTGCAGCTCGGTCATCGCCGTCCGGGCCTCGGGGGTGAACGGCAGCCCGAAGTGCGCGTAGACGGCCTCGACGGTGCCGATCGGGTCGCGGACGAAGTCGTCGTAGTACACGTCCGCGAACTGGGCCTGGTCGTGCCGGGCCCGTTCCGCGCGGAACGCGTCCAGGCCGCGGCTCCACAGGTCGAGCTGGTCGCGGCCGATCGTCGCGCCGGTGAACACGTCCGACCAGCCGGCGGTGGCGTGCGCGGCGAGGCTGCACATGGACGCCATCGCGGTGCGGGGCGTCCGGTGCGTCTGGACGATCAGCGCGTCCGGGTAGACCTCCAGGAGCGCGTCGAGCGCGAACAGGTGGCTCGGGTTCTTCAGCACCCAGCGGCGGCCGGCGTCGTTCATGCCGATGAGCTGCAGGTTGCGGCGGTGCCGGGCGTACGCGTGCGTCCAGTCCTGCTCCGCGAGCCAGGACGAGTACGTCGGCAGGTGCGCGAGGCACTCGAACGAGATCGACAGCATGTTCTGCCGGAGCAGCTGCCAGCACTCCTCGACGGAGTCCGCGGAGATGTAGTGGACGCCCATGAACTCGGGGTTCTCGACGTGGTGCCGCCGGTATCCGGCGTCGATCGCCTGGTAGAGCGGGTCGTCCGCCCAGGTCTCGCGGGGCGGGCGGGGCTGCGGGATCTCCGCGAGCCACAGGTCGAGGCCCTGGTGGGCGGGGTCGGCGGTGAGCAGCCGGTGCAGCGCCGTCGTGCCGGTGCGGGGCAGCCCGGTGACGAAGACGGGCCGCTCGATCGGCACGTCCGCGTGGCCGGGGTGCTTCTTCCAGGCGGCCTCGGAGAACTGCCGGGCGGCGAGGGCGCCGCGCAGCATCGCGCGCTGCGCCTTGTTGCCGGCCGGGGTGAGCCCGGCGTCCTTCGCCAGCGAGTCCAGCAGGACTTCGAGCCCGCCGAGGTAGTCGTCGTCACCGAAGTCGGTCAAGCCGGTGACCTTGCGCGCGGACGCGTGGAGGTCCTCGACGGTCCCGACGCTGTCGCGGCCTGCGCTCATCGCCGTGCCCTCCTAGTGGTGCCATTCGCCGGAGTTGACGTCCAGGCATTGCCCGGTGACCGCGCGCGCGAGCGGCGACAGCATGAACACCACGGCGTCGGCGACCTCGTCGGGTTCGGGGAGTTTGCGCAGGTCGGTGGTGGCGGCGTTCTCGTCGTAGACCTGCTGCATGGGGACGCCGCGCTTCTCGGCGAGGTGGTTGAAGTACCACTGGAGGTTGTCGGCCCAGATGTAGCCGGGCGCGATCGTGTTGACGCGGATGCCGCGCGGGCCCAGTTCGGTGGAGAGGTTCTGGGTCATGGCGAGCAGGGCGGCCTTCGCCATCTTGTACGCGCCGAAGGTGCGCCGCGAGTGCCGCAGCACCGCCGAGTTGATCATTACGACGGAGCCGCCGCGCTCCTCCAGTGCCGGGACGAACAGCCTGGTCAGGTGCAGTGCGGCGAGCACGTTCGTCTCGAACCCGGCGCGGACGGCGTCGATGTCGACCTTCATCAGGTCGCGCAGCGGCGGCGTCGCGAACGCGTTGTTGATGAGGCCGTCGACGCGTCCGAACGACGCGAGGGCCGCCTCGCGGAGCCGTTCGCAGGCGGCCGGGTCGTTGATGTCGGTCGGGACGGTGACGGCGCGGCGGCCGAGATCCTCGACCTCCTTGGCGACCTCGGCGAGCCGTGTCTCGTTGCGCGCCGCGAGCACGATGTCGGCGCCGGCCTTGGCGCACTGCAGCGCCAGGCCGCGGCCGAGGCCGGGGCCGACTCCGGAGACGACGACGACCCTGTCCTTGAGCAGTTCCGGAGCCATCAGCCGAGCATCCTCCGCGCCACGGCGACCTGGCGGGCCGCGATCCGTTCCTTCCACTCCTCCGGCGTGACGCGCTGGTCGGCGTAGTGCGGCAGCACGCGCGGCAGCTCGTCGAACTTGACGATCTCGGCGGTCGGGCCGTCGGCGGGGGCGAGGTCGCGGGTGAGGCGCTGCCAGCGGAACTGCAGGAAGCCGCGGCTGTGGCCGGTCCGCTCGATCCAGTTGGCGAGGCCGGGGTCGCGCTCGCTGACGACGTAGCGGATCCTGCCGTCCGGGTCGACCCGGGCCTGGTCGCGGGTGAGGCTCGTCTGGTGGTTGATGTAGTCGAGCGAGATGTACCAGAGGCTGCCGAGCTGGAAGCCCATGTACGGCGCCACCGCCGGGTCGGTCGCGGGCACGGTGATGACCATGACCTCGTCGTCGGAGAGGTCGTAGTGCCCGACGGACGAGAACTGCGTCGACAGCCCGCCGGGCGTCGAGCGCGGCTCGGTCAGCGTGTTGACCGGCAGCTTCAGGTAGTGCCACTCCGGGAACGCCAGGAACGTCTTGATCCGGGACACCAGCATCCTCCCGGCCACCGCGTACCGCCGCGCCATCTGGGACGACGGGACGGGCTCCGGGGACGTGCCGAGCGTGTCGGCGCGGTGGATGCGGATCTCGCCGCGCCGGTCGTTCTCCCAGTCGGAGAACACCTCGCGGACGATCAGCATCGCCGAGCCGGGCGCGAGCGCGACGTAGTCGTCGCCCTCGCCGTCCTTCGGCGGGCCGAACCGCAGCCGGAAGCTCCCGTCCGCCTCGATCCGCAGCCTCCGGTCGTCGAACGCGGTGAGGCTGTCGGGCGACTGCGTCGGCGAGTAGTCGCCGTTCATGATCTGGAAGCTGAGGTCGGCGGTGGTGCCGCGGCGACCGGTGACGACGTACTCGGCGTCGTCCCTGAGGTAGGCGTGGAAGTAGAGCGTGTCCGGGTTGTCCAGGCCCAGCTTGGTGTAGGGGCCGGTGGACGAGGCGAAGTACGGGTGGTCGTGCTGGTAGGCGCCGACCATGTGCAGCGACGCCTTGATGCTGCCGGCGAGGTAGTCCAGGCCCTCGGCGAGGTCCTGGTCCGTCCGGACGAACGGCGCGGTGCGGATGATCTGCTCGGCCTCGACGACGGCGTCGGCGAACGGGCGCGTCGCGGCGTCGGAACGGTCTGTTGCGTCGGTGGCCACCGGGCTCTCCTGGGGACGCGGGATCGGCGCGTGCGCGGGGCGCTGCTCGCGCGTATCGGGACCGGACGGTAGAACGCGTTCTATGTCCGGGTCAACGGACGGTCCCGATCACCGGGAGCCGGGCACCGGGGTGGTGAACTTCAGGCTCGGGACGTCGTCGAGCGACACCATGTACTCGTACGTGCGCGTGTGCCCGGTCTTCTCGACCAGCCACCGGCCGTCCTCGCCGCGCCGGTAGACGTCGTGGTAGAACGCGGCGCCCCGGATGAGCAGCCGGTGCTCGGGGATGATGATCGTGTCGTCGAGCGACCAGACGCCGGTCGCCCGGTCCCCGTCGATGTCGATCTCGGGGGCGCCGGCGGTGTGCGCGCTGATCTTGTCGTCGCCCAGGTTGGCGCGCATGTAGTCGACGATCGCGTCCCGTCCCTCCAGGCGGAGGGTCTTGCGGAGGACAGGGGTGTCGTACTCGGCGACGGCGCCGGGGAGGAAGAGCCCGGCGAACTCGTCCCACTGCTTGAGGTCGACGCAGCGCAGGTAGCGGTACTTGAGCCGGCGGATCTCTTCCAGGGCTTCCAGGTCCATGCGAGACAGCCTGACCGGTCCGCGGGCCCGAGACAAGAACACGTTCTAAAAATATGTGGCCCGCGACACCCGAGCCGGAAGGTCGATCGTTATGCGATCTTGACCCGAGGTCCGGGGGTGCGGATGACCGGCACCGGCCGGACCCGCGCCCGTGAAGTCGGGTTTACCCTGTTTGACCTGCGGGTGGACGCGCGATGGCGCGCGCTCGACCGCGACGCGACCGGCCGGGGGAAGGCCGTAGCCGGGCACATGATCGGACCCCGGTGTGCCACGGGGGCCGGAAGGGATGTACGGTCGGCCGTTGAGCGGCTCGCGCAGGGTCCCGCCGGGCCGTCGTGGGGAAAAGAGGGCTGAGCCGTCCGCGCGCTACTCCTGCGCCCCGAGGGGCGCCGCACCGGCCACGACACCGACGTCCGCCGGCCGCGCCGCAAGCGGCCATGGCTGATCGGCGAGCTGGCGATCGTCTTCGTGCTGCTCCAGGTCTACGGCTACATCCGGTCGCTGGCCGACACCCGGTACGGGCCCGCGCTCGCCCACGGCCACGACGTCCTGAGCATAGAGAAGCACCTGGGCCTGGACGTTGAACTCCGGACCAACCACTGGTTGACGCGGCACCACGATCTGTCCGAGGTGGCCGTCTGGATCTACCAGCACATGCACACCGGCTTCACGATGGGCATCCTGCTGCTGTGCTACCTCGCCGGGCCCGGCGTCTACCGGCCCGCGCGCAACGCCCTCGTGCTCACCAACCTGGCCGGGCTCGTCGTGTTCTTCGTCCTGCCGGTGATGCCGCCGCGGCTGCTGCCGGACGAGGGGTTCGTCGACTCGGTCGCCCTGGCCGGCTACGGCACCGTGCACAGCCCCGGCGGCGTGGAGGCCGACCAGTTCGCCGCGATGCCGTCCCTGCACATGGGCTGGGCGGTGTGGGTCGCCGTGGTGATCATGGCGCTGCTGCCGCGGCACCGGGTGCGCTGGCTCGCCGTGCTGCACCCGGTCGTCACCGCGATCGTCGTGGTGATCACCGCCAACCACTACGTGCTGGACGTGATCGCCGGGGTCGCGGTGTCCATGGCGGCCCTCTTCGGGACCGGTCTGGTCTGGGCGGGCAACGGGACGACCTACGCGGCCGGCCAGCTGATCAAGCGGAACCGCCCCGCCCCGGTCCCCGCCCCGGCGGACGTCGTCGACGTGACCGACACGGAACCCTCCCCCACCCCGGCCGCCACCGCCACGGCGAGCGGCGGCCCGGACCGGCCGTCGAACGGCATCACCAGGGCCGACTCCGACAAGGGCCCCGAACTGGCTAGCCCGTAAGGGACTGCGTGCCGAGCACCGCGAGGAGCGCGAGCCGGTCGGCGTCCTCGGTGCCGGGCTCCGCCGTGTAGATCATGATGCGCAGGTCCGGCCCCCGCACCGTCAGCACGTCGCAGTCCAGCGTGAGCGCGCCCACCCGCGGATGGTCGATGGTCTTGCGGGACGCCTCGTGCCGGCCGACCGTCCCGGCGTCCCACAGCTCGGCGAACAGCTCGCTCCCGGCGTGCAGCTCCCCGATCAGCCGCTGGAGGCCCAGGTCGGCGTGGTAGCGGCCGGCGGCATCGCGCAGGTCCCCGGCGAGCGCGGCCAGGAACGCGCGCCGCTCCTCCGGCGTGTGCCGGACGCGGCCCTCCGGCCCGAGGAAGTTGCGCCACACCCCGTTCCGCTCGAACCCCCGCCAGCCGGACGTATCGCCCATCAGCGCCGTGTACATCGGGTTCGCGAGCAGCAGCGTCCACGCCGCGTCGTAGACCGCGACGGGCGTCCCGGACAGCCGGTCCAGCAGCCGCTGGACGCTCGGCGTGATGTAGGCGGGCACCGCGTCCGGGCCGGGCGGCACCAGCCCGGCGAGGTGGAACAGGTGCTCGCGCTCGTCCGCCGAGAGCCGCAGCGCGCGGGCCAGCGCCTCGACGACCTGCGGCGACGGGTTGGACGCGCGGCCCTGCTCCAGCCGGGTGACGTAGTCGACGGAGATCCCCGCGAGCTGGGCCAGCTCCTCGCGGCGCAGCCCGGCGGTGCGCCGGCGCCCGCCCGCGGGCAGCCCCGCCGCCTCCGGCGGGACCCGGTCGCGCCAGCGGTGCAGCGTCCTGCCGAACTTCCCCGGTGCCATGCCCCCAGTCTGCCCGGCCGCGCCGGGCGCCTTCCTGGTACCGCCGTTCCCAGGAAGACGGGACGGCTGGCTGCCCGCCCCGCCGCGCCGCAGCATGGAGGCATGACGACGACATTGATCACCGGAGCGAACAAGGGCCTGGGCTACGAGACCGCACGGCGGCTCATCGCCGCGGGCCACACCGTCTACATCGGCAGCCGGGACGCCGAGCGGGGCCGCCGCGCCGCCGCCGAGCTGGGGGCGCGGCTGGTCGTCCTGGACGTCACCGACGACGCGTCCGTCGAGGCCGCCGCGAAGACGATCGAGGCCGACGGCGGCCTGGACGTCCTGGTCAACAACGCCGGCATCGAGGCCCGGCTGCCCGACAACGCGGTGCCCGGCGCCGCCGAGGTCACCGCCGACATGATGCGAGAGGCCTTCGAGACGAACGTGTTCGGCGTGGTGCGGGTCACGCACGCGTTCCTGCCGCTGCTGCGCGGGTCGCGGGCGCCGGTCATCGTGAACGTGTCCAGCGGGCTCGCCTCGCTGGCGAAGATCACCGACCCGGCGACGCCCGCCTACGCCTACCCGGGCGTCGCGTACCCGGCGTCCAAGGCCGCGGTCAACATGGTCACCGTGCAGTTCGCGAAGGCGTTCCCGCAGATGCGGATCAACGCGGTCGAGCCCGGGTTCACCGCGACGGATCTGAACGGCCGCACCGGCACGCAGACCGTCGAGGAGGGCGCCGAGATCATCGTCCGGATGGCGCGGGTCGCGCCGGACGGGCCGACCGGCGGCTACTTCGACGCCGAAGGCCGCCTCCCCTGGTGACCTAGCCGGGAGTGTGGACGATCTCCCGCTGCCACTCGCCGCGCGGCTGGACGTGCAGCCGCCAGTAGTGCTCGGCGATCCGGTCGGGGTCGAAGAAGGTCCCGGCGGCGACGGGTCCGTCCACGGTGACGCTCGCCGCGTGGACGCCGGACGGCCCGTACTCCTGGTCGAGCAGGGCGACGAGCGTCCGCACGCCGGCCTTGCCGAGCGAGAGGCTGACGTACTCCGGCTTCGGCTCCGGCATGCCGCCGGTGACGAGGAACGTGCCGCTCCCGCGCCGCGCCATGTCCGGGGCGACGCGGGCGGCGGCCGTCAGCGCCCCGCCGACGTTGACCGCCCAGGCGTCCAGCTGCCCGCGCGCGGACAGCTCGCCGACCCGGTCCGGCCGGACGAGCTAGTCGTCGACCTCGGCGAGGGCGGGCACGGCGCCCGCCTCGACGCGCTCACCGCGAGAACGGACGTACCGCGACAGCCACCAGCTGAACGCGCTGAGCAGCACCAATCCGACCGGCGCGATCCACACCATGGGGGAACCGGGTTCGCGCAGCGCCTTGCCGAGGCCGGTGTAGACGAGCGTCCCCGGGATGATCCCGGCGAACGTGCCCGCGAGGTAGGGCCCGAACCGGACGCCCGCCACGCCCGCGCCGTAGTTCACCACCCCGAACGGGAACAGCCCGACCATCCGCAGCACGAGCACCGACTCGAACGCGCGGCGCGACAGGTGATCGTCCAGGCGGGCGAGCCGCCCGGACCCGGCGTACCGGGCCACGGCGGGCCGTCCGAGCGCCCTGGCCAGCGCGAACGAGATCGCGGCGCCCGCGGTGGCGCCGACCAGGACCGACCCCACGCCGACGGCGACGCCGAACAGCGCCCCGGCGGACGCGTTCAGCACCGACCCGGGCACCAGCGCCGTCACCGCCACGGCGTAGCAGACCGCGAACACGAGCGGACCCCACCAGCCGAGCGAGTCGACCCAGTCGCTGACGCTCCCCCACACCGCGCCGCCGGCGATCGCCACGAGCACGCCCACACCGAGCAGCGCCGCGCCGAGGACCAGCAGCTTCACGACGGCGGCCCGCGACACGGGCGGGCCCCCGCCGGGCTCCGGTTCCGGCGCGGCCCCGCCCGCGCCGGGCGGCGGCACGGGCGCGGCGTCGGGCTGCGGGCTCATGTGTCTCCTGCCGGGTTCGAACGCGGGTGTCCAGGTCACGCTACGAGGCGAGCCCGAGAAAAGCACCACCGGCCACCCGCCGGGCCACCGAACTCGGCCGGTCAGCCGTCCTTGCGGGCGACGGCCGTCCAGCCGGCGTCGGTGACGTACTCGTTGCCCGCGGGCCGCCACCCGTGCAGCGGGACGACCCCGGGCTCCAGGATCGTCAGGCCGTCCAGCAGCCCCGCCACCTGCTCCCGCGTCCGCGCGACCAGCGCCGCGTTCGCCGACTGCGAACGGTAGGTCTCCCCGACGTTCACGTTGCGCCGCTCCTCCACCGCCGCGTGCGACAGGATCACGTGGCTGCCGGGCGGGATCGCCTCGGTGAACCGCCGGACGATGCCCGCCGGGTCCCGCTCGTCCGGCACGAAGTGCAGGACCGCGACGAACAGCACGCACAGCGGCCGCCCGAAGTCGATCAGCGCGCGGACCTGGGAATCGTCGAGCACCGTGGCGGGGTCCCGCAGGTCGGCCTCGACGACGGCGGTCCGCTCGTCGGTGTCGACCAGCGCCCGCGCGTGCGCCGCCACCAGCGGGTCGTTGTCGACGTAGACGACCCGCGCGCCGGGCCGCACCCGGCGGGCGATCTCGTGCACGTTGCCCTGCGTCGGCAGCCCGGTGCCGAGGTCGAGGAACTGGTCGATGCCCGACTCGGCGACGAACCGCACCGCCCGCTGCAGGAACGCCCGGTTCGCCCGCGCGACGCCCTCCACCGTCGGCAGCGCCCGGACGACCTCCTGCGCCGCGAGCCGGTCGCACTCGTAGTTGTCCTTGCCCCCGAGGAAGTAGTCGTACATGCGCGCCACGCTCGGCGTCGTCATGTCCACCCCGGGCGGCGGCGGGCCCTGCACAGCACCGTCCATCGCGCATCCCTCTCCAGCCGAGTTACCGGCCATTCTCCGGCATTCCGCACCAGAACCCATATTCCACCTGGGGCGGCCGGCGAGCGCCCGTCAAACGCCCGGTGCCTCAGCGATCTGCGCCACCGTCCGCGCGGACGTAGGAGCCCTTGCCCTTCACGGTGACGATGCGGCCCTTCTCAGCGAGCAGGCGCACGGCGGCGCGCGCCGTGTTCCGGCCCACCCCGAACTCTTCACAGAGGGCGGTCTCCGACGGGATGGGCCGGTTCGGGGCGTAGCGGCCCGCGTCTATACGCCTTTCCAGCTCAGCCGCAATCTGCCGGTACATCGGCTCCGGCCCCTCAAGGTCCACGCCGCTACTCGCCGTCGGCGTCCGAGGGTGAAGCGCCGGCGCTCGGCTCGGCGACGTAGGTCGCCTTCCCGACCACGGCGACGGTCAGCCCGCGCTCGCGCAGGAGCCGCAGCGCGGCCTCGGCCGTCCGCATGCCGACGCCCGCGTCCGTGGCTATCTCGCGTGCGGACGGCACCCGCTGGCCGGGGCGCAGGCGGCCCGCGCCGATCTCCGCCGCAATGGTGTCCGCGATCACCTCGTAGGCGGCGCGCGGTTGGTCGAGATCGAACTCCACCCATCCATGGTGGGCCGCCCCGTGCAATGTTGAGTTACCCGGTGTTACTCGGTGCTGCTCGGGTACCGTAAGTGTCGGATCAAACACGGTCCTGATGCGACGCGGGCACGTCGCACCAGGACCTTGGACCGACCGCCGATAGGAGGCGAGCGACCCATGACCCCCGATGCTAGAGCGCGCCTGGAAGCGCTGGGGACCGTTCTGCGAGCGCACGGGCTTCAGGCCTGGATGGGGCCGGACGGGCTCCATGCCGAGAACCCCTATACGCGGACGGGTGCTGCACCGTCTACCCGTGCGCCGTCCTGATCGTCGGGCCGCGGGAGGAGGACGCGGGCAGGCTCTGGTACTGGACGTCGTGGAGATATCCCGTCGCGGAGGCGAACCGCGTCGAGGACGCCGTGGCGACCGTGAAGCGGCTGCTCAGCGGCGTGCCGGGGGTGCCGCCATGGGCATGACGGTGGCGATGCTCGGGCTCGTGGCGTGCAGTGCGGCGATGCTGGCGGCTTCGACCGCCGTGCTCGCGATAGGGCGCCGTCCCCGGTACCGGGGACGGCATCGGGCCGAGTTCTGAGCCGGAGGGCGGGGATGTGGATGTTCGGTTCGGGTGGGTACGGCGTTGGGGGAGACGCGATACGCGTACGGAGGAGAGCAGCACCATGCCGATGACCAGCAGCAAGGGCCGGGTCAACAAACAGGAGCTGCCCGGACCCGTCCAGCGCTCGGACGCCAAGGCGCAGCGCACGTTCGCGAAGGCGCACGACTCGGCCGTCAAGGAGTACGGGGAGGGGCAGCGGGCGCACCGCGTCGCCTACTCCGCGCTCAAGCACACGCACGAGAAGGTCGGCGACCACTGGGAGCCCAAGGCCAAGGGCGCCAAGGGCCCGTCCGACCGGCAGGCGGCGGGCGGCGTGAAGACCTCCCGGAAGACCGCGGGCGGCGTCGACGCGAACGCGTCGAAGCAGCACCTCTACGACGTCGCCAAGCGGCTGGACGTCTCGGGCCGCTCCACGATGAGCAAGAAGCAGCTCGTCAAGGCCATCGAGAAGGCCAACGCGCGGTCCTGACGTTCACTTGTGGCGTGTCGTGGTTATCCGGCATGGTCGGCGACGCGCACCCGGCGCTGATCGGCGCCGCGCAGGCCGCCTCCACCGCGGGGCCGTGCGCGGGGTGGGGGGGGGGGGTCCTCCCCCCCCCCCCCCCCCCCCCCCCCCCCCCCACAACTCGACGGTCAGTCGGTGCCGGATTCCATGGCGGCGGCGTCCAGGAGTTCTTCGCCGGTGGACGTCTCGCCGCGGGAGGCGATCGCCTGGGCGCCGCCGGCGTCCATCGCGCCGATCAGGCCGGTGGAGGCGGCCTGCGCGGCGCCGATCAGCGCCGGGTGCGCGTCGCCGACCATGCCGAGGCCCGCGTACTGCTCCAGGCGGGCGCGGGAGTCGGCGATGTCGAGGTTGCGCATGGTCAGCTGGCCGATGCGGTCGACGGGCCCGAACGCGGAGTCCTCGGTGCGCTCCATGGACAGCTTGTCCGGGTGGTAGCTGAACGACGGGCCGGACGTGTCGAGGATCGAGTAGTCCTCGCCGCGCCGCAGCCGCAGCGTCACCTCGCCGGTGACGGCGGTGCCGACCCAGCGCTGCAGCGACTCGCGGAGCATCAGCGCCTGCGGGTCGAGCCAGCGGCCCTCGTACATCAGCCGGCCGAGGCGGCGGCCCTCGCTGTGGTAGGTGGCGAGGGTGTCCTCGTTGTGGATGGCGTTGACGAGCCGCTCGTAGGCGGCGTGCAGCAGCGCCATGCCGGGCGCCTCGTAGATGCCGCGGCTCTTGGCCTCGATGACCCGGTTCTCGATCTGGTCGGACATGCCCATGCCGTGCCGTCCGCCGATCGCGTTGGCCTCCAGCACCAGGTCCACGGCGGTGGCGAACTCCTTGCCGTTGATCGTCACGGGGCGGCCCTGCTGGAAGCCGACGGTGACGTCCTCGGTGAGGATCTCCACCTCGGGGTCCCAGAACCGGACGCCCATGATCGGGTCGACGAGCTCGATGCCCGCGTCCAGGTGCTCCAGGGCCTTGGCCTCGTGGGTCGCGCCCCAGATGTTGGCGTCGGTGGAGTAGGCCTTCTCGGTGCTGTCGCGGTACGGCAGGCCGCGCTCGGCCAGCCACTGCGACATCTCCGTCCGGCCGCCGAGCTCGCCGACGAAGTCGGCGTCCAGCCACGGCTTGTAGATCCGCAGGGACGGGTTGGCGAGCAGGCCGTAGCGGTAGAACCGCTCGATGTCGTTGCCCTTGTAGGTGGAGCCGTCGCCCCAGATCTGCACGTCGTCCTCGAGCATCGCGCGGACCAGCAGGGTGCCGGTGACGGCGCGGCCGAGGGGGGTGGTGTTGAAGTAGGCGCGGCCGGCCGAGCGGATGTGGAACGCTCCGCACGCCAGCGCCGCGAGCCCCTCCTCCACCAGGGCCTCCCGGCAGTCGACCAGCCGGGCGACCTCCGCGCCGTAGGCGGTGGCGCGGCCCGGCACCGAGGCGATGTCGGGCTCGTCGTACTGGCCGATGTCGGCGGTGTAGGTGCAGGGCACGGCGCCCTTCTCGCGCATCCACGCGACCGCTACCGAGGTGTCGAGGCCGCCGGAGAAGGCGATCCCGACGCGCTGGCCGACAGGCAGAGAGGTGAGCACCTTGGACATGAGTAGAAGTATGCACGCCAATGCATGACCATGCAACACGGCGGATGGTGATCCAGCGCACGACGATGAAAGGGCCGCCCGCCCCCGGCGGGGCGGACGGCCTCGGGTTCGGGGTCAGCCGGTGACGGTGGCCAGGTACTGCTCGGTCTTCACCGGGTCGAGCAGCCAGTTCGAGAAGTCCGGCGGGTTGGCGTACCCGTAGGCGAACCGGTACGCGACCGCCTCGTTCTCCGCCGCGATCGCCAGCACCTTCTGGACGTGCTCGGGCAGCGGCCCCAGCATCATGTTCGTGTACGCCGTCGGGTGCTTCGCGTACTCCCAGTAGGCGTCGAACGTCCGCTGCATCCACTCCGCGTCGAACGGGCGGTCGCCGCGGCGCAGGATCTCCTGGAAGTAGATCTCGGCGCAGCGCGCGGCGTTGTTGGCGCCCTGGCCCGTCACCGGGTCGTTCGCGACCACCACGTCGCCCATCCCGAGGACGAGCGCGGACTCCGACAGCCGCCCCACCGGGCGGCGCACGACCGGCGCGTACCCGCCGTACAGGGTGCAGCGGGCGTCGGTGGGCTGGGCGTCGACGGTCCGCTCGTACTCCCACGGCGCGTACTGCCGCATCATGTCGAGCGTGCGGGCGAGGTGACCGGCGGGGTCCGGCCGGTCGTCCCACACGTCGAACGGACCGCCGGGGACGGCCTCCCACAGCAGGATGTCGCAGGGCCCCGTGTTGGTGTAGCCCGGCATGAAGAACAGCTCGCCGATCCCGGGCGTCGCGGTGATCCGGACGTGCGGCTCCGGGTGGTCCGGCCACGGCGTCATGCCGTGCAGGTAGATGCACGACAGCTTGCGCTGCGGACGGTCATACGGGGACCGGCTCGCGTCCCGGTCGAACAGGTCCACCAGCTCGCCCTTGCCCGCCGCGATCAGCGTCAGGTCGTACAGGGCGGCGAGCCCTTCCAGGTCGGACGTCATCACGCTGTGGTAGACGACGTTGCCGCCGCGCTCCTCGAACAGCTCCAGCCAGCCCGACATCTTGACCCGCTGGTCCACCGACTGGGCGTAGTGGTCCCAGCGGCCGAGGGTCTGGAACGCGCGGTTGCCGGGCGGCCCCGCCACCGTCACCCGCTGCGCGACGATCTTGGGCGCCCGGTCCTCCCACAGGTTCAGGCCGTGGTCGCGCTCGATCTGCAGCTGCGGCCAGAACACGCACTGCGTCGACATGATCCGGCCGTGCCGGATCTCCTCCGGCGTCCGCGCCGACATGACGGTGACCTCGTAGCCCGCCGACTGCAGGCACAGGGCCAGCTGCAGGCCGGCCTGCCCCGCTCCGACGATCAGGATCCTTCGCAACGCTTCCTCCTTGTGCGGGGCGGTCATGGACGCCGGGACGGGCGGCCCGGCCCGGTCGCGCAGGGGTCAGCGGGACGCGACGGTGCCGCGGCCCGCGGTCCGGTCGAGGGTGTGGCCGAGCGTCGCGGTCAGCGTCGCGACGACCGAGCCGCGGTCCCGCGCGTCGCAGGCGACGACGGGGACGCCCGCGTCCAGCCGGAGCGCCTGCGCCACCTGCTCCAGCGTGTGCGTCTGCCGTCCGTCGAACAGGTTCACCGCCACGATGAACGGCACGTCGGAGTCGTTCTCGAAGTAGTTGACGGCCGCGAACGACACGTCCAGCCGCCGGGTGTCCACCAGGACCAGGGCGCCGCTCGCGCCGCGGCACAGGTCGTCCCACATCGGCCAGAACCGCGGCTGGCCCGGCGTGCCGAACAGGTACAGCACCAGGTCGGAGGCCAGGGTGACGCGGCCGAAGTCCATCGCGACCGTCGTGGTCGTCTTGCCGCCGGCGTCGGCGAGCGGGTCGACGGTCCGGGCCGCCTGCGTCATCCACGCCTCGGTGTTCACCGCCGGGATCTCCGAGATCGCCTCCACCAGCGTGGTCTTGCCGACCCCGAACCCGCCCGCGACGACGATCTTGACCGAGGTGCGGGGCGCCGCCGGCCGCGCGCCCGGCGCCCGGCGCGCGGCGTCCGGCCCCTGTCCCCGCCCCGGGTCAGGCGAGCTGGCGTAGACCATCGATCACTCTCTCCAGGACGTGCGGGTCGTACGGCGAGGCGCCCTCCGCGGCGATCACGACCCGGTCGCCCGCGGCCATGTCGGCGAGCAGGACGCGGGTGACCCCGAGCGACACCCCGCAGTGCGCGGACAGTTCGGCGACCGACTCGGCGGCGGCGTGCGCCCGCTCGTACAGCGCCCTGGCCTCGGGCAGCAGCCGCTCGGCGAACGCCGCGTCGTACCCCGCGCCGGACACCACGGTGTGCACGAGCAGGTGCCGCCTGCCCCGGGTCCGGCCGCCGGTCAGCACGTACGGCCGCACCCACGGATTGGCCGTCATGTCCCTCCTCCCCGCAGGCCCGGACGGGCCGGGCCGGGCGTGCGCGCCGGACAGGGCGTGCCGGACGTGCCGGCCCGGCGGAGCGCGCGGGCCGGGGCGGGCGCGGTGCCCGCGGCGCCGGTCACGGCATCGCCTGTTCGGTCATGCGGCGCAGGTCGTCGCGCATCTGCGGGGTCAGGACGTGCCCGGCGCCGTGCACGAACTTCGCCATCTCGTGCGCGACCGCGCCGAGGTTCGCGCCCTCGCCGACCAGCACCACCAGCCCGGCGAGCTGCCCGATCCCCATGAACAGCAGGTGCCCGGACGCGAACTTCAGCATCACCTGGTCGCAGCCGCCGGCCCCGACGTGCTTGGCGATGTTGTTGCCCAGGCTGATCATCCCGCTGGTCAGCGCGGCCATCGGGTCGACGAACTCCGACGGCATCGGGCCCGACTCGACGAGCGCCAGCCCGTCCGACGACACGATCAGCGCGAACGTCACGCCGGGCGTGGACGAGGCGAACTGCCGCAGCAGCCACCCGAAGTCCTGGGGGCCGCTGGGGCCCGTGGAGGCGATGCTCACTGCCGTCCTTCCTCCAGGTCGTGCGCGGCTTCCGGAGCCTTCGAGGGCTCGTCGGTCCCGGCCGTCCCAGGGCCGGGGAGGCTGGCTCCCGCGGTGAAGGCGTCCAGGTCCGCGGCGAAGGACGACCCGCTCCCGGCGTCCGCCGCATCCGAGGCCGGCGGCGCCGACGGCGCCGGCGGCGTGTCCGGTGCGGGCGGCGCGACGGGGCGCAGGCTCGCCCGCTCCCGGCGCGGCAGGCCGCCGAGGTCGGGCTCGCGGCCCGCCTCCCGGACGGCCGGGCGCCGCACCGCGGCGGGCACCGCCGGACGCTCCGCGGGCACCGCGCGCTCCGGCCCAGCGAATTCCGGCACCGGGCGTTCCGGCGCCGCTCCGCCCGGGCGCTCCACCCGGCGCGCCATCGCCAGGTGCGCCATCCCCGGCGGCATCTCGCCGGTCCCGTTGGTGTGCGGCTCGTCCGCGGGGATCTCGCAGAGCAGCGACGGGGGGATCGTCACCATCGCGACCGTCCCGCCCGTCCGCCCGGCGAGCCGCACGCCGATGCCGTGCCGGCGGGCCAGCCGGTGCACCACGGGGAAGCCCGTCTGCCGGGACGTCTCGTCCGTCATCGGCGGCACCGGCCCGGCGAGCGCCTTGTTCAGGCCGTCCAGCTGCGAGGGCGACATGCCGATGCCGGAGTCCTCGATGCGCAGCATCACGGCGCCGTCGGCGAGCAGGTGCGCGCTCACCGTCACCCGCGACGGCGAGTACCGGGTCGCGTTGTCCAGCAGCGCCGCGACCAGGGACGCGAGGTCCTCCGCCGCGTACGCGGGCACCGCGAGCTCCACCACGCGCAGGATCGACACGTGCTGGTACTGCTCGATGGACGACTCCGCCATCCGCACCACGTCGAGCAGCGAGGTGTCGGCCCCGGACGCCTCCTCGGCGTCCCGGCCGGCGAGGACGCGCAGGTCGCGCGCGGCGCGCCGCATGCGCGTCACGCCGTGGTCGATCTCATACAGGGCCTCGAGCCGGTCCGGGTCCTCCTCCTGCTCTTCCAGCAGGTCCATCGCGGGACGCATCTTCTCCGCCAGGACGAGGAATTGCAGACAGAAACGTTCACACAGGTCCGGCCACACGTCCGGATCGGTGGTGATGCGTGCCGGAGCCCGCGTCTGCACCTGGGGCTGCGCGGCCACCGGCATCCCCATCTGCGGCTGCGCGGGCACTTGCGCGGGCGGCCGCATCTGCGGGTGCGGCTGCGGAACCCCCTGCGCCTGCGGAGCGCTCTGCGGCTGCGCCTGCGGGAAGGCCTGCGGCTGCGGAACGGGCCGCTGCGGGGGGACGGCCCGCCGGGTGCGCCACGGCCACTTCACCGGCGCGCTCCGGCGTCCGCTGCCGGCGGGTGCGCGTCGCAGGTCATCCGGCGTTTCCTCAAAGCAGCCTTCTTCACCTAAGCCTCGGCACCGTGCGACACGGCAGCGGGCCGCGGGCGCTCGGGACGCCGGCCGACGGTCCCCTGCCGGGGAGGGGCACCGGGAAAGAGTGGCACACGCACCGTCGCCGATCAATCCATTCCGGTTACATAACCCTTATGGCCACTAAATTACCCCATATACCTTTTGCCGTTATTGTCGTAAACCTCCCACCATGTCCCCGATAGCCGGCGTGGCGTGTCGGCCCTCCTGGGCCGGCACGCCACCCCAGGGTGGTTCTCGGGCGGTCACGCGGTCGCGGTCGCCTCGAGTTCGACCATCAGGTCGGGAAGGGCCAGCCTCGTCACCCCGAGCATGGTGGTGGACGGTGTCGCCCCGGCGGCGCCCAAGCGCGCCGCGAGCACGCCGTAGTGCTGGAACACCAGGTCGACGTCGACGGTGTAGACGTTGAGCCGGACGACGTCCGCGAGGGACATGCCGGCCTCGCCGAGCACGGCCTCCACGTTGTCGAGGCTCAGCGCGAGCTGCGCGGCCATGTCACCGGGGTGGAGGGGCTCGCCGTCGCCGCTCATCGCGGTCTGCCCGGCGCAGTACAGGGTGCGGGTGTGGCCGGAGACGAGCGTCCCCTGGTCGTAGCCCAGCTCCCCCGACCACGCCCACGGGTTGATCGCGGTACGTTCCATGGCTCTTCGGCTCCTTCGGTCCGTGCGCCGATCGGCTCGGCGCCGTGGTGATGAGCCTGGCAACAAAACACGACACCTTTTGTCGTGTATTCGATACGTTCGCAAGGTGCGCGCCGACCGGCTGGTCTCGCTGGTGCTGCTGCTGCGCCGGCACGGCCGGATGTCCGCGGCGACGCTGGCGCGCGAGCTGGAGGTGTCCACCCGGACGGTGCTGCGGGACATCGAGGCGCTGTCGGCGGCGGGCGTCCCGGTCTACGCCGAGCGCGGCCGGCACGGCGGTTTCGCGCTGCTGCCCGGTTTCCGGACGGAGCTGACCGGGCTGAACCACGACGAGGCCCTCGCGCTGCTGGTCGCCGGGTCGCGGCGCGGCGCGCAGGCGTTCGGTCTCGGCTCGGCGCTCGCCTCGGCCATGCTCAAGGTGGTCGACGCGCTGCCCGAAGGCCATCGGGACACCGCGGCCGGCGCGGTCGAGCGGCTGCTCATCGATCCGGAGACCGATCTCCTGTCCCGCCGGGCGGTCGCCGAGGAGGTGCCCGAGGCGGTCGTGGCCGAGATCCGGCGCGCGGTGTTCGCCGGGCACCGGCTCCGCATCCGCTACGCGGCCGTGGGCCAGGACCCGAAGTGGCGCACGGTGGACCCGATCGGCCTGGTCACCGTGCGCGACCAGGGCTACCTGCTG
Organism: Actinomadura physcomitrii; assembly: GCF_008923205.2. Lineage (GTDB taxonomy): Bacteria > Actinomycetota > Actinomycetes > Streptosporangiales > Streptosporangiaceae > Spirillospora > Spirillospora physcomitrii. Next base: position 33,277 of record NZ_WBMS02000016.1, on the reverse strand, counting down.
GCCACGCGGTCCGGCGCGGACCGCACCTACCGGCTGTCCCGCGTGCTGGCCGCCGAGGAACTCGCCGAACCCGCGCGGCGGCCCGACCGCGTCGACCTGGACCGGGCCTGGCGGGAGCGCAGCACGCGGTTCCGGACGGGCGGCGACCAGGTCACCGTGCTGGTCCTGGTGGATCCGGCGCGGCGGGAGGAGCTGGTGGGCACCGCGCTGGCCGTCCGCGCCGAGGACGCCGACGTGGACGCCGGCGCGGACGGGCGGCTGCGGCTGGAGGTCGCCTTCCAGGACCGCAGGCACGCCGTATGGGCGCTGTGGCAGCTCGGCGCGGGCGCGGAGGCGCTGGCTCCGCAGTGGTTGCGCGACCGCCTGCGCGACCGTGCCGAAGCGATCGCCGCCCGCTACGCGGCGCCGTCCTGACCGGTCCGCCGTCGTCGCGGGGCGCGGCCCGGTCAGGCGCCGGCGTCCGAGACGGGCCGGCGCCCGAACGCACCGGCCGCCCAGAGCGTGCGGACGTTGCGGACGAGCGGCGGGCCGATCGCGCGCAGCGCGTCCAGGTCGTTGTCGGCGACCGCGTTCGTCACCAGCGTGCTGGTCGCCGCGACGATCATCCGGCAGGTGAAGCGGCCCGCGTCGTCGCGCGCGCCGAGCATGTCGGCCAGCGTATCGGTGATCATGTTCTGCAGGTCGGCGCGCCGCCGGATCGCCTCCGGCCCGGCCGCGTACACCTCGATCAGGAACAGCCGGGTGTAGGGCAGCTCGATGGCGAGCGCCTCGAGGTAGGCGGTGAAGCCCTGCTCGAAACGGTCCATCGCGTCGCCCGTCCCCATCGCCGCGGGACGGCCGTCCGCACCGGCGCCGATCATCTCCAGCAGGTGCTGGACGAGCAGGTCCCGCGCGACGTCGAAGGCGGCCATGAAGCAGTCGAGCTTGCTGTCGAACACCTGGTAGAAGCTCTGCCGCGACACCCCGGACCGCTGCAGCACGTCCGCGACCGAGGTGGCGACGTACCCCTTCTCGGCCATCACCTCCGCCATCGCGGCGCACAGCCGCGACCGCTGGATGCGTTCCACTTCCTCGGGTGAAAGCGCCGAGCGCCCCCTGGGCAGCCGGCGCGGCGATGACTCCGACACGCGTTCACCTTAAGTCAACCCGGCCCTGACGTGCTCGGATACCGGCGGGAACGTCGGGTCAGGGCTTGCGCGCGACGCCGGCGGGCACCCAGGAGTAGGACGGGTCGACCTCGGCGGGGTTCTTGCTGCCCCAGAGCTCGGCGTAGGACAGGCCGGGCTCGGCGCCCTCGTGGGGCGAGAGGTACTCCCAGCCGTCGAAGAAGCGGCCGACCTCCCCGAACGTCCGGAAGTGCACCTTGGCGGTGGCGTCGTTGTAGATCTCCTTGATGCGCTCGACCTGGTCGGCGCGCTGGCCGTCGGCCGTGATGTGGGACAGCGCGAGGTAGCTGCCGGAGACGGCGCGGTCGAGGTACTCGCGCAGCAGCGCCACGGCGTCCTGCTCGGGGCCGCCCACGAAGTGCCAGATGGCGACGTGCATGTAGCCGACGGGCCGGGAGAAGTCGATGAGCCGCTTCACTTCGGGGTCGTCGAGGACGGCCCCGGGGTCGGCGATGTCGGCGTCGATGTAGACGACGCCGGTCTCTCCGCGGCGGCGGAGGATGTCCCGCGACATGTCCAGGACGACGGGGTCGTTGTCGACGTAGACGACCTTCGCGTCCGGGTGGACGACCTGGACGACCTCATGGGTGTTCCAGGCGGTCGGGATCCCGGAGCCGAGGTCGATGTACTGGTCGATGCCGGCCCGTGCCATGGCGCCCGCCGCGCGCTGCAGGAATATGCGGTTCGCCTGCGTCATGTAATGCAGTTGCGGGATCTTCTCCAGGAGCTTGCGGGCGGCCGTCTCATCCGCCGGTGTGTGATGCCGGCCGTTCAGGAGAAAGTCGTAGATCCGTCCCGGTGAGGGGGCTCCGTCGCCGCGTCGCAGTGCGCCTTCGGAGTCGGGATGAATGGCCATCGCACATCCTGGGGGAGAGAAGGTCGAGGGACGGGAGAAGGGCGCCCGGCGGGTCCTCGGGTGCCCTTCGCTTCCCTTCGGGAACTCACAGGTCGAATTGGCCCGCCTTCACTTTCGCGGCGAAGGAGCGCCAGCTCTCGCCGGCGAACACCAGCGTTCCGCCGTCGCGGTCCTTGGTGTCGCGGACCGCGATGACCCGGTCGCCGGCGCCGACTTCCACGCAGGCGTCCTGCGCGGCGTTCGAGCGCGACGACTTGCGCCAGCTGCCGGGGTCAATGAGATCACGGTTCCTCATTCGGATCTATCCTTTCCATCATCTTCTCGAGGTGTTCCGTCGTCTGTTTCGCGGTCAGTGCCTTCGCCTGGAGCCAGGCCCAGACCTGCTCGTAGCGCGCGACGGCCTTGCCGATCTCGACCCGGCTGCGCCCGGTCACCGATCCCTCGACGAAGACGCCCGCGCTGATGACCTCCGAATCGAAGTCGAACGCCATGAAGGAGCCGAGCGCCGGGTGCGGGCCGGCGCTGAACGGCATGACCTGGACGGTCACGGCGGGCGGCGGGACCAGCAGCCGCGCGATCTGCGCACGGCGCAGCGCGGGGCCGCCGGGCATCCGGGCGAGGGCGGCCTCGTCGATCATGAAGACGGCCTCGCGGACCGCGCCGCCGAACACCTCGTTCTGCCGTCCCATCCGCAACTCGACGCCGGAGTCGACGCGGGGCGGCGGGATGCTGGGGTCCACGGCCTTGATGACGTGCCGGGCATAGGCGGGCGTCTGCAGCAGCCCCGGAATCGCGGTCAGATCCCAAGCACGAATCCGGACGGCCGCCATCTCCATGCCGAGCAGTTCGGCGGTGGCGTCGGGCCAGTCGCCGCTGCCGTTCCACCAGCCCGGCCGGCTCGCCCGTTCCCGCAATTCTTCCAGCTCGTCTTGTTTGTCGGGCGGGACCCCGTACTGCGCGCAGAGCCCGCGCAGGACCAGGACACTGGGCGTGACCTCGGCGTTCTCCCATCGCCGCACGGTCTGCGGATGCACGCCGAGTTCGCGCGAGATGGACGCCACCGACTCACCGGACGCCTTACGGGCATTGGCGAGCGCATTGCCGAGGAGCCATCCCGACAGCACCGGCCCGTCGTCACCGGGGGTCATGCTTTCGTGTCTACACCGGGGTCATCACACCATGCAACCCGCATTATGCAGCTTCTGCCGCCGGGCCGTCATCCGACGCAAACGATCATTCCGTGATCCGCGCCATGTAAATTGACATGAAGCGCTTGACACACTGCTGCACGCGTAGGACCGTCTTTCGCAGAGAGTCAGCGTCGCCCGAGCTGGCTGTCAGACACCGCCACCGGTTCCGGGAGCCCGCATGACGATCTCCGCACTCGCCAAGCCCCCGCACCCGGACACCACCGGCCGCGCGGGAGAGCCCGGCGGGTCCGCGAACGCCATGCCCGGCGAGGCGAGAGACGCGAAAGACGTCAAGGGCGCGGAGGACGCCGAGGAGTACGCGCGCCGGCTCATGTCCCGCCTGCACGCCCTCGGCCTGCGCACGTCCGGCCCGTGGGAGAGCGGCGCCTGGGAGAGCGCGGCGGCGCCGATGGCGGTCTCGGCGCAGTGCGTGCAGGTCGAGCCGTACGTCGGGCGCACCGTCTGGCTGCTGCCGCCCCCCGGCGGCCCGTCCGGCGGCGGGCCCGCCGCCGGGGAGGGCCTGTACTGGCACTGGCAGCGCCCCCGCCGCGACCGCAAGGGCCGCCCGTTCGCCCGCTGGTTCCAGCCGTTCTGCCCGGCCGCCGACCCCGACCGGGCCGCCACCGCGATCTCCGAGGCGATCTTCGCGGACGTCCGCAGGCGCGGCCGCGCCCATCCCGGCCCGGCGGCCCGTACCGGCCGCTGACCGGCGCGGCCCTGCCAACGCGCCGACCGCCTGACCCGGCGGACCGGCGGGCCCACGCGCCGCACCGCGCCCCGCGACCCGCGACTCGCGGGGCGAGACTCCCGGCGGGCCGAGGGGGATCGCCGGTGCTCGCCCCGCGCGGGGGCCCGGATCACCAGCCGTCGACGTGCAGGACCTCGTCCAGCGGGACGCGCGGCGCCGGGCGGAACGTGTCGCCCGTGTAGTACGCGGTCGGGACGAGCGCGCCCTGCCGCACGTCGGCCGGCAGCCCGAGGACGTCCGCGACCTCCTGCTCGTAGACCAGGTGCAGCGTCGTCCACGCGGTGCCGAGGCCTCGCGCGCGCGCCGCGAGCGCGTAGTTCCACACGGCCGGGAGCAGCGACCCCCACAGCCCCGCCTGGTTGCCGTCCGGCAGCTTCCCGCCCTGCAGCCGCAGGCACGGGATCACCAGCACCGGCACGTCGCCCATGCGTTCGGCCAGGTAGGCGGCGCTGTCGCCGACACGCCGCTGCACCTGCGCGCGGTCCGGGTCGTCCGCGTACCGCCCGGCGGACGGGCCGCCCGCCGCGGCGTACGCGGCGAACGAGCGCCGGTAGTACTCGCCGATCGCCTTCCGCTTCTCGGTGTCGGTGACGACGATCCATTGCCAGTCCTGCCGGTTGCTGCCGCTCGGCGCCTGGAGGGCGATCTCCAGGCACTCGCGGACGAGGTCCATCGGCACGGGACGGGCCAGGTCGAGGCGCTTGCGCACGGTACGGGTGGTGGTCAGCAGTTCGTCCGGGCTCAGCGGAAGAGTCATGGACCCAGTATCGACGGCGGGGCCGGCGGCGCCGCGTCCGAGGGGGAGGAGGGGTCGAGCATGGCGCGGGTCGCCTCGTCGACGATGTCGCGCATCGCGCGCTCGGCGGCCGCGGCGTCGCCCGCCTGGACGGACTGGGCGACCTCGGCGTGCCAGCGGATCGCGGCGGGCTCCGGGCGCGCCGGCATCAGATGGTGGTGGGTGCGGCCGGCGAGGACGGCGGCGACCACGCCGCTGAGCGCGCCCATCATCTCGTTGCCGGACGCCTCCAGCAGCGTCCGGTGGAACAGCACGTCCGCCTCGAGGTAGGCCTCCAGGTCGCCGGACTTGCCGTGCACCGCCATCTGCATCACGGCGCCGGTCAGCGTGCCGCACTGGGCGGGCGTCGCGCGCAGCGCCGCGAGGTGCGCCGCGACCGGTTCCAGGCCGCGCCGCAGCTCGCCGAGCTCGCGGAGCTGCTCGTCGCGGCCGGGGCCGTCGAGCCGCCAGGCGATGATCCGCGGGTCGAACAGGTTCCAGCAGGCGCGGGGCGCGACCGTGATGCCGACGCGGCGGCGGCTGCTCACCATCCCCATCGACTCCAGCACCCGGATCGCCTCGCGGACCACCGAGCGGGAGACGCCGAACCGGGCCTCCAGCTGCTCGATCCGCAGCACCTCGCCCGCCGGGACGGCCCCCGAGGTGATCTGCACGCCGAGCCGATCGACGACGCTGCCGTGCAACCCGGCGCTCCCGGGCGACCCGGCGCTTTCGGGCGACCCGGCGCTCCCGGGCGACCCGGCTTGGCTGTCTCGCACCATGGCGTCAATCATCACATGATTGCGTCGATGTAAGCGCACCCGGATGTCAAAGATATGTTTTTTCCACTCGACCTCTTGTTAACGGCTGGTTAATGAGGTGCACTCGGCGGGGTGGCGCGCCCCGCCCCGGGGTTCCCCAGCCCGCCACCGAGGAGGATGACCGCAGATGCACTCGATCGTGCTGGCCGCGGCGCCGCACGCGTCCAGCGGCCGGCTGGTGCCCGCCGCGCTCGCCGGCATCGCGCTGATCGTCGTACTGATCACCTGGCTGAAGGTGCACCCGTTCCTCAGCCTCACCCTCGGCTCGCTGCTGGTCGGGGCCATCGCGGGGCTGCCGATGGCCGACACCGTGAAGAGCTTCGGCAAGGGCTTCGGCGACACCGCGTCCGGCGTCGGCGCGCTGATCGCGCTCGGCGCGATGTTCGGCAAGCTGCTCGCCGACTCCGGCGGCGCCGACCAGATCGTCGACACCATCGTCGGACGGTCCGGGCGGCGCGCGCTGCCCTGGGCGATGGCGCTGGTCGGCGCGCTGATCGGGCTGCCGATGTTCTTCGAGATCGGGCTCGTGCTGCTGATGCCGGTGATCTACCTGGTGGCGCGGCGCTCCGGGCAGTCGATCATCGCGGTCGGCATCCCGGCGCTGGCCGGGCTGTCGGCGATGCACGGGCTCGTCCCGCCGCACCCCGGGCCGCTCGTCGCGATCGACGCGCTGCACGCCGACCTCGGCGTGACCCTCGGCCTCGGCGTGCTCGTCGCCGTCCCGACCGTCGCGATCGCCGGGCCGCTGCTGGCCCGGTTCGCCGCGCGCTGGGTGGACGTCCGGCCGCCCGAGCTGTTCACCACCGACCAGAAGGACGCCGAGACGGACGGCGCGGACGGCGGCCGGCGCCGCCCCTCGTTCGCGATCACGCTGGCGACCGTGCTGCTGCCGGTCGTGCTGATGCTGCTCAAGGCGTTCGCCGACATCGTGCTGGACGAGGGCACCGACGCCTACACCGTCCTCGACAACCTCGGCACGCCGCTGATCGCGCTGCTCATCGCGGTGGTCGTCGCGATGTTCACGCTCGGCCTCGGCGCCGGCATGGACCGCCGGACGATCACCACGACGCTGGAGAGGTCGCTGCCGCCGATCGCCGGCGTGCTGCTGATCGTCGCGGCGGGCGGCGGCTTCAAGCAGACGCTCGTCGACACCGGCATCGGCAAGACCATCGCGGACTGGGTGGACGGCAGCGGGGTGTCGGTGCTCGTCCTCGGCTGGCTCGTCGCCGTGCTGATCCGGCTCGCGACCGGGTCGGCGACCGTCGCGACCGTCACCGCGTCCGGCATCCTCGCCCCGCTCGTCACCGGGCTGAGCACCGGCGACACCTCGCTGCTCGTGCTCGCCGTCGGCAGCGGCTCGCTGTTCTTCTCGCACGTCAACGACGCCGGGTTCTGGCTGGTCAAGGAGTACTTCGGGCTGAGCGTCGGGCAGACGATCAAGTCGTGGTCGCTGATGGAGACGGTGATCTCGGTCTGCGGCCTGGTGTTCGTCCTCGCGCTGAACCTCGCCGTCTAGCCGCCGTGCGGCCGGGCGAGGGCGCCGTGCTCCGCGCGCGGCGCCCTCGCCGGGTCACAGCATGATCCTGCCGCCGGCGATGTCGAGGACGAGGCCGGTGAGCCAGGACGACTGCGCCGAGGCGAGGAAGAGGGCGGCGGACGCGACGTCGTGCGGCTCGCCCATGCGGCCGAGCGGGTACATCGCGGCGACCTTGTCCTGCACGTCCCGCGGCATGACCCGCTCGGTGCGCTCGGTGCGGATCGCGGCCGGCGCGACGCAGTTGACGCGGATCCCCTGCCCGCCGACCTCGGCGGCGACGTGCCTGGTCAGCGCCTGGACCCCGGCTTTGGCCGCCTCGTAGGCGACCGGGGCGCCCCACGGGTTGCCCAGCTCCCTGCCGCCGGCGCTCGGCAGGTTCGACGGCATCCGCCCCGCCGACGACGACATCGTGACGATCGAGCCGGCGCCGCGCTCCTGCATGCCCGGCAGGAAGCTCTTCAGGGTGAGGAAGGTCGCGGTGAGGTTGCCGTCGACGACCGAGCGCCACTCCTCCTCGGTCATGGCGGCGGTCGGGCCGGGCCGGGCGATGCCGCCGCCGGCGAAGGCGCACAGCACGTCGGCGGGGCCGAAGCCGGCCTCGACGCGGCGGCGCGCGTCCTCGATCGCGGCGAGGCTCGTGACGTCGGCGACGACGCCGATGCCGCCGGTCTCCTTGGCGACCCGGTCGAGGGCGTCGCCGTCGCGGCCGAGCACCGCGACCCGCGCGCCCTCCGCGGCGAACGCGCGCGCGGTGCCGGCGCCGATGCCGCGCGATCCGCCGGTGATGACGACGACCTTGCCGTTGAGCTCGGGGTACATCGGAGCCTCCCTGACTGAGTGTGCGCTCAATCCTAGCTTGAGTGGGTGCTCACTCAATGTCAAGCGGGCGCGCGTCCGGGCGGCGTCGTCCTCGATCCGCAGGAACCTCGTCATGCCGTCCATTCGACGCCCGCCCCGCCCGGCCCGCAACGGTCCCCCGCGGCGGCCCGGACGCAACGGCCGCAAGGGTCCAAAACCGGCCATCCGCGGCCGATTGCGGCCACTTCTCCCATCTGTGTCAGGGGACTCACAAGCTTCTCGAGATAACTGCCAGTATTTGACGAACCCTCTCGGTAAGGAATGCGTCACAACTTCATAGCCGGTGGCATCGCGGCCCGCGCTGCCGTCCGGCCGACGACCGGCGGACCGGTGGCCCGACAACGCCGCGGCGGAGGTGCGAATGGCGTGGGAGGACGAGCCGGGCGGGCACCCGCGCCCGCCGTCCGGAGGCATGCGCGGCCACCGCGCACCGGACGGGAGCGGCGCACCGGGCGGCGTCCCGGAAGGCCCGCCTAGCGGCCCGCCGGGAGGGGTCCCGCCGCTCTGGGTGCCCAATATGGGAGTGCCCGATATGGGAGTGCCGGGACCGGAACCGGCGAACGAACGGGACGTCCGAGCGGCCGTGCCGCACCCGCGCGTCGCGCCGCCGCACGCCCGCGCCGCCGTCCGGGCGCCCGGCGGTCCCGTCGAGGACGTCGACGAGCGCGCCGAGCCGCTGCGCGAGGCCGCACTCCACCGGCGCGCGCCCGGCCGCCTGCGCGCGCTGCTGCGCCCGAACCCCGCTCCCACCGCGGACCGGATCCCCCCTGTTCCTTCGAGCGGGCCCCTCCCCCCGACCGGGCCCGTCCCCCCGACCGAACGTCCAGTGAGGGCCGAGCACATGACCGAAGCGAGCACGCCGCCCCCGCCGCCCGCCCCGCGCGGCGGGACGCGGTTCTCCCCGCTGCTGTGGGCGTCCGGCGCCAACCGCGACATCCTCCGGCAGTCCCCCACCGACAAGACCCGATTCCAGGGGCTCGGCAGCGTCGTGATCTTCACGGCGGCGCTGGCCGGCGCGTCGATGGCGGCGGCGCTGCACATCGCGCTGAAGGCGCCGTGGCCGGTGATCGTGCTGCTGACGGCCGGCTGGTTCCTCGGCATCCTGTCGCTGGACCGCTGGCTCGTCGCCTCCATGACCCGCACCACCAGCAAGTGGGGCGTGGTGTTCCTCGCGCTGCCCCGGCTGGCGCTCGCGCTGCTGTTCGGGTTCGTGCTGTCGATGCCGATCGTCCTGCAGATCTTCGCGCCGGAGATCTCGCAGGAGGTCAACGTCCTGCACGCCGAGGCGGAGTCGAAGTACCAGGCGCAGACGGCCGACGACCAGGTCGGCAAGCGCATCGCCTGGCTGGAGCAGCGCAAGCAGCAGCTGCAGGCGCAGATCACCTCCGGCGGCCTGCCCGCGACGCCGGACGCCGACCCCACCCTCAAGCAGCTCCAGGACAAGCGCGACCAGCTGCAGAAGCAGCTCGAGCAGCGGCGCGAGAAGCTGACCTGCGAGCAGCTCGGCAAGTGCGGGACGGGCCGCGCCGGCCTCGGCCCGGAGGCCCGCAAGCGCATCCAGGACTACAACGACACCAAGCGCGACTTCGACACCGCCGACACCCAGCTCAAGAACTACCTGGCGCAGCTGAAGACCAAGGGCGTGCAGGACGCGCAGAACGAGCTGAACGGGCAGGGCGGCGCCGAGGGCGTGAACGCGGAGCTGACCCGGCTGAAGAAGCAGCAGTCCGCGCTGCAGGCCCAGCACGCGGCCGACACCCGCGACTCCGACGGGATGGCGCTGCGGCTGGAGGCCCTCAACCGGCTGTCGCAGAAGAACGGCACGATCGGCACCGCGCACCTGTTCGTCACGCTGATGTTCATCGCGATCGAGCTGCTGCCGGTGCTGGTGAAGATGATGCAGCTGTTCGGGCCGCCGACCGTGTACGACGACCTCGTCGCGGCGCACGAGCGGGAGAACCGGGAGACCGGCGCGCACCTCGCCCGGCGCGACGCGGACGTGGCGCGGGTCCGCGCGGCCGACGACGTCAAGTACGCGGGGCTGGTGTACGACGCGCGCCGCGCGATGCTGGAGGGCCTCGCGCAGCGGACGGCGATGGCGGAGGCCGAGGTCGGCGAGGCGGCGCTGGAGGAGTGGAAGCGGCGCGAGATGGCGCGGATCCCCGCCGACCTCGACCGGTACGTCCGGACGGAGCCGGGCTACGCCGCCCCGGTGGCGCCGGGCTCCGCGAGCGGCTTCGGGTCCGGTGCGCCGGGCGGTTTCGGGGCGGGGAGCCCGAGCGGCCGCGGTTTCGACCCGCCGGTGCGGCCCGCGAACCCGGGCGGGGTCGCGTTCGATCCGCCGGTGGCGCCCGGCAACGGCGGGTACCCGGCGGGACGGCCGGCACCGTCCGCGGGCGGCGCTCCCGGTGGCGGTCACAGCGGCGGTCACGGTGGCGGTTTCGCGGGCGGCGGGTCGTCGAACGTCCGGGTGATGAACGGCCGGCCCGGCGAACCGCAGTACGGCGGCGGCACGGGCGACCCGGCGCCGTTCGGCGGTGCCCTGCCGTTCGGTGCCGAGCCGTTCGGCGCCGAGCCGCAGGGAGGCGCTCCGGCGGCGGGCGGCGGCGCCGGACCCTTCGGCGGAAGCCCGCTCGGGTACAGCGGCGGGCGGGCCGGAAACGCGCCGCAGCCGTCGAGGTTCGGGCCGTCCGGCTACGAGGAGCACGTGCGGGACGACACCCGCCGGTCGCGCCGTGACCAGTTCCTCGGACCGCTGACGAACTGGTGGCAGGACCGGCGCCGGTGATCAACGTGGCGGAGACGTGCGTCGGGACGCGGGCGCTCGGTCCGGGGCTGCGCTCGGTGGTGTGGGTGCAGGGCTGCCCGTTCCAGTGCCGGGGCTGCCTCGCGCCGGACTGGATCCCGTTCCGCGAGGCCCGCCGGGTCGCGCCGGACGACCTGGCGGACGAGCTGCTGGCCGACCCGGACGTCACCGGCCTGACGCTGTCGGGCGGCGAGCCGATGGCGCAGGCGGCCGGTCTGGCCGACCTGGTGCGCGCGGCGCGCGCGCGGCGCGAGCTGTCGGTCCTGTGCTTCACCGGGTTCCGGCGGTCCGAGCTGACGGGCCGGCCGGACGCCGAGGCGCTGCTCGCCGAGGTGGACGTGCTGATCGACGGCCGGTACGTGCGGTCCCGCAACGACGACCGGGGCCTGCGCGGCAGCGCCAACCAGCGCGTCCACCACCTGACGGACCGGCTCGCGGGCGCGGCGGAGGAGCTGGCGGCCGGGCCGCGCCGCGCGGAGGTGCGGGTCCGCGGCGGGGAGGCGCTGCTGGTCGGCGTGCCGCCCCGCGCGCTGTCCGAGGGCTTCGCCCGCGCGCGCGAAGGCACGGTCCAAGGACGCGAAGGCACTGCCCTTGGATGCGAAGGCTTCACCGGCACGGTAGGCGAGGGCACGAGCGGCGAGGAGCCCCGATGAGCGGCGCGAAGGTGATCTCGGTGGACGCGGCGGCGTGGCGGGACGCGCAGGCGTCCGCCCGCGACCTGGCGAAGGTGCGGCGGGACATGCCGCGCCTGCTGCGGCAGGTGGAGCGGGCCGCGCGCGAGGACGTGGAGCGGGTGCGGCAGGAGGCGGCGGCCCGGCAGGACGGCACGGACCGCGCGCTAGCCGGGCTGAGCGAGCAGGCGCGGAAGCTGGAGGACGAGACCGGCCGCAAGCTGCGCGAGCACGGCGAGCGGCTCGCCGAGGGCCGCCGGGAGCTGGCGGACCAGGGCGAGCGGCTCGCCGCGGAGATCGCCCGGGAGCGGGCGGAGCGGCGCGCCGGGCTCGCGGCGGTGGACGCGCGGGTCGGCGAGCTGCGCGGCGAGAGCGACGCGGCGGCGCAGGCGGCACGGCGGCTGTTCGGCGACGCGCGGACGATGCACGACGCGATCCGCGACACGCTGCCGCACGACCGGTTCGCGCCGGGCCGGCTGGAGCGGCTCGCGTCCCGGCTGGACGTCGCGCGGGGCAACCTGGAGGCGCACGCGGCCGGGTACTCGCTGAGCCAGGTGCAGGACCTCTACCTCGACCTGAGCGAGCTGCGCGCGGACGTGGAGCGGCTCGCGCTGGAGTGGGAGGCGCTCCGGGCGCAGGCCCTGGCGGCGCTGCGGACGGTCGCGGCGACGATCGAGGACAACGCGGAGCGCCCGATCGCCGAGGCCGATCCGGGCGTCGTCCTGGACGTCGACCACTGGACCGACGGCGGCCTGGCCGCGCTGCGCGACGAGGTGGCCCGGCAGGTGGACGCGGTCGCCGACCCGGACTGCCCGCTGGACGCCGCGGAGCTGCGCGCGCTGATCAGCGAGGCGGCGCCGCAGTACGAGGGGCGGCTGGACGGGCTGGTCGAGCGGGCCGCGGAGCGGATCGTCGCGTCGCAGCTGCGGGTGAACGTCGCCGAGCAGGTGGTGGCGGTGCTGGAGGGGCAGGGGTTCGCCTGGTCCGGCAACACCTACGCGGCGGGCGACGAGCGGCGCGAGTTCTTCAGCCGGCTGCGGCACCGCGCGGACGGCGGCGAGGTCGTGGTGGAGGTGGCGCCGGACGGCGACGGCCCCGGTTTCACGCTGCGGATCCTGTCGTACGAGGACGATCCGGACGAGGCGGCGCGGCGGGAGCGGTCGATGGCGGTGAGCCGGGCACTGCGCGCGGAGGGCCTGGACGCCGGCGACCCGGCGGAGGACGCCGCCGAGCCCGACCCGGCGCTGCGCGACTTCGACCGGCTGGCCCGTCCGGCGCCCCGGGAGGCCGCGGCCGGGATCCCGCTGGTGAAGCGGGCCGAAGGACAGGGGCCGGGGCGGGGTGCGCGGCCGGGGAGCCGATGAGCGCTGAACCGGTCCGGCTCGACACCGCCGGCGCGGTGCCCGAGCGTCTGCTGGCGCTGCGGGACGCGGCGCGCGAGGGCGAGTCCGTGCTGCCGCTGTACGGGCCGGGCGTCAAGGACGCGTTCGTCGACGGCCTGTACCGGCAGCACGATCTCGGCAGCGCGGTGTGGGAGGCGCTGCACGACGCCGGCTACGAGCGGATCGTGTTCTTCTCGCTGGACGCGACGCTGACCGTCCGGGACGCGGCGTCGCGGCGGCTGCCCGCCGATCCGGAGGCGGGCGAGCGGGCGGAGGGCGACGCGTCCGTGATGCGGCCGGGGTTCAGCGGGCCGCTCGGCCGCCGCCGGCTGCGGCCCGCGCCCCCGGCGCCGGCGCGGGCGGAGAGCCGCACGATGTCCGGGGCGTTCGCGGTGCGGATGCTGCGCAGCCTGATGCTGGACGAGTCGACGCCGACGGCGGTCGTCGTCGAGCAGCTGGAGGTGCTGGAGCGCTGGCAGGAGGCGCGGGCGCCGTTCGCGGCGGCGCTGGAGCGGTGGCTGGAGTTCCGGCCGGGCAGCCGGAACATCTGCGTGCTGGTGTTCGGCGGGGCGTCGCTGGCGGAGGTCCGCGCGTTCGCGGAGGGCAGCCGCGACCTGCCGGGACTGGTGCAGGTGGTGCAGGCGGAGGAGCGGCGCCCGGCAAGGCCCGGGCTGGTGCGGCCGCCCGGCGAGGCGGAACTGACCCGCCTCGTCCACCGGCTGCGGATCCAGCGGAACCTGCGGATCGCGGACTGGACGCGGCTCGCCGGAACGGTCCGGGCGATGGCGGCGCAGGACGTCCCGCTGGAGACGTGGGAGCGGCGGCTCGGCCGGCGGATGGCGGCGGAGGGCACCCCGCTCGGGCAGGAGCAGCTGCACCGGTACGGCTGGATCGCCGCGACGGTCGCCGACGGCGACGTGATGCGGCGGCTGGACGAGCTGGTCGGGCTGGAGCCGGTGAAGCGGCACCTGGAGGGCCTGCGGTACCGGCCGCCGGCGGGCGCGGAACCGGTGTCGCACCACCTGGTCTTCACCGGCAACCCCGGCACCGGCAAGACGACGGTCGCGCGGATCGTCGGCGACCTGTACCGGGAGCTCGGGATCCTGCGGCACGGCCGGGTCCGGTCGGTGCGGGCGAGCGACCTCGTCGCCGGGTTCGTCGGGCAGACCGCGACGAAGACCCGCGAGGTGGTCGACGGGGCGCTCGGCGGGGTGCTGTTCATCGACGAGGCGTACGAGCTGAGCGACCAGGCGGACGGGTTCGGCCGCGAGGCGATCACCGAGCTGCTCGCCCGGATGGAGGACGACCGCGCCGAGCTGGTGGTGATCGTCGCCGGCTACCCGGACGAGATGCAGGAGTTCCTCGACAGCAACCCGGGGCTGCGCAGCCGGTTCCCGCACGAGAACGTCATCGCGTTCCCCGACTACGGGCCGGCGGAGCTGGCGGAGATCGCGGCGCGGCAGCTGCGGCCGATGGGCATGGCGTGGGGCGAGGGGTTCGAGACGGCGCTCGGCGAGGTGGTCGCGGAGCTGCACCGCACGCGCGACCGGGGGTTCGGCAACGCCCGCGCCGTCCGGGACGTGACGCAGGAGACGGCGGCGCGGTGGGCGCGGCGCGTGAAGGACGACCGGGGCCTGCCGCTGGAGCCGCGCGACCTGCCGGAGCGGCTGCGGCGCGACGCGCGTCCGGCGCCGCGCGACACCGCGGAGCTGCTCGGCGAGCTGAACGCGATGGTGGGGCTGGCGCCGGTGAAGCGGAGCGCGGACGTGCTGGTGAAGCGGCTGCGGCTGCGGCGGCTGCGCGGGCAGGGCGAGGTCGTCGCGCCGAACCTGCTGTTCATCGGCCCGCCCGGCACCGGGAAGACGACGGTGGCGCGGCACTTCGGCCGGATCTTCAGGGAGATGGGGCTGCTGGAGCGCGGGCACGTCGTGGAGACGGGCCGGTCGCGGCTGGTCGCGGGCTATGTCGGGCAGACCGCGCCGCTGACCCGGCGGGCGGTGGAGCGCGCGCTCGGCGGGGTGCTGTTCATCGACGAGGCGTACGCGCTCACCTCCGGCGGCGACAACGACTTCGGGCGGGAGGCGATCGACACGCTCGTCGAGGAGATGGAGCGGCACCGCGGCCGGCTCGCGGTGATCGCGGCGGGCTACCCGGAGCCGATGCGCCGGTTCCTCGCGGCCAACGACGGCCTCGGCTCCCGGTTCGGCGAGACGATCGAGTTCCCCGCCTACGAGGTCGACGACCTGCTGGAGATCCTGCGGACGATGGCGGAGCGGCAGGCCTACGAGCTGGACGCGGCGACGCTCCCGGCGGCGCGGGCGTGGCTCGCGGGCGCGGCGCGGCGGCCCGGGTTCGGCAACGGCCGGACCGTCCGCCGGCTGCTGGAGCGGATGGAGGCGCGGCTCGCCGAGCGGGTGGTGGACCGCCCGGACGCCGACGCGCGGATGCTGAACCTGCTGCTCCCGGAGGATGTGCCCGATGAACTCGGCTGACCGCTGCCCGCTGTGCGAGGTGCCGCTCGACCCCGCGGGCGGCTGGGCCGCGGTGGAGGCGGCGGCGATGCGGCAGGACGTGCGGTGCGCGGCGTGCGGGTGGACGCTCGCCGGGCCGTGGCGTCCGGGCCGCGCCGAGCGGGCCGCGGCGGAGGCGGCGCTGTCGGCGGCGCGGCTGGAGTTCGACCTGCGGGCCGCGGCGCGCGCCGGCGACGACTGGCTCCCCTACGCCGCCCACCTGCGCGGCAGGCCGACGGAGGCGCAGTGGCAGGAGGCGCGGCGGGAGGCCGCCGCGCGGCGGGAGGCGGCCCGGCCGCCGCTGGGCGCGGTGCTGGACGCGCTCGGCCCGGGCCGCGCGCTCGTGGTCGTCGCGGTGGAGGACGCCGGGGTGCGGCTGTTCGTGACGGGCGGCGTCCCGGCGGCGGGCCCGCTCGGGTTCCGGGAGCTGGCGGCGGTGCCGTGGCCGGCGCTGCTGCCGGGCCTGCCGGAGGACGCCGCGCATCGCCGGTTCCAGCTCGCGGGCGGGCCGTCCGGCATCGACCCGGCGTGGGCGGACGCGACGATCGGCGGCGCGGCCGGCGACCTCGTGCGGCGGTACTGCACGTCCGTCGACACGGCGGTGATGTCGGCGATGCCCGGCATGCCGTTCCCGGACGCGGTCGTGCGGGCGTTCACCGACCTGCTGCCGGACGTGCGGATCGCGGCGGGCGCGCCGGACGCGGCGGCGCTGCTGGAGCGGATCGTCGCCGAGCGGCCGATCGCCCTGTCCTACGGGCTGGCGGCGCTGCGGTCGCGGCCCGGCGACGGCACCGCCGAGGTGGTGCGGCTGCCGCTGTTCCCGGCCGGGTCGCGGGCCGGCGACGAGGCGCAGGTGCGGGTGCGCCGCCCGCCCGGCCCCGGCGAGCAGACCGCGCTCGCCGTCGTCACCTGGGACGACCCGCCGGAGCCGGTCCGGATCGTGTCGGCGCGGATGCCGCGCGGCGCGGCCGGGCTCGTCCGGGTGGCGCTGGACGGCCCCGGCCGGCTCCGGTTCCTCGAACCGGACACCGTGACCGACGACGCCCCCGCCTGGCCCGACCTGCTGCGCCGCGTCCCCCGTCGGCTGCCCGCGACCGCGTTCGCGACCGAGCTGGTCTGCGTGGTGGAGCTCGGCGGCCGCGCCGAGACCGCCCGCCGCCGCCGCGACCTCGTCGCGGACCTGCTCGAACTGCTCGGCGACGAGCTGGGCGGCACCGCCCGCGTCGCCGTCGTCGGCCATCTGGACCACCCGATCCACCCGAAGTACAAGAACCGGGACGTGGTGTCCGGCGGGCCGCTGCAGCCGCCCGACGACGCCGCCCGGACGCTCGCGGACCTGCCGTCCCCGCCGTCCGGGCCGTTCGGCGCGCGCGCGGCGCCGCTGGAGGACTCCCTCGACCGGGCCGCCGCGCTGCTGAACGGCCCCCGCGACGGCCGCGCCCGGATCCTGCTCACCGTCGCAGGCCGCCCGCCGCATCCCGGCAGCGGCCACGGCGACGTGATCCGGCCCGTCGAGCCGTGCCCGCACCGGCTGAACTGGCGGCAGTCCGTCGCGCAGCTGGAGGCGGCCGGGGTGCGGCTCGTCGCGGTGACCGACGAGCCCGCCCCGAAGGACGTCCCGGGGCAGGCCGTCCCGCAGCAGGACGCGCGCCGCCGCGACGCCCCCGAGTGGGCGGTGCTCGGCGCCGCCCACCGCACCGACCTCGGCTCCGCCGACGCCGCCGGGCTCGCCAAGGTCCTCGGCGTCCTGCCCGACGGCGACGCCCCGCCGCTGCCGTTCCCCCTCGTCCCGTAGACCCGACCCGCAGACCCGCCTCCCGAAAGGCCCGACCCCGTGATAGGCACGACCCCGTGAAAGGCCCGGCATGACCGAACCGTCCCCGACCGAGGAGGCCCGGACCGGCGAGCCCGCCGCCGGGCCGCCGCAGCCCCCGCCGCCGCAGCCCCGCCGCATCGGGCTGTGGGGCGCGCCGACCTGCGGGAAGACCACGTTCCTCGCGGCGCTGCGGATCGCCGCCGAGGAGGGCGGGCACGACGTCCGGCTCGTCGGCTGCAACCGCGCGTCCACCGAGTTCCTCGCCGACACCACCCGCCAGCTGAAGATCGAGCGCCGGTTCGTCCCGGCGACCCGGGAGCTGCCGCCCAACCTCGCCTGGCAGCTGCACGGCACCCAGATCAAGAAGGTCCGCCCGGAGACCGGCAGGCTCCGCTTCAAGCGGCGCCGGCCCGTCCCGTACACGGTGACGCTGGACATGATGGACGCCCCCGGCGGCATGTTCAGCAGCCGCCCGGAGGACCGGGCCGCGCGCGAGCCGTCGTCCGGGCTGCGGTTCAGCAGCTCCGCCGGCGACGGCGAGTCCGGCGACGGCGGCGGAGGCGACGCCGAGGAGCGGCTCGTCCGGCACCTCGCGGGCTGCGACGGGCTGCTGTTCCTGTTCGACCCGACCCGCGAGCGGGAGATGAACGACGCGTACGCGTTCTTCCAGCGGACCGTCCTGCAGATCTCCGAGCTGGCCGGGACCAGCGGCGTCGACCACAAGCTCCCCCATCACCTCGCCGTGTGCATCACCAAGTTCGACCATCCGGAGGTGTACGAGCGGGCCGTGCGGCTCGGGTACGTGACGCCGCCCGCGAGCATCTTCGGGATGCCGCGGGTCGACGAGACGCGCGCGCTGGAGTTCTTCGAGGACCTGTACCGGGGGACGCACGCGCACGACCCGGTCAACTCGCTGCTGCGCGGCATCCGCTCGCACTTCGGCGAGGCCCGCACCCGCTACTTCGTGACGTCCGCGATCGGCTTCTACCGCGACCCGGTCGAGAACCGCTTCCAGCCGGAGGACTACCTGAACATCGCCGAGCAGTCCGACGGCGGCGACGGCCTCGCCGGCGAGGACCGGTTCCGGATCCGCGGCGACGTCGCGCCGATCAACGTGCTGGAGCCGGTCATGTGGCTGGCCGGGAACGTGGGAGCGTGATGGAACAGGCGCCCGTGCGAGGGGCGGCGGCGCTGCGGGCCGGGTGGGCGATCCGCGGCAAGCCGCCGGGCAGCTACGACGAGTACCGCGTCACCGGCTGCGGCGGTCCCGACTTCAGCTCCGCCGACTACGCGCACATCCTGCGGCACTTCGCGCTCGGCACCCCGTCGCCGGGCCGGTCCGGGCCCGCCGCGCTGCCGTGGATCACGATCAGCGAGGTGCGCGGCGGCGACGACGGCACCCGCATCGGCGTCGCGCTGGAGGACTGGACGGGCGAGACCGACGGCGCGGGCCGTCCCATCGCCGAGACCCGCTACCTGTGCGTGCCGTACGAGGCGCTGCGCGCGGTGCCGGTGTCGTACGCGGGCCTGTACGAGGCGCTGTCCGCGCTGACGCCGCCGTTCCCGTCCGACGGCCTCGACCTGCGGGTCCCGGCGCTGGACCCGGCGGCCACCGCGGAGGCGCTCGAGCGGTTCGGGGTGCAGCGGGTCGGCGCGGCGGCGTCGCTGCTGCTCGACGGGCCCGTCACCGTGACCGGCGCGCCGGACCTCCCCGTGCAGGAACGGCTGGCGTTCCTCGACGCCGTCGCCGCGCTGCTGCCGTACGGGTGGCGGACCCGGTTCAGCGCGGCGACGTGGGACCAGAGCGGCAACCGGAACGTGTCGCTGGCGTTCGCGCGGCAGGCCCGCGAGCGGACCGCCGAGCTGGACTGGCGGGCGCCGCGGCTGCCGGAGCGCGACACCCCGGGCCGCGCGTACGCGGAGACGCTCGCCGACCTGTTCGGGGAGCGGGGGCGGACGACCGCCGAGGTCGTCGCGCACCTCACGCAGGCCACCGCGCCGCTCGCCGACGCCGAGCCCGGCGCGGTCGTGCGCGTCCTCGCCGGCCTGGACTGGCCCTCCACCGTGCTGCAGGCAGTGGAGCGCGGGACGTACGACCCCGCCGACGTCCGGGACCTGCTCGCCGCCGGGCGGCACCGCGAACTCGGCGACGCCGGCGCCCGGAAGCTGCTGTACGCGCTGATCCGGGAGCAGGCCCCCGAGGACGTGCCGCTGCTGCGCGAGCGCTGGACGGAGATCGCGGGCACGACCGTGACGCCGTTCCGGGAGCTGTGCGGGGCGGTCCGCGGGCTGGTCTGGCACGGCGAGGACGTTCCGTCCGGCGCGCGCGCGGCGCACGCGCTGCCGTACTTCCAGCTCGCCCACGACCTCGGCCGCGCCGACGATCTGCTCGCCGCCGTGGTGACCGCGCCGAAACGCGACGTGGACGAGGTCGGCGCGGAGGCCGCCGCGCGCGTCGTCCTGGAGGCGATCGGCCCCGCGGCGGTCGTCCCGACCGGCCCGCGGTGGCCGCTGACGCTCGGCGAGCTGGCCCGGTCCCCGCGGGTGGTGTGCGCGCTGATGACCGCGGTCGGGCGCGGCGGCGAGCCGGCGCCGCTCCAGGCCTGGTACGAGTGCCTCACCCACCACCTGCCGGTGTCGCTGCTCGGCCTGTTCCGCAACCTGATGTTCTCGCCGCTGACGCCGGTCGGCGGCGACCAGCTCGCCGCGCTCGCCGGGCACGACCCCGCCTGCGTCGGCGACGTCCTCGCCCTCGCCGCCGAGGCGCGCCGGCTCCACCTCGTCCTCGACGGGCTGGCGGACTGGCTGACCTCACTGGACCGGATCCCGGCGGGCGACGCGCTGGTGCTGAAGGGGCGGCTGGCGCGGGCCTCCGCGCCCGACCCGGCGTCCCTCGGCATGCTCGACGGGCTGCTGCTGTGGCTCGCCGCTCCCCCGCACCACGTCACCGGCACCGCCACCGCCGACCACCACGCCTACTACGACGGGTTCCGGTCGGTGTGGACGCGGCCCATGCCGCAGGGCCGCGCGGACCGGCGGCGCGAGACGCTGACCTCCTGGCTGCGGGCGGGCGGCTGGGCCGCGGGCGGCGGCGCCGGGCCCGTCCTGCTGCTCGCCCGCGAACTGATCAACGGGCCGCACGAGGAGGCGCGGCCCGTCGCCAAGGCGATGCTCGCCGCCCGCGCGAACGTCCCGGCGCTCGGCACCGTCGCGGAATACCAGGTCTGCCGGCACGAGGCCGAGCAGCTCTTCCCCGAACTGGCGAAGGACCCCTTCATGACCGTGCTGACGAACCTTCCGCAGAACGCGAGCGCCGGGCACATCGCGACCCTGTGCGCGCAGGAGATGACCCGGGGCGTGCCGGCCGCGCAGATCGCCGACACGCTGCTGAACGGGCTGCCGAACATCACCGCCGGCACCGTCGTGGAGCTGATCGGCGAGGTCCGGTTCGCGCTCGCCGAGCTGGAAGACCCCGAGGCCGCGAACCGCGCCCTCGACCTGGCCCGGGCGATCGCCCGGTACCCGGGCGTCGGATCGGGGCTGCGCACCCAGGCCGCGGCGGTCGCGCTCGTCGAGATCGACTTCTGGCACCGGGTCCTCGAGATCACCGCCGCCGACCAGAACGGCGAGCTGCTGATCTCCGAGGAGACCCGCGACGGGCTGAAGCGCGCCGCGGACCGGGCGCAGTCCCTGGCCAAGGCGTCCAAGCCCGCCCGGTGGGGACGGGGCGGCGGCCGGTCGTGATGGCCGTCGACATCGGGACGGCCACCACCCGGATCCGGACCGCCGCGGGCCTCACCGTCCTCGCGACGCCGCCGCCCGGCGCGATCGCCGCGGTCCTCACCCGCGCCGCCGGGACGGACCGCCCCGTCACCTGTGTGGTGCCCGACCACTGGCGCGACCACGGCCCGGGGCTCGCCCGGCAGGAACTGCTGCATGCGACCGTCCTGCCGGTCGGGCCCGCGACGCTCATCGGCCGGTTCGCCGCCGTCGCCGCGCACGCCGCCTCCCGGACCGGCCCCGGCCGCTACCTGGTCTGCGACGCGGGCGCGTCCGGCACCGGGTTCGGGCTGTGCGAGGTGTCCGGCGAGTCGGTCCGGCTCGTCGACGCCGTCTTCGACGCGGGCGCGGGCGGCGACGCGTTCGCCGAGGCCGTCGCGCCCGGGCACGGCCGGGAGTTCGCGGCCTCCGCCGCGCAGAACGCCGAGCGGCTCGCCACCGTCCTCGCGACCGCCCGGGAGAAGGCGCTGTTCCGCAACGCGCTCGCGGTCCGCGCCGGCGACCTGGAGATCACCGCGGGCGTGCTGCTGGAGGCGTTCGAGCCGTTCGGCGCGCGGCTCGCCGCCCTCGCCGGCCGCTGGTCCGGCGCGTCCGCGCGAACGGTGCTGACCGGCGGATTCGCCGCGTTCCCGCTGGTCGCCGAGGTGCTGCCGGACGCCGCGCCGCTCGGCCCGCACGCCGCCGTCGAGGGCGCCGCCCTGTTCGCCGGCGAGGTGTTCCGGGAGGCGCCGCTGCCCGACGTCCGGCTGCCGATTCACCGGATCCGCCACGGGCTGCCCGTCGAGGCCGAGATCGACGTCCCCGGGCGGCCCGGCCGGTTCGCCGCCCTCACCGGCCGCGACCTGCTGCTGTGCCACCGCCGCGAGCCGCCGCTCGGCGCCCCGTCGCTGCTGCTCGACGACGCCGGCACGCTGCCGGTCGAGGTCGACGGCCGGCCCGCGCCCTGCCGCGCCGCCGGGCTGCCGCCCGGCGCGTACCGGCTCGGGCTGCGCGCCGCGACCCGCGGCCCCGTCGTCGCCCTGTTCCCCGTCGCGCCGGACGCCGACCCGGTGCCCGTCCCCCTGGAGAGGCCCGCCCGATGACCGACGCGCCCGCCGGCGCCTTCGCCGCCCTGCAGGCCGCGCTCGCCGCCGCGCTCGCCGAGGCCCGCGCCGTCCCGCCGGGCGACGACCTCGCCGCGTTCCGGTTCGTGTCCGGGCTGGACGAGGCGCTGCACGACCTGCCGGCGCTGCTGGAGACGCTGCCCGCCCTCGCCCGCGGCGGCGACCTCGGGCGCGACCTCGTCGCGCACTTCGAGGAGACCACCGCCGAGCTCAACCGGATGCGCGCCGACCTCGCCGCCGACCGCCGCCGCCTCGACGGGCTGCGCCCCGCGCTGGACGCGATGAAGGAGACCGCCGCCGAGCACGCCGCCGTCCGCGCCGAGCTCGCCGAACTCCGCCGCCTCGACGCCCTGCGCACCGACCTCGACGCGCTGCGCGCCCAGCGCGACGCGTTCGAGGCCCGCATGCCGGAGCTGAACGCCGCCCGCGACGCCGAGGACGGCCTCGACGCGTCCGCCACCGCGCTGCTCCGCCTCACCACCGCGCAACTCGACCGGCTGAACGAGCAGGTCAGGGAGGCCGTCGAGAGCGCGGCCGGCGCGGTCGAGGAACTCGCCGCGGCGCGGCGCCGGCTCGCCGACGAGCGCGCCGCCGTCGAGTCCCGCACCGCCGAGCTCGCCGCCCTCGCCGACGGCTTCACCGGCCTCCAGGCCGACGCCGAACGGCTCATGCCCGCGCTCACCCGCTACCGCGACGCCGACCGCGCCCTGCTCGACGGCCTCGCCCGCGGCTCCCTCGTCAAGTCGTCCGGCCTGCAGCGCGCCCGCGACGCCCTCGACCTCGTCGAACGCACCCTCGAAGAGCTGGACGGCGCGCTCGCCGCCGCCCTGGAGATCCACGACCACGCCCACGCCGAGGCCCGCCGCGTCCTGCCCCTGACGTAATCCGATTGACCTTCCAGTCGGGCATCGGGTCTGCTTGGCGAGATGCCGAAGATGCACGCCGGCGAGGCCGACACGGACGCGGACCTCGTCCGCCGGCTCGTGCGCGGGCAGTTCCCGCAATGGGCGGGGCTGCCCGTCGAACGGGTCGCGTCCGGCGGGACCGTCAACGCCGTCTACCGGCTCGGCTCCGCGCTGTCCGTCCGGCTGCCGCTGACGGCGGGCGGAGTGCGCGCGCTGGAGCACGAGACGCGGTGGCTGCCGGAACTCGCACCGGGCCTGCCCGTCGCGATCCCGTCCGTCGCCGGGACGGGCGAGCCCGCCGAAGGCTTCCCGTGGCCGTGGGCCGTGCACCGGTGGCTCGACGGGTCGCCGCCGACCGAAGGCGAGGCCGGCGCCGGCCTCGCCCGCGACCTCGCCGGCTTCGTCCTGGCCCTCCGCAAGACCGGCGCGCCCGGCGGCCCGCCCGCCTACCGCGGCGGCCCACTGGCCACCCTCGACGCGGCCACACGGGCGGCGGTCGACGAACTGCGCCGCACCGACGAGCCCTTCGACGCCGACGCGATCCTGGCGTCCTGGGACGAGTCGCTCCGCGCCCCCGCCTGGATCGGCCCGCCATGCCGGCTGCACGCCGACCTCATGCCGAGCAACCTGCTGGTCGACGCCGCCGGCCGCCTCACCGGCGTCCTCGACTTCGCCACCTGCGGCATCGGCGACCCCGCCTGCGACCTGATCCCCGCCTGGAACCTCCTGCCGCCCGGCGCCCGGTCCGCGTTCCGCGACGCGCTCGACGCCGACGCCGCGACCTGGCTGCGCGGACGCGGCCGAGCCCTGTCCATGGCCGTCATCCAGCTGCCGTACTACCGCTCCACGAACCCGATCATCTCCGCCAACGCGCGGTACACGATCCGGTCCGTCCTCGAGGCCTGATCAGGGGACGCGGGCGACCGCGCACAGCATCGACACGTCCTCGACCGCTGGACGGTCCTCCGCCGGCTCCTCCGGACGCCACTCCACCACCGACCCGACACCCGGCGGCAGCACCTCCAGCCCGTCGAAGAACCGCGCGAACTCCTCACGGCCGCGCAGCCGGAACGGCACCCCGCTCCGCTCGTTCGCCTCCACGCTCACCGCGTACTCCTCCGGCGTCAGGTAGTCGCCGGTCGCATGCGTCATCACCAGATGGCTGCCGGACGGCAGCGCGCCGAGCAGCGTCCGGACGATCCCGTACGGGTCGTGGTCGTCGGTGACGAAGTGCATCGTCGCGACCAGCATCAGCGCCACCGGCCGGGACAGGTCAAGCGTCCGCCGCAGGTCCGCGTCGGCGAGGATCTTCTCCGGATCGCGCAGGTCCGCCTCGATGTAGGCGGTCCGCCCCCGGGGCTCGCTCGTCAGCAGCGCGCGGGCGTGCACCAGCACGATCGGGTCGTTGTCGACATAGACGATCCGCGCCGACGGGTCGATGCCCTGCGCGATCTCGTGCACGTTCCCGGCCGACGGCAGCCCGGTGCCGATGTCGAGGAACTGCCCGATCCCCGCCTCGCCCGCCAGGTATCCGACCACCCGGCGCATGAACGCGCGGTTCTCCCGGGCCGCGAGGCCTACCGTGGGAAACGCCGACGCCACCATCTCCGCCGATTCCCGGTCGACCGCGAAATTGTCCTTGCCGCCCAGCCAGTAGTTGTACCGGCGGGAAGGATGCGCCTTCGTCGGGTCGATCCCCGGCGGAACCCGCTCAGCGTCCACGGCGCCCTCGCTTCGTCGCCCGCCGCGAAACCGCGACGGAAGTGAAATGGCAGGACACCATTATGCGTGGCAGGATCGGTCCAGCGCATCGGCTACCCGGGAAGGCACACGGTGGACCCCTTCTACAGCCCGTTCGACTTCGCGATT
This sequence comes from Actinomadura physcomitrii, assembly GCF_008923205.2. GTDB lineage: Bacteria > Actinomycetota > Actinomycetes > Streptosporangiales > Streptosporangiaceae > Spirillospora > Spirillospora physcomitrii. Next base: position 8,484 of record NZ_WBMS02000016.1, on the reverse strand, counting down.
CAGGAGAACCCCTACCCGGTGTACGCGGAACTGCGCGAAAAGTCACCGGTCTACCGCAATGAAACGGACGACTTCTGGGCGCTGTCCCGGCACGCCGACGTTCTGTCCGCGCTCCGCGACTCCGCGCGTTTCTCCAGCCGCAACGGCCTGCGCATAGAACCCGCCTTCTGGGGCCCCGAAGCGGAGAAGTTCTTTTCGTTCGTCGCCATGGACCCGCCCAAGCACACCCGCATGCGCGGCCTGGTGTCGCGCGCCTTCACCCAGCGCCGCGTCCAGGAACTGGAGCCCCGCATCCGCGAGATCGCCCGCGACTGCGTCCGGCCGCACCTCGACGGCGACACCTTCGACCTGATGGCCGACTTCGCCGGCCGCTTCCCCACCGACGTCATCTCCGAGCTCGTCGGCGTCCCGGAGGCCGACCGCGGCCTGGTCCGCGACCTCGGCATGGCGATCATGTACCGCGGCGAGGAGGGCGACGACCTGCCGCCCGAGGCGCTGCAGGCCATCGGCGCCCTCGTCGGCTACTACACCGACCTGACGATCGAGCGGTCCAAGGAGCGCCGCGGCGACCTGCTGTCCGGGCTGCTGGACGCCGCCGACGGCGACGACCGCCTCACCCCCGAGGAGATCGTCGGCGTGCTGATCCTGCTCGTCGGCGCCGGCATCGAGACCACGATGCTGACCCTCGGCAACGCCTGGCACGCCGCCTGGCTGCACCCCGCCGAGCGGGCCCGCGCCCTCGGCGGCCGCATCGACGACTGGATCGAGGAGACGCTCCGCTGGGAGCCGACGTCCCAGGTCCTCGCCCGCACCGCCACCGAGGACATCACCCTGCACGGCGTCACCATCCCCGCCGAGTCGAAGGTGCTCCTCCTGACCGGCGCCGCGAACCGCGACCCGTCCGTCTTCCCGGACCCGAACCGCTTCGACCTCGACCGCGACACCGGCGCGTCCCTCGCCTTCGGCAACGGCCGCCACCACTGCCTCGGCGCGAACCTCGGCCGCCTCGAGGCGCGCATCGCGCTGGAGGAGGTCACCGCCGTCGTCGCCGACTACGAGATCGACGAGACGGGCGCGGAGCGCGTCCACTCCTCCAACGACCGCGGCTTCGCCTCCCTCCCCACCCGCATCACCGCCCGCCGCTGACACAACGCCCCTTCACCGCGACACCGCCGTGACATAAGGTGCCAGGGTCGGTCAACGATCGCGTAAGGGTCGGTTGTGGACGGTCTAGAAGCGAAGGTCTGGCGCCGCTACGGCCACTTGCGCATCTATGTCTCGCGCGGCGACGACGGGATCGGCTGGTACGACGTCCGGACGGGCCGCCACGAGCTCACCGTCCCCGACCTGGCGGTCCCGTTCTGGGACACCGTCCGCGCCGAATGCCGCACCCTAGGCGAACCCGAGCCCCGCACACGACCGGCCGCCCGCCCTCCCCGCAGCGACCGGCCGACCACCCCGAACGACCGCACTGCCGCCGAGGCCGCCCCGCGACCACCGGCCACGCCCGTCCGACGCCGGCCGCCCGCGCGCAACGGCCACCCGCCGGCGACAGACGCAGGACGGCCCTCGACGGCAGACGGTGAACTCGCGCCGGCCGCAGCCGAACGGGACATCGACCTCGCCCTCAACCGCCCCGGCGCCGCCGCACAGGCCCGCGCCGACGAACTCCGCGACTGGCGCACCCGGCTCGCCGCCTTCTTCGGCGCCCGCACCCAGGCCCGCGACTTCGCGGTGGGCGCGAAGGCCGAACGCGTCATCGGCGGCAAGCTCGACAAATGGGCGCGCAAGCACGGCTGGCACGTCCTGCACGCCGTCCCCGTCGGACGCCGCGGCGCCGACATCGACCATGTCCTGATCGGCCCGTTCGGCGTCGTCACCGTCAACACCAAGAGCACGCGCGGCAAGGTCTGGGTGGCCGACAACGGCCTGATGGTCGGCGGCACGAAGGTCGACTACCTGCGCAACTCCCGGCACGAGGCCCAGCGCGCCCGCAGACTCCTCGCCGACGCCTGCGGACGCCATGTTCCCGTGCAGGCGGCCGTCGTCTTCGTCGGCGCGAAGGGCTTCACCGTCCGCAACGGCGGCCCGCGCGACGTCGCCGTCCTCCGGGACGTACGGGCGTTCCGCCGCTGGCTGCGCCACTGCGGAAAGGTCCTGAGCCCCGAACAAGTCGCCGAAGTGCACGCAGCAGCACGCCGCCCCACCACATGGCGGCCATGACCGCTCCGGGCGTCGCTCGACCGGGCGTCGCTCGACCGGTCTTTCCTGTAATAACGGGTGTACATGGAGGCATGCATAAGTAGCTCGGCTCGACTGCCGCATGGAGCGGCGCAGCCCTGTTGCAAAGGGCAGTCCGCTGAGGACTCATACGAATTTCCTAGCCACTCACAAGTGTCAGGGTGCCCTTCAAGAGGGTGTTGCTTGATTGGCAAGAGGGGTGTTCGTGTGGTGGGGTGGCGCTTGCGTACGGGGCCGCCCCTCCAAAGTCAAGGGCGCCTTCGGCGTCGCTTCGCGATGGACTTCGTCCACCCTTGACTCAATGCCACTTAGTTAGGCTGCTGGGTAGATGATCTGGATGGCGGGTTCTTCGGTATGGCGGGTGAGGGAGTCTGTGTTGCGTTTGATGCGATAGGAGGTGTATCGCTGTCGTTTGATGACGCGCGGGTAGCTTCTCAAGCGGCGCGGCGGGTTGGGTCGTTCGAGGATTTCGGTGATGGAGTCGGCGACCGCCTGGTCGAGGTGGTCAGGGGGAAAAATCCGCCGACCCTCCTACGTGGCGGCGGACGATGCGCAGTGAGCGGATGAACGACAATCGGTCCGGGTCGAGGTCGGCTTGATCGGCGGCCTCGGCCATCAACTCCCGGATCGCGTAGTGGGTCAGCAGCATGCCCCATAGTTCCTGCTCCACCATCTCCGGGGACTTCGACCGCAGCAGGACACCGGCGCCCTTTTGATGCGTTTTCAACTCACCGATGGCCGTTTCGATCTCCCACCGCTGGTGATAGGCCGCGGCGAGTTCGACGGCCGGCGCGTCCAAGGGATCACAGATCGTGGTGACCAAAGTGAACAGTTCATCGTCGCCGCGGTTCGGTATCTCGTATTCGATGACCCGGATGTACACCCCGGGCAGCTCGGTCACCTTCATGGTCCCGGCGGCCAACCGCCGCGACGCCGCCGGAGTGCGGACGTTCGGGTCGGTGGAATACGACAGGTACGACCCGTCATCGAACCAGCGCAGTACCGGAAGCAGCACGTTGACCGGCGCCCGCAACAGCGCCTGGGCGCCGGCGTCTTGGATCAGGTGCAGATGCCGGTTGCTGTACATGCCCCGGTCACCGATCACCAGCATGTCGGCGGCCACCACACCCGAGGACAGCACCCGCGTCGCCAGAGCCCTCTCGGTGTCGCGCCAGGCCCCGAGTTCGGCGGCGACGACGGCGTGGGTTCCGCATTCGGCCAGCGCGGTCACCAGCATCTTGGGAAAGACGCCTTTGTCGTTGTTCTTCTTGCCGGAGTATCCGTAGCGTTCGGCGTTGGACGGGCTGTCGGGCATCTCGACCTCGAAGCCGTCGATGGCCATCAGCCGCCACCGGCCCAGCCACGCCCCCGGCGTCGAGCGCCGGGCGCACGGAACCGCGACCCGAACAAACAGATCCCGCATCACCTGGGCGCCCAGCCGCCGGCGCGCCTGGGTCACCGCGCCCGAGGTCGGCACCGTCCACTCGTTCCGCCAGATCCGCAGACCCCGCAGGCCGTGGACGAGTTTGCGTATCACCTCTTCATAGGCGTCCCCGGGAAACAACGCCATCGCCATGACGAAGTAGACGACCACCCTGGCGGGCAGCAGCCGCACACGCTGTTCACGGCGCCCCGCTGCAGCGACCGTCTCATCCACCAGTTCCCGCGAAACCAGACGCGTCAACACCCCGATACCGATCTGCTCCACCAACGCAGCAGAAGAACCCGGCCCACTAGCGGCACCCTCACCCATGGGCTGCACCATAGATCCGCAACTGTCGCGCGTCCATCGGAATCCATAACGACGAACTCATCCACAAGCCCGCCTGTGGATATGTGGACAGATTTCCCTCGCAGCCTAAACTAAGTGGCATTGACCCTTGACTTTGGAGCCTCTGCGGCCCCTGGGCAGGTGATAGGGGCAGGCTCCGCCTGCCCCGCCCCCCGGGCGCGCCCCCCCCCCCCCCCCCCCCCCCACCCACCCCCCCCCCCCCCCCCCCCGCGGCCCCCCCCCGGCGACCCG
>NZ_WBMS02000016.1:0-4210 GCF_008923205.2 Actinomadura physcomitrii | reverse complement strand
CGGGGGTTGTGTTTTTGGGCTCCGCCCCCCCCCCCCCCGCCCCCGGGTCGCGCCACCCCACCACCCCCCTCCGCAACCAACCAAGACAACCAACAGCCGAGCGGCCCACCCGCGTCGACGAGAAAACCAATGTGAAACATATTCAAGAAGGGTCGCCCAATCGGCCGACCGGCCTCGGAAGGAGACAAAATACTTGCCCCCGATCGCTGCTTTCCACTCGCAAATGTCGGTCACATCGGGTAGTATTCAGGTATGCATTCAGTGACGGTCGACCTTGAGGCCGCGTCCACCATGCAATTGGTGAACGCGCTCTCGGTCATCGCCACTGAACTCGCCCAACGCGAAACCCCCGACTCGGCCGCCGTCTGCCTGGAACTCACCGAAACCCTCGCCGCCGCATCCGATATGCAGGAAAGCGCGCTGGCCGGATTCATCGGGCGGGTGGACGCCGCCGGGGAGCAGGCCCGGTGGGGATATCCCTCCACCCGGGCGTGGCTGCGGTCCCGCCTCGGGATGCGGGAGAGCCGCGCCAAGGAGCGCCTCACCCTGGCCCGGCAACGCCACCGCCTCCCGCTGGTCGCCGAGCGGCTGGCGGCCGGGGAGCTGTCCTACGGGTACGCCGCGACGGTGGCCGACTCGGTCGCCCGCCTGGACGACACCGACTGCGCCCGAGCCGAGACCACGCTGCTGGGGATGGCCGATCAGGGGTTCTCGGCCGGGAAGGTCGCCGCGTTCGGCCGCCGGATCCGCGACGTCATCGCCGAACGCGACGGCACCGAACACGAACCCGACGAAGACACCAAGCGGGGTTATGCCAAGTCGTGGCTGACCACGACGCGGTCGCTGGACGGCGGCCGGTATGTGAAGGGCTGGCTGAACCCCGAGGACGCCGCCATCTGGGACGGGACGCTCGCTCCGTTGGCCAAGCCGGCCGGGCCCGACGACCGCCGGGACGTGGCGGAGCGGACGGCGGCGGCGCTGTCGAGTGTGCTGTCGGGCGGGCACAAGGCCTCCAAGGTCACCGTGATCTGCGACCTGGAGACACTGACTGGCGGCAACGCCCCGGCCCGCCTCACTGATGGGACGCCGATCCCCGCCGCCCAAGCCCGCCGCATCGCCCTAGCAGCCGGAGTCTCACCCCTCCTGCTCGGACGCGGGAACACCCCGCTCTACCTGGGCTACCGGGAACGGTTCGCCTCCGCAGCCCAGCGGCAAGTCCTCGAGGCCCTGTACCCCTCGTGCGCGGTGCGGGGATGTGAGATGCCGGGCACGCTGTGCGAGGTCGACCACGTCCACGGATGGGCACTCGGCAGCCCCACCGACATCGACCAACTCGCCCTCACCTGCGGATGGCACAACCGGTTCAAACACACCAGCCCCGACCAGATCCACATCACCAAGGATCCCGACGGGCGGTACGTCTACCGGCTGCTGCCACCGGCCGACGCCCGAGGGGCGACCGGGCCACCGGGCGGCACCGGCCCACCCGACGACCCCCTCGACTGGGCCGCATAACCCACCCCACCAGAACGACCGGCTCCACCGGCTTGACCGGTGCGACCACCGGGCCCGCCCGGAACCACCCGGGTTTCGGGCGGACTCGGCATGCCCACACCGCACCACACCGCGCGGATCACCACCCAGGCCGGGCCGCCTGGCCCGACGCCTGGACGACCGCCGAACGGCCTTTTCCCTGGGTCGGTGGCACCTGACACGCCACAGCCGATACCCGAGAGGCGACCGGGTGTCGACGGTCACGCTATTGAAACCGCGATCACGTAATTGAGCACGGTGTCGTGTGTTGCGATCACGGTTTTGAGCACGGGGTGGGTTGGCGCGGCCGGAAAGAGACGTTCACCAGCCTGGAGCACATGGGGGCTGAAACAACTCCTACCAGGTGTTCATGGACGGCCCCAGCTACCGGCCCAACAAGCGCCACGGACGCCCCACCACCTCCGCCGACGCCGACAAAGCACCGAGGTAGTGCTGTGACCGGAAAGTTCGCCCGGTTGTCAGACAGCATAAGTGTCGGCATGCCGCCGTGGCGGCCGGGAATGAGGGCGTTGGCGTTGCCGGAGGCGTATCGCAACGCGGTGGAGATCCTGGCCGATGCGGGCTGGGCAGATCGCGGGCCGCGCCGCGTTCCTGCGTTACGACCAGCCCTGAAGGCCGGATGGCCGGATGGCCGGCCGCCACCGCGTCATCGAAGGTGCCGTCCGCCGCATCGTGGCCGACAGGCTCGATATCGGCGGCGCCCGCTGGGGCCTGGCCGGAGCCGAGGCCGTCCCGAAGCTGCGCACCTGGTCGCCAAACGACAGCCTTCCTGAATATCGGCGGTTCCACCTCGCACGCGCACACCACCGCCTTCACCACCCACGACCAAGGGGAGTACGAGCTCACGGCCTGATCAATTCGCCCTCAGGAAGAACTACTCCCAGTAGACCTGGCGTGACTCTTCCTCCCCGACCAATACGGCCCGCAGTTCCTCGGGCGGCTCCGCGGGAAGGCCCACGGGGAAGACGTCCAGTCGGCTCGGCGCCTTCTCTCCGATCCGGCTCTCCACCACCGCCCACCTGTCGTCGGGCGACCAGGCCACGAGGTGCGCCTGGCGTTCCAGTGAGCCGTGCATGACGGGGCCGCCGCCGGCCACCCGCCAGATGCTCGGCTCGCGCTGGTAGTCCGAGGCGAAAGGGCTCTGCGTGATGAGTATGTACCGGCCGCTGGGGGCGACCGCGAGGTCGCGCACCCAGCCCCGGCCCGTCGCAATGCGGCCGTGGACGCGGCCGGTGCCCGGCTCCGCGACCGTGATGTCGGGATGGTCCTCGCCGATCAGGAACATCCGGGACTCATCGGCGCTGAACGCCACCTGCCGTAGTCGGCCCGCGTCGAAGCCGTCCGGCAGGATCACGGACTCGTCCGCCCCGCCGTCGGCGTCGATGAACTCGATCCCCGGCAGGAGGTGCCGGGCGCGATACCGCCCCGTACGGGACCGGACGCCCCCCGGCTCGTGTGGCACCTCAGTCACCGCGCTGGCCTCCAGGTCGTACGCCCACTGCTCGTCATCAAGGAACGACTTCACCGCCACGACGGGACGCCCCGGCACCCACATGAGTACCGGAAGCCCGACCCCATGGGCGAGGCGCAACTGCTCGGTCCAGTCCGCCGTCTCGTAGACGACAAGCTCCCGGCTCCAGTCAAGGACAGCGAGATGGGCACCGTCGTCGGAGAACGCCATGCTCCTCACCTGGCGTCCCTCGCGCCTCCCCGCGCGGAACGGCTCGATCACGTGCGCCGGGCGGGAGAAGTCGGGCACGTACGGCGCGTCGCGCGGCTCGGGGGCACCTGAGCCGGTGTCCCAGACGGTCGATCGGGTGTCCCCGGGTTCCAGTCCCTCGAGCCAGCGCGGGTCGGTGACCCGGACCACGTAGTCGCCCTGGACCAGCAGCTCCTCGTCCTGCCAGCTGCCGTCGCGCAGGCAGTAGAACATCCCCAACTCGTCCCACTGCTCATCCGTCATCGGATGGTTGCGCGTGGCCAGCCGCTCCACGCCCTCAATGAACCACCGGGCGTTGGCCGCCACCCAAGCCCCGTCCATCAACGGCTTGTAGTCGAAGACCCGCGCCAGCGGGCGCGGGCGGCCGTACTCCCTGTCCGCGAAATCCCACAGCAGCCTCAGGAAGAACACGGCGTCCTCGGGCAGCGGGAAGCCTCCCTCGATCGAGGGCTCGTAGTAGACGACGAACACCCGCAATCGAAGGCTCCGCCGGTCGTCGGCGATGCCGAGCACGCGGGCACCATACAGGTCGGTGGACATAGGAACTCCCAAATTCACGCTCGGGATCGGTGCCGGAAGGTGCGGGGTCAAGCTTGGCAGCAGACACCGACATTCCGCCCGGAAACGATCACGTTGGACGGGAGCGCGACGGTCGCGGTTCCCGACCGAAGACCTCAGATCTGTTCCGGTTCCGCCGAAGAGGGGGGAGTGGAGCGGTACGACCTCACCGCGTGACCGCCTCGGCCGCTCTGAAGAAACCACTCCCGTCGTCGCTTCCTGCCCTGGCTGCTGCGCCGCATCGCATCGCATTGTCAACGGCGGCTGAATTTTGACCCCCTGGGGACGTCTGAAAGTTGACCCCCTGATGTTGTTGTTCGCTGCGTTGTGTTACTGCTCGTCGTTGCTGGTGGTGGTGTTGGCCGCGGGGACGCGGCC
>NZ_WBMS02000015.1:15890-220637 GCF_008923205.2 Actinomadura physcomitrii | reverse complement strand
CCTGTGCCGGATCCTCGCTCTCACAGCGGCGATATGGCACAACGACAAGACCGGACAGTCGATCAAGCGGTCACTGACTGCCTATGATCACTGACTGCAACGACACTCCTTGGACTCATTCATCTAGTGGACGAGCGCGCCGGACCGAAATGTCAGCCCAGCGCCGACCGGGCCGCCTCCACCATCGAGTCCCGGTACGAGCCGCCGAACAGCGCCACGTGGACGAGCAGCGGGTGCAGCTGGTGCAGCGGGACGCGGTCGCGCCAGCCGCCGGCGAGCGGCGCCGCCTCGTCGTAGGCGGCGAGGATCCGGTCCAGGTGCGGCGTCCCGAACAGCGCCATCATCGCCAGGTCCGTCTCCCGGTGGCCGCCGTGCGCCGCCGGGTCGATCAGCAGCGCGCGGCCGTCCGTCCACTGGACGTTCCCGGACCACAGGTCGCCGTGGATGCGGCTCGGCGGCTCCGGCGGGCCCGCGAGGTCCTCGACGCGGTCGATGACCCGTTCGACGAGCCGGACGTCCGCCGCCGCCAGGTTCCGCTCGGCGCGGCGCAGGAACGGTGCGAGGCGGCGCTCGGCGTACCAGCGGGGCCAGCCGCGGTCGTCGAGGGTGTTGTCCAGCGGCAGGTCGGCGATGAACCCGTCCCAGGGCGCGCCGTAGGCGTCCGGGCGGGCGCGGGTGTGCAGGGCGGCCAGCTCGCGCCCGAACCGCTCGGCGGCCTCCCGGGTGGGCGGGGCGGACGGCAGCCACGGCAGCACGAGCATCCGGTCGTCCGCCGCGAGGACGTCCGGGACGGGCGCGTCCGGCCCCGCCTCCCGCAGCCAGCGCAGCCCGGCCGCCTCCGCCGCGAACACGCCCGCCTGGTCGGGGGCGGCCTTCACGAACACCTCGCGCCCGTCGGCGAGCGACGCGCGGTGCAGCCTCCACGCGTGGCTGGAGCCGAGGCCGGCGACCGACTCCACCGGGCTTCCGAGCAGCCGCTCCACGCGCTCTCGCACGTCGGGAACGCCGGGCATGTCAGGCGGCTTTCAGCCCGGCCCGGATCTCCTCCAGCAGGCCCGGGATCGCCGCCTCCACCTGCTCCAGCACCAGGTCGAAGTCGGCGCGCCCGCCGTAGTACGGGTCGGGGACGTCGAGGTCGGCGCCCGCCTCCGGGTCGAACTCGCGCAGCAGCCGGATCCGCGCCCGCGCCTCGTCGTCCGGCGCCATCGACCGCAGCGCCCGCCGGTGCCCCTCGTCCAGCGCCAGGATCAGGTCGTAGCGGTCGAACCAGGTGTCCTCGAACTGGCGGGCGATGTGCGCCGACCGGTACCCGGCCCGGTGCAGCGCCGCGATCGTCCGCTCGTCGGCGCCGTCGCCCACATGCCAGTTGCCGGTGCCCGAGCTGTCGACCTCGACGTCCAGGCCCTCCTCCTCGACATGGTGGCGCAGGACCGCCTCCGCCATCGGCGAGCGGCAGATGTTGCCCGTGCAGACGAAAGTGACGCGGTACGGCATGCCCCCATCATGCCCGAGGTCAGCGCCGCAGGACGAAGACGGTGCCGACGCCGGGATGCCCCAGGCACGACTGCATGAAGAACCGCAGCACCAGGGCCTCGCGCTGGCGGTGCGGGAGCCTGTGCAGCGCGTCCATGACCTCGCGGCGGTCCTCGCCGACCATCGCCGCGGCCTCGGCGGACCACACCGGCGCCGCGTGGACGGCCCGCAGCGGCCTCCTGCGGCGGCGCAGCGCCGTCCGCGACCCGTTCAGCACCGCCGACCGCACGTACGTCAGCGCCCGGTCGCGGTCGCGCAAGCGCGGCCACCGGCGGTAGAGGCCCGCGAACGCGTCCTGGACGACGTCCTCCGCCGTCCCGCGGTCGCCGACCATGACGAGGGCGAGGCGCATCAGCCCGAGCGCATGCCCTCGGTACAGCTCCGTGACCGCGTCCGCCGCGTCGCCGGCCGCCAGGCCCGCGGGGCGTTCCCGGTCGGGGAGCACCGTTTCAGCGTCCATGTCCCAGAGACGCCATCGACCGCCGGGGGTTGCTTCCGGTGGCGGATTTCCTGGAAAAGAGCGCGGCCCCCGGCCGGGAGGGACCGGGGGCCGCGGGCCGGGAGGCGGGCTACCGCTGGACGGCGTGGAGCGCGTCCACGATGCCGTTGCCGAAGAACCCGTTCCGCTCCTTGGAGCCCTCGCAGGTCTGCGTGGAGGTGTGCTTCACCCACGTGCCGTCGGTCTGGGTGTACCAGGTGTACTCGACGGTGTTCGGGCTCGGGCACGCCTTGGGCGTGGCACTGCCGCGCAGCTTCCGCTCGACGAAGCCCGGGTCGAGGGTGAGGCCGCCATGGCGGTCACGGTGCCCGTACTTGCTGATGATGAGCGCCGCGACGCCCACCGCGTGCGGGGACGCCATCGACGTGCCCTGCAGCGACTGGTAGTAGGCGCACGTCTTGCCCTTGCAGCTGCGGATCACGTACGACACCTTCGGCGTGCCGTCCGCGTTCAGCTCGCCGCGCTCCTTGGCGAGGCGCGCGGGGTAGGCGGCCCAGATGCCGCCGCGGTCGTCGGGCCGCTGGGCGGCGTTGTCGACCTTGTCGCCGCCGGGCGCGGCCACCGCGACGTACCCGTTGCCGAAGCTGCTGTAGTACGACTTGCGGGTGCTCGGCCCGATCGCCGAGATCGCGATGACGTGCTCGCCCTCGGACGGCATCGACTGGCAGCTCGCCGGGATCGTCCGCTCGTACGGCTTCTCGCCCGGGTAGGACGGGAAGTCGGGGCTCGTGTCGTCGATGTTGGTCCTGGTGTAGTCGACGAAGTCGTTGCCCGCCGCCGAGATCAGCGTGACGCCGTGCCGGTGCGCGAAATCCAGCGCCCGCTGCGTCGCCTGGATGATGGTCCGCTGCTCGAGCTGGTCCTCCGGCTTGTCCGCCGGGTTGCTCGCGCAGTTCCACAGCCACGGGTCGATGTAATACGACATGTTGACGACGTCGATGCCGTGCTTCGCGGCATAGGTGAGGCCGTCGACGGTCGGCTGCAGGTAGAACTGCCCCGAATCCTGCCCGACGCGCAGATTCACCAGCGTCACGTTCGGCGCCACGCCCGCCATTCCGAGGCCGTTCCGCGGGGACGCGATCTCGGACGCGACGTGCGTTCCGTGGTCGTTGTCGTCCCAGTCCACCGGGTCGACGCAGGACTTGAACTCGCACGGGCCGTCCAGCACATTGCCGTCGGCGTCGTACGGGATGTCGTGCGTGAAGTTGCGGCTGAGCTTGCGGTCGAAGTTCGGTTTGATGTCGGGGTGGTCCCCGTCCACGCCGGTGTCGAGGATGCCGACGAGGACCTTCTTGGAACCGGGCTCGGCCTTGTACGAGCCGTTCGCCGTCGCGTGGATCTGCTTCATGTCCCACTGCAGGTCGGCGAGGGGCTCGGTGTCCTTGGACGGCTTGCCCTTCGCCGTCACCGCGCCCTGCGCGCCGACGGTCTTCTCGATCTTCGCGGCGGCCTTCTTCTCCTTCGGGGCCTCGCCGATGACCCGGTTGTGCGCGGCGCCGTCGAGGGCGCCCTGCCGCATCACCGCCTGGACGAACCCCGGGTTCTGCGAGCGGACGGTCGCGACGCCCACATCGGTGTTCTCCTGGACGATCGAACCGCCGGCCGCCTTCACCGCGTCGTGCGCCTTGCCGAGCGAGACGCCGTCCTTGTAAAGGACGACGTACTCCGACGCCTCGCCTTTCGCCCGCGGTCGGGCCGGTGCCGCGGACGCTGGAATCGCGAGCGCCGCCGTGGTGGCGACGGCGCACGCGGCGGAAATCAAGGCTCGCCGCAAAGCAGACCTCCTGGCCATGGGGGGAGCTCGCCCATTCTCGGCGCGCTATGGCCAGCAGACGGTACGGGTGCGTCTGTTGAGAGACGCGTACAGATCTATAACGAATTGGAGCGGCTTGTGTTAATCCCAGACGCGCCGTCGAATAGCGCCGCTCATCCGGCGCTCCCCGGAACGCTCCGTAGGCCTGCTCAGCCGGTCCGCAGCGCGAGCGTGAGCGCCTCGAACGCCAGCTGCGGGTTGACGTTGGCCGCGATCCGCTCGCGGCACTCCATGATCGCGTCCAGCCGGCGGAGGGTCTCCTCCGGGCGGCCCGCCGACGCCGCCGTCCGCAGCTCCGGCGCCAGCTCGATGTTGACCAGGTCGCCGCCCGCGCCGAGCTGCAGCGTCAGCACGTCCCGGTAATAGGACGCGAGGTCGAGCAGCGTCCGGTCCAGCGCGTCGCGCATCACCCGGGTCGCCCGCGACTTCTGCCGGCCCTCGAGTTCCTTCAGCGCGCCCGCCGTCCCGCGCGGCATCCGGCCCTTCTCGCTCTCCCCCAGCGCCTTGCGCAGCGCCGACGTCTCGGACTCGTTCAGCTCGACCGTCTGCGCGTCCCGCTCGGCCTCCGCCGCCTTCACCAGCGTCTCCGCCGCCGCGACGGCCGGGCTCACCCCCGTCAGCCGGCGCGGGACCGCCACCACCCCGTCGCGGACCCGGCGCATCCCCGGATCGGTCGCGAGCAGCCGCGCCCGGCTGATGTGCCCCTGCGCGGCGCGCGCGACGATCTCCGCGGTGTCCCGGTCGACGCCGTCCCGCTGGACGAGCATGTCGGCGACCGCCGCGATCGGCGGGGTCTGCAGCGTCACCAGCCGGCACCGCGACCGGATCGTCACGAGCAGGTCCTCCGCGGACGGCGTGCACAGCAGCCACACCGTCCGCGGCGGCGGCTCCTCGATCGCCTTCAGCAGCGCGTTCGCCGCGCCCTCGGTGGCGCGGTCGGCGTCCTCGAACAGGACGATCTGCCAGCCGCCGCCGCTCGGCGACGACGACGCCCGCAGCACCAGCGCGCGGGCGTCCTTGATGCCGAACGACAGCCCCTGCGGGCGGACAACCTCGACGTCCGCGTGCGTTCCCTGCAGGACCTGGTGGCAGGACGCGCAGTGCCCGCACCCGCGCGGCGTCTCGGTGCACTGCAGCGCCGCCGCGAACGCCCGCGCGGCGGTCACCCGCCCGGACCCGGGCGGCCCGGTGAACAGCCAGGCGTGCGCCATGCCGCCGCCGGTCCCCGCGGCCGCCGCCGACAGCTGCTCGACGACCGGCGCCTGCCCCACCAGGTCATCCCAGACGCTCATGGGACCAAGGCTACGGCCTGCGCAGCCCCCGCGCAGACGCGCCGTTACACGTCGGTGATGGCCGGGAAGGTGCTCGTCGCGTCCTCGGTGCCGGCCGGGATCGGATCCGGGAGGATCTCGCGGATGCGGTACTGGATCTCGCGGCTCAGCTCGGCCTGCGGGCGGCTCGCGTCCAGCACCAGGTACCGGTCGGGGTCGGCCTCGGCGAGCGCGCGGAACCCGGCCTGGACGCGCTCGTGGAACTCCTGCGGCTCGGACTCGATGCGGTCGGCGGGCGCCGACAGCCGGCGCAGCCCTTCCGCCGGCGGCATCTCCAGCAGGACGGTCAGGTCGGGCAGCAGCCCGCCGGTCGCCCACGCGTTGACGCGGGCGATGTCGTCGACCGGCTGCCGCCGCCCGTAGCCCTGGTAGGCCAGCGACGAGTCCAGGTAGCGATCGCTCACCACGATCGCGCCGCGCTCCAGGGCGGGCCGGATCACGTTCGCGACGTGGTCGGCGCGGTCCGCCGCGTACAGCAGGCTCTCGGCCCGGTCGGACAGCCCGGTGGTGTCGCGGTCGAGCAGCATCGCGCGCAGCCGCATGCCGATCTTGGTGGCGCCCGGCTCGTGCGTGGTGATCACGTCGTAGCCGTGGTCGCGCAGCCAGATCGCGGCGAGCCGCGCCTGCGTGGTCTTGCCCGCGCCCTCGCCGCCCTCGAACGCGATGAACACGCCGCGCTCGCGGCGGACCGGCTCCGGCTCCGGCGCGGCGGCCTGCGCCGGCGGCACGTACACCTCGCCGCGCAGCGCGGCCTGCAGGTCCGCGGCGAGCGGGATGCCGCGCCGGTCGTCCAGCCGCCGGTAGGCGACGGCCCCGGCGGCCAGCGCGAGGACTGCGGCGATCAGCAGCGCGGCCATCGAGCCGTCGAGGTCGTAGCCGTCGCCGACGTCGAGCCGGTGCGTGCCGAGCGCGCCCGCGACCGCCGGGACGGCCGCGACCGCGACCAGCGCGGCGACGAGCGCGACCGACCGCAGGAACGCGCGCGGGCGCTCACCGCCCGCCTCGTCATCGTCATCGGGGTCGCGGACGGCGGCGGACGCGGTCGACCAGGCGGCCCCGGCGGCGACGCCGAGGAACGCCGTCACGAACGCCACGACGACGAGGTTGCGCACGAGCGCCGCGACGATCAGCAGCAGCGCGGCGGCGATCACCGTGAGGCCGAGGAGCCGGCGGCGGCTGAACGGGCCGAGCACCCGCGGGCCGAGGAACAGGCCGCAGGCCAGCCCGGCGGCCAGCCCGGTGAGGACGGCGCCGTAGCCCGCGTCCCCGCCGCCGAGCTCGCCGGTGTGCACCCGCGCGACGGCGGCGATCGCGCCCGCGGCGAGCGCCGCGCCGCCGACCGCCAGGCCGAGGCCCTGGCCGGCCCGGTCGAGCCCGGGCCCCTGGAACAGCAGCTTCAGCGGTGCCGGAACGACGATCGGCTCGGTCGCCGGGACCTCCTTGACCAGCGCCGTCAGCGCCGCCGCGGCGACGAACAGCACCGCCGCCGCGTACAGCGGGAGGTCGGCGCGGTGCGACGCGCCGAGCGCCGCGTTCGCGATCAGGGCGAGCAGCGCGAACGCCAGCGCGGCCACCGGCGCCGGGCCGAACGCGGCGCGGGCCGCCGAGCGGCGGGCGCCGGCGCGCAGGTCGGTCTCGGGGGCGCCGCGCGCCACCACCTCCCCGCCCGCTGCCGCGCTCACGGTCGCGTCGGAGACCAGCGCCGGCAGCGCCGCGGCCGCCGCCGGCAGCCACAGCAGGGACAGGCAGCCGACCAGGAAGGACGCCGCCAGCGTCCACGGCAGCGCGTCCACCAGCGGCACGGTCAGGACGACCACGAAGCGCAGCCCGTCGGCGATCAGCAGCGCCAGCCGCCGGTCGACCCGGTCGGTGAGGCTCCCCGCGAGCGGTGCGAGCAGCACCGCCGGCAGCACCAGCAGGGCGAGCGTCCCGCCGACCGCCTGGAGCCGGGCCGCGGTGCCGTCCGCGGGCAGCACCGCCATCGCCGACAGCGCCGGGACCGCGAGCCACTGGCCCAGGCCGGACACCGACAGCGCGGTCCGGAGCCGCCGGAACGGCGCCGCCGCGGCGGAGAGCGACGAGGCACCCGGCTGCGGCGCGGCGGGATGCGGCCGGGTGGCGTCCGTTCTGGTCATGTCGGTCAGGGTATCGGCGTGAATGTCGTTATGAGCCGGACTTTGCAGAGGTGCGGCGGCGGGTCGTCGTCTTCTTCTTTCCGCCGCCCGCGGCCACCTTCTCACGCCGTTCCGCGAGCAGTTCCGCGGCGCGCTGGATCGTAATGGACTCGACCTCGTCGCCCTTGCGCAGGCTGGCGTTCGTCTCGCCGTCGGTGACGTACGGGCCGAACCGGCCCTCCTTCACCACCACCGGCTTGTCGCTCGCCGGGTCCTTGCCGAGCTCGCGCAGCGGCGCCGCCGCGGCGGCCCGCCGGCCGCGCTGCTTCGGCTGCGCCAGCAGCTCCTTCGCCTGCTCCAGCGTGACGGTGAAGAGCTCCTCCTCCGACCCGAGCGAGCGGCTGTCGGTGCCCTTCTTGATGTACGGCCCGAACCGGCCGTTCTGCGCCGTCACCGGCTCGCCGTCCAGCTCGCCCAGCGTGCGCGGCAGCGACAGCAGCTTCAGCGCGTCGTCCAGCGTGATCGTGTCCAGCGACATCGACTTGAACAGCGACCCGGTGCGCGGCTTCGGGGTGTCCGCCTTCTTCGTCCGCTTCTTCTTCTCGCCCTCGGCCGGCGGCGCCGCCTCCGGCAGGATCTCGGTGACGTACGGGCCGAACCGCCCCGACTTCGCCACGATCATGTGCCCGGTCTCCGGGTCGGTGCCGAGCTCCCGGTCGCCGGACGGCTGCGCGAGCAGCTCCTCGGCCTTCTCCGCCGTCAGCTCGTCCGGCGCGATGTCGTCGGGGATGTTGACCCGCTCGCCGTCCCGGTCCAGGTACGACCCGTACCGGCCGACCCGGACGACGATGTCGGAGCCCTTCACCGGGAACGAGCTGATCCCCTTGGCGTCGATGTCCCCGATGTCCTCGGTGAGGTCCTTCAGCCCCTCCTCACCGTTGTCGCCGAAGTAGAACCGGGTCAGCCACCGGACGCGCTCGGCCTCACCGCGGGCGATCTCGTCGAGACCGTCCTCCATGTGCGCGGTGAAGTCGTAGTCGACCAGGTTCCCGAAATGCTGCTCCAGCAGGTTCACCACGGCGAACGCCAGGAACGACGGGACGAGCGCCGTGCCCTTCTTGAACACGTAGCCGCGGTCCAGGATCGTGCCGATGATCGACGCGTAGGTGGACGGGCGGCCGATCTCCCGCTCCTCCAGCTCCTTGACCAGGCTCGCCTCGGTGTAGCGGGCCGGCGGGCGGGTCGAGTGGCCCTCGGCGTCCACCGCGTTCGCCGACAGCCGGTCGCCCTGCTCCAGGTTCGGCAGCCGCCGCTCCTGGTCGTCGCGGTCGGTGGACGGGTCGTCCGCGCTCTCGACGTAGGCCTTCAGGAACCCGTGGAACGTGATCGTCTTACCGGTCGCGCCGAACTCCGCCAGCTCGTTCTGCGTGGACATGCCGGTCACCCGGATCGAGACCGAGCGGCCCGCCGCGTCCTTCATCTGCGACGCGATCGTCCGCTTCCAGATCAGCTCGTACAGCCGGAACTGGTCGCCGGACAGGCCCGTCTCGGCGGGCGTCCGGAAGCTGTCGCCCGCCGGGCGGATCGCCTCGTGCGCCTCCTGCGCGTTCTTCACCTTCGACTGGTAGACGCGCGGCTTGTCCGGCACGTACTCGCCGCCGAACAGCGTCGCCGCCTGCCGCCGCGCCGCCGTGATCGCCGTCTCCGACAGCGTGATCGAGTCGGTTCGCATGTAGGTGATGAAGCCGTTCTCGTACAGCTTCTGCGCCACCGACATCGTGTACTTCGCCGAGAAGCCCAGCTTTCGGCTGGCCTCCTGCTGCAATGTGGTCGTCCGGAACGGCGGGTACGGCTTGCGCGTGTACGGCTTGGACTCGACCGACTTGACCTCGTACGGCCGTCCGCGCAGCCGCTCGGCCAGCGCGCGCGCCGACGGCTCGTCCAGGTGCAGCGCGTCCTTCGTCTTCAGCCTGCCGTCGGACGCGAAGTCGCGGCCCTGCGCGACCCGCTTGCCGTCCACGGAGACGAGCCCGGCCTTGAACGCCTTGGGCTCCTCCTCCTTACCGGTGTCGAACTCGGCGAGGATGTCCCAGTAGTGGGCCGGGACGAACGCGATCCGCTCCCGCTCCCGCTCCACCACCAGCCGCGTCGCCACCGACTGCACCCGGCCCGCCGACAGCTTCGGCATGACCTTCTTCCACAGGACCGGGCTGACCTCGTACCCGTACAGGCGGTCCAGGACGCGGCGCGTCTCCTGCGCGTTCACCAGCGGCATGTTCAGCTGCCGGGGGTTCGCGGCGGCGCGCTGGATCGCGTCCTTGGTGATCTCGTTGAAGACCATCCGGTGCACGGGGACCTTGGGGTTCAGCACCTCCTGGAGGTGCCAGGCGATCGCCTCGCCCTCCCGGTCCTCGTCCGTCGCGAGGAAGAGCTCGTCGGCCTCCGCCAGCAGCTTCTTGAGCTTGGCGACCTGCTGCCTCTTGTCGGAGTTGACCACGTAGAGCGGCTCGAAGTCGCGCTCGACGTTCACGCCGAGCTTCGCCCACGGCTCGCCCTTGTACTTGGCCGGCACCTCCGAGGCGCTCCCGGGCAGATCCCGGATATGGCCGATACTGGACTCCACGATGTAGCCACGGCCCAGGTAACCCGCGATCGTCTTCGCCTTCGCGGGCGACTCGACGATCACCAGGCGCGTGCCGGCGCCGTTCGCCTGGCCACTCTTCGCAGTGCCGTTCTTGGCTGGCACAGTCGCTCCAACCTCGCTGTCTGGTCTTCTAGCTCACGCTCTTCTTACACAGGCTTCCTACAACGTCGCATGATGGCGGGTTCATGCCCGGATGCCCCACTGCCGCCCTTCGTTCCGCTCCGCCCGTGGCGGGCGCAACTCTCATCCACCGCCCGCCTCCGGACAGGATGACATGCCGCCACCCCCCGTGCGGACCGGGCCGCCACCGTACGATGCACAACACCCGGTCCACCAAGTAATAATGGTCGCAATGGTGCAGTACACCTACCTCGTCCTGTCACTGCCGGCCGGCACCACGCGTGACACCGCCCGGCAGATCCTGACCGAGCACGCCGAACACGGCGGCTGGGAGATCGATCGGTTGCGCCTCTACCCGGACGGCCGCCGCCGTATTCAGTTGCGCCGCAAGGTCATCCGCGCCGTCCGCACCTTCTGACGGCCGCACCGGCTGTTCCGGCCGTTCGGGGCGAGTAGCGGAAGTTCGCTCCGTTCCTCCCGTCAGCGGTGGATCCGGGGTCGTTCGCGGCGGGTCCGCCGAGTTCTGGACGGAGCGTAGCACTACGTGCGAATGCTATGACGTCGCGTAATCATATTCGCCGGGCGGCGTGCCCGGACGGATCTGCTCCGGTTCGCGAAAGGCTTCGCCCGCCCCGGACCGCGCCATCCAGGACGGGCAAAGCGTTCATGGACGGGCCTGCCGGGCGGGGGTGGATCTCCGCCCGGCAGGCCCCGCTGGACCGGCCCTCACCGGCCGCCCGCGATCGGCGGCCGGCGCGGGCCGGGGTCGGTCAGCCGCGGACCGGGCGCAGGCGGCGGGTCAGCGCGGTCGCGCCGCAGAACGCCGCGGCGATCGCCGCCACGCCGAGCGCCCACAGCGAACCGTCCTCGGACGCGGACGCCAGCGGCTCGCGCTCGGCGACGTTCCGGACCGGCCCGAGGTCCGACACGCTCTTCGGCGCCTTGACGGCCCCGGCGGGCAGCGTGGCGTTCCCCACGGCGGGCGCCTTGACGGCGCCGGTCGTGGGCAGCTTGACCCCATTCGTCCGCGGCAGGCCGGGGACCGGCAGCGGGTTGCCCGCACCGGCCGAGCGGCCGTTCGCGGCCACCGGGACGACCGGCACCGCCGGCAGCGCCTTCGCCGCCTTCCCGGTCACCGCGCCCGGGTTCACCGGCAGCGCCGCGATCGTCATGCCACTGCCGCCGGGGCGGACCGTCCGCTCACCCGCGGCGGGCACCTGCGGCAGCCCGTTGACCTCGGGCGCGACCGCCGGCGTCATGCCGCCGCCGAGCAGGTTGCTCACCGTGGGGAGCTTGCCGTGGACGGGCAGGCTCTTCAGGCCGGGCACCGGGCCCAGGGACGGCGCGCCGGTGCGCTGCTCGGCGGTGTCCGGCAGCAAGTTCGTCGCGGACAGGACGTCCGACACCGGGACGCTCTTGGTCGCGGGGATGCCGTTGACCTGCGCGGCCGTCCCGGACACGGCCTGCCCGGCGTCCGGCAGGCCGGGCACGGGCAGGTTGCTCGCGGGCAGAGCGGCCGGTCCGCCGTCGCGGTGGTTCGCGGTGGCGGGCAGTTGCGGCAGGACGGGCAGTCCCGGGTGCACCGGCAGCGGGGCCGGGTTCTCGCCGGCGGACCGCGCGTAGGGGCGGTAGCCGCCGAAGCCCGGCCCGTCCTGGCAGTCCGCGAGGGACCGGCCGACGGCGGCGCCGGCGTTCCCACACCCGTCCGCCGGCGCCTTCGCCGGGGCGTGCGCCTGATCACCGCCCCCGACGCTGTGGTTCCCGGACGTCCGCCCGCCGCCCTGCGGGCCCTCGACCAGGGTCTGCCCGTTGCAGTGCGCGGCGGCCTCGCCGACCACCGCGGCGGCGTTCCCGCAGACGTCGACGGGCACGCTGATCGGCGCGTTGCCCTGGTTGCCGCCGCCGACGCTGCCGGTGCCGGACGTGTGCTGGCCGCCGGAGCTGCTGCGCGCGTGCGCACCGCCCTCGCAGTACGCGCCCGCCTCGCCGACCAGGGCCGCCGCGTTCCCGCAGACGGTCGCGGGGACGCTGATCGGCGCGTTCGCCTGGTTCCCGCCGAGGACGCTGAACGCCCCGTCGGTCGTCTGCCCGCCGGACCCGTGCCCGCCGTTGCGGACCGACGCGCCGCCCTCGCATTCGGCGAGGGCGTTGCCGATCGCGTTGCCGCACACGTCCACCGGCACGCTGACCGGGACGTTCGCCTGGTTGCCGGCGAGCACGCCGTGCAGCCCGGACGTCCGCTGCCCGGCGCCGGTGTGCCCGCCGTTCTTGACGATCGCGCCGCCCTCGCAGCCGGCCATCGCCTCGCCGATGATCGCGACGGCGTTGCCGCAGACGTTCACCGGCACGCTGATCGGCGCGTTGACCTGGTTGCCGGCGATGACGCCGAACGCGCCGCCGGTGGTCTGGCCGCCGCGGCCGTGGCCCGCGCCGCCGCCGTTGTGCACGGTCGCGCCGCCCTCGCAGCCCGCCTCCGCCTTGCCGATGATCGCGACCGCGTTGCCGCAGACGTTCACCGGCGCGGAGATCGGCGCGTTCACCTGGTTGCCGCCGCCGACGCTGCCCTTGCCGGAGGTGCGCTGGCCGCCACCGCCTCCGCCGCCGTTCAGGACGGACGCCCCGCCCTTGGACACGCCGTGCCCGCTGCCGACGATGCCTGCACCGTTGCCGCTGACGTCGACCGGCGCCGAGATCGGCAGGTCGACCTGGTTGCCACCGAGGACGCTGCCGTCGCCGTTGGTGGCGTCGGCGAAGGCGTTGGCGGGAACGACGCTGACGCCGAGCGCGACGAAACTCGCGGTGAGCGCCGCGGTGCGCGCGGTGCCTTTTGCCCACGTTCGCATGATGCTCCGTTCGGGGGATGGTGAATGGAATGCCGAGACACGCGTTCGGTCTCGTGGAAAGGACACGCCTGACGGCACGCTCACGCCGGGCCCGAGCCGCACGGGCCCCCGCCGGGAGCGTTCTGATCAGGGATTAGTCAGGCGCGAAGGAAGGCTCGTCCGCTGCCGTGCGGACGGCCGGGGGAACCGCGCCGAAATGGCGCGGAACGCAGGCTCGCGGCGGAACCGGAGCCCAGGGGAAAACGGTCGGCAGGCCGGCAGCGGCACCGATCGGAACGCCGCCGCAGGTCGCCGAATGCGTGCCGGACCGGCCCGGCGCCTGGAAAGGCGCGGGGTGCCGCTCATGGGCACGGTGATGCCGGACATGGGACGCCTGGCGCGTCCCGGAGACCGCGTGCGACCGGTCCGGCGACCGGCGCACCGGCACAGCGCTCCTCGCCGCGCGGCGGGGAGCGCTGTGCGCCTTCCGCGGGCTCGCGTGCCGGTGCACCGGCGGCGCGGCGGCCTTGGCCGCTCGCGCCGGCCGCACCGGCTTCGCGGACCCGGCCGGCACCAGCGCCCGGTGCTTCACGGCCCCGGCCACCGACGGGATCGGCCTGCGCGGAGCCTTCAGCACGTGCGCCAGCACGGGGGCGCCGTCCGCGACGACCTCGGCCGGCGCGGGCGGGGCCTTCGCCGCCGGCACGACCGCCGGCGGCGCCGGCGGCGCCGGCAGCTCGGCGGCGCGCGCGGCCGACTGCTGCGCCATGCCGCCGAGGAGCCAGCCCGCGATCAGCAGGCCGGCGAGGACGAGCAACCGCCGGACGACCCGCCCGGCGACGGCACGGCGCGGCAGGACGGGAACCGCCCCTGCCCGCGCCGCGACACCCGCCACCGTGAGACCTCCGTTGCGACCACCGCCCATCCCTCGCGGGAAGGGCGTGTCCCTACGAACGGTGACGATAGCACCACTGATCGCATTGGCAACGGGAAATTCAGGACCGATCGAGGAATTGGTCGAGAACCCGCACCCCGAAGCGCAGCCCGTCCACCGGAACGCGCTCGTCGATGCCATGGAACATTCCGGAAAAGTCCAACTCTGGGGGCAATTTCAGCGGCGCGAAGCCGAAACACCGCATCCCCAGCCGCGCGAACGACTTGGCGTCCGTCCCGCCGCTCAGGCAGTACGGCACCGGCAGCGCCCCCGGATCCTCCGAGGTCAGCGCCGCCTCCATCGCCGCGACCAGCGCCCCCTCGTACTCGGTCTCCAGCGCGTGGTCGTGATGCACGAAATCCCGCTCCACGTCCGGACCGAGAAGTTCATCCACCGTCGCGAAGAAATCGTCCTCATAACCGGGCACGAAACGGCCGTCCACCTGAGCCGTCGCGCTCTGCGGAATCACATTCGTCTTGTACCCCGCGTCCAGCCGGGTCGGATTCAGCGTGTGCCGCAGCGTCGCCCCGATCATCCGCGCCAGCGGCCCGATCTTCTCCAGCGCCTCCTCCGGGCGCTCCGGATCGAACTCGACCCCGTACGCCAGGCACGCCCGCTCCAGGAACGCCCGCACCGTCTTCGTCATCCGCACCGGGAACCGGTGCTCGCCCAGCCGCGCCACGGCCGCCGCCAGCGCCGTCACCGCGTTGTCCGGATGCACCATCGACCCGTGCCCGGCCGTCCCTCTGGCGGTCAGGTTCATCCACGCGATGCCCTTCTCCGCCGTCTCGATCAGGTACATCCGCCGGTCCCCCGGCACGGTCAGGCTGAACCCGCCGACCTCCCCGACCGCCTCGGTGCACCCCTCGAACAGCCCGGGATGCTCCTCGACGAGCCACTGCGCGCCCCACTTGCCGCCGGCCTCCTCGTCGGCGAGGAAGGCGAGGACCACGTCCCGCGGCGGCCTGCGCCCCTCCCGGAGCCGCTGCCGCACCACCGCGAGGATCATCGCGTCCATGTCCTTCATGTCCACGGCCCCGCGGCCCCAGACGCACCCGTCCGCGATCTCCCCGCCGAACGGATCCCGCGTCCAGTCCTCCTTGCGCGCCGGCACCACGTCCAGGTGCCCGTGCAGCAGCAGCGCGTCCCGTCCGGGGTCCTCCCCCTCGATCCGCGCCACCACGCTCGCCCGCCCCGGATGCGATTCGAGGAGCGTCGCCTCGAGCCCCACCTCCGCAAGTTTCTCCGCGACGTACTCCGCCGCGACCCGCTCCCCGGGCCCCGAATGATCCCCCGGATTGCTGGTGTCGATCCGGATCAGCTCCTGGCAGAGCCCGACGACCTCGTCCTCAGCGGTCGGCTGGTGGGCCACAGTGATCACCTTCGCGCTAGCCGTCCTCGTACCCCACCATCGTGCCCGCTCGATCGACTTCGCCGCGACTCGGCTCCTTTGGTATGGTGAAGCCCGCCGCAGCCGCGCTGCGGTCAGCGACACCGGTCCGGGTGGCGGAATAGGCAGACGCGCTAGCTTGAGGTGCTAGTGCCCTTCACGGGGCATGGGGGTTCAAGTCCCCCCTCGGACACGCACCGACCGCACATGTGGAGGCTCCGGGATGACCCGGGCCTCCACTTCGCGTCTCTGCGGGTAATAGGTCATCGTCAGGCCCAGCTGCTGGTAAAGGTCGGCTTTGTCCTCGGGCTCGGCGTTGATGGCCAGTTGAGCCAGACCACCCGTGCGTTGAAGCAGCTCAGCGATTTCATCGCGGGAGATGCCCGAACCCCGTGGCGCGGCCTTCAACTCATGTTCCAGCCGTACCTGCTCCTTCTTGACGTCGTTGATCCACCCGGTGACCTCTGCGATGTCGGCTCCGGCGTCCAGCGCGGCCCGGTACTGGACCAGCTTGCGGTCGCATCGCGACAGTTGTTTACGGAGGTCGGCGACCTTCTGCGCGTCCGGGTCGGTCATCTGAGCAGCCATCATGTCGATGACCGCCGCGACCCGCTCCTCAGTGAACGCCGTCGCCAGCCAACCTTCGACCTCCCCCAGGATCTCGGCCTCTCGCAGGTAGACGACCTTGGGATGGTCCAGCTCGTTGACCAGGGCGTATTCGCTGGCGAAGCGGCACCGGTAGTACGCCTGCCGGTTGTTCCAACTGCCCTGCATTTTGCGTCTGCAGTAACCGCAGCGAAGGCAGCCCCGAAAGACGTACGGGCGTGAGGCCGGGTTGCCCTTCTTGCAGTAGCTGCCCCGAGCCCGCGACTGCCGGAGCCGGTCGGCTCGTTCGAAGTCCTCGATGCTGATCAGCTCGTCGTGGACCTTGTACTCCGACCAGATCCAGTCGGAGCGGTCGTTCCACCGCATCTTCGTCATGTGGCCGAGCGCGACATCGTCGACGTCGATGAGGACCTCGTCCTTGCGCTGCTTGTTCCAGACCTCCCGGCCGGTGTACCTCGGATTGTTGATGATCGTCCGGACGGCCGACTTCGACCAGGCGAACTGGTCGCGGTGGGGATTGCGAGCCGGGTCGCTGGCCGACGGGGAAGGGATGCCCTGCCGGGTCAGTTCCTCCGCGATGTCGGTCAGTCCTCGCCCATGCTGCTTGATGTACTGCGCGAAGATCCACTTGACCACCAGGGAGTGGACCGGGTGCGCCTCCAGCCGCTTCAGTCGCTTGCCGTCGGCGGCCTTGGCCGGGTTGGGGTGCGGACCTACGTCGGCGAGCCGGTAGCCGTAGGGCGGCCGTCCGCCCAGGTAGCGGCCCTCGGTCACCGTCATCGCCGCCATGGCCGACCGGACGCGGATCTTGATCCGGTTCCGCTCCCCCTTGGACAGGCCACCGAACACACCCATGATCATGTCGTGGGCTTCGTTGGCCGGATCGATCGGCCCACCGACCTCGGGCACCCACAGCGGCACCTGGAAGTGCTCGAAGAGGGGGAAGGTGAGGGAGTACTGGTTGCCGTAGAAGGCGCGGTGCGGCTCCCCGATCACCACCGCATCGAAGTTCCGCTGCGGGTTCTTGAGCTCGTCGATCAGCGCGGCGGCGTACGGACGACGCGACCACGGGATCGAGCGGGACTTGTCGACGTCGAAGAACTCGGCGACGATCACTCCGCCCTTGGGCTCGATGAGCCCGCGGGCTCGGCGGAGCTGCCAGGCGCGCGACGCGTCTGGGTCCTGGTTGTCTTCGGTCGAGACGCGCCCATAGAACGCGAACCGAAGACTGGAGGGAACCGACTCTGGCACCGCGGCTTCGCCCTGTGACAGCTCAGCAACGTTCCCTTCCTTCGGACCGTTCACGTGAGGACTCCTTCTCTTTGGTTCTTGGATTTCCAGTCGCGTTGAGCAGGATCTGCAGCAACGCCCTGGCCACGCCGGGGGTGAACCGTGGAGGCTCGTCGGGCCCGACCAGGCGCAGCTTCCTGCTGGTGTCGGTCACCGAAGTCCCGTGTGCGGTTCGCTGACCCTGGCACGGGAGCCCGTACGGCCCCGGCGGTTGCCGTCACGCTGGGTGCGATGACGATTGCGGTATCTACGCTCGCCTCGGGCTCGGAGGTCAAGGCCGGCGCCTCGTCGCGCGGGCGCCATGGTGACCGGCGGGTCGACGAACTGCGGCCTGTCCGGCACAGCGGTCAGGTGCCAGGCTTCGCCGCACCGATAGGCGCGCAGTCTGGCACTGGGTGCTGCGATGCGTACAGCGTGGCGGGCGATACGGCGAGTGGCGTAGCAGGCGCGTCCACAACGGCCACACAGACCGGACTGGAGAAGGAGCAGCATCTCCGCAGCTCTGCTGAGCCCGGTTCGCTTTCGTTGCCGGCGTTCTCTCATCGGAGGCCCTCCCCCTCGCCCGTCGCCTGGAAGACCAGGAGGTCTTCATGGGCTGTGGCGCAGGCGGGAAGTCCGCGTTCGCGGGCGCGGCGGGTTTCAAGCATCTGAAAGAACGAAGCGCGGTTGACC
Source organism: Actinomadura physcomitrii (assembly GCF_008923205.2). Taxonomy (GTDB): domain Bacteria; phylum Actinomycetota; class Actinomycetes; order Streptosporangiales; family Streptosporangiaceae; genus Spirillospora; species Spirillospora physcomitrii. Next base: position 202,869 of record NZ_WBMS02000015.1, on the reverse strand, counting down.
AGTGCGCCGTTGCGAAGCCCGGCCAGCAACGCGACGTATCGGCCGGTCAGGATCAGGCCGTGCCGTTGGGCGGTGTCGATGACCAGGCCTGGGAGATCGAGGAGTTCCCCCTTCACGCGGATCGGGCGGACGGTGACGGCGATGACGCCGCCAGGTCGGAGCAGGGTGGCGCTTCCGGCGAGGATGCGGCCGAATCCGTCCAGGAGGCCGGGTAGGGGCTGATGGGCGAGGTTGCCCCGGTCGGTGGAGTAGCGGTGGTGGCGTTTGTGGATCTTGCCGCCGCCGTTGTCTCGGCCGGAGTGGATGTGCCCGTGGGTGTGGGAGCCGTAGGGCGGTGAGGTGAGCACAAGCGCCGCCTTGCCGCGCAGGCCTCGGTAGGTGGTGGCGATGTTGCGGGCGTCGCCGCAGACGATCTGGGGCGTGCCGGTGGCGCCTTGGGCCTGGGCGTGGCGCAGGTTGTTGATGGTGAGGTGGACGAAGTCGGGCTCGTACTCCACCCCGGCGGCATCGCGGCCCAGATGGATCGCTTCGACCAGGGTGGTGCCGATCCCGCACATCGGATCCACCACCACGTCACGGGGACGGGTGAAGGCGTCGATGACGGTGGAGGCGATGGCGGGCAGCATCTTGCCGGGGTGGCGCATCGACTCGGGTGTGTAGCGGCCGTGCCGCTGCAGGCGAGACGGACGCTGCCCGGTCGCCAGCACCGACGCCAGGAACTCGCGGCGGGACAGGTCATCGTGGTGGTTCATCGGGTCCTCCCGCCGGGCGAGCCGTCGGCGGCCGAACCCGAGGGTGCTTGTCCCTTGGTGAACAGCGACACCGTGGCGTGGACGGCGACCGTGGGCGGTAGGGCGCCCGAGCGGGAGTCGCGCAGGTGGGCGAGGTCGGTGGGACCGGCCTGCACGACCAGGGCGTCGCCCTCGATCGGGACGCGCAGCGCGATGACATGCTGGGCGTAGCGGAACCCCAGGCTTTGGGCGTGCCGGATGATGCGCGGCGCCGGATCGATCAGCCTCCCGGCCTGGTGGCGGGCGGTGGTGGTGAGGGCCAGGACGCCGCCGGGTGCCAGGACGCGCCATGCCGCGGACAGGAAGAGGCCGAGTTGCTGGCTGGAGAGCATCCACAGGTCGGCCCGGCATGCCGGGCAGTCCGCGCCGGAGGCTCGTGCGAGGTTGCGGCCGCCGGTCTCATACGGCGGCGGTGCGGCGATGACCAAGAAGACCTGGCCGAGGTGGTCGGCGAGTCCTCTGGACATCTGGTCGGGTCGGACGGGGCGCATCTGCACTCGGTTGAGCTGCCGCTGGTCCAGGGTGCCGCGCAGGCGGGTGCCGATGTGCTGGGCGAGTGGGAAGTGCGGGACCAGCGCGATGGCGCGGCGGTCGAGTTCGGCGGCCGCGACCAGGGTGGCCTCGCTGGTGGTGAAGCCCTCGACGACCAGATCGCCCTCAAGGGTGCAGGTGCTGATCAGATGCCGGGCCAGCTGGCGGCCCACGGCCTGGCGGTGCTGGACGCAGATCCCAGCGGGTTCCGGACGGCTGTCGCGCTTGCGGGTGGGCGTGACCGGCCTCGCGACGGTGGTGTCCGAGCACAGCCAGACGGTCAGCGGGACCATCCGCCGCTGTCCGCTGGGGCCGGTGTTGCTGGTGGGTGAGTGGTTCGGGTTGGACGGTGTGTGGTTCATGTGCTGGGTGACCCGAGACGGCCACCCGATCCCCGTGCACCGATGAAGCACCGTCGAGCGCCCCGATTTTCATGACCATCCGCCCCATCATCTGGCCAAGAAGCGCTGACCAGCTCATGACCTGTGTTCTCCCGAGCGCCGAAATCGGAGAAGGCGAGAACGCCCATCGGCTGCGGGCTCGATGCGGCTATCGGATGCGGAAATCGTCCGCTGGGCGTCTCAAGTCTTGATCAAGATGGCGGCCGAACTCTGAATTCGGGCCTGTTCGACGGTGCTTCATGGGTGCCAGTCGAGATCACCGCTGAACGGTGCGGTCCTCGGGCGGACGGCCAGAAACCCGGTCCCCGCCGCAATCATCCGTCTCATATCTCCCGTCAAGGAGGACACCCGCAGCCCGAGGACCGTACCGTTCCCGCTGATCGCCCGGCTGGCAGCCGATTCCGTCAATCGATGTTCCGGAGACGCTGCCATGCGCACCAGCAAGGACCCGAAGCCAATCGCGCACCACCCACGCTGCCGCGCCCAGCCGCCGCGCCGGCCCACCACCCGCTCGTCCATCCCCGCCGCTGACGCCAGCCGAAGGCCCACACCGTCCCGGCGAAGGTTGGTGGCCGCATCGCTGGTGTGGACGGCCGGGTGCGTGATGACGGCGCTGCTGGTGCCCGGTGTCGCCGATGCCAGCACTCATCTCGCGGCGGCGGCGTCGCTGGGAGAGGTGATCACCAACCTGCGGAATGTGATCGTGGGGTTGCTGGTGGGTTTGGCGACGTTGTTCGCCACGATCGGCGGGGTCCGCTACATGCTCGCCGGCGGTGACCCAGGCGAGGTGGAGGCGGCCAAGAAGACGCTGCGGTACGCGGCGATCGGGTACTCGGTGGCGGTGCTGGCACCGCTGCTTGTGAAGATGCTGCAGGGCATCGTGGGTGCGCCCGCGTGACCAGCACCGCGATGCCACCCGGGCGCGCACGCAGATCCACGGCGTCCTTCGTCACGGCGGCGCTGCTGATCGGGCTGGTGGCGGGCGCGGTCGTGTGCGCGGGCGCCGGACCGGCGCTGGGCGCTGCTGATCCCGCGCCGCGCCCCGAAGGTAATCCGTCACCGACCGCACCGACGACTCCGCAGACCTCGGCGCCGCAACCTCCAGCGCCTACTACCTCTCCGACTACGCCCGCCGCGCCCTCGCGGACTCCCGCAGGCCCTGCGCCTTCCCCGACACCAGGTTCTTCACCTGCTCCGTTGGCTCCGGGTGGCCAGGACCCGGCCAGAGGTGACGGCGGGGACGGGGGCGGGTCGGGGGGCGGGTCGGGGGGCGGGTCGGGGTGCGGGTTCATGGACATGGGGTGCATGGCCAAGCAGGCGGTGAACGACTGGTTCGCCGATCTGGTGACCGGTGCGGCCAAGCCGATCTTCCATCTGCTGTCGCAGACCGTGCTGGGCACCCCGCCGGTGGAGTCCGGGGACATGGCGCGGGCCCGGGACCTGTGGGGCATATCCCAGACGATCGCCAACACCTGCTACGTGCTGCTCATCACCGTCGGCGGGGTGCTGTTGATGGCCGGGCACTCGCTGCCCGGTGGGGAGTTGACGCCCGGGCAGTTGGTGGCGCGGCTGGTGGGTGCGTTCGCCGCCTCCAACCTCAGCCTCGTCCTGATCGGGTACGCGATCACCTTCGCCAACGGCCTGTCGGGGGCGTTCCTCGAAGCCGGAGCCGAGGCGATCGACCCGAGTCGGGTCGCCAAGTCGATCGCCGCCTATCTCGTCGCGAGTCTGGTCCCCAATCAGCCGTTCACGATCTTCATCGGGCTGGGCGTGGTGGTGCTGGCGCTGTGCGTGGCGTTCATCTACATCATCCGGATCGCCCTCACCATGGTCTTGATCGCGGCGGCGCCGGTGGCGTTGATGTTCCATGCCCTGCCGATCACCGACGGGCTGGCCCGGTTGTGGTGGCGCAGCATCAGCGGGGTTCTGGCGATCGGGGTGTGCCAGGCGCTGATCCTGGCAACCGCGTTCCGGCTGCTGTTCTCCGACATCCACCACCCCGGCGACTCCAGCGGCTCCGGTAATCACTTTCCCGGGATCGCGTCGGGGACCGGGATCGATCTGCTGCTCGCGCTGTGCCTGCTGTGGATCATGGTCCGCGTCCCGTCCTGGGTCGCCCGCACCATCTGGCGCGCCGCCCAGCCCAGCGCCCTGACCGGACTGGTGAAAAGCCTCATCCTCTACCGCGGTCTCGGCGCGCTGACGCGCCGCCGCGTCCCCACCACCCAGTTCTGGCAGCCACCGCCGCCGTCGCCGCCTCCACCTAAACCCCCGCCCCCGCCCCCTCGGCGGTACTTCCGGCAGCCGCCGGGGGTGCCCGGTCCGTCCCGCCCCGCGCTGGAAGCGCCTGACGCCTCACGCACACCGCCGGGGTTGCCCGGTCCTTCTAATCCGCCGCTCGCACTGCCCGCCGGTGCGATCCCGATGCCTTCTGGAGCGATCCCTATGCCGCCAGGCCCATCACCCGAACCCGGCGTCGGGCAAGGAACCCGGCATCCGATGCAGCTCGCGTTGCCGATCCCGGCCGGGAAGTCAGCCGCCGGCAAGCGCTCGGCCGGGCGCCGGGCGACGCAGCTGGCGTTGCCGATCCCGGCGGCCCGCGGGCCCCGGCCGCCCTCGCTCAGCGGGCCAGCGGCGCCGAGTGGGCGGGCGCGGGTGCGGTCGCGACAGCTGATGCTGCCCGGCATGCCCAAACGGCCCGTACCGCGCCGGCAGCTGACCCTGTGGACCGACCCGCCCAAGATCCGGGCCAGGAGGGGAGGCCGATGAGCACCCGCCACCAGCACGTCGAGGCGCCGATGAGCGTGAAGATCCCTGCCGACGTCGACCAGCCCGACAAGATCCTCTACGGCCTCACCGCGAAGCAGGTCACGATCCTGGCCGGTACCGCCGCCGCCTGCCTGTGGGTGTTGCTCACCTTCGGGCCGCTGGTGCCGTTCCCGGTGCTGGTCGCAGTACTGGTGCCGGTCGCGGCGGCCGGGATCGTGCTGGCGTTCGCCCGCCACGACGGCATGAACCTCGACCGCTACACCCTCGCCGCCTTCCGCCACCTGCGCGCATCCAAGCAACGCGTCACGACCAGTGAGCCCGTGCAGCCGCCGCCGGCCTGGTGCAGGATGCGCGGACGGCTGCCCGAGCCGTTGCGGCTTCCGGTCCGCACCGTCCGCCAAGACGGGGCCCTGGAACTGGCGCAGGGCGGGGTCGCCGTCATCGTCCGCGCCGGCACTGTCGCTTTCGGGCTGCGGACGGCCGGTGAGCAGGCCGGGCTGGTGGCGGTGTTTGGCCGGTGGCTCAACTCCTTGGACGCCCCCGTGCAGATCCTGGTCCAGGCGCGCCCGGTCGACCTGACGGGCCTGGCCGACCACATCACCCGACACGCCCCCGCGCTGCCCGACCCAGCACTGGAAGAGGCCGCCCGCGCGCACGCCGCGTTCCTCACCGACCTCGGCACCGAACACGACCTGCTCATCCGGCAGGTCCTCATCGCCATCACAGGGCACATCCCCGCCTCGGCCACCGCCTCGGTTCTGCCGTGGCGGCGGCGCGAACGGCGGCGAGTGGGACGCGACTCAGCCGCCGCAGTCGCCCTGCGACGGGCCGCCGAAGCCGTGCAGAGCCTGGCCGCGCTCGGCGTCCCGGCCGAGGTCCTGGACGCCAACAGCACCACGGCCGCCCTGACCGAATCGCTATCCCCAGGTGAACCCCCTCTTGTGGACACCCCCACCTCAGATGACGTGATCACCCACCGGAAGGAAGGCTGATGCGAACCTCACTCGGCGCGCTCGCGCGCACACTCGGCCTCACCACCAAAGCAGGCGCCCCAGCCGATGGCGTCGCAGAAAACGGCCACGAAGATGATCCGGACCTGCCGGGGCTGGGGTTGGGGCCGTCGGCGCTACGCGTCAACGCCAGGTCGCTGGAGTTGCCCGGCGGGGTGTGCTCCTCCTTCGCGATCACCGGGTACCCGCGCGAGGTCGGTGCGGGTTGGCTGGAGCCGCTGCTGACCTACCCCGGTCGCCTGGATGTGTCCCTGCACATCGACCCGATTCCGCCGCTGGTCGCCGCGCAGCGGCTCCGCCGCCAGCTCGCCCGCCTAGAGTCGGCGTCACGGGCCGACGCGCAGCGGGGGCGGCTGGCCGACTTCGCCGCCGAAGTCGCAGCCGATGATGCAGCCGAACTCGCCGCCTCCCTGGCCCGCGGCCACGGCCGCCTGTTCCGCGCCGGCCTGTACCTGACCGTCCACGCCCACGATCCGGACGTGCTGGAGGGCGAGGTGCAGCGGGTTCGGGCGCTGGCCGCGTCCCTGCTGTTGGACGCCCAGCCCACCACCTTCCGCGCCCTGCAAGGCTGGACCACCACCCTGCCGCTGGCCGCCGATGCGATCGGGGCGCGGCGGGTGTTCGACACCGCCGCGCTCGCCGCGTCCTTCCCCTTCACCTCACCCGACCTGCAGCCCGCGCTGGGCGAGACACCGGTGCTGTACGGGCTGAACGCCTACTCGGCCGGGGTGGTGCTCTGGGACCGGTTCGCCCAGGACAACTACAACTCCGTCACCCTCGCCCGCTCCGGCGCCGGCAAGTCCTACTTCACCAAGCTGGAAGTCCTGAGGCTGCTCTACCAGGACGTCCATGTCGCCGTCATCGATCCCGAAGACGAATACCGGCGCCTTTGCGACGACGTCGCCGGCACCCACATCTCCCTCGGTGCACCCGGCGTCTGCTTCGACCCCTTCGACCTTCCGCAAGGGCAGGGCGAGGACACCCTCATCCGGCGGGCGCTGTTCCTGCAGACCCTCATCGGGGCGATGCTCGACGAACCGCTCACACCGGGAGAGCGAGCAGTGCTGGACCGCGCGGTGCTGGCCGCCTACCGCGCCTGCGGCGTCAACTCCGACCCCCGCACCTGGACGCGCCCCGCGCCCGTCCTGACCGGCCTGACCGACCAACTCGACGCCCTGGGTCAGTCCAACGCGCCGGAGGCGGGCACCGCGGCCGATCTGTCGGCGCGGCTCGCGCCGTTCGCGACCGGCTCCTACCGAAGCCTATTCGCCGGACCGACCACCACCCGCCCCACCGGACACCTGGTCGCCTTCTCGCTCCGCGACCTGCCCGACGAGGTCCGCACCATCGGAATGCTCCTGGCCCTGGATGCGATCTGGCGGACCGTCACCGACCCGGCCGATCGGCGACGCCGTCTGGTGGTGGTCGACGAGGCGTGGACCCTCATGCGCGAGGACGAGGGCGCACGGTTCCTGTACCGGCTGGCCAAGTCCGCCCGCAAACACTGGGCCGGACTCGCCGTCGTCACCCAGGACGCCGGCGACCTGCTGTCCACCGAGTTGGGGCGATCGGTGATCGCCAACTCCGCCACCCAGATCCTGCTCCGCCAGGCACCCCAGGCCATCGACCAGATCGCCGACGCCTTCGACCTCACCGACGGCGAGAAGGCCCTGCTGCTGGCCGCCGACAGGGGCCAGGGACTGCTGTGCGGAACCGGTGCCGGTTCCGACAGGGCGGCTTTTAGCGCTATGGCCAGTCCGCACGAACACCAGCTGGTGACCACCGACCCCGCCGAACTCGCCGCCCACACACAAAACCGCGAGACCGCCGACAGGGAGAACGACCCGCGATGAATCCCATGACCTTCATCAGCGACACCACCGGGATGGGGCTGTACGGGCTCCTCTCCAATCTCGGGCACGCCCCGCACCGGCTCCTCGGCCTAACCATGGGATACGGACCCGCGATCGCGGCGGGGATCGCGGGCGTCGCCGTCGGCTGGACGGCCTTCGGTTGGGTACTGCGGGACTGGCGCAACAGCAGGCTCATCCCCGGAGCCCGGCTGGTCGAGGTGGCGGTGCCGCCGAAGGTTGAGCCGGCCAGCGCCGCCGCCTGGTGGGCCCGCCTCATCGGCCTGACCCTTCCCCGCTGGAAACGCCTGCTCTTCGGACAGCCGCACCTGGCCTTCGAGTACGTTGCCGACCACAACGGTGTCCGCTTCCGCATCTGGGCTCCTGGCACCATCCCGCCTGGAATAGTCGAGAAGACGATCCGGGCGTCCTGGCCCGGCGCCACCCTCACGACCCAGCCCGCCACACCACCGCTCCCACTCGACCAGGGCTACGAGGCGGCCGGCGGGCGGCTGGTCCTGGCCCGGCCCGAACACTTCCCGCTCGCCAGCGACCACGACGCCGACCCGCTGCGCGGGCTGCTCGGCACCGCCTCCGGGCTGGCCGAAGGCGAACACCTGGCGGTGCAGATCCTCGCCCGTCCGGCCATCGGCCGACGCCTCGGCAAGGCCTACCGCGCCGCGTCCGCGCTCCGAGGTGGCCGCTCCACCGCACCCCAACACCACCTGTTCGACCTGGTCACCCCCGGCATGTCCGGACACCACAACCCGACCGAGCTCACCCGCCAACACCCCGAACACGCCGAACAAGTCCGTGCCATCCTCAGCAAAGCCGCCCAACCGCGCTTCGAAGTCCAGATCATCTACGGTGTCGCCAGCCGCCACCCCGATCAGATCGACAACGGGTGGCTGCGGGCGCACGCGCACGAGACCGCCTCGACGTTCGCGCTGTTCACCTCCGGCCACCAGTACCTACGCCGCCGCCGACTCCGTCACCCGGCCACCCGCCTCGCCGACCGCCGCCTGCACCGCGGCTACCTGCTCTCGGTCGCCGAGTTGGCCGCGATTGCGCACCTGCCCTACGACCTGGCCGCACCCGGTGTCACCCGCGCCGGCGCCCGCCCCACCGCGCCCTCACCCGCGATCCCCGTCTCCGGACCCGGCATCCGGATCCTCGGCGACTCCGACGCCGGCGCACCCCGCCCCGTCGGCCTCACCGTTGCCGGCGCCCGCCAACACCTGCACGTCCTCGGCCAGACCGGCGTCGGCAAATCCACCTTCCTCGCGGCCCTCATCCTGTCCGACGCCGCCGCCGGACGCGGCGCCCTGGTCATCGACCCCAAAGGCGACCTGATTGCCGACATCCTTGAGCGCCTCCCCGAACGCGCCATCGGCAACACCGTGGTATTCGACCCGGCCACAGCGGGACGTCCGCCATGCCTGAACGTCCTGGCCGGGCACGACCCGGCGTTCGCGGCCGAGTCGATCGTCACCACCTTCCGACGCTGCTTCACCTCCGCCTGGGGACCCCGCCTGGACGACCTGCTCCGGTCCGCCTGCCTCACCCTCACCCGCGTCAACGGCGCCCGCGCCACCCTCGCCGACATCCCCAAACTCCTCATCGACACCGCCTACCGCGCCCGCATCACCGCACGCCTCACCGACGAACTCCTCTCCGGATTCTGGGCCTCCTACGACGAACTCACCCCCGCCGCCCGCGCCTCGGTGATCAGCCCCGTCATGAACAAACTCCGCGCCGTCCTGCTCCGCCCCTTCATCCGCGACACCCTGTCGGGCGGCGCGTCCACCGTCGACCTGTCCGCCACCCTCGCCACCGGCGGCCTCATCCTCGCCCGCCTACCCAAAGGCGTCCTCGGCGAAGACGCCGTCCGCCTCTTCGGCTCACTCCTGCTGGCCCACACCTGGCAGGCCATCACCCCACGCGCCACCCAAGCCGAGCACAACCGCCCCGACACCGCCGCCTACATCGACGAAGCCCACAACTTCCTCAACCTGCCCGGCTCCATCAGCGACATCCTCGCCGAAGCCCGCGCCTACCGATTCAGCCTCACCATCGCCCACCAACACCTCTCCCAGCTCCCCAAGGACCTGCGGGAGGCAGTGTCGGCGGACGCCCGCAACAAGATCTACTTCGCCGCCTCGCCCGAAGACGCCACCGACCTCGCCCGCCACACCGCACCCCTGCTCTCACCACACGACCTGTCCCACCTGGCCGCCTACCAAGCCACAGCCCGCCTCATGGACGGCAACACACCCACACCGCCCTTCACCTTCCGCACCCGCCCCCTCCCCGACCCGATCCCCGGACGAGCAACCGCAGTCCGCACCGCCTCACGCGAACGGTTCGCACCACAGCGCATCCCGCGGTCGATCCCCGACGTCGGGCTGAGAGACCTGGACGCCCCGTCGCCGTCACCCTCCAAGCCCGGTAGCGAGCCAGACGAATCCGCCGCGTTGACCAGCAATGCGGTACCGCCCGAAGCAGAGGAGCGGCGATGACCCGACGGCGCACGACCGATACTCGGCTGCGTGGTTCCCAAATCCGCGCACCTCGTCTGTCCGCCGACGTGATCGCGGACCTGGTCTATCGGCTGACCGCCCGCGACCGGGATCTGCTCGCCCTGGTCTGGGAACACCGCGTCCTGACCACTGGACAACTCACCCGACTGTTCTTTCCCACACCGGAACGGGCCCGGCAACGGCTCAACCACCTACACCGACACCATGCTCTCTTGCGGTTCCGTCCGTGGACGCCCGTCGGCTCCAAACCGTGGCACTGGATCCTCGGCCCGGCCGGCGCGCACGTCCTGGCGGTCGAGCAGGGCCGAAGCATCACCGAGTTCGGCTACCGGCAAGACACCGCCACGGCAATCGCCGTCTCGCCCCGGCTCGCGCACCAGGTCGGCGTGAACGAGTTCTTCGTCGCACTGCACGTTTGCGCCCGACGCCAAGGCGGCGCCGTTGAGCAGTGGTGGTCGGAGTCTCGCTGTGCGGCTCTGTGGGGCGATCTCGCCCACCCCGACGCCTTCGGCCGCTGGACAACGCTCCGCACCGACGGCTCATCGAGCACGCTCGACTTCTTCCTCGAACACGACACCGGCACCGAGCCCCTCGCCCGTGTCATCGCGAAACTCGGCGGCTATGCCGACCTCGCCGAAGCCACTGGCACCACCACTCCTGTCCTGTTCTGGCTGCCGTCCGCCAAGCGGGAAGCCAACCTGCGCCGACTCCTCGGCACACCCGAGATCCCGGTCGCCACCGCCGTCCACACACCCGCTACCTCGCCCGACGGACCCGCCGGACCCGTCTGGCAATCCGCCGGCGCCACCGGCCCTCGACACCGGCTCAGCGACCTCGCGCACGTCTGGGCGACCGTGCCCAGGCACGATCACCACCGAGATTCGGCGGGCTCCTGATGCCGCTGATCGTCGGAGCGGTCGTCGGCGTCGTGGCACTGATGGCCGTGCTCGTCGCGGTGATCAGCGCCGTCATGCCCGGCTCCACCGGCGAGGCCGCCTGCCAACCCTCACCGAGCAAGACCAGTACCAAGATCCCGCCCGCATATATGGCGCTCTACCGTAAAGCCGGAGCCGAGTACGGGGTCGGCTGGAATGTGCTGGCCGCTGTCGGGAAGGTCGAGTCCGACCACGGGCGCGGCCCCGGCTCGGGCATCCGCACCGGCACCAACTCCGCCGGCGCCGCAGGCCCTATGCAGTTCCTCGCCGGCACCTGGAAGGCGTTCGGCGTTGACGGCGACCATGACGGGCACACGAACATCTACGACCCCGCCGACGCGATCCCCGCCGCCGCCCGCTACCTCAAACACAACGGCGCACCCGGCAAGATCCGCGCCGCGCTCTTCCAGTACAACCACTCCGACCAGTACGTCGATCTCGTCTTGCGCCAAGCCCGCGCCTACGCAGCGTCCGGAGGCGACTCGGTAGAAGACGGCTGCAGAGGCGCCGGGGCCTTCACCACCGCGCCGCTGGGGAAAGCGGCCGCCGCCGCGATCGCGTTCGCCCGCGCGCAACTCGGGAAGCCCTACGTGTGGGGCGCCGATGGGCCCCGCGCCTTCGACTGCTCCGGCCTGGTCTACGCCGCCTACAAGGCCGCCGGAGTCACAATTCCACGCGTCACCGGCGACCAATGGCGCCACGGCCACCACATCACCAAAGGCCGAGAGCAGCCCGGCGACCTTGTGTTCTTCAACTCCGGGCCCGGCACCTCCACAACCAACCCCGGACACGTCGGCCTGGTCATCGGCGGCGGAAGAATGATCGCCGCACCCCACGCCGGCACCGTCGTACAGATCCAGCCCTACACCCGCCCTAGCCTCCTCGGCTTCACCCGACCCGCGGCGCCCCGCGCATGAGCGAAGAGAACCCGCAGAACGGCTGGCTCCACCGAACCGGAGAGGCTCGGCAGGCGGCAGCGTGGCCGGATCGTCTCGCCCAGGCCACCACCGCCCTCGCCGTGATCGTTGTGGCCGGTGTCGCCGCAACCATCTCCTATGCGCACATCCTCGAACTCACCCGCTCCCACGGCGAGAAGGGCCTGACGGCACGGCTGGTCCCCGTCACCGTGGACGGCCTGATCTGGGCCGCGTCGATGGTCGTCTTGGACGCCGGGCGACGCAGCCGTCCCGTACCGGCGCTGGCCCGATGGAGCCTGGCAGCGGGCATCGTGGCGACCGTCGGCGCCAACGTGGCGCACGGCGCCGCTCACGGCGTCATCGGCGCCCTGGTCAGCGCATGGCCCGCCCTCGCCCTGATCGGCTCCTTCGAGTTGCTGATGACCCTCATCCGCAACGCGATACAGCCCCGGACCGGTGCTGAGCCTCACCGGTGCACCACTCTGGTGCGGCCAGACTCCGCGCGCACTGCGGTGGAGCAGACCGTGGAGCAGGCGGTGCTGGCCGAGTACCGCGCGAGCCTCAACGGGCCCGGCCGCCCGCTCTCGCAGCGCTACCTGGCCGACAAACACGGCCTCGACCGCCGCAAGGTCAAGCAGATCATCAGCGCCGAGAACCAGCCGCGCCCCGACGCACTTTGACCTCTGGCTGACCTTGCCCTCCGGCCGGCCCGGACCCACTGCTTGCCGTGCTGCCATCGAGTCATGGGCGGTGAGCCCTGCCTTCCTCGATGGTCCGGGTGGAGTGTTCCTGGTCGTAGACGGGGCCGTAGAGGGCACGGCCGAGGTCGTTGTAGGTGTCGGCGACGTCCAGACCGACGGCGTGGCGACCGCACCACTCGACGATGCGGCAGTCAGGGCAGGCATCCGACGCGGCAGGCCGGGCGGTGGCGGCCTCGCGTAGCGCGGTGATGAGCGCGGCGTCCCGGTCCAGGACGGGTTCGGTCGCGGCAGCCACTCGGTAGGCCGCCTTGATCAGCTTCTGGGTGACCGCATAGCGGTCCCGGGGGTTGGCGTCCAGTTCGGCGGTGATGTCGATGAGGCCGCACAACTCCTGGATCAGCCAGGGGTGGGCGGGCTCGGCCGGTACGGCATGCGCGTTGCGGTTCACGGATCGGTCCTTTCGGTACGAGGGGCAATACGCCCCAGGCATCGGTGGTGTCGTGCGTAGAAGAGATGGGTGATCTCGAAGAGCGCACCCTCGGCGAGACTTTGGCAGTTGGCTGGTGGGCGGCGCGGGACGTGGCCCGGGGGCCGCGTGCCGGGCCCGTCCGGCCGCCTCCGGACCTGGCCGGTTCGGGTCCGCGGAGCGTTGTATCGCGCTGTTCCCATGGCAATGGACCGGGCTTCTCTGTGGTGGCGCGGTCGTACGGCGGGAACGGCGGTTGCGCGCGGCGGGACCATGTCCGGCTCCGCGTGCGGTCGGCCCGCCGGGCCGTCCGACCTGGGCCCCGGCGGGGCCCAGGTCGGACGCGGTCATGCGTTGCGGAGGGCGCGGGTGGCAGCGGCGCCGATGGTGTCGGCCGTTTGTGCGGGGTCGGTGAGGGTGATGGGGTGGGCGCCGTTCAGGACGGTGGCGTGCGAGTGGGGCGCCAGCCACAACACCGCGCATCCCGACGCGGTGAGCCGGTCGAGGCGCTGCTGGCCGAGCGTGGGGTGCGGGTCTTTGAACCGGCCGTCGGAGACGACCACGAGGAGGCGGGCGGCGCCGGGGCGGGTCAGATCGAGGGCGGCGTCGAGGGCGTCAACGGCGGTGGTGAAGTCCTCGCACGGGTCGTTGGCTGCGAATACCGGGACCTGAGCGGGTGTCTGTCCGGGGTGGGTGAGGGCCCGCACCCATGCGCCGAAGATGACCGACGCGGAGACGGCGTCGGGGACGTGTCCGGCGGCGCGGGCGATGATCCACGCGGCCGAAGCGACCGGCCGGGCGAACTCGTTCATGGACCCGGAGACGTCGCAGGCGATGCCGATGCGTAGCGGCGGCGCGGGCACGTGGCGGCGGATGGTCTGGGTGAACGGTTCGGCGGTGGGGGTGGTTCCGGCGGCGCGTTGGGCGTCGGCGGCCAGGGCGCCCCGCATGCTGAGGCGTCCGGGCGGGGTGGCCGAGGTGGTGCGGGTGGTGACGCGGTCGCGGTGCGCGGCGGACCGCAACTGCCGCGCCAACCGGCGCGCAGCGGCCTGCTCGGCCGGTTCCGGCGTCCGGGTGCTGGTGATCGCGGTGGGCCCGCGCCGGGCGGTGGTGGGGGTGGTGCTGGGCGCGAACACGCGCCGCGCCGCCCGCTGTGCCTCTTCCCGCGCCTTCTTCTCTCGCCGGCGTTCTTCTCCCTTGTTGGCAGCGGTGCTCGAGGCGCCGGGGGTGCCGGGTGCGGTGGCGCGGGTGTCGGAAGAGGCGTGCACCGCGATCAGGGTCTCACCGACCGCCTTGACCAGAGGGGACGGGTCGCCGGAGGCGCCGGGGGTGCCGGGCTGTGGGACGGGTGCGGGGTGATCGGGGCGGGCGCCGATGATCCGGCACCACCGCCGCCCGAGTTCCAGCATCGCCTCGCCGTCGGTGTCGCCGGTGGTATGGGCGATGTGCCACAGCGCCGACAGCGCGCTCAACCGTGACTCACCCAGCACCCCGACCACGACCTCGCGCAGCGGCGCGGTTTCGGCGAGGGTGAGGATTCCGGCGTCGGTGCGGGCCAGCAGCAGCGCGGCGGCGCGTCCGGCGTTCCACGGCGTCATTGCCGCGCCGGGTGTGGTGACCGCCGCACCCGCCACGGTGCCGGACGCTACGGCGCCGGACGCGCCGCTACCGGTCCCGCTGGCACCGGCGCCGCTACCGGGCGCGGTCGCCGGTGTCGCCGACGCACCGGACGCACCGTGCGGGACGGTGGCGGGTGCGGTCGCTGCGGTGGCCGTGTGCGTGCTGGTGGTGGGGGTGAAGAAGTCGGCGAGGATGAGGCTGCTGGCGGCGGCGCGCAGCCAGGACCGGTCGGCGGGGCGGCGCCGCACCTGCGCCGCCTCGATCCGGGACTCTTCCAAGGCGAGAGCCGCGTCGAAGACGGCGGCGGGTGCGCCGGTTGGTGGTTCCCAGCGGGTGTGGGTGGCGTGTGCGGCTTCGTGGACCAGTACGCCCCACAGGATCGGGTAGCGGTGCCGGTCGGCGGGGCGGGTGGGGTCGCAGGTGTCGGGCCTGTGGCCGAGGTGGGTGCCGTCGAGTTCGATGGTGGCCAGTGCGGGCACGAAGCACCCCGGCGCGCCCTGTCCCAGACCCGGCGCACATTGCACGGTGAGGTCTTCGCGGTCGGTGAGGTCGGCGACGGCGTCGGTGAACGCCGCCGACAGCGGCAGCCACGCCCCACCCAACCCGGCACCCGCGACAGCGGCGGGCGTGGGCGCTATGACGGCGGGCGCCGGTGCTGTTCCCGAAGCGGGCGCGGTGCCGGTAGTGGTGCCGGTCGGACCGGTGGCGGGTGCGGGTGCAGTGACGATGTGCGCGGTCATGATTCCCCCGATGGGTGGTGACGGCGCCCGGACGGGCACCGGATGTGCAGGTATGCGGTGGCGCGGGTCAGAGTTGGCGGCCGAGGGCCAGCGGTGTGACGGCGCGTCCGTAGACGGAACTGATGACCTCGGCGACCATGTCCCGGTCTTCTTCGGGCGCGATGCCGACCAGGTTCGCGACCGCCGCGTCGGGTCCGAGGACCTTGGTCATCTTCTGGAAGGCGATCAGTTCGCGCAGTTGCGGCGCCCAACCAATCTCGCCGGAGGCCTGACGGCGGGCAAGGTTGCGGGCGATCCGGATCGCGCGCGGTTCGATCTTCAGCGTGGTGGCGAGGTCGTAGTCGGTGGACACCTGGATCTGTGCGGCGAACCGTGAGGCGAGTGCCTCGGTGAGGACGGCGCCGTGCACGCCCGGGTTGTGTCCGGCGACCACGTAGAACCCCTCGGCTGCTGTGATCGTCTCGCCTTTATGGGCCTTCACGGTGATCTGGCGGCGCCCGTCCATCGCCGGATACACCACCGCCAGCACCTTCGGCGAGATCAACGTCGCGTCGTCGATGAACAGGCACCGGCCCTCGGTCATCGCCGTGACCAGCGGCCCGTAGACGAACTCGTAACCGCCGCCCGGGGCCTGGGTGTACTCGCCGATGAAATCGGCGACGGCGGTGTCACCGTCCCCGGCGACCGTGATCAGGTCCGGGAACGCCGCCTCAACGAGGGACGTCTTCCCGGTGCCGGGCGGCCCGTACAACAGGGCCGCGATCGACGCCTCACGCAACCGCCGAAGCGCCGCCACGTCGGGCAGGTCCGCCAACGCACGCGGGTGGTAGGCCTGACCGTTCGGACGCACCACCGGACCACTCACGCCCTTCCCCGCCGCCTTCCCGGCACCCGCACCCGCCGCCGGACCGGTGGCGGGTGCGGGGGTGGTGCCGGACGGCGGGGCGGCGGGCGCCGCCGGTGCACTACGGCGCACCGCACGGGCGGCGCCCGCGCCGCCACTGCCTTTGGTGGCGTCAACTGTGGTGGGGGTGGCACGGTAGCGGCGTGGGCGCCCCGACACCTGCTCGGCCTGACCCCGGCCGGTCAGGGTCGCCAGGGCGTTGGCGACCGCACCCGCCGACCGGCCGAGCTCTTTGGCGATCTCACCCGGGCTAAACAGGTTCCCCGGACGGTCGGCCAGCACGGTCGCGACCCGGCGCCGCAACTCGCCCTGCCCCAGGCGCCCACCCGGCACCGGAACGGCGGCGGGCGCGGTACCGGTGGTCGGTGCACCTGTGCCGGTCGCGGTGCTCACGGTCGGCGCGGCGGTGGTGGTCGCGGCGGTGGCGGTCTCGGTGGTGGGAACGTTGGTCATCACATGCCTCCGGCGGTACGAGGTGGTCGGTGGTGCCGGGGGCGGGCGGTAGGGAGCCCGCCCCGGATGGCAGTCGCTGCGGTCCGGGCGCGCGGTCAGTGCGCGGCGGGGGCGTTGGTGGCGCGCGCGATGGCGCGGTGGGTGGTGGTGAACCGGCGGGGCCGTTCGCACACCAGCTCGGCGTCACCGGCCTCGGCGAGCCGGTCCAGGGCGTTGGACACCGCGCCCGCCGAATGACCGATCACCTTCGCCACCTCATGCGGCGTGAACGCCGCGCCCGGGTGCGCGGTCAGGTGCGCGGCGACCTTCGCGCGCATCGCCCCCGGCTGCGACCTCACCCGCCCCGACGCCGTCCGCACCGGCCCCCGCGCCGCCGCCCGCACCAACCGCCGCACCAACCCCGACCCGCTGTAGGCACCCTCCGCCGCCGCCAACGCCGTGTCGCCGTCCCCGGCCTCCAGCGCCGTCAGCGCCGCCGTAATCCCGTCGCGCAACGCCGTCAGCGCGTCCCGCGCCTCGGCCACCGCCACCGGATCCAACCCCGCACCCCCGTCCCCGTCCTCGGCGCCGTTCGCGTCCGCGCCGTTCGCGTCCCCGGTGCCGGTCGGGTCCGTACCGGTCGCCTCCTCGGTGACGGTGCCGTCGGCGACGTTCGCCGGGCCGGACGTGCCCCCCTCCGACCCGTCGGCGGGCGCGTCCGACGCGGGGCCGGTCGGCGCCGTACCGGCCTCACCGGCGCCTGTGGTCGCGGTCACGGCGTCACCGGTCGTCGCGTCACCGGTGTCGGGGGTGACGGTGTCGGGGGTGGCGTGCCAGGTGTCCGGCAGGCGCTTCCCGCCGTCGCGCCCGCCGGACGTCCGGACGGCGCGCCCGTCAGCCTCCAGCGCGGTCAGCGTCCGGGACACCGTCGCGCGGCTGACACCCGCCGCCGCCGCGATCCCCGCCACCGTCGCACCCGGGTTACCCGTCAGCGCGCCCCACACCGCGCCAGCCGCCCCCACCGGACGCGCCCCGCCCGACACACCGGCGGCACCGTCCACGGGCCCCTCCGCGCCAATGGCGCCCTTCCCATCCGTACCCGTGGCGGCGGTGTTGGCGGCGGTGTTGGCGGCGGTGTTCTTCGTGGCCATTTTGACTCCCATTCCATTCGTTGCGGCAACCGCGATTCGGCGCCGTTCCCGTTCACCGGGACTACGACCATTTCTCGATGCCGCAACGATAGGCAAGCGCCTGCGGCCACATTTTTAATCACCTCAACGGCTGAACGATGTAACCATTCGCGCCCGCACGCACCCAAACCCAAGCAATCGCAAACACCTATTTCGCGCACCGAAACCGCGCACGCCACCGACCGCGCGACCACCCCGGCGCCTTTCAGCGAAAACGCCTCACCAAAGGCGCCGGAACGGCGCGGCGACCCGCTACATCACCTCGGCGGCCGCCTCGCCTCGTACGACTCGCGCGTCGGGCAGGGCCTCGTGGCCATGGGGCCGGCGCCAACGGCGGGAGGCCGCCGGCGCCTGGCGGCGCCGGCGGTCGTGTTCAGGAACTGGGTGGAAGGAAGGGGTACAGCAGTGCAGGACCGGGAAGAGGTCCACATCAAGCCATCGACCACACCCGCGAGCTATTACCAGGAGCCGTCCTGGTGACGAGTCGGGCGCACGAACAGAAGATGCAAGACCGCGCCGACCTGCATTAACAGGCCCGCCAGGGGCTTCTGGTCATAAACAGAAGACCGAAAAGAACCCCGAAAAGAAGACCGACCGGAACCCCGATAAGACGCAATGGGCATGGCCCGCCACCCCATGCGGGCACATGCTGAGAAAACGCCACAAACAAGGACAGGCTCCGCCCGCGCCCCGGCGATGCACCAGGGCCGGGACGGAGCCTCGGCCTCAAGGGGATCTGCTCTACCCTGTCCCCTGAGGGGCCAGCCTGCTAGACCCAGGCTGGGCCCTCCCTCATGACGCCAGCGGCGTCTCCTCCGCCGGCGCTGTCGCCGTCCTGCTGCGCAGATCGACGTCGGCCCAGACCGTGTGACCGGTGTCCGGGCTGCCGTGAATCCCCACCGACAGCGCGAGCTTGGACACCATGAGCAGCCCGCGTCCGTTGACCCGCGGCTCGCACCCGGGCTGTTCGGAGCGGATCGTCGGAATGCAACCGCCCCCCAGGTCGGTCACCGCGATGTAGGCGACGTCCTGCAACGTGACCTCCAGCCCGAACCAGCCTCCCTGGTAGCCCGACCGAGTGTGCAGCACGGCGTTGCTCGCCAGCTCGGCCACCACCATCGCCACCTCCTCTTCCCGGCTCGTTCCGGCGAACAGCGACGCCGCCAACTGCCGGGCCGTGGTCACCTGATCCGCGCGGCCTGGGAACACCCGGCGCCAGCGCATCGGTTCCGATCCCCAGAGCCACTCGCTCGCGGAGCACAGGCTCCAGCCTTTCGATGCCATTTCCATCCCCTCTTCTTTTCGGATGCTGTCCGCCCAGATGCCTGGCCACAGGGCAGCCCAGGCGGAAACGTAGTAGTGCTCGCCTCGCTACCGTCCGTCAAGCCGAGCACCGCTTGATGGCGGGTCTCAGGCCAGCGCGGAGTCGGAGCTGAAAACGCGACCATTCACACTCGGCCACGACAGATCACGCTGGGAGGCGCGGAGGAGGCCGGCTGCAGCTCGAGATCAGGCGGACAGCAACGCCCAGACGGCTTTGCCGCCGTCCGGGAGCGGGCGCACGCCCCAGGCGGATGCGAGTGCTGCGACGATCGAAAGACCGCGCCCCGAATCGGCCGCATAGTTCGGCGGGCGCAGGACAGGGCGCTCCGCGCCCCGGTCCGTCACCTCGACCTTCGGCAAACGACTGTGCTCGTCTTGGAGAACACGCACCACGATCGCGCCGGTGCCATGTAGAAGCGCGTTGGTCACCAACTCCGAGACCACGAGTTGGCCGTCGGAGTCGTCCAAGCCCCATTGGGCAAAGCGGTTGGACACGAATTGGCGGGCGATCTCGGGAGCATGTGGGGTCGGGTCCAGGACGAGTGCGTCCCGGGTTTCGCTGAGCATGGTCACGGCTTTCGTCAGGATCAGGAGTTCGTGGAGAAGCACGCGAGGTGGCCTGGTGCGGAGCGCGCGGCGAAGCCACTGGTCTCGCCCGTCATGTCCCCGCGGGGGAAGTCGGCGCGGAGGAGCGCGCGAACGCCTTCGCGGTCCCAGGTCCTGCTGGTGGCTTGGGCCACGGCTGCCTCCCCTGTGCTGGTGACGATTCGGTCACTGTTAGTGAAGCCGTGGCATGGGGTGCGGCTCTAGCCGACAATGTTCGACAGCTTGCGACATCTCCACGTTCGCGGGACGGCTGGTAGGCGGCGAGGTGCACGCTCATGGCTTATGAGACGACTCCACGAGTGCGCGCCCGGATGCGCCGTGAGCGCCGGGCACTGGGCTGGGATATCCCGCGCATGGCGCAAGAACTCCGAAACGCCGCCGACTACCCGCACAAGATGCCGAGCGTCCGAAGCCTGCGCCGCTACATCGAACGGTGGGAGGAAGGCGATGTCGTCCGGATCACCGAGCGCTACCGCATCCTGTACGCCAGGGCACTGAACATGGATGAGGACGAACTCTTCCAGGACGGCCACAAGGAGCCGGCCAACCGCAACCCCAGCGCGGGCGACGTGGAGGCGATCCGGGGCATGCTCACCGCGCTCATGACCTCCGATCGCCAGTTCGGCGGCGCCCGGATCCGCCAGCAGGCCACCGACTACCTGACCGACGTCATTGAGCCCCGGTTGCGCGGACACGCACCCGAGGCGCTGCGCCGCCGGCTGTTCGCCATCTCCACCGAGTTCGCCATGCGCGTCTCGGCGATGAACCTCGACACCGACCGGCTGGACGCATCCCTGATGCTGCTCGGTCGAGCCGCGAGCATGGCCAACGAATCCGGCGACGCGTCCCTGACAGCCTGGGTCCTGGCCCGCCGAGGCGAGCACGAGATGCATAAGGCCGCCCTCGCCACGAGGCCCGCGCAGCGCGCTGACCACGTGCAACAGGCTCTTGCCTACACCGAAGGCGCGGTCGGTGTCGCCCGCACCACGCCCCCACTCGGGCGGGCGTTCTTGACCACCAAGTCCGCCCTCGCATCGTCGCTGACCGGCGACCGGGCACGCACCCAACGGATCCTCGGCAACGTCTGGGATGCCTACCGGCAGGCCGGCACCGCGGAAGAACCCAGTTGGATGGGCGCCTACGGTTGGGGACACCTCCGGCACGAAGAGGCTCGCTGCTACGTGAACCTCGGCATGGGGCGAGACGCCGCTCGCTCAGCCGAAGAGAGCCTGTCGGTCCGCACAGATCTGCGTCCACGCGCCTTCAGCCTCGGCATCCTGTCGATCGCACACGCCCAGACACTGGACATCGAACAGGCCTGCGTCCGCGGCCACGAGATGCTCGCGCTCGCCGCACAGATCTCCTCGCGCCGCATCTGCGTCCGGGTCACCGAGATGCTCGCCGCGCTCGCCGCCCACCGTGACCACCCGTCCGTCATCGAACTGCGAGAAGCTGCGCAGCCGGTGCTGGCCGATTGCGCCCGTTAAGACCGGGAAAAGCAAGCCCATGCGGGCTCTTCCCGATGACGTCGCCGCGGCGATTCATGCGGTCGCAGACCAGCTTCATGTCCGGGTGGACGATGCGCGCCTGGTCCGTGAGCACAGCAACACCGCCGTGGCATTGCCGACCGCGCGCCTGCTGGTCCGGATCGCGGGCAACCCGGACGCCCTCGACCGAATCAAGAAGTCCGTCGAAGTGACGCGATGGCTCGCGGCCGAGGGCTTCCGCTGCACCGAACCTGCCGACATGGAGCCGTTCAGTGTGAAGGGCCATGTCGTCTCGGTGTGGCGGCTCCTCGAGACCGCCAGCGAACCACCTGGCACCGGCCGCGAACTCGGCCGGCTACTGCGCGACCTCCACGACCGTCCGAACCCGCCAATGGAACTCCCACGACTCATCGATCCGCTCGCAAGCATCGCCTCGGCCGTCGACGGACATCCGAACGCGATGACGGATCAAGATCGGTCATGGTTGCTCACCCGTATCGATGAACTGCGCGCAGCATGGGCCGGTCTGGTGACCACCCTGGAGCCCGGCTTGATACATGGAGACGCCCACTCCAACAACCTCATTCGTGTCCGAGGCGGTGACGTCGTCCTGGGCGACTGGGACCACGTCGCCCACGGCCCCCGCGAATGGGACCTCATACAGCCCCACTACATGCGCCGCCGATTCGACCGTCACAGCTCAGCCGAACTCCGCGAGTTCACCGACGCCTACGCCTGGGACGTGAGCGGCTGGGCCGGGTTCGAGACATTGATACAAGTCCGCGAGATCACCGGACTGAGTCCCTACGTTCGCAAGGCGGCCGATCAGGGCTGGGCCCGCCGAGAAGTAGCCCATCGCCTCCTCACCCTGCGACGCGGCGACCCCAGAGCCCCTTGGAATACACCCAGGTCGCTCCGCATGAAGTAGCAGGCCAGTTCCACTGACGCCTGCCCCGACAAGCTCTGGTCATCGGTCGCTCACAATGGCCTGCGTGTTCGCCGAACGGGCACGGAGGACACGGATGACCGGGGGAATCCGGAGATCATCTTGACGGCCGCCAGTTCGGATCGGGCGCCGGCCGATGTGCCAGTTCCCGGCGCTGGGGGTTCGACGATCTCGTGTGGCCGGTCGCGCTGCGGACGGAGTGGTCGACGAGGACTCCGCCCGTCCCGTGACCGACAACATCGTCGCCGCACTCCTCGGCCGTGGCTCGAGGTGGTCTCCGCCGGCCTGAGGTGACGGTCACGCCGCCCGTCGTCCGAGCGCAGGCCGCCAGGGCCGCTGCTGATCTTTACCAAGGAATCCCGCAGGCGGTGAACGCCCAGGTAGACGGCTTTTTAAGCACGGACGCGACTTTGCCGACGACGCGTGAGCACAGGCCGGTCGGCAGCGTTCATGCAGGTCAGAGCGATTCTGAGCACTTCATGAGCACTTCGTGAGCAGCACGTTCTGCTCACGAAGTGCTCATGAAGTGCATGTGCCTCATCAGACACCTGACGCCAACGAATCGTCACGACCTTCGGGGGCGTCATGACCAACCGCAAGAACCAGGACCAGCACATCGCCGGTACGACCGCGGACACGAACACCGGCCGCGCGCTGAACGTCGCCGAGCGCTCCTTCCAGCTCCTCACCACGGGTCCGCATCCGCTGGCCGTGGACGGACGCGCCATAGGACACGGCATGCCCGCCCGGTCTGTAGACCTGAACGAGCTGCGAACGCTACTGCTGGCCGAGACCGCATCCGACGAGCTGAAGGACGCGGCCTGGCGCGCTCTGGTCATCCGTGCACGCATGGGCGACCCGGCTTGGGTCATCGGATGCGTCGGAGTCGCGATGCCGGGCTTGAAGGCCACGGCCGCCCAGGTCATCCGGACCAGTCCGCACGGGCTCATCGACGACATCGTGTCGGAGATGCTCACCGAGTTCGTCGCGCAGCTGGCCCGCATCGACCTCCATGGTCCCTACATCGCCGCACGGTTGATGCGGTGGGCGCGCAAGGGCGCCTTCCGTGCGCGTTGCCGTGCGACCCGCGAGCTGCCCACCAACCCGTGTGAGCTGGGCGAACGCAGATCCGCACCGGACGTCGACCTGGCCGTCCTCGTGCGGGACGCGGCACGCCAGGGCATCATCACCCCGCAGGAAGCGGAACTGATCGTCGCTACACGGCTCGATGGCCGAACCGTTCAGGACCTCGCGCAGGCCTGGGACGTGGCGGCGTGGCGGTTGTACACGGGCCGGCAGGCCGCCGAGGCTAAGCTCGCCGTCGCGCTCCGGGACGGCCGCGTCTCCGCAGAGGGCATCTTCCCCGGTCCGGAAATGTGACTCCTCCGATAGCCGCGAAGCACTCTTCACCTCGGCGGCATATAGGGCATATGTCCATGCAAGTCGATGTGGTCGGGCTCAGATGTACGGGGATTTACCCTCATGACGGCGTGACATGAACGAAAGCGCCGTCGCGTACGCCTACGATCGCTCGACGTCGCAATCACGATCCCACCCCGGTAACGCGTGAGAGCGCACGTTAATGATCGGGAACGTGGAGGAGGAGACTTGTCCGGGATCGGTCGACGTCCTACATCTTTCGCCTGCCTGCTCGGTGCGGTGGGCGCCGTCGTGGCATTGTCGGGATGCAGCGGCGGGCAACAGGCTGTTGCCCTGCCGTCGTCGACCGATTCCAGGACGCCTTTGGGCTCGTCATCGGCGGCCGACGCGAAGGCAGCCGAACTGGCTTACCGGAATTTCGTTGCGATGCTGGACCGGGCGGACTCTCTGCCCGCCGAATCCCGGAGGCAGCAGCTCGCCACCCTCATGGCCGAGCCTCAACTCTCGCGAGTACTGAAACGCATCGCCGTGATGAAGAAGCAGCATCTCACAACCTACGGGAATGTCATCGTGCATGTGACGAGCGTCCAGCTCACCACGAACGGTGCCACGGTCCTCGACTGCCAGGACACCCGAAATGCAGGGCTCATCAATTCGGTGACGCAGAAGAAGGTCAACCGGGGCGTCAAGGAGGACAGCACCAAAGCCCTGCTGATAAAGGGGCGCGATGGGAAGTGGCGAGTCAGCAAGAGCATCACTCTCGGGGAGGGGTGCTGATTTGGAGACGCTGGTTCCCATATTCATGGGCGTCATCGCCTCCACCACCTCCCTCGTAGCGCCGCCGCCCCGCGACCCGATCCCGCCGACGACCAACATCTACGGCTACAAGTTCGGGGCCGGCGACGACGGAAACCCGCCGGCCTCCTCGCCGTCGGCGCCGAAGTCCGCTGCTCATGAGGCTGAGGAATCGGACGAGATGGGGCCGCACGACTGCCGGACGTTGAGCAACAGTGTCCAGGTCTGCGAGCCGGCGCACCAGGGCGGTAAGGCGCCCAAGATCTCGCCCGCCGAGTTGGCGCTGGAGAAGTGGACGCGGATGCCGATTCCCGCTCCGGTGGTGCGGACGGCTCCGCCACGCGGCTCGGATGGGCTGGTGGGCTTGCCGGAATGGTTCTGGGTCACCAACTCGCATTCACGGAGCGGACGCGTCGCGGCTCGTGGCGTCTGGGTCGAGGTGACCGCCCGCCTGCAGAGCACGACCATCGATCCGGGTTACGGGCGGCCGGTCGTCCGATGCCCGGGGCCGGGCACCGCCTATGACAAGTCGCGGGCGGCTGCGGCGCAGCACACCAACTGCTCCTACACCTTCCAGCAGTCGTCGCTTCACGAGCCCGGACATGCCTATCGCGTACGGGTGTCGGCGACCTGGGGCGGCACCTGGCGAGGTTCGGACGGATCGGGCGGAGCCTTGCCCCCGCTAACGCGTTCGACCGTGTTCCGGCTGCGGGTGGCCGAAGCGCAGAGCCTTTACGGACGAGGAGGGTCATGAAACCGACCACGAGCACGCTGCCCAGGCGATTCCTGTCGAAGGGGGCGCGCGGCCAGGAGCCGGGGTCGTCGGCACGGTTGCCGCCGCTGCCACGGCAACGCCGGCCGCTGCGGATCGTGGGTGCGGCGGTCCTGGTGCTGATCGCGGTGATCGTGAACGTGCAGATGGTCCAGGCGTCCGGGAACCGCATTTCGGTCGTGCTGCTGGCACGTGATGTCCCGATGGGGCACAAGCTCACCCCCGCCGACCTCCAGGTCACACGGGTGGCGGTCGATCCCGCCGTCACGACCGTCCCGGGACGGCAACTCCGAGACGTCGTCGGTCGAAGGGCGGCGATCGGCCTGCGGAAGGGGTCGCTTCTGGCCGCATGGCAGCTGACGGCGCAGCCGGGCCCGCAGCGAGGCGAAGCGCTGGTGACCGTCCCGCTGAAGTCGAGCGCGATGCCGCCGGGGCTGGCACCGGGCTGGAAGGTGCGGGTCGTGTTCACGTCCGGGAACCAGGACCAGGCGGCCGCGGACACCAGCGCACCGAGCCGCCAGAGCACCGGCCTGCGAGACGTGCCAGCGGTGGTCGACGAGGTCAACGGACCCGACACGGAGGGTGCGATGACGGTGTCGCTTGTGGTGGCCGACTTGGACAGTTCGACCCTGGCCCGCGAAGCGGCGGCCGGGCTGGTGGTGCTCGTAGTGACGGAGAGGCAAGCCTGACATGGCGCTGTACTGCGTGATCTCGCCAGGTGGATCGCCGGGGGCGACGACCACCGCGCTGGGCCTGGCCCTGACGTGGCCCGGCAAGGTTCTGCTGGCCGAATGCGATCCGGCCGGACGCTGCGTCCTGCCCGGATTCATGGCCAACCGGCTCCGCGAATCCGCCGGTCCCGGACTGCTCGGGCTTGCCATGGCAGCCGACACCGGGGCGAACACGCCCGTTCCGTTGGAGGAATACGTCGTACCGATCATGGACGACGGCCGCGTCGAACTCCTGCACGGCTTGCGCGACCCACGGCACGGATCCCTGCTAAAGCCCGTGTGGCACCGACTCGCCGCGGCGGCAGTGGCTCGAGACGGCGATGTGATAGCGGACCTGGGAAGGGTCGGCGGCAGTGACACACCGACCGAGCTGCTGCGGGCCGCTCGCGCGGTCGTCATGGTGCTGAAGCCCACGCTGCGGCAGGTCGACGCAGCCCGGCCACGCCTGGAGGCGCTGAAGGAACTGCTCGGCGATCGGGTGTCCGTGGGACTGTGCCTGATCGCTGACGGTTCCTACGGTCCGGCGGAGGTGGAATGGGTCCTCGGTGTACCGGTGCTGCGCGAACTGCCGTACGCACCGTCCGAAGCGCGGGTGCTGTCCGATGGCGCTCGTCCCCGGGTGACTTTCCGAACCTCGCTGCTGATGCAATCACTCCGCGGTCTCGGCCGACGGGTCCGCTCGACTGCGGCCGAACGCATGGACACCGTCCCGGCGCTTGAGGGAGCCGCCCTGTGACCGCGCCCGGCTGGCCGTCCGCGAGTCTACGGAGCGTCCGGAACGGTTCATCGGTCTCCGCCGGCCGCGCGCCCCAGACGTGGCCTGCTGAGGGCGGGTCCATCCTCTGGGCCGCGGTACGGGGTGTGTCGGCACAGTTGGCGGATGTCCTCGTGGACGGTATGGACCGGGTGCGAGCGCGCCAGCTCATCGACTCCCAGGTAGAGGCGTGGGCGGACGAGCAGGTGCGGTCGGGCCGCGTCGTCTCTGCGGAGGAACGGTGCCAGATAGCGCGTGCGGTGTTCGACCGGCGTTTCGGGCTCGGTCCGCTGCAGCCGTTCCTGGAGCGTTCCGATGTGGAGAACATCGTGGTCAACGGCTGCCGCCAGACCTGGATCACCTTCACCGACGGCTCGAAGAAGCCCGGCCCGCAGGTCTCCGAGAGCGATGACGACCTCCTCGAATGGGTCCAGTTGTTGGCGCGTCGCGGCAACACCGGGCGGGAGTTCTCCCACGCGTCGCCGCTGCTGGACGTCGCGCTCGCTGATGGAGTACGGCTCGCGGTGGTGGGCTGGGTGTCGCGGCATCCACACCTGGCGATCCGCGTGCACCGCCTCGTGGACGTCACGCTCCCGCAGCTCGCCCGTCTGGGCACGCTGACTGAGCCGCTGGAGCGGTTCCTTCGCGCGGCGATCCGGGCGCGGCGGAACATCATCGTGTGCGGGGAGGTCAACACCGGCAAGACCACCCTGGTGCGGGCGCTGGCCAACGAGATTCCGCCCGAGGAGCGGGTCATCACGCTGGAGAGCGACTTCGAGTTGTTCCTGGACGACCCGCGCCTGGCGCACCGGCACAACGATGTCGTCGCCATGGAGGCACGGCAGGCCAACGCCGAAGGCGCCGGCGAAGTGCGCCTGCAGGACCTGGTACCGGCCTGCCTGCGGCTGAATCCGGATCGGGTGATCGTGGGCGAGGCGCGGCACGGGGAACTGGCGCCGATGCTGGAGGTGATGTACTCGGGGGCGCGCGGCTCGATGTGCACGCTCCACGTGCACCGGCCCGAGCACGTGTTCAGCCGCGTCGTCCAGCTCGGCCGCCGCGCCGGTCTCGGGCTCGCGGCCGAAGACCTGCACCTGATGTTCGGGCTCGCGCAGCCCCTCGTCGTCCACCTCGAACGCGACGCCGCCGGCAACGAGCGGTACGTGTCCCAGGTGATGGAAGTCGGCCCGCCCGCCGATTCGGCCGAACCCACCCGCAACCTGATCTTCAGCCGGGGACCGGACGGCCGCGCAACTCCTGCGGGTGGCCATATCAGTACCGGGCTCCTGGACGAACTGAACCGGCACGGCTTCGACCCAGCGCTGCTGGAGTCGGACGCAGTCGTCGCGGGCGGGAGCTGGACATGATGGCGATGTTGCCCGCCGCGTTCGCGGGTCTGTGCGCCGCCGCCGGTGTCATCGCGCTGGTGACCGGCCTGCGAGGAGGCGAGCCTGCGGGCGCGGTGCCCCGGCCGCCGTCCCGGCTTCGACTACTGGTCCGCTCATCGGCATGGCCGGGTCGGCAGAACCGGCTGCTGGCCGCGCTCGTCGCCGGGCTGCTGGTGCTGTTGACCTCCTGGTGGCCGGTTGCCGCGGTTGCGGTGGCGGCCGGGGTGTACGCGGTGCCGCCGATGCTGTCGGGACGGGCACCGCAACGCCGGATCGCGCGGCTGGACGCGTTGGCGCAGTGGTCGCGGCGGCTCGCGGAGATGATGGGCGCCAGCCGGGGCCTGGAGCAGGCGCTGGCCGATAGCGCCCGCATCGCGCCCGAGGCGATTCGCGGGCCGGTCACCGTGCTGGCTACGAGACTGAACAACCACGCCAACACCGAACAGGCGCTGCGGGCGTTCGCCGACGAGCTGGACGACCCGATCGGCGATCTGATCGCCTGCGCGCTGGTGCTGGCCGCCCGGCGTCGCGGCCCGGGGACGCGCGAGGCGTTGCGGCTGCTGGCCGACGCCGTCGAGCAGGAAGTCCTCGTCCGCCGGGACGTCGAGGCCGAACGAGCCGGGTTGCGCACGACGCTGATCGTCATCGTGGGCTCGGTCATGGCCCTGAGCGTGCTGTTCGCCTCGTCCCAGACGTTCGCGGCGCCTTACGGCACCGCGCTCGGGCAGACGGTGCTCGCCGTGGTCGCGGCCATCTATGCGGCCGGCCTGTGGTGGATGCGGCGGCTCTCCGTGCTGTCGACCGGGGCAAGGTTCATGCACGCCAAGCACCCGGAATCTGCCGCGCAGGGAGCCGACCTGTGATCGGAGCTGCTGTCACCGGAGGTCTGGGCGCCGTCGGCGCCATCATGCTCGTCCGCGAACTATGGCCTCCACCTCCGCGCTTGGACGCGGCTTTGGCCCGGATCCAGCCCACGCTGCTCCCCTCACCGCCGACCGACGACCTGAGCATCGGCGAGCGCCTCGGCCGGTGGCTGGCCGGACGCCTCGCCCATCCGGCCGGGGCGCTCGCCGTCCCGCGCACTGATCTGGCGCTGCTCGGACGTCCCGTTGAGCGGTTCATGCTCGACAAGCTGGTCCTGTTCGTCACCGGCCTCGTCGTTCCATTGCTCTTAGGCGGTTTGGTCGCGCTGGCCGGAGGATCGCCGACGTGGAAGTTCCCGGCCGTCAGCGCGCTCGCCCTCGCCGTCGTCCTGTGGTTCGTTCCGGACTGGAACATGCGCTCGCAGGCTCGCCAGCGCCGCCGCGACTTCCGCTACGCGTTCTCCTCCTACCTTCAGCTCGTCGTCCTGGAACGCCAGGCCGGCGCCGCCTTGAACGCCGCGTTGGAGGACCCGGCGAAGATCAACAGCGGATGGCCGTTCCAGCGCGTCCACCAGGCGCTCACCCGAGCCCGGCACGGACAGGAGCAGCCTTGGCGCGCCCTGTCCCGGCTCGGTGAGGAGATCGGCGTCCGCGACCTGATCGACCTCGCTCACACCGCTGAGATCGCCGGGAGCGAGGGCGCCAAGATGCACGACGTCCTGGTCGCCAAGGTCGCCTCGATGCGGCACGAGGCGTCCGCCTCAGCACGCGCCGAGGCCAACTCCCGCACCACCGCGATGTGGGTGCCGACCAGCCTGCTCATGCTCGGCTTCGTGATCCTTGTCGGCTTCCCTTTCTTCTCCAAACTCCTGGCATCCGGCTAACGCCCGGCCTCACGCACCAACGCATCGGGGGACCATGAACACGCTCAACGCTGCGGCGATCCGCGCCGCACTCGCCGTCCAAGACCGAGCCCGAAGAGCCGCCGCCGAACTGCGCGACCGCGGCGACCGCGGCTCGGGCGTCGTCGAGACGATCATCATCGTCGCGGGCTTCGCCAGGCTGGCCTTCGTGGTCTACATGGCCGTGTCCAGCAAGGTGCACGGCTGGCTCGGCAAGATCCCTGGATCCACAGGCCCGTGAACGGCCGCAAGGCGAGCCGACACCGCCGCGATCAAGGATCGGCCACCATTGCGGCAGCCATTACATTCCCGGCAGTCGGCCTGCTGTTCCTCACGCTCGCACAAGCGGTGATGGTGTCGGTCGCCCGCGATGTCGCGCAGTCGGCCGCCGAAGAGGGCCTGCGCGTCGCCCGCGCCCGCCAGGGCACCTTCGTGCAAGGACGCGCCGCTGCGGCGTCCTTCGCCCGCAGCGAGCCCGTCCTGCAAACGCCGACCATCACCGTGTCGGGCGCGAACACCATTTCCGTACGGGTGACCGGCACCGCACCATCGCTGCTGCCAGGCGTCAACTTCGCCGTGTCCAGGACGGCTCGCGGTGCCCGTGAACGGTTCACGACTCCTGGACCGGCATGACCTCGAAACGTTGGAGCGCGCTCAGGCAGGACGTCGCCATGGCAGGGGACGCGGGAAACGCTGTCGTGGAGACCGCGATCCTCGCGCCGGTGTTCATCATCTTCCTGGCCGGACTGCTCGTGACGATGCGCGTCGTGCACGGTAGCGCGGTGGTCGCGCAAGCCGCCGCCGACGCTGCACGCCAGGCGTCCATCGCTCGCACCGCCGGGCAAGCTCGCGCCGACGCGACCGCCAGCGCAACGCACACCCTGCACGACCGGGGCCTGCACTGCGCACCGTCCGTCCGGCTCGACCTGTCCGGCTTTCACCGCCCAGTCGGGCAAGCGGCTACGGTGTCGGCGCGTGTGACCTGCGTGATCCAGCTGAGCGACCTTGCACTGACCTGGATGCCGGGCTCACGAACCGTCACCAAGACCCACCGATCGCCCATCGACCCCTACCGGGCCACTCGGTGAGCGCCATCACCTCGGCACTCTCGCGTGCTCGCGGACTCGCGCAGCAGTCCGAGCGCGGGAGCGTCAGCGTCTTCACCGTCATCATCACCCTGGTCGTCCTGGTGTTCTTCGGCGCCGTCGTCGACTTCGAGCAGGTCCTCGAAGCCCGGCAAGACGCCGAAACCGCCGCCCAGGAAGCCGCCCGCGCAGGCACCGGACACGTCGACCTCGACCACGCCTACATGCGAGGCCGATTCGTCGTGGACCGACGGTCCGCACTACGCGCCGCCCGCTCCTACCTGCGCGCCGGCGGATACAGCGGCACCGCGACCACCACCGGCGCCCACACCATCCGCGTCCACGTCACCATCACCCGGCCTGCGCGCTTCCTCTCCCTGATCGGTATCTCCGCCCTGCACGCCGACGCCGACGCGACCGCCAACCTGACCACCGGAGTGGAAGGACCCCACCAGCCATGACCTACACCGGCACCAGCCGACTCGCCGACTTCGCACGCGGCCTCGGCGCTCTGACGCTGTTCGCATGCCTGCTGGTCGGATTCCCGATCGGGATGTACAAGATGATGGGATCTCCCATCCCGGACAGGATGCCGTCCTGGGAGGAGGTCCGCATCACCTTGATGCGGCCGGACGACGACGGCCAGTTCTTCATCGCCGTCCTCACGCTGATCGGCTGGGGTGCATGGTTGCTGTTCGTCCTCACCAGCATCATCGAGGCGATCAGGTACCTGGCCGACTGTTCCACTGCCATCCTGCGGGGGCCGATCCGTCCGCTTCAGCAGCTGATCCGGGATCTGGCCACCATGGCGACGCTGACCTTCTCCACCGTCGCGTCCATCGCCAATTCGGCGTCCGCCGCGGCGCAGACGCACGCCGCGACCGGCGTCCACGCCGCCACCGACCCAGAGCCCAACGCCCCGGGCCGCTCGACGCATGGACACGAGACACCAGCACCAGAGCCGACGACATCCGACTGGACCCCGCTGCTGGCCGCCCAGACCCCGCCCGCTCAAGGGTCCGAACGTCCTTGGCGGACCCACACCATCGAGCACGGCGACACCCTGTGGGACCTCGCCCAGCGCACCTACGGGTCAGGCGTCCTCTACCCCAAGATCTTCGAAAGCAGCCAGCGTGTCGACCAGCCTGACGGCGTCCCCGCCCTGACCGATCCCGATGACCTCTACCCAGGCCAGCGTGTCCGGCTCCCGCGGCTCGGTGAACCAGGCAGCACGTCTTCACCATCGCGGACCACCTCAACGGACAAAGCCGCGCTCTCCGGGCCGTCCCAACAGCAGGAGACGAGTGACGCCCCGGCGCCAGCGCCGCCTCGATCACCGTCAGCGAAGACGACACCGTCGCGGGTGCCGACCCCGGTCGTGGCGCCACCCGCCGACCACCCAGTCAGCCCGAGCCCTTCCACACCCAGCCACCAGGACGACCACCGCTCGCCGCTGGCGGTCACCCTGCCGTCCGGCTCCCGGATCGGGCTCGGTCTCGCCGCCGCGCTCAGCGCCGCCGTAGCCGCCACCCGCCTGCACCGACGGCGCCGACGCCCGATCAATACCGACCCGACCTCGTACGGAAGCCCAGCCGAGCTCCCGATTCCCGCTCCGGTCCTCAAGGCACGCCAGGCCCACATGGCGACCTACGCCGATCACGACGCCCCTCTACCGTCCGACGGCGAACTCGCCTACGAAGAGCTGCTGGCCGAAGGGCCCAACTCCCTCGTCATAGGCACCTGCGGCGACCGTCCTGTCTCCGTTCCCCTGCCCGGCCTCAGCCTCGGACTCTCTGGAGACGGCGCCCACGCCGCAGTCCGCGCCATCGCCACCGAACTCGTGCCCAAGGCCCGCCGCTACCACGCCGAGATCATCATTCCGCAGGCCGACGCGCAGGTACTCTTCCCCGGCGCCGACATCGCCGGCCTGTCCACGGCACTCGAGGGCCTGATCATCACGCCGTCTTTGAGCAGTGCCATCGAACGCCTGGAGGCTGAACTCCTGCGCCGCGGCCGGATGCTCCAGGCGGACGAACTGCCCGACGTACCCGCGCTGCGCGTGGAGGACCCGGGCGAGCCTCTGCCGACGATGCTCCTGGTGGCGAAGGTCCCTGAACACGGCGACGCCGCCGTACACGCCCTTGCGGCGCTCGGCCGCCGCTACTGCATCGGCGCGCTGATCCTCGGCGCCTGGCAGGCCGGCACGAGTCTGGACCTGGCCGCGGACGGCACCGTCACCGCCGCCCACGGCCCCGACTCCGACCAGTTCGTGCAAGCGCGCCTGTTCCATCTGACCGCAGACGACGCCGCCGGCATGCTGCAGACCATCCAGACCGCCAACGGCAGCGAACCTGATGTGTCCGCGTCCCCGCAGGCCGCCGACACGCCGTCTGAACCCGTCCCGCCCAGCGTCACAAGCCTCGTCCCGCCGCCCCGGCGCGTCGCCGAAGGGCATCGAGCTCCCGCCCGGCTTCAAGTGCTCGGGCCGGTTCTCCTGCACACCGCGGATGGCCCCATCGCCACCGGCCTACGGAAAGGAGCCAGACACCTGCTCGGCTACCTCGCTCTGCACCCCAAGGGCGTCACCCGCGATCAAGCCATCGGTGCACTTTGGCCAGACGCCACGCCCCAATCCGGGGTCAACCGGTTCAACAGCGCCACCTCCAGCATCCGCGGAGTCCTCCGTACCGCGACCGGCCTCACCGAACCCAGGTTCCTCATCCACACCGCTGGCCGGTACCGCATCGATCACGACCTCGTCGACGTCGACCTCTGGCAACTGACCGCCACACTCGCGGACGCCAAGCGAGCCGTAGCCGACGAGGACGCCGACAACCGAATCAACGCGCTCGCCCTGGTAAGCGACCTCTACACCGGAGGGTTCGCCGACGACTTCGAGTTCGCATGGGCCGAGACCTACCGCGAACATCTCCGTCGCACCGTCGTCGACGCCCTGGGCCACTTCGTTCAGCTCGTCAAAGAAGACAAACCCGAGTCGGCGCTCGCCACCCTCGAACGGGCCATCACCCTCGATCTCTACACCGAGCCCCTCTACCAGGAGATCATGCGCCTACAGGCACGACTCGGCCGCTCAGACGCCGTCCAGCGCACCTACCGACTCCTTGAACTCCGCCTCGACGAGATCGACGCGGAACCCTGCGAGGAAACCTCCCGGCTCCTGGCCGACCTCCGTCAGCCAAGGCCCCTGTCCGGACGGCGGCCGTCCAAAGCATCGGAGTGAGGTTCCGCGGGGGCCTTGGTCCTCCAGAGTCAGCCGATCTCTTGGTAGGCGGTGGCGATGGCGGAGACGATGTTCATTTGGATGATGCCTCCGGCACGGAACCACAGCAGCGGGGGCAACGACGATGACCGAACCAAGTCGATACTGAGCCCGGCCGGCCAAGGGTCGTCGCCGGGCTCCAGGACGGTCGCTGCGAGTTCCATCAGCGGGATGGCGCCGGAACCTGGCGGCCTGCCCACTTCCAGGTAGTAGACGTCAGTGAAGGAGAGCACGACATCGGGTTTGCCCGGCCCCCAGCGCAGGAGCAGATCAACCGTGCAGGACTCCTCGGTCTGTGACACCGAGAGGCGTTCGATGCCGTAGCCCTCGCAGGCCAGGGCCACCTTGCGGAAGGCGTCGAACACGGTCATGGGAATATCACCCGTTCTCCGGTGGAATGCTGCTGCGTCCGCAGACCGTCCGGTCCGTAACGCGGCTTGTAGTTCTTCTGGTTAGGACCGGGATCGATCTTCGGGCCCAGCCGGATCACTTCGCCGTCGGGCCTGATCGCGACCTCACTCCCGTCCGGATTACTGTAATGAC
Source organism: Actinomadura physcomitrii (assembly GCF_008923205.2). Lineage (GTDB taxonomy): Bacteria > Actinomycetota > Actinomycetes > Streptosporangiales > Streptosporangiaceae > Spirillospora > Spirillospora physcomitrii. The sequence continues at coordinate 168,217 of NZ_WBMS02000015.1, read as the reverse complement.
GATATCCTCCCGTGGTCACATTCTTCAGGGTGAAGCCCTGGTCTGCGAGTTCCTGCTCGGCTTCGTCCAGGGACTTCCCATTGAGGTCGGGGACGCGTGCTGCGCCGATGTCGTCGTGGTCGCCTTTGACGGCTCCTTCGAGTGAGCTTTCCAGGCCCTGGGTGTCGGCGTCGTTGGGTTGGACGTTGGGCGCCTTGTCGGCGCTGTTCTCGGCGGCCTGGATGACGTGCTCTGCCAGGGCTCCGGCGGCGATCAAGGTGACGGTGCCGAGCAGTGCGGTGGCGATCGGGCCGAGGATGCTCATCGCCAGCGCGGTGTCGGCGGCCGCCGCGCCGGCGTCGGACGCGCCGCCGGTCTCGGGGGTGAAGAACAAGCCGGCCCCAATGACGACGACGCCGACGACCCCGGCGCCGACCAGTTCCCATTTGGCCTTGTTGTGGGCGTGCTCGACGGCGTCGGCGTACTTGGTGCAGGCGTTGGCGATGTTCGTGCACAGGTCCGGGAGCGCTTGGAGCACTGTGGCGTCGTTGCATGAGGCGTACAGCTTGCTCCACACGTCGTCGATGGCGCGGGCGTCGCGGGTGTTGTTGCCTTCGGTGACCGAGTAGATGGCGGTGCCGAGTTTCCCGGTGGAGGCCGTCAGCCGGTCGTGAGCGGCGTTCCAGGCCGCGGCGGCGGTGCGGAGCTTGCTGGGGTCGCCGGTGGGCCACAGCTCGGCGAGCTGCTGCGGGAGCGAGGACCCCGCCGACCCCAGCACCGACGGCGGCATCGCCATGGTCTTGTCGGTGGTGACCTGTTTGCCGACCTGCCGGCTGAGCTGCCACGGTGGCAGCGACGGCTGCGCCCGCGGGTTGAGCAGCACACCCGATCCCATGGTCGGCGGTGTGCTGATAATCGAGTGGTGATCGGCCCTGAGGTAGTGGCCCGCGGTCGCGCCCAAGCACAGGGAGATGCCACCGACGCTGCGCATCGTGGCTCGGAACGCCCTCCAGGCACCCTGGACCGCGCTGGTGTAGTGCGGGGCGAACGCCACCGCCGCCTTGTCCGGTGCGTGCCCGGCCATTCCGTCGCAGCCGCTCAGCGTCGCGGCCAGGGCGTCCCAGGCGCCGCCGATGTTCCACTGCTCGGTCGCGAACGTGGTGGCGGCCTGCTGCACGACGGCGGGGGTGATCAGGACGTCGGTCACAGCGGCGTCCACATACGCAGTGTGGCCTCATGAGCGGTACGGAAGTTGCGGTGCGCGAGGCCGACGTGGCGATGCAGCCGGTCGAGTTCGGTGGCGAGGTCGCGGGCGGAGGCATGCCAGGAGTCGGCGGCCTCCTGGTAGGCCCGCCGGGCCGGACCATCCCACTCGGCAAGGTGGACGTTCAGGTCCCGTTCCAGCTTCGCCAGCACGCCGTTCAGTGCCTGCAGCGCGTTCCGGAAACTTCTTTCGGTGTCCTCGAACACTTGAAAATCGGCCTCGATTTGCATCGAGCTCCACTCCCACCATCACTAGAGGTGACAAGTGAAGAAAAAGGTATTGAGCCTCGGCCATAACCGGCAACCCCCACAATGCTCGCCGATCCCTATCGGCCGCCTCTAACCTGCGATAACGTCGAACAACTTCAATCCTTGAAGGGCGACTGGGGGTGCGTTGGTCACGGCGTCCGCCGCGGCCCGCAGTATCCGAGCCGGTCATGCCACCACTGGCGTAGCTGCCAGCGCAGCGTTTGTTCAGGAACCGGCGGGTCATCGAAGCCTGGCCCGATCGGCTGCTTCGATGAGGTCCTGGCCAACGGTGCGCAACCACCACCGCCGGGTTCTCCAGTCCAGCATCAGGACGAGCGGGGCCAGCCGCTCGTTTAGGCCGGGAGCGAGACCGGATCGGCCGGTGTCCCCTCCGTCAGATAGCGAGCGATGAGATCGGCAAGGCCGATCGGGTAGACGGTCTGGTCTGTGTGGGCGAGTTCGTCCAGGTCCCACCATCGCCAGGCGCGGATGTCGTCGGTCTGGGTGGCCTCGTCTGGACGAACTTGCTCTGATCGGACGCGGGCGATGAAGTACTTCTCGACCTGCTTGACCTGCTCGCCGAAGATCGGGTGAGTCGATGTGCGGATGGCGAGTTGGGGTCCGATCGGGGCATGCTCAAGGCCGAGTTCCTCGTGGATCTCCCGGACGGCCGCGGCGGCGTGGGTCTCACCGGGCTCCAGAGCCCCTCCGGGGACGGCCCAGAAGATATGGCCCTCGTCGTAGCGGAGGAGGAGTACGCGGTCGTCCTCGTCGAGGACGATCACGCGAGCGGCGTCGCGTGTCCGGGCATCGGTCATGGGCTCCATGGTGGCAGAAGCTCGGCGGTCGACTCCGCCTTACGGCTGGTCAGCGCAGCTTTTCCACGAGGTAGTCGCCGATGCACAGGGCGTCCAGGTCGGTGTCTTGGAAGGTGGCCAGGGCGTCGGCCGGGGTTTCGACGATGGGTTCGCTGTCGTTGAAGGAGGTGTTCAGCACGACGGGCACTCCGGTGATCGTCCCGAAGTTGTCGATCAGGGAGGCGAAGCGCTGATTGGCGTTCGGATCGACGGTTTGGACACGTGCGGTGCCGTCGATGTGTATGACTCCTGGAATGATCTTGGCGCGCTCCGGTTGGACGGTCGGGGCGAGCAGCATGAACGGTGATCGGGTGTCGTCGAGGTCGAACCAGTCGGAGCTGCCGGTTTCGAGGATCGCCGGGGCGAACGGGCGGAAAGGCTCGCGGTGCTTGATGCGATGGTTGAGCGCGTCGCGGCCTGCGGGGCTGCGGGGGTCGGCGAGGATGGATCGGTGGCCGAGTGCGCGGGGGCCGAGTTCGCTGCCGCCTTGGAACCAGCCGATGAGTTTGCCGTCGGCGAGTAGCTGGGCCGCGGTGGCGGCGATGTCGTTGTCGCGCCGCCAGGTGAAGGGCGCCACGGTTCGCTCGACGAGGCCCGAGCGTGGGTCGCGTTTGAGAGCCAACTCGATGTCGTAGTCGTCGTAGGTGCGGCCGAAGGAGTCGTCGGTCAGGGCGCGGCGTGGGAGTTCGCCGGTGAGGCGGTGCAGTCCGTACAGGGCGCAGCCGAGGGCTTGACCGCGGTCGGACGCCGGCGGCGGGATGAAGAGGCTGGTGACGGAAGGTAGGCGGCGGAGGCGGTCGTTGGCGACGCAGTTCAGGGCGACGCCGCCGGCGAGGCAGAGGTTGCCGATGCCCGTGGTGGCGATGAGCTTCTCAGCCAGTTCGGTGAGGATCTGTTCGGTGTGGTGTTGGAGGTAGGCGGCGGCGTTGATGCCGTGCTGGTCATGTCCCTTGCTGTCCGGCGGGCCGAAGTCGGAGTTCGTGCGCGCGGCGAGGTCGGCGACGCCGGTGGCGTGGGTGGAGGTGAGCCGCCCGTGGACCTGCGTGCCATCGAGGTCGAACAGCGGAACCGTGTATGCGTGCGGATCTCCGTAGGAGGCCAGAGCCATGGTCTTCCCGGCTTCTTGGGGTGACCAGCCCAGGTATTCGGTGAAGGCCTCGTAGGTGGGGCCGATTCCGCCTGCTCTGGGGCGTCCGGTGTCGTTGCCGCCGAGCCGGGTGATGCCGTCGGAATCGGCGATGTAGAAGGTCTCGGTGTCGGTGTTGTTGCCACCGCCGTCGGTGACCAGGATCGTGGCCCGCTGGTAGGGGCTGAGGCAGAAGGCGGTGTAGGCATGTGACAGGTGGTGGTCGACGGTGGTGATTCGTTCCATGGGGACGCCGAGGAGGTCGAATCCGGTGTCGGCCGGCTTGGCGGGGGTACGGCCGTAGGAGCTGGCGACGATGAGGTCGACGTCGGCCAGGGCGAGGTTGGTGGCGCGTAGGCAGTACATGAGGGCGTTGAGCCATCCGGGGCTGTAGCGGTGGCGGTTCAGCCGTTCCTCGCCGATGGCCACCATGCGGTCGGGGGTGAGGAGTGCGGCGCCGCCGTCGTGGCCGAAATTGATGCCGAGCACGCATGGGTGGCTGCTGGTCATGAGGACGCTCCCATGAGTCGGTGTTCCAGGAGGTCGGCGGTGTGGGATTCGAGGACCTGGTAGGGGTCCCACAGGCGGGTGTGGCCGTCGGAGCGGAAGAGGCTGGCAAGCTGGAACATTTGCATCAGGCCGCCGCGGTAGGCGAAGGCGGTTGTGATGGGCTCGCCGAGCGTGGCGGTACCGCCGAGGGCGGCGTACTTCTCGGTGAATCGGTCGTCCACAGCCGGCCGAGTTCGGGCGACGGGCGGGGCGACAGGTGGAGCGGCTCCGCGAATGCTGAGTTCATCGGCGACGAGGGAGAGAACGGTCGCCGGGGTGAGTGAATCGGTCTGGATGATGAGCGGCGGCTGCGGGCACAGCGCGGGAGCTTTGTCGGTGTAGAACTCGGCCAGTCGCTGCAGCAGGCCGCGGTCGTACCATTGCCGCCAGCGCGGGTGGCTTGGGCTGCCGCCGCGGCGTTCGAGGCTTGTGCCGACGCTCACCTGGAGGATCACCGTTCGCAGGTCGGCTTCGGTGCAGAGCGGGGCGATGTGTCGCTGGTAGTAGGCGACGGCTTTGGCGTAAGGGAAGCTGTCGCTTCTCCGCGCGGCCCAGGTGTAGGCGAGGACTCCCAGATGATTGCGGTCGCACACGACCACGTGGGCGTCCGTGAGCGCATCGGTGTGCTGCGCCGTGCTGCCGGTTCGGTCCAGGGCCAGGGCGCGGCGCTTCTCCTGCCGCAGGTACCAGAGCGTTTCGGACGCGCTGGTGACATGTGGGCTGGCGGTGCCCACGGGACGAGTCTTGATGTTGGGCTCCGGGAAGAACAGGCTTCGGTCCAGCAAGGCGGGGACGAGGGCGCCGAGCAGTGTCGTCTTGCCTGCACCGGGCGGCCCCTCGATCGCGAGGATCGTTGGCCCTGTCATCGCCCGCTCCTCGCATACGTCGGAGGGACGTCCTTCCAGGCACCTTGGTCGTTCGCCGATGCGAGCGCTGCGGACGCTAGGGCGAGCGTCCGCAGATGGTCCGCCAGGTCGTGCTCGGGCGCCGTCACGTGGTCCAACGCCGCGGTGAACGCGGTGTAGGCGCCGAGGATGCCGTCGGGTACCCACTCGCCGCTGGGGGCGTGGGTGATGGAGCCGGTGGTGGTGTGCAGGGTCGCGGTGGCGTAGGTGGCGGCGGCGTCGGCCTTGTCTCCGTTGACATACCAGGAACTCGACCAGGCGTGCGAAGTGCGTGTGTGGTTGTGCAGGGTGAGAGAGGCGACGAGTGGGCCGTCGAAGGCCAGCATGATGCTGTAGGAGAGCGGGCACTGGGCGGTCTGGCCGGGAAGGCGGCCGGCCTGGGCGGAGACGGCGACCGGCTCGGTGCCGGCGATCTGGCGTGCGAGATCGAGGTAGTGCAGTCCGTGGTCGAGAAACAGGTAGCCGGGGTGGCGCGTGAACCAGGTGTCGACGTCCTCGGTGAAGTGGTGGACGTGCGCCAGGTGAGCCAGGTTTCCGAGTTCGCCGGCGCGGACCCAGTCGAGGAGCCGACGTTGGGCCGGCGCCCAGCGCAGATTGTGGTTGACCGCGATTTGGACGCCTGCGTCGGCGGCCTCGCGGGCGATCGTGTTCGCTTCGTCCAGGGTGTAGGCGACCGGTTTCTGGACCAGGAGCGGTTTGCCGTAGGGCAGTAGCTCGCGGATCAGGTCCAGGCGGCCGTCGGGCCGGGTGGCGATGTCGAGCAGTTCGACGTCCGGGTCGGCGGCCAGCTCCTGCGCGCTGCCGTGCACGCGGAGGTCGGGAAACTCGGTTCTGAACTGCTGGGCCAGATGGGTGGCCGTGGTCCGGGACTGGCTGCAGATCGCCGCGACCGGGACACGGCCCTGGGCGTATGCCGGTAGATGCCCGGTGCGGACGATGCGACCAGCTCCGACGATCCCCACGCGCCATGGTTTGGTGTCGTTCATGGTTGCTCCGAGTTCAGGGGGACGGATTCTCTGGTGCTCGATGCGGGGTCGTTCACGGTGGTGAGGCGCGCCAGGCCGTAGGCGAGCTGTTCGACGGCCTCGGCGATATGACCCGTGCCTGCAGGAATTGCTCGTCGTCGGCTACTGGCGGTGAGACGGTCGGCGATGGCCGTCCACATTCGTTGTGCGGGCAGGTCGTCGCCTCGGACAGGGAGGAGCGGCCGTTGCCGCGCACCGTGGGCGACTACGGCGCCCATACCCGCTGGCCCGTACGGGGTCGGGAACTCGGCGGTGAGGGTCGTGTCCGAGCCGGTGAGCGTCACCCGATCGAGGTGCACGTTGGGAGGAGCCGAGCCGATCGTGCACGCAATCGTTGCCCCGTCCGGGGCGCGAACGATGCCGTGAACGGTGGCGCGATCCTGGCTGAGGATGCAGGAGACAGGCCGGGCGTTCGGCACGGTCAGCGCCATCGTGGTGAGGAGGTGGTATCCCTGCCACAACAAGATCTTCAAGGCGCGTCCACCGACTGGACCGAGGACAGCGGGAGGCGGCGGCTCCCGGTCGGTTCCGAAGGTGTAGGGCGCCGCACCCGGTGGGAGAAAGGGCTGGCGTGCGGCCGCGTCGTGCCCGTCGGCCTTGACCATCCAGCCGCCTCGAAGCTCGTGCTCGGGTAGCTCACGCCCAAGCTCCGCAACAGCACTGTCGAATGCCCGGACGACGCCCACTTCCAGCAGCAGCCCGGCGGCGTCGGCCTGGCGGCGAAGCCGACGCGTGCGGCCGAGGTCCAAGCTGACCGGCTTCTCGGTGAACACATGGACGCCGGCGGCGAGAGCCGCCTCGATCCATGGCTCGTGGACGCCGGTGAGTACGGCGAGCAGATCGGCGCCCTCGAGCAACTGGGCGGTGTTCGCAGCTACTCGGCCTCCGAATCGGGAGACAGCCTGTTCGGCGCGTCCGATCTCCCGGTCGTAGACGGCCGCGATTTCCACGGCCGGATGGGCGGATAGGACGGGCAGGTGAATGCCGTACGCGGCGCCGCCGCATCCCACCACCGCGACCCGCCACGGCCGCCGCGTCACGGCCGCGTCCTGGTGCCCGTCCGGCGCGGGCTTCATGGCGTGCCCTGAACGTCAGTGACCGCGCTCAGGGCACGCTGAGCGATCAGGTGGTCCGGCAGGCGGCGCAGGGCAGGGTTGAACAGCTCGACGGACAACGGCCCGGTGTATCCGGCGTCGGTCAGTGCGCGGAGAAATTCCGGCCAGGGCAGGGTGCCGTCGCCGGGGAACAGCCGCATCTCGTCGGTCCAGCATTCGGGCGTCACGGTCGCGGGCGTGTCGGCGACCTGGACATGTGCGATTCTCGACGGCGCGAGGCCGGTCAGCTGCGCGGGATCGGCACCGGCCGCCGCCCAGTGGAACGAATCCACGCACACCCCCAGGGCCGCCGCTGCAGTGACGTCACCCACGGCGTGGAGGAACTGCACGAGTTCCTGCAGGCCGGTGATGAACGGACTTTGCCCGTCCAGGCATGGCGGGAGGCCAGCCTGGACGCCGACCGGTTCGACGGCGAGCGTCAGCCCGTGCTCCGCGCAGGCGCCGCCGAGCATCCCGAGCCGCTCGGCGGCGAGGTCATGGGCGAAAGAACCGTCCAGGTCAGTCCGCGGATTGAGCACGATCGTGGCAACCCGGCAGCCAATCGCGCCAAACGCTTCCAGCCGGGTCTCCAGACCGTCCACCGCATGCAGGAAGGTCGGTGGGTCGACAAGCAGCGGATGCGGCAGCACGGGACCGTCCGGCAGAAGTCCGCACGCGGCTGCGACCTGGATACCGAGCTCGTCGAGCAGGTCGGCGGCCCGGGTTGGCCCGTACGCCACGATCTGCTGGATCGATGCCTCGATCAATCCGATTCCGTTGGCGGCGGCCAGCCGAGCGACCTGCTCGAACGACAGGCCGCTCACGGTAGCCGGGTTCAGGCACGCCGCGAACGTAAGTGGTTCCGCGTTGTGGGTGAGCATGGTGGTCGGCCTCCGCTCAGGCCGTCGCGAGGTCGCCGGCCAGCAGCCGGGCACGCAGCGAGTCCAGGCCGGCCAGAACCTCGGCGATCACCTTGCGGACGAGCGGTTCGCTCAGCGGCTCCTCGCCGGAGGTCTGCACGACGGTTTGCCACGGGTCGTCGAGATCGCGGCCGGACTGCGACACCAGGGCCACCGCGACCGTTCGGCCGGTTTCGGCGTGCAGGCGTTCGGCAGCCTGTTGAGCGGCGAGGTTGTAGAGCTTGCCGACGTGATAAACGGGGTTCTTGCCCGACACCCCCTCGGCGGACCAGGGCCGCAGCATCGAGATCACCCCGTTGGTCCGGTTGCCGCGACCGACTACGCCCTCGTCGCCCGACTCCAGCGACGAGCCGATCGCCGTCAGATACAGCTCCTGCCGCTCGTCGTTGTCGCGGGTGTTGACGGCGGCCTCGATCACGCAGTGGGGAGCGGTCTCCTGCGCGATCTCGGCGATCAGCTCGCGTAGCCGCGCGCGCCGTCCGACGTAGGTGGACAGGTCGGGGGTGTGCTCGGCGATCTGCGGCACACACGCGGTGACATGAACCTGGTTGCCGTGCCGGACCACCATGATCTTGATGTCGGTCCCCAGCCACGGCTGGGGACCGGCCTGCTGAGAGTCGGTCAACTCCGCCTCGACGGCGATCGCGACCTGCTCGGCGATCCCGGACGGGGCGTAGCCGACGCCGGCAGAGGTGTCGTTAGCGAACAGCCGCGCCCGCTCAGCGAGGTCGTCCAGACTCCTGGGCGCGAACCAGAACCGCCGCCCTGCCTGCTGAGCGTCGGTCTCGCCCAGCACCGCGCCCGGGCTGGACGCCTGGGTCACTCGAGGCCGCAACACCAGGTCACGGGTGACGTCCAAACGCGGGAGCGCGTCCGCCAGGTAATCCTGGACCGCCGCCTCGATGATCGCCTCAACAGGAATTGGTTCGTCACCGAGAGCGGCGGTGAAGCGGCCGTTGACCAGTGCGGTGATCGGGGCGGTCAGTTCGCCATGTCCGAACCGGACGTCCGCAGCACCGCCGAGCAGGGCGGTCTTGTCGGCGTTGTGGTGCAGGATCGCGCCGAACTCATCCAGGCAGTAGCGGCTGTAGGCGCGTGAGACGGCCTCGGCCACGCCGTCGGCCAGCGTGTCGGGGTGACCGGCGCCTTTGCGTTCGACCACTTCGAGCGCATGGTCAGCGGGTGGCAGGCCGGTACCGGTGATCACGTTCATGTGCATCCCTCCGGATTGGTGGAGCTGAGTGGGAGCAGCGTCCGGCCGGTGAGGACCAGCCGGACGCGTTCGAGGTGATAGGTGCAGATCCGGACGGCGTCGCGAAGCGCCACTACAAGCTGCACGTCGTCCAGGAAGGCCCAGGCAGCCGCAAGCAGCGCCAGGACGTCGACGATGTCAGAGAACCCCGCACGGATAGCAGGCGCTGGGACGCGCACGGTCGTGCGCATGCGAGCAACAGAGAGCCCGTGGCAGGCGCCCTGAAGGATGAACCACCGCGGACGCGTCTGCGCGCGGCCAACAGCGTGGTCCACGACCGCCTTCGGCTCGATCACCACGCGAAGGCCCGCCTGCCTCACCCGATCGGCGAACTCCAGGTCCTCGCAATCGAGTGGCAGCCGACCGCGACGCCCCAGGTCAGTCCGCAGGAGCCCGAGCCGGGCGAAAGCGCGCCGGTCGACGAGGATGTTCGCGCCGACGATCCAATATGGCCAGCCGTAGTCGCTGAGTTTCTCGGGCCAGTCCAGCGGGCCGTGGCATTCGGCGAGCGGACGGGCCGCAACCCAGCCCATCGTGAGCGCCGTCCCATCGGGATAGGACGTCACCGCCCGACCGCCCACGACGGCTGCGTCATGCTGACCGACCGCCGCCACGAGCGCCTGCAGCCAGCCCGGGCGCGGGCGGATGTCGGCGTCGGTCAGCACCACGTAACGGCCCCGCGCGGCCTGGATGCCACGGTTCCGTCCCCGGCTCAAGCCCGGACGCGGTTCGTGGAACACCCGCACCGGGAACGGCCACGAGCGGGCCGCTACCGCGCCGCCCTCGCACTGGCCCCGCCGGCTGTTGTCCACGATCACGACTTCGAGGCCAGCAGGCCTGCTTCCGACGAAGCTCTGTTGCGCCAGCGCGGCCAACAGGCCTTGCAGCGCGTTCGCGTTCCCCCGTACCGAGACGACCACCGACACCAACGGCTTCTCGCCCTGTGCACATTCCAACGCCGAGCCCTCAGCCCGCCGAGCCGCAAGGGGCGGGCCGGACGACCTTTGCGCTCGTTCACGTACGACGTCACCGACGTACGTCCCGGCTGTGTGCACCAGACGGGCAGCATCACCAACCGATGCGATGGCGGGCCGCAGCATGGTCATCATCACGGTGACCACCTCCGAACTCGCTCTGTGCGCCGAACCCGTTGCGGCGCGATCGCCAAGAAGTTAGAACCGCAGGAGGGCCACCACCCGGAAAGAAAATCCGGGGTCACTCGGCGGAGATCCGTGATGAGCGATCACTGGCAAGACCTGTCACCCGGGCAACGCGTGGCCTGGCACCGCGTCCGCCGCGGCATGCCCCAAGAGGTCCTGGCCGGCCTGGTCGGACGAACCGAGGACTGGCTCAGCAAGATCGAGAACGACCGCGCCCCACTGGACCGGCTCTCGGTCATCCGAGCCCTCGCCGACGCACTGCGCATCTCTGTCTTCGACCTCATCGGGCCGCAGCCCAGCACACCGACCCGCGCAGAGCCGTCCGCCCTCGACGTCGGTCCGATCCGCTCCGCGCTCACCGACTACCGGCAGCTATCGCCGCTGCTGGCCGCCCTCGACGCGGAGCCGGAAGCGCCTCGCCTCGACTTCCTCCGCCGAGACGTCGCCGAGGCAATGACCGCCTACCAGCAATCGCGCTACGCACAGATGCTGGCCCGGTTACCGGCGCTGCTCACCCAAACCCACCTCGCCACCCGAGAGGCGCAGGCTCAGCATCAGCCCGAAGCGGACCGGCTCGCCGCGCTGGCCAACCAATCCGCAGCGATGATCCTCACCAAACTCGGCGAAACCGACCTCGCCTGGATCGCCGCCCAACGCGGGCTCACCATGGCTGAACGCACCGCCGATCCCACCGTCATCGGATCCCTGTTCCGCTCGGTCATCCACGCCCTGCAATCCCAAGGCCGCCTCGACGAAGCCGCCGCCATGGCCCAGCACGCCTCCGGATACCTCGAACGCCAGAACGCGCACCGCTCACCCACGCGCCTATCAATCCACGGCACCCTGCTTCTCCCCGGCGCCGTCGCCGCCGCCCGAGCCGGCAACCGCACCGTCGCCAACGACTACCTCGCTCGTGCCGAACAGATCGCCGAAGAGCTCGGTGCCGACGCCAACCACCTGTGGACCGCCTTCGGCCCCACCAACGTGCGCATCCACCGCGTCACCACCGCCATGGCACTCGGAGACGTCCCCACCGCACTCGACCTCATCCCCGGAATCGACACCGCCCACCTGCCCGCCGAACGCGCCGTCCGGCACAGCCTCGAAGTCGTCAACGCCTACCGCGCCCGGAACAAGATCGACGAAGCCATTGGCGAACTCCTCACCGCCGAACGCCGCGCTGCCGAACAGGTCCACGCCCACGTCATGAGCCGCCAACTCGTCCACCAGCTCCACGACACAGCCACCGGCCGGCGCAGCCGTTCCCTGGCCGATCTCGCCCGCCGCATGAACATCATCTAGGCCGTGTCTCAAAGTGGGATGAGCGGCGTGTCCGGCCACGAAAGCAGTGAGGTCTCCGGTACAGGGGTCATCGACCAAGAAGACCCTGATTCCCGGAGACCTCGTGGCCAGCGTAGTGGTGACGAGGCGGTTTGACCTGACCGATGGGCAGTGGGCGGTCCTGGAGCCGCTGCTGCCGGTGCCCAAGGGGCCGGGTCGGCCGTCGAAGTGGACGAAACGGCAGTTGATCGACGGGATCCGCTGGCGGGTGCGCACTGGCGCACCCTGGCGGGATGTGCCTGCCTGCTATGGCTCGTGGCAGGCGGTGTACGGATTGTTCCGCCGCTGGCAGCGCAGCGGCTGCTGGGCACGGATCGTGGCCGCCCTGCAGGCCCGGGCCGATGCGTTGGGGCTGATCGGCTGGGAGGTGAACGTCGACTCCACCATCGTGCGGGCGCATCAGCACGCCGCCGGTGCCCGCCGACGAGTCGATCTGCAGCGCGAGCCACCCGGCGGGACGAGCATCGAGCCGGACGATCACGGGTTGGGACGCTCGCGCGGTGGGCTGTCGACCAAGGTGCATCTGGCGTGCGAGCAGGGGCAACGAGCGTTGTCGCTGGTGGTGACGGCCGGGCAGCGTGGTGACGCCCCGCAGTTCGAGGCGGTGATGGCCGGCATCCGCATCGCCAGGCTCGGACGGGGGCGCCCCCGGACCCGGCCCGATCGGGTTCGGGCCGATAAGGCCTACTCGTCGAGGGCGATCCGTGCTCACCTGCGCCGACGCGGTATCGCGGCCACGATCCCAGTGCCGGCCGACCAGGCCGGCCACCGCCGGCGGCGGGGCAGCCACGGCGGCCGTCCACCGGCATTCGACCCGATCGACTACCGCGCCCGCCACGCCGTCGAATGCGGCATCAACCGCCTCAAACGCCATCGGGCCATGGCCACCCGCTACGACAAGCTCTGCGTCCGCTACCAGGCCATCCTGCAGATCATCACCATCGACGAATGGCTCCACCTACTTCGAAACACGGCCTAGCCCGATCTCCTACCCTCACTGCTGTGACCGATGACCCGGCAGCGAGCTTCACCCGCGCCCGCGCGGCGGCAGGTGTCCTGTTCTTCGACGACCGCGACCGCATCATGCTGGTCGACCCCTCCTACAAGGACTACCGCGACATCCCCGGCGGCTACGTCGAGGACGGCGAAACCCCCCGGCAAGCCGCAGCGCGCGAAGTCGCCGAAGAACTCGGCATCAGCCCACCGATCGGCCGACTCCTGGTCGCCGACTGGGCCCCCAACGACACCGAAGGCGACAAAATCCTCTTCCTATTCGACGGCGGCACCCTCACCACCGACCATCTCAACGCCATCCGCCTCGACCCTGTCGAACTCGTCGGCTACCACTTCCACGACATCATCCAGATCCACGACCTGACGATCCCCCGCCTGGCCCGCCGCCTCGTCCATGCCCACGCCGCCCACCACGACGCCACCACCCGCTACCTCGAACACGGCGAACAGCCGTAACGGCAAACGAGCGCGGCGTCAGAGGTGGCGCTTCGTCCTCCGCTCGGATCTGCGAGTGAGCTCGTCGCCAGTATCAGCGAGGTGTGGCCAGCTCAGCAGGAAGCCGGCCCGCATCGCCGGAGGCTCCGATGCCCTCCCTGCATCAACGATCCGAAGCTCGCACGTCACCGCTCGACCCCGCTTGCCGGTTCTTGGATGTCCTCGGCTACGCAGTTCGGCGTGCACTCGCGACGATCCGTACGTCGCGCCGGAACCGGTGTGAAGCTTCCGGATCCGCTCCGGCAGACGCCCGGTCCACTGACCGGCGCGCTCGGGCCAGGGCTCAGGAGGATGTTCCATCACCGGGCGGTCATTGCAGTCCGTTGGCCCGCGGCCCGCTCAGCGGCCCGCTCGTCCTCGAGGGCCAGCCGCGCATTCTGCCGCCGCGCCTGGACGTCTGCCCGCTCTGGTCACTTTTTGTACGTTATGGATCAGACGCGCCGCCGACTCGCTAGACAAGCTGTGGAGCTGTCCGGAGCGGAATCATCAGTGGCCATGAAGGTTGTCGCAGATATCGCCGCAGATGAGTTCCCGCTTAATCCCTCGAACGCCGAAACATCCGTATGCCAGGAGTCGATCGAGCTCGCTGACGCCGATCTCGCCGAGTTGGTCCGCCTGCCCTGGCGCCGCAGTCGAACCCGGCTCAACCTCGGTCCTGAGCCGACCTTGCAGTGCAGCCACGAACGCGACCACGCGGGCGAACACGTCGCCTTCAGCGCGGAAAGCGGCGAGAGCGGCGAGAGCGGCGAGCTCACCCTCTGGGTCGCCTGGGACAGGGAACGCACGCGCATCTTCTCCGCCGAGTTTTGCAGCCGCAGCTCTGCCTCAGGCCACCTGTGCTCCCTACCCCGTGGACACCTCGGCCGCCACGCGATGGGCTGAGGAAGGACGAGAGCATCGCCTCCAAGGGTCGTCGAGGACTCAAGCGGCGCCGCGCCGACCGGTATCTGCAGCCCGAGGCAGGGTCTCTCACCTGTCACTCCCCAAGGAACGGGTACCGATCGAGTCAACAAAACACACAGCCGAGCCCGTCCTGTCGCAGCCGACCGGGGGGCTTCGGTACCCATGCAGGATGCTGAACGATCTGCCGCCAGCATCCCGCGGACGCATCCCGCCCGAGCCCGACGAACCCTGGCGCATCAAGCCCCGCAACAGCCACCGCCGGTCCCGCACTCGCAATCGAAAGCGGACGGCTGCGGCCATCGCCGGCGCGATCATCGCCACGGGCGCCGTGACAGCGTTCGAACTCGGCAGATCGTCGACCGTAAACGCGCGGCCCACCAGCGCCGCCGCCCAGGCGCAGGCACCTCAAACACCCGCACCACAACCAGCGACGCCCGGCCCTTCGAGCACACCGAATCGAAAGGCTTCCCAGCAGCACCGGTCCTCCCGCACGAGCAGCCCTCACCAGCCCACCGTCGTCCCAGCGGGTCGGCCGCCACGAACTGAAACGGCTTCCCGGCACCACTGGACGTCGGACCAGCCCAGAGCAAGAAGAACACACAGCACATCCAGCCATGCCGTCCATCACAGCCGCCGACGCGCTCATTCGTCTCGGCCCGAGCCCAAGCACCGGACGCCAAAGTGGGTTGGCACCGAGTGTCGCCGCCGATTCCCACATGACAGCACCCGCCAAGCCGCATGCAACACCGCCCTGCACAACTACATCAGCAGATGATCTCGCAAATCCGAAGCATCGACCGCATTGCCGCCGGATCTGAGCCGGTAGCCACTCGCAGCGAGCGGGGCGGTCACCGTCAAACCGCCACGCCCTCCACCTGTCGACGGCGGCTGAAGAATGCGGCGTCGTTGACACCACCGATCAGCGTTCGCCGCCGGACAACCCGCCGCCCGCGCCAAGCTCCTGGAAGCGGGCGGGAGGACGCGCCTGGCGGGCCGAGCTCAAACGGCGCTCTCAGCGCGCGTCACCTACCGCCAAGCCGACGACCGCACCGACCGTCCGTTTGCTCCACTTCACGACCTTCTGGCCAATTCGAGTGCCTCATCGATGTGGTGGCTTGGCCCCGATCCGCCTCGGGTTCCATGATCGTTCCGCGGTCGGTGTTCCCCCGGTCACTCCGGCCGTGGGCGACCAGGTAGGGCCTTTTGCGGGCCTCGTGGCCGGCGTGGGCGCGTCGCTCACGGACCTGGTCAGGCGCCCGCAGCTCCCGGTACATCGTCGATACCGGCGCCAGGTAGACGCCCTCGTCCAGCAAGGTCGCCCACACCTGCCGGGGCGCCTTGTCGACGAACCGGCCGCTGTTGAGCACGGCCACCAATTCCTCCCGATCGGTCTCAGACAGTGCGTTGGGCCGTGTCGGCCGGGGCGCCCGCTCCACGATGCTGGACACAGGCTTGCGGCGCCGGTAGAAACTGGAAAGCGGCGCACCCGACAACGTGCAGGAGATAGTGATGGGAAGGTGCCCAGTCAGCAGGTCGAAGGTTTCCCGCCGGCAGGTGCTAACGAGTTCTCGGTGTCCGCGCTCTCGGACATCATCTCCAAGAGCGCGAAACCTTTTCCCATCATGTCCAAGGCGGCCTCGGTCTGCGCCAGTTTCTTCTCCGCCCGCTCCGATCGACGGGTCAGACGCTCGTTCTCCTTCCGCAACCGCTCCAATTTGGCCTGCTCGGGCGACTTGCTCTTACGCGGCGCGGTCGCCGGACCCGACTCGGTCAACTCCCCGGCCTCGCGCTGGCGACGCCACAGCTGAATGCTGGAGTCATACAGCCCTTCTCGGCGCAGCAACGCGCCCTTTTCGCCCTTCTCGGCGGCGTCGCACTCCTCCACCGCCCGCAGCTTGTAGGCGGCGCTGAAGTGGCGGCGCTTGGGTCGGCCTGCTCGTGGCCCGTCGGAGGCCGGGAGGTCGTGGCTGGTCACCGTCACTCTGCTCGGTACCCGTTCTCGCCCTGCTCATATCAGTATGGGAACTTCATCCCCTTGTGTCTCACTTGAGCTTGAAGCAGAGGGGCGCGTGAGCGCCGCTGACAACAAGCATTTCGAGCATCCTCGGGCCTCAAGGCGATGACGCGGGGCCTCCCCTGTCCTGGAGCACTGGAGGGCGTAGAAGGACAAGCCGCAATTTGTTGCGGTCCTCATGCCGTTATTCGGTCTCCATGCACGTCAGGTCATGCACCAGCCGGAATCACAACCCGGGTCTTGCATCTCGTCCGAGGCGGCAGGGTTCTCGGGTTTTATGGCTTGGTCGAGGGGGACGCCATAGCGGGTGAGATAGGCAGGGTCCCTTCCGAGCATGGCTCGTCGCTCATTCAGGACTTCCTCGAGATGAACCGATTTCCAAAAGAGATCAGGTTCGCGGTACCGCTGCTCCCGCCATGCGCCTACGGTTTTCAGTGGACAGAAGAAGCATGCACTCTTCCGCGGAACAGGCAGGCCTGCGTCGGTGATGATCTGGGCGCAGTCATCGCGTCGGAGGCCGAGTTGCAATAGGGGGTATTCGATGACCTCGTGCGGTTCACTTCGACGTTTGTTTGCTCGGTGGATCTCATCGAGCGAGATTCCGATGCCGACGGCAGCGGGGGATGCGGCTGTTGCGCCATGCCGCTTGAGCCACCTGCCGATCACCTTGATCTTGAAGTCTGACGTGCAGGATCTGCGCCCGGGAGCACCGTTCCCCATTCGGACGGGAATCGGGATCGAACGCGAGTTCCTCTGGTTGAGGCGTTCCCAGAGTGTCTCGGATGTGCCGTCTCGGCGGCAACGCTTGACCTCGATCAACTCGATGCCGTTCTGCCGCGCATACGGCCTCGCAATATCGTTAACGTAGGCGAGCGTGTCAGGATGTTCGCTGTCGTCGCCTACGTTGGCGAACAAGAAGATCGGGAAGTCGATCCTCTTGTGCGCGGCAAGAACTAGGAGCGCAGTGGACTGCACCCCTCCCCCATAGGAGACCGCCCGGATGCCCGGCGATGGCTCCTGCATCGAATTGACTGGCGACCTGTTGGCTGCATCATTCCCGTCCGCGCTGCACATTGCGCGAAATTAGGAGGACTCCGCTCCGCACGTCAAGTCATGGTTTTATCTGCGTGATCCAGAGGCCTCGACATCCGGAAGGACAATCACACGCGCCACCTCAAGCCCCGAGAATCGTTCTCTGTATATAGACAGACAGAGGTCATTTGATTATCTTCCCTTGTCGAATTTCCCAAGGCCCAGTTGGCACGAAATGGACCTCGTCGAAGTGTTGGAGCCATTCACCGAGGTTTTCCACGGCGCGCTGGGCCTGCTCGTGTGTGAACGTTCCGTCTGCCGTCAGTTCTTCGGTGGCTTCGGCGAGGCTGAGGGCGCCGGCGTCGGTGAGTTTGTGGACTTCTGGCAGTTCGCGCAGGCGCGCGCGAACTGCCGTGGCGAATTCCGTCTCGGAGAGGCCGGGTGGGAGGTCGAGTTGCGCGAGGTCGCGCAACACTCCGGCGAGGACGTCTCGTCCGATGGTGTGGTGACGTCCGCAGTACACCCGGTACAGGCGCTGTGGGCGTCGCGTTTCGGGGAGCCACCGCGTTGTGCGAGGTCCTTGCCCGGGGATCACGATGCGCGGCGCCTCCTGGTCTGCTTTCAGGAGCTCGGCTTGCTCGCGCAGGAGTTTGGCCAGTTCAGGGGTGGCTGACACAGTGTCACTATCGATGGCGTTCAATACCCGGCGCACTTCTGGGTGGCTCGCCTCCGTTTCGAGGAGCAGTTCCAGGTTGGCGTCGGTGACGCGTCCGGTCGCTGTCGCGGTCAAGTTGGCCGAGCCGACAAGGCAGCGTTCGTCGGCGATGTACAGCTTCGCGTGCAGGTTGTGACACAGCCGGACGTGTGTCCGATCGTCGTCGGCGGCGATCTCGGCGATTTCGGGGTCGGAGACTCCCGCGGCGATCTCGGCGACCGACCATCGGGTGACGCAGTCGATGTCGGTGACGTGGCTGGGGATGGTGTCTAGTGCCGCCTGGAATACATCCTGTTTGATGAAGGGCGCGATGAGGATGACGCGGCGGCTCGCGCTCTGGAGCAGCCCTTGGAGCTGCTGCCAGATGTGGTCGTGCGTCACTCGTCGTCCTCGTCGTCGGGGTGCAGGAACTCGCGGGCGATGCGGCCCCAGTCCTGCCGCATCTGCCTGGCACGCGCGCGGGGCCTTTCGGGTTGTTCGTCCTCGTAGCGTGCCCACGACAGCAGGACCAGTTTGAAGGCATCGGCGGCGTTGATCAGACGGTCGGCAAGTTCCTCTTTGCTGGCGCCCTCGATGTCCTGGTCGAGGACGGCGACGAGGTCGTTGTAGGCCGGGTGGTCCATGTTGAGCGAGACCTGCAGCACGCCGGGGATGAACTCGACGTTGAAGAAGGCGGGTGAATCTGGGTTCCGGCTGGTCAGCAGCTGGATGTGTCTGTTGTTCGCCCTGGTTTCGGCGATGATGCGCTCGGCGTCGGCCGGGCTGTATTTGTGGAGCTTGACCAGGCTGTCGAACTGCTGCTGCTGGCTTTCTTCCTCGGTGGCATGTTCCGCGAGTTGGTCGGTGAAGCTCGGCTGGGTTTCTTCCTTGCGGCGCTGTAGCGCGTGCTCTGCCTTTGCCTCGACTTCTTCGTGCCGTTTGCGGTTGGCCCGGGTTCCCCGGGTCTGATCTGTCAGGTGGCTCCGCAGGTTTCCCAGAAGCTTTTCACGAATGTAGTAGACGATTTCGATCAGCGGGAGACTTCGGTCGCCTTCCTCCCGGAGCTGTTCGCGGAATTCTTCGAAGGTCAGGCCAGCGGCTTCATCACGCCAGTTGAAGCTGGATAGGCTGGAGAAGATCGTGGCGGCCTGCTTGTTGTTTGTGACGCCGAAGACCTCATCGAGCTGCGGGGGAAAGTCGATCTCGATGCCCCACCAGCGTTCGACGGGGTCGTAGGAGTTGGTCCAGCTGGTGTCAAGGTCGAGTTCGCGATCGGCTCGGATTAGAGAGATGCCCAGGTTCTTGGCGGCGTGCTTGCCCCAGGGGGTGTCGCCCGGGTTGGCGGTCGGGCTGATCTCTGTGGGCCACTCCTCGCCGGCGATGTCGGGCAGTCGGGCGGCGTCCACAGCCACCGAGGCCCTCACTAGGACGGGGTAGTCGGCGCCATCAACGCCCGTGACCATGAACCGTTCGACACCGATCTGGCCGGTGTTGCCTCCCCCGTAGGGCCGGAACATTGGCTTGGTGCCGAAGGGCGCTGGTGTCGAGCTGGGCGTGGTGAGGTAGAGGGGGTCGTTAGGGAGGGCGTCGCGGCCGCCCGGGAGTTCGGCCCACCCCTCGACGGGAACCAGCCGAATCCGCTTGCCCTCGGTCAGCAGCCGCCGGTAGATCCGGCCGATCAGCTTCTCGGTGTTGTTGAGTGTGGTACGCGCGCCGCGCCACTGCACGCGTTCGAGCCTGGTCCACTGCACCAGGGTTCCCGAAGGGCCGAGCCCTTCGGCGAGCTGCTGCCATTCCTGCGGGACCGGTTCGGGCTCGGGCTCGGGCACCTCTTCGAGTCCGTCGAGCAGCTCCTTGAGATCAAGGTAGGTGCGCAGCGCGTTTTCCGGGCCGTTGGTCCAGGACCACACATCCACGCGGTCAGCCTGGGAGATGCTGGAGTTGGGCAGCCCGACGCCGAAGCGACCGATGCCTTTGCGCTGGCGGCGGGTCCCGGCGCCAAACCGCAGGGCCTGCCGGAGAGTCTCCCCGCTCATCCCGTCGCCGTTGTCAAGGACGGCGATGGTCTCCACGCGGCGCCGGGCGCGCCCGGCGGTGGGCTGCGTTCCTTCGACGACGAACAGTTCGACGAGGTCGGCGTTGGCCTCGAGGCCGTTGTCGATGAGTTCGGCGATCGCATGCGCGGTGGACTTGTAGCCGCTGTCTTGCAGTGCCTTAACCGTCAGGTCAGAGGTAACGATCGAGTACTTGGATGTCACCGGGCCTCCCATACGTCTTCCCAGTTAGTGAACGCTTCTGCCACGTCGCCGAAGCCGGGCAGCGACGGGTCGATGACGGTGACCACCTCGCACGTCGGGGTGCCGCCGGCCCTTGGCCCGCGGATGACACGGCCGACCATCTGGCTGTAGAGCACCAGGGAGCGTGTCGGGCGGGCGATGACGGCCGCGCTCGCGGCCGGTGCGTCGAAGCCCGTCGTGAGAACCCCGAAGTTGGACAGGACCATCGTCTGCGTGCCGGGGCCCTTGAATCTGCTGATCACCCTGTCGCGGTGGCGGGCTGGCGATTCGGCGGTGACTTGTGCGGCATCGACCCCGAGCACGGACAGGATCGCAGTGATCATCCGGCTGTGTTCCACCGAGGCGGCGAACACCAAGATGCGGTTATGGCGGGTACTCAGATCGAGTATCGTGCGCACGACCTGCAG
Organism: Actinomadura physcomitrii; assembly: GCF_008923205.2. Classification (GTDB taxonomy): domain Bacteria; phylum Actinomycetota; class Actinomycetes; order Streptosporangiales; family Streptosporangiaceae; genus Spirillospora; species Spirillospora physcomitrii. The sequence goes on along the minus strand of NZ_WBMS02000015.1, from coordinate 147,641 downwards.
ATTCCATTGAACGTTGTCGGCAAGTCGGGCAACGAGCGCCTCTGGGAGGTCGAAGGATGCCGCCAGGCCACGCTGGTCTTGGGCGCTGAGTTTCATGCCGGACTCTCCCGCCACCGTGCGGAAGGTGGGGCGAGCGAGATACCCCTGGTCGATCAGGGCGGTCACGGGGTTGTCGTAGCCGTCGATCTCCAGCATCACCTTCTGCCGGGCGAACAGATCAGCGAGTTGCTCATCGGCGGCGATGTCGGCCCAGGTGCGCCCAGGTGTTGCCGTGAGCCCCAGCAGGCTGGAGTCGCTGCGCAAGCTCAGCGCCTGCACGACCCGGCGGTAGGTGGGGGCGATGGCTTGGTGGGTCTCATCGAAGATCGTCAGGGTGGTGCGAAGGGCCAGACGGTCCAAGAAGCCCGGGTCGGCCTTGACTGCTGCCCCAGCCTTGTCGAGGCCGAGGACCACAATGCCGTCGGAAATGGGCTCAAGGCTGGTCGGATGATCGCCCCACATCCGAACGACCGTGACTTCCCGGTCGCCGAGTGCCGCCCATGCGCGTTCGAATTCCAGCGCTGCCTGCTCCAAAAGCTCCTGCCCCCTGGCAAGCCATACCGTGACGGAGGGTTCGTGCTGCCGCAAGTGGTCGCAGACCACGTTCATCGCGGTACGGGTCTTGCCGCCTCCGGTCGGCAGGTGCAGGACCGTTCGCCGTTCCCCCGAGTACAGCAGACGGCGGACCGTGCGCGCAGCCGTCCGCTGATAGGGAAACAGGCCATAGGCCGGGCCAACTCGGCCAAGCGAAGAGGCGGGAGGCTCGGGCACGCGGTCAACGACCAGACCGAGGAACCCCAGAAGTACACGGCGGTGTTCAGGCGACCAGTCGAGGCCGGCCAGAAACGCTGCGGGCTCGGCTGCCCCGGCGCCTCCAAGGCGCCCGGCCAGTTCTTCACGCTTGTCCGCGGGCAGGAGCTCAAGCAGTTCCACGCGCTCATCGCGGTCGGCCACCAGCCGCTCGGGTGAGACAGCCGAGGCGGCGACCGCCCGGAGAGAGGCAGGATCGGCATTGCTCCCCTGCAGCAACTCCAGGAGTTCACACACATGCTCGCCGAGCAGACGCCGTACATAGGGCAGCGGAGCAGCGTCAAGGACGGCACGAAAGGCGATCCCAGGGGAATCGATCATGACTTCCCTGTGCGCACGCTTGGCCGCGAGCACAGTTCCCTCAGCGCAACGTGCAACAATCCGCCTTTCCATGATGCCGCTCTCGCTGCAACGGCCCTGTTCACCCGCGTTCACCTGCGGGTGGTGCAGCCAACCCTAGACCCTCATACCGACATCACGGGGCATTCCTTGCCATTCATCTGCACGAGCAGGTGCGTGCCCAACTTCCGACAACTTCGAAAGACCTTAACCGTCCGGCCAAGCGGGAGTTCCGCTTGGTGTCAGGTGACGCGCCAAGCGCGGCAGTCGCCGAACCCTGCCTCCGTTGTCGGCCGCCTGCCACTACGATCGGATGCACTCCTGGTGACCTCGAAGCCGAGCGCGATACGATGCGCCAGGAGTCAGCCGAGGCAGAGCATGATACGGGGCGAGGGAGTGGGTCACGATGACTGAACCTCAGCGTTGCGAGCCGGTCTACCTCGACTACAACGCCACGGCACCGCTTCGCAGCGAGGCGCACGAAGCGATCATGGAGGCGTTCCAGCATGCAGGTAACGCCTCCAGCCTTCACCACGCGGGCCAGGACGCAGCCGCACGTGTGGACCGGGGGCGACGGCAAGTCGCGTCACTGCTCAACTGTGCACCGGGGGAGCTTATCTTTACCTCCGGAGCCACCGAAGCCAACAACCTGGCGTTGCGCGCCTGCCACACCCCGGACACTGTGCTGGTGATCTCTGCTGTGGAACACCCTGCAGTGCTGGAGACGGCTCGCAGCCTGACGGCGGACCGGCCGGACCTGCTGGTCGAACTACCCGTGGACGCCGACGGCATCGTCGACCTGGATCCCCTGAGGTTTGTATGCGCGCGGCGGCAGCTGTCGGTCGTCTCGGTGATGTCGGCCAACAATGAGACCGGGGTGCTCACCGATCTGAAGCCGATCATCAAGCTGGCGCACGAGGCCGGGGCGCTGGTGCACACCGACGCGACGCAGCAGGTAGGTCGTGTCCCACTGGACCTAGCCGAGCTTGAGGTGGACCTGCTGTCACTGTCGGCACACAAGTTCGGCGGCCCGCAGGGAGTCGGTGCGTTGTTCATCCGGCGGGGGGCCTCTCTGCCCTACAGGCCGCTGCTGACCGGTGGAGGGCAGGAACGCGGCTGGCGGGCCGGGACGTTGAACGTGCCCGGCATCGCGGGAACCGGTGCCGCCGCGCAGGCAGCACAGCACCATCTCGCCGAGGAGGTGCAGCGGGTTGGGGCGCTGCGCATGCTCTTGGAATCGGAGTTGAAGCTGCGGGTACCCGGCTGCCGCATCAACGGGGCGAGGGCGCAGCGGTTGCCCGGCGTCACCAGCGTCACCTTCCCCGGCACCCCGGCAGATGCGGTACTGGCCGCGATGCCGGAGGTGGCCGCTTCGCAGGGTAGCGCCTGCGCATCCGGAGCACCGACCCCGAGTCACGTGCTGCTGGCCATGGGTTTGAGCCGCGACGACGCCGACGCCACCGTCCGCTACTCGTTTGGCTTTGCCACCACAAAACACGACATCGGCCACGCCGTGGACGCCACGGTCCGTGCCGTGGAGCACGTGCGCGCAGCCCTGGCTGCTGGAGCAGAGCCCTAGCCGACCGTCCTGCGCGCGGCGTCCACCTGAACTACCGAACCCCTGAGCTACCGAAAGGGCCCCATTCCATGTCCGACAGTCGGCTCGCAGATGCGGCCGAGCCGAAGTTCGCCCGGCACGAGACGTTCGCTCCCCGGTTCGGCTGGCTCCATAAGGCTCACAGCGAGATCATGAAGGACGGGGACTCCGGCAGTGATCTGTTCCACCGCGACACCGCCCCGGTGACGCTGGGCGTCGGAAAGAACATGGTCCACTCCATCCGATTCTGGACGCAGGCGTTCAAACTCACCCGCGAACACCCACACCCCGATCCGTCGAACCGGGCCTACATCGCCTCCCCGACCTGGCGGGCGGAATGGCTGCTGGGCGAGCGCGGTGCTGACCCCTATCTGGAGGACAGCGGGAGCCTGTGGCTGTTGCACTGGTGGCTGTTGTCCCGTGAGCCCGGCCCCGACGGCGCCAAATGCCTGGTGCCGAGCTGGTATGTGATGTTCCACCTGGCGCCGTTCTCCAAAGTCACGGCCGCCGAGATGATCACGTTGATCACCCGGCACGTGAACGAGAGCTACCCGACGGCTTCCGTGCCCGCCGCCGAATCGATCAAGCGGGATGTGGACTGCCTGACCAAAATGTACGCGATGGACCTGGAGGTACACACCAACTCTCCCGGCAGTTTCGAAGATCAGCTGATGAGCCCGTTCCGTGAACTGGGGCTGCTGGAGGGACAGGGCAGAGGCAAGGACCGTATCTGGCGGTTCACCAACCGGCCGCGCGGCAACCTGCCCCCCGCGGTGCTGCTGTATGCATGCCTGGAGTACGCCGTGGAGTTCGCCAGCGGCCAGTCCATCTCGGTGGCGCGGTTGGCCAACGAGCCCGGGGCACCCGGCCGGGCGTTCCGCATGCGGGAACCGGAGCTCATCGCCGTCATCGAAGACCTGGTCGCCGAGCATGAGTCATTGCAGATCACCGATTCACTCGGACAGCGGACACTGGAATTTGCCGGCCATCCACAAGCGCTCGCCTGGAACATCCTGGACCAGCACTACGGCAACATCCGTGCCCAAGACGGCTTCCCCACCCCAGAGCAGTGGGAGCAGCGCTTCCCTGGGCTGCTCGGGATTCGTACTCATCCCAAGCGGAACCAGCAGGCTGAGCAGACCGAGACGATGGAACTGATCGAGGAGAAGGCGTGAGCACGGTCGGCGACCATGCGGAACTCTCGGCACAGGTGCCTGCGGGCATCCACTTGATCGGGTCGGAGCTACGCTCCACCAACCTGGAACGCGATGTCCGCGAACCCGACCTCAACGACCCCTACGTGGGGGCCCGGGCACTGGATGTGCTGGATCGGGTCACCAACGCGGTCGCGGATCCGAAACGGACGCGCGCCTGGTCGTTCACCGGCCCCTACGGGTCGGGCAAGTCGACGCTGGCGAATCTGCTGGATGCGTTCCTGGGCACCGACGCTGAACGCCGGAGCAAAGCGCTGGAGGCGGTGCAGGCGTCTAGCCCGAGCCTGGCGGCGCGCCTGGCTGAGGCGCGAGACGCGTTGGCCCCCGAGGGGTTCCTCGGTGCGGTCACCACGGCGCGGCGAGAACCGCTGGCCGTCACCGTACACCGGGCTCTGAAGACCGCCGTGGAACGCAAGCCGAAGAACAGGCGCCTGCCTGGCGCCGCGAAGGCCTTGAAGGCGTGCGCGGAGTCGGAGGTGCCCAGCACCGAACACCTGCTGGACGCGGTCACCGCGTTGTGCGCCGCCGGCCCGGTGCTGCTGGTCATCGACGAGTTCGGCAAGTCCCTGGAGTACCTGGCAGCCTCCGGCGATTCGGCAGGTGCCGACAGCGATGTGTTCCTGCTCCAGATGCTGGCGGAGAAGGGGGCCGGGCACTCCGGGCTGCCTCTGTTCATCTTCACCCTCCAGCATCTGGCGTTCAGCGACTACGCGGCCCGCTCCAGCAGCATCCAGACCAAGGAGTGGGCCAAGGTCCAGGGCCGGTTCGAGGACATCACCTTCACCCCTAACCTCGGCGACGCGGTCCACCTGCTGCAGCGGCGGCTCGACCACGGCGGTGTGGACGAGGCCGGGCGGCAGCTCATCAACGCTCACGCGCGGGCTGCCGCCGATGCCTGGACCAACCACGGCCTGAACTCGGTGGTGCACATCTCATCGGAGATGTTCGAGCACCTGTATCCGCTGCATCCGCTGACCAGTGTGGCAGCGCCGCTGCTGGCCTTCCAGATCGGGCAGCATGACCGCAGCCTCATCGGTTTTCTCACCAACGACGAGCCTCACACCATCCGCCGCGCCCTACAGGAGCACTCAACAGCCTCGCCCAAGCAGGCCTCCACCGTGCAGTTGCCGCAACTGTATGACTACTTCTTCGCCTCCGGCCGCACCACCATCCTGGCCTCCACCAACGCCAGCCGCTGGCTCGAGGTCGATAACCGGATCAATGAGGCACACGGGCTGCCGCACAAGGATCGAGATATCCTCAAAACCATCGGCATCCTCAACCTCATCGACGTCGATGGAGTACTCCGCGCCACCCCCGCGATGATCCAGTTCGCGCTGCACGACCCAGCCGAAACCACCGATCCCGAACGGTTCGCCGACCTGAAGGCTCGCCTTCAGCACCTTGCGGACGCCGGATTCCTCACCCACCGCGCCTATAGCGACGAGTACCGGGTCTGGCAAGGCACCGACGTCGACATCGATGCCCGCGTCAAGGAGATCGCCGTCCGCGTCACCGCCAACGACGTGGTCAGCTACCTCCGCGACCACCTCGGGGCCGTGCTACCCACCGAGGTGGTCGCCGGAGCACACACCCAGCACACCGGGATGCTGCGGTACTTCCGCACCGCCATCAGCCTCCAGACCGACAAGCTCGACGGCCCCGACGTGGTCAGCGACGCCGCCGATGGCATGGTGGTCTTCCACCTCGGCGACCCCGACCACCGGCCACTGGTCAACTCACCACTACCGGTGCTGATCGGCATCACTCGCGACCCCGCGCAGATCCTGGAAGCGGGCATCACCCTGCGGGCCCTAGAGGATCTGCGACACGAGGACGACATCGATCCGGTCGCCGACCGGGAGATCACCGAACGGATCGCCGAAATCTCCCACAGCATCGGCGCCCGGCTCGATGAGGCGTTCAACCCGCGCAGCGCCGCCTCCAGTTGGTACCTGTGGCCGCGCGGTGAAGACACCCAGACCGAGGCCGGCGAGCCGCTAGAGGCACGCAGCTTCGCCGCGCTGGCGTCAGCGGCCTGCGACCGGGTGTTCTTCCACACCCCGCACATCCGCAACGAGATGGCCGGCCGCCACGAACTCACCAGCAACGGCGCCCGCGCCCGCCGCGTCCTGCTAAGCGACCTGGTCACCAAGACCGGGCTGCCCATGCTGGGCTACGACACGGCCCGGTACACCCAGGAACGCGCGATGTACCACGGGGTGGTGGAATACCTGGGGCTCCACCGCGCAGACAATCACACCAGCGGCGGGCTCCAGGCTGACAGCATCACCACCCACGGCGTATCCCGACCCGACCCCCAGCGACACCCGCACACCGTCCCGGCATGGGAAGCGCTGGAGGAACTGCTGACCGGCGCGACGCAAAACACCCCAATCGTCGACATCTACTCCCGGCTCATGGCGCCCCCATATGGCGTCAAGGCCGGCGTCATGCCGATCCTCATGGCCACCGCGCTCATCGTCCGCGGCGCCGACATCGCCCTGTTCGAAGAAGGCAACTACTGCCCCCGCCTCACTCCGGAGATCATCGAACGGCTGATCGCTGACAGCGGCCCCGACCGCTTCGCGGTCAAGCACGTGCCGGTCGGCACCGGGCAGGGCCGCCTGGTGGTGGAAGGGCTCGCCGCATCGCTGGCCGTGGATGTTCCGCGTTCCCGCACCGCCCGCAACCCCAAGCTGCTGGCAGTAACCCGGGCCGTACTGGAACAGATCATGGTCCTGACACCATACGCGCGCAAGACCAAGCGGCTATCGCCGCAGGCTCAGCAGGTCCGCCAGGTGCTGCTCACCGACAACGACCCGGGGCAGCTGATCTTCACCAGCCTCCCCCAAGCGCTCGGGCTGAACCCCATCCCCCCGGCCGAACCGCAAGACAAGGCCACAGCCCAGACGTACGTTGCGAAGCTGACCGGCGCGCTCAACGAGATCTCCGGCGCCACCAGGGCGCTGCGGGCGGATATCACCGCCACGATCGGACAGGCCTTCGGGATCTCCGGCGAACTCCCGCAGCTGCGGGAGGGCCTCAGCGAGGTCCTGCGCGGGTTCGCCCACGCGCCGCTGGAGGTGGAACTCGAGGGATTCGTCAAGCGGGTCCTGAACACCTCCCTGCCCGATGAAGACTGGCTGGACCCGATCATCATCCGGCTGACCAACAAAGCGCTCGGAGACTGGACCGACGCAGACGTCGATAGCTTCCCACGACGCGTCCAAGAGATGGCGCGCCGCTTCGACCGCGTCAGTCACCTGTACGCCGCGCAGCAGGAACAACAGCCCCCACAGCCACAGAGATCATCGGACGTGCCCGCCGACGCTCCTAACGCCGGCCGCCCGCCAGAGCAGGAGACCTCAGACTCCCCGCCACGGCAGATCGACACTCACCTGCTGACCCTCACCAGCCCCGAAGGCACCGAAGAACGCCTGCTCGTGCACGTCCCCCAGGAATCCCGGAAGATCGCCGACGAGCTGATTGTCAGAGTCATAGAGCAAGCTGAGAAGGACCTCGGACACGGCGGATCACGGATCTTGCTCGCCGCCCTTGCCGAGCGGCTCACCAGATCGGGCCCCGACCACGCCCTCCTCGGAAAGAAGGAACGGTGACCACCGACAACACCACCGCCCCAACACGACACGTGCTGGGCATCTCCGGAGGCAAGGACTCATCAGCCCTGGCCATCTACATGCGCGACCGCGTCCCGCAGATGGAGTACTTCTTCTGCGACACCGGCGCCGAGCTCCCCGAGACCTACGAGTACCTCAACCGGCTCGAAGCAGCCCTTGGCAAGCCGATCGAGCGTCTCAACTCCAGCCGTGACTTCGATCACTGGCTTGAGGTGTACCAGGGCACCCTCCCCAGCCCGCAGATGCGCTGGTGCACCAAGAACCTCAAGATCAAGCCGCTGGAGGCGTGGGTAGGAGACGACGACGTCATCTCCTACGTCGCTATCCGCGCCGACGAAAACCGCCTCGGCTACGTCAGCACCAAACCCAACATCAAGGCCGTCTTCCCCTTCCGCGAAGACGGCATCGACCGCGAGGGCGTCGATCGGATCTTGGACGAGGCCGGCATCGGCCTGCCGGCCTACTACGAGTGGCGCACCCGCTCAGGCTGCTACTTCTGCTTCTTCCAGCGCAAACACGAATGGCTCGGACTCAAGGAACGCCACCCTGACTTGTTCGAGAAGGCTGTCGCATACGAGGAGAAGGTGAACTACCAGGCGACCGCCATGAAGGACCGCAAGTACACTTGGTCCCAGGGCGAATCCCTCGACGAACTACTCGCCCGCCGCGAAGAAATTGAAGCCAAGCACCAGGCCGCGCTACAACGCGCCGCCAACCGCATCAAACCAAACCGCCCGCTCCTCGAAATCCTCGCCGACGCACACGACGAAGACGACGACCAGGTTGGCTGCGCCGTCTGCCACCTGTAACCGGGACACCCCGTGAGACTGGAGCGCTTCCTAGAAGCTGTCCCGTAACGCCAAGCGATCAAGATCGTTGATCTTAACGTGGAGCGGTTGATCAGGGCCGATCGGGACGAGTGGGTGCCGGTGTTCACCGGCCTGTCGGTGCGGCAGTTCCGGCGTCTGGTGCGGATCGTTGCAGGTCGGGGCGGTGAGCAGACCGGGACCGGGCGGCGGTGGAGCCTGCCGCTGGCCGACCGGGTGCTGCTGATCGCGGTGTATTACCGCACCAACCTCACGCTGCGGCAGGTCGCACTGCTGTTCGGGGTGTCCAAGTCCGCCGCGCACCGAGTCGTGGACCATCTGGCGCCGCTGCTCGCCCTGGCCCCGGTCACCCGCCGGCACAGTCCGGACACGGTGTTGATCGTGGACGGCACGCTGGTGCCCGTCCACGACCGGACGGTCACCGCCTCGTCCAAGAACTACCGGTACTCGGTGAACATGCAGGTCGTCATCGACGCCAACACCCGGCTGGCGGTCGCGGTCGAACGTCCGGTGCCGGGCAACCACAACGACTGCACCGCCTTCCGCGACTCGGACGCGGACCAGGCCTGCCGAGGTGCGCACGTGATGGCCGACGGCGGTTACCAGGGAAACCGGCAGGTCATCATGCCCTACCGGCGTCACCGCGACGGCAGCGAGCTGCCCGCCTGGCAGCACGCACTCAACACCGTCCACAAACGGGTGCGCACCCGCGTCGAGCACGTCTTCGCGCGCATGAAATGGTGGAACATCCTGCGCAACTGCCGCCGCAAACGCGACGGCGTCCACCACGCCACCCACGGCATCGCCCTCATGCACAACCTGGCGAAGGCCGGCTGACCGGCCCGGAGGGCGCCAGCTCACCGGCAGCACACCAGGCCGCGCTTCTCGACCATTACGGCACAGCTTTTAGGGCTGAGCTTCAACACCTCCATACTTGATCGTTTCAGGCGCCAGATCGAGCACCGTCGAGAAATAACGGAACCCCTTCCCAGCCCAGAGCACGTACAGGAACTCGCCGAGTGCGTGATCGCACAGCATCTCACCCCCCTGCCCGGTGGATACTCAGCGGTCCTCAACCAGCTCGACCTGTTCGGAAAACCGGACGCTGCGGTGGCGCTCCGGCTCGCGCACGCGATCTCGGAGGTCTCGGGTGCGAAAGGCGAGCCGCTTCTGAAGCTCATCGAGACGGTCTGGTCGACCCTCCGCCCGGAGCCAACTCCGGGCGTCAGATGAACTGGCCGCCGTTGCTTAGCCTAAAGCGCCTGAGGCTCCCCGCGGTACAGGTTGCCAGATTTCCCCGTTTTTCAGACTCGACTGTTAAGGTTGCAGGTTTGGCGGCATCGAGGGAAATCCTACGACACCCCCCGCAAGGAGGACGCACGCCCGGTAGCCCCGGTGGCCTGTAGGCGTCGCCTGCGTGGCTGCCCCGAGCGTTCGATGACCCGAACTGTCGGACCTGGCGCCTAGCATTGGACTCGTGGCTTCGCCGAACCGCAAGAACATCCCGGACCCGGTTACCAATCGCCTGTTCGCCCTGTCCGGCAATCAATGCGCCTTCCCCGGCTGCAAGAACACAGTCACCGACCAGGTCGCCCAAGGAGAGCAACCGGTGACGCTCGCACAGCGCGCCCACATCGTGGGCGTCGGTCGGCAGGGCCCACGGTCCCGTGCGGTCCCCTTGGTGGACAACGTGGACGCAGTCGAGAACCTGACCTTGTTCTGCGGGAAGTGCCACTTGATCGTTGACCGCAACCCCCGGATTTACTCTGTGGAAGTCCTCGCAAAGTACAAGGCCGATCATGAGGCACGGCTGGCCCCCAAGGATCTACGGTCGACTCCACCGCCGTTGGCTATCGACACGATCGACCTGTCGCTGCTGCCGCTCTCCACGCTGCCGGACATCGTTTGGAAGGCGACCTCAAAATTCCGCACGGCCGCCGAGGTCGGTGAGCACCTGCCACGGTCGATGCGCAACCAGGTACTACCCTTTGTGCTGACCAAAAGCGAGGTTTGGGCATTTCATGACCTCACCGATAACAAGGGCCCGTTCAAGGAGGTGGTCGACCCGGCCTCGGCTGAGCAGATCAACGCAGGGGCTTTGCTGAAGTCCGAGGACCGGAACATCTACGTATGGTTGCTGAACGCGGCACTACGTGGAGCCCTGCTGCGCCGTGGTGTGCGCTACGACCGCGACCACGACCGCTATCACTTCATTGCCGACCACGAGAAAATCACCCGCCGGGTAGAAGCCAAGACCAAGACAGGCCGGAACCAGTGGGCGAAGAAAGTCGTCCGGCAAGAAGGCGAGCGCACTGAGCAGCCGCGCAATATCTGGTGGCACTTGGCCGCGCAGCTCCGCTTTGAGGAGTTCGCGCCCAACACCTGGGGCATGACCATCCGTCCAGAATTCCACCTCACCAAGGACGGACGCACTCCGCTTGATCCGCGCCGGGTCGGACGCAAGGTGACCAAGCGCAAGTCCCGCATGTACAACGAGGGCTACTTCGACGCCGTCCATTTCTTCCGCTACTTCCTACTCGACGGCAAGGCACGCCTAGTCCTGGAGGTGGGCCGACAAAACATCACCATTGACGGAGATTTCCCAAGCATTGACGCCAGGTGGCCGCAGATCGACGACAAACGCTTCGACCCAATCTCGATGCTCGACAGCGGTGACGAGGACGATGTCCTCGACGCGTTGGCCAGTTCCTGGGAGTTCGACGATGAAAACCAGTGGGACTGGGGCGCCGAACACAGCGAGGATGACCGATGACTCTTCCGCTCAAGCCGCTACAACTGGCCGTCCAGTGGCTCGATGAGCCAGAGTTGGCCTTTGCTAACGGCCTTACCCACATCGACCCCAAGGTCGGTATTCCAGCCTCAGGTCCCTGGTCACGTGACCACTTCAACCACCCTTCGTCGGTGACCGTCGGTTTCATCGGCACTGGCGACAGCATCGCCAAAGCCCGTGCGTGGCTATCCCGCGCGGCCGAAGGCGTCGACGGCAACGACGACCATCACCCCTTCTGCGGTTTCCAACTCGCCGGCCCGTTCGCCTCACAACTGCGGACCAACGGACCGGAGGCGAAGATCACGGCCGGCGAGATCCGCGACCTGACCGGTAGTCGGCTGAGGCGGCTGGAGGGACTGAGGCACCTACTTGAAGTGATCGACAACCGGCTCATGCAATTGGCGAGTCTGGATTCTCCACCCACACTCGTGATCATCACCCTTCCCGCAGCAATCACGAAGCGGTACTGGGCCGTGCATCAGATGAACCGGGGCGTCGAAACGGTGTGGAACTTGCGCGCCGGCATCAAAGCCCGCGCGATGCAGCGCGGACTGCGAACCCAGTTGCTCCAGCAGGAGACCATCGAGTCCGACCTCGATGCCCACACCTCCGACCTCGAGCACCCGGCCGATCTGGCTTGGAACCTGTTTACTGCAATCTACTTCAAGTCCGGCGGATTCCCATGGGCACCTGTGGGAATTCCTGAAGGAACCTGCCACCTCGGCGTAACGTTCTACCGACCGCATGGTGAAAGATCCGCAATGCGGACCAGCGTCGCCCAAGCCTTCGCCGAGAATGGCGAAGCGTTCGTCCTGCGAGGTAACCCGTTTGAGTGGAAGGGCAAGTGGCCTCACCTTCCCGCCGACGAGGCCGCAAGGCTCATCACCGACGTCGTCGACCGCTACACCCAGACCATGAAACGCCCACCCCGCAGGCTCGTTGTCCACAAGCAGTCGCGCTTCTTTCCCGACGAACTATCCGGATTCCAAGATGCACTTAACCACTATGAATACGACCTGGTGGCGCTGGCCCCCTCGACCGGCGTACGCCTGATGCGCCACGGCGACTATCCACCTCCCCGAGGCACCTGCCTGAGACTGGGCAACCGCCGGTACCTCTACACCACCGGGTACATTCCATCACTCGGGCGCTATCCACACGGGCACGTCCCGACCCCTGTGCAGATCACCGACCACATCGGGGACTCCGCCGCCGACGACCTCCTCCGCGAGGTGCTCCTCCTGACCAAGATGAACTGGAACTCGGCACGTTTCGCCGAACGGCTCCCAGTCACCGTCCGCTTCGCCAACGAGGTCGGCGCCATCCTGCGTGACCTCCCCGACGATTTGGCGCCAGAAGCGCGATACGCCTTTTACATGTAGAACGGAGGAGGACCTAGAGGCCCAAAATCAACAGGCCAAGGCACCCAATCTGTACCCAGTAGCGAGCCCCGGCCATCACGGCACCCAGGCGCCATCGACGGCCCGCACCAACGCACGCGACAAGTACATGGTCAGGCTGCGGACGTTGCGCTTGACGGCCAGGCCCATGAGCGCGGCCGCGTCTTTTTCAGGTTTCAAGCCCCGGTATCGGGCGGCCTCGGATTCTGGACAACGTCGCCCGACCCGGCGGTGACCGACGGGTCCAGCTCCTCGGCCCAGCGCGGCCCTCAGCAAGTCGTCGGCCTCATGCAGGCGCTCAACCACAGCAGCCGCACAGCGTAACGAGGTCACGGCCATGTCAACCTGCCGATCCGGCTGGACGGGCAGGTCACTTCCCAGCGCCCAGCCTCCGGAACGGCGACGTGCTCCGGATCCGGTACCGGGTTCCGAGCAGGCGCAAGGCGGAAAAGAAGCTTTACCTTGCTTTCCTTCTACCCTCCTGCACCTAACGATAATGTTGAGCCCGCGCGCAGGTTTCAAACCTACGTGCGGGCCTGTTCCATATCCGACAGGTTGGTTGCTGGCTACACACCAACCGGAATGTGGTGGGGCACGACGAGCGGTGAATGGGCGGGCCATGTGCTGTCGGGGCGTGTCGCCCCTCGGACACGTACCGTTTCCCCAAATGCGGGGTCATGGATGTCACGACACGATCCGGGTCGAGGTCAGCCTCGACCCGGATTTCTTGTTTGCCCGGGTGGTAGACGAGCCGGACGCCGAGCGTCTGGTAGACCGCCTGACGGGCCTGCGGACTCGCGTCCTTGAGGACGTGGACAAGATCACCCAGTCCGGCGATGAGTGCCTCGATTTCCTGGGCGCTCAAGATCCGGCGGCGCTGGACACCGGCCGTGCGGAGTTCGGCCCGGGCCGCGACGAGTTGGGCTTCGGTCTCGGCCATCCACTGGGCGATCGTCGCCGGGTTGGCCCCGGCCTCGAGCGCGGCGCGGTGGCGCGCGAGTTTGATCTCGCAGTCGGCGATCTGTGCCTTGGCACGAATCGCGGCGGTGTTGGTCGGCGGCTCCTGGGCGCCTTGGATGTCGGCGATCGTCTGCTTGATGCGATGCGGCGCCAGGGCCTTGGCGAGCCAGGGGTCGACGAGCGCCGTGACCTGCTGTTCCCGGACGAAGATGTTGCGCGGGTGCTTGACCCTGTTGGCCAGCGCGTACTCCTCGGGGTAGCGGCACCGGAAGTAGACGTACTCCTTGTAGGTGTGGGCCTGCATCTTGCGCTTGCAGAGCCCGCAGTAGATGACGCCACGCAGCGAGTAGGCGTGTTTGCTCTGCGTCCGGGCCTTGGTGCCGCCGGTCTGGCAGCGGCGGACGGCGAGCTTGCCCTCGATGCGGTCGAAGATGTCCTTGTCGATGATGACGGGGTGGACGACCTTGGCGGAGTAGACCCACTGGTCGCGGTCGTTCCAGCGGAGTTTGGTGATGTGGCCGAGTGAGACGTCGTTGACGTCGATAAGGACCTCGTCCTTGCGTTGACGGTTCCAGACCTGGTGGCCGGTGTAACGGGGGTTGGTGAGGATGGTCTTCACGGCGCTCTTGGCCCAGGCCAGTCCCTCCCGGTGCCGGTTGCGTGCCCGGTCGTGGGCCGAGGGGCAGGGGATGCCGTCTCGTGTCAACCCCTCGGCGATGGCGAACAGTCCCTTCTCGGGTGAGCCGTCGAGACCGAGGTACTCGCAGTAGATACGGCGGACGACCGATGCCGCGTCGGGGTCGATATCAAGCTTGTACAGGCGCTTGCCGTCGGCCGCCTTCCCCGGGTGCGGATGGGGGCCGCCGTCCACCAGCTTGTAGCCGTACGGAGGACGGCCGCCGAGATAGCGGCCTTCGGTGGCGGCGATGGCCGCCATACTGCTGCGGACGCGGGTCCGTACCCGGTTGCGCTCACCCTTGGACAGGCCCCCGAACATCGACATGATCATGTCGTGGGCCTCGTTGACGGGGTCGATGGCCCCGCCGACCTCGGGGACCCACAGCGGGACGCCGTAGTGGTCGAACAGCGGGAAGGTCAGACCGTACTGCCCTCCGTAGAAGGCGCGGTGCGGCTCCCCGACGACGACCGCGTCAAAGCCCCGGCTCGGGTCCTTGAGCGCCTCCAGCAGCCGACTGGCCTCCGGCCGCCGTACCCATGGGATCGAGCGGGACCGGTCGACGTCGAAGTACTCGACAACGATGCAGCCACCGTTGCTCTCGATCAGCGTCTGCGCTCGCCGGAGCTGCCATGCCTTGGACGCGGTGGGGTCCTGCTTGTCTTCGGTGGACACGCGCCCGTAGAAGGCGAACCGCAGGGGTGCCGTTGTCCTGGGTCGCTGTTGGGTCATTGACCGGTCTCCTCGTCGCTGTGGTCGGCGGCGCGGCGGGCACGGACTTCGAGCATGAGGCTCAGAAGCGCGCGGGCCGCGTAGGGCGTCAGGCGTAGCGGTTCGGCCGGTGCGACCAGTCGCAACCGCCCAGGCCCGGTGCCTGCTGCTCCCCCGTTGTCCGGCTGTGTGCCGGATGGCGGGCGGTCCGCCCCGGTGGCGGACCGGTGGTCATCACCGCTCGACTCGTCGGCCGAGGTCAAGTCCGGGAACGGCGAACGGCGATGGCCGCGCCGGGGCGAGTGGCGAGGCGATCTTCTGCGTGTGGCCGGCGGGCGGCCGTCTGTACGTGGAGACGTGCGCGGGTGGCTGGTCGTGGAATCGGGCTGGTTCGTGGTCATGCGCCGGGCCGCCTGGATCGGCAGGCGCCCTTCCCCCTCTCACCTATAAAGCACCGCCGAGACCGCCGTTATTGGCCGTCCCTCCTGCCAAGAGTTGATCAAGGTTCGCGGACTTCCTGCGACATCGCTACAGATTTCCGAGTCTGCGTCTCACCTACGACGAACTTCGGCGGCCGACAAGAAGGCTCCTCACGAAAATCGAAGTAGAACCTCACCTCCGGGCAAGGTCCAATCTGCGGCCCTAGCTGGTCGCTTTCTAGATATAGGGGCGAAGAGACAGGGTCGACGATCGGCACGGCCGCCGAGCCAGGGAGGCACGCTAGCGAGTGCACGTCAGCGAGAACAACAAAGGCGCATCTACTTCAAGGCCAAGGAGAATAAAAGCCAACGCACGATACATCAAACCGAGCCACCTTGAGCTTGGACAATTTCTTCGGTCAGGTCTCGGTAATCTCTCTCGACCTCGAGGACAATTTTGGCCTCTACGCCGGTGCTTTATGGGTGTGAGAATCCACGATCACCTGGCGGCACCGTCCACATCGTCCGCATTCCTGGAGGAGATCCACCTGAACGTGTCCGACGTGCCCGAACCTCACCAGCCCACCAGCCCGCTCGTGCGGTGGCTGGAAGACCACGCCCACCTGCTGCCGGAGCTGCCCACGCTGCTGCTGGGCCTGCTCGCCCGCCACGGGCCGGAGATCATCGGCGGCGTCCTGGCCGTCTGCGCGACCGTCACCGGCACCCGCGTGGCGGTCACCCGGTGGCGCAACCGGTACCACTCGCGCACGACACGGGTGGTCGAGATCGCGATCCCGCCGAACGTGGAGGCCGACAGCTCCGCGGCGTGGTGGAAGCACCAGGCCGGGCAACTCGGCCCCAAGTGGAAGCGCTGGACCTTCGGGCAACCGCATCTGGCGTTCGAGTACGTGGCCGACGAGCACGGCATCCGCTTCCAGGTGTGGGTACCGGGCACCATCGCGCCGGGCGTGATCGAGAAGTCCGTCCAAGCCGCCTGGCCGGGCGCCACCATCACCACCCGCGCCGCCGCACCGCCGATCCCGCTCGACGCCCTGGCCGTCGGAGGGCAGCTGACTCTAGGTAACAACGAGGACCTTCCGCTCGCCACCGATCACAAGGCCGACCCGCTACGGCCGCTGCTCGGCGCAATGGCGGGACTGCAGAAGGGTGACTACGCGGCCGTGCAGATCCTGGCCCGCCCCTGCACCGGACGCCGCGCCCGCCGCGCGATCCGCACCGCCTCCCGGTTGAGAGGCGGCCGTTCCAAGAGCGCGCAGGGGGCCTTCTTCGACCTCATCACCCCAGGCACCGGTTCTGCCCACGGCCGGCCCACGTCCAGCGAGATCGCTCAGCTGTATCCCGAGCGCGCCCAGCAGGTGAGGGCGATCCTGGCCAAGGCGAGCAAGCCCCGGTTCGAGGTCGAGATCAGGTACGCCAGGGGCACCACACGTCACGGGGTCCGGGCCGACAGGACCGGCACGACCGCGGAACGCGTCGCCGAACTGCACGCTCAGCGCAAGGTGCGCGGCATGCTCGACAAAGGCGCACATGCGATCTACACCTCGTTCGCCCTGTTCACCTCCGGGGACCAGCATCTGCGTACCCGACGCATGTTCGCGCCCGGCCAGCGGATGGCGACCCGCCACTTCGGGCGGGGTTACCTGCTGAACGTGGACGAGTTGGCCGCCCTGGCCCACCTCCCCTACGACTTGGACGCGCCCGGGATCACCCGTGCGGGAGCCCGTTCATCGCTGCCCTCACCGACCGTGCCCACCGCCCGCATACCTGGCCAGGCGGTACGTATCCTCGGGGACTCTGACGCCGGGACGCCTCGCCCGGTCGGCCTCACCATCGCCGGCGCCCGCCAGCACATGCACGTTCTCGGCCAGACCGGCACCGGCAAGTCGACCTTCCTGGCCGGGCAGATCCTCGCCGACGCCCAAGCCGGACGCGGTGCGCTGGTCATCGACCCCAAAGGCGACCTCATCACCGACGTACTAGACCGGCTGCCGGAGCGAGCCGTCGGCAAGACGGTGGTGTTCGATCCCGCCCAGTCCGGGCGGCCTCCGTGCATCAACGTCCTCGCGGGGCCCGACCCGGTGTTCGCGGTCGAGGCGATCGTGACCACGTTCCGGCGCTGCTTCGCCGCCAACTGGGGTCCGCGCATGGACGACGCGCTCCGCTCGGCTTGCCTGACCCTGGCCAAGGTGTACGGGCCGCACGCCAGCCTGGCCGACGTCCCGACTCTGCTGACCGATGCCGCCTACCGGGCCCGCACGATCGCGCGACTCGGCAACGACGTCATGCTCCAAGGGTTCTGGAGCGACTACAACCAACTGTCACCCGGCGGGCGCAGCGCCATGACCGGCCCGATCATGAACAAGCTGCGCGCCGTGCTCATGCGCCCCTTCGTCCGCGACGCGCTGTCGGGTTCGGCCTCCACCGTCGACCTGGGCAAGATCCTCGACAGCGGGGGTCTCATTCTCGCCCGCGCCGGAAAGGGGATCCTCGGCGAGGACGCCGCGCGGCTGCTGGGATCGCTCCTGCTGGCCCACACCTGGCAGGCCATCACGCCCCGCGCCCATCAACCTCAAGACGCCCGCCGCGACGCCGTGGCCTACATCGACGAAGCGCACAATTTCCTCAACATTCCGGGCTCTGCCGCTGACATCCTCGCCGAGGCCCGCGGGTACCGGTTCTCGCTGATCATCGCGCACCAGCACCTGTCGCAGCTTCCCCGAGACCTGCGCGACGCCGTGTCCGCCGACGCGCGCAACAAGATGTACTTCGCGATCTCGCCCGAAGACGCCCACGCGCTGATCGAACACACCGGCCGCTCGATCGGCGAGCACGACCTGTGCCACCTGGGCCGTTACCAGGCCGCCGCCCGTATCATCCACAACGACACACCCATGCGGGCCTTCACACTCCGCACCCGCCCGTTGCCCGAGCCCATTCCGGGCCGCGCCGAAGCGATCAGGCAAGCCTCACGGGAGGCGTACACGCCCACAGACCACGGCCCGACGCCCACGGCCCGACCGAGGGCACTGACCAACCCGTCGTTCGCCACCTCCGGCGCTGCCGACGACGCGGACCTGGACGCGCCCGGCATCGAAGGCGATGGGGAGGGCGAGAAGTGACCAAGCCGACAAGGCCCGCCCACCGGCTACGCGAACGCCAAGCCCGCCCGCCCCGCGTGACCGCCGCCCTGATCGCCGACCTCGCGCACCGCCTCACCGCGCGAGACCGCGCGCTGCTCACCCTGGTCTGGGAACATCGCGTCCTGACCAGCGACCAGATCACCGCCCTGTTCTTCCGCACGTCCGTACGCACCCACCAGCGCCTTCGCCAACTCCACGAGTTGCACGCGCTGTCGTCGTTCCGGCCGTGGACGCCGAACGGGACGGCCGCTAAACACTGGGTGCTCGGCCCCGCAGGCGCCCACGTCCTGGCCGTGGAACAGGGCGTCGGCCTCCGCGAACTCGGCTACCGGCACGAGACCGCCATGGGCATCGCAGTCTCACCCCGACTCGGCCACCAAGTCGGCGTGAACGACTTCTTCGTCCGCCTGCGCGCCTACGCCCGCAACCGCGACGACGGCGCCCGCCTGGTCCAGTGGTGGCCGGAACGCCGATGCGTCTCCAAATGGGGCGACCATGCCCGCCCGGACGCCTTCGGCCAATGGAGCGAGCCCCGAAACCAAGACCAGAGCCAGGGCTCGTCGGCCGAGGTCGCCTTCTTCCTCGAACACGACACCGGCACCGAACGCCTCGCCCGCGTCGCCGCCAAACTCAACGGCTACACCGCGCTCGCCCGTGAGACCGGATCAACCACACCCGTCCTGTTCTGGCTGCCCAGCGCCGCTCGCGAGGCGAATCTCCGCAAGCTCCTCGGCGTCCCCAGGGTCCCGGTCGCCACCGCCGTCCAAACACCCACCACCTCACGCGAAGGCCCCGCCGGGGCCGTCTGGCTACCCGCCGGAATCACCGGCCCCCGCCAACGGCTCACGGCCCTCGCCAACGCATGGGAGTTCACCATGTGACCGCCACCGCCCCGCCCATAGGGGCCCGCACGTGGGCCCGCACGTGGGCCCGCACGTGGGGGCGGCCACCGCCACCCCTACGCGCCGCGCCACGGCCGCCCGGTCCCCTGAGCCGTCTCGCTACCGTCCGGCACGGCTACGGCCGCCACAGCGGCGCGCGCGCCGGGTCGGTGGCCACGAGTGCGGTGTGGCCGGGACGCCCGTAGGCACGAGAAGACGGTGGCGTTCGCCCCTGACACCGGGGGAACGCCACCGTCGCCTACCCGGTCGCCGGACCCAACGGCCCGGCGGCCGTATCAGGCGGTCACGGCACCGGACTGGCCTCCGTCATCGGTCACCGGGGCGGCCGCCCGGTAGCGGACCGGCTTCTCCGACGTCATGACCGCCTCGCCCCGCTCGGCCATGGTGGCCAGGGCGTTGGCGACCGCGCCGGACGACCGCTCCAGGACTCGCCCGATCTCACCGGGCGTGAAGTCGGTGTCCGGGTGGGCGGCCAGGTGGGCGATCACCTCGGGGCGCAGGGGGCGCGGCGCGGCCCGGTGCCCACCATTCCGGTTGCCGTTGCCGCTACCGGCGGTCGTCCCCGTGCTGCGGACGGTGGCCTTGGTGGCGCGGCGAACCTCAGCGGTCGCCGCGTACACCCGGTCCAGCCCGGCGGTCATGGCGGCGTCGTCCTCAGCGGCCACCGCCGCATAGGCGGTCGTGGCCGCCGCGATCAGGTCCGACAGCGCCCGCCGGGTCGCCTCGGCCGTCTGACGCCGTGCCAGTTCGGCCACCGCCTGCGCCCGCCGGGCCTCCTCGTCGGCGATCGCCTTCTGCAGGTCGGCCTCAGCGGCCGCCCGCCGGTCGGCCTCGTCCTGCATGATCTTCACCGCCGCCGCGATCGCGTCGGCCGACACACCTGCCGGGGCCTCACCGTCGGTGCCGTCCGACGTGCCGTCCGACGGAGCGGCGGGAACCGGCGCCCAGGTGTCGGTGTTGGCGCCCTTCGCGCCGGGCGTCCGCGTGACGTGCCCGGCCGCCACCAACTCGGTGAGGGCGTTCTTCACCACCGCCCGCGTGAGACCGGTCGCGGTGGCCAGGGCGGGGATGGTCGCATCGGGCGTTGCGGCCACCGCGCCGAACACGGCCGCACCGTCCCCGCTGACGCCCGCCGGGACGGCGGGGGTAGTCGGGTCGGCCGGGGCGGTGGCGGGGGCCGTAGCGGCAACCTGGGCGTCGGTCGCGATGGTGTTGGCGGTGGTGATGTCCGCTGCCATTTCATGACTCCTTTTCGGTGACACCCGGCGGCATTTTCGCGGCCGGGTTCCGGCGGTGCGTTTTTCCGTTGCCAACACCACCGTCACTCGATACGGCACCATCCTCAAGTCGACGGGCACATAAACTACGTCACCAAAACGGCTGGAGAGGCTTCCCTAACATTCCCACCCACCGAAACATTTACCGACCAGACGCAACGTACGACTTGACTAGCGCCCTTTAGCGGCGCCATCCGGACACTCAAATAGGAGTCGTCTTCGGCGACACAGGCACCTCAACGGGCAGGCGCTCGGCCGAATCTGTTCAGGGCCGGACTCGACCCGCGCGGCATCAGCGGCGGCGGCCTCGCCGTGCGCCCGCGCGCCGTGCCCCTCGCGCGGCGCCGGGGGCACAGCCTTCGCCTGGCCGGCACGTGGAGACTCTGGCATGCAAGGTAGACGGGCCTGGAGGTAGGTCTTGAACGACAGCCACCCACCACCACACGCGCGCAACTACTACTACTGGTCGTCTGTAGGGACGAGTCGGGTGCGCTTCACCCTGCACAGAAGCCGCCCCACCTGCGACTACACGCAAGCTCGGGGCTTCTCTTCATAACATGAAGGTCCAGGAGAAGGGGCAGATGGAGGTCCAGGAGAAGGGCTCAGCAAACCTCTCCACTCGGCGGCTCTCCGCCGGATAGGACAGCGGCTCCGTCTCTGCCCGATACCGGGCAGAGACGGAGCCGCCTCACGCGGGCTGGCTATCCTTGTCGCGGGGTCCAGCCTGGTAGGAACAGGCTGGACCCTCTTATGACACCAGCTGGACCGGCGCCTGCGCGTCGACCTCCAGCTTGCGGTTGAGGTCGAGGTCGACCCAGACCGTGTGCCCGAGCGTGCTACTGCCGTGCATGCCGAACATCAGCGCCAGTTCGTACAGGATTCGCAGGCCCCGGCCGCTCTCGCTGTAGGAGCCGCCGTACCCCTCAGGCAGAACGGTCGGGATGCCGTGGCCTCCCATGTCGGTGACGGCGATGTAGACCGGGTTGTCGCAGACGACCTCGAGACCGAACCATCCGTCGCCTCCCTCACCCGAGCGAGTGTGCCTCACCGCGTTCGCGGCGAGCTCGCCGACGGCCAGCGCGACGACGTCCACGCAAGGCATGCCCTCGAACAGGGTCTCAGCGAACGCGCGTGCCGCCCGCACCTGGTCGACACGGCCCGGGTACACCCGGCGCCACCGCATCTTCTCCGTTGCCCACAGCCATTCGTTGGCCGTCGAACCGACCAGTTTCGCATTTTCCATGTTGGTTGTTCCTCCTTTGTTCGCCGTCCGTCGCCGATGACCGGCCTGTGTGACACGGACGGCCGGACAGAAATTGACGCTCGACTCGGCCGACGAGGTCAAGTCCCGATTCTTCCTTCACGAACTGCACACAATCGGTGCCGCGAAATTCCTCGCCTTCTCGACCCGCCTCGCCAAAAAAGCGCGCCGCGAGCACTCCGACACCATTAAGCTCCGTCGAACACACTCGTCACGATCGGGGGACCATGGAAGCTCAGGAGATCGAGGTCAAGTACCGCGTGATCGAGCAGGACGCACTGCTACGCGCCTTGGCTGATCACGGAGTCTCGTTGTCCGCGCCGGTTCTCCAGGAGGATCAGGCGTACGCCCCGGTGTGGTGGGACTACGGCAAGCCCAAGACCGGTGTCCCGTTCGGCCGCCTGCGGACCGTGCAGGGCACGCACCTGTTCACCGTGAAGACCCCGCAGGACAACGAGATGGCCTGCCTGGAGGCCGAGACGGTCGTGAACGACGCCGAGCAGATGCACGAGGCGTTGCTGCAGATGGGGTTCCGTCCGACGGTTCAAATCGTCAAGGCGCGCCGGACCGGCCGGGCGGGGCGGTGGTCGTTGTGTCTGGACGAGGTCGAGGATGTGGGACCGTTCCTGGAGATCGAGACGGTGACAGCCGCCGACGAGCCGGGCCTGGCCGTCCAGGCGCAACTGGACGCATGGGCGACCGGCCTGGGCGTCAAGCTGGAGCGGGTGACCGACACCTATGACTCGCTCGTCCGCCTCGCCCAGCAACACAGCACCTGAACTGGTCAGAACAGCGCGCCGCTGGTGGCCGGGTCGGTGGTGGGCAACAGGTTGGGGACGACGTCCAGGGTCAGCGTGAGCGCCGCGTGGTCGGTGAGCTTGCTGTCGCGGGTCTCGTGGAGGTAGCGGCAGTCGGTGACCCGGTTGGCGAGGGCCGGTCCGGCGTGGAAGTAGTCGTAGCGGTAGCCGTCGCCGGTCCGGCCGATCCACGAGTGCGCCTGTTCGCCGGGGTGCAGGCTTGCATAGGTGTCGACGTAACCCCTCGCCTCCAGGGTCTCCAGTAGGCCGTACTCGAACGGCAGGAAGCCGCGGTGGCGGGGCTCGTGGTCGCGGCTGATGACGTTGTAGTCACCCCCGACGAGAGTGTTCGTCGCCAACTCCTGCGGCAGGCAGGCCAGGGCCGTCTGGAAGGAGGTGATGAACTGCTGCTTGCGGGTGGTCTTGCTCTCGCTGCGGTCGCGGCTGGGCACGTAGACGGCGACGGCGAAGACACGCGGCTCGCAGTCGAGCAGGCAGGCGGCGACCCGTCCGGGCACCGTCACACCGCTGAGCTTCGCTGACGACTCCTCCAGGACCTTGACGCAGCTGACGATGGCCGCACCCCGTTCGCCGTCATCCGGAGTCTTGATGACGGTGTGCCCGGCCTCGCGGAAGCGCTCCAGCAGGTAGGCCGTGCCGGGTCCCGCGCTGGTCTCGGTGAGCAGCAGCACCTGCTCGGGACGCGCGGCCAGCCACTCCAGCATGGCTTCGGCACGCGGACGGGCGGCCGCGCCAAGATTGACGGTCAGGACGGAGAGCACGACAGAGGGTTCCTTTCCCAGAGGTTCAACAGTTCGATGCGGCCGAGCATGGCCTTCACGACGTCATCGGGTGCCAGGCCACGGCAGTCGATGCGCGCCTGCCGCCAGCGTCGCCGTCCCAGGAACGCGTACGCCTTGCGGTACAGCTCCAGCTCACGCCTCGGCGAGCCGGCCCGCTCAAGCCTGCTGAGAACCTGGCGCTCCTTCAAGCGGGTCGCGATGACCGCGGGATCCTCTTCCAGGTAGAGGGTCAGGAACGGGCGCGGCGCAAAGGCGTTGTAGCGCCAGATCTCTGCCAGAGGTAGGCCGTCGAGCCGTTGTAGGACCAGTGAGGAGGGCAGGTAGCGGTCGCTGATGACGACCTTCCCGGCGGCCAGAGCGGGTTCGATCTCGCCGGCCACGTGGGCAGCCCGGTCGGCTGCGACAGCGAGCGCGAGTGCCCGGCCCGATAGTTCCGCCTCGCTCTGCCGGACCAGGGCTCCCAGGTGGGTGCGGCTCGGCTCGGTGGTCAGGTGGACCGAGTGTCCTTGCACGGCGAGGCGGGTGGCCAGCAGGCGCGCGCTCGTCGACTTCCCGACCCCGTTGGGTCCCTCGATCGCCACGAAGATCCCGGTCACCTCGCACGCCGCCCGATCTGCAGCAGCGGCTTGCCGTCGACCTGCGGGCACTGCTCGACGTCCACCGCGCCGATCCGCTCCCCGCGCGAGACCACCGCAGCCGGACAGCCCTTCCCGCACGTACCGTTCAACGAGCACGACCGGCAGGTGGAATTGCCGCCCATCGCGAGGCGCCCCGCCAAGTCATAACCGTCCAGCGCCTCGGTGACGTCGCCCGCCAAGATGTTCCCGACGAGGAACTCGGTGTCGGCGTACTTGGACTGCGGAGTCCGGGCGGCGAACACCAGGTAGGGACACACCGCCGTGGCACCGTCGGCGAAGACGTAGATCAGCTTCCCGGCGTCGCAGCCCGCCAGGGGCTTGTCCTGGTTGGGGAAGCGGATGTGGACCAGCTCCACACCCCGCCCGTCGAACCGCCTGGTCGCCGCATCGATGGCACGCATCGTCTCCTCGGGGGCGGCCATCCGCCCCTGCGACTTGACGCCGCGCCCGAACGACGACAGCGGGTTCATCAGGACGTACTCGGCGCCGATCCACCGCGAACGCGCACAGGTCCGCGAATTCTTCCGGGTCGGTCAGCACGTTCGGCGTCGACAGCAGCCCTTGCAGCAGGCCGGCGGCCGCAAGCCTCCGTGTGGTCTCCACCGTCACCTCGAACGAGGCGACGTTGCCGCGGAACTTGCCGTGCGAGGTGGGCCGGAACCCGTCGAGGCTGACGTTGATGTGCACATCGCCGAGCGCGACCAGTTCCGCGATCTGCTCATCAGTGACGCGGGTGGCGTTGGTGCAGACGCCCACCGGCAGCCCCGCATCGATGACGGCGCGGCAGATCGGCAGCAACTCGGGATGGACGAACGGCTCTCCACCGGTCAGCGTGATGCGCTCGACCCGCGCGGCCCGCAGCCGGGGCAGTACCTTGCCGGTGAAGTCGGCCAGCGAGATGTCACCGCCCACGGCCGTCGAGGACACGAAGCAGTGCGCGCAGTGCAGGTTGCACCGCTCGGTGATCTGCACCAGCGCCTTACGCTCCCCCTCTCCCACCGACGTCCGGAAGTAGCAGGAGCTGGCATGCGTGTCGAGAATCAAGGACCGTCTCACTCTGGGGCCTCCCGCCCGTTCGAGGTGTCGAACATCTCCGAGCCCGGCGCCTTCGATACGCCGCCGCACCCGCCCAGCCAGGCCGTCCAGACATCACCCGCCCTTCCGCTGATCACCAGGAAGGCGGTCGGCACCGGCGCTCGGGCAGGAGTGAGGACTCGGTGTTTCGTTCTCGGCCTCGGCCAGGTCGGCGCGAAGCCGTTCGACCTGGCGCGGGCCACGGCCAACGCCTCCTCGACCGTGCCCTTGAAGAACCGTCCCGTCAGCGCTTCGCGGATCGCTTCCTCGACCAGCGCCGCACAGACCTCGAACGGCACGCAGCCACCGGGCTTCAGCGCCATGGCCGGCCCATCGCCCGCAGGATCTCCTCAGCCAGTTGCTCCGGGCCGCCTGCCTCGACCAGCCTCCCGAGCCCGACGCCCGGCACGTACGCCCACCAACGCCGCGTATACGGTCCCCACCAGCACTGCACCCAGGGGAATCGTTCGCGCAGCCCTTCGGCAGCGCGCTGCATCGACGCAGCCAACAGAAGGGGCGGACCGCCGCCATAAGTGGGTACCGAAAGTCCGGAATGCGTCCCCGCCACCCTTACGACCCGTTCTTCTTCTTTCATGGGAAACAGCTCCTCAGGACGGCGGTCAGTGAGTCGAGGTCGACAACGCAGCGCGTTCGGTCGGCTACCTGATCGTCATGCTGGGCTGACATCTGGGAAAGGCGCTACCACTCCCCCGACTAGAAACCAGGGCCCGACCATTCCAAACAGGACTCTCCGCCGCTTAGAGGCAATGCGTAACCTAGATTCCATGGACGAGCCCCTCGGTTTCTGGTCGACTCCGACCGTGAGTCAGGCCCTCGCCACCTGCGATGTGCCGGCCCTGATGGACGAGATCCGAAAGGCCAGGGGCTGGAGCCAGACTGACCTCGCAGAAGCGGTCGGCTACACACAGAGCTGGGCATCGAAGGTGCTGCGCGGGGAAACCTCGCTCACGCTCGCACAGGTCCGCATCATCATCCGCCGACTCGGCATCCCCGCAGAACTACTCCGATTCGGCGATCACCAGACAGACGAGGAAGATCCCACGAATCGCAGGCAATTCGGCAAGCTCGCCACCCTGGCCCTCTTGCCTTCACCCCGTACCTCGCTCGCCACCGGCGAGAACACGGCCGCCGATCTGACGGCCATCACCGGCTCACAGCGGCGCCTCGACGCCTCGTTCTGCTCCCGCGACCTCATCGACGGCGTCCGCTCGCACCTGGAGCTCGCCGTCCGAGCACACCGCACCGCAGGACCACACGCCCCCGCCGTCGCAGCCGCAGTCAGCGAAGCCGCCGGATTCGCGGCCTGGCTGTCGATGGACATGCTCGACCTCGGCAGCGCCCGCACCTACTACCGCCAAGCCATCACCGCCGCCAAGCTCGCCAAGAACGACGTACTCGCCGTCTACATGACCGGAAGCCTCGCCGCCTTCGAGATCGACGCCGCCGGCGACCCGCTACTCGGCCTCGCCATGATCGACAAAGCCCGCAGGACGCTGCCGCCCACGGCAGGAAGCACCCCAACCGCCTGGCTCGCCTCCCTCGAAGCGCTCGCGCACGCCTCCACCCCGCACCCCGACGAGCACGCTGCAACCCAAGCAATCAGAACCGCGGAGCACGCCATCGCCCGCACCGACGGCCCACCGCCCTGGCCCTGGGTCTACCCCTTCGACCTGACCAAGCTCGCACGCATCCGAGCCTCCATCGCCGTCCGCCTCGGCCAACCCTCCGAAGCAGCCCGCGCGTTCGGCGAATCGCTCCCGACCGCCCAACCGGCACCCAAGCAGGCCGCACTGACCACCCTGGAAGTAGCGACCGCAGCCTGCCAACGCGGCGAAACCGACGAGGCGTTCACCCTCGCGCTCGACGCCCTCAACACCGGCATCACCTACGGCTCCGAACGCATCATCAGACAAGCCCGCCAGTTCCGCTACAGCAACGCCCCCACGACCACGCCCACCGTCACCCGCTTCGACGACCGCCTCAGAACAACCCTGCTCTAGGAGAACCCGTTGCGCATCGCCATCTCCGGCCACCGATCCCTACCACCCGCCACCGAAACCCTGGTCGCCGAAGCGCTCGACGAGGCCCTCTCCCCCATCACCGGCGGCATCACTGGCCTGACCTGCCTTGCCGACGGCGCCGACACCCTGTTCTCCCGAGCCGTCCTCGCCCACGGCAGCCAGATCGAGGTCATCGTCCCCGCAGAGCACTACCTCGCCGGCCTACCCGAAGAGCACCACGCCGAATACCGCAAGCTCCTCACCCAAGCCGCGCAGGTGCACCGCATGCCCTTCATCGAGTCCACCAGCGAAGCCCACATGGCCGCCAGCCAGCACATGCTGACACTCGCCGACGAGCTCTGGGCCGTCTGGGACGGCCAACCTGCCCGCGGCTACGGCGGCACCGCCGACGTAGTCCAAGCCGCCCGAGACCTCAACAAACCCGTCCGCATCATCTGGCCCGACGGCGCCACGAGAGATTGACCCTGACAGTTCACGCCTCGCGACAATGACGACTAGCGCGCGGATTACTTCGCTGAAGTTGACCTAAGTCAGGTTTAGATCATCCCAGGCCAAGAGCGCATCCGGCTCATCGGAAAACCAGGCGTAAGATCCGCGAGCAAGCTGCGGCAAGGCCCTTTTTGCTTCAGATGCAGTCCTAGAACGAAATGCCGTCAGAAACCTGCACCGGTCCTCCTGAAGACCCTGCGATGTAGCCCACTGGAGCAAATCGTGCTTACGCTCTTCGGTGATAGGTCCATCAGAAGCGACGACTTCAATGAACCAGAAGGTATCACGGTCCGTGGCGAGGTCCGCGAGTAGGCAGTCGGGGAGCAGACGCGTTTGATCTACTTCCAACCCCATAGAAGCCAACCCCTGGCCGTCCAGCAGGTTCACCTTCTCGCCGGGCTGGGACACGAAAAGGAGACTTGGCTGGTCGAGCTTGGTGGCGAAGTGTTCCAGAAGAGCCTTCAGGATGACACTGCTGGGGCCAGCGTGCAACGTGCGACTGCCGCCATCAGGAAGGTGCACGGTAACGCTATCCGCACTCCTTGACGGATCATTCTGAATTGCAGCTCGGCGGCGCCCGGTCGGCGTCAGGTGCGTGCTCTGCCAGACGCGAATCTGCTCGTCGAGCTCTTCTTCGGGCAACCCTGGGAGCAACAAACTGGCGAAGCCAGGCTCCAGCGTATAGCGAGGCCTCTGAGAGGTAGTGGGTATCTGCGTCGCCGTCAGTACAGCACCGTTGTTTCGAAGCTCTTTCAAAGATTCATCGCGCACCTGTTCACGACTGTTTCCAGCGTACCAAGGCGTGCCACGATCGATCTCCCAGATGTCACACATTTGACGAACAGCTTTTTCGCCGTCCTTGCTTACAGCAGCCTCATAGTAGGCGTAGCGAATGTGTTCCTCGCGATGGGCGGCGATCGCGTCGCTCATCCAGGTCACCGTAGATGGACGGATCGGATTTTCGTTTTCGATGGACCCGACGTACATCGCGACAAAGGCGATGGCGGCGGCTGCCGGGTTCGCAGTGCTGGTCACTCCCGTGATTGATTTCGGGAGGATCTTATTCAAGCGCTCCTGGTACGCATCTCGGGAACCAAGGAGCGGGGGCAGCTCCGGTCGGTTAGCGTTCGTCTCGCTCACGGAACCAGACCATATACGCAGGCGATCTCTTTTTGAAGTAGTTCGTCGGCAACTTCATCAAGCAGACGGATCTTCTCAGGTGGAGGCAACGGCAGGGCTGACAGCTCGTAGGCTGAGACTGCTACGGAGCCGGTTAGGCAGCGGTACAGCCGGTCGGCTGCTTCCGAAGACAGCAGGGCAGTAAGAAGTCGGGGCGAGAGCTTCGCTGGAGCCAGCGCAAGCTGCGGATCTTCGGTGAGAACATTGACATGGTTCTCAACCGATACACGGCCACCCCACAGGGAGAGGGACCGACTGTCCAAGGCAGTCGCTAGTAGCCGGCGAGGCTGCTCGGGAGCAGTTGTCCTCTGCACCAGCACTGCGGGCCGGTCAAGCACCAGGACACGTTCATCGCGATCCCGCAGGGTCAGGTAGCGAAGACCGTCTCGCGAGGGATCCTGATGGAGCACTCCGCCGTCCAAGTCCGCGGCCCAGATGATCTTAACCGCGTTGCCCGCGGGATGGTCCGACAGCTGAGACTTGTGTCGGTTCCATACAAGCGGCCCTGTGGAGACCGACCAGCCGTAGTCGGATAGGCGGTGCTTCATGCCTTGCACAGCGCTGATGAGGCCGACATCTTCTTCGGTCCTGGGCAGAAGCCAGGGCCCATCGACCGGACGACGAAGGCGTCCACGTCCGATCGGAGTGCTGACGGTTTTACCGTTAAGTGTTACACGGCCACATACCACGGCGCCATGCGAGGCACCTGACTTAAATGTCGCCAGCACAGTCTCTTGCAGGACTCCAGTCGAAAAGACCCCCGACCTGCCACCAACATAAGTGAGCCGCTTTAGCGGCACGGAGGAAGCGAGAAAGCTGCGCAGGCGCTGAAAATAGGAGCCACCTAGCCAACCGGCGGGCACAAGCGCCGACATGACCCCGTCAGGCGCTAGATACTCCGCCATCGCTCCCATAAAAAGGCCGTATCGGTTGGCGTGGCCAAAAAGGACATGAGACCAACGCTCTCGATCGCGCTCGTCTAGCCTTACTCGTCCGTATGGCGGATTTAGCACTGCAAGTTGCGGAGATGCTGGCGGGGCTTGCAGACCATCACCGACGCTCAGGAGAGCCGGGAGTGCCGTCCTGGAGGTTGCGTCAATCTTCGCCCACATCGGCAACAACTCAGCCGCTAGCAGCACATTTCCCAGCCATACTGCGGCTACGTCTAGGTCTCGACCGCCGACAGCGGATTGGATTTTCTCGATTACCTCATCCGGAGCGCGATCAGCATGGCGCCTTAGCCAGTCACGTAGGGGAGGCAAGAGCAGCATCCCCGCGCCACAAGCAGGATCCCAGACCAGACCATCTGGCGGTCGCTTCAAAACAGCGACAGCTTGTTCATAGAGCGCTTGCGCAAGGGGGGCCGGAGTGTAATGACGACCATCTGAGGTGCGAACCTTGCCGTCCAGAGCAGTCACATACGCATCTGCCAACTCTTCGGAAGAAACGTCATTAAGATCGTCCCGGGGACTGATCTGATCGTATGCCTCTGACGGGAACGGAGCGGGAGCCGTCAAGGCTTCTTCCAGGCTCCAAACCTCGTCGAGGGGGATGCCTGCAACGACACAGCGGTTCCGCCACCAACCTGGCACGGCCGCCAGTACGGCCAGGGCACCTTCCGACACGCCCTCGGCCGCAGTCGCTGACAGCACAGCGCGCTGCGAACGGTTCGGCCGGGCTTGCGGCACCGCCTCCAACACAGTCACTTTCCCCCCTTTTCCCACATCACGGCGGAACACCCCCCGAGCCACCGTCGGTCCGCTGGCGCGTCACCGGGCGCACCAATGGTATCGATGCGATCAAGCCCCTGCTTGCCCAACCGACCGCCCTCCTCATCGAACAACCTGGCGTGTCAGACGTCTCAGACAGGCGATAACGCCCGTTGCATGCTCTAGCGTTAGATCCGTCATGCCAGTGCAGCGTGCCTGCGCAGCGGTATGCATCACGGTTGGGGGCCCTCAGACCGACCTTCGGGTCTGGGGGCCTTCATCACGGGGGCTCCTGGCCCGAGGCCTTCTCCACCCGCCTCGCTCAGGCGGGAGCAAGAGCCGGCCCCTGCCGAGACGTTTCGGTCTACGAAGACCAGCCAGACGTGCTGCGCCTACGACGGCGAAGACTGTCAGTGCCTGTCTCTAGTCTCGAGGGTGGCTCAGTCCACAGAGGTTGAGGGGGAGCACGTGGGAGCAAAGTTCGAGTTCGATGAACGAGCGTTGAACCGCCTAGTGGAGAGCAAGCTCAAGGAGATGTCCCGTGAGTTCGAGCGGCTCGTCGAGCGACTGACCCGGCAGCTGCGGGGGCGCCCGGTCGACGAGATCAAGCCCGTCCTGAAGCGGGAGTGGAAGCGGATCGCTGATGGTGATCTGAAGGACCCGCAGCTCACGACAATCGCAACGGCCATCTCCGAAGGGACCAAGGTAGACTTCAACGTGAAGATGTGAACTGGTACGTCCTACGGCGTTACGGCACCGCTGGGAAACGGCAGGGCGGCGCGTAGGGGGTAGGTGGTTTGGGAGGACGGGCTTGATCCGTCCTCGGACACACAATTACCCCATATCTGGCATGGGCCTGGCCTGCGGGCCGGGCCTGTTCTGCTCGCGTAGTCGGATGTCGGTCTTTCCCGGGCCGTAGGTGATGACGACGGTTCGGGTCTTCAGGTGCTGTTCGGCTTCGTCGTGGTCTGGCAACTGCAGGTGGTCGGCGAGGACGTCGAGGAGGCGGTCTTCGCGGACATAGACGATTTTGGGCTGGCCTGGTGTCGGAGGGTTGGCGCTGGTGCGGCCGTGGCGGCAGCGGTAGCCGGGGCGCTGGTTGACCCAGTGCGAGTCCATGCGCCGTCCGCACAGCCCGCACACGACCAGTCCGGATAACCGGTAGCGGCGGTGGCCGCCGTCCGCAGTCGACCGCTTCGCGCGTATGGACTGTACGGCCACGAAGTCCGCTTCGCTGACCAACGGGGCGTGCACCGGGCTGTCGGAGATGATCCAGGCGGACGAGTCGTTCCAGGCCCGGCTACTCGGCGAGTCCGGATCATGGTCGGTGCGCTGCCGGTTCCAGACCTGCCGGCCGGTGTAGCGCGGATTATCCAGAATTGAGGCAATGGTACGCACCGTCCAGCCTTCAGCGGACCTGTGCCGGTTCCGTTCCCGATCCGTGCGGGACGGGCACGGCACGCCCTTTTCGTTGAGGCTCCGCGCGATCGCCGCGAAGCTCTTGCCTGCCCGTCTCGCCGCGAAGATGGACTTGACGACCGGAGCGGTCACCTGGTCCGGCGCCAAACGGTGCAGCCGTCGTCCCCAGCGGGCGTGCGCCTGGTTCGGATGGGGACCTGCGTCCACCAGCCGGTATCCGTACGGTGGGCGCCCACCCATGTACCGGCCTTGTCTGGCGGCCTGCACGCGCATCGCCGCCAGTACCCGATGCCGTGCACGCACCACCTCGCGCTTGGACTGGGCACCCAGGACCGTCATCAACGCGCGGTGCATCGGGTTGCCGGCCTCGATGGGGCCAGCGGCCTCTGGCAGCCACACCTGCACCCCATGTTGCCGCAGCCACGGCAGAAGCTCATCCAGTTGATCAGCCTGGAACGCGCGTTCGTATTCGCCGACCACTATGGCGTCGAACGGGCGTTGCGGCACGCTGATCGCCGCCAGCAGTTCCGCCGCCTTCGGACGTTCCGGCCACGGCACCCGCCGCGACACCCCGACGTCGAAGAACTCCCGCACGATCGTCCCGTGGCCGCGAACCAGGTCCTCGGCCACCTCTCGCTGCCAGCTCCGCGAGGTGGACCGGTCCTGGAACCGCTCGGTGGACGTCCTTCCGTAGAAGGCGAACCGCAGGCCGGCAGGGGTTTCGACGTGCCTGGCGCGGCGCCTGCGGGGGCTTCGGTCTGCGGCCCATGCTTTGACTTGGGAGTCCTTCACGATCAGGCCCGTCCCCTCTCGCCGGTTTCCTCCTCCGACGAGACCAGACGGCAGGTATGACGCCAGATCGGCATCTTTGTTCTGGATCAGCGGCCCGCGCCCGGTGACGGCGAACCCGCCGACGATGGTGACGCCGCGGCCGGGCCGATGAGGGTCATGCCTACTCCGGCTCGTCCACGCGTTCGGGATCCGCCTTCTCGGAGGCGTCCAGGACGTCGAGGTAGCCGTGGACCGCTTCCCACAGATGATTCTCCGGGTAGCGGCCGAACCCTCGGTGCTCCCGCCGCCACTCGCGATTCCAATAGGCGTCGTGGACCGCGCGCAGGCGAGCGAGCGTCCCGGCCAGGTCGGACGCCAGTTGCCTGCGTTGTTCCATCACCGGCGGAACGGAGCGGGCGAGCACATCGAAACGCCGTTCGGCGAGTGCCTGGAATACCTCCTCATCGGGGCCGTCGTGGGACCAGAACCGTACCGGGCCGCGGATGTGATGGTTCCCCACCGGTTCCCGGCGGGGCCGCCACCAGTAGGCGAACCCGCCCTTGTCCAGCCGCAGCTGATCGGCCAGCCACTCCGCGCTGCGGGGATACGATTCCCACGGCAGCTCTTCTGGCGGCAGATCCAGGACGAGCGCCACCTCGACCGCGTCCACCGCCTCGGCCCCTTCCAGGACGTCGCCGAACACATACGCCTCCAGCAGCAACGCCCTCTCCAGCGACCGGCCCTTGAGCGCGTCGCATGCGTCGGCCAGTTCCCGCAGCTTCTCCACTGCTCGTCGGTAGCGCATGAGCCGATGATGAACGATGCCACCCGCCCTAGACGACCGAACACGTGCGACCGGTAAACCCTGCGACCTGCCGCTCAGGGGCGAAGGCCTGCCCTGTCGAGTTTGGCGATGAACGATGTCTTACGCTTGTGCCGGGCGCGCAGATCGATCAGATACGTGGCGAAGCCGGCCTTGTCGCCGGATCGCCGGTAGGCCTCGCCGAGCCGGACGATCGTCTTTACCGCCTTGTTGTAGCGGTACTTGTCACCGGTACTCTCCAGCCGGAGTTCGATGAGGTCCCGGTAGGGCACGAGGACGTCGGCGGGATGGTCGGCCTCACGGAGCTCGATGAGCCGGTACCACTGCGACTCGTGCAGGTCGTTGGGGTGCGCGACCGCAAGCCGCCACGCCTGGTCGAGCAGGTTCTCATCGATCAGCACGTCGAGGAGTTCGGTGGCATACCGGTGGTCGACCTCGGCCCGGCCCCGGATCACGTTCAACGCCGAGTCGCGCAGGCCCGGCCACCTGCCGGCGCGTTCGGCGGTCTTGCGCAGCGCCGCATAGTCGATGTGCATCGTCCGGCGCTCCAGCGCCGCGCGGCGCAGCGCCACCGCCTCCTCGCCCCGGTCACCGTCCAGCAGCAGATCGACCAGCTGGTCCCGCAACCGGTCGGCTTGATGACCCGCCGGATCCCGTGCCAGGCCCTTGCGCGCCCACCGTTCGGCTTCATCGTCGCGGCGGGCCGCCCGTAGCACCTTCACGATCTCGGTGTAGCGGTAGGTTCCGCGCAAGTCCTCTGCAAGCACCGCGACATGCGCGTCCACGTCGCCCGACACGGCGGCCAACTGTTCCCGCAGATCCCGCACGCCCCACGTCACCGCCCACGAGTCCGGATCATCGGTGGCGCGGCGCTCCTCCACCAGCCGGGCGAGTTCGGCGAGGCCCCGCTCCCCCAGCGCGTCCCGGAACTCCGCCAGCCGGATCTCCGGCCAGCCCGGCCCGTCCAGCTGCGTTCTCGCCAGCCACGCCGCCAGCCGGACGGGGTCCGGCGGCGCCGCCGTGCACGCCGCGGCGTACAGCGCCATTAGCTCGCGCAGCCGGTCGCCCACGATCCCCGGCGAGTCGTCCAGATACATCAACGCCGCAGTGACCCGCTCCACCGCACGGCGCGCCAACGGCACCGCCTGCGCCGCCTGCCCGCATCTGAGCAGGTCTCCGATCTCCGCCACGACCTCATCCGCGCGCGCGGCGTACTCCCGGCGTCCCCGGTACGGATGCCGCCGGCGATCCCACCGCAGCCCGTCGATCAACCGCCGCACCTCAATGACCTGCGCATCCGCCATGCGGCCCATTCAAGCCGACCGGCGAAGCCACCGGCATCCGCCACCCCGGCGACCGGCCTCGGGCAGACGACCGGCCGGTCCATCGACGATGAGCCGAAACGCACTCCCCGTCCGGCCCGCCTCACTACGCTGACCGGCATGGCCGGATTGAGCGACGCCGAACTGGACGCATTGGTGGAGCAGGCCACCGTCGACGCCTACGACGAGCACGAGCAGCTCATCGGGTTCCACTGCATGCTGGAAGAGCACCTGGCAGTGCCCTTCCTGACCAGCATCCTTGGTGTTGAGGTGACCGTCACCCAGCTCGACCTGTCCGATGGCGGCGGGATCGTCGCGATCTGCACTCGCGGGAAGCACCGCCAGGCCATCGGCATCCTTGATCTGCCGCTTCCCACGCCCCCTCCGGTAGGTGCCGAATGGATCCACGCCTACCGGCGTTGGGCACCCTGAGCACGAGCGAAGATGAGCACATACCAGTACTACGAATTCCTTGCCGTGGACCAGCCGCTGGACGAACGGCAGCAGGCCGAAGTCCGCGCCCTGTCCACCCGGGCACGCATCACCGCCACCAGTTTCACCAACGAATACCACTGGGGCGATTTCCGGGGTAATCCCCGGAAAATGATGCGGCGTTACTACGACGCGCACCTGTACGTCACCAACTGGGGCACCCATCAGGTGATCCTCCGCCTACCCCGCACACTTCTCCCCCTCAAGGTCGCCGAGCAGTACTGCATCGACCCCCACGTGACCGCCGAAACATCCGGCGAGCACCTCATTCTCGACCTGACCAGCCAGGACGAAGGCGGCGACTGGGTTGAAGGCGCCGAAGACTCCCTGTCAGCGATCGTGGGCGTCCGCACCGAACTCGCCGCCGGAGACCTGCGCCCCCTCTACCTCGCCTGGCTGGCGGGCTACGGAACCTGGGAACGTGACGAGGACGCCTTCGACGCAGACGAGGAGGACGACCTCGAACCACCGGTACCCGCGGGGCTGCGCGCCCTCACCGCCCCGCAGCGCGCGCTCGCCGACTTCCTCCGCCTCGACAATGACCTGCTCGAAGTCGCGGCCCGGACCAGCCCGTCCCTGACCGAGCCCGAGGACGACCCCGCTGAGCTGGCCAGGTGGATCGAGGGCTTGCCTGCAGGCGACCGGAACGCTCTCCTGCTCCGGGTCGTGCAGGGGCAGGGCGCCCAGGTCCGGATGGAACTGCTACGCCGGTTCCGCGGCGAGCCCGACATCGGGCAAGACGGTCGCCCCCGGCGCACCGTGGCAGAGCTCCTGGACACCGCAGCCGAAATCCGCCACGAGCGCGAACGCGAAGCCGAGGCGGCGCGGGCGGCGCAGGAGGCCCGCCGGGAGCAGGAACGCGCGGCGGCCCGCGATAAGAGGCTGGACGCCATCGCCCGCGACCCGGAGGTGACCTGGGCGCGCATCGACGAACTGATCGATAACCGGAAGCCGTTCGACTATGACGTGGCCGTCGAACTCCTCGAAGACCTGCGGACCATCGCCGACCGCACCGGACTGCTCCCGGAGTTCGCCGAGCGCTTCACGCTCCTGCACCGAAAGCACCACCGCAAACCCAGTTTCATCGCCCGCCTCGACCGCGCCGGACTCACCACGGTGCCGTCGTGACCGTCACACCATCGCCGTGAACGGCAGGGAGGCCGCCAGGCGAATCGACCTTTGTGGCGCATCACGATGTCGTCGTCAGCAAAGCCCCCATCCCGTTTCTTTGGAAACCATGAGAAACTCATGCGCACTGCACCTGATACGTTAGACTCGCATGCGAGATGCTCGCATGCGAGTTCAGGCTTGTCGCGCAAGATGGGTGGTTAACCTCCCACCGAGATACGGCAAATATCTCCAATTTGGGCGCGAATGGGCACCGTAAATTGGTCGCGATCACCCCTCGGACACATCATGACATAGTGGGGCAGACCACCATCTGGCCCACCATGTCTTTCTCGGGCGAGGAGACGACGTCCCGCCGCAAGCGGTGGCGAGGTGCGTTAGGAAGGCTGAGGCCTGGAGGCACCCTTCCTAACCGACCCTGCAGGGGAGCCGTCGCCTTCGGCCCAAGAGGTCCCCGGTTCACGGCTTGGCCACGGCCATCAGGACTCGCTCTCCTCCGATGTGTGGACCCCGCCATCTCGGATTTGGCCGCCATCATGGTTACCGGTCCCCGGGCCGAGCGGTCTCGTCGTTGATGGCGTGTGTGGTTTCCTCGACCACTGTCTGGATGATCCGGTCGCGTTGTTCCGTGCCAAGTTCGCCGGGAACACCGTTGTCGTCGATTTCAATGCGGATGGTCCGGATGATGACCGAGGCAGCCGGCGGATCGTTGTGCTTCTTCTTGTGATCTTGGTAGATGGTCCAGGCGAGTGTGGCGACGCTGACGATGAGGCCCCCGAGGGAGATGGGATCGAGGTACTGGTCGCGGCGGGGGGCGCTGTAGGCGCTGTGAAGGGCGGCTTCGACGTCTGCAGGAAGGCGCTGGCCGTACTCGGGCACCAGCCGTGCCGCTGCGGCATGGGCTGCTTGCCGGATGGCGTCGTTCATTTAGTCCTGCTTTCACCGGAGCCGGTCTCGTCCGGCCCGGTCTGGGCGACGTGGGTTTGAATGGACGAGGGAAGGGTGTCTCCGGTGATGGCGCGCCAGAGCGTCTTTAGGGTGTGCACGCCTAGTTGGTGGGTGAGGTGTTTGAGGCGGTCGGGTGCTGGTCCGGTGGCGGGGTGGGGGTAGTGCTCGAAAAGGGCGATGCAGCGGATCGTCCACTCGAGCGCCTGGCGATTGTCCCCACGGATTTCAGCAAGCCGTCCAAGTTGTCCGTAGCTGTTCGCCATGCCAGGTCGGTCGTGTAGCTCTGCGAAGATGGCTAGGGCCTTGCGGCACCAGTCGGCGGCTTGGTCCAAGTCTCCTCGGTGCTGGGCGGTGATACCAATCTGGTGGTACGTGCTGGCCATGCTGGGCCGGTTGCGGAGTCCTTCTTTGATGGTGAGGGCTTTCCGGTACCAGTGGTCGGCCTGATCCAAATCTCCCCTGAGATAAGCGGTGACGCCAAGCTGATGGTAGGTACCAGCCATGCCGGGCCGGTCACCGAGCTCGTCGCGGATATTCAAGGCCTTGCGATACCAGTCGTCGGCCCGGTCCAGTTCGCCACTCCGTTGCGCAGTGTTTCCAAGGTTGTGGTAGACGATGGCCATTCTGGGCCGGTCGCCGAGCTCCTCATGGATCCTAAGGGCCTTGCGGCCCCACCGGTCAGCTTGGTCCAAGTCCCCTCGCTTCCGGGCGGTGATGCCGAGCTCATGGTACGTGCCGGCCATGCCGGACCGGTTGTTGAGCCTTTCTTCAATCGTGAGGGATTTTCGGTACCAGTGTTCGGCCTGGTCCAACTCCCCCCTGAGATAGGCGGTCATACCGAGCTGATGATAGAGAACTGCGATGTTGACGTGTATGTCCTCACTACCGGGTAGCTCCTGATAGGAGTTCAGAAGGGCGCGGTAGGAATGCTCGGCTTGGGTGAGTTGTCCAGCGCGTACCTGCCGGTTGGCCTGGGCATGGGTGAGGAAGGCCCAGAGGTGGCCGGCGGGGGCGTCGAGTGGGGGTGGGGTGCCGGGCGGGTCTTCGAGGACGTGTTGCGTACGGTCGACCCAAGCCCGCGCCTCCTCGTACAGCCCCCGCAGGTTCCAGTATTCGTTGAGAGGCCGAGCGATGGTGTCGGCGTGGGACCAGTGCCCGTGGGTGAGGGCGTGGCCCAGCATGGCCGACAGGTTGCGGCGATGCAGTTCCATCACAGTCACCGCCGTCTGGGCGCTTTCGCTGTTCCACTGTTCGCCCAACCATTGAGCAAAAGCGGCGGATGCGTCCAGCAGCGCCCACATCGCCGCAGCGTACTCGGTACTGAACCCGCCCAGGCTGAGGCGCTGCCAGTGCGCGGTCAGATACAAAGGCAGCGCCGGGTGCAGACGGAACATTCCCGCACCGAGTTCGGACAGCAGCCCGACTCCGGCCGCCCGCTCCAGGATCCCCTGCCACTCGGCGGACGAGAGATCACGCAATCGCTGCGGGCACTTCGGTGATTGGGACAGCAAGGCAAGAACATCACTGTCGGTGATGGTGTGGAAGAGAGCGAGTACCGTAAGGGCCTGCTGGTCGTGCTCGGGCAGGTGGGTGAAGGAGTAGGCGATGCTGGCGGCCAGGTTGGTAGTCCGGTCTTCGTCATCACCTGTTGGCAGCGGCTCGGTCCCTTGGAGCGCGTCGAGCAGCCGCTCCGGGGTGGTGGTATCGAGGAGAGGGAGGATTAGACGCATGCTGAGGGGATGCCCGTCCAGCCAGTGCATGAGGTCCTCGAACGCG
Organism: Actinomadura physcomitrii; assembly: GCF_008923205.2. Lineage (GTDB taxonomy): Bacteria > Actinomycetota > Actinomycetes > Streptosporangiales > Streptosporangiaceae > Spirillospora > Spirillospora physcomitrii. The sequence continues at coordinate 108,206 of NZ_WBMS02000015.1, read as the reverse complement.
CGCCGTTCCCGCTTCGGCCGCGTGCCGGGGTAGGGCGCCAGAAGCTGATTGGCGTAGAGGATGGCTTCGTCGCGGTTCAGGCCCCCTACTTCGATGCGGCGGGTCTGGGGGCCGAGCCAGTCCTCGGGGCTGCGGCTGGTGATCACGATCGCCGAACGGCCCCTGGCGGCGATCCGGTGCAGGAAACCCCTCAGCTCGTCTGCCTCGTCCTGGTCCAAGGGCGGGGTGGCGCCGGTGGGGTCGGGCATGGAACGGACGGTCTCGAAGTTGTCCCACAACCACAACACCCGAACCTCGCTCAACAACCCCTCGACCGTCCTACGCCGCTCCAACCGGTCCAGGGCGGCGAAGTCGTTGCCGAACACCCGCAGACCGAGACTGGTCACCAGACCGTCCAGGCCGAACGAGGAGACACCCGGCTCGAACGAATCCCAGAACACCAGATCAGGCCGGTCGACGCCGCCGGTGTCCCGCCACCACCGTCCGAAAGCCTTGGCCAGCTCCGTCTTCCCCACCCCACCCGGACCATGCAACACGATGACAGGTTGCAGACGCGCCGCCGTATCGAGGGTGAACAGCAGGCCGTCCCGGCCCACGAACTTCCCGGCTGGTGCCAGTCCGTGACCGTTCCCCACGCCATCGTCCTGCATCTTGGCTCGGACCTCGGCCAGCATCGCTTCCTGAGATGTTGGTTGTGGCCGTGGGGTGGTGAGGCCCGGGAAAGAGATGTCGCGGCGCATGTAGTGGACCGGGACCATCCAGTCCTCTAGCGGCAACGGCCCTTTGGGGCTCGGGCGCAGGTTGGAGGTGTGTAGGTGTTGGCGTGCTTTGGTGGCGGCTTCGCTGACGCTGTCTCCGGCGAACAGCCGCTCATAGAAGACAGCCATGAACTCAGCGGCGGCGACGGCGTAGACGCTGTAGGCCATGGCGACCACCGAAGCGGTGCCCTCGCGTAGAAGCCGGGTCGCGACGGCGGCTTCGACCTCGCTGCCGAGTTGCGCCGACTGGCAGGCGTTCAATACGACGACGGGAACCTGGCCGGCGGCCAGGACGGCGGCGACGCGCTCTGCGGGGACGAGGTCGGCGCCGCCTTCGGGTTTCTCGAACGCCAGCATTCCCCGTTCGCCGGCGGTCTCGTACATTGCGGAGCCGCGTCCGGCCGGCAGGACGGGTTCGCGGGCGAAGACGCCGTGGCCGTCGAAATGCACGATGTGGAACGGTTCCCCGCGTTCCACGGCGTCCTGCAGGACCGTCTCGAACTGGGTGAGGGTGGGTGGCCGCAGGACCGTCAGTTCGACCGTGCCGCGGACGGACTCCAAGCGTTCCAGGAGAGGCCGGGCGACCATCTGGTAGCCGACGTCGGCGGTGCCCTCGGGCCGCGACACCACCATCAGCACCCGCAGCCGCGCCCCTGCCGCACCGACGGGTTCGAACGACTCGGTCAGGTCCGCGGACGGCAGGGTCCGGATCATCGGGAGGCCTTCCAGTGCCAGCGGAGTCGGACGGGCCGGGTCGCGCATCAACTCCCACGGCAGACCGAGAAACCGCGCCGACGCCGACTGCAGGACGATCTCCACATCTCTGCGGCTTCTGGCCGCCACGTACGCCTCGCGGGCCGGGCCGGCCTGTCCGAATAGCGCGGTGAACAGGTCGCCGCCCCAGACGTCCAGGCGGTCCCGGATGGCCGCGCCACGGTCCTCGTAAACCGCGAACGGCGCGGTCAGGTACTCCTCCAGATACCAGCGCAAATCCTCAAGAGCCGTATCGTCCAGCGGCCACGGCATCTCCCGGGCCGCGGCCACCTGGGTGGCGAACGCCTCCCCCGCCAAGCGGACCTGGACCGTTACCCGGCCGTCGGCGTCCACGGACACCAGGAGCTGACTCCTGCGACGACCATCTCGCACATCGCACCCCGTTATCGCTCCCAGAAGACCAGCCGCCCCTGGGGGACGTTCACAGCCAACGCAAGATTCTTCACGTTGGGCCGGCTCCAATGTCACCTCGCAGGATAGACATCCATATTCGCCAGAACCCGACTATGGAAACGCACCTTGCGCAGATCGTCCTGAACGAGCATTTCAGCAAGCCCCGAATGACCTCTTCCGGCCAGCCCGGCGGGTCATGCGAGCCCTTCTTGCCGACGTCCACTAAGCGCCCTCTAGCCTGGTACATCCAAGGACCGCACCCTGATCACAGAGCCGGGTTCGTGGGCACTCCTGGGAGAAGGGTCCAAGGGGGTGCTGGTGACCGAACAGGGGAATGATCGACTTCTGATCGACATTGATGATCAGGGGCGGGTGTCGCTATCGGTGTGGTGGCAGGGCGGCGACCAACCTGAAACGGTCGTTGCGGACGCCGAGATGGTGTGGCCACTGGACGGCGAGGCACTCGAGGACCTGCGCTGGTACCTGGAGGACTACCTCCGCCATCCTTACGCCGTCTACTCCGACCGCGGACAGGCCATCGCGGCCAAGATCCCGCGATGGGGCGAGGCGATTCTGCTCCCGCGACCTCATCGACGGCGTCCGCTCGCACCTGGAGCTGGCCGTCCGAGCACACCGCATTGCAGGCCCGCACGTCCCCGCCGTCGCAGCCGCCGTCAGCGAAGCCGCCGGCTTCGCGGCCTGGCTGTCGATGGACATGCTCGACCTCGGCAGCGCCCGCACCTACTACCGCCAAGCCATCACCGCGGCAAAGCTCGCCAAGAACGACGTGCTCGCCGTCTACATGACCGGAAGCCTCGCCGCTTTCGAGATCGACGCCGCCGGCGACCCGCTACTCGGCCTCGCCATGATCGACAAAGCCCGCAAGACGCTGCCGCCCACGGCGGGAAGCACCCCAACCGCCTGGCTCGCCTCCCTCGAAGCGCTCGCGCACGCCTCCAACCCCCACCCCGACGAGCACGCCGCCACACAAGCAATCAAAACCGCCGAACACGCCATCTCCCGCACCGACGGCCCACCGCCCTGGCCCTGGGTCTACCCCTTCGACCTCGCCAAGCTCGCACGCATCCGGGCCTCAATCGCCGTCCGCCTCGGCCAACCCTCCGAAGCGGCCCGCGCCTTCGGCGAATCGCTCCCGACCGCCCAACCGGCACCCAAGCAAGCCGCACTGACCACCCTGGAAGTAGCGACCGCAGCCTGCCAACGCGGCGAGACCGACGAGGCGTTCACCCTCGCGCTCGACGCCCTCAACATCGGCATCGCCTACGGGTCCGAACGCATCATCAGGCAAGCCCGCCAGTTCCGCTACAGCACCGCCCCCGCCACCACGCCTACCGTCGCCCGCTTCGACGACCGCCTCAGATCAACCCTGCTCTAGGAGAACCCGTTGCGCATCGCCATCTCCGGCCACCGCTCCCTACCACCCGCGACCGAAGCCCTGATAGCCGAAGCGCTCGGCGAGGCCCTCTCCCCCATCACCGACGACATCACCGGCCTGACCTGCCTCGCCGACGGCGCCGACACCCTGTTCGCCCGAGCCGTCCTCGCCCAAGGCGGCCAGATCGAGGTCATCGTCCCAGCAGAGCACTACCTCGCCGGCCTACCCGGAGAGCACCACGCCGAGTACCGCAAGCTCCTCGCCCAAGCCACCCAGGTCCACCGCATGCCCTTCACCGAATCCACCAGCGAAGCCCACATGGCCGCCAGCCAACACATGCTGACCCTCGCTGACGAACTCTGGGCCGTCTGGGACGGCCAACCCGCACGCGGCTACGGCGGCACCGCCGACGTAGTCCAAGCCGCCCGAGATTTCAACAAGCCCGTCCGGACCATATGGCCCTCCGGTGCCGCGAGAGGCTAATACTCCAGCCACACTTGGAGATCTAGGTCTAATCGAGATCTCCAAGTGCGGCTGGAGTATTAGTCTGGATCTTTTCCATCGACCAAGTCAGTTCCTGGAGTTTTACCGCCAGCAACCACCGCTTGCACCAGGTGCTGCACTGATTCCACACGTTGCTCTGGCGAAAGGCCCTCGATCAATCTTTCTGCGATGAGAATCTTTGACAATTCAAGAGGATGATTGAAGTATTGCCTACGCTGCTCCGCCGCACCTCGTTGGGTCTTCATAAACGTCCCCCTATGTAGGCCCCCAGGGATCCACCAAAGACGCCTATGCACCGATTTCCCGACTACCCGCACATGACGGGCGGCCCGGCGTGAAGGAGCGGCGGGCGGCACGATCTGCGGGGCACCGCGCGGCCGGGATTCGGCTACTCGGAAACGGCGACGGCATCGGACGCCCGATGGACGGATCAGACCGCGGCCGGTTCGAGGGCCGGAGGAATCGGCTGCTTGAGCGCTCGGGCCACGGTCGGGTAGGTCGCGAGCCCGTGCTCCAGGGCGGCGGCGTCCAGGGTCTTCGCGACGTGGGAGCGAGGGGCGGCGAGGCGCATCGAGACGCCCAGAGCCAGAGCACGGTGCCAGGCGCTGATCAGGACGGATATCCCGGCCGCATCGCAGAACCACAGATGTGACAGGTCCAGCACCAGGATCCGCTGCCCCGGGTACTGCAACTCCAGCAGCCTGTCGTGCAGCGCTGGGGCGGTCAGCATGTCGAGATCGCCTTGCAGGGCTGCGACCGTGTACGTGGACCGGCGCACCACCGACAGCACCACCTGCGGATGAGTGCCGGTATGGCCTTCAAACGTGTACGACGTGTTCATGTTGTCGCTCCGATCACGGTGCGGATCGCGGGCGAACGAAGTCGGCGGAGCGTCGACGTGCGGACGCGGCTTGCGACAGCCCGCCTTCACTTCAACGTTACGAGCTCCGGCGCCTGCTCAAGGGCAACGCCCCGTAAATTCGCCTGAGCGTGGCGCGGTCCCGGCCGTGCGCTGGCCGCCCCACCGGTGCTGGGCCGATGCCGTCGGGCAGCGATCGGGCGGCGGAGCGTTCCCTACCTCCGGGACGCAGGTGTTCGGAATCGCCGCGGGGGCAGGTTCCTGATATCCGACCGGGGGGATACAGATGAGCGTGCAGCCGGACGATCGGACCGGCGCGGACCATGCGCGCCTCGTCGAGGCGATGAACCCGGGCGTCGTGGCCGTCAACGCCGCCGGCCGGATCACGGCCTGGAACCCCCGGGCCCGGCAACTGCTGGGGTACACCCGACAGGAGGCGCTGGGAACCCCGTTGGGCCGGTTCCTGCATCCCGCCGCCGAAGGCGATCTCCCTCCGGGGCAGGACCGCCGCATACTGCGGGCGCTGCGGACCGGTGTTCCCGACCACGCCGACGGCGACCCGTTCATCCATCGCGACGGGCGGCCGGTGACGCTCTCCTGGTCGTCCGCGCCGATCTACGTCGATGACCGGGCCGTGGCCGCGGAAGAGCCCGGAACCGGGACGGTCGCCGGAGCGGTCATCGTGCTGCAGGACGCGGCCGAGCGGCACCGGATCGAGCGGGAACGCCACGACCGGATGGCACAGGTGCGGCGCGCCAACTCCCGGCTGGAACTGGTCGCCGAGATCACCACGGTGCTGTCGTCCACGCTGGACGAGGGCGAGGTGCTGCGTCGGCTGGTCCGGCTGATCGTGCCCGCGCTCGGTGACTGGGCGGAGGTCGACCTGCTCATCCCCGACGGGCGGATCGAACGGGCGGCCGCGACCCACCGCGAACTGTCCCCCGCGGACATCGCCGCCCTGGAAGGGCCGCTGCCGCCGCTCCCGCGAACTCCGCGCGGACCGCTCGCGCGGGTGCTGCACGGCGGCGCGACCCTGGTCGTCGGAGGTGACGCCGCCCGCCCGTATGCCGACGAGCCGCTGACCGCGGCGCAGGACGAGCTGTTCCAGATCATGGACGCCCGCAGCGCGATCATCACCCCGCTGGCGGCCCGCGGCGAGACCTACGGCGCGCTGACGCTCGGCTACTCCCGTCTCGGGCACAGCCACGGCCCGGACGACCGGCTCGTGGTCGAGGACATCGCGCGCCGCACCGGCCTCCTGCTGGCCAACGCCCGGGTGTTCGCCGCGCAGCGCGACACGGCCGAGGCCATGCAGCGCAGCCTGCTCGCTCCCCTTCCCCAACCGGACGATCTACAGCTCCAGGCTCGGTACGTGCCCGCCGCACGCATCGGCTGGGTCGGCGGCGACTGGTACGACGCCTTCCCCCTGGCCGACGGCGCCACCGGGCTGGTCATCGGCGACATCGTGGGCCACGACCTGCACGCTGCGTCCCGCATGGCGCAGGTCCGCAACATGCTGCGGGCCCTGGCCTGGGCCCCGGACGCGTCCCCGAGCGCGGTCCTGGAGCGCCTGGACGCGGTGATGGACGCCGTCAGCGACGCCGAACTCGCCACCGCCGTATTCGCCCGCGTGCAGAAGACCCCCGGCGGCCACTGGCGTCTGCACTGGTGCAACGCCGGCCACCCGCCGCCGCTGCTGATCACCCAGGACGGCGGCACGACCTTCCTCGACGAGCGCGGAATGCTGCTCGGCAACCCCGACCTCACCGGCCGCCGCCCCAACGGCACCTGCGAACTGCCGCCGCGGTCCACGCTCCTGCTCTACACCGACGGCCTCATCGAGACCCGCGGCACCGACCTCGGCGACAGCCTCACCGGGCTACGCCGCCACAGCTCCCGCCTCGCCCGGCTTCCCCTCCCCGGCATGTGCGACCAGCTCCTCGACCGTATGGAGCCCGACGGCGACGACGACGTCGCCGTCCTCGCCCTCCGCGTTCCCGGCTGACCGCCGGCGCCCCGCGCACGGGGCCGGACTGTCACGACGGGGGGCGGTACGGCTGGCTAATCCCCCACCGCGACCCGGCTTGGGAGAAGGATTTCGGGTCGGGCTCTTCTTTGATGGCGCTGATCAGCCTGCAGGTAGATCCTTCGCTGACGACCGCCAGTCTGTTCGCTCTCAGGTACGCGGCGAGGTCGTGTGGGGCGACCGAGCTGGATCCTGCGTGCGCGAGTTGCTGGGTGAGGGCCGTGAGCAGCGCCCGGGGCCGCCGCGTCCACGGCACCTCCCGCGAGCAGCCGGTATTGAAGGGGCAAGGCCGCGAATGACCCCGACACGCCGCAATTCAACGGGTGGTCACCGCTACGGCGGCGAATTTGGAATTGCCGGTGTGGGTTGTTGTCTGGAGGCCTACGTAGCTTGTCGTGGGGATCAGTGTCGGGTCGATGACCTCTAGGACCTTGCGGTCGTTGTCGTAGAGGGTCAGGTTCGAGCCTTCGAGGACGAAACGCAGGCGGTGGGTCTCGCCCGGCTTGATGTCAGAGGCGGCGCCCGCGCCGGCGAGCTTGGTGTTGGCGCCGTCGACCATGACGCCGATGGCGTACTTCTGGTTCCAGGACGCGATCCCGGCGTAGTAGTAGGTGTCGCGGTCGGTGGCGCGGGCGAGGATGACGGTGTCGCGGTCACCGAGGTTCTCGCTCAGCGGGGTGATGGATGCGGACACCTCGTAGTCCAGCGCGTCGATCGGCACGTTGCCCTGGAGGGTCTGCGGGTGGTCCTGCGCGCCGTTGCCCAGAGAGACCGCGGCGCCGTCCTTCACCTCGAAGGACGCGCCGTTGGGGACGTACCACGCCTGCGTCATCGACCACTTGGCCGGGTCGACGATCTCCAGCCGTTCGTTCCAGACCGCGAGGTTGATGGTCTCGTTCCAGCCGGGCCGGTTGTTCTTGGCGTTGTAGTAGACGTGCTCCTTGCCCTGGTGCTCCACGACGAACTGGCGGTAGATCATCCCGTCCTCGGGGCCGCCCGCCACCCCGAGGTCGAGTTCCATGTCGGCGCGGGCGAGGTCCCAGTGGATCCCGTCGCGGGAGAGGAGCTTCCCGCCGCGGGACGGGTAGTCCGCCTGCCAGCCGACGATCCGTGTCTCGTACTGCCCGTTGCTCAGCTTGCGGACGTTCGGGCCGCCCACGCCGAGCGACGCCCAGCCGCCGTCGTTCATCGGACGCAGGATCGGATTGCCCGCGTATTTCGTCCAGGGGCCGCCCGGCTGCTTCGCCGTCGCGTAGCAGATGTACTCGGGCTCGCCGCCCGCCGACGCGATCTTCCCGGCGGTGTACCACATCTTCCAGAGGCGGGCCTTGGCGTCGTAGAGGAGGGAGGAGTTGTAGATCCAGCGGTCCTCCCACGGCATGGTCGTGGTCAAGATGACGCCGCGCTTCTCCCACGGGCCGCCGGGGTTCGTCGCCGTCGCGTAGTGAATCTGGCCGTTGCCGTCACCCGACACCCCGAAGTACGACATGTGCCAGCGGCCGTCCTTGTAGACGACGCTCGGCTGGTTGAGTGCGCCGCGTTCGGACTCGAGGGTGGGCTCCAGCACGGGCTTCGCGGCCTTGGTCCAGTGGACGCCGTCCTCGCTGGTCGCGTATCCGACGGCGTGCAGCGAGCCGTACCAGAGCTTGAACAGCGGCCCGCCGCCCTGCCCGTACACCAGACACGGGTCCTGAAGCAGGGTGCTCTCCCACTCCAGGTCCTTCTCCATCACGACGCCCTTGCGCTCCCATCCGGCGATCGGTCCGAAGTCGTCGCGGAACACCGTCTTCCCACGTCCGGCGGTCCGTGCCGGGACGGCGGCCTGCGCCTGCGGGGCCGCCAGGCCGCCCAGCAGGACGGCCCCGGTGGCGGCGCCGCCGGCGAGGAAGCCGCGTCTGTTGACCTGCGTCATGGGGTTCTCCTTACGGGGGTGAAGGCGCCCTCGGCGTCGAGGGAGGCGGCCGCGGCTTCGATGACGGCGAGGTCTTCCAGGCCCTCGCGTCCCGGCACGCGCGGCTGAGCGCCGCCGGTGATCGCGCCGATCCAGTCGGCGGCGATCAGGGTGTGGCTGTCGTAGTAGTTCTCGGCGCCCCGGCGGCCGGGGCCTTCGGGCGTCCAGATGACGCATCCGCCGGCGTGCTTCTCGTAGTCGACGACCACGTCGAGCCGGCCACCGGACGCGATGATGGTCGCCTCGGCCTGGTCCCACGGCCCGGGGCTGTGCCAGGTGAGGACCGACTGCGCGACGACGCCGCTCTCCAGCCGGAGCGTCAGCGTGACGGTGTCGAGCGCGCGGCCGGCGGACACGGCCGCGGAGACCGAGGCGACGGGACCGCCGAGCTGCCGGATGAGGCTCACCTGGTGGGTGCCCTGGTCGAGCAGGATCCCGCCGGCCGGCCCGTCGCTCTCGCGCCAGCCGTCGCGGACCCACACGCCGTCGATCCGGTAGGCGCGGGTGCTCTGGATGGCGAGCGGGCGCCCGATCCCTCCCTCGGCGAGGACCCTGCGGGCCTCGCGGACGGCCTCCAGGTGCGGGTAGTTCTCGGCGACGGCCAGGACGACGCCCGCCGCGTCCGCCGCGTCGACGATCGCGCGCGCGTCGGCGACGGTGGTGGCGATCGGCTTCTCGACCAGGACGTGGAGCCCGTGGCCGATGGCCTCCAGCGCCACCCCGGCGTGCAGATGGTGGGGCACGCGGATGTCGACGGCGTCGATCCGCTCCGCGGCGAGCGCCTCGGCCAGGGCCGGGTATGCCCGCGCTCCGGTGTGGGCGGCGGCCTGCGCCGCGCGGCCCGGGTCGGGGTCGACGACGGCGGCGAGCGTCGCGGACCCCAGCCCGGGATAGACGTCGCGGGCCACGATCTCCCCCATCGCCCCGCAGCCGACCAGTGCGACTCGTACGGTCATGTGCTCCCTCCCGGGACGTAGAGATCGGCGGGACGGCCACGGACGCAGACGTCGGCCGCGAAGAGCAGGCCTGCGTTCGGCTCGGCGGCGCTCTGCCGGGCCGTGTAGTTCTCCTGCGACGTGGTGATGAAGAGGGTCCGCAGGTCGGGGCCGCCGAAGCAGCAACTGCTGACCTGCCGGGCGGGCACGGTGACGCGGGCGGTGACCTCGCCGTCCTGGGTGAACCGCAGGACCGTGCCCGTCCCCCACATGGCGATCCACAGGCCGCCGGCCTCGTCGATCGTCATGCCGTCGGGGGCTCCCAGCTCGGGGGCGATCTCGAAGGCGACGCCGCGGGAGGCGACCCGCCCGTCCGCGCCGACGCGGACCCGCTCGACGCACTGCGCCGGGGTGTCGATGTAGAGGAACGCGTCGGGGGCGGTCCAGGCGAGGCCGTTGGAGATGGTCACGCCGTGGATCGCGGGCCTGCTCACGTCGGCGGACAGGCAGTGGAGCGTTCCCGCGCCGGGCGTGCGGTCGTTCGCCATGCTGCCCGCCCAGAACCGTCCCAGCGGGTCGCATTTCCCGTCGTTCATCCGCGTGGGAGGGCGGTGCCCGCGCTCGGGCTCGGCGACCGCGGTGAACGTCCCGTCCGGATGCAGCCTGGAGAAGCCGAACTCGGTCGCGACGATCCAGCCATCGCCTGGGTCCGCGCACGGGACGACCGCCCCGACGGCCTGACCCGCCGCGTGGGTATGGGTGACGTGCAGTTCCCCGTCCTCCCATGCCGCGCGGTGGATCAGGCCCTCGTAGATGTCGACCCACACGAGCTCGTCACGGGTGTGGTCCCAGACGGGGCCCTCCGCGTGGTGGGCTCGCTGCCGTGCGCAGGGCACAGCGGTGTAGTCGGGCAAGGTGCTATCCCTGGTAGGTGACGGTGTTGGACACGGCCTTACCGACGTTGGCGTCACCGAGGTAGACGGCCCTGACCGGGTCCCTCTTCTTCAGTTTCGGCAGGTCGACGACGGCTGCGCCATTGTGCAGGACGGCGGTGCCGACCCGCTTGTCCCGCACGTAGACCTCGACCGTGCCGGCCGCCTTCACGGCGTCGGACGCCCCCTTGATGGAGACCTGCACGAGCAGCTCGGCCGCCTTGCCCTTGCCTTGCAGGGTGGCCTTGGCGGTCGCGTCCGCCTGCGTCACGGTCTGCGTGCCGGACGTCGACGAGGGGGCGATCTTGCCGTCCACCCCCAGGTAGTCGGCCTTCACGACGTGGGTTCCTACGCCGAGGTCCGCGGGCAGTGCCGCCGTGACCGTGCCCTGGGCCAGGGTGCGGGTGCCGAGGTCACGCCCGTCCACGCTGAACCGGACGGCGCCCGCGGCGTCGTCGCCCTCGGCCGTCACGTTGACCGTGGCCTTGGCGGGGGCGCCGTACGTCGTGCTCGGATGGTCGATCGTCATCGTGGTGGCCGAGGCGCTCGGCTCGGTGACCGGCCCTTGCGCCCCGGCGAACCGCAGCGACGTGTACGAGTTCGGCTCGAACGTGTACGTCAGCGTGCGCCGTCCCGTGTCGAGGGTCGCCGACGAGGTGCGCGGTGCGATGTTGAGCGGGTTGGTGGCGGTGTTCGAGCCGTTCGTCCGCCCGCTGAGCGTGACGACGCTGACGGTGTCGCTCGTCGGGGTGAACCCGTCGACCGTGACCGTGTACTGAAGGGCCTGCGAGGACGCGTTCACCACGTCCACTGACAGGCTCTTGCGGTCGTCGCTCACCATGGACGTGACGTCGAAGCTCGCCTCGTCCGCGCCGGTCACGTCGGTCCGCACGGCGTTCGGACGGTACGCGCCCGCCTTCATCTGGTGGACGTAGTACGGCGGCTGCCCCCACACCTGGCTCTGGTTCATGAACACCAGGCCCTGGTTCCAGCCGTTGTCGTTCTGCCCCTCGACCTGCAGCGCGTTCGCCGACGAGACCACGTCGACGGCCGGCCGCCGCTGCAGCGCGTTGATCGCGTAGGCGTTGGCCAGGCCGCGCGCCAGGTCGTGACTGTCGGCGTTCAGCTCGAACACGACGACCTTGTACTTCGCGCCGGGGGCGATCTGCCCGAGCTGGTAGGCGTAGCTGTCCAGCGCCTTGATCTGGCCGAGGACGCCGGAGGTCTGGCCCGTCCACAGGTGGATGTCGAAGTCCACCTCGGCGTTGTACTGCTTGGCCAGGTTGAGGATCTTCTGGTGCGCGGCGAGGGTGTTCACCTTGCCGCCGCCGGTGAAGTGGAACGGGTCGGTGATGACGTCGCTGTAGCTGAAGTCGCCGACGACCAGCCGGATGGACGGGTCGCGCGCCCAGACCACGTCGGCGATCGCCTTGAACTTCGTCCAGTAGTCGTCGTTGACGGCGTTCTCGTTGCCGAGTTCGATGCGCTTGACCGTGTACGGCTGCGGGTGGCCGTCCGCGACGCGCTTGGCCCCCCACTCGGTGGTCGCGGGCCCGTACAGGTAGTCCATGAGGTCGGCGATGTCGGACGGCTTCTCGTCGATGTTGAGCGACGGCACCGCCTCGATCCCCATCGCCTCGCCCAGCTGGAGGAAGTCGAAGATGCCCCAGCCGTTGGACTCGTACGGGTACCAGATGCCCTTGGTGACCGGACGGTCGACGGGGTCGCCGACCATCTTCTTCCACTTGTAGTCGGACACGTCGCCGCAGCCGCTGTTGGCGCAGCCGCCGAACCGGATGGCCTGGAGGCCCTGCGCGACCATCATGTCCGCGACGTCCTTGCGCACGTGCAGGCCCTTATAGCGGCCCCAGGTTCCGGGTTCGACGAAGACATAGCCCGCGTCGACCGTGCCGGGCGCGGTCAGCTGGATCGCGAACCTGCCGTGCGTGTCGCTCTCGGACGGCGTCAGCGTGAACGCGTAGGTCTTCCAGCCGGTGCCGGACGTGGTGACGTCCGTCCGGGCGTAGATCTTGCTGCCGTCGGCGCTCTGGAAGCTCACCCGCACCTTCTGCGAGGTCTCCGCGCGCAGCGTGATCTTGCCTTCGTACGGCCGGCCGCCGACGAGGCCGAGCCCCTGCCGGTTCAGCCCGCGGTTCTCGATCCCGATGCTGCCGGTGCCGGAGGAGAACGTCAGGCGCTGGCTCTGCGTCCCTTTGAACGGCGACGCGAACGAGTACGCGCCGGCCGCCGAGCCGCTCTCGAACGAGCGCCACATCCCGCTGACGCCCGGGTCGGACGCCGGCTCCTGGAACGCCTCACCGAAGATCATCTGGCTGTAGATGCCGCCGTAGATCTCGTGGTTGACGTCCTCCATGCCGGTCGCGACGGTCGCCTTCGGCACCTTGTTGACCACGTCGTCGGTGTGCACCGTGATGTCGCGGGTGAGCGCGGTCGGGACGAGCTTCCAGACCTGCCCGGCGCGGCCGTCCGCCCGGTCCCAGAGCTGGGTCGCGGTGCCCGCCTCCGTCTTGCCGTCGGCGGTGGACAGCAGCCGCTCGCCGGTGCCCTGGTTGTTGACGGTCACGGTGCCGTCGCCCTGGTCGTTCAGCCGCCAGTGCTGGTCGGGGAAGGTGCTCAGGTAGTCCCACAGGTGCACGACGGCGCCGTTGCCGGACTGCCCGTTCACCGTGGACAGCGCCTTGCCCGTCCCCTCGTTGACGATTTCGGAGTAACCGCCGCCGATGTCGGCGACCCGCCAGAGCTGGTTGGGGTTGTTGTCGTAGGCGTCGACGGTCATGGGCGGGTCGTCGCCCGTCCGCATCGCGCCGAGGACGTTCCCGCTCGTGACCTCGACGATCTGGTAGGTCTGTCCGGGGTCGGCGAGGGGCGCGGCGGACGCCGTCCCCGGGACCACCGCCACCCCGGCCAGCAGGAGGAATCCGGCCAGCCAGGCGATCAGGCGCTTCAACGCTGTCTCCTTTCGCTCGACCGTGCGCGCAGCCGGTCGGTGACGATGGCGACGGCGAGCACCGCGCCGAGGACGATCTGCTGGTAGTAGGGCGAGACGTGCATGATGACCAGCCCGCTGTTGATGCAGACGAGCAGGATCGCGCCGAACGCGACGCCGAGGACCCGGCCGCTGCCGCCGGTCAGGCTGATGCCGCCGATGACGGCGGCGGCGATGGCGTTCAGCTCCCAGCCGTTGCCGATGCTGGGCTGGCCGACGCCGAGCCGCCCGGTGACGAGGACGCCGACCGCCGCCGCGCACACGCCGCTGACGATGTAGGCGAGCACGACGCGGCGCTCGGTGCGGATGCCGGCGAGGCGCGCGGCCTCCGCGTTGCCGCCGACGGCGTAGACCTGGCGGCCGATGTAGGTCCGTTCGAGGAAGAACCAGGCGATGACGCAGGCGCCGGCGAAGAGCAGCGCGGGCACCGGGATGCTCGCGAGCCGCAGCTGCGCGAGGTTGGAGAACGACGTGCCGACGCCGTCGATCGGGAACCCCTTGGTGATCGCCAGCGCCGCGCCGCGGGCCGCCACGAGCGTGACCAGCGTGGTCACGAACGGCGGCACGCGGATGACGGTCACGGCGAACCCGTGGGCGAGGCCGATGAGCGCGCCCGTCCCGAGCACGACGGCGATGGCGAGCGCCCCCGGTAGGCCGACGTGGACGTTCAGCCACGCCCCCCAGACGGCGGAGAACGCTACCACCGACCCGATGGACAGGTCGATGCCGCCGGTCAGCATGACGAAGCTGACGCCGAGCGCGAGCAGCCCGTACTGGGCGAGGTCCACGCCCATCGTCTGCATGTTGGAGACGCTCGCGAAGTTGCCGTTGGCCAGCGAGAACGCCACCACGAGGACGGCGACCGCCGCGACGACGCCGATCTCCTGGTTGCGGAGGAACTCGGTCAGGGCGGACGGTGCCCGCTCCCCGGCGGGCGGCTCATCCGCGTCCTGCCGCTTGACCGGACCGGTTGTCGTACGTGCCACTGCTCAGCTCTCCGGAAGGTCGTTGGCCGCGGCCATGAGCGTCTGCTTGCTGTAGTCGGCCCGGCTGACCGTGGTGACGAGCCGGCCGCGGGCCAGCACCACCGTGCGGTGGGTCAGTTCCATCAGTTCCTCCAGCTCGGACGAGGCGACGACGACGGCCGCGCCCTCCTGCGCGGACCGCTCGATGAGCCGGTAGATCTCGGCCTTCGCGCCGACGTCCACGCCGCGGGTGGGCTCGTCGAGGAGCAGGAGCTTCGGGCGGTTGGCGAGCCAGCGGCCGAAGATGGCGCGCTGCTGGTTCCCGCCGGACAGCGTGCGGATGGGCTGCTCCTGCGACGCGCACCGCACCTTGACCGACTGCCGTATCTCCTCGGTGAACTTCCGTTCCGAGCGCGGCGACAGGCCGAGCCGGAAGCGGGCGAGCCGCGGGAGGGCGGCGAGCGAGATGTTCCACCGGACGGGGGCGTCCAGCAGCAGCGACTGGTGCTTGCGGTCCTCGGGGATGAGGCCCACGCCCGCGGCGACCGCGTCCGCCGGGTGGCGGGGCGCGTAGGGCTCGCCGTCCAGCCGCATCGACCCGCCGCCGAGCGGGATCGCGCCCATCAGCGCGTGGACGAGGCGGCTCCGGCCGGAGCCCATCAGCCCGGCGACGCCGAGGATCTCGCCGCGCCCGACGCGCAGGTCGATCGGGCCGATCCCGGCGGCGGTCAGGCCGTCCACCCGCAGCACCGGCTCGGCACCGGCGGCGAGCTGCGGGAGTTCCCCGACGAGGTCGGTCAGCTCGGCGCCGACCATGGCGCGGATCATCGCCTCCTGCGTCGCCTCCTCCGGCGCCAGGTCGGCGACGAGGCGGCCGTTGCGCAGCACGAGGACGCGGTCGGCGACCTGCTGGACCTCGTCGAGCCGGTGGCCGATGAACACCACGACGCGGCCCCGCGCGGCCAGCTCGCGTGCCGAGTCCAGCACCCGCTGCGACTCGACCGGGCCGAGCGCGGACGTCGGCTCGTCCAGGACGAGGACGGACGGGTCCCGCCCGAGCGCCTTGGCGATCTCGATGAGCTGCTGCTGCGCGACCGACAGCCGCGACAGCGGCCGGTCGACCGGGACGCTGAAGTCGAGCCGCTCCAGCAGCGCGGTGGCGGCGCGCTCGGTGGCGCGGCGGTCGTAGACGACCCGGCCGCCCCCGGCGCGCCGGCCGAGCATCAGGTTCTCCGCCGCCGACAGCTGCCCGACGAGCGGGAACTCCTGCGACACGGTGGCGACGCCGAGCTCCTGCGCGTGCGCGGGGTCGCCGTTCTTCAGCGCCGTGCCGCCGATCCTGACCTCGCCGGACGTGGCGGCGGTGATGCCGGTGATGATGCTGATCAGCGTCGACTTGCCGGCGCCGTTCTCGCCGACCAGGGCGACCACCTCACCGCCGCGCAGCCGCAGGTCGTCGACCCGCAGCACCTCGACGGGGCCGTAGGTCTTCCGGACGCCCGCCACCTCGACCGAGGCGGCGGGGGAGGTTCCGGTCACTTGGCCGTCACGCCCAGCTTGGCGAGGTCGTCGAGGTACTGGGACAGGTTCGCCTTGGTGACCAGGCCGATGCCGGAGTTGAGCGTGGAGGCGCCGTCCTTGTCGACCAGGTAGGGCTGGACGAGCTTCATCGTCGCGTCCTTGCCGAGGACCTTCATGGCGGTGAGCAGGTACACGCCCATGTAGCCCTGCTGGTACGGCCGCTGGAGGATCATCGCCTGGACGACGCCGCTCTTGACGAACTCGACCGTCTTCGGCTCCGCGTCGTCCGCGACGATCTTCACCGCGCCGGACTTGCCGGCGCCCTTCACCGCCTGCCCCGCGGCCGGCCCGTCGTACGACCAGACCGTGTAGATGCCCTTCAGGTTCGGGTTGGCCTGGAGCGCCGTCTGCGCGTTGGACAGGGCCTTGGACGGGTCGGCGTCGTCGTTGAGCGTGTCGACGATCTTGATGCCGCTGCCCTCGACGGCCTTCTTGAACCCGGCGATGCGCTGCACGGCGTTGGCGGCCGTCAGCGAGCCGGTGAGGATCGCGACCTCGCCCTTGCCGCCGAGCAGGGTCTTCATCGCCGTGCCGGCCTGCTGGCCGGCGTCGGTGTTGGGGGTGCCGAGGTAGACCGTGGGGTCGGTGGTCCCGGCGAGCGGGGAGTCGATCGCGACGACGCTGATGCCCGCCTTCTGGGCGGCGTTGACCGGGCCCTTCACGGCGGACGGGTCGACCGCGGACAGCGTGTACCCGTCGATCTTGTCGGAGCGCAGGGTGTCGAGGATGGACAGCTGCTGGTTCAGGTCGCCGCCCGCCGGGGCCTGGAACTCCGCCTTGACGCCGAGGTTCTTGGCGGCGTTCTCCATGCCCTTCTGGCCCTCGGTCCAGTACGCGGACGGGCTGTTGATCACCATCGCAACGCGGACGTCCTTCAGGTCCTTGCCCTTCAGCGCGTCCGTGATCTTGCCCTCCAGCTCCTTGAGCTGCGGGTCGTTGAACGCGACCGAGCCCTGGAGCTTGGCGGCGGCGTCGCCGGCGGACTTGACGCTGTCGTCGCCTCCGGCCGAGCTGCACGCGGACAGGCCGAGCACGGCGAGGGCCGAGGCCGTCGCGCCGGCGCGCATCAGGCGGCTCTTCAACATGGTTCTCCTTGGGGGTGTCGTGTGCGCACGGCGCACGAGATGAGGTGAAGTCGGTCGGGGTGGGGACGTCGCCTCACCACTCGGCGAAGGAGCCGTCGGCGTGCTTCCAGAGGGGTGTCCGCCAGGCGTGGCCCCGCGAGGCCGCGCGCCGCACCGCCGCCTCGTCGACGGCGACGCCGAGGCCGGGCAGCGGCGGGGCGGTGATCGCGCCCTCGTCGAAGCGGAAGTGCTCGGGGTTCTCGATGTAGTCGAAGAGCTCGGCGCCGCCGCCGTCGTGGTAGTGGATGCCGAGCGACTGCTCTTGGATGAGGAAGTTCGGGGCGGCGAGGTCGACCTGGAGGCACGCGGCGAGGGCGAGCGGGCCGAGGGGGCAGTGCGGGGCGAGGACGGCGCCGAACGTCTCGGCGAGCGAGGCGATGCGCCGCACCTCGGAGATGCCGCCGGCGTGGGACACGTCCGGCTGCACCACCCGGACGCCCGCCTCGAGCACGGGCAGGAAGTCCCAGCGCGAGTAGAGGCGCTCGCCGGTCGCGATCGGCGTGGCCGACGACTCGACGAGCCTCCGCAGGTTGGCGTGGCCGTTCTCGGGTGTCACCGGCTCCTCGACGAAGAGCGGGCGGTACGGCTCCAGCTCCGGGATGAGCCGCTTCGCCGCGGCGGCCGACACCCGGCCGTGGAAGTCGACCGCGAAGTCGAGGCCGTCGCCGAGCGCGTCCCGGACGAGCCGCGCCCGCTCGACGATCTCCGCGGTCTCGGCGGCGGACGGCAGCGGGCCGAGCTGGGCGCTCGCGTTCATCTTGATCGCCGTGAGCCCGGCCTCGCGCTGGGCCCGCGCCGCGGCGGCGACGTCGGCGGGACGGTCCCCGCCGATCCACCCGTACACCCGCACGCGGTCGCGCACGGGGCCGCCGAGCAGCTGGTGGACGGGCGCGCCGTGTGCCTTGCCCGCGATGTCCCACAGCGCCTGGTCGATCCCGGACACGGCGGAGGAGAGCACGGGCCCGCCCCGGTAGAAGCCGCCCTTCGTGAGCCGCTGCCAGTGGTCCTCGATGCGCAGCGGGTCGGTGCCGAGCAGCGCCGGCGCCAGGGCGTCGACGGCCGCCCGGACGACGCCGGCGTGGCCTTCGAGGGTTCCCTCGCCCCACCCGTCGATCCCGGCGTCGGTCGACACCTTGACGAACATCCACCGGGGCGCCACGAGGAACGCCTCCACCGCACTGATCCGCACCATCTCTCCCACCCGTTGCGCTATAGTATGAATAATCATACTTGAGTGAGAGAAGGTCAAGGCTTTGTCCAAACCGGGAAGTAGCGTCGTCCCTGTTCGCCCCCTGTTCCCCCGACCAGCCCCCAGGAGCCGACGGTGACGTCCCTCGGATCGACAGGAGCACGGCCGAACGGCCTGCACGCGCAGCTGGTGGACGCGCTCGGGACGCGGATCGCGCACGGCGACCTCCCCGTGGGCGAAGTCATCTCCCCCGAGCAGATCGGCGCCGAGTACGAGGTGTCCCGGCCGGTCGTCCGCGAGGCGCTGCGCACTCTCGAAGTGCTCGGCATGGTCCGCGCCCGGCACAAGGTCGGCACGACCGTCCAGCCGCAGGCGCGGTGGGCGCTGCTCAACCCGCAGGTCATCGCCTGGCGGGCGGACGGCCCCGACGCCGACGTCCAGCTGAAGGAGCTGATGGCGCTGCGCGAGGCGGTGGAGCCCGCCGCCGCGAAGATCGCCGCCCGGCACGGCGGCGCGGACCTGACCGGCGACCTCCACGAGCACCTGGCAGGGATGCGCGACGCCTACGAGCAGCGCAACCGCGTCGCGTTCGTGGCGGCCGACACCCGCTTCCACCACACGATGCTGGAGGGCGCCGCCAACGCCGTCTTCAGCCAGCTCGTCCAGACCCTCATCGCCACGCTGCACGCCCGGTACTCCGACCGGCGGCAGCTGTTCACCAGCGACACCGCGGCCTCGCTCGACCGGCACGAGAGCGTCATCCAGGCCATCGCGGCCACCGACCCGGAGGCCGCGGAGGCCGCGGCCCTTTCGCTGGTCCGCGCGACCCGCGTGGAAGTGCTCGACGAAGACCCGGCATTGGAGCGCTGACGTGCCCGTTCCCCCCGCCACCACGCCCCTGCCCACATTCACCCTGGCCGGCCGGCTCGCACTGGTGACCGGATCCGGCCGCGGCATCGGCCTCGCCATCGCGCGCGGCTACGCGCTCGCGGGGGCGCGCGTCGTGCTGAACGGCCGCGACGCGTCCCGGCTCGAGAGGAGCGCCGCCGCCCTGAGCGAGGAGATCGTCGCCCACGACCCCGGCCGGTCGGCCGGGGACGTCCGGTTCAGCGTCTTCGACGTCACCGACCCGGACGCGGCGGAGCGTGCGTGCGAGGAGATCGTCGCCGCGCACGGCTGCCCGGACATCCTGGTGAACAACGCCGGGGTCCAGATCCGCGGCCCTCTCACCGGGATGCCGGTCGACGACTGGAAGCGCGTGCTCGACGTCCACCTGACCGGCGGGTTCACCGTCGGCCGCGCCCTCGCCCGGCACATGCTCCCGCGCGGCAGCGGGAAGATCATCAACATCTGCTCGGTGCAGAGCCGGCTCGTCCGCGCGACCACCGCCCCGTACGCGGCGGCGAAGACCGGGCTGGCCGGGCTCACCCGCGCCATGTGCGCCGAGTGGGCACCGTCCGGCATCCAGGTCAACGGGCTCGCGCCCGGCTACATCGACACCGACCTGAACGCGTCTCTGGTCGCCGACCCCGAGTTCAGCGGCTGGATCACCAAGCGCACGCCGGGCGGGCGCTGGGGTCGCGTCGAGGACGTCGTCGGCCCGGCGATCTGGCTCGCCTCGCCCGCGGCGGACTTCGTCAACGGCCAGGTGATCTACGTGGACGGCGGAATGACGGCGGTGATCTGAGTGGACTCCAGGGCGCTCATCGTCTCCGGTCCCGGGACGCTGACGGTCGAGACGCGGTCCGCGGCCGGGCCGCGGCCGGGCGAGGCGGTCGTCGCCGTCGTCTACGGCGGGGTCTGCGGATCCGACGTGCACTACTGGAAGGACGGCCAGATCGGCGAGTCCGTGCTGCGGGCGCCGATGGTGCTCGGGCACGAGATCGTCGGCGTCGTCGCCGAGCCCGCCGCCGACGGGTCGGGCCCGGCGCGCGGCAGCCGGGTGGCGGTGCATCCGTCGCAGGTGTGCGGGCGGTGCGGGTACTGCCTGCGCGGCGACCAGAACCTCTGCGAGGACCTGCGCTACCTGGGCAGCGCGGCCCGGATGCCGCACACCGACGGCGGGTTCGCCGAACGGCTGGCCGTCCCCGCGGACCGGCTCGTCCCGATCCCGGACGGGCTCGACATGCGGACGGCCGCGCTCGCCGAGCCCGCGTCGGTGGCGCTGCACGGGCTCAGGCGGTTGGAGCGGCTCGGCGTGCCGGTGGAGGGCGCCGACGTCCTCGTGACGGGCGCCGGACCCATCGGCCTGCTGGCCGTCGCGATGGCGAGCAGTTCGGGGGCGAGGACGGTCACGGCGACCGACGTCTTCGACCGTCCGCTCGACCTGGCGCTCAAGGCGGGGGCGACGCACGTCGTCCGCGCGGACGGCGGCGCGCCGATCCCGGCCGCCGACATCGCGATCGAGTCGTCAGGGTCGCCGCAGGGGTTCGCGTCCGCCATCGGGACGCTGCGGCGGGGCGGGACCGTCGTCAACGTGGGGCACCTGCCGTCCGGCGGCGTCACGGCCCCGTTCCACCTGGCCGTCACGCGGGAACTGACGATGACGGGGTCGAGCCGCTTCCACCACGAACTGCCGGAGGCGCTGTCGATCATGAGCCGGAACGCGGAGCGGTTCGCGCCGATCGTCACGTCCGTCTTCCCGCTGGACGACGCGCTGACGGCCTTCCGGGAGGCGGCCGATGCCGAGCGCTCCAGCAAGATCCTGCTGTCGTTCACGGAAGGGGCGACCGATGGATGAGGCGAGCCTCCTGGACGAGCTCGCGTCCCGGCGGCTGCTGGCCATCGTGCGGGGAACCGACGCCGATGCCGCGCTCCGCACGGTGATCGCGCTGGCGGAGGAGGGCGTCCACCTGATCGAGGTGTCGCTCGTGACGCCGGACGCGTGCGGGGTGATCCGCCGGGCGCGGGAAGCCCTCGGCGCGGACGCCGGGCTGGGCGCGGGCACCGTCCTCACCGCCGGCGACGCGGCGCGGGCCGCCGACGCGGGCGCCTCCTACCTCGTGACGCCCGCGCTCACCGAGGCCGTCGCCGCCGGGGGGCCGCCCGTCCTCGCCGGGGCGTTGACCCCGACCGAGGTCGTGGCGGCCATGAACGCGGGCGCGACCGCGATCAAGCTGTTCCCCGCCTCGCTCGGCGGCGTCCCGTACCTGCGGGCGCTCCGCGATCCGTTCCCTGGCGTCCCGTTCGTGCCGGTGGGCGGGGTCGACGCCGCGGCCGCCGCCGGCTACCTGGCGGCGGGCGCCGTCGCCGTCGGCGTCGGCTCCCCGCTGGTCGGCGACGCACCTGGCGGAGGGGACATCGGGGAGCTCCGGGCCCGGTTCCGCCGCTTCAAGGACGCCCTGTGATCGACATCGCCACGTTCGGCGAGACCATGGCCGCGCTGCGGGCGCTCGACCCGGTCAGGCTCGGCGGGACGATGCGGCTGTCCATCGCGGGCGCCGAGTCCAACGTCGCGATCGGCCTGGCCCGGCTCGGCCACCGCGTCCGCTGGACGGGCCTGGTCGGCGACGACGAGACCGGCGAGCTGGTCCTGCGCACGCTCCGGGCGGAGGGCGTCGACGTCACCCGCGCCCGCACCGACGAGCGCGGGCCGACCGGGCTGATCCTGTTCGAGCGGAGGGTGGCCGACCTGACCCGGGTGATCTACCACCGCGCCGGGTCCGCCGCGTCCTTCCTCGCGCCGGACGACGTCCTGCCTTCGCTGGACCCCCGGCCGCGGATCCTGCACGTCACCGGCATCACCCCGGCGCTCGGCCCGCGCCCCGCCGCCGCCGTGCTCTCCGCGGTCACCGCCGCCTCCAAAGCCGGGACGCGCGTCTGCCTGGACGTCAACCACCGCGCGTCCCTCTGGAGCCGCGCCGAGGCCTCGGACGTCCTGCGCCCCCTGCTCCCGTGGCTGTCGATCGTGATCGCCTCGGACGACGAGCTGGACCTGATCGCCCCCGCCGCGACCGAACGCGACCGCGTGAAGGCGCTGCTGGACGCGGGCGTGACCGACGTCGTCATCAAGCGCGGCGCGGACGGCGCCACCGCCCACACCCCCAAGACCGAAGCCCGCGCACCGGCACTGGACGTCCCCGTCGCCGACACGGTCGGTGCCGGGGACGCCTTCACCGCCGGCTACCTGTCCGGCGTCCTCGACGGCCTGGACCTGCCCGCCCGCCTGAACCGCGCCGTCACGACCGGCGCCTTCGCCGTGGCGTCCCCCGGCGACTGGGAGGGCCTCCCCACCCGCCGCGAGCTGCCCCTCCTAGAGGCCCCACCCGGCACCACCGTCCGTTGACCTCCGGCGTACACGGGTCAGGTTCATGAACTCACGCCGCGCCGGCCGGTTGCAGCCCTCGTGTGTACACCGTCAGAGACGGCAGGGACTGATAGCGTCGGGGCCGCATGCAGGTTCTTTCGCATGCGGGCCCGGACTGTCACGACGGGTGCGGTACGGCTGGCCGGTCCCCCACCGCGATGCGGTGGACGTCGCCGATCGGGACGGCGGGCGCCACGTGCAATTGGTCGTGCTCGCCCCTCGGACACGCGTGGCCGGTGTAGCGCGGATTGGTCAGGATGGTCTTCACGGCGCTCTTGGCCCACGCCAGCCCCTCACGGTTCCGGTTGCGTGCCCGGTCGTGGGCGGACGGACAGGGGACGCCGTCCCGGGTCAGCCCCTCAGCGATGGCGAACAGCCCCTTCTCAGGTGAGCCGTCCAGACCGAGGAACCCGCAGAAGATCCGCTGGACCACCGGTGCCGCGTCGGCGTCGATGTCCAGCTTGAACAGGCGCTTGCCGTCAGCCGCCTTTCCCGGATGCAGGTGCGGCCCACCGTCCACAAGCTTGTAACCATAGGGCGGACGCCCTCCGAGATAGCGGCCCTCGGTGGCGGCGATGGCCGCCATACTGCTGCGGACTCGGGTCCGGACACCGACCGGGCTGCCCACGTGGCCGGCGAGATCGAACCCGCGGGCCGTCCAGGACCATGCGGACGATCGGCAGACGGCGGCCTGCGGCCCGGGCTCCGCGAACCGGTGCGGCAGCCGGGACGGAGCGGACGGCTGGCGTGAGCGCCGAAGCGTCATGTGCTACCCGACGCCAGGGGTTTCTTTTCGTGTGCGTCGGCGAGGCGCTTGCGATAACGGACCTGGATTATTTCCGTGCCGCCACGGGAGTTGGTCTTGGTGCATCCGTCATGGGACCATCCCCGGCGGTGGTAGAACTCACGCGCAGATATGTTTGTTGACAGTACCCACAGGGTCGCTTCCACGAATTCACTGCCGGTAAGTAACTCTACGGCCTCTGCGTGCAACTGCGTCCCGATCCCCTTCCGCCATTGGCCAGGCTGCAAATAGATAGAGTAGATCTCCCCGGTTCTCGGGGCGGCATCGCGATCACGGCTGGCACCGAAACTGACGAATCCGATAATGTCCGCTTCTTCCGCTACGATCACATGGATCTCTGAGCTCGCGAGCCGGTTCGACCAGGTTCGTTCCCATGCGGTGTGGGACAATTCGTCGAGATACCGTTGTGGCAGCAGGCCCCGGTAGGCGGCGCGCCAGGACGCGATGTGCAGACGAGCCAGCGCCGCGGAATCGCCGCGTCGCGCACAGCGGATCGTCAGCCGAGACGGGGAGGTCAAGCCGAATCCTCCTCCCGTGATCCCCGCCGGACGCCGCGGGCGGCCGCCCAGCCGACTCCGGCGCCGAGCACTGAGACGAGGCTGACCGTCAGCCAGGTCGGCGTGTTCCCGAATCCGTGGACCCGCAGCATGACGAAAGGCGCCAGCCCCATGGCGATCTGGCCTGCCCCCCTGAAGGCGCCCATGTAACTGCCGCGCATTCCGTCTGGCGCCATGCGCACGGCGAGGCTCTGGGAGACCGGGGCCCACAGCATTTCACCGATGACGAACGCGCAGGCCAGCAGGACGATACCCGCCGCGTTGGGCAGTGCGACGAGGATCAGGAAGGAGACGCCCATCAGCAGGCTGGCCAGGATGAGTTTCGTCGAGGCGGAAAGATTCCGGGTGAGTCGCGTGGTTCTCATCTGAAACAGCACGACGATGATCGGGTTGATCGCATAGATGAATCCCCAGGCCGACGGCGCGAGACGGTAGCTGGACACGGCCACCACAGGAAGCACGGACGAATAGGTTACGTAAATGAAGTAGCCGAGGAACGTCGACGCCAGAAGCAGCACGAACGGGCGATCTCGCCAGATGGTGCCAGTGGCGGACGGCTTCGCCTCCCAGTCCTGCCCGTTCTCCCGAGGTCCGGTTCTCGCCGGCATCCAGCGCAGGACGGCCGCCACGGTCACGAACCCCAAGGCACCCGCACAGACGAAAAGCAGCGTCCAATTGTGCTTCAGGAGCACCAGGCCCGCCAGCGGCGGCCCCAGAACAGAGCCGATGTTGAACATGACGCGGGTAGCGGCGTAGGCACGTTCCTGCTCGCCCTCATCGACCAGGTCGGCGACGGCGGTGTTGCTCGCCGCCGTCGCCGGGGAACCCGCCGCCATCGCGAGGACGGCGCATCCCAGCTTGGTCGCCGGGCCGCCCGGCACCAGCGGTAGCAGCACGATCAGCAGGCAGGCCAGCGCCCACCCTCCGGCCATCACGCGGCGCCGCCCGAGCCGGTCCGACATGCGGCCCCCGACATACCCGGTGACCCCGCAGCCGACGGCGTAGCCGAGGAACATCAGGCCGACCGCGGTCGAAGACGCGTGCACGGACGTCTGCGCCCAAACTCCGGCGTAGCTCCACACGCCGGTGAAGGTGGCGGTGCTGACCAGCGTGATCAGCAGGATGGGCCACAGCGACGGCGCCACGCCGTCGCCGAGGACGAGCGTGACGGCACGCGCGCGCAGGGTCCTGGCGCGTGCGGCGCTGCGGGGTCCGGTCGACGCTTGGCTGGTCATGCGGCTCCTGGGGGCGAGGCGGATGGAACGGGGGCAGAGCCTCAGCGGGGACGGGTTCCGAGCGCCAGCATGTAGGAGGGAGCCTGCTCGCTGTCCTCGGTACCCAGGATCCGGGCGAACCGCTCGTCGTCCAGTGCCGGGGTCAGGAAGGTCCTGACGTCCAGCGCGGCGGCCACCGTCAACGCGGTCTGCATGAAGGCACCGAGGTCGAACTGCGTCAGTCGGTAGGCGTGCGAGGCGGGGACGCGGGTCATGTACTCAGCCCAGTTGACGGCGAAGATGACGAAGGCGGGGGCTCCAACGCTGAAGTCCTGGTCCCAGAGCAGGTCGCTGATGGACTCCATTTTCGGCCGTCCGCTTCCGGTCGGCTCCAGCGCGTGATGCGCGGGGCTGTAGCGAAACCGCCAGTCGACGTCCAGCAGTTCGGCCGGCCCGTTCTTGGGGTCGAGCAGCAGGAACGCCGTCACAGGCGAGGCGGCCGCGTGCTCGTCCCGCCTTGCGGGGGAGAACCCGGTGGTGTGGAGGTTCCTGCGGCCAGCGGGTACTACGGGCCTGAACGTCCAGTGCAGGATGTCGGCGAGGTCCTGTACCGACAGGGTCGTCCCGTTGAAGTTGCGATGCGTGCGGCGCCGCCTCACCGCGTCGAGGGCGGGGACGTGCTCCAGCCGGGCGGACGCGGGCGGCAGGGGGATGGCGCGGGCGGAGACGGTGTCGCGCGGAAGCGGAAGCGGCTCCGCTTGCGGGGCCGCGCGCGCCTCGTCCGCCGATCCGCCGGACAGTCTCGTCGCGGCGTGCAGGACGGCCGCGTCCCTCCAGCCGATTCCGGACCAGGTGCGCTCGGACGCGGTGGGCTCGGACGGTTCGGAAACCAGCAGCCCGTCCGCCACGAGGCGGTCGGCGATCTCCTGTGCCCGTTCGGACGGCAGCTCCGCCGCCTCCGTGATCCGCTGCGCCAGCTGCGCCCGTGTGATGGGGCCGCGGAGGCCGACCAGGAGCGTTGCCAGCGCCGGTGAGGCGGTGCGGAAGCTCTGCCGGCGGGGGCCTTCGCCCCAGGCGACTTCGAGCCGGCCGGGATCGACCAGCGCGCGGCGTCCGATCACCGATCGGACCGGCCAGAGCGGCGGGTCGTCCGGTACCTCCAACAGGTCCTGCTGCGACTCACCGAGCACGGTTCCTCCTCCCTACACCGAGGGCGGCCACTGCGGACTCCTCCCATTCGTCGCGCAGGCCCAAGACCCGGCCCACTCGGGACTCGTCCACGGCCGGCGACGCGACGACCTGAAGGTTCAGCGCCGAAGCCGTCAGCCGCAGCACTTGGGCCGCATGCCCGGCCTCCATGAGGACCATCCGGTAGGACCGGGCATAGCGGTACTTCCAGTTGTGCCGGATCCAGCGGACGGTGAGGAAAAGCACCGCGTCGGCTTCGTCCATTTCCGGATCGCCCAGCGTCGCCCCTTCGACTTCCGCGACGGCGGCGGAATCGCCAATGGGCGCCAGCTCTTTCAGCAGCGGATCGTAGTGGTAGATCCTCGGGTCCAGACCCGCCACCCGGCGGGCGGCCACATACAGTTCCAGCGGATGGCGCGCGCCGCCCGACGGATAGGCCTTCTGCTGGTGCGGGCCAAGCACGGCCACGTCCATGGTGCGCTGCGTGCTGAAGGCGTGTTCGAGCAGCGCGCCGAGATCATCGGCCCGGAGTGTTCCAGGAGCGCTGAGGCCGCCCGCCGGAACGTCTCCCAGCAGCGCTTCCGCCAGCGTCCCTCCTTCGGCCGGCCCCCTGCCCTCCGCTCCGAGGTCGACCGGCGGCCCGATCGCCTCCGCCTCTTTGAAAATGGTCGGCTGCGGGCCGAACGAGGGATCCGCCATGTAACTCTCGAACAGCTCGCGGCCCTTCTCGCTGCCCCACAGCTTCTCGAACCGCAGACCGGTGGTGGCGGCGTGGAAGTCGTAGGCGTCGCGCCATCCCCACCGCTCCCAGGTGTCGCCCTTGACGCGGTAGCGGACCGCGTCGTCCTCACGGACGAGGACATCGTGCTCGATGAGATAGCCGACCAGAGTGGACGCCTCTTCCGGGTCGTCCAGCTCCAACCGCCGCGCCAGCGATCGTTCGAGGTGCTCGCGCCCTGCGGGGACGGTCAGGGACAGCAGCCAGTTCAGAAGCTCGGCACTGGAGAACTCCAGCGTCTGCCGATCGGACCCAGAGCCGCTGTAGACCTTGAAGACGTCGTCCGAGCAGGCGGGCTTCTCCACTCGGAATATCGGGGACAGCTCGTATGCACAGTCGGATGCCGATGGTGCCGGCATTATGCCTCCTCACCGCGGGAGAGCGGGCCCTGCCCGGAAAGGCAGGGCCCGCGAGAATCCGGCTGGATTGGCGATCAGCCGGGGTGCTGCATGGTGGCGTGGATCGACGGGGTCGTGCGGCGGACCTCGACCGATCCCTTCTTGGTCACGACCGAAACAGTCTTCGGCGTCGCGATGGCCTGCATGGCATTCCTCCCTTCCAGACCAGGTCGACAAAACGGACGACCAGTTTTATAACTCGATGTGTCAAACCCGTCAAGACCCCCATCAGCTTGGCAGGCAATACGCTTTGTGAAACCTCCCTGGTCGACGCGGCTCTCTACCGAACCTGAGCGCGAGCGTGACCTATCTCACCCACTCGGATCGCTGCGGCGATCACTTATTCTGTGCCGGTCACCGCCGTGATCACGAGTGGGGGTCACCATGCGTTCTGTTCGAACGTTACGGCTGCTCGCGGCCGCCGTCGCCGTCCTCGGCGTCATCGCTTCCTTGGCGGGGGGCGGTGCTCCCCGTGCCGCCGCCCGGCCCTTCACCTATGACCAACTCAAACCGATCCAACGGCGAATCATCTCCCCGCCCCTCGCGGACGCCTTGCGACCGCGACCGACGGATTCAGCTCCTCGGCCGAGGACACTGAAAGCCCTGGAAACAGTATCCTCGCCTCCGTCGAGCGAGGCGCGGATCGGCACGAATATCAAGGTCAACCAAGATCAGCTGAATGACACCGACGCCGACACGCACGGCCGGGGCCAAGCCCAGAACGAGCCGTGGATCAGCGTCGATCCGACCAATCCGAACAGAGTGATCGCCTCTTACCACGACTACCGCAGGGGCGACGCGTCATGCGGGGTCAGCTATTCGGCCGACGGCGGCCGACATTGGCGGGACTCGACGCTCCCGACCCAGTTCGTACGCGGTATGGCCTATGGCGGCAAGGCCAGATACTTCTTCCAAGCGGGAGGCGATCCCGGCGTCGCCTGGGACAGCCGCGGGAACGCCTACTACGCGTGCGGGATGTTCAATCGCGGCCCCGGCAGCACGCCCTCCCCTGACCTATCGACCGGGTTGTACGTTTACCGTTCGACCGGCACCGGGGGTGCGACCTGGAACTTCGCCGGCAGGCCGGTCGTCGAGCAGCCCGATCTGCAGGGCGAGGGGCTCGACGAGGCGGACCGGCAACTGATCGCGGTCGACGCCGATCCGCGCAGCCGCTTCCGCGACCGCATCTACGTCACCTGGACTCGGATCGGACAGGACGGCACTGCCTACATACTTGCCTCGCATTCGACCGACTACGGCGAGACGTTCAGCAAGCCCGTCGTCGTGAGCCTCGATTCCGTAATGTGCACCTTCCAGCACGGCGCCCCCACCCCGGCGGGCCGGTGCAATGAAAACCAGGGATCACAACCCGTCATCGGTCCGGACGGAGCACTCTACGTCTTCTACAACAACTACAACACGCCGGTCAGCACCAAAGACAATCGTTTCCAGGTTCTGGCATCGCGCTCCACCGACGGCGGAGAGACCTTCTCGCCACCTGTGAAGGTCGGCGACTTCTACGATTTTCCCGACTGCACCACCTACCAAGGACAAAACCCGGACAACGGATGCGTACCAGAGAAAGGCGAAACAAAAAATTCTATTTTCCGGGCCGCCAACTACCCGCAGGGGGAAGTGGACCCGTCCGACCCGCACCACCTCGTCGTCAGCTACGGCTCATATATCAACCGGAACTCCAACGAGCACACCGGCTGCACGCCGATGGGTTTCGACCCGCCGGGCCAGAACAGGACGACTTACGGACCACTCTACGCTGGCGTGAAGAACGGCGGCTGCAACAACGACATCGTCATCGCCACGTCCACCGACGGCGGCAGCAGCTTCGACGGCGGCAGGACCGACGTGCGGCAGATGCCCACGGCGGCCACCAGCCGACAGAAGATGACCGACCAGTTCTTCCAGGGCCTGTCGATTAGCCCACACGGCTCACTGGTCATCGCCTACTACGACCGCCAATACGGAGACGACGAGCGCACTGGGTACTCGGATATCACCCTGACGATCATCCGGGGATCCCGCGCCAAGAATATCCGGGTGACCGCTACGAGTATGCCTCCTCCCACACAGATGTCCCCACCGTATTTCGGTGACATCATCCGCGTGGCGGCCACCAGCACCGCGGCAATGCCGATATGGGTGGATACCCGGCGCAACGCTCTTTTCCTGTGTTCCGGTACCGCACGCCCTGGTGTCCCTCCCCGGCTCTGCACCGGCCCTCCGCCCGGCCCGCAGACGCTGGCGAAGGCCAATGACCAGGACATCGCCACGGCGCAGGTACCGATCACTAATTAGACCGTGTCTTGTTCAGTAATTGGTCGTTGGATCGGTTGTGGCGAGCTTTACCGAGCGGCTGGTTCCGAACGGGCTTTCAGGACGCCCAGCGCGCCGGGGTCGTCCAGCCGTAGTCCGTCACCAGGGGGCCGGGAATGCCAGAGCCTGAGCTGAAGGCCCAGTTCGCGCTGCCGTGCGGGTGTCGGACGGTCCGCGTGGGCACCGGGGAGGCGTTCCAGGATGGCCCACCACGCTTCCCCGTTCGTCCCGGCGTCCAGCAGGCGAGGTGCGCGGACGCCGGTCGCGGCGCGGACGTCCTCGAAGTCGCGGAGGCCTCCCTGGCGGGTGCCGGGGCGAGTGAGCAGGCAGACATCGGCATGGACGCGTGCCGTCGAGGGCAGGGCGCGTGAGCGCATGTCGCGGAGTTGGCCGAGGTCGCCGAAGCCGGGTTGGACGAGGAGGCTGTCTCCTTCGACCGGGAGGCGGACGGCGATGACGTGCTGGCTGTAGCGGAACCCGGCGGTGCGGGCCTGCGGGATGGCCGCCGGTGCAGGGCCGACGAGGCGGCCGCGGTGGTGACGGGCGGTAGCGGGCGTCGGCTCGAGGCCCGAGTGTCAGGTTCCGGTGGGTGGCTGCGGTGGGGCGCCAGGGCCCGGTGCGGCGGGCGGGACTGCCGGGTTGGCCGGTGGATTGGTGAACGGCGTCGGCGGCTGTAGGTACTGAGGCGAGGCAGGCTGCCCTGGGCTGTAGGGCCCGGCGGAGGCGGGGCCGGCCGGGGATGGCTTCTGCGGGGCGCAGCGCGAAGATCGCGGTCAGTCCTCCTGCGACCACGGGCACGAGCAGGATCGCCGTCCAGTTCACAGCTGAGGCTGCGGCTGGGGGCGGGGGAGAGCCGAACGTCCAGACATGGTTGTCTATTTAAACAGAATGTCCGATCACCGGCGCGGTGGGTTGCAGCAGTGACGCCCGCGGCTCCATCTTCTTGCGCGGCTTCGGCGACGCCGGCTCCAGCGTCTGACGCACGGTCGGATGCGAGATACCGTGCGGGCGTCACCGCCGAAGCGGGATGCGTTCTCTCTCTGCGTGTGCATCTTCGGGGTGCGCGTTCACGCAGGTCAGCGCCGTTTGTGTGCGCATGGCCTTCCGTGGGCCCGGTGGCCTGCAGGTCACAGCCCGACCGCGTCTTCCACCACCCGCACGCCACAGGGACGCCGATGGTGAGCCGCGCGCGTCAAGAGTGGAAGAAATCAGAGTCAAGCCACGACCACGGACGGCGAATCACACGGCGACGCATCCGCCGCTCCCGGTAAGCACAAGGCATGTCGCCCTCAGCCTCACAGGGACACCCACCTCTCGAACCGCACGAAGCCTGGCACGTCGACCTTCGTGATCGACGTTCCCAGCGCCAACGGCGCCGTATACGGCTGCTTTCCGTGGTCACAGGAGTGCTGGCCTGCTCGGTGGCGAGCCTCGGCTTGATCCTCGCCGGTCACCCGCACAAGACGCCGTCATCCACCGGCAGCAAGATCGGAGCCGCGGCGATCGGGCGACGCCAGTCGAACTCGTCAAC
The DNA here is from genome assembly GCF_008923205.2 of Actinomadura physcomitrii. GTDB lineage: Bacteria > Actinomycetota > Actinomycetes > Streptosporangiales > Streptosporangiaceae > Spirillospora > Spirillospora physcomitrii. The sequence continues at coordinate 76,704 of NZ_WBMS02000015.1, read as the reverse complement.
GGATCCTGCACGCCCCTCGGCTTCGCTGCCGCACCGTCAGAATGTGAGCCAACAGGCCCGGCAGGACCGGAGGCTCCACGCGTCCCCCGGCCCGTCCACAGCGCGGACGCCAACGCCGGCCCGCCGCAACGCCGCGCATCTGCAACGGGAGACTGGGAAGCTCAGGCACGGAACCCACGCGCGGCCGCGGGCCCGCAAGCGAACCAACCGTAAACCGCCGGCCTGGGTCGGTCCCGAGTGCCGCAGCCGATTCATGGACGGCCGCCCTCGGCAGTCCGACTGCTTCTCAGCTCTCCAGAACTATTTCCGCAGATAGCGCACCGTGAGGCCGCGTTCGCACCGCAGGGACCAGTCGCAATACCGTCGGATCCGATGGCACCGACCGCACGTGGCACCCGATCTCGGCTGGCGCTGACGGCGCGGCCCGGGGCGGTGCAGAACCGGGGGACGCGCATCGCGTTCCGCGCCTACCCGTCCGGACGCGTCACCGACCGGGCGGGACGGGCCGTCATCACGGCCGGTTACGCGTTCGGGGCGGTGCCGGTGCTCCTGTTGGCCGTCTTCGGCCCGGCGAGACGCCTCGGCCGGGGCTGAGCCGCCCCGGAACGCGTTCCGGCGATGCCAAGATCACGAATTCGGCCCGCCCTGCCCGGCCGGCCGTCCCAGCTCCCGGTCGCGCAGCGCCCTCTTGTCGATCTTCCCGACCGGCGTCTGCGGGAGATCGTCCGCGAACACCACGGTCTTGGGCGCCTTGACCGGGCCGAGCGCCGCGCGGGCCGTCTCGATGACCTTCGCCGCATCGGCCCAGCCCTCGACGGCCGGCACGACGATCGCGCGGACGGCCTCGCCCCATTTGCCGTCGGGCACCCCGATGACGGCGCACTGACGCACTTCCGGCATGGCGAGGAGGGCCGCCTCCACTTCGGCCGGGTAGACGTTGAATCCGCCGGTGATCACCATGTCCTTCTTGCGGTCCACGATGTAGGCGTAGCCGTCCTCGTCGAGGTACCCGATGTCGCCGGTGTGGTGCCAGCCGTGCCCGCGGACCTCCGCGGTGGCCTCGTCGTCGTCCAGGTACCCGGGAGTGACGAGCCGGCCGCGCGCGACCAGTTCGCCCCGTTCCCCCGGGCCGAGCAGCCGGCCGTCGTCGTCCATGACCGCCACCTGGGAGGAGAACGTCGCCTGGCCGCAACTGCGCAGCCGATGCGGATCCCGCCCGGCGGCGGCCGCGGCGACCGCCTCCGGGGCGAGGTAGGTCAGCATGAACGGGGCCTCCGCCTGCCCCCATGACTGAGCGATGCACGGCCCGAACCGCGTCACGCCTTCGGCCACCCGCTCCGGCGAGACCGGGGCGGCGCTGAGCAGCAGCATGCGCAGGCTCGAGCAGTCCCGCGGCCGTTCCCGCTGCCGGTCCAGCAACCCGTAGTACGCGGTGGGCGGCAGGAACACGTGCGTGACGCGCTCGCTCTCGATCTTGTCCAGGACGTCGTCGGCGTCGAAGCGGGTCCGCATGACGATGGTGGCGCCGACCGAGGCGAAGACCAGCCCCATCACTCCGGCGGCGTGGGTGATGGGCGCGACCAGCAGGTTGACCGGGTGTTCGGCCGCCGGCCAATGCCGGGTCGCCGTCTCGATGAGGCTCGCCCATACGTGGTTCGTCCACCGCACGGCCTTGGAGCGTCCGGTGGTCCCGCCGGTCGGCCACGCGCATGCCTCCGCGTCCGGCCGGCCGAACGGGTCGCTCCGATCCGGCACGTCCGAGCCCGCGCCGGCGGCCAGGAAGGAGTCCATCGGCACCCCGCCGGGAAACGGATCGTCGAGGCACACGATGAGCTCAAGGCCGGGTACGGCGGCCCGGATCTCCTCGACCTGCGCGGCGAATCGCGAATGCACGAAGACGGCCCGGCAGCCCACCTGGTTCATGTACTGCAGCGTGGAACTCAAGGCGTTGAGCGTGTTCAGCGGAACCCAGGAGCATCCCGCGCGCCAGATGCCCAGCATCGCCAGGAACGCCTCGGGCACGTTCGGCGCCAGGACACCGACGCGGTCGCCCGGTCCCAGTCCGCTGCCGTGCAGGGCGGCGGCCATCCGCCACGAGTGGTCCACCGCCTCCGAGTAGCCGACGGTGCGCTCGTCGGAAACGATCAGCGGCGCGGCCGGATCGAGCGCCGCTCCCTTGTCGAAGTAGTCGATGACGCGCATGCCCTACCTCCGCTCCGCCGTCTCGCTCGGCCAGTCGGGCAGATACGGCTCGGGGACCACCCGCAGCGTGTTCAGGAACCCGGCCGCCATGCGGTAGAGCCCGACGAGCATGACCAGTTCGATGAGTTCCGCCTGGTCCAGCATGCGCGCGACCGGCTCCCAGACCTCGTCCGAGACATCGGTGTCGCGCAGCAGCTCGTCGGTGAACCGCAGCAGCGCCCGCTCCCGCTCCGGCCAGCGGTCCAGGCTCTCGACCGCGGCGGCGGCGATCTCGTCCTCGGCCACCCCGGCCTCGCGCGCGATCAGGACGTGCTGTCCCCACTCGTACCGGGCGCGGGTGCGCCACGCGGTCCGGAGCACGACCAGCTCACGTTCCCGCGGCGCGAGCAGTCCGTGCGCGCGGAACGCACCGGCCAGCACGTTCCACCGCTTCAGCAGCCGAGGATGCCGCGCCATGGTCAGGAAGATGTTCAACGGACGCCCGTTCGGGTCCGCAAGCGTCTTCGCCAGCGTCTCCGCCAGCTCGCCTTCGGCGTTCTGCACCGGCGGGATACGCGGTTCGCCGTGGTCGGCCACGTCTCGACTCCTTCGGTCGACAGCTCACGGACACTCGTCACAGTACGGTCAGTGAGCGATAGTAAATTTCATTAGGTGAAATCTGCGGCCGGGTGCACCGGCCCCCGCAGGGCCGTGAAGCGCACGGCGCCACCTCGTGGGTGCGGTCGGCCACCGCCACTCGCCGACGCTTCGTCCGCCCTGCTTCCGACCTGCCACCTCTTGACAGCACTCCTTCACGTGTGGCCATAATCACCCCACTCATTGATAGTAACTTTCACTTACTGAGACCTCAATAGGAGGTGTCGGATGGCTTGGCTCTCGCATGCAGGACGCGTGCGTCGATCGGTCCTCACGGCCATGGCCGTGGGCTTGCTCTTGTGCGGGAGCCTGACGGCCTGCGCGAACCGCTCCGGCGCGGCCGGCAAGGACGGCTACAAGATCGCCATGTCCTCGAACTCGATGACCGCGGCACCGGTGCTCGCGGCCCTGTCGCGCAACACCTTCTCCGCCCACGGCATCACCGTGAAGCCCGTCGCGATGAACGGTTCGAGCTCCAACTCGCTGGCCGCGCTGCTCTCCGGAGACACCCAGTTCGCCTTCCTCGGCGGCACCAACGCGGTCGACGCGCGCGCCCAGGGATCACCGGTGGTGATCGTGGGCGCCACGGCGACCAACCTGCTCACCATGTCGGTGTCGAAGAAGGTCGCCGACTCCCTCGCCGAGCGCGGCGTCCGGCCCGACTCGCCGATCGCCGACCGGGTCAAGGCGCTGAAGGGCCTCACCATCGCGACCTCTCCGCCGGGCTCGCTCTCGCACACGATCCTGCTGGGAATGCTGAAGGCCTTCGGGGTGTCGCAGACCGCCGTCAAGGTCGTGCCGTCGGACCCGGGCGCGATGACGGCCGGGATCAAGCGGGGCCTGTACGACGCCGTCTTCTGGCCGGTCGGCGTGATGGAGCCGTCCTATGCCGACGGGACGGCCAAGCTGTTCATCAGCTTCCCGGCCGGGGACGTGCCGCAGATCCCGTCCTTCATGCAGGGCGTCGTCATCACGACGGAACGGGTCGTGAAGAGCAACCCGGACGCCGTCAAGAAGGTGCGGGACGCCCTCATCGACGCCGGGAACCTCATCCGGCAGGACGAGAAGACGGCGAAGACCGCGGTCAAGAACTACGCGTTCGAGAGCGTCGACCAGGCGAGCTTCGACCAGCAGTGGGCCATCGCAAAGCGGGCGTGGCTGACGGACCTCAAGGTGCCGCGCACGCTGTACGACTCGCACATGAAGGTCCAGGCGCTGGTGGGCGACGCGCACTACGACAAGGTCACCTATGACGGCCTGGTCCTGCCGGCGGCCCGCTCGTGAACCTGACGACCGGAAGGAGAAGAGATCCGATGAGCCGACGCAGTTCATCGGCCGGAGCCGGCGTGGCCGGTGACGCGCGCGCCTCGTCGGAACCGGTCGCGGAGTTCCGCGGCATCAGCTTCCGATACGGCGACGGACCCGTCGTCCTGAGCGACGTCGACCTGGAGATCCGGCCGGGAGAGGTGCTGACCCTGCTCGGCGCCAGCGGCTGCGGCAAGTCCACCCTGCTGAAGATGGTCGCGGGCCTGGAGTCGCCCTCCGACGGGACGCTGCTCTTCCAAGGCGAACCGGTACGCGGGGTCAACACCCGCGTCGGATACATGACCCAGGACGACACGTTGCTGCCCTGGCGCACCATCCGCGGCAACCTCGCGCTGCCGCTGCGGATCCGCGGCGTCGCGAAGGCCGAGATCCCCGGCAAGATCGAGCAGGCGCTCGCGCTGGTCGACCTCGGCCACGCCGCCGGGAAGTTCCCCGCCCAGCTCTCGGGCGGCATGAAGCGGCGCGCCCTCCTGGCGCGCAGCACGATCACGGAACCGACGATGGTGCTGATGGACGAGCCCTTCGCGGCCATCGACGCCGACCTGCGCGAGGCACTGCACGAGGAGGTCCGCGCGACCACCGAGCGCCTCGACCAGACGGTGCTGTTCGTCACCCACGACATCAGCGAGGCCGCCCTGCTGTCGGACCGGGTCGCCATCGTCGGAGGGACTCCCTCCGCGACGGTTCGCGAGATCGTCGAGATGCCGTTCGGGCGCGGGCGCGACCTGGTCGCGCTCCGCTCGTCCACCGAGTTCTTCGACATCCAGCGCCGCCTGCGGGAGGCGCTGAGCGCCGCGGGAGGCGAGCGCCGATGACCACCGCCTCGACCGAAGTCGCCCAGGCCGCCCAGGCCGGAACCGGCGCGCGCAAAGAGCGACGCCGGCTGCCGGTGAAGGTCTGGTGCACCCAGCTCGTGATCCTGGCGGCGTTCCTCGTCCTCTGGGAGCTGGCCTCCGGGCCCGTCCTCGACCCCACCCTCGTCTCGAAACCGAGTGACGTCTTCACCCGGTTCGGCGAGTGGATCGGCGACGGAACGCTGATCACGAACGCGCTCGTCTCGATCCGCTCGGCCGCGCTCGGCTTCGTCATCGGAGCGTCCGTGGCGGTGCTCCTCGGCTACCTCGTCGGCGTGTCGAAGTTCTGGGCCGCCGTCGTCGAGCCGTTCGTGAGCGCCGGGTGGGCGCTGCCCCGGATCGCGCTCGTGCCCGTCCTGATCATCTGGGTCGGCATCGGCGCGCCGCTCTCGGTCGCCATCGCCGCGCTGCTGGTGTTCTTCCTGCTCTTCTACAACACCTACTACGGCATCCGCGAGGTGGAGCGGTCCCTTGTGGACAGCGTGCGGATCATGGGCGGGAACCGCTGGACGGTGGCCACCCGCGTCGAACTCCCCTCCGCCTTCGTCTGGATCATCGCGGGGACCAAGGTCTCGATCCCGCAGGCGTTCGTCGGCGTCGTCACCGCGGAGATCCTGGCGTCCAACCAGGGCCTGGGCTTCCTGCTCGCCCGGCGGGCCGGCCAGTTCGACACCACCGGGGCCTTCGCCGTCCTCCTCGCGCTGCTGGTGATCGGCTTCACGCTCGATCGCCTGGTGACGGCGCTCTCGGCGCGCGCACTGGTCTGGAAGGGCAGCAAATAGCGGCCTCATGACCGCGCCGCGGTGGACGAGGCGAGGGCTTCGGTGGTCGGGGGGTCGGCGCCGGGGCGGGCGCAGGTGTACGCCGCGGCGGCGAGGGCCTTGGCGAGGGGGGCGGAGAGGAGGGTCTCGCCGGCGCGCAGCAGAGCCGTGCGTTTCGCGGGATCGAGGAGGCCGCCGGCCAGCAGGCCGGACAGCAGGCCCGACATGAACGCGTCTCCGGCGCCGACGGTGTCGACGACCTCGACCGGCGGCGCGGGCCGTTCGATGAGGCCGGCTTCGTTGATCGCGATGCAGCCGCGGGGTCCGCGGGTGACGACGACGAGGGCGGGGCCCAGGTCGTGCCAGCGGCGGGCGACCTCCGCGGGGTCGGTTCCGGGGTAGAGCCAGGCGAGGTCCTCGTCGCTGGCCTTCACCACGTCGCTGAGCTCCACTTGCCGCTCGACCCGTTCCCGTTCGGCCGTCCGGTCCCGGGCGAAGGCCGGGCGGACGTTCGGGTCGTAGGTGACCACGGGCGCCTCCCTCATCGCGGCCTCGACGGCGTCCGGGACGATCGCGGCCGCGAGCGATCCGGTGTGCAGGACGGCCGTGTCCGGTGGGAGCCGCACCGGTGCGGGGTCCCAGGACAGCGCGAAGTCGTAGGACGGGACGCCCGCGGCGTCGACCGGCACGATCGCGAGCGAGGTGAACGCGGCGGGCCGCGCGTCGAGCGCGGCGCCGGAGGCGGTCACGTGGTCGGTGACGAGGCGGCCGAAGGCGTCGTCGCCGAGGCGGGTCAGGAGCGTCGCGTCCGCGCCGAGCCGGGCGAGCCCGACGGCGACGTTGGCGGGGCTGCCGCCGGGGTCGGCGCGGAAGCGCCGCCCGCCCGGCTCGCCGACCAGGTCGACCAGGGCCTCGCCGAGCACCACGATGCGGGTCATGGTGCCGGGGGGAGGCATCGCAGGACGTCGATGTCGCCGTGCAGGGTGGCCCGTCCCGCGCCGTAGGGCACGACGGCGGTCTGGCCCGCGCGCAGCGGCATCGCCTTCCCGGCTCCGCGCAGTTCGCCGGCGCCGCGCAGGACGATCAGCACCGCGAACGCCGCGTCGAGTTCGGCGCCGTCGCCGGCGAGTTCGGCGCGGAAGAACGGGTCGGCGCCCTCCGCCCACACCCGCCGCACGCCCGGCCTGGTCTCGCCGGCCTCGCCCGGCCGCCGGATGAGCCGCGCGATGTCCTCGGCGGAACTGGCCCGGCCGTCCACGCAGTCGAGGACGGTGTCCCAGCCGAGCCGCAGGTCGGCGTCGGCGCCGTCGGAGAAACCCGCCCATTCGAGCATGACACTGAAGTCGGTCGGTTCCTGGACCTCGATGAGGAACACGCCGGCGCCGACCGCGTGCGGCGTCCCGGCGGGGACGAGCACGGCGTCGCCGGGGCGGACCGTCACCGGGTTCATGCCCGCCAGCATCGCGGCGCCGTCCTGGTCGCGGACCCATTCGCGCAGGCGGTCGCGCCCGACATCCTCCCGGAAGCCGATGTGGACCTTGCCCTCGTCGCCGTCCGGGACGTCCATGACCAGCCATGCCTCGGTCTTGCCGAAGACGCTGCCGAGGTGGTCGCGGGCGAACGCGCGGCTCGGGTGGACGTGCACCGGCAGCCGCTGGCCGGTGTCGAGGAGTTTCACCAGCAGTCCCGGCGACTCGCCCCACGTCCGCACATGCGCGGGGCCGAGCCAGCCGTCCGGGTCGGCGGCGATGGCCGCGCGGAGCGTCCGCCCGCCGGGCAGGACGGTGAGGCCGGCGTCGCCGCCGAAGCGGCTGGTCGCCGACGCGACCCAGTCCTCGGGCCGGTACTCGTCGGGCGGCGGGCTTCCGCGGAAGCGGCCGATGTTCGCGCCGCCCCGGTAGAAGTGCCGGGGCTGGTTCGGGGGCAGGAGGACGGGCTGATCGATCACGGGCCTTACGTTGCTCAATGGAAGACAACGTTGTCAAGAGGGGATAGCGTTGCGGTGTGGACGGTCGGGAGAAGCGGCGCAGGCCGACGATCGCGGACGTGGCGGCCAGAGCGGGCGTCAGCGTCAAGACGGTGTCGCGCGTGATCAACAACGAGCCGGGGGTGCGGCCGGAGCTGGCGGACGGCGTGCTCGCGGCGATCGGCGAGCTCGGGTTCCGCCGCAACCCGATGGCGAGCTCGCTGCGCTCCGGCCGCTCGACCTCCACGATCGGGCTGATCATCGAGGACCTGGCCAACCCGTTCTACGCGACGGTCGCGGCGGCGGTCGCCGGGGTCGCGCGCACCCACGACACGCATCTGATCACGGTCAGCTCCGGCGAGGACCCCGAGCTGGAGCGGCGCCAGTTCGCCGAGCTGTGCCAGCGCCGGGTCGACGGGCTGATCATCGTGCCGGCCGGGTCCGACCACGCCTACACCCGCGCCGAGGTGGAGATGGGCATGCGGATGGTGTTCCTCGACCGCCCGCCGTCCGGCATCCTGGCCGACATCGTTGTCATCGACAACGCCGCAGGTGCCCGGGCCGGCATCGTCGACCTGCTGGAGGCCGGGCACCGCCGCATCGGCGTCATCGTCGACTCCCCCGCCATCTACACGGCCCGCGAGCGGCTGGCCGGGGTGCGCGAGGCGCTCGCGGGCGCGGGCGTCCCCTACGACGACTCCCTGGTCAGGGTCGGCGTCGCGGACCCCGAGGAGGCCGCCCGCGCCGTCGCCGCCATGCTCGACGGCGGCGACCCGCCCACCGCGTTCTTCGCCGGCAACAACCGGATCACCGTCGGCGCGATCCGGGAGCTGTGCCGGCGGGGCGACGGCGCGGCGCTGACGGGCTTCGACGACTTCGAGCTGTCCTCGCTGATGCCCCGGCCGCTCACCATCATCGGCTACGACGTGCAGGAACTCGGCCGTGCCGCCGCCGTCCGGCTCTTCGAGCGGATCGGCGGGGACACCTCGTGGCCGGCGGAGACCGTCGTTCCCACCCGCCTGCTGCGCCGCGGTCTCGGTCAGTAGCCCTTGACCTCCGGCCAGGCGGGCTCGCCGCCCGTGCACCCGCTCCGGGCGCGGCCTAGGCCGGGCCGGGCACGGCCTCGACCGCGCTCAGCGGCGTGCCGGGCAGCGCGATCACGTCGGTGACGTGCAGCCCGGCCTCCCGCAGGACCGCCTCGTACTCGCCGCGGTCGCGCTCCTCCCCGCCCGGGAAGAGCGCCATCATCCGGATGTTCAGGTCGAACCCGAAGTGCGCGCGGCCGTCGTCGGGGAGCAGGATGTCCAGCGCCAGCACGCGGCTGTCCTCCCGCATGGCCGCGCGCACGTTGCGCAGGAGCCGGACGGCGTCCGCGCGGTCGAGGTTGTGGACGATGTTGGAGAGCACGTAGACGTCGGCGCCGGCGGGCACCTGCGCGAAGTAGTCACCGGGGGCGAACGTGCACCGGTCGGCGAGCCCCCGGTCGCGGAAGGTCGGCTCGGCGCGCTCGACGACGTGCTCGAGGTCGAGCAGGGTCCCGTGGATCTGCGGGTGCGCGGCCATCACGGTGGACAGCACGATCCCGGTACCGCCCCCGACGTCGGTGACCGTGCGGACGCCGGCGAAGTCGTAGGCGCCGACCAGCGCGTTGGCGGCGTCGCTGCTCCTGCTCGCCATGAAGGCGTCGAAGTCGCTCGCGGCCTCGGGGTTGCCCTCCAGGTACCCGTACATCGAGCCGTGCTGGACGACGAACGGGGACACGCCGTCGCGGACGGCATCGACGATGCCGCTCATCGCGTTCCACGACCCCGGCTCGCCCGTCGACAGGATCGCCCACCGCATGGACCCGGGCTCGTCCGACAGCAGGACCGCTCCCCGCTCGTTCAGCGCGTAGGCGCCCGCTCCGTCCTGGCCGGCGGCGTCCAGGAAGCCCATCGCGACCAGGGCGCGCAGCACGCGGGTGAGCTGATCGGGCCGGACGCCGCAGGCCGCGGCGAGGTCGGCGGCCGTCCGGGGGCCGTCCTTCAGCAGCCCGGCCAGGTCGAACCGGGCCATCGCGTACAGCGACGGGAAACGGTAGACGGCCTGGATCGCCTTCCATATCTCCGCCCGGGGATCGTCGCCTTCGACCATCAGCACCGGCTGGGACGGGGTGCGCACGAGCGGAGTGTTCAGGGACGACGGGGTCATCGCAAAGGCTCCTGTTCGAAGTCGTACTGGCAGGCGGGACGGTGGGCGTGGGCGTGGCGGGGTCAGATGCTCCGCTGGGTGCCGTGCCGGGCCAGGACGCGGCGTTCGACGGCCAGCAAAGCGGTGTTGAGGGTGAACCCGAGTACGCCCAGGACCACGATCCCTACCCACATGGCGGGGATGTCGTAGGTGCGCTGGGACTCCAGCAGCAGGCTGAAGCCGATCCCGTTGGTGGCGCCGCCCATCGTCTCGGAGACGACCATGAGGATCAGCGACAGCGACAGGCTCAGCCGCAGCCCGGCGAAGATCTTCGGCGCCGCGGCGGGCAGGATGAGGTAGAGCAGCCGGTGCGGGCCGCTCAGCCGGAACACCCGGGCGATGTCCTCCTGCACGGGCTCCACCGCGCGGGCGCCGTCGATGGCGGCGAGCAGGACCGGCCAGATCACCCCGAACACGATCGTCGCGACCTGCATCGGGGTGCCGATGTGCAGCAGCGCGAGCCACACCGGCAGGACCGCCGGCGGCGGGACCGCGCGGGCGAAATGGATCGCCGGCTCCAGCGCGTCCGCCAGGATCCGGATCCGGCCCAGCAGCAGCCCGGCCGCGATGCCGCCGACGGCGGCCAGCAGCCAGGCGCCGAGCATCCTGGCCAGGCCGGGGGGAACGTTGTCGATGGCCTGCTGGGTGAGCCAGAACCGGTCGGGCGGCCCGGAGAACCACAGTTCCCGCAGCTTGGCGGCGATCCGCGTCGGCGGCGGGAAGTAGGGGTCGGCGGCCGACCGCGCGGCCAGCTCCCACGCGGCGACGGCGACGGCGATCGGCACCGCCCGCGCGACCCCGGCGGGTACCTTCGAGCGGCGCTTCGGCTGGACCGCTCCACCCTCTTTCCCCGGGTCGTGCCCGGCGGGTCCCCCCGCAGGGGCGACCGCGTCGCGGGGGGCCGCTGATGCGTCCGTGCGTCCCGTCATGGCGCGACGGCCCGGTCGTGCCAGCGGAACAGCCGCCGCTTGCCCCACATCAGCACGGTGTCGACCACCACGCTGAGGACCCCCATCCAGATGATGGTCGCCAGCACCACATCGGTCTGGTCGACGCCGCTGTTGAGCGCGATCAGCCACGTGCCGAGGCCGCTGCCGCCGCCCGCCAGCAGCTCCGCGCTGACCGCCACGATCAGGCCGATGCCGGCGGCGACCCGGACCCCGGTGGCGATGAACGGGGCCGCGCTCGGCAGCGCGACCCGCCACAGCACCGCGAGGCGGCCGAAGCCGTAGGCGCGCAGCGTGTCGGTGGCGACGGGATCGACGTCGTGCAGGCCGTACATGGTGTGGATCAGGATCGGCCAGCAGCAGGCGTAGGCGATCACCGTCACCGTCATGCGGGTGTCGTCGCCGACGACCAGCAGGGTCAGCGGGATCAGGGCGACCGCCGGAATCGGGCGGAGGAACTCGACGATCGGGCGGATCACCGCGTCCAGCCGCGGCGAGGTGCCCAGGATCAGGCCCGCCGGCACCGCCAGCACCGCCGCGGCGAGCACCCCGGCACCCCACATCTGCGCGGTGGCCAGCACCGACCGCAGGAACGCGGCGTCACCGGCCAGGCGCACGGCGCGGACGAGAACCGTCGAGGTCAACGGCAGGACCGAGCGGTCCACCCAGCCGGCCCGGCCGGCGGCCTCCGCGGCCGCGCAGAGCACCGCGAACCCCGCCGCTCCCGTGACCCACCGGCGACCCGCCCGGCCCAACGAGATCACTTCGCCGCCGCCTCCGGGACGATCATGGGCTTGACGTCGACCTTCTTCTTCACGAAGCCGTACTGCAGCATCAGGTCGGCCACCCGCTGCAGCCGGACCGGGTTGAGCGAGGTGGGGTAGGCGCCCAGCGTGATCAGCTTCGCCGTGCCGGCGTCGATGCCCTTGACGTAGCTGGGCAGGATGTCGGTGACCACGGACCGGTCGGTGGCCGCCAGCTTCTGGGCCTTGCCCATGGCCCGCTGGAAGGCCGCGACGGTCTTGGGGTGCTTCTTGGCGTAGTCGTCCAGGACGCCCCAGCCGGCCATCGGGAAGGACTCGGTGGTGCTGCCGGGCTCGGCGGTGTCCAGCACGTTGCGCGCGCCCATGCCCTTCTGCATCGCGGTGATGAACGGGTCCGGCGTCCAGACGGCGTCCACCTGATGCTTGGCCAGCGCGGTCGGCATCTGCGGGAAGGGCATCTCAACCCATTTAAGGTCCTTCTGGTCGATGCCCCGGGTGTGCAGCGACGCTGTGATCATCAGCTGCCCCACCGAAAACTTCGAGGGGATCGCGATCGTCTTCCCCTTCAGGTCCTCCGCGGTGCGGATGGAGGACTTGGGACCGACCATGACCACGAAGGCGTTCTTGGCGGCCTGGTAGGAGTCGGCGATCAGGTGCCAGTGCGCGACACCCTGGTCGTCGGCCATAAACGAGGCCGTGTAGTTGTCCAACGAGATGTCCATGGCGCCCGAGCGCAGCTTGGGCACCGCGAACGAGCTGGACTGCAGCACCTCGGTCTTGACCGTCAGGCCCTCCTGCTTGAAGAACCCTCTCTTCTGCGCGATGGCCAGCGGCGCGGCATCGGGGATCGGCAGGATGCCGACGGTGATATGTGACTTCTCCAGGCCATTCGCGTTGTGTTCGGTGGAACTGCCGCAACCTGCGGCCGTGCCGGCGATCGCGACGCACGCAACGCCCGTGACCAGGTGGGACCGCCGCGAGCCGGGAGAGAAGAAGGCCCTCGGCGGACGCGGGGAGCCCGCCCGGTTCAGCGATAACCGGCGCCGCAGGTCAAGGGGGAAGACAGCCGTGGAACGGCTCCGAACTTTCATGGCGAAGATCTCATCGGAACCGGCGACCGGAAAGCAACAGGCGTTTAATTTGCGTTGATAAGGCGTTTCGACGGCAATCACGGCATTTGCTAGGCGTTTCGAGCACGGTCGCGCGACCCGCGCCGTCGTCCCGGAAGCGGCTTCCTGCCTGGTCAACCGCGTTTCCCGGGTGGCGGCACGGCCAGCGGCGGCGAACGCATTGGTAATGGACCGGTGCAAACCATTGCAAACGGTGGAATATTGATCGCCAGGACGCCACAATGTCTCCCGGTCCGGTCGAGCCTGGAGAGGAAGCCGATGACGCCTCGGCACTGGTTAGCTCGACTGCGCAAAAGCGCTGGTTACAGCAACCAGAACTCTCTCGCCGCGCAACTGGGCGTGCACGTGGCCACGGTCAGCCGCTGGGAGGCCGGCACCGCCTCCGTCGCCGACCGCCACCGTTCCGCGCTGGCCGCCGCCCTGGGCATCTCCCCGGGCGAACTCGACCAGCTCCTCCTCGACCCCGCCGTGGCGGAGAGGCGGGCCTCCGCCGACCACCGCGCCGAGGCGGCGGACGCCTCGGGCCCGCTCCGGCCCGCCGACCCCTCCCCGGTGCGCGCGCCGGCGTCCGTACCGGCGGCACTGGGCGCGTTGGGAACCGCGCCGGCCGACCCGATTCCCGCCGACTCTGTCGAGCTGCTGCGCATCGGCCTCGACCGCTCGGTGCGCGCGGCCGACACCTCCTTTCTCGCCGCGGACTGGGAGCTGACCGCCTACGAGCATGCCTGCGCGGTGCGCATCGCGCCCCCTTCCGCCTTCATCAGCGACATCGGCGTCGACATCGTCGACCTGCGCGAGTACCTCGACACCCACTCCGGCTCCGCGGACACTCAAGGGGACGCCCAGGGCGACGCCGGCGTCCACCGGTCCCTGCTGCGGGTGAGCGCCTGGCTGTGCGGGCTGATGGCGGTCGCGCTCACCGAGGTCGGTCAGCTCGCCGCCGCGTCCCGCTGGTGGCGCACCGCCCGCCAGACCGCCCGAGCCGGCGACGACCAGCGACTGCAGACGTGGATCTGCGGGCGCTGGGCCCTGGCCGCTCAGGCGACCGGCATGCCCTCGCTGGCGCTGCGGGTCACCGAGCAGGCGCGGGGGTCGGGCGACCACAGCCCCTGCGCGGGCTCGGCCGAGGTGCGCGCGGCCCGCGTCCTGGCCCTGGCCACCTCGAACAACCCCGCGCTGGGCCGGCTCGCGCTCACCGAGCTGGCCGAGCTGGAGCACCTGTTCGCTCAGCTCCCTGAGAAGGTCCGGAACGAAAGGGACGCCCTCTGGGGCTGGCCGGAGAGGCGGCTGCACGCCACCCGCACCGCCGTGCTGGTCATGCTGGACGACGACGGCAGGTCCCGCACCGACCTCACGAAGGACCTCCGGACGGAGCTCAGCGACCTGGAACCGGAGGCGATCCGCGAACGCGCCGAGGTGGAGCTCAAGACGAGCATGCTCCTCGTCAGCGCCGGGCAGGTCCTCGAAGGCCTGGAGACCGCGGCCGCGGCGCTCAAGGAGCTGCCGATCGAGCACCGCACCGCCACGCTGGCCTACCTGGCCCGCCGCGTGCACCAGCGGGTCCCGGAACGCCACCGCAACCACGACACCGCCCAGACGCTGCAGGCCTTCGCCGGCCACTACCGGCGCTGAGGCCGACCCTACAGCGGTACATCACAGGCGACCCAGGCGACCTCCCGGGCTCGTACTCGCCTCCCACAGCGCGCGACTGACGAACTCCCCCGCGAGGTGCGCGGAGATCTGCGGGCGGAACGTCAGAGGCCGGGGGGCCCGCTGCCGTTCCGACCGTTCAGGGCTCCCTGGAGAAAGACCTTCGTGATGGCGGTGCTGGCCTCCTCGGTGCCGAGGCGGCCCTGAAGGACGCGGGAGATCGCCCCTTCCAGAAGGGCGATGTAGAGCTCGACCAGCACGGTGGGCGGCAGGTCCTGGCGGAAGGCTCCTTCGGCGGCGCCGCGGGCGAACAGGTCGCCGAGCGGTCCGGTGAAGTGCCGGTCGGCCTCCTTCGCCACATCGGGGGGCTTGCGGAAGATCACCAGGCCGCGGTACTTGCTCGTGGCGCCGACCATCGCGCGGGTCAGGCGGGCGATCGCCTCGGGGATCGGGACGGTGTCCAGGTGAGCGTCGGCGATGCGCTCGGCCAGTTCCGCCAGTGCCGTCTCCGTCAGCGCTTCCAGCAGCGCGTCTCGGTTGGGGAAGTAGCGGTAGAGCGTCGCCCGGGCGACGCCGGCGGCCTCCGCGATGTCGGTCATGCCGGCCTGCTCGCCGCGCTCGGCCAGCACCCTGGCGGCCGTGTCGAGGAGTCCCTTGGCGACATGGTCGCGGAGTCTCGGATTCCTGGCCATCGGCAGCACAGCCTAGCGAGCGAAGGGCGGGACGTCCTTCACGGGCGGGTCGTCACGGCTCCTTGACGGCCGTGCCGTCGACCAGGCGGGCGGAGACGTCCAGAGCCGTTCGGCCAGTTCCGGGTCCTTTGCCTGCGGGTTGACCTTTCCTGGTGTGAAACCGTGGAAATAGGTGCCGTTCGGAGCCGGGATCTCGCCGGCCGATGCGAGCCAGATGAGGGGTTCGGCGCCGTCTTCGGCGGTGATGCGGAAGCGGCGCAGCGGGAACCGGTCGAACAGCGGGGCGAGCCGGGACTCGCTCGCGAACCGCGGATAGGTCGACTCGGGCCCTCGCGGACCGCGGACGCCCGGGTCGGGATGGACCGAGAACGCCTGGATATGGGGATCACGCTGTTGCTGCCGCGGCTGGAGGAGAGCGCCCGAAAGGCACCGGTGCGCGTGGTGACCACCGCGAACGTCGATGCGGTCGCGGCGCTCCAGCAGGTCGCGGGCGAGGCGCCGCACCTGGGCCAGATCGGCGTAGTCGGCGACGAGCGGTTCGGCGCCGGTCCCGGCGGCGACCCGCGCGGTGCGGACCGGTGAGCGTCCCACCGGGATCACGTCGGCTCCCTGCGCGGCCAGCCGGCGGGCCGGGGCGGCCCCGAAGCCGGAACTGGCCCCGGTGACCACGACGGTCTCGCCCGTCATGTCGATGCGGGTGCCAGGCCGTGCTGTTCTGCCCATGGCGGCTTCTCCTGGGAGGCGTGAAGGTCGCGGAGTGCGCCCGCGGCGGCGTGCGGCGTATCGTCCGGCCGGTCGACGTAATGAACAGCGCGCGCGGCACTCCCTGAGCGGGCGGAGTCGGCACCTTCCACCCCGACCGGGGGCGACAATAGGGCGATGGCGGATCTGGGCACGGGAGGAGAAGGGGCGCAGCCGTTCGCGCACCTCAGCGCGCCGAACGCGGCCCTGTACAGGGACGTGCTGCGCTCGTTCGCGCGGGCGAAGGAGCGGTTCATCGTCCATCTGCGTCCCGAGGACGTGGCGGCCGAGCTGCGGCGCGACGGCGACGAGCAGCTCGCGCAGGCGCTGGACAAGCTCGTCGAGTGGGGCAACCTGCGGGCCGACGCCGACACCGGCCGGGTGACCACCGTCGAGGACTTCCACCGCAAGCGGTTCCTGTACCAGCTCACCGCGGCCGGCCACGCCGCCGAGCAGGCGATCGCGTTCTACGAGGAGGCGATCGGGCAGCGCGGCGTGCTGCAGTCGGTGGCGCTCGCCGACATCGCCGACCAGCTCGCGGCCCTGTCCGCGCTGGCGGTGGAGGACGATCCCGATCCGGCCAAGGTCCACCTGCTGCTGCTCGCGCTCGCGGACCGGTTCTCCTCGCTGGCCGACAACGCGCAGGCGTTCATGTCGTCGCTGCGGCGGGCGATCGACTTCTCCGACGGCGACGTGGAGGGGTTCATCGCCTACAAGGAGAGGCTCATCGACTACATCAACCGGTTCATCGCCGACCTCGCCAACTCCGGCGCGCACATCGCCGGGCTGCTGGACGAGGCCGAGGCGCGCGGGCACGAGCGGCTGCTCGGGCTCGCGGCGCGGCGCGAGGCGTCCGACGCGGTCCCGGAGGGCGCCGACGCGGCCGAGGCGTTCGGGCGCGCGGAGGCCGCGGCGCTGGAGTCGTGGCGCAACCGGTGGCGGGGCCTGCGGGACTGGTTCGTCTCCGGCGGGACGGACCGCCCGTCGCAGGCGCGGCTGCTGCGCCAGTCGGCGGTGACGGCGATCAAGCAGCTCCTCGACACGGTGGGGCTGCTGAACGAGCGCCGCTCGGGCCGGTCCGACCGGTCGGCGGACTTCCGGACTCTGGCCCGCTGGTTCGCCGAGGCGCCGGACGAGGCGGCGATGCACCGGCTGTGGCGGGCGGCGTTCGGGCTGTCGTCCGCGCGGCACCTCACCGTCACCGCCGCGACCGTGGCGGAGTGGGACGAGGAGGAACCGCAGGGCGTGCCCTGGGCGGACGCCCCGCCGGTGCGGATCTCGCCGCAACTGCGCCGGACCGGCTCCTACGAGCGGCGCGGCAAGCCCAACCGGGTCCAGGACCGGACGGAGATGCGCCGGCTGCTGCGCGAGCGCGCCGACCGGGAGGCGGCGGAGACGGCGGCGGCGCGGGCCCGGCTGCGCACCGGCGGCCCCGTCCTGCTGTCGGAGCTGGGCGTGCTGGACGCGCGGGCGTTCCGGCTGTTCCTGTCGCTGCTGGGGGACGCACTGGCGGCGCGGCTGCCCGGCGATACCGAGGTGAAGACCGTCACCGGGGACGGGTCGATGGAGGTGCGGCTGTCGCTGGTCCCCGGCGGCGGGGAGGTGCGCGTCATGACCGAGGACGGCGTGCTCAGCGGGCCCGAGCACCTCATCGAGATCACCGACCTCCATGAAGGACCCGCATGAGCGACGAGCAGGACGCGCCGCGGCGGCGGGCGGCGCTGCGTGCGCTGCTGCGGCGCCCGCTGCTGACCGTCGAATCCGACCCGGAGGAGCTCGTGCTCGTCCGCCGGTACCAGGCCGAGCTGCGTGAATGGCTGAGCCGGGAGACGGGCTGGCGGCTGCAGGTGGACGCCGAGACGGCGCGGCTGTTCAAGACGGCGCCGACGCTGGAGGACGGCACGCATCCGGCGCGCGGCAAGGCCGGGGAGCCGTTCGGGCGGCGCCGCTACGTCGTGCTGTGCCTGGCGCTGGCGGTGCTGGAGCGGGCGGACGCGCAGACGACGCTGGGCCGGCTCGCGGAGGAGGTGCTGAACGCGGCGGCGGAGCCGGACCTGGCGTTCCCGTTCACGCTGGACGGCCGGGCGGAGCGCGCGGACCTGGTGGCGGTCGTGCGGCTGCTGCTCGGCTGGGGCGTGCTGCGCCGGGTGTCGGGGGACGAGGAGTCCTACCTGTCGGCGACCGGGGACGTGCTGTACGACGTGCGCCGCACCGTCCTGGCGGCGCTGCTGACGGGGGTCCGGGGGCCGTCCACGGTCGCCGCGGCGGGGTTCGAGGAGCGGCTGGCCGAGCTGACCGACGAGGCCGTCCCCGACACCGACGAGCTGCGCAACCGGGCGCTGCGGCGCGGCCTGACCCGCAGGCTGCTGGAGGATCCGGTGGTGTACTACGACGACCTGGACGACGCCGAGCGCGCCTACCTGGTGTCCCAGCGCGCCGCGATCACCCGCAGGATCGAGGAGGCGGCGGGGCTCGTCGCCGAGGTGCGGGCCGAGGGCGTCGCGATGGTGGACCCCGACGACGAGCTGACCGACGTGCGGATGCCCGAGCAGCGCACCGACGGCCATGTGACGCTGCTGGTGGCCGAGTACCTGTCGGGGCGGGACGGTGCCGGACGGGACGAGCTGGTCGCGTTCGTCCGGGACGCGGCGGTGCGGCACAGGTCGTACTGGCGCAAGGGCGTGACGGAGCCGGGGGCGGCGGAGGAGCTGCTGGACATCGCCCTCGGGAAGCTGGCGGCGCTGCGCCTGGTGGAGGTCGCGGCGGACCGGGTGCGGGCCCGTCCGGCGATCGCCCGCTACTCCGTGGAGGAACCGACCATCCGGGAAACGAAGGGGGCTGCGCGATGAGCGGCGCGCCGACCGCGACGTCCGAGCGCTGGAAGCCGCTGCGGGCGGGACTCGTCGACATGTTCTACTACGACGTCGAGGAGTTCGCGTTCCATGACGGGCGGCTGCTGCTGCGCGGCAACAACGGCACCGGCAAGTCGAAGGTGCTGGCGCTGACGCTGCCGTTCCTGCTGGACGGGGAGCTCGCCCCGCACCGGGTCGAGCCCGACGGCGACCGGCAGAAGCGGATGGAGTGGAACCTGCTGCTCGGCGGGAAGCACCCGCATCCGGAGCGGCTCGGCTACACCTGGCTGGAGTTCGGCCGCCGGCACGCGGACGGCACCGAGGAGTACCGGACGCTCGGCTGCGGGCTGAAGGCGGTGAAGGACCGCGGGATCGTCCGGCACTGGTTCTTCGTGACGACCCGCCGCGTCGGCGTCGACCTGTCGCTGGTGTCGGAGACGGGCGTGTCGCTGACGCGGGAGAAGCTGCGCGAGGCCGTGGAGGGGCACGGACTCGTCTACGACCGGGCGTCGGACTACCGGCGCGCGGTCGACGAGGCGCTGTTCGGCCTCGGCGAGCACCGCTACCAGGCGCTGGTGAACCTGCTGATCCAGCTCCGCCAGCCGCAGCTGTCGAAGAAGCCGGACGAGCGGCTGCTGTCGCGGGCGCTGACCGAGGCGCTGCCGCCGCTGAGCCCGGCGCTGGTCACGACGGTCGCGGAGGCGTTCCGCGGCCTGGACGAGGAGCGGGACGCGCTGCGGGCGCTGGAGGAGGCGCACCAGGCCGCCACCGGTTTCCTCGGGCACTACACCCGGTACGCGCGGATCGCCGCGAAACGCAAGGCGGCGGGGCCGCGTCTGGCGCACAGCCGGTACGAGCACCTCAACCGGGACCTCGCCGAGGCGGACGCGCGGTTCGCGGCGGCGGAGGCGGAACTGGACGAGGCCGGGCGGCTGCTGGCGGAGCACGCGGCGGAGAAGACCCGGCTGGACGCGCGCCGGCAGGCCCTCGAGGCCAGCCCGGAGATGCGCGACGCGAAGCGCATCGAGGAGATGGGCGAGGACGCGCGGCGCCGGGAGGCGTACGCGGCGCGGCTCGAACGCGACCGCGGCGACCTGTCCGGCGAGGTGGCGCGCAAGCGAGACCGGGCCGCGACGGTGCGGTCGCGCGCGGCGGAGGCGGAGTCCTCCTTCGCGACCGTGCGGGACCGTGCGGCGGAGCTCGCGGCGACCGCCGGGTGCGGGAGCGCGCACGCCGATGCCCTGCGCGGCTGGGAGACCGATCAGGGCGGGGCGCGCCGCGCCACCGCTGCGCTCGCCGACGACCGGTCCCGGGCCATCGCCGAACTCGACCGGCTGGCCGCGGAGGTGGCCACCGCCCGCACCCGCCTGGAGACCGCCACGGCGGAGGCGGAGCGGCTGCGCGCCGAACTGCAGGCCGCCGACGAGCGGATCGCCGGCGCCGAGGAGCGGGCCCGGTCCGGCGCGGCCGGCCTGCTGGACCGGTACGTCACCTACCTGGCCGGGCTCACCGAGATCGGGGTGGACGACCCGGACGCGGTGCTGGCGGGGCTGTCGGAATGGGCGGAGACCGCCGACGGCCGCAACCCGGCGGCGGCCGCCGTCGACGACGCCGCCCGGGAGGCCACGGCCGCGCTCGGCGGCCGGGTCGCCGACGCGCGGGCCCGGCTGCGGGCCGAGCGCGAGGGCGAGGCGGCGCAGCTGGCGGAGATCGGGCGGCTGGAGTCGGGCGGCCACGACGTCCCGCCCGTCCCCCACACCCGGTCCGGCTCGCGCGAGGGGCGGCCCGGCGCGCCGCTGTGGAAGGTCGTCGACTTCGCCGGGTCCGTGCCCGCCGACCACCGCGCCGGCCTGGAGGCCGCGCTGGAGGCGTCCGGGATCCTGGACGCGTGGGTGACGCCGGAGGGCACCCTGCTCGGCGAGGGCGACACGTTCGTGCTGGCCGGCGAGCCCGTCCAGGGGCCCTCGTGCGCGCTGGTGCTGCGTCCCGCGATCGACCGCGCCGACCCGCAGGCCGCCGCGCTGGGCGATGACGCGGTGCGCGCCGTCCTCTCCGCGCTGGGGCTCGGCCCGGGTGCGCGCACATGGGTGGCGGTCGACGGGCGGTGGGCCAACGGCGCCCTCGGCGGCTCCTGGCGCAAGGACGCGGCCGGGTTCATCGGGGAGGGCGCCCGCGAGGCCGCGCGCCGCGCCCGGATCGCCGAGCTGCGCACCGGCCTCGCCGAGACCCGGTCGCGGATCTCGGCGCTGGAGGCGGAGCTCGGCGACCTGGCCGCGCGGCGGGAGACGCTGGCCGCCGAGCACCGGTCCCTGCCCGATGACACCGCGCTGCGCGAGGCCCACGTCCGGCTCGCCGGGGAGCACCGCAGGCGGCGGGAGCTGGACGGTGACCACACGCGTGCGCAGGACGCCGAGGCGCGGCGCCGCGACGAGGTTTCGGCTGCGGCGGAACGGGCCGCGGAGTTCGCCGCGGACGTCGGCCTGCCGGACGGCGGACCGGAACTGGCGCGGGTGCGCGAGGCGGTCACCGGCTACCGGCTGGCGCTCGCCGAGCTGTGGCCCGCCGCGCGGGCGCTGCTGTCGGCGCGGGAGGCGGCCGGGGAGGCCGCCGGCGAGCTCGCGCTCGCCGAGGACCGGCTGGGCGAGGCGGCGGAACGGGCCGCGGAGGCGCGCGGGCAGGCCGACGCCGCGGCGGAGCGGCACCGGGCGCTGGTCGAGACGGCCGGCGCCGCCGTCGACGAGCTGTTCCTGCGGCTGGAGGAGGTCAGGCGGGCGCTCGCCGACCGGGACGCCGCTGAGCGGGCGGCCCGCGAGCGGGAGCGGTCCGCGCTGGCGGAGCGCGGCAAGGCCGAAGGGGCGCGCGAGGCGCTCCGCGAGCAGATCACCGAGGCGGTGGAGGTCCGAGACAAGGCGGTGGCGGAGTTCCGCGCATTCGCCGCCACCGGGCTGCTGCCCGTCGCCGTGCCCGGCCTGGACGTTCCCGACCCGGCGCAGGAGTGGGCGGCCAACCCGGCGGTGCTGCTGGCCCGCGCCGTCAACACCGAGCTGGACGCGGTCGACGACGGCGACGGCCCCTGGGACCGGGTGCAGAAGAAGGTCGCCGAGGAGCACAAGCTGCTGTCGGACGCGATGTCCCGGCATGGCCACTCGGTCGGCCTGACCCTCAGCGACGGGGTCATTGTCGTGGACGTGCTGTTCCAGGGCCGCCGCCGGGACGTGCCCGGCCTGGCGGAGGCGCTGGCGGCCGAGACGGAGAACCGGGCGCGGCTGCTGTCGGCCCGCGAGCGGGAGATCCTGGAGAATCACCTGCTCAACGAGGTCGCCGGCACCCTGCAGGAGCTCATCGCCGCCGCCGAGGACGAGGTGCGGGAGATGAACGCCGAGCTCACCTCGCGCCCGACGTCCACCGGGATGCGGCTGCGGCTCGTCTGGAAGCCCGCGAAGCAGGCGCCCGAGGGGCTGGACCGCGTCCGCGACCGCCTGCGGCAGACCATCGACGCCTGGTCGGCGGACGACCGGGCCGCCGTGGGCCGGTTCCTGCAGGAGCAGATCGCCCGCGAGCACGCCGACGACCCGGCGGCCGGCTGGACCGAGCAGCTCACCCGGGCGCTGGACTACCGGTCCTGGCACGCGTTCACGATCCAGCGGCTCCAGGACGGCCAGTGGCGTCCCGCGACCGGCCCGGCGTCCGGCGGCGAGCGGGTGCTCGCCGCGTCCGTGCCGCTGTTCGCCGCGGCGTCCGCGCACTACAAGTCGGCCGGCAACCCGCACGCCCCGCGGCTCGTCGCGCTGGACGAGGCGTTCGCCGGCGTCGACGACGACTCGCGTGCCAAATGCCTCGGCCTGCTCGCCACCTTCGACATGGACGTGGTGATGACCAGCGAACGCGAGTGGGGCTGCTACCCGCAGGTGCCCGGCCTGTCGATCTGCCAGCTGTCGCGGCGCGACGGCATCGACGCCGTCCTGGTGACGCCGTGGCGCTGGGACGGCCGGCAGCGCACCCGCGCCGACGTCCGCGAGCCCGAGCCGGTGGCCGGGCAGGGCGGGCTGTTCGGATGACCGACGCCGACCGGCTGCGGCGGCTGCTCGGTGGCCCGGACACGGCCTGGCTGGTCCGGCGCGTCCGGCAGCGGCTGGAACGGGGCCGCCCGCTCACCGGGACCGTCACGCTGGCCGGGGCCGCGCCCGGCCAGCGGCGCGCGGTCGAACTGCTGCTGGGGCGCCGCGCCGGCACGGGCACGTCGCTGTCGGTGTCCCTGACCGAGATCGACCGCGTGCTCCGCGACAGCGGCGCCTCTCCCGGCGGGCTGGCCGCCGCGGTCGAGGTCCTGGACGGTCCCGTCCGTGACCTGGCCCGCGAGCGGGCCGAGACGGCCGCCGCCTGGGAGGCGGCCTTCGGCCCGCTGGACGAGGTCGTCGCGGCCCGCTCCGAACTGGCCGGATGGCGCGGGCGGCTGGACTCCTCCGGGCTCGTCCGCCGGCTGGCCGCCGGGCCCGAGGAGGCCGCCGGCCTGCTGCGGGACCTCGCCCGGGTGGCGCGGGGACTGCCCGCCTCCGGCGTCCCGATCGGCCGCTTCGCCGCCGAGACCTGCGGCGACGCGCACGCCCTGGATGACGGACGGCCCCTCGCCACGCTGGCCGTCTCCTGCGCACGCGCCATCGCGGGCCTGCCGTTCCGCACGGACGGCGGCGCCGAGTCCCGCCGCGAGGCGTGGGCCGCCGTCGGGGTGCACCTGGATGAGCTGTCCTCCACCGTGCTGTGCCTGGGCCTGCCCGGCGACGGCGGCACCGCGACCGGGCGGATGCTGGCGGCGATGCGCGGCGAGCCGGTGTCGCTCACCCTGCGCCAGCTCCGCCGCCACCCGGCCCCGATCCCCGCCGGTCTGGTCCGCGTCTGCGAGAACCCCGTGGTGCTCACCGCCGCGGCCGATGCCCTCGGCCCGGCCTGCCCGCCGCTGGTCTGCTGCAACGGGCGCCCGTCGGCGGCGGTGTGGCGCCTGCTGGAACTCCTCGCCGGGGGCGGCGCCGAGTTCGCCTACCACGGCGATTTCGACTGGGGAGGCGTCGCCATCGCCGCCGCCGTCCGCGACCGGGTCGGCTCGCGCCCTTGGCGCCCCTGGCGTTACGACGCCGCCGCCTACCGGGAAGCGGCGTCCGGCACCGCCCTCACGGGACGCCCGTCCCCCACCCCCTGGGACCCGGCGCTGGCCGCGGCCATGACCGAACGCGGCGTCCGTGTGGAAGAGGAACAGGTTCTCTCCGACCTCGTCGGCGATCTCCGGGCCGGTTCCAGGTGAATTCGGGCGACCAAGCGCCGACTCTTCCGAATGCTCAAGGTGTGGGTGCCCGGCACGTTCACCGGGCACCCACAAGGGACAGACAAGTGGTTCGGATCCCACTGCTGGGCCGAGCATAGCGGCCGGCGACCGCTATGGTCCGGAGAGCGCGCGGAACGAAACCGAATGCTTCGTCATTTCCAGTCCGCCGGCCAAGGAAAAGAAGATCGCCTTTTGCGAACCGACCTACTAACGGCTCCATTGGCGGAGTTGCCCGATTCACCCGGCACGGAACGGCAGATGCCTCCGGACATTCCACCGGAATCGCCGCCGCACTTCCTTCCTTGGCCACTGTGAGTCACGTCTGCTATACGTATAGCCACCTCACTCGATGCGAAGTGAGGGAGGGGACATCCGGCGTCCACCCTGGGCCCGGGGCGTGACCACAAAGAAGAGGAATCACATGAACTCCTTCAGCTACACCGAGCTGGACAAGCTGGCCGGCGAGATCCTGCCGGAGCGGGCCGTGCTGTCCACCCTTCTCGTCGGTGGCGACAACGACAACGACAACCTCAACATCAACCACGGCGGCGGCCACGACGGCGGCACGACCGCGGTCGTCCCGAACTGCCAGAGCAACATCACCCACTCGCAGGGCGGCCTCGTCGGCGCGCTGGGGCTCAGCTCCGAGAACCCCAACTCGTCCTTCACCTGCGCCAGCAGCTCGGTGGTCTCGGGTCACTGATCCGAAGCGATGCGCTCGCGGGCTCCGGCCCGCCCGGGAAGGGCCGGCGTTCACTCGCCGGTCCTTCCCCCTTTTCTATGGCGCGGCGATTTCCCTGCTGCCCATAAGCCAGCGACGGCCGGTCCGGGCGGGGCCGCCGTTCAGGAGGCGTAGCCGCTCGACTCGGCCAGGTCGGCGGCGTCCTTCATCAGGTCGAGCACGATGGGGCCGAACGCGAGCAGTTTCTCGTCGTCGCCCGCGCGCTGGTAGCCCTGTTCCAGCACCACGCCGAGCTTCCATTTGGCGAGGACGAGGTAGTAGTCGATGTCGTCGACCTGGCGGCCGGAGACCTCGGCGTAGTGGGCGAGGAGCCGGTCGCGCGACGGCATGCCGCGCAGGTCGACGTAGCTGGCCTCGGACGCCTCGGGCGCGGCGGTGTCCTCCGGCCAGCTCTGGATCATCCAGCCGAGGTCGAGCTTGGGGTCGCCGACGGTGCCCATCTCCCAGTCGACGATGGCCGCCAGGCGGGCGGGCGCGCCGTCCCGGAACATCACGTTGGCGAACTGGTAGTCGCCGTGCATGATGCCGGGGACGTAGTCCAGGGGGCGGTGGGCCCGCAGCCACGCCGCGGCGACGTCGAAGCCCGGGAGCTCGCGGCCCTTGATCCGGTCGAGGAAGCGCGTCCAGCGGTCGACCTGCCGCTCGTGAAAGCCGTCGGGGCGGCCGAGGTCGTGCAGGCCCCTGGCCTTCCAGTCGACCCGGGACAGCAGGGCGATGCCCTCGGCGAGCTGGTAGCCGAGGCCGGCGCGGGCCTCCAGGTCGGTGTCGAAGGGGGCGGGCCAGCTCGTGCGGCCCATGGGGGACCAGCCGTCGACGAACCCCATGAGGTAGAAGGGGCGGCCGAGCACCGCGGCGTCCTCGCACACCGCGATCGCCTTGGTGTGCGGCACGTCGGTGCCGTCCAGCGCCTCGACGATGCGCCATTCGCGCAGGATGCCCTTGTCGCGGTCCGGGGGCGCCTCCGGCGGCGGGATCCGGATGACGCAGCGCTCGTCGCCCCGGACGATCTCGTGGATCTCGTTCTGCGTGCCCCCGGACAGCAGCCGGTGCTCGACCGGGGCGCCCTTGCCGGGCAGGCCGGCCTCGTCCATCCAGGCGGCGAGCCGTTCGAAGTCGATCACTGGTACTCCACCTCGCTGTCGGTGCGGCCGGCGGGCGCACGTCTCGGGCTCCGTCCCATTGCGCCCTCCCCTCCGGAGTGAGAATATCATTCTTGCAACAGAGAACGCTATTCTGATCTTGGACGGTGGACGACAGTGCAGCTCGGCGACCAGTTCCACCTCGGCATCGTCACCGCCGGCTTCGAGGCGACGATGGACAGGCTGACCTCGGTGTTCGGCTGTGAATGGGGCCCGGAGGTCGGCGGGCCGAGCACCGTGGAGCTGCCGTCCGGGCAGGCCGTGCTCGACCTGCGCTGCGCCTTCTCGACGTCCGTGCCGCGGCTCGAACTCGTCCGGTCGATCCCCGGGACGCTCTGGGAACCGACCCCGGGCGGCATCCATCACGTCGGCTTCTGGTCCGAGGACGTGGCGGCGGACACCGCGGACCTGGCGCGCGACGGCTACGTGCTCGAGGCGAGCAGGAACGGCCCCGACGGACGCCCGTTCTTCACCTTCCAGCGCAGCGCGACGGGGTTCCGCATCGAGCTGGTCAGCACGGCCGCGCGCGCCGGCCTGGAGCAGTGCTGGGCGTCCCCGGCGCAGCGGGGCGACCGTCCATGACCGCCGGCGGGCGGGCGGGCGACGTCGCGACCCGGATCGCGCAGCGCTCCCTCGCCAAGCGAGGCGCCGGCTACGCCGACGAGGTGCGGCGCCTGCTGGACGCGGCACTGGCCGTCATGAAGGAGCGCGGCACGGCGTCGCGTCCGCGCGTGGCCGACATCGTGGGCGCGGCCGGGCTGTCGAACGACGCGTTCTACCGGCACTTCCCCTCGAAGGACGCCCTGGTCGCGGCCCTCCTCGAGGACGGAACCGAGCGCCTGTACACCTATGTCGCCCACCAGATGGGCAAGGAGCCGGCGCCGGAGGCGAAGGTGCAGCGCTGGGTCCGGTGCGTGCTCTCCCAGGCTCACGCGGAGAGCGCCGCGACCGCGCGGGCCGTGCTGTGGAACGCGGGCGCGGTGAGCGAGGTCATCGGCTCCGCACCGCCGGTTCCCAGCGACCGCCTCGCCGAACTGCTGCGCGAACCGCTGCGCGAGCTCGGCAGCGCCGACCCCGCCTTCGACGCCTCGCTGGCCGCCTATACGGCCTTCGGCAAACTGGGAAGCTACGTGTGGAGCGAAACCCAGCCCACCGACCACGACATCGAGCGCATCACGTCCTTCTGCCTCCGCGCGCTCACGCCCCGAAACGCCCGCCCGCACCCCTGAGCGCGCGGCGGCCGGTGGCGGTCGCTCCGGACTTGCATGATCATGCCGGCATGGTCTCGAACATGATCGATGCGGCGGTGTCGGGCACCTGGCGGCTCGGCGACCTGGCGGTCAACCGGATCGGGTTCGGCGCGATGCGCCTGCCGCAGACCGGCACGGCGCTGATCCCGGACGCGGTGCCGCGCGACCGCGGGCAGGCGGTCGCGGTGCCGCGGCGGGCGGGTCGAGCTCGGCGAGCCGGCGCAGTTGGAGCTCGTTGGTGGGCGCCAGCCGGTGCCGGTAGATGGCGGTGACCAGCTTCTCCTTCGTGCCGAAGTGGCAGGCGACGGCGGAGGTGTTGCGCTGCCCGGCCGCGGCGGCGATCTCGCGCAGGGAGACGGCGTTGACGCCGCGCTCGGCGAACAGCCGTTCGGCGACCTCGATCAGGCGGGTCCGGGTGTCGGCTGCGGGCATCGGTCCAGTCTGCGGGGCCGGGGCCGGTCAGCGCAAAGCCGCGAGGCCGGACGGGCGGCGGGCCCGTCCGGCCTTCGCGCCGGGTTCAGCCGGCGCGGCGGGTCTGCTCGGGGACGTTGAAGCCGTTGACGCGGACGTCGGGCGTCGCGGACGTGGCGGAGTAGCGGGCCGTGATGGTCTGCTGCTCGCCCGGGAAGAGCGTGACGTCGTTGTCGCTCCAGCGGATCGGCAGCACCTGCTCGCCGCCGGCGAACAGGAACGTGCGTCCGCCCTTGGGGGGTGGACGGTGAGCTGCTCGCGGTACCACCAGTTCACGTCGAACTGCTTGGCCGGGACCTTCTTCATGTTGTCGTTGTCGAAGATGGCCGGGTAGCGGCCGTTCTCCAGCAGGCCCGCCATCAGCGTCTCGGGCCGGGACAGCGGCAGCCAGCCCTTCGTGGAGTAGTCCGGCCTGGAGATCTCGGCGCCGGTGTCGCGGGTGTCGGCGGACGACCGGATCGCCCGGCCGGAGGAGAGTTCCGTGGCCCCGGACGACCGGATCCGCTGCGCCGATACGGCGTGGGCTGCTCCTGCGTGGGCCGGGACGGCGGGGGCCGACGTCCCGGCGAGGGCGAGCGCGGCGCACAGCGCCGTGGTTCGAGTCCTGGACCCGCTCATGTGTCCGTCACTCCTTCGTGCGACCGGAGCCGGGCGCTTCCCGGCGGCTGGTGCCTTCATGCTCTGGCCGGGGGCACCCGCCGGGCCGTAGGGCCAGGACGCCAATGGGGGTAAGTGCTAGGCCCACTTCGCGGTGGGGGCGACGGCCGCCTGCGGCGCAGCGGATCCGCTTTCCCGGGGCGGTCCGTCCTCTTTTTCGCAAGCCCGTGAACGCTCCCAAAGGTGAAACCGAGCGAGCGGAATAGGGAGGGGCCTGCGGCCCGCATCTTAGTGCCAGACCGACAATACGGATAAATTAGGACAACAGAACTTCATTCGGCCCACCTGGAAGCGCCCGGCCGGCGCGAGGTGATCGGCGCTCCGGCATGGCCGAGGTGCACTAAAGGGCCCGCAGTGGTGCGTTATAAGGCCCACCGTGCAAGCCCCTTTCACCATCCGTGCGGCCGAAAGCGGACAACAACTCGGGCGTAACTTCTGTGTCGAGATCAAAGTTTACGGAGGCCCCCGGTCAACCCCCGAACAGGTCCTCTTGCGGACACCCGGCCGCCTCTGCCGTCACAACGGTCACACCGACCACGGCGTTCATGGCGACCGGAAAGGTTTCCTATCAAGCGAGTAGGTTTACTTTGGAACAGCCTTGTCTGGATTTCTCGGCGAATCCGTGGTTACCGTGTTCCCGTTCGCCGAGAGGTTCCGGCCGACACCGGATGAGGCGAACTCGATCACGGCGGCAATTGATCTTTGCGCGCGTAGGGCGGCACTCGAAACGCGCATTGAGAGCGGAGATCCTCATGGCGGATTTCAATTTCAGTGTCTTCTCGGCTGCCCCGGCGGCCGCGGCCGAGGACACGGCTCTCACCGATCTCCTCGCGGCGGCGGTCGGCCGAGCGCCCGCCCCGCGGCGGTGGCTGACCGGCCGGTCCGGCATGTGGTGCACCGCCGTCCCGAGCGGGGCACCGCACCGGCAGCAGGGCTGGAAACTGCACGTCACGGCCACCCCGGCGGCGGCCCCGCAGGTTCTGGAGCGCTGCCTGGAGGTGCTGCTGCGGGCCGGCTCGGCGTTCAAGTTCGCCGCCACGACCGACTACGTCGCGGCCCTCAACGCGCGCAACGCGCCGCGCGGACATTCGGGCAAGTTCATTACAATCTATCCCGAAAGTGATGACGAGGCCGTCCGGCTCGCCGCCGCGCTGCACGCGGCGACGGCGGGCCTGCCGGGCCCCCGCGTCCTTTCCGACCGGCCCTATGCGCCGGACAGCCTCGTGCATTACCGCTATGGCGCATTCACCGAGGACCGGCGGCTCACCAATGACGGGTTCTACGCCTGGATGATCATCGACCCGGACGGGAATCCGGTCGAGGATCGGCGTGCCGGCCGCTACACCCCTCCCCCGTGGGTCACCTGTCCCTTTCCCGACAATGGCAGACCCGTCACCCGCGCGGAAGGCGGTTCCCGAAAGCAGATCGTGATCGGCGGGCGCTTCGCGGTCCGGAACGCGATCCGCCACACCAACAAGGGCGGCGTGTACCGCGCCGTGGACACCCGCACCGGGGACGCGGTGGTCCTCAAGGAAGCACGCCCGCATGTCGCCGCGGATATGGAAGGCCGCGACACCCGGGACCGGCTGCGCGCCGAGGCCCGTGCGCTCGAACGCATTCAGGACCGCGGAATCGCGCCCCGATCGGCCGGATTGTTCACCCAGAGCGGGCACCTGTTCCTCGCGCAGGAGATGATTCCGGGAACGCCGCTGCGGGAATGGACGGCCGATCGCATCCGCGACGCCGGCTGGGGCCCGCACCTCGCCCCGGCGCTGGAGATGGCGCGCCGGCTGGCCGACCTGATGATCGAGGCGCACGCCGCCGGGCTCGTCCTGCGCGACTTCAACCCCAACAACGTCATCGTGCGCCCGGACGGCGCGCCGGTCCTGATCGACCTCGAGCTGGCGGCGGCGGCCGGCGGCGGCGAGGACGTCCCGCTGCGGGCGGGCACCCCCGCCTTCAGCGCGCCGGAGCAGTTCGACGGCGCGCCGCCGCACCCGACGGCCGACTACTACAGCCTCGGCGCGACCCTCTGCTACGTCCTCACCGGCGGCCCGCCCTTCTTCATGGAGGAGCGCCCGCGGCCCCGGCCGCTGACGCGGCGGCTCACCGAATGGCTGGCGGCCCGCACCCAGGACCTGGACCTCCCCGAGTCCCTGCGGACGGTGCTCGTCGAGCTGATGGCGGACGACCCAGGACGCCGCTGCACGCCGGCGCGGGCCCGCTCCGTCCTCGCCTCGTGCGCGCCGTCGCCCGTCCCGCCCCAGGCCCGCCGCGCCGCGACGGACCACGACGAGGACCCCGGCGAGCACGGCGAGGACGCGCCCGAGTGGCTGCTCGAGGCGTGCGACCAGGTCGTCAGGGGCCTCACCGGGCAGCTGCTCGCCGCCATGGACCCGGAGTCGGCGCAGGCGCTGTGGCCGATGTCCTGCGCGCACGGCGCGCCCGACCCGTGCTGCGTCCAGCACGGCGCCGCCGGATGCACGGGCGCGCTGGTCCGGTACTTGCGGCACTCCGACGACCCGCGCCTCCCCGACGCGTCCGCAACGGCGGCGCGCTGGATGCTGGACCGCCTGCGCGACGGCACCCGGCGGCCGTCCGGCCTGTACTTCGGGACGGCCGGCGTCGCGTGGGCGCTGCTCGACGCGGGCCTGGCGCTCGGCGACGGCGGCCTCGCCGACGAGGCGGTCGCGGTCGCGGAGGCGCTCCCCGGCACCGCCCCCGGGCCCGACGTGACCCACGGCACCGCCGGGATCGGCATGACCGCCCTGCACCTGTGGGCCCGGACCGGCCTGCCGCTGTTCGCCGAACGCGCCCTGGCCGCCGCGGACGCGCTGGCCGCGTCGGTCGAGGAGGGCCCGGACGGGCTCGTCTGGCGGACGCCCGCCCACGTGGAGTCCAAGCTCGCGGGCAAGTCGTACTACGGGTTCGCGCACGGCATCGCGGGCGTCGGCTGCTTCCTGCTCGCCTGCGCGGAGGCGACCGGCCGCGCCGAGCACCGGGACCTGGCCGTCCGGGTCGGGGACGGCCTGCTGGACGCGGCGGTCCGCACGCCATGGTCGCTGATGTGGGGCACCGGGACCGGCGACCCGCCCACCGCGCCGTACTGGTGCCACGGCGCGTCCGGCATCGGGACGTTCCTCGTCCGGCTGGGCGCGGCCACCGGCGAGGCGCGGTTCGCGGAGGCGGCCGGCCTGTCAGCCCGCGCGGTGACCGACCAGTCATGGCGTGCGGTGCTCGGGCAGTGCCACGGGCTGGCGGGCAACGGCGACTTCCTGCTCGACATGGCCGACGCCACCGGCGACGCGCGGTACCGGGCCGCCGCCTGGCGGCTCGCCCGGGTGATCATCGCGAGCCGCGCGCACCGCGACGGGCGGATCGTCCTGCCCGACGAGCGCGGGGACGTCTCGATGAGCTGGGGCGAGGGGCTGAGCGGGGTGCTCGCGTTCTTGGTCCGGCTGCGGTACGGCGGGGAGCGGCTCTGGATGGCCGACGGCGCGGCCGCGCCGGGCTCGGCCGAAGATGCGCTGGTTTCTGAAACGCACAGAGCCGGGGCGGCCGTCCGGGGGTCGGCGTCGTGAACGCGACCGCGAACAGCACCGCGCACAGCACCGCGCACAGCACCGCGCACAGGCGAAGGGGCGGCACGGCGGAGGTGGTCGTGCCCGCGCTCCCCCCGATCCCGAGCCGGTTCGCTCTCGCTTTCTCCGCGGGCGGCCGGTGGGCGGCGTGCCTGAGCGCCGTCGGCGACCGCGTGACGCTGGAGCGGTGGAACCTCGCCCGCGCCGTGCCGTCCCGGCGGGTGTTCGGCGGCGGGACCATCGCGTCCGGTTCCGGCCGCCGCGAGCCCGTCGATCGGCACAGCCGCCCGCTGCCGCTGGACGACGGCCGCCTCCTCGTCGTCCGCGCCGAGGCCGACGCCCACGGCGCGCCCGCCGGCCACGGGACCGTGGTCGCGGCGCAGGCCGGGCACGGCGGCACGACCGTCGGCCGGTCGTGGTGGGTGCCGTCGATGCTCGCCGGGTACGCGCTGGCGAGCCCGGGCGCCCCGCAGACCGTCGTCCTCGTCACCGTCGAGGACGAGCACCAGTCGCGGATCTGGGAGCTGTCGCTCGCCGGCGGGACCCTCGAACCGGTCATGGCGGTCCCCGGCGCGCTGTCGGGCGGCGTGTGGCTGGACGGCGGGCGCACGCTGGCCCTCGACCAGGCGACCGCGGACCACCGCGCCGACGGGATAGCCGTCGACCTGCGCGAACGCTCCTGGCGGCGGGTCTGGTCGGTGGCCGACGCGACGGCCGACCGGATCGTGGCCTGCGATCGCCGCACGCGGACCCTCGCGGTGACGACCGGCCGCCCCGGCGCCGAGTGGACCGGCGCGCTGCGGATCGGGCTGTGGTCGCCCGGTGGCGGGCGCGTCCGCTTCCCGGCCGCGCTCAACCGGCCCGGCACCGGCATGGTCCCGCTGACCTTCGACGACACCGGCGCGCACCTGCTGGTGGCCGAGGTGGCGGGCGCCGTGTCCCGGCTCCTGGTGCACACCCGCGCGGACGACCGGATCGAGCCGGTCGCCGTCCCGCCCGGGACGGTCGGGCCGCCCGCCTCATGGACGGGCGACCGCATCCACCTGCGCTTCTCGGCGCCGCACGTGCCGCCGACGCTGGCGACGGCAGTGGTGAGGGGGCTGGTGAGGGGGCACCGTCCGCCGGGCGCGGGCTGGGCGCCGGTGCGGCGGGCGCCGGACGTCGCGGCGGACTGGCGGACCGCGGAGCTGGTCGAGCTGGCGGGCCCGGCGGGGCCGATCGAGGCGATCGTCTACGGCGGCCCGCGCTGGCGCGAGCGGCGGCATCTGGTGCTGGCGCTGCACGGCGGCCCGCTGTCGGCGTGGCGGCTGGAGTTCGAGCCGCTCTTCCAGCACCTCGCCGCCGCCGGCATCGCGGTGGTGGCGCCGAACCAGCGCGGCAGCACCGGCTACGGCGCGCGGCACCTGCGCGCGGTGATCGGCGACTGGGGCGGGCCCGACCTGGACGACGTCGTCCATCTGGCGCGCGGCATCGCCCTGCCCCGGCGGGACGCCGGGCTGGCGGGACCGGTGGTGCTCGGCGGCAGCTACGGCGCGTACCTCGCGCTGCTGGCCGCCTGCCACAGCCCGGACCTGTGGTCCGGCTGCGTGGCGCTCGCGCCGTTCACCTCCGCCGGCGGCCTGTACCGCGACGCGTCCGCCCCCGTCCGGGACCGGGTCGCACGCCTCACCCGGCCGGACGGCGGCGCGGGCGGCGACGCGGAAGCGCGCGCGGGACGCGACGTCCTGCGGGCGTGCGCCGCGCTCACGGCGCCGCTGCTGCTGGCGCACGGGACCCGCGACGAGGTCATCCCCGTCGCGCACTCCCGGGCGCTGCGGCGGCGCCTCCTCGAACTCGGCAGGACCGAAGGGGCCGGCCTCGACTACCTCGAGGCCGACGACGGGCACACCGCCATCGTCCAGGCATGGTCCCCGGTCCTCCGGACGGCGGTGGTCCGGTTCTGCCTCGCGGCGGGCCGGATCCCGGTATCGACAGGTGAAGGGAGGTGAATGGAATGGAGAACATCTTCGAGGGCGACCTCGTGGCGGAGCTGCAGGAGCTGCCCGAGACCGACCCCATCGAGATCGAGGGCGTCCAGCTCGGCGGCACGTGCGCGTGCGTCGGCCTGCTGACCGTGCTCAACTCCGTGTGCATCGGCATCACCTGCGCGTGATGCACGGCACCCACCGCGGCCCGGGGTGCGTGAGGTGATCCCGGTCCGCAGACACCGGTCACGGGCCGGCCGGAAGGCCGGTCCGTGACCGGACCCACTTGCCACTGTAACCCGATGCCCGCCGAACACGAACCCGCCGAACACGAAGGAGGGCCGACGCGCGTGCCAGAGCCCGAGCCAGAGCCCGCCGGCGGGTCCCCGCCGCTCGCGGGACCGCCCGCCGCGCTGCGCCGGGACGGCAGGCGGCTGCTGCGCGCGGCGGCGCGGCGCTTCCGCGCGCTCCTCGTCCTGCTGGCGGCCGTCACGGCCGTCCGGGTCGCGGCGATGCTGGCGACCCCGGTCATGCTCGGCCGGGCGATCGACGCGGTCCGCGGCGGCCGGGGCCTCGCCGCCGCCATCGCCGGCCTCGCCCTCGTCCTGCTCGCGGCCGCCCTCGCGGACGCGGCGGAGGAGCTGCTGGGCACCTACTGCGGCAGCCGCATCACCGCGTGGCTGCGGCACCGCCTGATCGGGCGGGTCCTGGAACTCGGCGTGCCCGGACGGCGCCGCTTCCCCGCCGGGGACGTGCTGTCGCGGCTCACCGAGAGCGCCGGCGGCCCGGCCGCGTTCCCGGCGCTGCTGCTGTCCGGAGCGGCGGCGCTGGTGACCACGGCCGGCGCCGTCATCGCCCTCGCCCTCATCGACTGGACGCTCGCGCTGGTCTTCGCGCTCGGCGTCCCGCCGGCCGTGCTGGCGCTGCGGATGTTCGTCGCCAAGGCCGGCGAGCCGTTCGCCGACTACCAGCGCCACCAGGCGGAGATCGGCACGCGGCTGCTCGACGCCCGGCAGGGCGCCCGCACCATCCGGGCGTCCGGCACCGCCGCCCGGGAGATCCGGCGGATCCTGCGGCCGCTGCCGAGCCTCGCCGCCGCCGGGCGGCTGACCTGGGACGCGCAGGGCCAGGTCGGCTGGCGGCTCGCGCTGCTGGCGCCGCTGCTGCAGATCGCGGTGGTCGGCGTCGCCGGGGTCCGCCTCGCGACCGGCGACGTCACCGCCGGCGAGCTGGTCGCCGCCGCGTCGTACACGTCCATGGCGGTCGGCGCGGCGGCGCTCTTCGACACCTTCGTCGCGCTGCTGAACTGCGAGGTCGGCGCCGGGCGCGTCGCGGAGGTGCTCGACGCCGAGCCGTCCGTCCGGCCGCCGGCGCGGCCCGTCCCGCTGCCGGACGGCCCCGGCGCGCTGCGGCTGCGCGGGGTCACGGTCCGCTCCGGCGGCCGGACGGTGCTCGACCGCCTCGACCTCGCGGTGCCGCCGCGGACCGCCGTCGCGGTCGTCGGGACGTCCGGGTCGGGCAAGAGCGTGCTGGTGGCGGCGGTCGCCCGGCTCGTCGCCGTGGACGAGGGCCGGGTCGAACTCGACGGCGTCGACGCCGCGGACGTCGCGCTCCCGGAGCTGCGGCGCGCCGTCGCCTACGCCTTCGAGCGTCCCGCGCCGCTCGGCGCGACCGTGCACGACATGATCGCCTACGCGCGTCCCGGCGCCGGGCGCGCCGAGGTGCGGCGCGCCGCGCGGGCCGCGGCGGCCGACGGGTTCGTCCGGGCGCTGCCGGCCGGGTACGACACCCCGCTCGCCGAGGCGCCGATGTCGGGCGGCGAGCTGCAGCGGCTCGGGCTGGCCCGCGCGGCGCTGGCGGACGCGCGGCTGCTCGTCCTCGACGACGCCACCAGCAGCCTCGACACCGCGACGGAGATGCGGGTGACGCGGGCGCTGCGGGAGGTCCTCGCGGGACGCACCAGCCTGGTGGTGGCGCGCCGTCCGGCGACCGCGGCCCGCGCGGACCTCGTCGCCTGGCTCGACGCGGGCCGGGTGCGCGCGCTCGCGCCGCACGCCGAGCTGTGGGCCGACGCCCGGTACCGCGCCGTGTTCGCCGCCGAACCCGGCGAGCCGCCCGGCGCGCCGGTGCCGTACGCCGCCGCGCCGGGGCCCGCCACGTGACCGCCGTAGATCGCGCCGGGGCCCGCCGCGCGCCCGCCGCCCGGCTGCTGCACCGCCACCTGCGCGCGCGGTGGCCCGCGATGCGGCGGCTGGCCCTGTGGTCGGCGGTCGAGAGCCTGCCGTCATTCGCGTCCGGCCTGCTGCTCGCCCGCGCCATCGACGACGGCTTCCTCGCCCGCCGCCCGCTCACCGGGCTCGGCTGGCTGGCCGCGCTCGCCGCGCTCCAGGCGCTCGGCGCGCTCGGCACCCGGCGGATCTACCCGTGGCTCGCCGCCACCGTCGAGCCGCTGCGCGACTCCCTCGTCGGCGCCGTCGTCGCCGGCGCGCTGCGCCGCACGATCGACCGGACGGCCGACCCGGCGTCGGGCGCCGCCGGGGCCGGAATCTCGCAGGTCACCGAGCAGGCGGAGGCCGTCCGGGCGCTGCTCGGGACGGCGCTGCGCAACGTCCGGCAGCTCCTGTCGGCCGGGCTCGCCGCGCTGCTCGGGCT
Organism: Actinomadura physcomitrii; assembly: GCF_008923205.2. GTDB lineage: Bacteria > Actinomycetota > Actinomycetes > Streptosporangiales > Streptosporangiaceae > Spirillospora > Spirillospora physcomitrii. The sequence goes on along the minus strand of NZ_WBMS02000015.1, from coordinate 40,181 downwards.
GACGCTGCTCGCACCGCTGCCCGCCCTCGCCGCCGCCCTGTCCGTGGCGCTCGCGCTGGCGGTGTTCGGTGCGCTGCTCGGCGTGCAGGTCCGCCGGTACCGCGCGGTCGTCCGGCACGCCGAACGCATCGGGGAGACGGCGACCGAGATCGTGCAGGGGGTCCGGGACGTCGTGGCCTGCGCGGCCGAGCCGCGCGCCGCGCAGGCCGCGGGCGAGGCGATCGACGCGCAGGCCGCGGCGCTGCGGTCCTTCGCCCGGTCCCGGCTCGTCCGGCTGCCGGTGCTGGCGCTGGGGGTGCACCTGCCGCTGCTCGCGCTGCTCGCGCTGTCGCCCCGGCTCGTCGAGGACCACCGGCTCACCACCGGGCAGGTGGCGGGCGGGGTGAGCTACCTCGTCACCGGGCTGCAGCCGGCGATGGTGCTGCTGGTCGACGCCGGCGGGACGCTGCTGCTCAGCCTGGCGGTCGTCCTCGGCAGGCTCGCCGAGGTCTGCGCGGAACCGGCCCGCGCACACAGAACCGCGGCGCTCGGGAAGGGCACGACCGCCACGTCCTACGACATCGAGGCCGAGCACGTGACGTTCGCGTACTCCGCCGAGGCCGCGCCGGTCCTCGACGACCTGTCCCTGCACATCCCGGAGGGCACGCACCTGGCCGTGGTCGGGCCGAGCGGAACGGGCAAGTCGACGCTCGCCGACGTGCTGTCCGGCCTCGTCCGGCCGCAGCGGGGACGCGTCACGCTCGGCAAGGTGCCGCTGCAAGACCTGGACGAGGCGCAACTCCGGGCGGCCGTCGCGCTCGTCCCGCAGGAGAGCTACATCTTCGCCGGGACGCTGCGGGAGAACCTCGCCTACCTGCGCCCGGACGCCTCGTCCGCCGACCTCGACGAGGCCGTGGACGCGATCGGGCTGGCCGCGACCGTGGACCGGCTCGGCGGCTACGACGCGGCCGTCCCGCCCGGCGGCGGCACGCTGTCGCAGGGCGAGCGGCAGCTCGTCACGCTCGTCCGCGCGTACCTGGCCGCCGCGCCCGTGACGATCCTCGACGAGGCGACCTGCCATCTGCACCCGGCCGCCGAGGCCCGCGCGGAGGGCGCGCTCGCGGCGCGCGGCGGCACCCTTATCGTCATCGCCCACCGCATCAGCTCCGCGCAGCGGGCGCAGCGCGTCCTACTGCTGGACGGCTCGTCCCCGGTCCTCGGCACGCACGCGACCCTGCTCGCGCTCAGTCCCCTCTATGCCGAGCTGGTGGGCCACTGGCAGACCTGAGGATCAAGGGTCGTCACCAATCGCGGTACGGGTTGACGAAGAGACGGATGTTCAGCCTGCGGCGGCCATGCCCGGTTCGGGGGACAGCGCCTTGGCGACGAGGGTCCGCACCGGTTCGGCGAGGGTCCCGAGGTCGTACATGTGCCGCTGCGCCCGGTACGCCATGACGACCAGGTCGCCGGTCGGCCGGGTGCCGAAGGCGCTGAACGGATGGTGCCCCGTCCCGGCGAGCGCGACCAGGCAGCCCCAGGCGAACACGTCGCTCGCGGGCGAGACCTCGCCGGTCCGCACCTGCTCGGGCGAGATCCAGCCGGGCGACCCGACGACGAACCCGGACTTGGTGTGCCCGGACCGCTCGCCGACGCCGCGCGCGATGCCGAAGTCCCGGGGCGGCGGGAGTAGCGGCGGTCAGCGCCGCGCCCGCTGCGGGACGGTGACCCGGCTCGTCGCGCGGTGCCAGGCGGCGGCGAGCAGCTCGTAGGAGCGGACGCGGTCGGCGTGGTCGTGGGTGATCGTCGTGATGAGCAGTTCGTCGGCGCCGGTGACGCGCTGGAGGGTCGCGAGGCCGTCCACGACGGTGCCGGGCGCGCCGGTGAACTGGGTGTCGACGCGGTCGGCGACCAGGTCGCGGTCCTCCGGGCGCCAGTCGTGCGCGGCGGCCTGCGCCGGGGTGGGGAACGGGATCGCGGCGAGCCCGGACCGGATGCTGTGCACCCACAGCGCGTACGGCGAGGCCAGCTCGCGGGCCTGCTCGTCGGTCGGCGCGACGACGACGTCCGCGGAGACGAGGACGTAGGGCTCGTCGAGGACGTCCGACGGCCGGAACGCGGCCCGGTACGCCTCGACGGCCTCCAGCACGTTGGACGGGCTGACGTGGTAGTTCGCCGCGAACGGCAGCCCGCGCGCCCCCGCGACGCGGGCGCTCTGCCCTCCGCTGCTGCCGAGGATCCACAGGGCGAGGTCGGCGCCTTCGCCGGGGGTGGCGTGCGCCTCCTGGCCGTCCCTGGCGTAGGTGCCGGCGAGGAGCGCGGCGATGTCGTCGACGACGGCGGCGAAGTCGGGCGTCTCGGCACCCGGCTGCTGGAGCAGCGCGCCGTGCAGCCCGAACGCGGCCTTCGCGGCGAGCCGCGTGTAGTCGAACGGCGCGGGAATGAGCAGGCCGTCCACGACCTCGGCCGCGCGGGCGGGCGCGGGCGGGGGCGCCTTGCGGGCGGCCTCGGCGCGGCGCTGCCCGGAGCGGCCGAGCCCGAGGTCGATCCGGCCGGGGTGCAGCGCGTCGATCGTGCCGAACTGCTCGACGATGGACAGCGGCGTCCAGTGGCCGGTCTGCACGGCGCCGGAGCCGACGCGGATCCGGGACGTGGCCGCCGCGACCGCCTCGATGAGGATCTGCGGCGCGGCGCTGGCGACGCCGGACGCGAGGTGGTGCTCGGCGAGCCAGTACCGCTGGTAGCCGGCGGCCTCGGTGCGGCGCGCGAGGTCGAGGGTGTTGCGGAGCGCGTCGCGCACCGTCCGGCCGGCGGGGACGGGCGCGAGGTCGAGGACGGACAGCGGGATCACGGGCGCCTCCCAGCGGGGGTCGAGGCGGATGGGGTAGCGGCGGACGGGAACGGGCGGCTCGGGATCTCCTTGCGCAGCACCGGCGCGACGTCGCTCTGGAACAGTTCCAGCGACGCGCGGTGCAGGTGCTCGGGGAGCCCGTCGGGGTCGGCCTGGACGTGCATGACCTCGTGCCCGAGCCGGTCGTGGTAGCGGTGGACCTTGTCGATGACCTGCTGGGGGCTGCCGATGAGCGCGGAGCTGCGCGCGACGGCGTCCTCGATCGAGTCGAACACGGGCGTGACGCCGTTGCGGCGGAACAGCGCCTGCCGCGCCTCGAACACCGGCCGGTACACCTCGATGGCGTCCTGCGACCGGGGCGCTACGTACAGGCCGGCGGTCCCGGCTCCGACGAGGGCGTCCGCCGGGTCGTGGCCGTGGTGCTCCCACCGCTCCCGGTAGTGGGCGACCAGTTCGGCGTACGGCTCGACGGGGTTGGTGACGTTGGCGGAGAACAGCGGGTCGCCGTAGCGGGCGGCCAGCTCGACCGATTCCTTGCTGGTGGCGCTGCCGTGCCAGACGCGGACGGGCCGCTGCAGCGGCCGGGGCAGCACCTCGGCCTTGTCCAGCGGCGGGCGGTGCTTGCCCCACCAGGTGACGGTGTCCTCGCGCCACAGCCGGCGGAACAGCTCGTAGCCTTCGCGGTTGCGGTCCCACTGGTCGTCGGCGGTGACGTCGAACAGCGCGGCCTGCGCGGTGCCGTTGCCCTTGCCGATGATCAGTTCGAGGCGCCCGCCGGACAGGTGGTCGAGGGTGGCGTAGTCCTCGTAGGCGCGGACGGGGTCGAGGAGGCTGAGCGTGGTGACGGCCGTGAACAGCCGGATCGTCGAGGTCCGGGCGGCGATGTGGCTGAGCACGACGGGCGGCGAGGACGACAGGAACGGCCGCTCGTGCCGCTCGCCGACGCCGAAGCCGTCGAAGCCGAGCCGTTCGGCGAGGACGGCGTGCTCGACGACGTCCCGGAGCCGTTCGGTGACGGGCTTCAGCGCGCCGGTGCGGGGGTCGGGCGCGTGCACGATGAGGGTGATCGCGAGGAACTTCATGCGGTCGCGTACCGGTTGGCGGGGCGGGACAGCCCGAGGTGCCCGCGCAGCGTCGTCGTCTCGTACGCGGTGCGGAACGCGCCGCGCCCCTGCAGCACCGGGACGAGCCCCCGCGCGATCCCCTCCAGGTCGGACGGCAGGACGCCGGGCCGCAGCCGGAACCCGTCGAGGCCCGCGTCGCGCCAGTCGAGCAGCAGGTCGGCCAGCTCGCCGGGGGTGCCGGCGAAGATCTCGGCGTCGGAGGCGAGCGCGGCGCCGTCCAGCTCGTCCAGGCGGGCCTTGCGGGCGAGCGCCGCGCCGGGCACGTCGTCGAGGAACACGACCAGGTCGGCGAAGATCCTCAGGGGTTCGCCGACCCGTCCGGTCGTCCGTTCCGCCTCGCGGACCTGCGCGACGATGGTGACGGCGTCGGGCCGCGAGTGCGGGGTGATGTAGACGACGTCGGCGCCGCGCGCGGCGAACTCGTAGGGGCCGACGTCGTGCGCGAGGGCGGTGACGAGCGGCTGGCCCTGCGGCGGGCGCGGGGTGATCGATGGGCCGCGGACGCTGAAGTGGGCGCCCTCGAAGTCGATGTAGTGCAGCTTGTCACGGTCCAGGAAGCGGCCGGTGGCGGCGTCGCGGATCTCGGCGTCGTCCTCCCAGCTGTCCCAGAGCCGCCGCACGACCTCGACGAAGTCGGCGGCCTCGCCGAACAGCTCGGCGCTGAACGCCTTCCCGTCCGGCGTCGCGAACCAGGGCAGGTCGAACTCGGGGAAGGTGCGGCGGCCGAAGTGGGCGGCGTCGGACAGCCGCGCGCCCGCGACCTGCGGCCGCCAGCCCGCGCGCCCCCGGCTCGCGTAGTCCAGGGACGCGATGCCGATGGACACGTGGAACGGCTCGGTGTGCGTGGTGATCGTCGTCGGGACGAGCCCGATCCGCGACGTCGCGGGCGCGAGCCGCGCGGCCACCAGCACCGCGTCGAGCCGGCCCCGGACCTGGTCGGTGCGGTCGTCGGGCGCGACCGGGTCGGACGACTGGAGGCCGAGCGAGTCCTCGATGGTGAGGAGGTCGAGCAGCCCGCGCTCGGCCTCGGCGGCGAGGCCCGCCCAGTAGCGGGCGGTGAACAGGGCGCCGGGACGGGCGGCCGGGTCGCGCCAGGCGGCCGGGTGCCAGCCGGCGTCGGCGAGCGCGACGGCCAGGTGCAGGCCGGTCATCGTGTGCGTGCCGGTCATGAGGCCTCCCTTTCCGATCGGGTCGAGTGGACGCGCGGGACCCGCAGACCGAGGTGGTCGCGCAGCGTGGGCCCGGTGTAGTCGGCGCGGAACACGCCCTTCTCCTGCAGCAGCGGCACGACGTGCTCGACCAGGTCGTCGAGCCCGCCCGGGGTCAGGTGCGGGACGAACACGAACCCGTCGGCGGCGTCGGTCTGCACGAACTCGTCGATCCGGTCGGCGACGCTGCGGGCCGTCCCGACGAACGTCTGCCGCGCGGTGGCCTCGATGACCAGCTCGCGGATGCTGAGGCCGCGCTCGGCGGCGAGTTCCCGCCAGCGGCGGACGGTCTCGCCGCGGTCGCCGCGGAACTGCGCGCGGCCCTTCGAGACGCCCTCGTCGAGGTCGGGTTCGATGTCGGGGAGCGGGCCGTCGGGGTCGTAGGCGGACAGGTCCCGCCCCCAGTAGCCCTCCAGGAACGCGATGGCGTTCTGCGGGGAGACCTGCGCGCGGCGGATCTCGGTGGCGCGCTCGGCGGCGTCCTCCTCGGTGTCGCCGAGCACGTAGGTGACCGCCGGCATGATCTTCAGGTCGCCGGGCCGCCGCCCGTAGCGGGCGAGGCGGCTCTTGACGTCCTTGTAGAAGGCGCGGCCGTCCTCCAGGGTGCCGTGCCGGCTGAAGATGACGTCGGCGTCGGCGGCGGCGAACTCGCGGCCCTCGTACGAGTCGCCCGCCTGGATGATGACGGGGTGGCCCTGCGGCGGGCGCGGCACGTTGAACCGGCCGGCGATGTCGAACTGCGCGCCGCGGTGCGCGAACGCGCCCGCGCCGGGCCGGATGAACTCCGCCTCGTCCGGGTCGGCGACGAGGTCGCCGCCCGTCCAGGAGTCCCACAGCTCGCGGGCGGTGTGCAGGAACTCGGCGGCGCGAGTGTAGCGGTCGGCCTCCGCGAGGTAGCCGCCGCGCCGGAAGTTCTCGCCGGTGAACGCGTCCCAGCTGGTCACGACGTTCCAGGCGGCGCGGCCCCCGCTGAGGTGGTCGAGGGTGGCGAGGCGGCGCGCCACCTCGTACGGCTCGTTGAAGGTGGAGTTGACGGTCGCGGCGAGGCCGAGGCGGGTGGTGACGGCCGACAGCGCGGACAGCACGGTCAGCGACTCGGGCCGTCCCGCCACGTCGAGGTCGTGGATGCGGCCCTTCATCTCCCGCAGCCGCAGTCCCTCGGCGAGGAAGAAGAAGTCGAACTTGCCGCGTTCGGCGGTCTCGGCGAGGTGGACGAACGACCCGAAGTCGATCTGGCTGGCCGACCGGGGGTCGGTCCAGACGGTGGTGTTGTTGACGCCGGGGAAGTGGGCCGCGAGGTGGATCTGCTTGGCGGGCATCAGCGGGCTCCTCCTGTGTTCGCGAACGCGGTCGTGGTCGCGAGGGCGGCGGACACCCGCGGGGCGACGGCGTCCGCCCACGCGCCGATCACCCCGGCGGCGTCCGGCACCTGCGCCTCCAGGAACGCCAGGCCGGGGGTCGGGACGGTCGCGCCCAGCTCGACCAGCAGCGGCCGCAGGTGCACCTCGACGGCCAGCGAGTGCTTCGGGTCGCCCATCACCAGCAGCGGAAGCGCGATGGTCGACGCCAGCGCGCCGCCGGGCAGCCGGTCGAGGAACACCTTCAGCAGGCCGGTGTAGGTGGCCTTGTAGGTCGGGCTCGCGACGACCAGGACGTCCGCGTGCGCGACCCGGTCGAGCGCGTCCCGCACCTCGGGCGCGGGCGCCGCGTCGAGCAGGACGGGCGCGAGCGCGGACAGGTCGACGACGTCGGCGGCGCCGGCGTGCCCGACGCGGCCCGCGACCGCCTCGGCGGCCTGGAGGGCGATCTGCAGCGTCCGCGACTTCGGACGCGGGTTCCCCACCAGGACGGCGACGCTCACGGCCGCTCCCCCTGCCCCGCGCCGCGCTCGTAGGGGATCTTCTCGCCCGCCTCCACGGCGACCGGCAGCCGGTTCTCGGCGGGCGGCAGCGGGCACGTCGCGAACTCGGTGTACGCGCACGGCAGGTTGTGCGCCCGGTTGAAGTCGAGCGTCACCGTCCCGTCGGCGGCGGGCGGCGCGACGGGCAGCGCCCGGTTCGCCGCGTAGGTGGTGACGCCGGACGTCGCGTCGGTGAACAGGACGAGCAGCTCGCCGGGCTCCTTGCCGTTGAACGCGGTGAGCGCGAGGGACCGGCCGTCCAGCTCGAACTCGATCCGGCCGGGCGCGTCGTAGACGTGCTGGAGCCCCTCGACGGCGGCGCCGACGGTGGTCGGGCGCGGCTCGCCGAACGGGACGTACCGGCCGGTCACCGACCAGCGCGGGTCGGGCGGGAAGGCGGGCGTGCCGCGGAACGCGGTGCGCAGCGGATGGTCCGGGTGGCGGGGCCGGACGATGTCGTTCCCGCCGCGCTTGGCCACCTCGATCGCCGCGTCCCCCCAGATCGCGGTGGTGCCGCCGCGCTCGGGCAGCACGCCGAACCGGTGCTCGCCGCGCACGGTCGCGCCGTCCACGGTCAGCTCCTCGCCGTCGCCGAGGACGACGGTCACGCCCTCGGGCCCGGTGCTCCAGGCGCCCGGCGCGCCGGGGAGGCGGCGCGGCTCGCCGTCGAGGAAGTGCAGGCCGGTGATCGCGAGGAAGCCGTGCGGGTCGGCGAGCCGCGCCTCCTGCGCGGCGTGCCAGGTCCGCCACTCCTCGGCGAACGCGTCCGCCGCGCCGGTGGTCGTCGTGGTCTGTACGGTCATGTGCGCTCCTCCAACAGCCGTGCGCCTGGGGCGCCGATGCGCGCGTCCCCGCCGGGGATGGCGGCGAGCAGCTCGCGGGTGTAGTCGTGGGCCGGGTCGGCGAAGATGGCGCCGGTCGGGCCGGTCTCGACGATCCGTCCGGCCCGCATGACCGCGACCCGGTGCGCGATCTGCCGGACGACCGCGAGGTCGTGCGAGATGAACAGGTAGGCGAGGCCCGTGCCGTCCTGCAGCTCGGCGAGCAGGTCCAGCACCTGCGCCTGGACGGACACGTCCAGCGCCGAGACGGGCTCGTCGCACACCACGAGGTCGGGTTCGAGGGCCAGCGCGCGGGCGACCGCGACGCGCTGCCGCTGCCCGCCCGACAGCTCGGCGGGCCGGCGTTCCAGGGTCGCGGCCGGGAGCGCGACCCGGTCGAGCAGCTCGCGGGCGCGGGCGGTGCGGGACGCCCGGTCGCCGACCCGGAACGCCCGCAGCGGCTCGGTGATCACCTCGCCGATCGAGAACCGCGGGTCGAGCGAGGCGTACGGGTTCTGGTAGACGAGCTGGGCCCGCCGCCGCAGCCGCCGCAGCGCCGCGCCGGTCGCGGCGGTGACGTCCTCGCCGTCGAACACGATCCGGCCGGACGTCGGCGGGACGAGCCGCAGGATCATCCGCGCGGTCGTCGACTTGCCCGAGCCCGACTCGCCGACCAGCGCGAGAGTCCGGCCCCGGTGCAGGGTGAGGCCGACGTCGTCGACGGCGCGGACGGTCCGGCCGCGCGGCAGCGGAAAGTCCTTGACGAGGTGCTCCGCGGTGACCAGGACGTCCCCGGGCTCACCGGGCTCCGCTGGTGCGGCGGGCCGGGGGCGCGCGCGGACGGCGGTGAGGCTCGGCGCGCTGTCCAGCAGCCGCCGCGTGTAGGCGTCCTGCGGGTCCTCGATGATCCGCCGCGCCGGGCCCGACTCGACGACGCGTCCCTGCGACATCACGGCGATCCGCGCGGCCCGGTCGGCGGCGACGCCGAGGTCGTGGGTGACGAGCAGCACGGCGGTGCCGAGCTCCTCGGTGAGGTGCTGGAGGTGGTCGAGGATGCGGCGCTGCACGGTGACGTCGAGGGCGCTGGTCGGCTCGTCGGCGACGATCAGCTGCGGCCCGGCGGCGATGGCGACGGCGATCAGCGCGCGCTGCCGCATCCCGCCGGACAGCTCGTGCGGGTACTGCCGCGCCCGCACCCCGGGCTCGGGCATCCCGGCGCGCTCCAGCGCCTCGACCGCCGCCGCCGGCGCCGTCCGGCGGGTGGCGAGCCCGTGCAGCCGCAGCACCTCCGCGACCTGCTCGCCGATCCGCTTCACCGGGTTCAGCGCGACGCCCGGGTCCTGCGGGACGAGCCCGATCCGGGCGCCGCGCACGGTGCGCAGCTCCCGCTCGGACAGCGCCGCGAGGTCGCGGCCCCCGAACCGGACGGTCCCGGCGTCGATGGAGGCGTTCGGGGCGAGCAGCCGCAGCACGGCGTGCGCGGTGGTGCTCTTGCCCGAGCCCGACTCCCCCACCAGCGCGACGATCTCTCCGGCGCGGACGTCCAGGTCGGCGCCGCGCACCGCGTGCACCCGCTCGTTCCTGGTCAGGTACGAGACGGTCAGGCCCGCCACGTCCAGCAGCGGGGTCTCCTGCGCGCCGGTCATCGCCGCCCCCACTCGCCGTCGAGGGCCCGCGCGATCCGGTTGGTGGCGAGCACGGTCGCGGCGATCGTCAGGCCGGGCAGCGCGGTCATCCACCAGGCGTTCGCGAGGTAGTTGCGGCCGTCGGAGATCAGCGTCCCCCACTCCGGGGCGGGCGGCGGCGCGCCGTAGCCGAGGAAGCTCAGCGACGAGACCGCGAGCACGGCGGTGCCGAAGTCGAGCGTCGCGAGGACCAGCACCGGCCCGATCGCGTTCGGCAGGACGTGCCGTCCGAGGATGGCGTACCAGCGCGTCCCGCAGGACCGGGCCGCCTCCACGAACACGGCCTGCCGGACCCGCAGCACCTCCGACCGCATCACCCGCGCGAACGTCGCGACGCTGGCGACGCCGACGGCGACGGCGACCTTCACCGTCCCGTAGCCGAGCGCGGTGACCAGGGCGAGCGACAGGAACAGCGCGGGGATGGATAGCAGCACGTCGACGAACCGCATCAGCACGTCGTCGATCCAGCGGCCCGCGAACCCGGCGAGCAGGCCGAGCAGCCCGCCGGCGGCGAACGACACCGCGACGGCGATCAGCGTGGCCTTCAGCGACAGCGCCGCGCCGTGCACGACCCGCGCGTACACGTCGCGGCCCAGCTCGTCGGTGCCGAACCAGTGCGCGGCGCCGGGCGCCCGGAACGCCTGCGCCGGCACCCCCTTCAGCGGGTCATGCGAGGTGAACAGGCCGGGCCAGAACGACGCGAGCACCACCGCCGCGATCAGCAGGACGGACAGGACGAGCCCCGGCCGGCGCAGGAAGAACCGGACAGTCCGGGCGGCGCCGGCGCGGCGCCGCACCGCCTGCTCGGGCGCGCCGGGCTCCGGCGCGGCGTCCAGGACGCCGAGGGCGTCGAGGGTGCTGCTCATGCGGGCCTCCAGCGCCGCCCGCCCGCGGCGGCGATCCGCGGGTCGAGCAGCGGGTAGACGAGGTCGACGATCAGGTTGACCAGGACGAAGACCAGCGACCCGAGCACCACGACGCCCTGCACGAGCGGGATGTCCTGGGCGGAGACCGCACTGGCGGTGACCCGGCCGAGGCCGTTGCGGGAGAACACCGTCTCGATCACGACGGAGTTGGCGATGAGCTGCCCGACGAGGACGCCGACGACCGTCAGCGCGGGCAGTGACGCGTTGCGCAGCGCGTGCCGCAGGTGGATCCGGGGCCGTCCGGCGCCCTTCGCCCGCGCGGTCTGGACGTACGGCTCGTCGAGGGTGGTGAGCAGGCTCTTGGCCAGCACCTGCGCGACGACGGCGCCGGTGGGGATCGCGAGCGTGACGGCGGGCAGGATCAGCCCGCGTGGCCCGCCGTTCCCGAACGCCGGGAGCAGCCGCGCCCGGAACGAGAACACCTCGACGAGCATCAGCCCGGCCCAGAACGTCGGGACGGACACCCCGAGCGGCGGCAGCGAGAGCAGCAGCTGCCGCAGCCACCGCCGCGCGGTGTAGGTCGCCGCGAGCGCGAGCCCGCCGCCGCACAGCACCGCGAGCGCGAGGCCCGCGGCGACGAGCTGGAGGGTGGACGGCAGGGCGTCGCCGATGACGGACGTCACCGGACGGCCGCTGGCCACCGAGTCGCCGAAGTCGCCGCGCAGCGCCCGGCCGAGGTAGTGGACGTACTGCACGGGGACCGGATCGTCGAAGCCGTACTCGCTCCTCAGCCGGGCGATCTGCGCGGGGTCGACGCCGGCCTGGTCGGCGGCCGCCCCGGCCATCGCCGAGACGGGGTCGCCGGGCAGCAGGTCGAGGACCAGGAACGACACCGTGTAGGCCGCCCACAGCACTCCGGCCGCCTGCGCGAGGCGCAAGGCCACGTAGCGTCCCATCTCTAGCCGACCCAGGTGTCGTGGAGCTGGATGCGGCTCGACGCGTCGAACAGCAGGCCGTGGACCTTCTTCGCGACGCCCAGCTCGGTCTGCAGCTCGACGACCGGGATCGTGTAGGCGTGCTGGGCGAGCTGCCGCTGCGCCTGCGCCACGAGGTCGAGGCGCTTGGCCTGGTCGGGTTCGGCGGCCTGGCCGTCGAGGATGTCGTCCAGACCGGTGGCCGGCAGCCTGTAGGGGTTGGAGAGCTTGGACGAGTACGAGCTGCGGAGGATGTCGGGGTCGGCGCGGGTGAGGTTGCCGAACAGCAGGTCGAAGTTCCCGGACGTCTGGAGCCGCGCGAACTGGGCGACGGGCTGCTCCTTGAGCGCGAGCTGCACGCCGATCGTCCTGAGCTGCTGCTGGAGCAGTTCGAGCGTCGGCTGGTTGGTGGCCGCGACGGGACCCCAGGTGGCGGTGATGCTGAGCTTCTTGCCGCCCTTCTGCAGGACGCCGTCGCTCCCGGGCGTCCAGCCGTCGGACTGGAGCAGCGACTTGGCCCGCGCGGGGTCGTGCCCGAGCGCGGCCCCGACGTTGACGTAGCCGGGCGTGGTGTGCGCGAGGACGCTGGTCGCGGGCTGCGTCCCGGCCGGGAAGACGGTCTGGGCGATCTGCTGCCGGTCGATGCCGAGCGCGAGGGCCTGCCGGACCTTCTCGTCGTCCAGCGGGGACCGGGTGTTGTTCGGGGTGAGGCCGAACACGACACCGGGATTGGCACGTGCCAGCAACTGCACGCCGGACGCCTTGAGCGCCGACTCGTCGGCCCGGCCGACGCTGCCGATGGCGTCGACCTGGCCGGACTGGAGCCCGCCGGTCCGCACGCCCGACTCGGGGAGGATCTTGAACACGATGCGGTCGAGGTAGGCGGCGCCCGGCTTCTTCCACAGCGAGGAGCCCCACGCGTAGCCCTTGCGGGCGGCGAGCGTGATCGACTGGTTCGGCACGTACTTCTGCAGCGTGAACGGCCCGGACCCGATGACGCCCCCGGCGCACCGCTGCTGCGGCGTCTTGCGGACGCTGGCCGCCGCCTCGATGCCGAGCGAGTGCGTGGCGGTGGCCTGGAGGAACTGCGCGTTCGGCTGCTTGAACCGGACCGTGAAGGTGAGGGGGTCAGCGATGTCGGTGCCCTGGTAGCCGCTGAGGTAGCCCTCGGCGAGCAGGCCGAGCGGACCGAGCTTCGGGACGGCGTCGAAGTTGGCCTTGACGACCTCGGCGGTGAGCGCGGAGCCGTCGCTGAAGGTGACGCCGGGCCGCAGGTGGAAGGTGAAGGCGCGGGCGTCGCGGCTGATCGTCCAGCTCTGCGCGAGCCAGGGCACGATCCTGCCGGTCGCCGGGTCCTGGTCGGTGAGCGAGTCGACGAACTGGCGGACGGAGTAGATGGTGTCGTTGCTGCCGACCTGCTGCGGGTCGGTGCAGCCGGCGTCCGAGCCGACGGCGAAGGTCAGGGTGCCGCCGGTGCGGGGCGTCCCGGCGCCGGCGCCGGACCCGCCGCCGCCCGAGCCGCACGCGGCCAGCGCCGTCAGTCCGGCCGCCAGCACGGCGGCGGTCCTCCACGGGCCGGGCGTCGCTCTCACGTGGATCTCTCCCCTCACGGTCCTGCTGATCGCGGCCAACGTAAGCAGGCGATCATGTATCCGTCAATATCGACCAACAAAGTAGGAAAATGGTCAGCCGAGCCGGCGGAAGGCGCTGGCGTGGAACACCAGCGGCGGCACGTCCGGCGCGGCGTCCAGGTCGTGCACGCGGAACACGACGATGTCGTGGTCGCCGGAGCGGAACCGCTGCTCGACCGTGCACACGTACCAGGCGGACGCGCCCTCGACGAGCACGCCGCCGTCCGGCGTGGACCGCCAAGCGACGCCGGCGAACCGGTCGCCGGTGCGGGCGCCGAGCCGCCGCCCGACGTGCTCCTGGTGCGCGCCGAGCACGCTGATCCCGATGCGGGGCAGCTCGCGCAGCAGCGGCCAGGTCGTGGACGTGTGCGCGACGCACACCGACACCAGGGGCGGATCGAGGGACACCGGGACGAACGAGCTGGCGGCGAGGCCGGCGGGCCGCCCGCCCACCAGCCCCGCGACGACCGCGACGCCGGTCGGGTAGGCGCCGTAGACGCGGCGGAGGTTGAGGTCGAGCGCCGTCATCGCGGCGCCCGCCCCGCGACGGGTCCGGGTGGCGGGCAGAGGGACGTCAGGGTCACGGTGGGGCCTTCCTTTCGGGAGGGAACTCTCCGGTCAGGAACTCGCGGCCGACCTCGGCCTGCCGGTAGGCGACCGGGTCGTGCAGCGTCCGGGCGTAGCGCCAGAACCGGGCCAGGCCCGGGCGCGCACGGGGCGAGCCCGCGCCGGCGAGCTCGAACACGCGGGACGCGACCGCCAGCGAGGCCTGCGCGGCGGCGATCTTCGCGGTGGCGGCCAGCACCGCCGGCTCGCGGGACGGCGCCCCGGCCCGACCCGCTGCGCCGGCGGCGCCGTGCAGGGCCGGGGCGAGGTCGTCGACCGCCCGGTCCGCGAGCGCGCGGGCCGCGCGGACCTGCGCGAGCAGGCCGCCGTAGGCCCCGCAGAGGTAGGCGTCGCCGCTGGTCCGCCGGGCCTGCCCGAGCGGCCACGGCCGGGGCCGGCCGACCGCGTGCGCGCGGGCGGCGTCGAGGGCTCCTTCCGCGATGCCGACGTAGAGCTGCGCGAACATCAGCTGGACGGCGGAGGCCAGCAGCGCTGTCGCGGCCGGGCCGGGCCGTCCGATGACGTCGTCCTCGCGCACGGCGGCCCCGGCGAAAAGGACCGTTCCGTTCTGCGCGCCGGCGGTCCCGTCCTCGGCGCGCGCGTCGCCGGGACCGGCCGGATCGACCAGGACCATCAGCGGCTCGCCCGTGCCGGCGCGGGTCGCGCCGACCGCGAGCCGGTCGGCGAGGACGGCGCCGGCGGTGATCGCCGTCGTGCCGTCGAGGGTGAAGCCGCCGTGCGGGCGCGGAGTCAGCGTCAGGGAGGTGTCGCGCGGGTCGGGGGCGCCGCCCCAGAGCATGCCGCCGGCGGCCGCGTCCGCCCAGAGCCGCTCGCGGCCGGTCTTCGTGCCGAAGAGCGCGGGCGTCCAGGACAGCAGGTAGTGCTGCCCGAGGAGCAGCCCGATGTCGCCGTTGAAGGCGGCGACCTCGCGGACGACCTGGTAGGCGGTGCACCAGGTGGCGCCACCGCCGCCGTGGCGGGCGGGGATCGGCAGCGCGAGCAGCCCGGCCCGCCGGAGGGCCTCGACGCCGCGCGGCTGCGGGCGCCCGGTGTGGCGGCCGTCCGGGTCGTCCACGCCGGGGCCGGACGCGGTGGCCCGGGCGAGCGCGAGCCAGCCCGCGTGGTCGCGCGGTGAGGCCTGCTGCGCGGGCTGGTCGCACGTGGTCGTCACGGTGGTCTCCCAAGCGCCGGGAGCGTCCCGGCGGACGCGGGGAGTGTAAGCACGCGTCGTGTGAAAAATCAACTAAAACAGTAGGAAATACCTGTTTTGGACGTCCGGAGCCCTGCCCGACCCGGCCCGGCCGGTTGCGGGACCCCTCCCGGAAGTTCGCCGTTACGTTGGCGGCCGGACGAGAGAGGATGGATGGCATGGCGGTGCGGACGCGCAGTTCCCTCGGCAAGGTCGACGTCCTCCCGAAGGGGATCGGGAGCCTCACGTCAGGGCATCCCCCGGCCCAGACCGGGACGCTGTTCGTCATGGGCGCCGGCGGGGGCATGCGCGTCGCCCCGGACGCGGGCTTCGACGTGGTGTTCGGCCGCTGCGAGCCGGACGTCCACGTCTGCGTCGGCGCGAACGACCCGCACGTCAGCCGGCGGCACGGCTACATCACCCGCGAGCACTCGCGGTGGGTGCTGTACAACACCGGGAGGCTCGCGATCCGGTTCCCCGGGTCGCGGCTGGTGCTCGGCGGGCACCGGGCCGAGCTGCCCGCCGCGTACACGCCGCTGTTCATCGTCACGCCGGAGCAGGAGCACCTGCTGGAGGTGCGGGTGGCGGCGGGGGCGTCCGGGCGGGGCGCCGCGGAGCGGCACGACGTCGACACCCACGACCCGGACGGCTGGGACCTGAGCGACCTGGAACGGCTGGTGCTGGTCTGCCTAGGCCAGCGCTACCTGCGGCAGGAACCGTGGCCGCAGCCGCTCACCTGGGCGCAGGTCGCCGACGAGCTGGGCGCGCTGCGGCCGGGCGAGCGGTGGAACGCCAAGCGGGCCGCGCGCATCGTCACCGAGGTGCGCCGGCGGCTCAGCGCCCGCGTCGACGGGCTGCTGGAGGAGGAGGTCCCGCCGCCGCTCGGCAACACGCTCAACCACAACCTGATCAGCGAGCTGCTGGTCAGCGCGACGATCGTGACCGCGGACCTGGCGCTGCTCGACGGCCCGGACGGCCTGGTCTCCTGATCAGCGGGGGGCGGGCAGCGAGCGGGCGGCGGACGAGGCGAGCGTGGTCGCGAGCGAGCACCGCTGCTTCGAAGGGGCCTTTCCCTGCACGACGACGTTGACGACCTCGACCGCCTTGCCGCCGTACCGGGCGGTGTGGGTGCGGTAGACGAGCCGGGCGAGGCACGACCCGTCGCCGTCGCCGCCCGGGTCGACGTAGGTGTGGAACCCGCCGAGCACGGTGGGCCGGCCGTCGTCGGCGGTGAGGGGCTGCCCCTGGTCGAACCGCAGCTTGACCTGGATGTCGCGGGTGGTGCTGTGCCAGGAGCAGCCCCACCGGGCGAAGTCGACGCGCGGATCGGTGGCGTCGATCCCCGGCACGACGTCGAGCGCGCGGGCGTCGAGCAGCGTGCAGGCGTCCTGCCGCGCCAGGGACGCGGCGTCCAGCGGCGGTGAGCGGCGCGGAAGGGCGCCGCGGTTCAGCACGGCCGTCGCGCCGGCGGCGGCGACGTCGGCGATGGCGCACAGCTGCGCGGGCCCTCCGTCCTCCTGCTGCGCGACGACGTCGATGGCGGTGCCGGCGTCCTTGCCGGGCAGCCGGAGCGTGCGGACGCATTCGTCGCCGCCGGGCGGCTCCTCCTCGACGCCGATGCGGCCGACGGTCCTCGTCCGGCTCCCCGGCTCCGGGTCCGCACGGTCGTCGAACTCCAGCATCACGTCGACGAGGCCGTCCTTGCGCGACGACACGAGGACGTCGCACCGGTCGAAGTTGCCGTAGTGGCCGTCGAGGTCGGTGTCGCCGAACCGGCCGAGCGCGGCGGCGGAGGCCAGCGCGCAGGGGTCGGCGGTGCGCGGGTCGCCGATGAGGGACGCGCCCGCCGCCGTCCCGGTCCGGTCCGCCTCGGGCTGGTCGGCGCTCCCGCCACCGGAGAAGAGCGGGGTCAGCGCGAGCGCGACGGCGACCGCCGCGACGGCCGCCCCCGCCATGAGGAGCCTTGGACGGCGCCGCGCGAACGCGGTGCCCTTCCGCCACGCGGCCCCGGGGCCGCCGGACGGCTCCCATCCGGCGTCCGCGTCCCCGGCGGGGCAGCCGTCCGGGCCGTCCGGGCCGTCCACGGTCGGGACGAGGTGCATCGGGAGCTGCGGTTCCGCCTGGCCCGCCGCCTCGTCGAGCAGCGCGCGCACCTCGGCGGGCGCGGGACGCTCCGCCGGGTCGTCGCGGACCATCGCCGCCACGATCCCGGCCAGCGGCTCCCCGGCGGGGCCGGCGACCGGGCCGCCGCCGTCGCGGGCGGGCGGCTCGCCGGTCGTCAGCGCGAGGACGGTGGCGCCGAGGGAGTACACGTCGGACGCGGGTTCGGGCCGTCCCGCGACGAGCTCCGGAGCGGCGAACGCCGGGGTGTGGGCGACGGCGCCGCTCGGCGTGATCGTCTCGCGGCCGCCGGTCCGGTAGGCGGCGCCGAAGTCGGCGAGCTTGGCGGTGCCGTCCTCGGTGACGACGATGTTGCCCGGCTTGACGTCGCAGTGCACGATGCCCGCGGCGTGCAGGGCGGCGAGGGCGTCGGCGATCTGCGCGCCGACGCGGGCCGCCGCGGCGGCGGGCAGCGGCGGCCAGGCGGCGAGGCTCCCGCCGGGCACGTACTCCATGACGAGCCAGGCCGCGGCGCGCCCGCGCGTCCCGGTACGGACGGCGTCGTAGAGCGTGACGACGTGCGGGTGGCTGAACTTGGCGAGGGCGCGGGCCTCGCGCCTCAGCCGGGTGAACGCGGCCTCGTCGCCGTCGAGCAGCGCCCGCTTGAGCGCGACCCGGCGGCCGAGGCGCTCGTCGGCGGCCAGCCAGACCTCGCCCGATCCGCCGCGCATGGGTCCCTTGACCAGCCGGTAGCGGCCGTCGATCCGCGCTCCCAGACGCACCGTGACTCCTCTCGCCGGGGGGGACGCAAGGCCACGCATGATCGAACCTACAGTGTGACCAGGCGGACACACGCGGTTTCCGCGCAGACCCGTGCCCGCACCCCCGGCGCGCCTCTCGCGGCGGACGGGTACAGAGTTGTAGCGTTTACTGTTTTGAATCGTTCGCGATTTGTTAAGGTAATCTGGGGTCCATGTGCGCATCGCAGACCCCGACCACCGCCGAGGAACTGCGCGGTGCCGGCCTGCGGGTGACCGCCGCCCGCGTCGCGCTTCTGGAGACCGTCCGGGAGGGCGACCACCTCGACGTCGAGGGGATCGCCGCCGGGGTCCGCGACCGCGTCGGCCACATCTCCCTGCAGGCCGTGTACGAGGCCGTCCACGCGCTCACCAAGGCCGGCCTGGTCCGCCGCATCGAGCCGGCCGGCAGCCCCGCCCGCTTCGAGGGCCGCGTCGGCGACAACCACCACCACCTGGTGTGCCGCAGCTGCGGTGCGGTCAAGGACGTCGACTGCGCCGTCGGCCACCCGCCCTGCCTCGACCCGGTCGACGACGCCGGATACCTCATCGACGAGGCCGACGTCACGTTCTGGGGCCTGTGCCCGCAGTGCCGCCGCAAGGCGGGCTGAGACCTCTACTTCTCCGCTCGCACGGCAACGGCCGGGCCCGGTCCGCGAGGACCGGGCCCGGCCGCCGTCATGTCACCTGAAGGCGCCGCCTCCGGCGGGCGTCACCGCAGGTCGTACCGGTCGAGGTTCATGACCTTGTCCCACGCCGCGACGAAGTCCTGGACGAACTTCTCCTTCGCGTCGTCGGAGGCGTAGACCTCGGCGACCGCGCGCAGCTCGGAGTTCGCGCCGAACACCAGGTCGACGCGGCTGCCGGTCCACTTCACCTCGCCCGAGGCGTCCCGGCCCTCGTAGATCTCCGACTCCTCGTTCGTCTGCTTCCACACCGTGCCCATGTCGAGCAGGTTCACGAAGAAGTCGTTCGTGAGCTGCCCGGGCCGGTCGGTGAGGACGCCGAGGTCCGACTGCCCGTGGTTGACGCCGAGCACCCGCAGGCCGCCGACCAGCACCGTCATCTCCGGGGCGCTCAGCGTGAGCAGGTTCGCCCGGTCGATGAGCAGGAACTCGCCCGGCAGGATGTTGCCCTTCGCCAGGTAGTTGCGGAACCCGTCGTGCGTCGGCTCCATCACCTCGAACGACTCGACGTCGGTCTGCTCCTGCGAGGCGTCGGTGCGTCCCGGCGTGAACGGCACCACGATGTCGTGGCCGGCGTCCTTGGCCGCCTTCTCCACGGCGGCGCAGCCGCCGAGGATGATCAGGTCGGCCAGCGAGATCTTCTTGCCGCCGGTCTGCTCGGCGTTGAACGCCTGCTGGACCTGCTCCAGCGTGCGCAGCACGGTCGCGAGCTCGGCCGGGTTGTTGACCTCCCAGCTGCGCTGCGGCTCGAGCCGGATGCGCGCGCCGTTGGCGCCGCCGCGCTTGTCGGTGCCGCGGAACGACGCGGCCGACGCCCACGCGGTGGCGGCGAGCTGGGACACCGACAGGCCGGAGTCCAGCAGCCGCGCCTTGAGGGCGGCGACGTCCTGCGCGTCGACGAGCTCGTGATCGACGGCCGGGACCGGGTCCTGCCAGACCAGCGTCT
This sequence comes from Actinomadura physcomitrii, assembly GCF_008923205.2. Taxonomy (GTDB): domain Bacteria; phylum Actinomycetota; class Actinomycetes; order Streptosporangiales; family Streptosporangiaceae; genus Spirillospora; species Spirillospora physcomitrii. Next base: position 20,821 of record NZ_WBMS02000015.1, on the reverse strand, counting down.
CGGACGGGACCTCCGGGCCGAGGTAGCGCTGGATCGGGCCCATGTCGCGGTGGGTCAGCTTGAACCAGGCGCGCGCGAACGCGTCCGCGAACTCCTGGGGGTTGTCCTTGAACCGGCGCGAGATCGGCTCGTAGATCGGGTCGAAGCGCAGCGACAGGTCCGTGGTCAGCATGCCGGGCGCGCGGTTGAGGGTGCCGTCCTCGGGGTCGGGCACCGTGTTCGCGCCGGCGCCGTTCTTCGGCCGCCACTGGTTCGCCCCGGACGGGCTCTTGTCCAGCTCCCACTCGTACCCGAAGAGGATCTCGAAGAAGCTGTTGTCCCACTTGGTCGGGGTGGGGGTCCAGGTGACCTCGAGGCCGCTGGTGTGGGAGTCGCGGCCCTTGCCGGTGCCGTGCGTGCTCTTCCAGCCGAGGCCCTGGTCCTCCAGCGGGGCGCCCTCCGGCTCGGGGCCGATAGCGTCGGCCGGGGCCGCGCCGTGCGTCTTGCCGAAGGTGTGGCCGCCGGCGATCAGCGCGACGGTCTCCTCGTCGTTCATCGCCATCCGCTTGAACGTCTCGCGGATGTCGCGCGCCGCGGCGAGCGGGTCCGGGTTGCCGTTCGGGCCCTCCGGGTTGACGTAGATGAGGCCCATCTGCACCGCGGCCAGGGGCTTCTCCAGCTCCCGGTCACCGCTGTAGCGCTCGTCGTCCAGCCACGCGGTCTCGGGACCCCAGAAGACGTCCTCGTCGGCCTCCCAGGCGTCCTCGCGGCCGCCGGCGAAGCCGAAGGTCTTCAGGCCCATCGTCTCCAGCGCGACGTTGCCCGCGAGGATCATCAGGTCGGCCCACGAGATCTTGCGGCCGTACTTCTTCTTCACCGGCCAGAGCACGCGGCGGGCCTTGTCGAGGCTCGCGTTGTCCGGCCAGCTGTTCAGCGGCGCGAAGCGCTGCTGGCCCGCGCCGGCGCCGCCGCGGCCGTCGCTGACGCGGTAGGTGCCCGCGCTGTGCCACGCCATCCGGATGATCAGCGGGCCGTAGTTGCCGAAGTCGGCGGGCCACCAGTCCTGCGAGTCCGTGAGGACGGTCGCGATGTCCTGCTTCACGGCGTCGAGGTCGAGGCTGTTGAACGCCTCCGCGTAGTTGAAGTCCTCCCCCAGCGGGTTCGTCATCGGCGGGTTCTTGGCGAGGAGCTTCAGGTTGAGCCGGTCGGGCCACCAGCCGCGGTTGCCGCCGCCCTGGGTCGGGTGCGGGGCGCGCTGGTGCGCGACGGGGCACTGGCCCGCGGCGGCTTCGGTGTTCTCGGACATGGGTTCCCTCCAGGACTACGCGAGGTTGGCGGATGAGGAACGGTGTGCGGTGGTGCAGTCGGGGCACAGGCCCCAGTAGGTGACCTCGGCCTCGTCGATCGAGAAGCCGGCGTCGTCGGAGGCGGTCATGCAGGGCGCCTCGCCGGTGGCGCAGTCGGCGTCGGCGATGGTCCCGCAGGACCGGCACACGATGTGGTGGTGGTTGTCGCCGACCCGCGCCTCGTAGCGCGCGACGGAGCCGGCCGGCTGGATGCGCCGGACCAGGCCCGCCTCCGTCAGCGCGCGCAGCGAGTCGTAGACCGCCTGGTGCGAGACGTTCGGCACGTCCCCGCGCACGGCGCTGATGATCGATTCGGTGTCGGCGTGCGGATGCGCGTGCACCGCGCTCAGCACCGCGACCCGGGGTCGGGTCACGCGGAGAGCGGCCCCGCGCAGCATCTGCCGGTATTCCACGGTCGTGGCCACGTCCGACAGGCTGCCTCGTTTTCTTGAACGAGTCAAGTGTTTGCAGAAACCCTGTTCTTGACCATGTCAGGTCGAGTGCCCCGATCCGCCCCGCGCGGATAGGCTGCGCCGCCGTAGAGCACTCCGTGGAGAAAGACGCGCAGGTCGCGGTGCGGGCGGCGCTGGCGGGCGCCGCCGTCGTCCGGGACATGTACGGCACGTCCCTCACCCGCTTCGGCAGGCGACTTCGCCACGTCCGCCGACCTCGCGGCGGAGAAGGCGATCTTGGACGTGCTCCGCGTCGCCCGCCCGGACGACGCGGTGACCGGCGAGGAGACCGGCCGCACCGGCTCCGGCGACCGCATGTGGCTGGTCGACCCGCTCTGCGGGACGCTGAACTACGCCGTCCGCAGCATGCTGGTGGCGGTGAGCGTCGCCCTCCACGCGGGCTCTGAGACGATCGCGGCGGCGTCCGCCGACCCCTTCAGCGGCGAGGTCTTCTGGACGGACGGCACCGGCGCCCACGTCCGCACCGGCGGCACCGACGCGCCGCTCGTCCCCTCTCGGCCGCCTCCGGCCTCGTGGACGTCAACCTCGATCCGCCGTTCCCGAACGCCCCGGCCTTCCGCGCGGTCGACCTTCTCGCCGACGCGCGGTTCGCCGCCCGGTTCCGTCCGCGCGTGGTGTCCACGACCCTGGCCGTGGCGTGGGTCGCGGCCGGACGCCGCGCCGCGTACGTCACCGACGGGCACCTGCGCGACAGCGTGCACTTCGCCGCCGGCATCGCGCTGTGCCAGGCCGCCGGCTGCGTGGTGACCGGCATCCACGGCCAGCCGCCGCACACCGGCCCCGGCGGCCTCATCGCCGCCGCGGACCCCGACGTTCACTCCGCCCTCCTTGATCACATCGGTACCCCGCGCGGCATCCGCTGAAGCACCGAGATCGTCGATCTCGAATCGTGCTATTTTCGTGCTAGATCAGATGGCACGAAAAGGTGGACGGTGTGATGGGCGGCACATGCGAGTTCTGCGGCAGGCCTCTTCCTGAGCGCGAAGGGCCAGGGCGTACGCGCCGCTTCTGCAACGCGACCTGCCGGAGCGCGGCACGCAGGGCGCGCGCCCCAAAACGTGCCACCACGGCGCAGCACGTAAAGGAAACCTTGACGTTTCTCGGCGACGGTGACAGCGTGGGCCACATGCCCGAGGTGACCGGCACGCCCGGCGCGGCGCTGGCCGAAGCGGCCTCCCGCCTCGCCGAGCAGGCGTCCACCGGGACCGGCTCGGCGCCGATGGACGCGGTCGCCGCCGCGGCGGAGACCACCCGCCTGGCCGACGACCTGCTCCGCCGGGCCGTCGAGGCGGCCCGCGGCGCCGGGCGCACCTGGCAGGAGATCGGCGACGTGCTCGGCACCACCCGGCAGGCCGCGTTCCAGCGCTTCGGGCGTCCGATCGATCCGCGAACGGGGACCCCCATGTCCGCCGGTGTCCTGCCGGGCGCCGCCGGCCTCGCCGCCGGGCTGCTCGCCGACCTCGCGGCGGGCGACTGGGACGCCGCGCGCCGCGACTTCGACGCCGCCATGCGCGACGCCATCTCCACCGACCGGCTCGCGTCGGTGTGGGCGCACGTCATCGGCACCGTCGGCGCGTACGAGCGGATGGGCGCCCCCGTCGTCCACCAGGCCGGCGACCACACGGTCGTCGACGTCCCGCTGCACTTCGAGGCCGGCGAGATGACCGGGCGGGTCACCTACTCCGCCGACGCCACCGTCGCGGGCCTCTACATCACTCCCCCCGGAAGGGGCCAATGAAGACCTCCGCGCGCCTGCTCGCCCTGGCCGCCGCACTCGTCACCGGCGCCGCCGCCTGCGGCGCCTCCGCCCCCGCTTCCGCCGAGCGCACTGCCGAGCACACCGCCGCCCGCGCGTCCGTCCCGACCGCCGGCGACCAGCTGAACTGGGTCGTCTCCGCGTCCCGGCACCTGCCGATCACCGACGCGGACGCCAAGGCCCACGTCGCGGCGGCCTCGCTCGCCGCGATGGGCGGCGCCGCCGGGCTGTCCAAGGCGCTCGCCCAGAACGGGCCGCTCACCGCGCAGGAGCCGGCCACGTCGTCGAAGACGCAGGCGGTCGGCTGGTTCACCGGCGCGCGCCGGGCCTCGCTGCTCGCCACCGTCTCGACCGACGCGTCCGGCCTGATCAACGGCCTGTACCTCACCAGGCAGCCCGGCTCCTGGAAGCAGGTCGACGCCGAACTGCGCCGGCTCGCGCCGCGCGTCTCGTTCGCCGCGTCCGAGATCGGCCCCGGCGGGCGCTGCCGCGTCGTCCACGGCCTGAGCCCCGCCGCGCCGCGCCCGCTCGGCTCGGCGTTCAAGCTCTACGTGCTCGGCGCGCTATCGGACGCCGTCGCCCGCGGCACCGTGTCGTGGACGACGCCGATGCCGATCAACGACGCCTGGAAGAGCCTCCCGTCCGGAATCCTGCAGGACAAGCCCGCCGGGACGGAGCTGACGCTCGGCGAGTACGCCGACTACATGATCTCGATCAGCGACAACACCGCCGCCGACCACCTCCTGCACCGCCTCGGACGCGGCGCCGTGGAGGCGGAGCTGACCCGGCTCGGCAACCGGCACCAGCGCGGCGACCGCCCGTTCCTCACCACCCGGCAGATGTTCGTCCTCAAGGGCGCCGGCTACCCGGCCCGCGCCGACCGCTACCTGGCGCTGCCCGCGAACCGCCGCGCCGCCGCGCTGCCGGGGCTCGACGCCGTCCCGCTCGACCAGGTCACGGTCTGGCAGCAGCCGCGCGACATCGACACGATCGAGTGGTTCGGCGCCCCGACCGACCTGTGCGCGGCGTTCAGCGGCCTGAACGCCCGCTCGTCGAAGCCCGGCCAGTCCGGCATCGGCGAGGCGCTGTCCATCAACGACGGCAACATCGACCTGAGCCCGGCGGGGTACCCGAAGGTCTGGTTCAAGGGCGGCAGCGAGCCCGGCGTCCTCACGCTGAACTACCTGGCCCGCACGTCCGCCGGCAAGACCGTCGTCACCAGCGTTCGACGAAGACGTCGACATCGTGGACATCGTCGACGCCGAGATCATCGACGACCACGACACCCGTTGACTTGTGGCGGGGGGGGGGGGTGGGGGGGGGGCGCCACCCCCCCCCCCCCCCCCAAACCACCGGGGGGGGGGGGGGGGGGGGGGG
>NZ_WBMS02000015.1:14737-15880 GCF_008923205.2 Actinomadura physcomitrii | reverse complement strand
CTCCCCCCACGACACCCGTTGACTTGTGGCGTGTCGTGGTTATGGACGGCCGCATAACCACGACACGCCACAAGTCAACGAGGGGTGCGCTGGGCGATGGCCTTGCGGACCCGGTTGATGACCGTTCTCGGGTGGGTGAAGAGCGCCTCCTTGCTGACCCGGATGACGATCCAGCCTTCGTCGATCAGCCGGCCGTCCCGTTCGATGTCGTGGCTGTACTGCTGGCGGTCCTGCTGGTGGTGGACGCCTTCGTACTCGATGGCGATCTTGAGCGCGGGGTAGGAGAGGTCGGGCCGGGCGAGCCACACGTCCCACGCGTTGTAGACGTCGCGGTTGACGACGGGACGGGGCAGGTTCGCATCCACGATGAGCATTCGCAACCTCGTCTCCGGCGGCGAGTCGCTCTTCTCGTCCAGGAGCGGCAGCGCCAGCTTGGCCTTCGCGACTCCGCGCCTCCGGTGACAGTCGTTGTTCAGGAAGCCGGTCAGCCGACTCCGCGTGCTGAGACCGCGTCGGAGGATGTGGTCTCCTGCGATGATCAACTCGATCCGTGCGAGCGTCGCCGCCAGTTCGAGGAAGAGCCGCTCGACGCTGATCACGCGCCGCCCGTCCAGCACGCGCAGGTGCCCGGCCGGGATCGAGTAGCTGTGCACCTTGAGCTGCTTGATCCGTGGAGAGTTGAGCCTCGTGGACGGGACGGCGGCATGAACGCGCACGTCCCGATCCGGTACAGGAACGCCGAGGAGCCGGGCGGCGGTGACTCCGCAGAACACCGCGTCCGGCGGCAGGATCAGCGCGGCACCGTCGCAGCGCAATTCGATGCAATCACCCTCATTCGATGCGACGTACACGTCATGGAACATGTGCCGATATTGAGGTGTTCGGAGTTGGTTCTCCGTTACACCAGACCGATGTGCCTCAGCCTTCCGAAATGGGCGTTTTCTTAGACTTTCGGGAATGTCGTGGGGGGAGCGCACGAGCAGATCATGATCGACACTCCACCCCCGATATCCAGCCGAATCCAAACAGAATCCGACCCGTGTCACCCCGTTGACCTCCCCCCGTTGAGTTGTGGGGGGGGGGGGGGGGGGGGGGGGCCCCCCCCCCCCCCCACCCCCCACCACACCAAGAGGGGCGGGGGTG
>NZ_WBMS02000015.1:0-14727 GCF_008923205.2 Actinomadura physcomitrii | reverse complement strand
ACCCCGTTGACCTCCCCCGTTTGTGTTGGGGGTGGTGGTGGTTCGGCGCCCCCCCATAACCACGACACGCCACAAGTCAACGAGGGGGTCAGGGGACCATGCGGGCCCAGATCCACTTGCCGCCGTTCGGGTCTTGGGTGGCGCCGCAGCGGGACGAGAGGGCCTGGACGATGTGCAGGCCCCAGCCGCCGTTGTCGTCGAATGCCTCCTCGGAGAGGTCGAGGTCTTCGAGGGTGAGCTTGCGGAGCGGCTTCGGGCGCGGGGCGCCGAGGCCGGAGTCCCAGACGGCGATGATGATCCCCTGCGCGTCCCGGCTGAGCTGGAAGCGGATCTCCTTGCGCGGCGTCTCGTGCGCTGCATTCGTGATGAGTTCCGAGACGATGAGAAGTGCATCGTCGAGAATATGGAAATAGTCCCATTTGCGCATCCACGCGTCCGCGAGAGTACGCGCAAGACCCACCGTCGCCGGCGTCCCCAGCAGGGGAATGATCAAATCCCCCGTCGCCGTCATCACCATCGTCCCCTCCTCGCCCACGTTTTCGATTTCTTGTGGCAAGGGTCACGGTCTTGACTTAAAGTTGCACTGTAGTCACGCATAGTGAAAACAGGAGGATCGATGCCCATCGTCCGCGACCCCCTCGACCCCAGGATCTCGATGTGGCACTTCCTGGCCTTCTGCATGCGGTTCTTCCGCGAGAAGATGGGCCTGTCGCTCACCCAGTGCGGCGAGATCATGGGGCTCGCGCGATCGTCTGTTTCCAACCTGGAGTCAGGCAGGCGACGTCCTCAGGACGACCAAATGCGCAAGCTGGACATGGCGTACGGAACCGGCGTCCTCTTTCAAGTCCTGCTCTGGTTCGCACGAATGGCCCACGACCCCGACTGGGGCCGCCAGATCGGCAGGTATGAGGAGGAAGCTGTCTCCATCAAGAGCTACCACGGGCAAGTCATCCCGCTGGCCTTGCAGACGGATGACTACACCTGGGCCTACGTAAGGGCCAGCAAGTTCAAGGACCTCGATGCCAGCATGGCTCGCCGCACGGCCAAGAAGAAGGCGTACTGGGAGAAGGGAGACTCCCTCCTCACCTGGACGGTGCTCGATGAGGCCGTGCTCGCCCGCCCGGTCGGAGGCCGCGAGGCCATGAGGAAACAACTGGAGCACCTGCTCGAACTGGCGGACCTCCAGTACGTGAGCATCCGCATCGTCCCGTTCTCCTCGGGTGAGTACATGGGCGTAGACGGTTGGCTTCAGATCCTCGGTCTGGAGGATCGCGATGTCGGGTACTCCGGCGCACAGAGTGGTGGCCGCTTGATCGAATCGCCTGGCGAAGTCCGGGATCTGTCGATTACGTTCGATCGCATAAGCGTGAAGGCGGCCTCGGAGGAAGCCTCTCGCGAGATCATCAAGCAGTACTTGGAGAGGTACACATGACGGTCCAGTGGCGCAAGAGTTCCCACAGCGGCGGCGCGAACGACGAACAGTGCGTTGAACTGGGGCGCGTCTCGTCCGGCATCGGCGTCCGGGACTCGAAGGACCCGGAGGGTGGGCACCTCGCCCTCACGTCCGCGCAGTTCGCGGACGTCATCCACCAGATCAAGCGGCACGCGGAGCGGTAGGCCATGGCCGTCCACTAGCGCAAGAGCAGTCGCAGCGGCGGTGTCAACGACGAGCACTGCGTTGAAGTGGGACGTCTTGCGCCGGGCGTCGGCGTCGGGGTTCGGGACTCGAAGGATCCGGGCGGAGGCATCTGTCCCTCACGACCGCCGAGTTCGCCGCTCTGCTGACGCGCATCAAGCGCGCACCGTCCGCCTGACGCACCCCCTACAACAGCACCCCCAGACGGCCCGGCGGCATCGGCCCCGGGCCGTCGCGCTATTGCACGGGTCGGCTGCTCTGCGGCTCGTCCGGCCTGCCCGCGCGCACCTCTCCGATGCCCGCCGCACGCCCGTCCCGCCGTCCACGCACCTTGCAAGGCTCCGTCCCACACCGCCTCACCGGCCCGTCCCGCCGTGTATCGCCCGTTGGTTCGTCCGCCTCCAGCGGCGACGTTCGTCGATGAATTCGAGCCACCTCTGATCGTCGGGTCGCCGTGTTCACGGGCTTTTCGCCGGCGCCTCAAGCCTGTGGTGGGAACGTGCCGGGCCTGTGCGTCTGAGAGCCAGTGTCCGCCCTACTACGGTGGTCCTGGTGAACGCCCCCGACGACGGTGTGCTCGCATGGGCCGGGTCTGCCGTTGGTGCGGAGCGGGCCGCCCGGGTCGTCCGGCGCCTCGCCGGCGGGTCGCACGCCGACACGCACTTGCTGGAGACCGGCGCGGGCCGGGCGGTGCTGCGCCGGTTCCCCGTTGGGGACGGCGCCGCCGCGAACGAGGCCCGTACCCTCACGGCGCTCGACGGCCTCGACGGCCTCGCGCCGCGCCTGCTGGCCGCCGACCCGGACGGCGCCCGCACCGGCCGTCCGGCCACGCTGATCAACGTACTGCCGGGACGTCCCGACATCCTGCACGCCGATCCGGGCGCCGCCGCCGCGCGGCTCGGCCGGGCCCTCGCCCGGCTGCACGCCGTCCCGACCGGCGCCCTTACCGGGTTCCCAGCCGGGACCATAAGCCGGTGGACATCATGGTGCAGTGGGTGCGCGTCTACTGGACGAAGGACTCACGCGGAGGACCGGGAGCCGTCCGGCGCGGCCTGCTACCTGCGGCCTTCCCGCTTGCGGAGGCAGAGCCGCCCTTCGTCCACGAAGTGCGGATGCTCGAGTGGAACGGTTTCTCTCCCAGCACGTCCGTCTTCAGCGGCCTCCCGCCGAGATCGCAGGTCGAGATGACCGAATCCGACGGCTGCCTGCGCGTTCTCCCGGCCCGGAACGCACCGGAGTGGGCGCGCAACGGGCTCGACCCCGCCTGGCGGCCCGCACCCGTGGCCATGCGGCCCCGGCAGACCCTTCGCTGGCAGATCAACCACCGCCGCACCACCGAACGCGGCTGGTACTACCGGCTCGACACCCTCAACGTCTCCTACGGCAACCGCACGGCCGAAGTCTTCCTTCACCCGCCGACTCACCGAGTCGACGAACTCTCCCGTCTCTGAACGGCCCGAACTCACTGCACCTCGATGCGCGACGCCTCCGGCGCCACCACCGGCACGGTCGATGCAACCCCGGTATCCGTGCCCGTCGCGCTGCCGACCGCGACGTGCCCGGTCCTGCACCTGACGCTCGGCCCGCTGTATTTCAACCTGCTCGGCAACCTGCTGTGCGTGATCGCCGGCCTGCTCAACGGCGTCGGCGACATCGCCCGGCTCCCCGCACAACCGAACACCCTGCTCGGTTTCACCGGCCAAAATCCCGCAAAAAGACGACCGCGAGCCCCCGTCCCGCCGTGGCCCGTGCCCTGCCCCCCACCAACGCCGCAAGCCCCCCACCAAGCCCGGCGACCGGCAGGATTCTGCAGCTTGAGGGCCCTAAGAACACTTCCCATCCACGGTGCGGCGATCTTCTGGGCCCAGGTGCTGGAGCGTGTGCTCGTAGGCGGCTCGCTCGTGGGCCAGTTCCGCCCAGTCGCCGGGCTCCTCCGCGACCTGGAAGCAGTCCGCGTCCCGCAGGTCCCAGGACGCGGCCTCCACCCAGGTCAGCCGGCGGTACTTGCGCGGCGCCATGCACTGCGAGCCGAAGTCCCAGCCGACCGCCGAGACCGGCTTACCGGCGAACTGCTCGCGGGCACGCTCGACGTAGGTGCTGTGGGTGATCGTGTCGGGATGCAGGAACGACAGATCGAACCCGTTGGCGCCGAGCCCGAACGCTGCGAGGCCGTAGAGGAACGTCGCCTCGACCCCGTGCCGCGCGCAGAACTCGGCGATCCTGGTCGCGCCCAGCAGCGTCCCCGCGAAGGACAGCACGTAGACGCGCCTCAGCGGATGAACGTCCAGGTACCGGCGGAGCGCCGCGACGATCGTCGCCCCGGACGCGACGGTGTCGCCGATGATCAGTACGCCGGCGGGCGCGTCGAGGCAGCAGTAGGGCACCTCGATCCGCGCCGTGTCGTGCGACACCGCGGTGCGCGCCGTGGCGATCATGTTGGTGGGCAGGGTGCGGCCGGTCTCCGCCGCCATGGCCTCACCCAGCTGGTACACGAGCCCTTTGCTGAGGATCATCAGCTCGGCGGTGTCGCCGGACGGGCACTCGTCCGCGATGTGCGCGATGAGATGACGGCTGCAGCGAAGGCAAGTGCGCCGGAAGTCGACGCCCATGAGGTTCCGGTCGAACAGCAGGCTTTCGAGTGCGGCATTGCGGACGATGAAGAGGCGAGGGCCGTCCCGGGCGTCGCCGACGGGCTCGGCGACGCTCTGCCCCGAATCCTCGATCACGTGTCACCGGCTTCCCGCGAAGGGGCGGCCGCCGAGCCGCTCGAGCGCTTCGAGCATCGGCGGGTCGCCCGGCAGGACGTTGTCCCGGTACTCCGTGATGGCCCCGTCCAGCCAGTCGGGCAGGTGGTGCGGTTCCGGCGCCTTCTGCCGGGCGACCTCGGGAAGCCTGCGACCCGCCGACAGGAAGTCGTCGACGACGGCGGAGGCGAGTGCGGCGACGTGGGGGTGCACGTAGTCCCGGACGAGGACGCCGCGGTATTCCAGCTGGTCGGCCCGGTACTTGGAGTTCCGCGGCGCCACGACGATGATCGGCGTGCCGAGAAGGGCCGCGGCCGTCATCTCCACCCCGATCCCGATCCCGCGCCGCTCCCGGGCGTCGACGACGACCGCCGTCGCGACCATGACCTGGTACATGTCACGGCCGAACTGACCCAGCGTGTTGCCCGGATCGGTGATCGGGTCGTCGGGGTTGAGGAAGACGACCCCGCTCGGCGCGGCGCCCTCCGCGACCTCCAGCCGCTCCGCGTCCGACCAGCAGAGCTTCTTCTCGTCGGCGGCACCCTTCGCGATCGAGCCCGAGCAGTACACGGATATGGCGGTCATCATGGTCTCCATGGCGGTGTGTCGGTGCTGGTCGATCCGGCCAGTGCCACCGCGGCCGTCGACACGTTGGACTTGGCTTCCGCGTAGGTCGCGGCGATGCGGAACCTCGCGGCTCCGCGCAGGTTCAGTGCGGCGACGCGCAGCGCGTTCACCGAACCGTCGTCGTAGGCGCGGTCGACGAGGAACCCGAAATCAGGGAGCGATCTCAGCCGCAGCAGTTCGTCCCACTCCGCGAGCCGGTGCACGAACTCGCGTATCCCCAGCCAGTGCAGCAGCAGATCGAGCCGGTGCGCGGAGAGCAGCCTGCCGCGCATGCCGTCGGAGTCCGGGGTGAGCCCGCAGGCCATGTCGCCCATGGGCAGGTCGACGAGGAGGGCCGCGTCCAGGTCGAGCAGGTAGCTGCGCAGGTACGCACGCGACAGGAAGAAGGCGAGCCGGGTCCGTTCGGGCGAGGTGAGGGGCACCGGGAACGTCCGTTCGACGAACCGGGCGATGAACGCCTGGCCTTCGAGCCGCTCCGGAGTCCGCTCCAGGAGGCGTTTCGCGCGTCCCCTCGGCCGGTGCCACCGGTCCGCGGTGCCGCGGACGACGGCGTGCAGGTCTCCGCCCGGCTGGAGTTCCCCGCGCCAGAGGGCCCCGATGTCGACCGCGGTTCCCGCGCCGCTGCGCGGAGCCCACAGGAAGTCCGGGCCGGCGCACGCCCCGCGCAGATCGGTGTGCCGGTACGGATTGACCGCGTCCCGCCGGTATTCGTGGATCTTCATCTCCCGGTAGTCCGCCAGGTCGGGGACCGGTGAGACGTACCGGACGGCCCCGGCGCGCACCAGCGGCTCAAGGCAGCCCAGGAAGACGCGGTACCAGGGGACCTCGAAGATATGGGACGCCGGAATGAGGAGGTACCGCTCGGTGAGCAGGAGAGCCGACCTGGTGTTGGCCAGCGCGTGCGTCAGCACGAGGCTCGCATGCCGGTGAGCGGCGTCCCTGCCGTAACAGGCCAGGACTTCCGGATTCGTGTACTGGACGAACAAGGGCCGTTCTCGCCGGTAACCGGACGACGCCTCGGCCTGCGGCTCCGCTCGCTCGGCCGCCCTGCTCAACAGGGCCGTGACGTAAATGTCCCGGGCCGCCACGAAAGCGTCCCGCCTCGCCCATACCCGTGGGGCGGACGAAGCGCGCTGCGGATCAATGGTCATCGCCGTCGGCGGGCCTTGAAATGTGCTGGTCCCTGCCCGCGATGAAAGCGTTCCGGCCGACGGTCACGTTCTGCGGCACCCGCAAGCCCTGCCAGCGCGGGATCCATGTCGCGCGCACCTCTCGATGTCCACGGCCTCGTGCGATGCCTTGTTTTCGCCTTGAGTATCCTGCATTTATCTGCGATCTTCCAGCGAGACAACGCTCTTTCAGCAACGGCAGCGGCCATTGTCAGGAGCATTTCATGGATTAACGACATGTATCGCCCGCGTTCGGGTGCGGCCGTAACCGAATCGCGTTCACCCACCAAGTCGCGAGGACCTGGGAAGACGAGCCCCCGCCACGCCACCGTCCCATCGGGGTCAGCGACGGTCAATGCCGATGTCAGCGCCGGAAACCAGGCGCCGAGAGAAAGATCACATGCCGCCTGGCGCCCGGCCGTCGATGAGATTCCAGCGAATTCGGACCTCTTGCCTTTCCGGCCCAGGCGGGCGGCGGGTGGCCTATATCGGTCGCCGGTGGGAGCCGCGGGTGATCGGAGGGACGGAGTGCCGGTGGGGTGCGCTTCGTCCCCTCGAGGCGCTGGCGGACGACCTGGTGCGCCTGCACGGGCCGGACGACCGCGCCCTGCGGACCGTTCGGGAGACGCTGGATCGGATGCGGTGAGGTGGCGGAATCCTGCGTCGGGTTGGGGCCGGGGGCGGGCGGGCCGTTACGGTGTTCGGCATGGTCGGAACGGGATTTGTGACGGACGGGGCGGTCGGCGACGGCATCGCCACGGTGGCGGACGACGGGACGGTGCTCGACACCTGGTTCCCCGAGCCGCGGCTCGCCGGGGACGCGGGCAAGGGCACGCGGCGGCTGGACGAGGATGCGGCGCGCGCGGCCTTCGGCGCGGACGTCCGGGTCGGGCGGGACGAGGCGCGGCGGGTCGAGACCGTCGCGGTGCGGACGGAGATCGGCAGCCTCGCCGACCCGCCGGCGGACGCGCACGACGTGTACCTGCGGCTGCACCTGCTGTCGGCGCGGCTCGTCACGCCGCACCGGGTGAACCTGGAGGGGATCTTCGGCCTGCTCGCGACCGTGGTGTGGACGAGCGCCGGGCCGTGCGCGGTGGACGGGTTCGAGCAGGTCCGGACGGCGCTGCGGGCGCGCGGGCAGGTCACGGTGGACGGGGTCGACAAGTTCCCGCGGATGACCGACTACGTCGTGCCGTCCGGGGTGCGGATCGCGGACGCGTCGCGGGTGCGGCTCGGGGCGCACCTGGCGGCGGGCACCACGGTGATGCACGAGGGGTTCGTGAACTTCAACGCCGGCACGCTCGGCGCGTCGATGATCGAGGGCCGGGTGTCGGCGGGCGTGGTCGTCGGCGCGGACTCCGATGTGGGCGGCGGCGCGTCGATCATGGGGACGCTGTCGGGCGGCGGGAAGCAGGTCATCTCGATCGGGGAGCGGTGCCTGCTGGGCGCGAACTCCGGCATCGGCATCTCGCTGGGCGACGACTGCGTGGTGGAGGCGGGCCTGTACGTGACGGCGGGCACGAAGGTGACGCTGCCCGACGGGAGTTCGGTGAAGGCGGCGGAGCTGTCCGGGAGTTCGGGGCTGCTGCTGCGCCGCAACTCCAGCACGGGCGCCGTGGAGGCGCTGCCCCGCAAGGGCGAGACGATCGCGCTGAACACCGACCTGCACACCAACAACTGAAGGCCGCGTGCGGGCCCCTCGGGAGCCCGCACGCGACCCGCGGTCGCCGGCTCGGGCTCAGCGGATGCCGGTTGGCTCCCGGGCGCCGAAATCGGGCGGCACGTCGTCGAGCCGCGGCACGGTGATCCTGCGCAGGTAGCGGTTCAGGACGGGGTGGACGGCGCCGCCGGGCGGGGCGACGAGCCGCAGGGCGCCCCTGGCGGCGCAGACCGTGAAGCGGGCCTTGGTCAGCAGGCTGATGCCGTGCTGGTCGATCGCGTCGACCCCGGTGAGGTCGAGCACGAGGCTCAGGGGGCGGGCGGACAGCACGGTCGTGGTGAGGATGCGCGCCTCGGCGTCCACCACGGTTCCGGCGACCAGCTGCCCCTTCATCATCAGTATCGTCACGCCCTCGCGGGCTTCGGCGGTCGCGGACGGGCTGCCGATCGGCGGCCGGTTCGCCGAGGACCTCGTCCTCGACGCGGCGCAGGCCATCGAGGCCCGCGCACCTCGCATCACCCCGCCCGCCTTCTCCTGATCCGTCCCACTCCGGGGCGGCGTCCCGCATCGCCGTGATCGGTGCGCCGCCCGCCCGGCGGCCTGCGATGATGCGGGCCATGAGCAGGAAGAACACGGCCGGGCCGGACCTCGACGACATCTCGTGGCGGATCATCGAGCAGCTGCAGGAGGACGGCCGGCGCTCCTACGGGGCGATCGCCAAGGTGGTCGGCCTGTCGGAGGCGGCCGTCCGGCAGCGGGTGCAGCGGCTGACCGAGGCGGGCGTCGTGCAGATCGTCGCCGTCACCGACCCGCTGCTGGTCGGCCGGCACCGGCAGGCCATGGTCGGCGTGCGGGTCTCCGGCCCCCTCGAACCGGTCGCGTCCGCGCTGTCCGACATGCCGGAGACGATCTACGTCGTGCTGTGCGCGGGCGGCTTCGACATCCTCTGCGAGATCGTCTGCGACGACGACGCACACCTTGCCGAGGTGCTGGCGTCCCGCATCCGCGCCATCCCCGGCGTCGCGGGCACCGAGACGTTCGTCTACCTCCAGCTCCGCAAGGAGAGCTACCGGTGGGGCACACACTGACCACTAAATCAGTAGCCTTACTTGATCGCTACAACTCGATTAGTGAAACCAGCCTCGTAAGCCGCTAAATTAGTGGCATGACGCAGGTCATCGCCGCTGATCCCGCACGCGCGCTCGTCCACGCCGAACCCGTCCCCTTCTGGCTCGACGACCCCGCGCGCCCCGCGGCGCTGCCCGCCCTCGCCGGCGACGAGCACGCCGACCTCGCCGTCGTCGGCGGCGGCTACTGCGGCCTCTGGACCGCCCTGCTCGCCAAGGAACGCGACCCTGGCCGCGACGTCGTCCTCGTCGAGGCCCGCGAGATCGGCTGGGCCGCGTCCGGACGCAACCGCGGGTTCTGCTCAGCCAGCCTCACCCACGGCTTCGGCAACGGCCTCGCCCGCTGGCCCGCCGAACTCGCCGAACTCGAACGGCTCGGCCTGCGCAACCTCGACGAGATCGAGGACACCCTGCGCCGCCACGGCATCGACTGCGACTGGGAGCGCACCGGCGAGCTCACCGTCGCCACCCGCCCCCACCAGGTCCCCGAACTGCGCGAAGAGGCCGAGGCCATGCGCCGCTACGGCCTGTCCCCCGAATTCCTCGACACCGGCCGGGTCAGGGCCGAGGTCGACTCCCCCACCTACCTCGCCGGCCTCCTCGACCGCGACCGCACCGCCCTCGTCGACCCCGCCCGGCTCGCCTGGGGACTGCGCGAGGCGTGCGTCCGGCTCGGCGTCCGCATCTACGAACGCACCCCCGCCACCTCCCTCGCCGCCCGCGGCCCGAGCATCGTCGTCACCACCGCCTACGGCCGCGTCGTCGCCCGCCGCGTCGCCCTCGCCACCAACGCGTTCCCCTCGCTCGTCCACCGCGTCCGCCCGTACGTCGTCCCCGTCTACGACTACGCGATGGTCACCGAACCGCTGACGGACGCCCAGCTCGCCGCCGTCGGCTGGCGGAACCGGCACGGCATGGCCGACTCCGGCAGCCAGTTCCACTACTACCGGCTCACCGCCGGCAACCGGATCCTGTGGGGCGGCTACGACGCCGTCTACCACTACGGCTCCCGGATGTCGGCGGACCTCGACCAGCGCCCCGACACGTTCCGCGTCCTCGCCGGCAACTTCTTCCGCACGTTCCCGCAGCTCGAAGACGTCCGGTTCACCCACACGTGGGGCGGCGTCATCGACACCTGCACCCGCTTCTCCGCGTTCTTCGGCACCGCCGCGCAAGGCCGCGCCGCCTACGCGCTCGGCTTCACCGGCCTCGGCGTCGGCGCCACCCGCTTCGCCGCCCAGGTCATCCTCGACCGCCTCGACGGCCTCGACACCCCCCGCACCCGCCTCGCCATGGTCCGCACCAAGCCCGTCCCGTTCCCGCCGGAACCGCTGCGCTGGCTCGGCATCGAGCTGACCCGCCGCTCCATGGCCCGCGCCGACCGCAACGGCGGCCGCCGCAACCTCTGGCTCCGCGCCATGGACGCCGCCGGCCTCGGCTTCGACAGCTGACCGTCCCCGCGGGCCGCTTAACGAGAAGAGCCGACGGTCTGCGCCGCCGCACCGGGCGGCGGGGTCGTCACGTCGCCATGAACCTGTGACGCTGGAGGACGAGGGAACGATGAGTTCCGCCCTGGTCGCTGGTCTGCACTTCGACCCGCCGCCAACCGCCAAAGGAGAGCACCATGACCGCCACCTACACCTTCGACGTCTTCTCCAGCCTCGACGGCTTCGGCGCCGCCGGCGGCGACTGGACCGGCTACTGGGGAAAACAGGGCCCCGAGCTCCTCGACCACCGCCTCGCCCTGTACAGCGAGGAGCAGCGGATGGTCTTCGGCGCCAACACCTACCGGGCCTTCACGCAGATCATCGCCTCCAGCGTCGACGGATCCGAGGTGCGCGACCCCTGGGTCAGGCGAATGGTCAACCTGCCGGCGACAGTGGTGTCGACCACGCTGGAAGGTCCCCTCGACTGGCCGGACGCGACCATAGCGAACGGCGACGCCGTCGACGTCGTCGCGCGGCTCAAAGAGGAGTCGGACGTCCCGCTGCGCTCGCACGGCAGCCTCGCGATGAACCGCGCGCTGATGGCCGCCGGCCTCGTCGACCGCGTCCAGGTGACGATCTTCCCCGTGATCACCGGCCGCACCGGCCTGGACCGGATCTTCCAGGACGCTGCCGACTTCGACCTCGAACTGATCGAGCACCGGACCCTCGACCAAGACATCCAGGAGCTCGTCTACCACCCCACCCTGCACGCCTGACCTTTCGGCGCCGACCCACCGATCGTGCAGGCGGAGCGGCCGCAATGGACAGTCGCCGCGCATCAAAGAGCTGCCCCGTGACAGGAGATCCGGCGCGTCAGGCGCTGAGCGCGCCGCAGGCACGTCAGGCGCTGTGCACACGTCGGGCGCTGTGCACACGTCGGGCGCTGTGCACACGTCGGGCGCTGTGCACACGTCGGGCGCTGTGCACACGTCGGGCGCTGAGGGCGCCGCAGACGTGTCGGGCGCCGCAGACGTGTCGGGCGCTGCGGGGGCGTCGTACGCTGCAGGCGCGTCGGGCAGCACGTCAAGCGCGTCGGGCACGTCAAGCACCGCGGGCGTGTCGGGTGCTGCGGGGGGCGTCGTAGGCTGCGGGCACGTCAGGCACGTCAGGCACGTCAGGCGCATCAAGCATCAGTCGCATCAGACGCCGCGCAGGCACATCGGGCGCGTCGGTGGGAGGGGTGTTCGGGTGGTGGGGTGGCGCTTGCGTACGGGGCCGCCCCTCCAAAGTCAAGGGCGCCTTCGGCGTCGCTACGCGATGGACTTCGTCCACCCTTGACTTTGGAGCCTCTGCGGCCCCTGGGCAGGTGATAGGGGCAGGCTCCGCCTGCCCCGCCCCGGGTCGCGCCACCCCACCACCCCCTCCGTCAGGAACCACGAGAACCCAAGGGACGCAGCGGGGGGCACCCGACGACGAGACACGTCGTCGACCTCCGACCGCCCTGCGCGAGACCAGCATCGAGGCCCTGACAACCTGGCTGAAAGACCACAAGCCCGCCGCTTCACCAGCGTCTCCCTCCCCCTCGACGAACGGCTCAGGAGTCGAGGCCCCACCTGTAGATGACGCTGTGCCGCGTGATCACCACGCGTTCATTGCCTCCGATCTCGAGAGCCGCGAGCTGCCGCACCTGCGTCGGGCCCCGGCTCTGGACGGTTCCGACCTCACAGCCCGTGGCCATGAAAGAAGGGTCGCCGACCCCGACGGCGGAGTCCAAGACGCGTTGCGATCGGCGGCGCGTTGGTGTCGTCCGGCGCCCACACCTACGCCTGACCGCTCTCGCCGCCCGCCACCGCCCGCCGCCCCGACCGCAGGTCCGCCGACCGGGCCAGCGCGACACTCCCGGGCCGGTTCCCGCATCCCGGGCTTCCCGTCAACCCATCCGCCGCCTGGTGCGCACAGGCCCCGGACACCCACCATCCTGTCGCAGCGGCCCGCGATCAGCACGAGGACGGACCCGTGGGGGCCTCCTCCTCGTTCACTTCTCGCAGCACCTCGCCGCTTCGCAGGCCCATGGCTGCCACACAGCCGACGTCGGGATCGTCCTCGCCGGGGCACTACTCGAAGGCGCCCGAAGCAGCGGCCTGGTCCAACGCCGGTTCCCAGATCCACGCGGGCGGCGTCGGCGTCCGCCGACCCCACCGCCCGCCCTTGCGACACCGCCGGTACGTCCAGTTCGCCGCGTGGATCTACGTGCAGCCCGGTCACAGGGCATCGGCCGGAGTCGCGATGGAGGACCGCGCGGCCGGCTCAGGACCCGGGGGCTGTGATGCCGCCGACCACGGGTGGCGCCCGATCGGCGGTACTCCAGGCGCAGGGCCAGGCAGCCCGGCCTCGACGGTGACCCATTGGCCCACTGGCCCACTGGTGTGCGGTGCGGGCGGGGCGGTGTGGGTATGCCGAGGCTGCCCGTGACCGGGTGGTTCGGGGCGGGGCTCGCCGGTCACGGCGGTCACGGCGGTCATGCCGGCAGTGGTTACGCGATCCGGTTGAGGGGGCCATCGGGTGGGCCGGTGCCGTCCGGTGGCCCGGTCGTCCCTCGGGTATCGGCCGGTGGCGTGTCAGGTGCCACCGCCCCGCTAAAAGGCCGTTCGGCGGTCGTCCAGGCGTCAGGCCAGGCGGCCCGGCCTGGGTGGTGATCCGCGCGGTGTGGTCCGGTGTGCGCATGCCGAGTCCGCCCGGGACCCAAGTGGATCCGGGCGGGCTCGGCGGTCACGCCGGTGGAATGGATCAGGCGGCCCAGTCGAGGGGGTCGTCGGGTGGGCCGGTGCCGCCGGGTGGTCCCGTCCCTGTTCTGGTTCGGGCGTGGGCCGGTGGGAGCAGCCGGTAGACGTACCGCCCGTCGGGATCCTTGCTGATGTGGATCTGGTCGGGGCTGGTGTGCTTGAACCGGTTGTGCCATCCGCAGGTCAGGGCGAGTTGGTCGATGTCGGTGGGACTGTTGCCGAGTGCCCATCCGTGGACGTGGTCGACCTCGCACAGCGTGCCCGGCATCTCGCATCCCCGCACCGCGCAGGAGGGGTACAGGGTTTCGAGGACTTGGCGTTGCGCAGCACTCGCGAACCGTTCCCGGTAGCCCAGGTAGAGCGGGGTGTTCCCGCGTCCGAGCAGGAGGGGTGAGACTCCGGCTGCTAGGGCGATGCGGCGGGCTTGGGCGGCCGGGATCGGCGTCCCATCAGTGAGGCGGGCGGGGGCGTTGCCGCCGGTCAGTGTCTCCAGGTCGCAGATCACGGTGACCTTGGAGGCCTTGTGCCCGCCCGACAGCACACTCGACAGCGCCGCCGCCGTCCGCTCCGCCACGTCCCGGCGGTCATCGGGCCCCGCCGGCTTGGCCAACGGAGCGAGCGTCCCGTCCCAGATCGCCGCGTCCTCGGGGTTCAGCCACCCCTTCACATACCGGCCGCCGTCCAGCGACCGCGTCGTGGTCAACCACGACCTGGCATAACCCCGCTTGGTGTCCTCATCCGGGGCGTCCTCGGTGCCATCACGCTCGGCGATGACATCACGGATCCGGCGGCCGAACGCGGCGACCTTCCCGGCCGAGAACCCCTGATCGGCCATCCCCAGCAGCATGGTCTCGGCTCGGGCGCAGTCGGTGTCATCGAGGCGGGCGACCGAGTCGGCCACCGTGGTCGCGTACCCGTAGGACAGCTCCCCGGCCGCCAACCGCTCGGCGACCAGCGGGAGGCGGTGGCGCTGGCGGGCCAGGGTGAGACGCTCCTTGGCGCGGCTCTCCCGCATCCCCAGCCGGGACCGCAGCCACGCCCGCGTGGAGGGATACCCCCACCGGGCCTGCTCCCCGGCGGCATCCACCCGCCCGATGAACCCGGCCAGCACGCTTTCCTGCATATCTGCGGCTGCGGAAAGAGTCTCGGCGAGTTCCAGACACGCGGCGGCCGAGTCGGGCGCTTCGCGTTGGGCGAGTTCAGTGGCGATGACCGAGAGCGCGTTCACCAATTGCGTGGTGGACGCGGCCTCAAGATCGACCGTCACTGAATGCATACCTGAATACTACCCGATGTGACCGACATTTGCGAGTGGAAAGCAGCGATCGGGGGCCAGATATTTCGTCGCTTCGTGGGACCGGTCGACCGATTGGGCGACCTTTCTTGAATATGTTTCACATTGGTTTTCTCGTCGACGCGGGGGGGTGGGCCGCTCGGCTGTTGGTTGTCTTGGTTGGTTGCGGAGGGGGGTGGGGGGGGGGGGGGGGCCCCGGGGGGGGGGGGGGGGGGGGGGGGGCGGGCCGCCCCCCCCCCCCGGCCGCGCCCGCCCCCCCC
>NZ_WBMS02000014.1 GCF_008923205.2 Actinomadura physcomitrii | reverse complement strand
GCCCAGGCGTCCCGCAAAGACGTCCGTGACGCGGTCGCCGCCGCCCGCACGGCGTTCGGCGGCTGGGCGGGGCGCACCGCCTACAACCGCGCGCAGATCCTCTACCGCATCGCCGAGATGCTGGAAGGACGCCGCGACCAGTTCACCGCCGAAGTCCGCCACACCGGCACCTCCAAACCCCAGGCCGCCGCGCAGGTGGACGCGGCGATCGACCGGTGGGTCTGGTACGCCGGCTGGGCCGACAAGATCGGCGCCGTCGCCGGCGCCGCCAACCCCGTCGCCGGACCCTACTTCAACTTCTCCAGCCCCGAACCGGCCGGTGTCGTCGCCGTCATCGCGCCCGACTCGCCGCTGCTGGGCCTGGTGTCGGTACTCGCGCCCGCGATCGTCACCGGCAACACCACCGTCGTGGTCGCCTCCCAGCCCGCACCGCTGGCCGCGATCACCCTCGCCGAGGTACTGGCCACCTCCGACCTGCCCGCCGGCGTGGTCAACATCCTCACCGGACACCGCACCGAACTCGCCCCCTGGCTCGCCTCCCACATGGACGTCAACGCCATCGACCTCACCGGCATCCCCGCCGAACACGTCCAAGAACTCGAAGACAAAGCCGCCGGAAACCTCAAACGCGTCTTCCGCGCCGCCGACGACTGGACCAAAGACCCCACAACCACACGCATGACGGCGTTCCTGGAGACCAAAACCGTCTGGCACCCCGTCGGGGTCTGATCCACAACCGCACACCAGCCATAGGACGCGGCGTGAGCGCCGTGACCTCTCCCCACCCATGCCCCGGACAGCCGGAACAGGAGGACCGCGATGGAACCCCACGGTGTTCTCGTCGTCGGCAGCATCACCGCGGACGTGACCGCGTTCAGCGCACGCTTCCCGCGGCGCGGCGAGACCGTGCTCGGCCACGACTTCACCCTCGTGCTCGGCGGGAAGGGGGCGAACCAGGCGGTCGCGTCCGCCCGCGCGGGGGCGCGGACGTGGCTCGCCGGGTGCGTCGGCCGGGACCCGTTCCGCGAGATCGTCCTGGACGGCCTGCGCGCGCACGGCGTCGAGCTGGACCAGGTCCGGACCGTGGACGGGCGGACGGGCGTCGCGCACATCCGGGTCGACGCGTCCGGCGAGAACGACATCGTCATCACTCCCCTGGCGAACGCGGAGCTCGGCCCGGCGATGGTCGACGCGAGCATCGCCGCGACCGCCGGGAAGGCCGGGGTCCTGCTGCTGCAGCTCGAGGTCCCCGCCGCGACGACCTGCCACGCCGCGAAGGCGGGCCGGGCGGCCGGGCTGACGGTCGTCCTCGACCCGGCCCCCGCGCAGCCGCTGCCGGACGACACGTGGCCGCACATCGACCTCGTCACGCCGAACGAGAGCGAGGCGGCGGAGCTGACCGGCGTGGAGGTGACCGACGCGGCGTCCGCCGAGCGGGCGGGGCGGTGGTTCCTCGACCGCGGGGTCGGCCACGCGCTGATCACGCTCGGCGCGGGCGGTGCCGTCTCCGTCACCGCCGCCGGCGCCCGCCATTTCACCGCCTACCAGGTCACCGCCGTCGACACGACCGCGGCCGGGGACGCGTTCACCGGCTCGCTGGGCGCGGCGCTCGCGGCCGGCGACGACGTGGAACGTGCCATCAGGCGCGGGATGGCCGCCGGCGCGCTGGCGACGACCCGCCCCGGCGCGAGCCCGTCCCTCCCCGGACGTGACGAGGTCGACGCGCTGATGACCGGTACCACCCTGGAAGGAGCCGCCCGATGAGGCGCAACAACGGCACGCTCAACGGCCAGCTGGCCCGGGTCATCTCCGAGCTCGGCCACACCGACCTGCTCGCCGTCACCGACGCCGGGCTGCCCATCCCGCCCGGGGTGGAGCGGGTCGACCTGGCGGTGCGGGAGAACCTGCCGCGCTTCCTCGACCTGCTGGACGCCGTCCTCGCCGAGGTCGCCGTGGAGGGCGTGCTGATGTCGGAGGAGATCAAGGAGCACAGCCCGGAGATGCTCGCCGAGATCGAGGCGCGCCTGCCGGGCGTGCCGGTGCGGTTCGTCCCGCACCCCGAGTTCAAGCGGGCCACCGGCGGCGCGCGGGCGGCGGTGCGGTCCGGGGAGTTCACCCCGTACGCGAACGTGCTGCTCACCGCGGGCGTCGTCTACTGACGGGAGATCGACATGCGGATGCAGCTGGCCGACGTCCACAAGTCGTTCGGGGAGAACCACGTGCTGCGGGGCGTGAGCCTCGCGGTCGAGCCGGGCGAGGTCGTCGCGCTGTGCGGCGAGAACGGCGCCGGCAAGTCCACCCTCACCCGGGTGATCTCCGGCGCGCACCAGCCGGACGGCGGGCGGATCCTCATCGACGGCGAGGCCGCGGTCCTGAAGGACCCGCAGGCCGCGATGGCGCTCGGCATCGAGGTCATCTACCAGGAGTTCCAGCAGAACCTGTTCCCGAACTTGTCCGTCGCGGAGAACATGCACGTCCTCGACCGGGAGGGCCGGTTCGGGCGGCTGAGCGTGTCGCGGCGGCGGATGGCGGAGGCCGCGTCGTCGGCGCTGCGGGACCTCGGCCTGGACATCGACGTCCGGCGCCCGGTCGGCGAGCTGGGCGTCGCCGAGCGGCAGATGGTCGAGATCGCGAAGGCGATGACGCACCGGCCGCGGCTGCTGATCCTGGACGAGCCGACGGCGGCGCTGGACGAGCGCGAGTCGGAGCGGCTGTTCGAGCAGGTCCGGCGGCTGCGCGAGGCGGGCGTCACGATCCTGTACATCAGCCACCGGCTGGACGAGGTGTTCGAGCTGTCCGACCGGATCGTCGTGCTGCGCGACGGCCGCGTCACCCTGGACGAGCCCACCGGGTCGCTGACGCCCGCCCGGGTCGTCACCGCGATGGTCGGCGACACCGTGGACGACTTCTACCCGAAGGAGCGCAACGCCACGGACCGGGTCGTCCTGCGGGTCCGGGGCGCGTCGGGCGGCGCGGCGTTCCACGGCGTGGACCTCGACGTCCGGGCCGGCGAGGTGCTCGGCATCGGCGGCGTGGTCGGCTGCGGCCGCGGCGAGCTGCTGCGCGCCCTGTTCGGCCTGCATCCGCTGACCGCCGGGACCGTGACCGTGGACGGCGAGCCGGTCCGGGCGCGCGACCCGCGGCAGGCGATCGCCGGGCGCATCGCCTACGTCACACCGGACCGGTCCGGTGAGGGCCTCGCGATGCAGCAGTCGGTCGAGGCGAACGTGTCGCTGCCGTCCCTCGGCCGGTTCACCACGGCAGACGTGGTGCGGCGCGGCCGGGAGCGCGCCGCGACCGGGAAGGTGATGGCGGACCTGCGGGTCCGCGCGGCGTCGCCGTCCGTCCCGGTCGCGTCGCTGTCGGGCGGCAACCAGCAGAAGACCCTGTTCGCCAAGTGGGTGATGACCGGCCCCCGGGTGCTGCTGATGGACGAGCCGACCCGCGGCGTCGACGTCGGCGCCAAGACCGAGATCTACCGGATCATCAACGGGCTCACCGCGGACGGCGTCGCCGTCGTGCTGGTCAGCTCCGACCTGCCCGAGCTCGTCGCCATGTCCGACCGCGTCCTCGTGATGCGCGAGGGCCGGGCCGTCTCCGAGCTGGCGGGCGGCGACGTGAACGAACAGAACATCCTCGAACACGCACTGGTAGGTGCCCCATGACCTCCACCGTCACGAGCCTCGCGGCCCGGTCCCGGCTGTCCTCGGCGGCCGCCGCCGCGCGCCGGCTGCGCGCCGTCTGGATGCTGCTGCTGGTCGGGGTCGTCCTGACCATCGCCTCCCCGGTCTTCCTGACGCACAACAACCTGATGAACGTCGGGCTGGCCACGTCCGTCGCGGCGCTGCTCGCGGTCGGCCAGACCTACGTGATCATCCTGGCGGAGATCGACCTGTCGGTCGGCGCGGCCCTCGGCTTCACCGCCGTCGTCACCGCGCAGACGCTCCGCGACCACGGCCTGGTCGCCGGGATCGCCGCGGGCGTGGCGGCAGGCGCCGCGATCGGGCTGGTGAACGGGCTGCTGGTCACCAAGACGCGGATGCCGTCGTTCATCGCGACGCTCGCCACCATGTCGGTGCTGTCGGGCCTCAGCCTGCAGCTCACCAAGGGCAACCCGGTCGCCGTCACCGACTACGACTTCCAGGGCATCGGGCAGAGCCGGATCGCCGGCGTGCCCGTCCCCGTCGTGATCATGCTGGTGGTGTTCGCGGTGGCCGGGTACCTGCTGGCCCGCACCCGGTTCGGCCGGCACGTGTACGCCACCGGCGACAACACCGAGGCGGCGCGGCTGTCCGGCGTCCGCACCGACCGGGTGAAGATCCTCGCGTTCGTGCTCAGCGGGGTGCTGGCGGCGCTCGCCGGGTTCATCCTGACGGCCCGGCTGTCGACCGCCGAGCCGACCGCCGGCACCGGCCTGGAACTGGAGGCGATCGCCGCCGTCATCATCGGCGGGACGAGCCTCGCCGGCGGGCGCGGCACCCTGCTCGGCACCCTCGTCGGCGCGCTCGTCCTCGGCGTCATCGACAACGGGATGAACCTCCTCGACGTCTCGCCGTTCCTGCAGAACGTCGTGAAGGGCCTGGTCATCCTGCTGGCCGTGTTCCTGGACCGCAACATCGACGCGCTGCGCGCCCTCATCCCGAAACGCGCGGACGGCACCGCGCAGAGCGGCCCGTCGCATCGCGGCACCGCCCCCGCCAAGACCCCCTGACCGGTTCCCACCCCACCCCACCCCACCCCACGAAGGAGATTCCCATGCGCGTGGCCCGTACCACCCGCGCCGCGATCGCCGTGACCGCCGCCGCCTCGCTCGCCCTGGCCGGGTGCAGCCGCGGCGGCGACGACGCCGGCGGCGGCACCGGCAAGGCGTCCGGCAAGAAGGACGCGACGATCATCATGAGCACGCTGAACAACCCGTTCTTCGTCAGCGTCAAGAACGGCGCGCAGGCGCAGGCGGCCAAGCTCGGCATCAAGCTGAACGTGCAGAACGCCAACAACAGCGACGCCGCCGCGCTGAACCAGGCGACGACGGCGGTCTCCAAGCAGACCGGCATCCTCATCATCGACCCGGTCAGCACCCAGTCGGCGACGTCGTCGGTGACGCAGGCGAACGGCGCGAACATCCCGGTGATGGCGTTCGACCGCAAGCCGTCCGGCGGCAAGCTCGCGACGTTCGTCGGCTACGACGCCGTCCAGGCGGGGCGCAACGCCGCCAAGTCGCTCGCCGAGGCCGTCGGCGAGAAGGGCAAGGTCGTGGAGATCCAGGGCCTGCTCGGCACGAACGTCGCGCAGGACCGCAGCAAGGGCTTCGAGGAGGAGATCGCCAAGCACAAGGGCATCACGGTCGTCGCCAAGCAGGCGGCGGACTTCGACCGCGCCAAGGCGCTCAACGTGATGACGAACGTGCTGCAGGCCAACCCCGGCATCAACGGCGTCTACGCGGCCAACGACGAGATGGCCATGGGCGTGCTGTCCGCGCTGAAGGCCCGCAACCTGGGCGGGAAGGTCAAGCTCGTCGGCAACGACGGGATCTCCGACGCGCTGGCCGCCGTCGCGGCGGGCGAGATGTACGCGACCAACGCCGAGTCGCCGTTCGCGCTCGGCCAGAAGGTCATGACGCTCGCCGCCGACATCCTGGCGGGCAAGCAGGTCGCGGCGGACGAGACGCTGCAGGGCAGGCTCGTGACGAAGGCCGATGCCAAGAACTACGCCGACTACCTGACCGGGCTCGGCGACGCCGCCGACGTTCCGGCGTCCCTGAAGTAGTCCGCCGGCCGGTCCCGCCGCCCCGGTCGGGGGCGGCGGGACCTTCGCCGTCCGGGCGCCCGTGCGCCGTCGAACCCCGCGTCCGCGAGGGCCGCCAGGACGCCCTCGGAGACGCCGCCGGCGCGCCTGGTCTCGTCCGCGACGAGGACGGCGCCGGTCGCGCGGGCCTCCCGCGGCAGGTCGTCCACGGGCAGCGGGGCGAGCATCCTCCCTTTCCGTTCTAGTCGTGCGCGGGCCGTTTGGCCACCAGCGTCAGCACGTCGTACTTGGCGACCGACGCGCCGTCCTGGTTGGTGACGTCGGTGTCCCAGCGGACCTCGCCGTAGCCGGCGCCCTCGCGCGGCGAGATCTGCTTGGCGGTCAGCGTCACCGTCAGCTCGTCGCCGGGCTTCACCGGGGTGAGGAACCGCAGGTTCTCCAGCCCGTAGTTGGCGAGGACGGGGCCCGGCGCCGGCTCGACGAACAGCCCCGCCGCGAACGACACGACGAGGTAGCCGTGCGCGACCCGGCCGCCGAACAGCGGGTTCTTGCGGGCGGCCTCCTCGTCGGTGTGCGCGTAGAAGGTGTCGCCGGTGAACTCGGCGAAGTGCCCGATGTCCTCCAGCGTGACGGTGCGGGGCCCGCCGACGGCGGTGTCGCCGACCCGCAGGTCCTCCAGGTGCTTGCGGAACGGGTGCTCGCCGGTGACGGTGCGGTCGGTGCCGGGCACCCAGCGGCCGGTGAGCGCGGTGAGCATCGCGGGCCCGGCCTGGACGGCGGTGCGCCGCATGTGGTGCACCACCCCGCGGATCCCGCCCATCTCCTCGCCGCCGCCGGCGCGTCCGGGGCCGCCGTGGACGAGCGCGGGCAGCGCCGAGCCGTGCCCCGTGGACTCCTTGGCGTCCTCGGAGTTCAGCACGAGCAGCCGCCCGTGCCAGGGCGCGAGGCCGAGGACGACGTCGCGCGCGAACTCCGCGTCCGCGGTCACCACGGACCCGGCGAGGCTGCCCCGGCCGCGCGCCGCGAGCGCGATCGCCTCCGCCGCGCCGGAGTACGGCATAAGGGTGCTGACCGGGCCGAACGCCTCGACCTCGTGCGGCTCGGCGCGTCCGGCGTCGTCGGCGCGCAGCAGCACCGGCGACATGAACGCGCCGCGCACGGCGTCCGCGCCCCGCACCTCGACCCGCTCGGGGTCGCCGAACACGATCCGCCCGGCGTCCGTCAGCGCCTTCAGCGAGCGGCGGACCTCCTCGCGCTGGTCGAGGGTGGCGAGCGCGCCCATCCGCACGTCCGGGTCCGCCGGGTTCCCGACCGTCACCTTCGCGAGCCGCCCGCGGACGGCTTCGGCGACGTCGTCGATCAGCGCGGCGGGGACGAGCGCGCGGCGGATGGCGGTGCACTTCTGCCCCGCCTTGACGGTCATCTCCGCGACGAGCTGCTCCACGTACAGGTCGAACTCCGGCGTGCCGGGCGCCGCGTCCGGGCCGAGGACGGAGCAGTTCAGCGAGTCGGCCTCGGCGTTGAACCGGACGGCGCCGCCGACGACCGCCGGATGGGTGCGCAGCAGCCGCGCCGTGGAGGCCGAGCCGGTGAACGCCACGATGTCCTGCTCGGTGAGGTGGTCGAGCAGGTCGCGCGGGTCGCCGCAGACCATCTGCACGCTGCCCTCAGGCAGGATCCCCGACTCCACGACCAGCTCGACCAGCCGGGCGGTCAGGTACGCGGTCTGGCTCGCGGGCTTGATCAGGCTCGGCACGCCGGCCAGGAACGCGGGCGCGAGCTTCTCCAGCGGCCCCCAGACCGGGAAGTTGAACGCGTTGATCTGCACCGCGACGCCGAGGGACGGCGTGCACAGGTGCTGGGCGACGAACGTGCCGCCCTTGCCGAGCGGCTCAACGGCGCCCTCCACGAGCACGGTGTCGTTCGGCAGCTCGCGCTTGCCCTTGCTCGCATAGCCGAACAGCACGCCGATGCCGCCGTCGACGTCGAACTTGGAGTCGCCTAGCGTCGCGCCCGTCCGCGCGGACAGCGCGTACAGCTCCTCGCGGTGCTCCCGCAGGTGCGACGCCAGCGCCTTCAGCAACGCGGCGCGCTGGTGGAAGGTCAGCTCCCGCAGCACCGGCCCGCCGACCGACCGCCCGTAGTGCAGGGCGGCGCCCATGTCGACCCCCGCGGAGGAGATCCGGGCGACCTCCTCCCCCGTGACGGCGTCGTGCAACGGCGCCCCCTCGTCCTCCGGAGCACGCCATGAACCCGACACATAGCTGCGCAGCACGACCACCGGGACCTCCTCGTCCGCATTTCTCTGGTTCTTCCTGCCACGGTCGGCGCACGTTCACGCCTTGCAGACATGACAGCCCAGGACGGGTTTCTTTGTCGACATGCCGCCTCACGGCATGAAGATTTCGGATTCGAGGAGGTGGAGGCCGGCGGGCGCCGCGTCACTTCTCGACCGAGAGCCGGTCGCCGTCCCCGGAGACCGACACGGCGAGCGGCGCGCCGCGCCCGCCGGGGAAGGCGACGGCGACCCGCTCCGGCCCGCGCCGCTCCCAGCGGCCCTCGCGCTCGGCGAGGCGGTCGTCGGGAGCGGGACGGTGCTCGGTGACGGTGCCGTCCGGGCGGAACTCCAGGCGCCGCCGCGGCCGGCGGGACGGAGGGAGCGGCCGGCCCTCCGGCCGGTACACCGCCTCGGCCGGGGTGTCCTCCTCGAAGGCGTGGACCCACGTGCCCGTGACGGGGGCCGGCGTGTCGTCCGTACCGCTTCCTCCGGTCATGGCGCCTCCTCCGGCGGTCGGCCGGTCATCCGCCGAAGCGGTGGCCGACGAGGTCGAGGACGTCGTGGATGTCGGTGAGCGCCTCCCTGGTCAGGCGCTCGGTGTCGTGGAGCAGCCGTTCGACGTCGGAGTCCTGCGCGACGTACCCGGAGGCCTGGGCCTCCACCGGCCTCGTCCCGGGCGCGGCGGCGGGCGCCGCGGGCGCGGCCCGGTGCGCCACGAGGAACGAGGCGCGCGTCCCCTCGAGGCAGGCGTCGACCCGCTCGCGCTGGCCGCGCGTGAACATGAACATCGAGTCGTCGTCGACGTAGTCCATGTAGTTCATGAACATGTCGCCGTTCGGCCCGTTGTCGCACGTGACGTGCGGGAACGCCGGCTTGCCCACGTTGGAGCCGGCCTGGTTCGGGGTGTCGGCGACGCGGTCGTCGTTGCTGCACGCGCCGTCGTCGTCGCCCCAGATGTGGAACAGGTCGAGCCAGTGCCCGATCTCGTGCGTCGCGGTACGGCCGCCGTCGTAGGGCGCCGCCGCGGTGCCGGTCGTCCCGAAGGCCGAGTGCAGGACGACCACGCCGTCGGTGTGCGGCGGGCCGCCGGGGAACTGCGCGTAACCGAGCAGGCCCTCGCCCAGCTGGCACACCCACAGGTTGAGGTACTGGTCGCTCGGCCAGGGGTCGGCGCCGCCGCTGGCGGCCGCCTTCACGCCGTCGTGCGAGTCGAACTCGGTGCGGCCCGTCTCGACCCTGACGATCCCGTCCGTCGGCGCGCCGTGGGGGTCCGCGGTCGCGAGCGCGAACTCGACCTCGATGTCGGCCACCAGCGGCTTCCACGGGTCCGGCACCCGCGACACGTCGGGGTTGGCGGCGCGGAAGTCCCAGTTGAGGACGTCGATCTGGCTGTGGATCTGCGCGTCGGCGATGTTCTGCGCCGGGGTGCCCGGGTTGTGCACCACGTGGACGACGACCGGGATGGTGACCACGCCGCTGCGCACGGAGGCGCGCCGGCCCGTCTCGTACTGGAGCGCCCGGTTCTCGATGCGCGCGCGCTGCGCCCGGTAGGTCATGCTCTCGTTCAGCAGCCGCCGGTGGACGTGCATGGTCCCGCACAGGTCGCGCGACGGGGCCGGGAAGGCGTTGTACTCGGTCATGGTGGTCCTCTCGGATCTCGCGGCCGGGGCCCGCCTCTCCTGCGCGGGCCTCCCCCTGCCTTGCCGGGAGCCCTACCAACCACCACCGGCCCCCTAAGCTCGAAATGCCGCAAACTACCGTCAAACCCCCATATAGGACTAATTCCCCCCGCATTCACGACGAAGCCGCAGAGCCCGGCCGCTCCCCGCGATCGGCGCCGAGGCCGCCGCCGGGGCGCCGCCGCGGCACGCCTGAAATACTCGTGACCATGACTTACACGGCCGACGGCGACCGATACGAACGACTTCCCTACCGGCGGTGCGGGCGCAGCGGGCTGCGGCTCCCCGCGATCTCGCTCGGGCTGTGGCACAACTTCGGCGACGACCGCCCGATCGACGTCCAGCGGGCGATCCTGCGGCGGGCCTTCGACCTCGGGGTGACGCACTTCGACCTCGCCAACAACTACGGGCCGCCCTACGGGTCGGCGGAGACCAACTTCGGCCGGATCATGCGCGAGGACCTCGCGCCCTACCGGGACGAACTGGTCATCAGCACGAAGGCCGGCTACGACATGTGGCCCGGCCCGTACGGCGAGTGGGGGTCGCGCAAGTACCTGCTCGGCAGCCTCGACCAGTCCCTGAAGCGGATGGGCCTGGACTACGTCGACATCTTCTACAGCCACCGGTTCGACCCGGACACGCCGCTGGAGGAGACGATGGGGGCGCTGGACCACGCCGTCCGGTCCGGGAAGGCGCTGTACGCGGGCATCTCGTCGTACTCGCCGAAGCGCACCGCGGAGGCGGCGCGGATCCTGCGGGAGATGGGCACGCCGCTGCTGATCCACCAGCCGTCCTACTCGATGCTGAACCGGTGGATCGAGGGGGGCCTGCTCGGCACCCTCGAGGAGGAGGGCGTCGGCTGCATCGCGTTCTCGCCGCTGGCGCAGGGCATGCTCACCGGCAAGTACCTCGGCGGGATTCCCGAGGGGTCGCGGGCCAGCAGGAACACCTCGTTCTCCAGCGACCTGCTCACCGAGGAGAACGTCCGGCACGTCCGGACGCTCAACGAGATCGCGCGGGGGCGCGGCCAGTCGCTCGCGCAGATGGCCCTCGCCTGGTCGCTGCGCGACGCGCGGGTCACCTCGTCGCTGATCGGCGCGAGCAGCGTCGCGCAGCTGGAGGAGAACCTCGCCGCCCTGGACCGTCTCGACTTCACGCCGGACGAACTGGAGGCGATCGACCGGGACGCGGTGGAGGCCGGCATCAACATCTGGGCGGCGTCGAGCGCGGACTGACAGTGATCTGCCGGGGGCTGGGGGCGACCGGACCGGGCGCGCATCGTCGTCGCCGGACCGGGCACGACGGCGGCATGGACAAGATGACGCTGCGCAGTGCCGCATTCGACGACCACGCGCTCATGCCGTCGGACTACTCGCACGACCGGGGCGACGTGTCGCCGCCGCTGGAGTGGTCGCAGGCCCCGGAGGAGGTGGTGGAGCTGGCGCTCGCCTGCGAGGACCCGGACGCCCCGGTCGGGACGTTCGCGCACTGGCTCGTCGCCGGCATCGACCCCGTCACGACCGGCCTGGACGCCGGGGAGCGGCCGACCGGCGCGGTCCTCGGCCGCAACGACTACGGGACGGAGGGGTACGGCGGGCCGAAGCCGCCGGCGGGCGACGACCCGCACCGCTACTTCTTCCGCCTGTACGGGCTGTCGGAGCCGTCGGGGCTGCGGGACGGCTTCACCGCCGAGGAGCTGCGGGACGCCGTCGAGGACAAGGTCGTGGCGTCGGGCACGCTCGTCGGCACGTTCGCCCGATGACCGCGGGGAGCCCCGGCCCGGACGGCGACGACCGCGGCCGGGAGGACCACGAGGACCGCGAGCCGGTCGAGGAGCCGGGCCGCGAGCCGGCGGGGGACGAGCCGCTGACCGCGCGGAGCGCGCTCGGCCTGCGGGCGGTCCTGTCGGGCGTCGCGCTGGTGGCGGCGGCCGCGGCGGCCATCGTGTTCGGCATCATCGCGAACCGCGACGGGAGCGGGACGGCCTGGGGCGCGGCGGTGGTCTGCGTCGTCGTCGCCGCGATCGCGGCGACGGACCTCGCGGTGATCGCCCGCCGCGCGCGGGGCCGCTGATCAGTGCCGGTGGGGCGGCGCGGCCAGCTC
The DNA here is from genome assembly GCF_008923205.2 of Actinomadura physcomitrii. Taxonomy (GTDB): domain Bacteria; phylum Actinomycetota; class Actinomycetes; order Streptosporangiales; family Streptosporangiaceae; genus Spirillospora; species Spirillospora physcomitrii. Next base: position 216,586 of record NZ_WBMS02000014.1, on the reverse strand, counting down.
GGGGTGGGCCAGCAGCCAGGAGACCCGGTCGCGGCTCTCGCCGTCGATGGGCGTGTAGACGACCAGCCGGGCGCCCGCCGATCCGGTGATGTCGAGGCTGGTGGTGCGGGTGCGGATCTCCTCGACCACGGGATGCCGGAAGACCTTCACCCGCGGGCCGGGCAGGGCCACCTCGTGCTCGGCCCACAGCCGCGCGAACTCCGGGTTTGCCGCCTGGAGCCGCTGGACCAGCTCCTTCCAGCCCGGCTCGTTCATGTGCCGGCTGTAGCGGTACCGGAACACCGCGACGTGCATCGGCATCTCCTCGGCGGTGTTCCCGACCGGGTTGCAGCACGGCGGCGTCATGAACGTGATCCACATCGTGTTGCGCTCGCACGGCGGGAACGTTTCGATGCACGGGAAGATCGCCGTGAAGGCGGCGTTCCAGGCGAGCACGTCCGAGCGGGCGTTGCACACCGCCGCGGGCAGCGGCAGCAGCCCGTCGAGGATCGTCTGCATGTCCTCGGGCAGCTGCCGCGCCTCGTCCGGCGGCTCGGCCTCCGGCACCTCGGCGAGCCGGTAGAGGTGCTCGCGCTCGGCGCCGTCGAGGCGCAGCGTGCGGGCCACCGCGTCCAGCACCTGGGTGCTGGCGTTGATCGGGCGGCCCTGCTCGAGCCAGGTGTACCAGGTGACGCCGACCCCGGCGAGCTGCGCGACCTCCTCGCGGCGCAGGCCGGGCGTGCGGCGCCGCTGCCCCGGCGGCATGCCGACCTCGTGCGGGGCGATCCGCTCGCGCCTGCTGCGCAGGAACGCCGCCAGTTCGGTGCGGCGCCGGGTCGCGCCGCGCCCGGCGGCCGTCCCGCTCGTCGTCCTGGTCGTCGTGCCGGTCGTCGTCACGGTTCCAGCCTGCCCTTCCCCCAGGGTCGTTGCCAGGTGCTGTCAGTACCAGTATCAAGGGGCTCTCGTTACCGGTATCGGAACGGCGTCAGTGTCGTTCCCATGACACAGACAACCGATCTGCGCGGGGTCGTTCCCGAGCAGGATGGGCGGAGCGGTCCAGGAGGCCTGGTCCTCGGCCTCCTGCTGCTCGGACAGTTCATGGCCATCCTCGACGTGAACATCGTCAACGTGGCGCTGCCGACGATGCGGGCGGACCTGCACGCGTCCGGCGCGGGACTGCAGCTGATCGTCGCCGGCTACACCATCGCCTACGCCGTGCTGCTGATCACGGGGGCGCGGCTCGGCGACATCGCCGGGCACCGGCGGATGTACCATGCCGGGCTGGCCGCGTTCACGGTGCTGTCGCTGGCGTGCGGGCTGGCGCCGTCCACCTGGCCGCTGGTCGGGTTCCGGTTCCTGCAGGGCGCCGGGGCGGCGCTGATGACACCGCAGGTGATGTCGATGATCCAGCGGAACTTCACCGGCGCGGCACGGGCGCGCGCGCTGGGCCTTTACTCGGCGATGATCGCGGGCGGCGTGGTCGTCGGCCAGGCCGCCGGGGGCGTGCTGGTGAGCGCGGACCTGTTCGGCGCGGGCTGGCGGACGGTGTTCCTCGTGAACGTCCCGATCGGCCTGGTGCTGCTGGTGGCCGGGCCGCGGCTGCTGCCGCGCGACGACGGCGGCGCGCGGGGCGGGGACCTCGACCTGCGGGGCCTGCTCACGCTGACGCCGGCCGTGCTGCTGTTCGTGGTCCCGCTGATCCTCGGGCACGAGCTGGGCTGGCCGCTGTGGGGATGGTTCTCGCTCGCGGCGAGCGCCGCGTTCCTCGCCGCCTTCGTCGCGGTGGAGCGGGGCGTGGCGGCGCGCGGCGGCCGGCCGCTGTTCTCGCCGCGGGTGCTGCGGGCGCCGCGGCTGCTGCCCGCCTGCGGGGCGCTCATGCTGGCGCCGGGGACGTGGGGCACGTTCCTGTTCACCACGACGCTGCACCTGCAGGGCGACCTGAGGATGACACCGCTCCGGTCGGGGCTCGCGTTCGTTCCCTGCGTCGCCGCGTTCGCGCTGGTGGGGCTGAACTGGCAGCGGCTGCCCGCCCGCTGGCACCGGCGGGTGATCCCGGTCGGGTTCACGATCGCCGCGGCGGGCTACCTGTGCGTCGGCCCGCTGGCCGGCGGCGGCGCCGGGTACGAGGCGCTCACCGCGGTGATCGGGCTCGGCCTCGGGGTCATGTCGATCGTCATGACGGTGGGGCTGGAGCACGTCCCGGCCGGGGACGCGGCGGACGCCAGCGGGCTGCTGCTGACCCTGATGCAGATCAGCCAGGTGATCGGCATCGCGACGATCGGGACGCTGTTCCTGACCGCGGCGGAGTCGAGCGGTTCGACCCGGCACGCCGAGTACGTGACGGGGTGGGCGCTCGGGGCGGTCGCGCTGGTCGGGACCGTGTGCACGGTGCTGCTGGCCAGCGGCCCGGCCGCCGCGCGCGACGCCTGACGCGGACTCCGCCCCGGCGGAGGCTCAGTACGCGGCGAGGCGGGCGCGCGCGGCCTCCACGGCCGGCGGCAGGGGGCGCCGCGCGCCGGCCAGCCGCGGCAGCGCGCGGACCGCGCCGGCGAGCCCCGCCCGGCCGTCGCGGGTGCCGAGCGCCGCGGCGGCCATCCGGGCGACGGCCGGGAGCGGGCGGCGCAGCCAGGCGGTGAGCAGCGCGTTGCGGATCTCCCGGCGGCGCCGCGCCGCCGGGTTCCGGCCGCCCGGCGACGGATGGTGGTGGACGACCAGCTCCGGCACGTAGGCCAGGTCCCAGCCGGCGGCGGCCAGGTCGAGCGCGAGGAGCTCCTCCTCGCCGGCGAAGTGCAGTACGTCGGAGAAGCCCCCGGCGTCGAGGTAGGCGTCGCGGCGGACGATGGCCGAGCACGCGAGGAAGCCGAGGACGGCGGGCCCGGGCATCCCCTCCGGGCGCCCGAGCGGTGCCCGCGCCATCGCCTCCGACACCGGTTCCGGGCGTTCCTCCTCGCCGACGAGGACGCGGGCGGCCAGCAATGCCGTCCGCGGGTGGGCGTCGAGGATCTCCGCGGCCCGCTCCAGCGCTCCCGGTGCCCACCAGGAGTCGTCGTCGGCGAACGCGACGTAGCGGGTCCGCGCCTCCCGCACCCCGGCGTTGCGGGCGGCGGCGCCGAGGTTGCGGGGCAGCCGCAGCACCCGGGCTCCGGCGGCCTCCGCGACCTCCGCGGTGCCGTCGGCGGAGGCGTTGTCGGCCACGATCACCGGCGCGGTGTGCCGGCCGAGGCTGCGGCGGAGTTCGGCGGCGCGGTCGCGGGTCGCGACCACGATCGTGACGTCGGGCATGGTGTCCTCCGCTCCCATCAGCTGACGTACCGGCGCGCCTTGGAGGTCCGCTGCGCCTTCTCCAGGCTGCGCAGCCTGGTCTCGACGTCGCGCGGCAGCGTGCGGCGCTCCCGGGCGACCCAGTGCAGCCCCGCGGCGGCCTCGGCGAGCGCGCCCGCGGTGACGCGGTCGCGCGGGAGGGTGCGCAGCAGCCCGGCGGTGCGGCGGAGCGCGGCGGGCAGCGGGCGGCGCAGCCAGGTGAACCACAGGGTGTTGCGGATGCCATGCCGGCGCCGCAGGTGCGCCTCGCGCAGCGGGGACGGCTCGTGGTGCACGACGACGTCCTCGGCGTAGCACAGGTGCCAGCCGAGGGCCATCAGGTCGGCGCTGAGCAGTTCCTCCTCGCCACCGAGCCACAGCCGGGCCGAGAACCCGCCGGCCTCCCGGAAGGCCTCGGCCCGCAGCATCGACGCGCCCGCGAGGAACGAGCCGAGCGCGGGCCCCGGCAGCCAGGGCGGCCCCGGGACGGGCGAGTCGCGCAGTTCCGGGACGATCGGGTCCTCCCGCCCGCCGGGCTCGACGAGGATCCGCCCGGTCACCACCGCCAGCCGCGGGTGGGCGTCCAGCAGGCCGGCGGCGCGGGGCAGGGCGTCCGGCTCCCACCAGGTGTCGTCGTCGCAGAACGCCACGTACGGGGTGCGGACGTGGTCGACCGCGAGGTTGCGAGCGACGGCGCCGAGGTTGCGCTGCGACCGGATCAGCCGGAAGGCGGGGAACCGCTCGGCGACGGCGTCGGGCGTCCCGTCCCGCGAGGCGTTGTCCACCACGATGACCGGAGGGGACCCGGGCAGCGCCCGCAGCCGGGCGAGCGTCGCCAGCAGCGAGCGCCTGCGGTCGCGGGTGATGACGACGAGGGTGCAGCGCATGGCACGCCCCGTACCCGCCGGACCCCCGTCCATGTCCGGCTTGCACGTCCGAACCCCTCAAACCCCAACAGGCTTCGCGACGTACATAAAACCCGTCTCAACTGCCAGTTCGCCCACCTGCCACTTTTTCTGACACAGCGTTTAGAGCCGGACATCCCGGTAATGCACGAAATCACCTTTAGGGGATTCGCTCCCTTCTGAAGATCCCCGGGCCGATGCCCACGACGGACGGCATCGCCACTCCACCGAACGCTGCGCCGAAACGGGGCTCATCCATGCGCGTGCTCGGAATCAACGCGATCTTCCACGACCCGGCCGCCGTCCTCGTGGTGGACGGGACGGTCGTGGGCGCGGCGGAGGAGGAACGCTTCAGCCGCCGCAAGCACGGCAAGCGGCCGGTCGCCTTCTCCGCCTGGGAACCACCGGAGCGGGCGGCCCGCTGGTGCCTGGAGCGCGCCGGGCTCGAGCCCGGCGACCTGGACGCCGTCGCCTACTCCTACGATCCCGGCCTGGTCGAACCCGGCCTGGACGGCCACGACGAGCAGTGGGAGCGGCTGCGGACCCTGTACGCGCGCCGCGCCCCGAACTTCCTCGCCGCCGCCCTGCCCGGCCTCGACCCGGGGATCGTCCGGTACGTCCCGCACCATGTGGCGCACGCCGCGTCCGCCGCCCTGGCCGCGCCGCGGCCCTGCGACGGCGACGTCCTCGTGCTGGACGGCCGCGGCGAGTCGCACTCGCACCTCGCCGGTACCTACGCCGGCGGCGAGCTGACCCCGCTGCACGCGCAGCGGCTGCCGCACTCGCTCGGCCTGATGTACGAGGACCTCACCGACCACCTCGGCTTCCTGCGCTCCAGCGACGAGTACAAGGTGATGGCGCTGGCGTCCTACGGCGAGCCGCGCTTCCTGGACGAGCTGCGCGAGCACGTGCGGGCCACCGGCGACGGCGGCTTCGCGGTCGCCCCGATCGACTGGGGCGCGCTCGCCAAGGCACGCCCGGCCGAGGGCGAGTGGACCCGCGACCACGCCGACCTCGCCGCGAGCGTCCAGGCGCGGCTGGAGGAGGTGCTGCTCGACCTGGCGTCGTGGCTGCACGGGCGGACCGGCTCGCGGCGGCTGATGCTCGCCGGCGGCGTAGCGCTGAACTGCGTGGCGAACTCGCGGCTCGCCGCGGACGGGCCCTACGACGACATCTGGGTGCAGCCCGCCGCGGGCGACGCGGGCACCGCGCTCGGGGCGGCCCTGCATGTGGCGCAGGACGGCGGCGACACCGTCACCGCGATGCCGGGCGCCGACCTCGGCCGCCAGTGGGACGACGCGTCGATCGCGCGCTGCCTCGACACCGCCAAGGTCCCCTACGAGCGTCCGGCCGACGTCGCGGCTGCGGTCGCCGAGGCGCTTGCCCGCAACGAGATCGTCGCCTGGTTCCAAGGCCGCTCGGAGTTCGGCCCGCGCGCGCTCGGGCACCGGTCGCTGCTCGCCCATCCCGGCCACGCCGCCAACGTCGAGCGGCTCAACGACGTGAAGGGCCGCGAGCAGTTCCGGCCCATCGCCCCGATGGTCGCGCTGGAGCACGCCGCCGAGATCTTCGACGGCCCGATCCCGAGCCCGTACATGCTGTTCGTCCACGACGTCCGCGCGGAGTGGCGGGAGCGGATCCCCGCCGTCGTCCACGTGGACGGCACCGCCCGGGTCCAGACCGTCGCCCGCGGCCACGAGCCGCTCGTCGCGCGGCTGCTGGAGGAGTTCCGGCTGCGCACCGGCCTGCCGGTCGTCGTCAACACCAGCCTCAACACCGCGGGGCGGCCCATGGTGGACGACCCGCGCGACGCGCTGGAGTGCTTCGGCTCCGCACCCGTGGACCTGCTGGCGATCGGCCCGTTCGTCGTCCGCCGCCGGGAGGTGCACGCCCGATGAGCTGCACCGTCGTCGTCCCGACGATCGGCCGCCCGAGCCTGCGGACCGTCCTCGCTGCGCTGCTCGACTCGATCGCCGGCGGCCCGGAGCCCGCGCCGCACGAGATCATCGTGGTGGACGACCGGCCCGCGCACGGCGCTCCGCTGCCGCTGCCGGACTCCGGCGGGCGGCGGATCCGGGTGATCCGCTCCGGCGGGCGCGGCCCGGCCGCCGCGCGCAACGCCGGCTGGCGCGCCGCCGCCACCGAATGGGTCGCCTTCCTGGACGACGACGTCGTCCCGGATCCCGACTGGACGCGGCGGCTCGCCGCCGACCTCGCCGGGCTGCCGCCGAAGGCCGCGGGCTCGCAGGGCCGCGTCTCCGTCCCGATGCCGGACGGCCGCCGCCCCACCGACTGGGAGCGGAACACCGCCGGGCTCGCCCGCGCCGACTGGATCACCGCCGACATGGCGTACCGCCGCGGCGTCCTCGCCGAGCTGGGCGGTTTCGACGAGCGGTTCCGCCGCGCCTACCGCGAGGACGCCGACCTCGCGCTGCGCGCCCTGGCGGCCGGGCACGACCTGGTGCGGGGCGAGCGGCACGTGACGCATCCGGTGCGCGCGGCCGGGTTCTGGGCCTCGGTCCGCGCCCAGGCCGGCAACGCCGACGACGTCCTGATGTGGCGGGTCCACGGCCCCGGCTGGCGGGCCCGCGCCGGCGAGGGCAGGGGCCTGCTGCGCCGGCACGTCCTGACGGCCGCGGCCGGGCTCGCCGCCCTCGCCGCCGCGCCCGCCGCGCTGCGAGGAAGCCGCGCCGGGACGGCCGCCGCCGCGCTGGCCGCCGGCGGGTGGGCGCTCTGCACCGCCCGGTTCGCGGTCGAGCGGATCCGCCCCGGACCCCGGACGCCCGGCGAGGTGCTGAAGATGGCGGTCACCAGCGCGGTCATCCCGCCCGCCGCCGTCGGGCACCGGATCAGGGGGCTGCTGGCGCACCGCGACGCACGGCCGTGGGCCGGGCCGTGGGTCGTGCTGTTCGACCGCGACGACACCCTCATCCGCGACGTCCCGTACAACGGCGACCCCGCGCTGGTCGAGCCGATGCCGGGCGCGCGGCGCGCCCTGGACCGGCTCCGCCGGCACGGCGTGCGGATCGGCGTGGTGTCCAACCAGTCGGGCGTCGCGAAGGGGCGCATCACCGCCGGCGACGTCCGGCGCGTCAACGCGCGGGTCGAGGAGCTGCTCGGCCGCATCGACGTGTGGGAGTTCTGCCCCCACGACGGCGACGACGGCTGCGAGTGCCGCAAGCCGCGGCCCGGGATGATCGAGCGCGCCGTGCGCCGGCTCGGCGCGCTGCCGTCCGACTGCGCCGTCATCGGCGACATCGGCCGCGACATCGAGGCCGCGGCGGCGGCCGGCGCCCGGGGCATCCTCGTGCCGACCGTCCGCACCCGGCCCGCGGAGATCGCGCGGGCGCTGGAGACGGCGCCGGACCTGCGCGCCGCCGTCGAACTGGTCCTCGGAAGGCGGACGCGATGAGGGTGCTGCTGGCACGCCAGGACAACCTCGGCGACGTGCTGCTCGCCGGGCCCGCCGTCCGGGCGGTCGCGGCGGCGGCCGATGAGGTCGCGCTGCTGTGCGGGCCGCGCGGCCGCGCCGCCGCCGACCTGCTGCCCGGCGTGGACGAGGTCATCGAGTGGCGCGCGCCCTGGATCGACCCGGAGCCGGACCCGGTCGACCGGGCCGACATCGACAGGGCCGTCGAGGCGCTGGCGGGCTTCGACCGGGCGCTCATCCTCACCTCGTTCCACCAGTCGCCGCTGCCGCTCGCGCTGCTGCTGCGGCTCGCCGGCACCCCGTGGATCGGCGGCATCAGCGAGGACTACCCCGGTTCCCTGCTGGACCTGCGGCACCGTCCCGAAGGCGATGTGCCCGAACCGCTGCGGATGCTGGCCCTCGCCGAGGACGCCGGGTTCCCGGCGCCCGCCGACACCCGGCTGCGGGTGCGCGAGCCGCTGCCCGACACCGACCACCTCACCGGCGGCGTCGGCTACGTGGTGGTGCATCCGGGGACGTCCGTCCCGGCGCGGGCCTGGCCGCCGGAGCGGTGCGCCGAGGCCGTCCGGCTGCTGCGCGCCGCCGGCCACCGGGTCGTGGTGACCGGGCACGGCGAGGAGAAGGAGCTCACCGCGCTCGTCGCCGGGGAGGACGGCCTCGACCTCGGCGGCCGCACCGCCCTGCCGGAACTCGCGTCGGTGCTGCGCGGCGCCCGCGCCGTCGTCGCCGGCAACACCGGCCCCGCCCATCTCGCCGCCGCCGTCGGAACCCCCGTCGTATCGCTGTTCGCGCCCACCGTGCCCGCCGCCCGGTGGGCGCCGTTCGGCGTGCCGATGGCGCTGCTCGGCGACCAGGGCGCGCCGTGCAAGGACACCCGCGCCCGCGTGTGCCCGGTGGACGGGCATCCGTGCCTGGCGTCGGTCGGCGCCGACGAGGTCGCCGCGGCCGTCGAGGTCGTCGCCGCGGACCCGCGCGGCGCGCCCCCGGAGGAGGCGCCCGCCCGATGAGAGTCCTGCTCTGGCACGTCCACGGCTCGTGGGCCACGTCGTTCGTGCACGGGCCGCAGACCACGCTCGTCCCCGTCACCCCGGACAGGGGCCCCGACGGCAGGGGGCGCCCCGGCACCTTCACCTGGCCCGACCGCGCCGTCGAGGTCGCGCCCGAGCGGCTGCGGCACGAGGACGTCGACGTCGTCGTCCTGCAGCGCCCCCGCGAGCTGGAGCTCGCCGAGCGATGGCTCGGCCGCCGGCCCGGACGCGACGTCCCCGCCGTCTACGTCGAGCACGACACCCCCCGGCGCACCCCGGCGGACGCGAGCCTGCCCGAGGAGGTCGTCCCCGACAGCCGCCACTTCCTGCACGACCGCGACGACATCCCCGTCGTGCACGTCACCCACTTCAACCGGCTGTTCTGGAACTGCGGCCGGGCCCCGACCACGGTCATCGAGCACGGGGTCGTCGACCCCGGCCACCGCTGCACCGGCGACATGCCGCGCGCCGGCGTCGTCATCAACGACCCGCTGCGGCGCGGCCGCGTCGCCGGGACCGACCTGCTCGCCGAGCTGGCGCGCGCCGTCCCGCTGGACCTGTTCGGCATGAACGTCGGCGGCGTCCCGGAGGCGCTCGGCATCGCGCCCGAGTCGCTGTGGACGTTCGAGGACCTGCCGCAGGCGCGGATGCACGAGGAGCTCGCCCGCCGCCGCGTCTACGTCCACCCCTACCGGTGGACCTCGCTCGGCCTCGCTCTGATCGAGGCCATGATGCTCGGCCTGCCCGTGGTGGCGCTCGCCACCACCGAGGCGGTCGAGGCGGTGCCGCCGGAGGCCGGGGTGCTGTCCACGCGGGTCGGCGCGCTCGCCGACGCCGCGCGGGCCCTGGCCGCCGACCCGCCGCGCGCCCGCCAGATGGGCAAGGAGGCGCGCGCGTACGCCGTCGAACGCTACGGCCTGCCGCGGTTCCTGCGCGACTGGGAGCGAACTCTCACGGAGGTAACGCGATGAGGATTGCCATGATCTCCGAGCACGCCAGCCCGCTGGCCGCCAGGGCCGGGCTGGGCGGAGCGGACGGCGGCGGCCAGAACGTGTTCGTCGCGGAACTGGCGTCCGAGCTCGGCCGCCAGGGCCACTACGTCACCGTGTACACGCGGCGGGACGCGCCCGCCCTGCCGCGCCGGGTGCGCCTCGCGCCCGGCGTGACCGTCGAGCACGTCCCGGCGGGGCCGGCCGAGCGCATCGCCAAGGACGACCTGCTGCCGTGGATGCGCGACTTCGGGCTCTACCTCGAGCAGCGCTGGGCAGCCGAGCCTCCGGACGTGGCACACGCGCACTTCTGGATGAGCGGGCTCGCCGCGCTGCAGGCGTCCGCGCCGGCCCTGGCGCGGCGCGTCCCGGTGGTGCAGACCTACCACGCGCTCGGCACCGTGAAGCGGCACCACCAGGGCGGCAGGGACACCAGCCCCCCGGCGCGCCTGGAGCTGGAGCGCGCGATCGGCCTGTCCGCCGAGGCGGTCATCGCCACCTGCGCCGACGAGGTCGTCGAGCTGACCGCGATGCAGGTGCCGCGGGAGCGGATCTCGGTGGTGCCGTGCGGTGTCGACCTCGGGCTGTTCACCCCGGACGGGCACCGCTCGGACGGCCGGGAGCGGCGCCGGCTCGTCGTGCTGTCGCGGCTCGTCGAGCGCAAGGGCGTGGACACCGCGATCCGGGCGCTGGCGCACCTGCCGGACGCCGAGCTGGCCGTCGCCGGCGGGCCGCCGCGCGGCGACCTGGACGGCGACGCCGAGGTGCGGCGGCTGCGGCGCGTCGCGGCGGAGGCGGGCGTCGCGGGGCGGGTGGAGTTCCTCGGCCGGCTCGGCCGCGAGCAGGTGCCGCCGCTGCTGCGGTCGGCGAGCCTGGTGGTGACGCTGCCCTGGTACGAGCCGTTCGGGATGGTCCCGCTGGAGGCGATGGCGTGCGGCGTCCCGGTCGTGGCGAGCGCCGTCGGCGGCCATCTGGACACCGTCGCGGACGGCGCCACCGGCGTGCTGGTCCCGCCGCGCGACCCGCGGGCGGCGGCCGCCGCGATCCGGGCGCTGCTGGACGATCCGGCGGGCCGCGCCGCGATGGGGTTCGCGGCGGGCGACCGCGCCCGCGAGCGCTACTCCTGGACGCGGGTCGCCGCCGACACGGCCGGCGTCTACGCGCGCGCCGCGGCGCCGAGCGGGGTGGCCGCCTGATGACGGCCACCACGCAGCGGATCGCGCGGACGCGCACCGCCACCGCGCAGGACCGGCGGCTGGAGGCGCTCGCGGAGGCGGCGCTGGAGTTCCGCGCGCAGGTCCCCACCATCGAGGCGTGGGGCCGCCGGCTCGCGGGCGTGCTGCGCGCCGGCGGGCGGCTGCTCGCCTGCGGGAACGGCGGCAGCGCCGCCGAGGCCCAGCATCTGACCGCCGAGCTCGTCGGCCGGTTCGAGGACGAGCGCCGGCCGCTGTCGGCGATCCCGCTGCACGGCGACACCTCCTCTGTCACGGCGATCGGCAACGACTACGGCGCCGCGCACGTGTTCGCCCGGCAGGTGCAGGCGCACGGCCGCCCCGGCGACGTGCTGGTGTGCCTGTCGACCAGCGGCCGCAGCCGCAACGTGATCGCCGCGGCGGACCGGGCGCGCGAGCTCGGCATGACGGCGTGGGCGGTGACCGGACCCGGCCCGAACCCGCTCGCCGACGCCTGCCACGACGCGGTCACCGTGCGGGCCGGTGCGACATCGACCGTCCAGGAGATCCACCTCGCCGCGGTGCACCTGCTCTGCGGGGTGGTCGACGACGCCTTGGGCGTGGCCCATGGCTGATCGGAGCGTGCGGAGCGAGGAGGCGAGATGAGCGCACCGCTGGTGGTGGTGGGCGACGTGCTGCTCGACGTCGACATCGTCGGCACGAGCAGCCGGCTGTGCCCGGACGCGCCCGTCCCGGTCGTCGAGCAGGCGGAGGAGCACGCCCGGCCCGGCGGCGCCGGGCTGGCCGCGCTGCTGGCGGCGGCCGGCGGCCGCGAGGTCGTGCTGGTCACCGCGCTCGCCGACGACGAGCCGGGGCGGCGGCTGCGCGCCATGCTGGAGCGGCACATGGAGGTCGCCGCGTTCCACCTGCACGGCGGCACCCCCTGCAAGCTGCGCATCCGGTCGGGAGACCAGTCGGTGGCGCGCCTGGACGCCGGGGAGGGGCGGGCCCTCGACGGGCCCGTCGGCCCGCGCGTCACCGACGCGATCGCGGGGGCCGGCGCGGTGCTGGTCTCCGACTACGGGCGCGGGGTGACCCGGCACCGCGCCGTCCGGTCGCTGCTCGCCGCGCTGCCGCGCGGCGTCCCGGTGGTGTGGGACCCGCATCCGCGCGGCGAGGCGCCGGTGCCGGGGACGCGGCTGCTCACCCCGAACGAGGAGGAGGCCGCGCGGCTGGCGGCCGCGGACGGCGCCGACATCACCGGGTTCGGGCTGTCGGCGGCGGGCCGCCGCGGCCGGCACCTCGGCCGGTCGTGGGGCATCGAGGGCGTCGCGATCACGCTCGGGTCGGAGGGCGCGCTGCTGTGCGACGGGTCGGAGGCGCCGTTCCTGGCGCCCGCCGACCCGGCCCGCGGCGACGCCTGCGGCGCGGGCGACAGATTCGCCGCCGGTACGGTGGAGGCGCTCGCGGACGGGGCGTCGCTCACCGGCGCCGTCACCGCGGGCGTGCGGCGCGCGTCGGACTACGTCCGGGCGGGCGCGGCGGCGGCCGTCGCGGCGCAGCTCGCCGAGTCCGGCACGGCCCGGCTCGTCCCCGAGCGCGGGGAGGACGCCTGGGACGTCGTCGAGCGGACGCGGCGGGCGGGCGGCACGGTCGTGGCGACCGGCGGCTGCTTCGACCTGCTGCACGCCGGGCACGTCCACATGCTGCAGCAGGCCCGGAGGCTCGGCGACTGCCTGATCGTCTGCGTGAACTCCGACGCCTCGGTGCGGCGCCGCAAGGGCCCGACCCGCCCGGTGACGCCCGCCGCGGACCGCGTCCGGGTGCTGGAGGCGCTCAGCGACGTGGACGCCGCGGTCGTGTTCGACGACGACACCCCGGCGCCGCTGCTGGAGCGGCTGCGCCCCGACGTCTGGGTCAAGGGCGCCGACTACGCCGGGACGATCCTGCCCGAGGCCGAGACGGTCCGGGCGCACAACGGAGAGGTGGTCCTGCTGCCCCTGCTGGAAGGGCGCTCCACCACGCGCCTGCTGTCCACCACGAACGCCCGACCGACCTCGAAGGGAAACGCGTCATGAACGTCCTCATCACCGGCGGGGCCTCCGGACTCGGCGCGGCCGTCGCGCGCAAGGTCGCCGAGGACGGGGGACGGCCCCTCGTCCTCGACCGGCACCCCCCGAAGGACGACTTCGAGCACATGCAGGCGGACCTGGCGGACCGGCGCTGCGCCGAGCGGGCCGTGCACGGGCTGGCGCGCGCGGCGGGCGGCCTGAACGCGGTCGTCACCGCCGCCGGCACCGACGCCTGCGGCACGCTGTGCGACGTGCCGGCCGAGGACTGGGAGCGGGTCGTGCAGGTGAACCTGCTCGGCACGGCCGCGGTGATCCGAGCCGCGCTCCCCTACCTGGAGAACGAGCCGATGGGGCGGGTCGTCACGGTCGCCTCGACGCTCGGCCTGCGGGCGCTGAGCGACGCCACCGCGTACTGCGCGTCCAAGTTCGGCGTCGTCGGGTTCACGCGCGCGCTGGCCGCGGAGACGGCCGGGAAGGTCGCCGTCACGATGATCGTGCCGGGCGGGATGGACACCGCGTTCTTCGACGACCGCACCGAGCGGTACAGGCCGGGGCCGGACGCCCAGCTGAACCGGCCGGAGGACGTCGCCGCCGCGATCGCCTTCGCGCTGCGGCAGCCGCCCGGCTGCGAGGTGCGCGAGATGGTCGTCTGCCCGTCGAAGGAGCCCTCGTGGCCGTGACGGCCGCCCGCCGCGCGCTGGTGCTGCGGGCGCTCGGGCTGGGCGACCTGCTCACCGCGGTGCCCGCGCTGCGGGCGCTGCGGCGCGGCATGCCCGGCGCGCGGATCACGCTCGCCGCGCCGCCCGCGCTGGCGCCGCTGGCGCTGGCGACGGGCGCGGTCGACGACGTCCTGCCGGCGGACTCCGGGCTCGGCCCGCTGCCGTCCGCGGGGCCGGTGGGCGCGGCCGTCAACCTGCACGGCCGCGGCCCGCGGAGCCACCGGGTGCTGGCGGCGCTGCGGCCCGGCCGGCTGCTGGCGTTCGCGCACACCGGCGCGCTGCACACCGACGGGCCCGACTGGGATCCGGGCGAGCACGAGGTGGCGCGCTGGTGCCGGCTGGTGCGCGCCTACGGGTTCGACGCCGACCCCGACGACCTGGACCTGGCTGCGCCGGCGGTCCCCTCGCCCGCGCCCGGCGCCGTCGTCGTCCATCCGGGCGCCGCGTTCCCGGCGCGGCGCTGGCCGGCGGAGCGGTTCGCGGCGGTCGCGGCGGCGCTGCGCGCCGGCGGCGAGCGGGTCGTCGTCACCGGCGGCCCGGGCGAGGGGGCGCTCGCGCACGGCGTCGTGGAGCTCGCGGGCCTGGACCCGCGGGACGACCTCGCCGGCCGCACCCACCTGCCGCAGCTGGCCGCGCTCGTCGCCGGCGCCCGGCTGGTGGTCTGCGGCGACACCGGCGTCGCGCACCTCGCGACCGCCTTCCGCACGCCGTCGGTGCTGCTGTTCGGGCCGACGCCCCCCGCCCGGTGGGGGCCGCCCGACCGGGCCGAGCACCGGGTGCTGTGGGCGGGGCGGTCCGGCGACCCGCACGGCGGCGAACCCCACCCGGGCCTGCTGGAGATCTCCGCGGACCAGGCCGTCGAGGCCGCCGGGAAGGCGCTCACGCTACACGCTTAGGAGGAACCATGAGGCATGCCCGCGCCGTCGTGACCGGAGGGTCCGGCTTCCTCGGCTCGCACCTGTGCGAGGCGCTGCTGGCCCAGGACATCTCGGTGGTCTGCCTGGACAACCTGCTGACCGGCACGTCCCGCAACATCGCGCACCTCGCCGGCCGGCGCGATTTCCGGTTCCTGAGGCGCGACCTCACCGAGCCGGTGCACGTGCCCGGCGACGTCGGCTACGTGTTCCACCTGGCGTCGTCGGCGTCCCCCGCGGACTACCTGCGGTACCCGATCCAGACGCTGGAGGTCGGCAGCCAGGGCACCCGCAACGCGCTGGAGCTCGCCGAGGAGAAGGGCGCCCGGTTCGTGCTGGCGTCCACGTCGGAGGTGTACGGGGACCCGCTGGTGCACCCGCAGCCGGAGACGTACTGGGGGAACGTCAACCCGGTCGGCCCGCGCAGCGTCTACGACGAGGCCAAGCGGTTCGGGGAGGCGCTGACGTCGGCGTTCCGGCTCTCCCGCGGCCTGGACAGCGGGATCGTGCGGATCTTCAACAGCTACGGGCCGCGGATGCGCCCCGACGACGGCCGGGCGGTCCCGACGTTCCTGCGGCAGGCGCTCACCGGCGAGGACCTCACCGTGACGGGCGACGGCTCGCAGACCCGGTCGATCTGCCACGTCCGCGACACCGTCCGCGGCATCATCGCGCTCGCGATGGCGGAGCATCCGGGGCCGGTCAACATCGGCAGCCCCTACGAGATCTCGATGGGCGACCTCGCCCGGGTGGTCGTGGAGCTGACCGGGTCGCCGTCGCGGATCCGGTTCGTCGACCGGCCGCGGGACGACCCGAAGGTGCGGCGGCCGGACACCGCGCTCGCCGAGGAGGTGCTCGGCTGGCGCCCCCGCTTCGGCATCGAGGAGGGGCTGCGCTCCACCATCGAGTGGTTCTCCCGCGAGCTGCTCATCGCCCGTCCCGCCTAGGCGTGCGCACGCGCGGGCTCAGGCGCGGAGGGCGGCCAGGAGGTCGGTGAGGAGGCCGGCGGAGGGGGGCTGGGCGGGGGTGCGGCCCGCGCCCCCGGGCGCCAGGCACCACCGCCACCACCGGTCGAGCTCCGCCGGGTCCAGCAGCGGCGGCGCGTCCCGCTCCCCCGCGGTGACCAGCGCGGGCCACGACCAGGCGCGGGCCTGCGCGGCGACCTTCGCGCCGCCGGCCACCGGGTCGACGGCCAGGGCCGGGACGCCGTTCTTCAGCGCGAGGACGAGCCCGTGCAGGCGCGTCGTGACGACCACGTCGAGGCGGCGCAGCGCGGACTCCAGTTCGGCGGCCGTGGCGAACAGCCGCCAGTCGCGCGGGTCGAGCCGGGTGTCGAGGGGCAGCCGCGCGCAGTCGAGACCGGCGAGCCAGGCCGTGAGCTCGGCCTCGATCCGCTCATGGCGGCGGCGCGCGCCGTACTCGCGCTGGCCGGGGGCGAGGACGACGCCGGCGACGGGCACCCGCCGGGTCTCCGGCAGCGCCGCCAGGTCGTGCCGCGCCGCCGTCCCCGGCGCGTCCCTCGGCAGGACGGCGTCGAAGCCGGTGACGGCGGGGTCGCCGGGGTCGATGACCGAGACGCCGACCGCGACGCGCCGGCAGCGCGCGTACCGGTGGTGCAGGTCCTCGACCTGCGCGCCGTGCAGCGGCCCGCAGGCGAACACCAGGTGGGTGTAGCGCGCCGGGTCCGCGGCGGCGAGGTCGAGGCCGCCCGGGCGGAAGACGGGGCTCCAGGCCAGGTCGCAGCCGATCCCGGCGCCGTCGAGCGCCCGCCGGACGGCCTCCATCGCCAGGACGTCCCCCGCGGTGGCCTCGCCGTGCAGGAAGCTCGGCCATCCGGTCACCAGTGCCCGCACGCCGTCGATCCTCTCCCTGGGCGGCACGCTGGTGCCTGCTACCCGGCAACCGCGCGTCCATGCGCCGTGACAGTTGAGACACCTGCCGGTTTACCGAAAGGGGCGGCTGGGAAGAGTCTCATCGCGGCCCACTCGCCGGCCGGGTTCTGCAAGGTCCCTTGGTCAGCGAGCCTGGGCCGCGCCACGTTCCGCCAGCGAAGCGGTGCTGTGCGGTACTGCGCGGTGCGCGGCGTCAGCCCGTGAACGCCTGCGCGAGCGCCATCCCGCAGTACGCGGCGCCGAGCCCGCCGGCGACGCTCGCGGCCGCGTTGAGGACGGCGTAGAAGCGGGCGCCGTCCTCGGCCAGCCGCAGCGTCTCGTAACCGAACGTGGAGTAGGTCGTCAGCGCGCCGCAGAGCCCCGTCCCGGCGAACGCCATCGGCCCACCGGACGCGGGCAGCGCCGCGAGGAACCCCAGCAGCGCGGACCCCGCCACGTTGACGGTGAACGTCCCCCACGGGAACAGCGAGTCGTGCCGGGCCTGCACGGCCCGGTCGGTGAGGTAGCGCAGCGGCGCGCCGAGTGCCGCGCCCAGCGCGATGAGCAGGACCGTCACGCCTCCCCTTCCATGGCGCGGCCCGCGGGGACGGGGGCCGGCGGTTCCCCGGGTCGTTCTTCCCGCCGGACCCGGATGCTCATGACCGCGCCCCGGGACGCGCGCGGACGGCGAGGCGGGCCAGCCGGACGCCCGCGAACACCGCGGCGAGCGCGGCGGCGAGCGTCCCCCCGAGGTACAGCAGTCCCGTTCCGGGAGCCCCGGCCGACAGCGCCTTCTGGAAGTCGACGATGTGGGTGGAGAAGGTGGTGTAGCCGCCGAGCACCCCGACGCCGAGGAACGGCCGGACGAGCCGGTGCACCCGCCGCGCCTCGGTGATCAGCACCATCAGCGCCCCGATCACCAGGCAGCCCGACACGTTGATCAGGAAGACCGGCCACGGGAACTCCCCCGGGCGGTACGGCATCGCCTCGGTGAGCCCGTGGCGGGCGAGCGCCCCGAGCATCCCGCCCGCCGCGATCGCGCCGAGCGTCGTCCAGGGCGCGCGGCGCAGCTCGAACCGCTGGCGCGGCACGCTGAGATCGATGTCGGGATCGACGGGGCGTCCCGTCACGGCATCGGGCACGGCACACTCCTACCAGCGGAAACCTCGGTCACCGGTAGGGACCGTCGGCGGACTTCACCGCGGTTCTCCCCCGTCCCGGGGACGGCGGGCCCCACCGCCGTGGCGCCTCTCCCCCGAGGCGCGGGCACAGTCTACCGATCACCGCGAGCGCGCCGGGCGCCCGTCCGCGCGCCGCGCGACTCGACGAACGTCGCCCGTGCGGCGGGCCGCCGCCGGAGGCGCGATCCGGTGTGAGGGGCGGTTCCCCGGGTACGGGAGGCGCAGCGATCAGCGACCCCGCCCATCGCCGGCAGCCCGCGAAGGAGACCGAACCCCCATGACGTCGGCGCTTTCGTCCAGCCCCCCGCGGTCCGATGACCGGCTCCGGCCGCTGATCGACGAGCTGCCCGAGCGCGAGCGGACGATCCTGCTGCTGCGCTTCTTCGGCAACAAGACGCAGACGCAGATCGCCGAGCAGGTCGGGCTGCTCGCGGAGGGCTGAACCCGGTCAGGGGCGCGGCAGCGCGCAGGACCCGCCCAGCACCACCTCGCCGCCCTCGCCGAGGCACCGCGCGAGCAGGTAGGTCTGCTGGGCGTAGTGGGCGCCGGGCCGCACGGTGAGGCGGCCGTTCCGGTCGACCTCGCACGGATTGTTCAGCGTGCAGCGCTCGCCGTCGTCGTTGCCGGTGCTGTTGACGGCGACGACGCGGTGGGTCACGGCGTCGATGACGGGCGACCCGGACGTCCCGTGAACGGCCCGGCACCGCGGCGCGTACCGGATGGAGTCCTTCCACGTCCAGCCGGCCTCCCTCAGCCGGTGGACGGTCGCGTCCGTCCTGCAGCCGTAGACGGTCCTCCAGTAGCCCGACACGATCCGGATCTCGGTGCCGTCCTGGGGCCGCGCCGTCGACAGCGGCAGCGCGGGAACGCCGTACCGTTCGCGGATCGCCGCATAGCTCTCGTCCAGGCGGTACACCGTGACGTCGGTGTCGGTCATCGTCGCGTACTCGACCCTCGCGGCCTTCAGGGTGCCGAGGGTCGTGCGGCCCGTCCGGCCGAGGAGCGTGAACGTCCGGGCGGAGGGCCGGTCGACGATGACCTGCCCGGGTTCCGGCATCCCGGTCTCGAGGCAGTGGCCGTTGGTCAGCACGAGCGCCTTGTCGGAGTCGCGCGAGCGCGGCCCGCGCACCAGGGAGCCGGAGCAGTTGCTGAGCGCGACGATGCCGGTGAAGTCGACCTCGCCGCGGCCGCGGGCCGCGGCCGGTGTCCCGGCGGCGCCCGCCGGAGCGGCCGGGAGGACGGTCGCGGCGCTCGCGAGGACGACCGAGGCGGTTGCGGCTCCGGCGAATCGTCGGTTCATACGGATCCCCTCAAGTGAACACGGAATGTAAATATAGAGTGACAGAGCGTACCGGGGAGGCTAGATCATCTCCGCCGCCGGGGGAAGGACCGCCACCCCGTACGATCGGCGCATGACCGACTCACCGCTGCGCTGGGGCATCCTCGGGACGGGCGGCATCGCCTCGGTGTTCACCGAGGACGTGCTGCGCCTCCCCGGCCACGAGGTGGCCGCCGTCGGCTCGCGCTCGCACGGCACCGCCGCCGCGTTCGCGGAACGGTACGGCGTCCCCCGGGCGCACGGCTCCTACGCCGGGCTCGCCGCCGACGACGGCGTCGACGTCGTGTACGTCGCCACGCCCCATCCCCTGCACTACGAGCCCGCGCGGCAGTGCATCGAGGCGGGACGGGCCGTGCTCGTGGAGAAGCCGTTCACCACGAGCGCCTCCGACGCCGAGAAGCTCGCCGCGCTCGCCCGCGAGCGCGGCGTGTTCGCGATGGAGGCGATGTGGACGCGGTTCAACCCGCTCGTCCGGCGGCTCCGCGACCTGGTCGCCGAGGGCGCGATCGGCGACGTCACGGCCGTGTACGCCGACTTCTCCATCACCGCCGCCTACGACCCCGAGCACCGGCTGTGGTCACCGGAACTGGGCGGCGGCGCGCTGCTCGACCTCGGCTGCTACCCGCTGTCGTTCACCTGGCCGCTGCTCGGCCCGCCCGCGTCCGTGCAGGCCACCGCGTCGCCCGCGCCGACCGGCGTGGACGCCAACACCGGCGTCCTGCTCGGCTACGAATCGGGCGCGGTGGCGCTGCTGCACTGCGGCCTGCTCGGCGACTCGCCGCACACCGCGACCGTCATCGGGACACGGGGCCGCGTCGACGTCGCGTCCCCGTTCTACCGCCCCGCGTCGATGACGGTCGTGCGGACCGGCGGCGACCCCGAGGTCCTCACCGCCGGCATCGACGGGCACGGCTACACCTACCAGGCGGAGGAGGTGGCGCGCTGCCTGCGCGCCGGCCTCACCGAGTCGCCGCTGATGCCGCTGGACGAGACCGTCGCGATCCTGCGGACGATCGAGGAGATCACCGCGCAGTTCGGTCAGTCGACCTCCACCCAGCCGTAGGTGCGCTCGACCGCCTTCTTCCAGCCGGCGTAGCCCTTGTCGCGCTGCTCGTCGTCCCAGGTGGGCAGCCAGCGCTTGTCCTCGTTCCAGTTCTGGCGCAGCTCGTCGGTGGTGTTCCAGAACCCGACGGCGAGGCCGGCGGCGTACGCGGCGCCGAGCGCGGTGGTCTCGGCGACCACCGGCCGCGACACCGGGACGCCGAGGATGTCGGCCTGCATCTGCATGCACAGCTCGTTCGCCGTCACGCCGCCGTCCACCTTCAGCACGTCCAGCGAGACACCGGAGTCCTCGCGCATCGCCTCGACGACGTCCTTGGACTGGTAGCAGATCGACTCCAGGGTCGCGCGGGCCAGGTGCGCGTTGGTGTTGAACCGCGACAGCCCGACGATCGCGCCGCGCGCGTCCGACCGCCAGTAGGGGGCGAACAGGCCGGAGAACGCGGGCACGAAGTACACGCCGCCGTTGTCCTCGACCTGCCGGGCCAGGTTCTCGCTCTGCGCGGCGCCGGCGATGATGCCGAGCTGGTCGCGCAGCCACTGCACCGCCGACCCCGTCACCGCGATCGAGCCCTCCAGCGCGTACACCTGCGGGTGGTCGCCGAACTTGTAGCAGACCGTCGTGAGCATCCCCGCCTTGGACCGGACGAGCTCCTCACCGGTGTTGAGCAGCAGGAAGTTGCCGGTGCCGTAGGTGTTCTTGGCCTCGCCGGGCGAGAAGCACACCTGCCCGACCGTCGCGGCCTGCTGGTCGCCGAGGATGCCGGTGAGCGGCACCTCCCCGCCGAGCGGGCCGTCCGCGCGGGTCACCCCGTACGGGTCGGGCGCCGACGACGGCCTGATCTCGGGCAGCATCGAGCGCGGGATGCCGAAGAACGACAGCAGCTCGTCGTCCCAGTCGAGGGTCTCCAGGTCCATCAGCATGGTGCGGCTGGCGTTGGTGACGTCGGTGACGTGCACGCCGCCGTCCGTCCCGCCGGTGAGGTTCCACAGCACCCAGGTGTCCATGTTGCCGAAGACGGCGTCGCCGCTCTCCGCGGCCTCCCGCACCCCGTCGACGTTCTCCAGGATCCACTGGACCTTGCCGGCGGAGAAGTACGTCGCGGGCGGCAGCCCCGCGCGGTGCCGGATCGTCTTGCCGCGGCCGTCGCGCTCGAGCGCGGAGGCGATGCGGTCGGTGCGGGTGTCCTGCCAGACGATCGCGTTGTAGTACGGACGGCCGGTGCGGCGGTTCCACACCAGCGTCGTCTCGCGCTGGTTGGTGATCCCGAACGCGGCCAGGTCGTCGTGGTGCAGGTTCGCCTTGTTCAGCGTCGTCTGGACGACCGCGCGGGTGCGCTCCCAGATCTCGGTGGGGTTGTGCTCGACCCAGCCCGCGCGCGGCAGGATCTGCTCGTGCTCGAGCTGGTGGCGGGCGACCTCGTCGCCGCCGTGATCGAAGATCATGAACCGGGTGCTGGTGGTGCCCTGGTCGAGGGCGCCGACGAAGTCGGCCATGCGGCTCTGCCTTTCTGCGCGGGACGTTCTGGAGCGGGGACGGGGCGGCGCCCGTCACTCCTCGACGTCGTACTCGGGCCTCGGCTCGGTGCCCCCGGGGCCTTCCTCGGGGATGTTGCGGCCGATGAGCAGGATGTACAGGCCGGCGCCCAGGATGCCCCCGATGACCGGCGCGACGAGCGGCACCCAGAAGTAGAAGTGCCCGTACTGATCTCGCCAGGCGTTGTCGTAGCCGGTGATGTACTGCGCGAGCCGCGGGCCGAAGTCGCGCGCCGGGTTGATCGCGTACCCCGCGTCCGAGCCGAACGCCATGCCGATCGCGACCACGACGAGCC
Organism: Actinomadura physcomitrii; assembly: GCF_008923205.2. Taxonomy (GTDB): domain Bacteria; phylum Actinomycetota; class Actinomycetes; order Streptosporangiales; family Streptosporangiaceae; genus Spirillospora; species Spirillospora physcomitrii. The sequence continues at coordinate 194,796 of NZ_WBMS02000014.1, read as the reverse complement.
CGATGATGAGCGGCGCCATGTTCGCCAGCGGCGGCGAGTTGCGCACGTCGGTCAGCGCCAGCACCAGGAACAGCAGGATCGCGGTGCCGATGATCTGGTCGCGGAACGCGCCCCAGGTGTGCAGCGGCAGCGACCCGTTGCCCGGCATGGTGGAGAACACGAACTGCGTCTTCGTGGTGTGCCCGGGGTCGAACTTGGCGAGGATCTCGCTGTAGTCCCACCGGACGAGGAGCGCCGCGATGAACGCGCCGAGCACCTGGGCGAAGATGAACGGGAGGACCTTGCGCCACGGGAAGCCCTTGAAGACCGCGAGCGCGATCGTCACCGCCGGGTTGATGTGGCCGCCGCTGAGCCGCGCCGACACGTAGACGCCGAGCGTCACGCCCCAGCCCCACGCCCAGGTGATGGCGTCGTGGCCGCCGAGGCTCTGCGGGGCGCCGAGCCCGCTGCCCGCGATGGCCTGCGCGACGACGCCCACCCCGAACAGGATGAGGATCAGCGTCCCGGCGAACTCCGCGGACATCTCGACGACGATGTCCGGGAGCCTTCGTGCTCGCGGGGGCAGGGCCATCTCTCCTCCTCCGGGTCGTGACGCGACGCACAATGATCATTACTGTGCGCATTCCTTCCCCGGTGAGCCGCTCCTACACAGCCGGTGACGATCAGTGCCCCCCGGAAGCCCCCCTCCAGCCACCAGGACGGCCGCCCTCGCGCGATCTTCGCGTGCAGGAGCATCGGCCGGGGCCCCCGGGCGCAGGCGACGGAACGCGGGGGCGCGGAACGCGGGGGCGCGGCGGAGCAATCCTGACGCGTCAGAGGTTAGGGTTACCTAATCACCAATGATCCATTTCGGCGGAGGTCCGCATGGCCACGGAACCGGTACGCAAGGGGCGCAGGCTCAACCGGGGGACGGTGCTGCGCACCGAGCGCCTCACCCCGCACATGATCCGCGTGGTGCTCGGCGGCGAGGGCCTCGCCGGCTTCGGAGCCGGCGCGTTCACCGACCACTACGTCAAGCTGCTGTTCCCGAAGCCGGGCGTGGCGTACCCCGAGCCGTTCGACATGGAGAAGGTCCGCGCCGAGATGCCGCGCGGCCAGTGGCCGAGCGTCCGGACCTACACCGTCCGGGCCTGGGACCCCGAGGCCGTCGAGCTGACCATCGACTTCGTCCACCACGGCGACAAGGGCATCGCCGGGCCGTGGGCGGCGGGCGTCCGGCCGGGCGAGGAGATCTTCTTCAACGGCCCCGGCGGCGCCTACGCGCCCGCCGCCGACGCGGGCTGGCACCTGCTCGCCGGGGACGAGAGCGCGCTCCCCGCGATCGCCGCGTCCCTGGAGCGGATCCCGGACGGCGTGCCCGCCCGGGTGTTCATCGAGGTCGCGGGCCCCGAGGAGGAGCAGGACCTGCGCACGCCCGCCGGCACCGAGCTCGTCTGGCTGCACCGCGACGGCGGCCAGGTCGGCGACCTGCTCGTCGAGGCCGTCCAGAAGCTCGACTTCCCCGACGGCGAGGTGCACGCGTTCGTGCACGGCGAGGCCAACTTCGTCAAGGCGCTCCGCCGCCACCTGCGCGTCGACCGCGGCCTGCCGATGGAGCGGCTGTCGATCTCCGGCTACTGGCGCCGGGGCCGCGATGAGGACGGCTGGCAGTCGAGCAAGCGCGACTGGAACCGCCAGGTCGAGGAGGAAGAGGCCCAGGCCCTCTCCTGACGGCGGTCTCCGCGCTCGCCGGCCGCGGAGCGCCTCAGGCGGTGGCTTCGGTCTGGTCGTCGAGGTCGGGGCCGTCGTCGTCGGCGAAGCCGGGGAGCCAGCGCTCGGCCTCGGCGCGGTAGTCGCCCTCCGCCTCCAGCTGGCACAGCACGCCGCCGCCTCCGGCCAGGGCGCGGCTCACGGCCAGGTACTGCGGCGGCAGCCGGAACTGGCGGGCGAGCGCGCCCGGCCGCATGTCGGCGGCGAGGCCGAGGCCGCGGGAGGTCTGCTCGCGCATCCATTCGCGGGTGTAGCGGAACCGGTCGACGGCGAACGGCGCGGCGTGCGGGGTGACGAGCGCGGCGACCTCCTCGGGGTCCACCTCCGCGTCGGGCGCGAGGAAGCCCTCCTCCCACAGCGCGTCGACGATCGCGTCGGGGTCGCCGAGCGTGCCGATGCGCAGCAGGCGGCCGATCGACCACTGCAGCTCGTCCGGGACGTGCGCGGCGCCGCCGAAGTCCAGGACGCCGAGCCGGCCGTCGTCCAGCAGCCGGAAGTTGCCCGGGTGCGGGTCGATGTGGATCATCTCGCAGCGGGACGGGCCGGACAGCAGGAAGCGGAACAGCAGCAGCCCGGCGCGGTCGCGCTCCTCCTGAGTCCCCCCGGCGATGACCTTGGCGAGCGGGGTGCCGTCCAGCCACTCGGTGACCAGCACGTTCCCCGACTGCGCGACGACCGCCGGGACGACGAAGTCGGGGTCGCCGGCGTAGGCGTCGTGGAAGGCGGTCTGGGCGCGGGCCTCGTCGACGTAGTCGAGCTCCTTCTGCAGCCGCCGCTTCAGGTCGGCGACGACCGGCTTGACCTCGACGCCGGGGAACAGCGGCGTGATCACGCGGCTGAGCCGGGAGATCTGGTTGAAGTCGCTCATCAGCGCGTCGGCCGCGCCCGGGTACTGCACCTTGACCGCGACGGTCCGCCCGTCGTGCCAGACGGCCTTGTGCACCTGGCCGATGGACGCGGCGGCGGCGGGCCGGTCGTCGAACTCGGCGAACCGGTCGCGCCAGTCCTCGCCGAGGCCTTCGGCGAGGACCTCGTGCGTGGTGGCGGCCGGCATCGGCGGCGCGGCCTCCTGCAGCCGGGTGAGGCTCGCGCGGAACGGCGCGGCGACCTCCTCGGGCAGCCCGGCCTCGAAGATCGACAGGAGCTGCCCGACCTTCATCGCGCCGCCCTTGAGCTCGCCGAGCACGGAGAACAGCTGCTCGGCGGTGCGGCGCTGGACCTCCAGCGCGACGGCCTCGGCGGGCCGGCCGATGGTGCGCTTGCCGAAACCGAGAGCGGTGCGCCCGGCGAAGCCGAGCGGGAGCGTCGCCAGTTTCGCGGTGCGCGTCACCGCGCGGCGGGGGATGTCAGTCACGGCCCGGCCGTCCCTCGTTCGACAGTGCGTCCAATGATCTCCAGCCTCTCATGGCGGGTGAATGCCACGTAATAGTCATTCCCGCTAAAAACTTCAGCGCTCAGACGGGCTCGGAGATTCCCTCGCCGTCCCGCGGCCGGTGCCCGGGGCCCGCGGGCACGCCGCGCCGGCAGGGCCGCAGCAGCAGCTCCACCACCTCGAGGGCCTGCTCGATCTCCGGCCGGTTCCCGCCCAAGTAGTGCGCGTACATGAACGAGTCCGCGATGCGGACGACGGCCTGCGCGAGCGTCCGGGTCGGCAGCGGCACCCGCAGCGCGCCGCGGTCGATCTCCCGCTGCAGCTCCCGGGTCAGCAGGTCGGTCGCGCGGTCCTCGATGGTGCCGGGCATCGTCGCGAGCCGGATGAACAGCCGGGGCTCGCGCTCGGTGAACGCCTTGAGCGGCGCGGCGTCCACCACCGCCCGCATGAAGCGGTCCAGCACCGTGAGGATCCGCTCCGGCCCGGTGCCCCGGACGCCGCGCGCCGCGACCCGGTAGGTGCGCTCGGTCATCTCCGCCAGCACGCCGCCGAGCAGCTGCTCGCGACTGCCGACCCAGCGGTACAGGGTGGCGCGTCCGACGCCGAGCTCGGCGGCCAGCGCGGACATGTCGATCGGCTCGCCCCGCAGGTAGTGCGCGGACGCCGCCGCGAGCGCGGCCTCGGGCCCGGCCGGACGGCGCGCGGGCGCCGGGGCGGAGGGCGGGCCGGAAGGCCCGTTCGGGGGAACGGAGCTGCCGCTCATCCGCCCAGCATGACACAGCGGAACGGATGCTCCGGCAGGCGCGCGAAGGCGGGTCCGGGAGCCGCGAAAAGGCCTTTGCCGTGACGCCTCGCGAATGCTGGACTACCCAGGGTGATCAAGGGTAGGCGGTAGATGTGAAGGACAGAAGCGGGGACGCCGGACGCAAGGGCCGGCTGCTGATCATCGGCGGGGCGGAGAACCGGACCTGCGGGGCCGGGCCCCTGGAGACGTTCGTCGAGCTGGCCGGCGCGGAGGACGCGCGGATCGTGGTGGTGACGACCGCGACCGAGGTCCCCGAGGAGGTCGCCGAGGAGTACACCGCGGTGTTCGGGCGGCTCGGGGTGCCGTCGGTGCGGGAGCTGCGGCTGCTCGGCCGCGCCGCCGCCGACGCCGCCGCGACGCTGCGCGCGCTGGACGCGGCGACCGGGGTGCTGTTCAGCGGCGGCGACCAGTCGCGGATCCGGACGCTGGTCGGGTCGCGGACCAACGAGCTGCTCAAGCGCCGGTTGACGCAGGAGGGCCTGGTCATCGCCGGGACGAGCGCCGGCGCGACCGCGATGGGCCATTGGATGATCCTCGGCGGCCACGGCCACGAGGTCGCGGCGTCCAGCGTGAAGGTGGGGCCGGGGCTGGCGCTGCTGGACAACGTGCTGATCGACATGCATTTCAACGAGCGGGGGCGGCTGCCCCGGCTGCTGAGCGGCATCGCGCTGGACACCCGGCTGCTCGGGGTCGGGATCGACGAGGACACCGCGATCGTGGTGGGCGACGGGCAGTTCCAGGTGGTCGGCACGGGGGGCGTGACGGTCGTCGACGCGGGCCAGTCGACGGTCGCCTACGCCGCGTCCGACGACGAGCCGATGGCGATGTTCGACGTGTCCCTGCACCTGCTGCCCGCCGGCTGCTCGTTCCAGATGCACGACCGCCTGCCCGCGATCGGCACGATGCGCGGGCCCGGGGAGGAGTGACCGTGCGGCTCGATCATGTGCGCCGCCTCGGCGGCCCGAACGTCTACCTGAACCGCCCGGTCGCCGTCGCGCGGCTGGACCTGCAGCGCCTGACCGGGCACGAGACGACCGACCATCCCGGTTTCGCCGAGCGGCTGGTGGCGGCGCTGCCGGGGCTGCGCTCGCACCACTGCTCGGCGGGGCGGCCCGGCGGGCTGCTGGACGCGATGGCCCGCGGCACCTATTTCGGTCACGTCACCGAGCACGTGACGCTGGAGCTGTCCGGCCTCATCGGCCGGGAGGTGTACTTCGGCCGGACGGTCCGCGCGGGCGGTCCCGGCGACTACGAGCTGATCCTGGAGTGCCCGCGCGACGAGCCGTCCGGCAGTGACGTCGTGGAGCGGCTGATCGGGCTGGCGGTGCGGACGGTGACCGCGGCGCTGTCGGGGGCGGTGCCGGACCCCGCGCCCGGCCTCGCCCCGATCGCCGCCGCCTACGAGGAGAGCAGGCTCGGGGTGAGCACCGCCGCGCTGGCGCGCGCCGCCCGCGAGCGGGACGTGCCGGTCCGCCGCGTCGGCGACCTGAACCTGCTGCGGCTCGGTTACGGGCGGCACCACCGGACGGTGTGGGCCGCGATGACCGACGGCACGTCCGCGATCGGGATGGAGATCGCGGCGGACAAGCGGCTGGCGCACCGGGTGCTCGCGGACGCCGGCCTGCCCGTCCCGGAGGGCCGGGTGGCGCGGTCGCCGGCCGAGGCGCTGGAGGCGCTGCGGGAGATCGGCGCGCCGGTGGTGGTCAAGCCGCTGTCCGGGCACCAGGGCGAGGGCGTGCACATCGAGCTGTCGGAGCCGCCCGAGGTGGTGGCGGCGTTCACGGCGGCGGCGGGCGAGGAGGGCCGGGCCGAGCCGTGCGGGGTGCTCGTCGAGTCCTACGTCCCCGGCCGCGACTACCGGGTGCTGGTGGTCGGCGGGCGCGTCGCCGCGGCGGCCGAGCTGACCGCCGCGCGGGTCACCGGGGACGGGACGTCCACGGTCGCGGAGCTGGTGGAGCGGGTCAACGCCGACCCGGCGCGCGGCGAGGGCCACGACCGCCCGCTCACCCGGCTCGCGCTCGGCGCGACGGAGCTGGCGCTGCTGGCCGGGCAGGGCCACGGCCCGGACACGGTCCCCGCGGACGGCGAGACGGTCCGGCTGCGCCGCAACGCGAACCTGTCGACCGGCGGGACGAGCCGGGACGTCACCGGCGACGTGCATCCGGGCGTCGCCGCGATGTGCGTGCGGGCCGCCGCGACCGTCGGGATGGACGTGTGCGGCATCGACCTGCGGCTGCCCGACATCGGCTCGGCGCCGCCCGCCGAGCGCGGCGCCGCCGGGATCCTGGAGGTGAACGCCGCGCCGGGGCTGCGCATGCACCTGGCGCCGTACGAGGGCGAGCGCCGCGACGTGGCGGGCGACATCATCGGCCTGATGTACCCGCCGGGGACGCCGTCGCGGGTGCCGGTCGTGTCGGTGACGGGCACCAACGGCAAGACCACCGCGGTCCGGATGATCGCGCACATGCTGGAGCTGGACGGCGTCCGCACCGGCATGACCAGTACCGAGGGCGTGTACGTGGGCGGCCGGCTCGTGCACCGGTCCGACGCGTCCGGGCCGCGGTCGGCGGAGATGGTGCTCTTCGACCGGTCGGTGGAGGCGGCGGTGCTGGAGACGGCGCGGGGCGGGATCGTCCGGCGCGGCCTCGGCTACGACCGCGCGGACGTCGCGGTCGTCACCAACATCACCCGCGACCACCTCGGGATGGACGACACCGAGTCGCTGGACGACCTGGTCGGCATCAAGGCGCTCGTCGCCGAGGAGATCCGCCGGGGCGGCCGCCTGGTGCTGAACGCCGAGGACGGGCCGTCGGCGGGGCTGGCCGGACGTCCGGCCGTGCGGCGCCGCGAACCGGAGCTCTGCTACTTCGCGATGTCGGCGGACGCGCCGGTGCTCGTCCGGCACCTGGAGGACGGCGGCACCGGGTACTGCGTCGAGCACGGCTGGCTGACCGAGGCGCGCGGCGGGCGCCGGACGCGGGTGCTGCCGGTGGAGGAGGTGGCGGGCGCGTTCGGGGGCCGCGCCGCGCACGTCGTCGCGAACGCGCTGGCGGCGCTGGCGGCGGCCCGCGCGCTGGGCGTGCCGGTGGACGTCGCGTCCGAGGCGCTGCGCACCTTCGACCCGCACACCCGCAATCCGGGGCGCGGGTGCGTGTACGAGGTCGAGGGCAACCCGGTACTGGTCGACTACGCGCACAACCCGGCGGCGGTCACCGCGATCGGCGCGTTCGTGCGGGCGCGCTGGGGCGGGGGCGGCGTGGCGGCCGTGACCCTGCCCGGCGACCGGTCCGACGAGCTCGTGGCGGAGACGGCGCGGGCCGTGGCGGGCGCGTTCGGGCGCGTCGTCGTCTACGAGGACGAGGACCTGCGGGGCCGCCGCTCCGGCGAGATGACCCGGCTGATCGTCCGGGGGCTCCGGGAGGGCCGCCCGGACGTGCTGCACCACCCGGCCGGCGACCTGAAGGGGGCGCTGGCCTCGGCGCTGGACATGGCCGGGCCGGGCGAGCCGGTCCTGCTGCTCTACGAGAAGCTGGAGCCGGTCGTCGAGCTGCTGGAGACCCTCGGCGCCGAGCCCGCGGCGCCCTGACTAGGACGTCTCCGGTTCCGCGGCGCGCGGCGGGCCCGCCGCGGGCAGGACGGGCGCGGGGGCCCGCAGCAGCAGGACCGCGACGGCCAGCAGCGCGAGCACCACGATCCCGTCCATCCAGTAGTGGTTGGCGGTGCTGACGACGACGGCGACGGTGAGGACGGGGTGCAGCAGCCACAGCCACCGCCACCGCGTCCGGCACGTCACGACGAGCCCGATCGCGATGATCGCGGCCCAGCCGATGTGCAGCGACGGCATCGCCGCGTACTGGTTGGCCATCGTGTCGTGCTGCGGCGACCCGTACACCGACGGGCCGAAGCGGGCGGCGGTGTCGATCAGGCCGGTGGCGGGGAGCATCCGGGGCGGCGCCAGCGGGACGAGCAGGTGCAGCGCGAGCGCGCCCGCCGTCAGCGCGACCAGCACCCGGCGGATCCACCGGTAGTGCGCGGGCCTGCGCAGGTAGATCCAGAGCAGGAACAGCGCCATCGCCGGGAAGTGGACGTAGGCGTAGTAGCAGTTGGCCGCGTGCACCAGGAACTGGCTGTGCAGCAGCCCGTGCTGGAGGTGCAGCTCGCTCGGCAGGTCGAGGGCGCGCTCGACGTCCCAGATCCGGTGCGCGTTGCCGAACGCCTCGCTCACCCGGTCGTTGGCCAGCAGCCGGCCGAGCTTGTAGACCGTGAACAGCGCCGCGATCAGCAGCAGCTCGCGGACCGGCCGCGGCCGCCCGCCCGGCCGTCCCCCGCCCGGTCCACCCGGTCTGCGCAGCCGCGCGAACGACGAGACCGGCCGGGACGGCTGTTCGAGGAGGCTCATGGTGCGGTCCTTTGGCGGGCGGGTCCGCCGCGCTCGGCCGAGGCGGCGGCTGCTGGGACGGCCCGGGCCGCGGGTCAGGTCACGGCCGGGTCGAGCTCGCGCTCGCCCTGGCCGGGGCGCGGCGCGGGGGCGCCGCCGCCGTGGCCGTCGTGGAGCAGATGCCGAAGCCTCTCACCTTCGACGTCCACATTGGGCAGGATGCGCGCGAGCCACCGCGGCAGCCACCAGGCGGACCGGCCGACGAGCGCCATCACCGCCGGGACGATCGTCATCCGGACGACGAAGGCGTCGAAGGCGACGCCGGCCGCCAGCGCGAAGCCCATCATCTTGATCATGGACTCGGAGGAGGACAGGAACCCGGCGAACACCGCGATCATGATCACCGCGGCGGCGGTGACGACGCGGGCGCCGTGCCGGAAGCCGGTGACCACCGCCTCGCCGGGCGGCGCCCCGTGCACGTGCTCCTCGCGCATCCGGGTGACCAGGAAGACCTGGTAGTCCATGGCCAGCCCGAACACCACGCCGATCATGAAGATCGGCATCATGCTCATGATCGGGCCGGTGGTGTCGACGCCGAACAGTCCGGACAGCCAGCCCCACTGGAACACCGCGACGACCGCGCCGAACGTGGCCGCGACGGTGAGCAGGAACCCGAGCGTGGCCTTCAGCGGCACGAGCAGCGACCGGAACACCAGCATCAGCAGGAGGAACGCGAGCCCGACGACGAGCCCGAGGTAGGGCGCGAGGGCGCTGGACAGCTTGGCCGACACGTCGATCATCATGGCCGTCCGGCCGGTGACCATCGCGCCGGCTCCGGTCTGCGCCTTCAGCCCATCGGCCTTGCCGCGGATCGCCGACACGAGGTCCTCGGTCCGCTGCGAGCTGGGGCCGCTCTTCGGGACGACGGTCAGCACCGCGGTGTCGCCCTTCGGGCTCGCCTGCGGCGGCGTCACGGTCACCACGTCCGGCAGCGCCCGGATCTGCCCGGCGAACCGCTGCCCGGCCGCCTGCGCGTCCGGGCCGTCGACGACGACCATCAGCGGGCCGTTGAACCCGGGCCCGAAGCCCTTGTCGAGCAGGTCGTAGGCCTGGCGCTGGGTGGTGGCGGGGGCGGCGGCCTCGTCGCCGGGCATGCCGAGCCGCAGGTCCAGCGCCGGAGCGGCGATCACGCCCAGGCCGGCGACGGCGAGCAGCAGGACCGGCAGCGGGCGGCGGACGACGAACCGGGCCCAGCGCTCGCCGAACGGCGGGCGGCCCCGGCGCGAGACGCCGCCGCGCAGGAACGGGATCGCACCGCCGAGCACCTTGCGGCCGGCGAAGCCGAGCAGCGCGGGCAGCAGGCTGAGCGCGATCAGGACCGCGATCACCACGGCGAACGCGGCGGCGAACCCCATCTCGGTGAGCATCGGGATGTCGACCACGGCGAGGCCGGCCAGCGCGATGACGACGGTCAGCCCGGCGAACACCACGGCCGACCCGGCGGTGCCGACGGCGCGTCCCGCGGCCTCCTCGCCGGTGCGTCCCTCCCGCAGCTCGTGCCGGTACCGGGAGACGATGAACAGCGCGTAGTCGATCGCGACGGCGAGGCCGAGCATCAGCGCGAGCGTCGAGGTCATCGAGCTCATCTCGAACAGCCCGGTGGCCGCGGTGATCCCGGCCATCGCGATGCCGACGCCGAGGATCGCGTTCAGCAGCGGCAGCCCGGCGGCGATCAGCGACCCGAACGTGATGATCAGCACGACCGCGGCGACCGCGACGCCGATCACCTCGGTGGCGCTCTGCTCGGGCATCGCCTCGGTCGCGTCGCCGCCCATCTCCACCCGGAGCCCGGCGTCCCTGCCGGGCTGGGCGGCGGCGGCCAGCGCGTCGCGCGCCGCGTCGGTGAGGTCGATCGCCGGCACCTTGTAGGTGACCTGCGTGTAGGCGATCCGGCCGTCCTTCGAGACGGCCTTCGCCTGGTAGGGGTCGACGACGGACGCGACCTGCGGCGCCGCCTTGAGCCTGGCGACGACCTTCTCGACGCCCGCCTCGCCGGCGGGGTCGGTCACGGTGCCGCCGTCCGGGGCGGCGAACACGACCCGGGCGGTGGCACCGTCCGCCGACGCCTGCGGCATCCGGTCCTTGAGCAGGTCGATCGCCTGCTGGGACTCGGTGCCCGGCATCGAGAAGTCGTTGGAGGTGGGCCCCTTGAGCACGGCGGCGCCGACGCCGAAGAGCACGAGCAGCCCCACCCAGAGCAGCGCGACGAGCCGGCGGCGCCGGTACGAGAACCGGCCGAGCCGGTAGAGGAAGGTGGCCAAGAGAGCGTCCCATCGGTAACGGGGCGTGCGGACATGGCCCCACGGCGGCCGGCCGTCGGGCTGTCACTCGGTCAGGGGGGTGGTGGGGGTGGGGCCGCCCTCTCGGGGGACCCGGCGCCGCCGGGCGGCGGCGCGACGCCGGGTGTCGGTGGGGGCCCGCTCACGGACCGGGCAGCCCGGCGCGCAGCTGGGCGAACGCCGAGTCGATCAGTTCGGGCAGGTCGGCGCCGCTCCGGCCGTCCACCCACAGGTCGACGGCGGTGCGCATGGCGACGCCCGCGGCGCCCGCGAGCAGGTGCGGGTACAGGTCGCGGCCGGCGTGGGTGCCGGTGCGCGCGGCGATGACCTCGGCGATCTGCCTCTGCATCTCGCCGATGCCGCACAGCTGCTTGCCGACCAGCGCCGGGTTTCGCTTGACGACGCGCAGCAGCGCGATGGTCTCGTCGCGGGTGTCGGTCGGCAGCAGGGACTCCCGGACGACCTCGCGCAGCGCGTCCCAGATCGGCTCGCCCGCCGGGCGGGCGCGCAGGGCGTCGATCACGGCCCGCGCCCCGTCGGTGAGCGGCGCGACGATCGCCTCTTCCTTGCCCGGGAAGTAGTTGTGGAACGTGCGGGGCGAGACCCCGGCCGCGTCGGCGATCGCCTCGATCGTGACGCCCTCGACGCCGCGCTCCACCGCGAGGAGGGCGGCGGCTCGGCTGAGCGCCTGGCGCGTCGCGACCTTCTTGCGCTCGCGCAGGCTCGTCTCGGTCATGCCCTCACGGTAAACCGAACTTGCGTGTCCGGCAAAATTTCAGGCACTGCCAGCTTGCGTGATGTGCATCTCATCGCCGGCCGGGAACACATCCGCGTCGCGCACAGTTCGCGCGCTGCCGCCGTCCTCGCCGGCCGCTAGCCGATCGGCAGGCCCGTGTAGTTCTCGGCCAGCGTCGTCTTCGCCGCCTCGGAGGAGACCACGTAGTCCAGGTGCGAGCGCTGGAGCCGCAGCGCGAAGTCGTCGGCGGCCGGATCCACGTGCAGCAGCGTGGTCATCCAGTAGGAGAAGTGCTCGGCGCGCCACACGCGCCGCAGGCACGTCGAAGAGTAGGCGTCGAGCAGGGTGTCCGAGCCCGTCGCGTACCGCTCCGTCAGCGCCCTGGCCAGCACGATCACGTCGGACACCGCCAGGTTGAGGCCCTTGGCGCCCGTCGGCGGGACGATGTGGGCCGCGTCGCCGGCGAGGAACAGCCGGTCGTGCCGCATCGGCTCGGCCACGAAGCTGCGCATCGGCGTGATCGACTTGTCGGTGATCGGGCCCTCCTGCAGCTTCCAGCCGTCGCCGGTGGCGAACCGGGCGGCGAGCTCCTCCCAGATCCGCGCGTCCGGCCACGCCGCGATGTCCTCGTCCGGCGGCACCTGCAGGTAGAGCCGGCTGACCTGCGGCGACCGCAGGCTGTGCAGCGCGAACCCGCGCTCGTGGCCGGCGTAGATCAGCTCCTCGGTGGACGGCGGGACGTCGGCGAGGATGCCGAGCCAGGCGAACGGGTACTCGCGGGAGAACGTCCGCAGCCCCGGCACAGCCGGCCGGCCGACGCCGTGGAACCCGTCGCAGGCGGCGATGTAGTCGCACTCCAGGGTGCCGGTCCGCCCGGCGCGGTCGCGGAACGCCACGCTCGGCGCGGAGGCGTCGACGCCGACCGCCTCGGTCTCGAACCGCACGTCGCCGCCGTCCGCGAGCCGCCTGGCGACCAGGTCCTTGACGATCTCGGTCTGCGCGTAGACCGTGACGGTCCGGCCCGTCAGGTCGGTCAGCGGGATCCGGTGTCCCGCCCCGCCGAACCGCAGCTCGAGTCCGTGGTGGACGAGGCCCTCGCGGTCGAGCCGCTCCCCCGCCCCGCTCTCGCGGAGCACGTCCGTGGTGCCCTGCTCGAGCATCCCGGCCCGCTGCCGCCGCTCCACGTAGCCGCGGTCGCGGCTCTCCAGGACCACCGAATCGATCCCCTGCAGATGCAGCAGATGCGACAGCAGCAGCCCGGCCGGGCCGCCGCCGATGATCGCCACCTGGGTGCGCATCGAGCCTCCTCGTCATCGGTCTTCGGGGGGATCCCCCTGGAATGCTGGCGCGCGTCCCCGCTGGCTCAGGCGCCGGCCTTCCGCTCGGCGGAAAACGCCTCCGGGTGTCCGCGCCAGTGCTGGGCGACGTCCCGCGACAGCGCCCGCGCCGCCGTGGTCAGCGGCGGCAGCAGCCTGCGCAGGTCCGCGCTGCGAGTGCGGGCGACCAGCGACAGCGCCGCCACCACCTCGCCCGTCCCGTCCCGGACGGGCGCGCCGACCGACGAGGCGCCCAGCGTCATCTCGTCGCGGGTCAGCGCGTACCCCGAGCGGCGGACCTGCTCCAGGCAGCGCCGCATCTCGTCCGCGCCGGTGATCGTCCGCGCCGCGTACCGCTCCAGCCCGGCGGCGAGGACCCGCTCCCGGTACTCCGGCGGCGCGAACGCCAGCAGCACCTTCCCGACCCCGGTGGTGTGCAGCGGCAGCGTCGCGCCGACCTGCGTCACGACCGGCACCGAGCGCGTCCCGCGCAGCCGCTCGACGACCAGGACGCGGTCCTCGCGCAGCACGGCGAGCTGCACGTTGTCGTGCGTCGCCTCGTACAGGTCCTCCATGTGCGGCAGCGCCAGCTCCCGCAGCCCGGTGACGGCCGGGGCCTGGCTGCCGATCCGCCACAGCCGGGTGCCGATGCGGTACGTCCCGTCGGGCACCCGCTCCAGGAAACCCCCGGCGGCCAGCTCCCCGACCAGCCGGTGCCCGGTGGCCAGCGGCAGCCCGGAGCGGCGGCAGATCTCGCTCAGGTTCAGGCGCACGTCGTCCTGGGCGAAGGCGTTCAGGATGGCCATCACCTTGCCGGCCACGCTCACCGGGCGCGCACGCTCAGCCATGGCCCTCCCGACGGTCACTCCTGTTCGGCCAGTACCCGCTGGGCGACGGCGAACGCCGAGTTCGCGGCGGGCACTCCACAATAGATCGCCGCCTGCAGCAGGACCTCCTTGATCTCCTCGGGGGTCAGCCCGTTGCGCAGGGCGGCGCGCACGTGCATGGCCAGCTCGTCCAGGTGGCCGCCCGCGACCATGGCGGTCAGCGTGATGCAGCTGCGGGTCCTGCGGTCCAGGCCCGGGCGGCTCCAGATCTCGCCCCAGGCGTACCTGGTGATCAGATCCTGGAAGTCCTCGGTGAAGGCGTCCTTGCGGGCCTCGGCGCGGTCGACGTGCGCGTCCCCGAGCACCTCGCGGCGCGTCCGCATTCCCTCGGCGCGGCGTTCGTCGTCGGTGCTCATGCCAGTCCCTTCCAGGTGCGGTCCAGATGCGCGGTGATCGCCTCGGTGACCGGCTCCGGCCGCTCGGCGCCGGCCAGGTGGCCGGCTCCGTCGATCACGACCAGCTCGGCGCCGGGGATGCCAGCGGCGAGCCGGTCGGCGTGGCCGCGCGGCGGGGTCGGGCCGTCCTCGGCACCGGCGATCACCAGGGTCGGCGCCGTGACGCCGCCGAGCCGCGCGGTGGCGTCGAAGGCGGCGAGCGCGTCGCAGCAGCCCGCGTAGCCCTCCGGGTCGGTCGCGCGCAGCATCGCAACGTACGGCCCCGCGCCGGTGAACCCCTTGGTGAACCAGCGGCGCGCGGCCGTGTCGGCGACCGGCCCGACGCCCTCGCGGCGGACGAGCGCCGCGCGGTCCCGCCAGGGCCCCGGGTCGCCGAACCGCGGCGAGGTGCAGCACAGGACGAGGCTCGCGACGCGCTCCGGAGCGCGGAGCGCGAGGGCCGTCCCGACGGCGCCGCCCAGCGAGACGCCCGCGTACGCGGCCGCGGCGATCCCGAGGCGCCCGAGCAGCGCGGCGACCCCGTCGGCGAGGTCCTCGACGGTGAACGGCCCGTCCGGCGGCGGCGCCCCTCCGTGCCCCGGCAGGTCGTAGCGCAGCACCCGCCACGCGCGCGTCAGCGCGGGCAGTTGCGGCAGCCACAGGTCCATCGAGGTGCCGAGGGACGGGCCGAGGACGACGACGGGCGCGTCCTCCGGCCCGTCGAGGCGGTACTGCGGCATGTTCGGGGGCTGGGTGGTCGGGGGCTGGGTCACGCGCGGCTCCTCCGGTACGCGTCGAGGGCACGGTCGGCCAGCACGGCGGCGGCGCCCGTGCCGGGGTCGTCTCCGAGGACGGCGAGCAGGCCGTCCAGGTTCGCGCGCATCCGCTCCGCCGACACCTCCAGGCCGCAGACCAGGTCCGCGGCGGTCTCGGCGGCGCCGCCGGTCAGCCGGAGGCACTCGCGCAGCGGCTGCCACTCGGCGTGCCACTCCCCCGCCGGCCGCTCCAGCGGCGCGGCCTGCGCGGCGAGCACGACCTGCGCGTACGCCGGCACCTGCAGCGCCGCCGACCGGACGAGGGCCGACAGCGCCGGGTTGCGCTTGTGCGGCATCGACGACGAGCCGCCCCGGCCGGGCCCGGCGGCCTCCGCCACCTCGCCGACCTCGCTCTGCGCGAGCAGCCACACGTCGGTCGCGATCTTACCGAGGGCCCCGGCGGTCACCGCGAGCGCCGCGGCCAGGTCGGCGACCGGCGTCCGGCGGGTGTGCCACGGCAGGACCGGCACGTCCAGGCCGGTCTCGGCGGCGAACGCGGCGACGAGGTCGAGCGCCCGGTCGCCGTAGGCGTCCAGCGTGCCGGCGGCGCCGCCGAGCTGGACGGGCAGCGCGGCCGCCGCCAGCCGCGCGCGCGCCTCCAGGCAGCCGAGCAGCCAGTTCGCGGCCTTCGCGCCGAACGTGGTGGGCAGCGCCTGCCGGCCGAGCGTGCGCGCCGCCATCGGGGTGTCGCGGTACCGCGCCACGGTCCCGGCCAGCGCGTCCAGCGCCCGGTCGAGGTGGGCCAGCAGGCCCCGCCGCACCCGGGCCGCGACCAGCATCGCGCCGGTGTCGACGATGTCCTGGCTGGTGGCGCCCTTGTGGACGTGCTCGCCCGCCGCGCCGGCGAGGCCGCGCAGGTCGGCGACCAGCGGGACGACCGGGTTCCCGGATCCGCGGGCCCGGCGCGCCACGTCCGCGAGGTCGATCCCGCCGGCCGAGGCGGCGGCGGTGATCGCCTCCGCCGCCGCGGCGGGGACGATCCCCAGGCGGGCCTGCGCGCGGGCGAGGGCCGCCTCGGCGTCGAGCATCGCCGCCAGGTACGCGGCGTCGCCCGTGGCGGCCTCCGCCTCCGTCCCGGCGCGCACCGGCGACAGCAGCCCGGCGTCGGCGGACGGCCCGCCCGCGGCGGGCGGCGGCGTCTCAGAAGGCAAGGAAGACCGTCTCCCCCTCGCCCTGCAGCCGCACGTCGAACCGGTACGTCCGGTCGCCCTCCCGCTCGGCGACCAGCGTCCCGCGGCGGTCCGCGGGGACCTCGGCGAGCAGCGGGTCGGCGGCGTGCGCGGCCTCGTCCTCGGGGAAGTAGATGCGCGTCGCGACGGGCTTCAGCAGGCCGCGCGCGAACACCAGCAGCGCGATGTAGGGGGCGCCCGCACCGACCGCGCCCGGCTTGACGGTGGTGAACCAGAACCCGCCCGCCGGGTCCGTGCCGCACCGCCCGAACCCGGAGAAGTCATGCCCCTCCCGGACGATCCCGCCGGGCCGCCGCGGGATCTCGCCGTTCTCGTCGGCCTGCCAGATCTCCAGCAGCGCGTCCGGCACCGGTTCCCCGGCGCCGTCAAGCACCCGTCCCCGGACGGTGATCGCGTCGGGCCGCCAGCCCGGCACGACCCGGGGGCCGGCCTCGTACGGCAGCGCGTACCCGTAGAACGGGCCGACGGTCTGCGACGGCGTGGTCTTCGCCGACCTGCTGTTCGCGGGGGCGGTCATCAGGCCTCCATCGGGGTGTCGCCGAGCACGATGTCCCACTGGAACCCCAGCGCCCACTCCGGCTCGGTGAGATCCATGTCGAACCGCGAGATCAGCTTCTCGCGGTCCCGCTGCTCGGGGATCGACTGGAAGATCGGGTCGAACGGGAACAGCGGGTCGTCCGGGAAGTACATCTGCGTGACGAGCCGCTGGGTGAAGGCGGTGCCGAACACCGAGAAATGGATGTGCGCGGGCCGCCACGCGTTGTGGTGGTTGCCCCACGGATAGGCGCCCGGCTTGATCGTGATGAACCGGTAGCGGCCGTCGTCGTCGGTGAGGCAGCGGCCCGCGCCGGTGAAGTTCGGGTCGAGCGGGGCCGGGTGGATGTCGCCGAGGTGGTCGTAGCGGCCCGCGGAGTTCGCCTGCCAGATCTCCACCAGGGCGTTGCGCACCGGCCGGCCCGCGCCGTCCAGCACCCGGCCGGCCACGGTGATCCGCTGGCCGAGCGGCTCCCCGGAGTGCTGGACGGTGAGGTCGTGGTCCAGCCGCCCGAGCTCCTGGTGGCCGAAGACCGGCGAGGACAGCTCGACGCTGTCCGGCCCGAGCTTCGGCATGATCAGCTCCTGTGCCGGGGCGCGGAGCACGGTGCTCTTGTAGCCCGGATACAGGTACGGGGGATGCGTCATGCGCTCGTTCCTTCCTCGACGTGCCCCGCCAGTGGCGCCCCGTTCGCGGCGCGGATCTCCCCAGGCGCGACGCACTCCCCCACCCTCGCAGCCGCCGGCGCCGGCGGCGCACCGGACTTTCCGCTGAACGGAAAATCAGGCCCGCCGTCAGCGGCACGTCGGACGGCGGTCAGAGGCGCTCGGGCAGGCCGAAGACCGGGAACAGCGAGGTGTCGAAGAACGCCGACACCTGCGCCACCCCGCCGCCGGTGACGCTGAGCACCTGCAGCTGGAACGGCCGGTGCACGCCCTCGGCGTCGCGCCGGTACATGCCGAACGCGGGCTGCCCGTTGGCGGCGGCCGGCACCATCCGCAATTCCCCCGGCACGGGCCCGCACTGGGCCTTGATGAGCCGGACGATCGCGTCGGCGCCGACGAACCACTGCGGGAACGGCGGCATCTCCCACACCGCGTCCTTGCGGAACAGCTCCAGCAGCGCGTCCACGTCCGCCTCGTCGAACGCCTTGGCGTACTTGTCGAGCAGGTCCCGCTGGCCGGGGTCGGTGGGCTCGACCAGCTCGTCGCGCAGCGGCGCCGCCTCCTCCAGCTGCGCCCGCGCCCGCTGCAGAGCGCTGTTCACGGACGCGGTGGAGGTGCCGAGCAGCTCGGCGGCCTCGGCGGCCTTCCACTTCAGGACGTCCCGCAGGACCAGCACGACCCGCTGTTTGGCGGGCAGGTGCTGGAGCGCGGCGACGAAGGCCAGCCGGGTGCTCTCCCGCGCCGCGACGATCGTGGCGGGGTCGGCGGCGTCCGCGCCGAGCACCGCGTCGGGCGCCGGCTCCAGCCACGGGACCTCCGGCGAGGCGACCACGGGCCGCTCCGGCTCGTCGCTCGGCGCGCCGAGGCCGGACGGCATCGGGCGGTGGCCGCGCTGGTCGATCGCGGTCAGGCAGGCGTTCGTCGCGATCCGGTAGAGCCACGTGCGCAGCGACGACCGTCCCTCGAAGTTGCCGTAAGACCGCCAGGCGCGCAGATAGGTCTCCTGGACGAGGTCCTCGGCGTCGTGGATGGACCCGAGCATCCGGTAGCAGTGCGCCAGCAGCTCACGCCGGTACGGGTCGGCCAGCTGCTGGAAGTCCCGGTCCGTCTCTTCGGCACTGTTCGCCATGGTGGTCATCACCTTCGCTGGGCGGCGTCACTGTGGCGGCGCTCACACCGCCGCCTTGCACCCCCGACCGTAGGCGACCCCACCGACAGAACGCGCGCGTTCTGACGATCCTACGCCCGACCTGCGGTTTCACCACCCCGGACGGCGCACCCGCACCTTCACCCGGCCCATCCCCCTCACCCGCGGGAGGGAGTTCCGGTGCGGGGAGGTGCCACCACGCCGCGCGCCCAAGGATCGGTGGCATGGCCACTTCCCATGGGCAGTCCCGTACCATCACCCCGCGCGCGGCATGGCGGGGACGGCTGCCGCTCGTCGCGCTCGCCTGGGTCACCGCCTACGGCGGCCTGCGGATCTACTGGGCGGCGGGCCACCGGCCGGCCCGCCTGTCGCCGATCGGGACCGATCTGGTCGTCTTCACCGGCTGGGCGTCGGCCGTGCTGTGCGGGGCCGCGGCTCTGGTCCTGGCGGTGCTCATGCTCCCGGCCGCCCGTGCTCTGAGCCGGGCGCCGCGACTGGCGCTGATCGCCGCCGGGTGGGCCGTCGGGGCCGCGCTCACCGCCGCCGGCGCGATGCTCCTGCTGGACGTGGTCGGCGGGATCCTGCCCGGCCTCGGCCTCGGCCTGCATCCGCTCGGTGCGCTCAGCCGGGCCGCGTGCGTCGCCGCCGGCGTGATGACCGGGCTGTCGGCCCGCGCCTACGCCCGCCGCACCCGCGCCGGCTGCACGGGCTGCGGCCGGACCGCCGGCGCCCCCGCCGCGCCGTCCGCGCGTACGCCCCGCTGGGCCTACGGAGCCGCCTACCTGGCGATCGCCGGATGCGCGGCCCGGATCGCCGCGCAGGCCGCGGTCGGGTTCGATTGGGGAAGGGGGGTCTCGGGGGTGCTGTTCCTCATCGGGTTCGTGCTCGGCGGGACCTTGCTGCCGTTGGCGCTGGTGCACCGCTTCGGGCGCCGGTGGCCCCGGTCCGTGCCGGGCCTGGCCGGACGGGCCGTCCCGCGCCGCCTGGTGCTGTGGCCCGGCACCGCGCTCTCCGCCGGGCTGGTCGTCTACTTCGGGCTGATGCTGCTGCAGATGATCTGGGAGCGGATGCACGGCCGCGACCCGTTCCCGCCCGACGGCCGCATGGACCTGCCCGAGGCGTTCTTCTGGGTCGCCGTCCCCGGCTACCTCGCCTGGGGCGCCGGCCTGGCCGCCGCCGCGCTCGGCTATGCGCGCGGCACCCGCGCCCCCTGCCGCGCCTGCGGCCGCTGACGCCCGGCCCCCAGGAGAGTCCCGTGAGCGGGCCGCGGCGGACCTCCACGGGATCGGCACATCTGCGCCACAGGGCGCGCTCTTTCGGGCGGCAGCGTGGTGGCATGCGCGTGAAGATGATCCTTCCGGCCCTGACCGAGGCGTCGTCGCCGTTCTTCAGGCCGATCAAGTACTCGCTGTTCCCGCCGCTCGGGCTCGCGACGCTGGCCGGGTACCTGGACCCGGACGACGAGGTGACGCTCACCGACGAGCACGTGCAGAAGGTCGACGTGTCGGACGAGCCTGACCTGGTGGTCATCCAGGTCTACATCACGTCCGCGCGGCGCGCCTACGAGCTGGCGGACCACTACCGGGCCAAGGGGGCGCACGTGTGCCTCGGCGGGCTGCACGTGACGTCGCTGCCGGACGAGGCGGCCGCGCACGCCGACACGATCTTCTGCGGGCCGGGCGAGGACACCTGGCCGCGCTTCCTCGCCGACCTCCGCGCGGGACGGCCCGCGCCGCGCTACGACTCGTCCGAGCGGACGCTGGCCGGGCTGCCGCCGGTGCGGCGGGACCTGATCGACCGGCGCCGCTACCTCGTGCCGAACTCGATCGTGGTGTCGCGCGGGTGCCCGCACGTCTGCGACTTCTGCTACAAGGAGGCGTTCTTCGAGGGCGGCAAGTCGTTCTACACCCAGACCGTGGACGCGGCGCTGGCCGAGATCGACCGGCTGCCGGGCCGGCACCTGTACTTCCTGGACGACCACCTGTTCGGCAACGCCCGGTTCGCCGGGGCCCTGTTCGACGGGATGCGCGGCATGGGACGGCTGTGGCAGGCCGCCGGGACGGTCCAGTCGGTGCTGCGTCCGGGGGTGCTGGAGAAGGCGGTCGAGTCGGGGCTGCGCAGCCTGTTCGTGGGGTTCGAGACCGTCAACGCCGGCAACCTCAAGGAGCAGCGCAAGTGGCAGAACATCGACCGGGACTACGGGCAGGTGATCAGGCGCCTGCACGACCACGGCGTCATGGTGAACGGCAGTTTCGTGTTCGGCATGGACCAGGACGACCCGAGCGTGTTCGGGCGGACGGTGGAGTGGGCGGTCGGCCAGGGCATCGAGACCGCGACGTTCCACATCATGACTCCGTATCCCGGTACGCGGCTGTACGCCCGGATGGTCAAGGAGGGGCGGATCCTGCACAGTGACTGGGACCGCTACGACACGCGGACCGTCGTGTTCGAGCCCGCCCGGATGACCGCAGCCCAGCTGGAGGACGGCTACTGGCGCGCCTACCGGGACTTCTACCGGTGGCGGAACATCGCGCGGGGCGCGGCGACGAAGCCGACGCTGCGCGGCAAGGCCCGGCACGCGGCGTACGCGGGCGGGTGGAAGAAGTTCGAGCCGGCGTGGGACGTGGTGATCCGCGCCAAGCGGGCGGGGGCGGCCCTGCCGCTGCTGGAGTCGGTCCTGTCCGGGTTCGGCGCGCGGCCGGCGGGCGCCCGTGCCGGGCGTCCCGCGGCGGGCCGCGGCGAGCGGCCCGGGGGCGACACGCCGGTGACGATTGCGGAAACTCGGCTTTCCTGAAGCGGAAACACTTCCGTCGGAACGGGTATGCCTGCACCCTAGAGTGCACATCAGTCCGTTGCCTTCAGGAGGGACCGTGATCGCGAGACCGGAGGGCGGCCCGCGCGTCGTCGTCGGGGTCGATGACTCCGCGGGGGCACGATGCGCGCTCTCCTGGGCGATCGGCGAGGCGCGGCTGCGCCGGCTGCCGCTGCTCGTCGCCCACTCCGCGCCGCTGCCGCCGCACGTGTCCGCGGCGGGCCAGCTCGGCTGCGGGATCACCGACGCGCTGCGCGGGTCGGGCGCCGAGCTGGTCGCCCGGCTGCTGGACGAGGTGAGCGGCGGGCCGCCCGACGGCGTGGAGATGACCGCGCTGGCCCTGGTCGGGGAGCCGGGGGCGACGCTGGTGCGGCTGGCGGGCGAGGACGACATCCTGGTCGTCGGGCACGGGACGCGGGGGCCGTTCTCGCGGCTGCTGCGGCCGTCGGTGCGGCTGCACTGCGCGCGCCGGGCGCGGGCGACGCTGGTGTGCGTGCGGCCGCCGGCGATCGGCCCGCTGCCGGACTGCCTGACGCTGCGGGTCGAGCCCGAGCACGTGCCCGACCGCTCGCGGTTCCGCTGGCTGGGCCGGGCGCTGCGGCTCGCGCGCTGACCCGCGGCGCGCCCGGCCCCGGCCGCGCCGCATAGGCTGCGGGCATGCGCAAGTACGTGATCATCGGCGCGCAGGGCAGCGGGAAGGGGACGCAGTCGCTGCTGCTGGCGCGCGATCTCGACCTGGTGCACATCAGCGTGGGCGACGTCTTCCGCTGGCACGTGCAGAACCGCACCAAGCTCGGCGCGCAGGTGCGGCGCGCCATGGCGGCGGGCGAGCTGGTCGGCGACGACCTGGTGGAGGGGGTCGTCCGGGACCGGCTCGAGCAGCACGACTGGAACTACGGGTTCATCATCGACGGGTTCCCGCGCAGCCGGCGGCAGGCGGAGTTCTTCCTGGAGAGCTACGACATCGACGGCGTGATCCATCTGGACCTGCCGGACGAGGAGGTGCGGCGGCGGGTGCTGGCGCGCCGGCTGTGCTCGCGGTGCGGGATGGACTACAACCTGATCGCGGACCGGCCCACCGAGGAGGGCCGCTGCGACGTGTGCGGCGGCGAGCTCGTCGCGCGCGAGGACGACACCGAGGAGGCCGTGGCGGAGCGGCTGCGGATCTACCGGGAGAAGACCGCGCCGATCCTGGAGCTGTTCGGCCGCAAGGAGTACGTGGTGACGGTCGATGCGCGCCCCGGCGCCGACGCCGTCCAGCGGACGCTGCGGGAGAAGCTCGGCCTGCCCGCCCCGCGATGATCCCGCCCGAGGCCGCGCCCTCCCCGGTCGAGGAGCTGGACGACGCCCGGTTCGCGCGGCGCGGCCTCGGGCTGTTCCTGAAGCGCGACGACCTCGTCCATCCCGAGCTTCCGGGCAACAAGTGGCGCAAGCTGCGGCACAACATCGGGCCCGCGCGCGAGCACGGGACGCTGCTGACGTTCGGCGGGGCGTACTCCAACCATCTGCGGGCGACGGCGGCGGCCGGGGACCTCTTCGGGTTCGCGACGATCGGGGTGGTGCGCGGCGAGGAGCACCTGCCGCTGAACGACACGCTGGCGTACGCCGAGCGCAGGGGCATGCGGCTCGCCTACATGGACCGGACGACGTACCGCCGCAAGCACGAGCCGGACGTCATCGCCGCGCTCCGCGAGCGGTGGGGCGGGTTCTACCTGCTGCCCGAGGGCGGAAGCAACGCCCTGGCCGTGCGGGGCTGCGCGGAGCTGGGCGCCGAGTCGGCGGGGTTCGACGTGGTCTGCTGCCCGTGCGGGACGGGCGGGACGCTCGCGGGCCTGGCGGCCGGGCTGCCGCCGGGCGCCCGCGCGCTCGGTTTCTCGGTGCTCAAGGGCGGTTTCATGGACGCCGAGGTGGAGCGGCTCCAGCGCGGGACGTACGGGGGGCGGCGCGGGTCGTGGCGCGTCGAGCACGGCTTCCACTTCGGCGGCTACGCTCGGACGACGCCGGAGCTGGACGCCTTCATCGGCGACTTCGCCGGGCGGCACGGGCTCGTCCTCGACCGGGTCTACACGGCGAAGATGATGTTCGGGATCGTCGCGCTCGCCGAGCGCGGCGCGTTCCCGGAGGGCACCCGGATCCTGGCCGTCGTCACCGGATGACCGCCCCGGCGAGCGGGTCGCCGGGGCGGGACGGCGGGTCAGGCCGGCGGTAGGTCGACCAGCGCCGCCAGGGCCGCGCGGTGGCGGTCGGCGGTGCCGAGCGCGATCGCGTCGGCCTTGGCCCGCTTGAGGAACAGGTGCGAGGAGTTCTCCCAGGTGAAGCCGATGCCGCCGTGCATCTGCACGCCCTCCTCGGCGGCCTTGAGCGCGACCGCCGAGCAGTGCGCCTGCGCGACCGCGACGGCGACCGGCAGGTCCGCGTCGCCGGAGGCGGCACAAGACGCGGCGTACCGGGCGACGGCGCGGGCCTGCGTGATCGACGTCCACAGGTCGGCGAGCCGGTGCTTGAGGCCCTGGTAGGAGCCGACGGGACGGCCGAACTGGTACCGGTTCTTGACGTAGGCGACGGTGTCGTCCAGGCAGCGCTGGGCGAGCCCGAGCTGCTCGGACGCCAGCATCGCCGCGCCGGTCAGCAGCGCGGCGCGGACCGCGTCGCCGCCCTCCGCGACGCGCCGGGCGGGCGCGCCGGAGAAGGCGATGTCGGCCAGGCGTCGGGTCATGTCGAGCGATGTGACGGCGGTGCGGACCGCTTCGGCGGCGTCCACCGCGTAGAGGCCGTCGCCGGCCGGGACGAGCAGCACGTCGGCGGCCAGGCCGTCGGCGACCCCGGCGACCTCGCCGGTCAGCGCCCCGTCCGTGACCTGCACGGTCGGGGCGACGTCGCCGGGCGGCGTCGCGAACGGCACCGCCAGCACGGCGATCTTCTCGCCGGACGCCAGCGAGCCGAGCAGCTCCCGCTCCCCCGCCGCCAGCAGCGCGGCCGTCGCGATGACGGAGCTGGTGAGGAACGGGACGGGCGCGACGGCGCGGCCGAGCTCCTCCATCACCACGGAGGTCTCGCGCCAGGTGGCGCCGGCGCCGCCGAGGTCCTCGGGGACGGGCAGGCCGGCGCAGCCGAGCTGCCCGGCGACGGCCTTCCAGAGCGCGGCGTCGAAGGGCTCGTCCTTCTCGGTGCCGGCGAGGACGGCGGTCCAGGGCGCCTTGTCGTCGAGCAGCTCGCGGACGCCGGCGCGCAGGTCGTTCTCGATCTCGGAGTAGAGGAGGTCGCTCACTTGGGCAGGTCCTTCCACGCCACGTCCTTGTCGACGCGGATCTCACCGGGCAGGCCGAGGACGCGCTCGGCGATGATGTTGCGCAGGATCTCCGAGGTGCCGCCCTCGATGGAGTTGCCCTTGGCGCGCAGGTAGCGGTAGCCGGGCGAGCGGCGGGTGAAGTCGACCTCGGTGGGGCGGCGCATCGTCCAGTCGTCGTAGCGCAGGCCCTCGTCGCCGAGCAGTTCGAGCTCCAGGCCGGAGACCTCCTGGTTGAGCTTGGCGAAGGCGAGCTTGGCGCCGGACCCCTCGGGGCCGGGCTGCCCGGCGGTGAGCTGCTGGCGCAGCCGCTCGCCGGTGAGCCGGGCCGCCTCGGTCTCCACCCAGGCGCGCAGGACGGCGTCGTGCAGGCCGGGGGTGCGCAGCTCGGGCCGGTCCCGCCACAGGGACGCGACGACGCCGATCATCCCGCCCTCGCGCGGCGCGGCGTTGCCGCCGATCGCGACCCGCTCGTTCATCAGCGTGGTGGTGGAGACCTGCCAGCCCTGGCCGACCTCGCCGAGCCGCTGCTCGTCGGGGATCGCGACGTCGGTGAGGAAGACCTCGTTGAACTCGGCCTCGCCGGTGATCTGCCGCAGCGGCCGGACCTCGACGCCGGGGGCGGTCATGTCGCAGACGAAGTAGGTCATGCCGCGGTGCTTGGGCACGTCCGGGTCGGTGCGGGTGACGAGGATCGCCCAGCGCGCCTCGTGCGCCATGGACGTCCAGACCTTCTGGCCGTTGACGATCCACCGGTCGCCGTCGCGGACGGCGCGGGTGGCGAGCGCGGCGAGGTCGGAGCCGGCGCCGGGCTCGCTGAACAGCTGGCACCACCGCTCCTCGCCGGTCCACAGCGGGCGCAGGAGGCGGCGCTTCTGCTCCTCGGTGCCGAAGGCGAGGATGGTCGGCGCGGCCATGCCGAGGCCGATGCCGTTGCGCTCGGGGTGGTTCGTCGGCGCGCCCGCCTTGGCGAACCGCCGGTCGACGGCGGGCTGCAGGGCGCGGGGGGCGCCGAGCCCGCCGAGCCCCTCGGGGTAGTGGACCCAGGCCAGGCCGGCGTCGAACCGGGCGCGCAGGAACTCCAGCGGTTCGGTGGCCGACGGGTCGTGGGCGGCGAGGAACTCCTCGACGCGCCTGCTCAGCTCGTCGGCGTCGGGCGGTGCAGTGCTCACAGGGCGAACCTCCGCGCGGGGTGCAGGGGTGGCGAACGGGCCACCGCGAACGAACATACCAACCGGTCGGTATGGCCCGTCCACCCTAGGAACCGGCACGGGGGCCGGTCAACCGCCCGCGCGGCCCGATCCTCCTACCCGGCGGCGGCCGGACGCCGGCGTGCCAGGGCGCGGGCGAGACCGCGGTGATCGTGGTAGTCGCGCGTCCGCACGATCAGGCCGTCCCGGACCCGCAGCACCTGGACGTTCGAGACGCGGAACTCGTGACCGGTGCCGGCGACGCGGCCGTCGTAGTCGAACTCGGCGACGATCACCTCCGGGTCGGCGGTCTCGTGCACCACGACGTCGCGGGCGCGCAGCCGGAGCGGTCCCGCGGCGGCCCGGCGGAAGTGCTCGCCGATGACCGCCCGGCCCTCCAGGTGCGGCGGCGCCGGCGGGAGCGCGAACGGCTGGTCGACCACGGCGTCCTCGGCGTACAGGTCCGCGAGCTCGTGCCAGCGGCCCGCGGAGATCCCGGCGCTCAGCCGCGCGAACACCTCGCGCGGCGTCGGGGCGCTCACGCCATCGCCTCCTCGAACGCCTGGTGGTGGGCGTAGTCGCGGGACTCGACGATGCGCCCGCCGCGGACCCGCATGACGAAGACGTTCGGCACGACGAAGTCGCGGCCCGTCTCGGTGTTGCGGCCGGCGTACTCGAACTCGGCCACGATCACCTCGGGGTCGGCGGTCTGGTGGACGACCACGTTGCGGGCCGCCATCTCCACCGGGAGGGTCTCCAGCCGCGCGAAGTGCGCGCGCAGGGCCTCGCGGCCCTCCAGCCGGGACGCGGGGTGGGCGAACGGGTGCACGACCACCGCGTCCTCGGCGTACAGCTGCGGCAGCCCGTCGGGCCGCCGCGCGGTCACCCCGTCGATCAGCCGCTGGAAGACGGCGCGGGGGGTGGCGAACTCGGACATGACTCTCTCCCGTACAATCGGAGTTTCTGCTCCGTATCCGAAAATATGGAGTCCGCACTCCACTTGTCAACGGGAAGGCCGTGATGACGACCACCTCGTCCGGCAAGCCGCTGCGCGCCGACGCCCTGCGCAACCGCGCCAAGGTCCTGGCCGCGGCCGAGGACGTGTTCGCCGCCCAGGGGACCTCCGCCTCCACCGAGGAGGTCGCGCGCCGCGCCGGAGTCGGGATCGGCACCGTCTTCCGGCACTTCCCGACCAAGGAGTCGCTGCTGGAGGCCGTGCTCGTCGCGCTGCTGGACCGGCTGGCCGGCGAGGCCCGGGAGCTGGCGTCGGCGGCCGATCCCGGCGCCGCGTTCTTCGGCTTCTTCGCCCGCGTGGTCTCCCAGGCGTCGACCAAGCAGGCCGTCACCGAGGCGCTGGCCGAGGCGGGCGTCGACGCCCGCGAGGCCACCGGACGCACCGGACCGGACGTGAAGGACGCGATCGGCACCCTGCTGGAGCGCGCGCAGCGCGCCGGGGCCGTCCGCCCCGACGTCGGCCCGGCCGAAGTCACCGCGCTGCTGGCCGGGATCTCCTTCGCCGCCGGGCGCGCCGGCGGCAGCGACGACGTCCTCCGGATCGCCTTCGACGGCCTGCGGCCGCGGGACGGCGACGCAGGTCAGCCGGCCCCGCGCGGGTAGTGCGCCCAGGTGCGGGTCGGTCACGGCCGGTCCTCCTCCTTCAAGAGGCCAGCTCGGCGGGCAGGTCGCTCTCGTGCAGGACCGTCAGCGAGGTCACGGCGCGGGTCAGCACCACGTACAGCCGGGCCAGGCCGCGCGCCTCGGCCGCCGCGATCGCGGCGGGCTCGGCCACGATGACGTGGTCGTACTCCAGGCCCTTGGCCAGCGTCGCCGGGACGACGAGCAGCCGCGCGGTGCCGTCGGACTCCGGTCCGAGCAGCGCGGCGTCCAGCCCGGCCTCCGCCAGCGCCGCCGCGTGCGCGGCCGCCGCCGCGTCCGGCACGATCAGCCCGATCGAGCCGGCCCGGGCCATGGCCTCGCGCGCGGCCCGCACGGCCCCGGCCACCACGTCGGGCACGCGCCGCACGTCCAGCGCCCCGGCGCCGGCGCGCAGCGACCGCGGCCTCTCCAGCTCCGGCGCGACGTGCGGGAGCAGCCGGGCCGCGTAGTCGAGGACGGTGCCCGGGACGCGGAACCCGAGGGTCAGCTCGGTGACCTCCCCGTCCTGCCCGAGGTGGGTCAGGACCTCCTTCCACGACCGCGCCGACCAGGCCGTCGTCCCCTGGGCGAGGTCGCCGAGGACGGTCGCCGACCCGGTGCCGCAGCGGCGGCCGAGGGCGCGCAGCTGCATCGCCGACAGGTCCTGCGCCTCGTCCACGACCAGGTGCCCGAGCGAGGCGGTGCGCTCGATGAGGTCGTTCAGCTCGTCCAGCAGCGCGCGGTCGGCGGCGGTCCATTTCACCGAGCGGTGCGAGCGGGCGGGCTTCTCCCAGAGCAGCGCCGCCTGCTCGCTCTCGTCGAGGACGCCCTTGGCGGCGGTGCGCAGGAAGCCGGCGTCCGACAGCAGCCGGTAGAGGACCTGCTCGGGCGTGACCTTGGGCCACACCTGGTCGAGCAGCTGCTTGACCGGCCTGCTGCGCGCCACCTGGTCCTGGACGCGGTCGTCGGGGGCCTCGCCGCGCTGCTCCATCCGGACGAGGATCTGGTGGGCCAGCCGCTGCGCGAACGCGGCCCGGCCGCTGCCGTAGCGGGTGGTGCCGCGCAGCCCGGCCGCGATCTCCCGCACCTCGTGGTCGGCGAGCCGGTAGCGGGCGACGCCGCGCGTGACGACGAGGCCCTCCACCGGCTTGCGGACGTGCAGCCACAGCGCCTTGCGCAGCACATCGGCCATCCGCGCCTCGCCCTTGGCCGCCGACACCGCCGCGGGCTCCTCCCCCAGCGGCGCGCCGAGCAGGTCGTCGATGGTGGCCTGCTCGACGCGGACCTCGCCGAGCGCGGGCAGCACCGCCGAGATGTAGGCGAGGAACGCGCGGTTCGGGCCGACGATCAGCACCCCGGACCGCGACAGCCGCTCGCGGTGGGTGAACAGCAGGTAGGCGGCGCGGTGCAGGCCCACCGCCGTCTTCCCGGTGCCGGGGGCGCCCTGCACGCAGACGGTGCGGGGCAGGTCGGCGCGGACGATCGCGTCCTGCTCCGGCTGGATGGTCGCGACGATGTCGCGCATCGGGCCGGTGCGGGGCCGCTCGATCTCCTCGGTCAGGATCCGGGACGGGCCGGGCTCCGCGCCGCCGTCGAGGGGCTCGTCCTCGAACGCGGTCAGCTCGCCGCCCTGGAAGCCGAAGCGGCGCCGCAGCCGCCAGCCCATCGGATCGGCCGGACCCGCCTGGTAGAACGCCCGCGACACCGGGGCGCGCCAGTCCAGCACCAGCGGGCGGCCCTCGTCGCCGTCGTGGACGTGCCGCCGCCCCACGTACATGACGGCGGGCAGGTCGGGGCCGTCGTCGCCGTCGCGGTCCATCCGCCCGAAGAACAGCGGGGCGTCGGGGTGGTCGGCGAGCGCCGCGACCCGCTGGTCGAGCAGCGACTCCAGGAACTGCTTGGACACCCAGTCCGCGGCGACGTCGGCGGACAGCGACTCCGCGTGCTCGCGCATCCGGCGCAGCGCGGCGCGGGACTCGGCCAGGTGGGCGCGCTCGGCGGCGAGGATCGACGGTTCGGCGGGCATGCCGGAGGACCTCCAGAGGTGAGGGGCGGGTACCGGGGGCGAAACTCACCAGCCTACCGACCTCGCAACGACGGGCGCCGCCCCTTTTTCACCGGGGTCGCCGAGCGGGACGGCCCCCGGCAGCACGCCCGTTCGCCGCGCGGCGGCAGCGCGCCCGTTCGCCGCGCGGCGGCAGCGCGCCCGTTCGCCGCGCGGCGGCGGTGCGCCTTGCCGCGCGGCGCGGCCGTGTGTGACGTTGGCGGGATGGTGAGTCTGACGGGAAAGTCGGCGTTGGTCACGGGCGCGTCGTCCGGCATCGGCGCGGTCGTCGCGGAGGCGCTGGCCGCCGCCGGCGCGCGGGTCGGGCTGGTCGCGCGGCGCGGGGAACTGCTGGAGAAGACGCTCGCGCGGTGCCGCGAGCACGCCCCCGGCTCGGCGATGTGGGTCGCCGACCTGGCCGACCTGGACGCGGTCGCCGGGCTCGCGGCAGCCGTGGAGGCGGAGTTCGGCGGCGTGGACGTGCTGGTCAACAACGCGGCGATGCCGAAGCGGCGCCGCGTCCAGGACATGGCGCCCGGCGAGAACGACGAGGTGCTGCGGCTCAACTACCTCTCGCCGGTGCGGCTGACGCTCGCGCTGCTGCCCGGGATGATCGAACGGGGGCACGGGCACCTCGTCGCGATCGGGTCGGTCGCGGCGCGCCTCGGCCCGCCGCACGAGGCCGCGTACGGCGCGTCCAAGGCGGCGCTGACCGCGTTCTGGGAGAGCATGGCCGTCGACCTGGACGGGACGGGCGTCCAGGCGCACATCGTGCAGCCGGCGCTGATCGAGACCGACCTGTTCTCGCTGCCGGGCAACGAGCCGCCGCTCAGCGACCTGTCCGACGCGCTGCCTCCGCAGGAGGTCGCCGCGGCGGTGCTGGAACTCATCGAGAACGGGCGGTTCGAGCGGTACGTGCCGGACTGGTTCGCCGAGATGGCGTCCGGCAAGGCGGCGGACGTCGAGGGGTTCATCGCGGGCGTCAGGGAGTGGACGCGCGACCGGATCCGGGCGCTCGGCGCCGAGCCGGCCTGACGGGGCGTCACTGCAGGAAGCGCAGGGCGAGCCCGGTCAGCGGGCCGCGGTCGCCGTCGTCGGCGCGCTGCAGGACGCGCTGCGAGCCGTTGAGGACGAGCGCGCGCAGCGGGCCCGGCGGCAGCGGCACCGGCCGCTCGGCGGCCATCGGCAGGTCCAGCAGCCCGCTGTCGCGGTCGAGCAGCAGATCGCGGGCGATCTTCGCGGTGAGGTGGCTCGGGCCGACGCCGTGGCCGGCGTAGCCGAGCGCGTAGACGACGCGGCCGCCGCGGCCGAGCCTCCCGGCGTGCGCGAAGCAGTTGACGGTGCCGGCGACGGGACCGCACCAGCCGCGATCGATCCGCACGTCGTCCAGCTGCGGGAACGTCCGGCGGAACGTCTCCTCCAGCCGCCGGAACACCCGCGGCGACCGGTCCTGGCGCGGGTCGGGGCCGGCGGGCGCGAAGGGCGCGTCGCGCCCGCCCCACAGGATCCGGCCGTCCGGGGTCGGCCGGTGGAAGTGCGGCATGATCCGCTTGTCCTCGACAAAGCCGCCGCCGACGACGGCCACGTCCACGTCCAGGTCGCCGTCGAGGGGCGGCGCCGGCTCGTAGGGCCTGCGGGACAGCCACAGGCTCCGCGTCCTCCAGTCCGCCATCACGCGCCTCCGCCCTCCGCCGGCCGCCCGCTGCGCCGCGTGCGCGCCCGTTGCCCGCGCGCGCACGCCTCAGTAGGGTGATGATCCGTCAGTGATCCACGTCACACAAGGCCCGCGACGCGGGCGCCGGGCACCGGACCGGCCTGGAGGCGCCGATGTCGACCGCTCAGGGACTGCGGGTCGCGGGCGTCACGGTGCGGGTCGGCGGGGTGACCGCCGTCCGCGGCGCCGCGCTGGCGGTCCCGCCGGGCACGGTGGCCGGGCTCGTCGGGCCGGACGGCGCGGGCCGGGCGACCCTGTGCGACGTCATCGCCGGGCGGCGCCGGCCCGCCGAGGGCACCGTGCACCTGGACGGCGCCGACCTGACGGGCAGCGCGGCACGTGAGCGGGCCCGGCGCGGGATCGCCGGGACGTCCGGGGAGCCGGAGCGGTGGCGGTCGCGGACCGTCCGCGAGAGCGTCCGGGCCGCGGCGCGCAGGCACGCCGGCCTGCGCGAGCACGGCGGCCGCACGGCCCGGGACCGGTGGGCGCGCCGTCGCCGCGCGCGCGCCGAAGCAGGTGACCGCGCCGACGAACTGCTGGCCCGCGTGGGGATCGCGGAGTTCGCCGAACTACCGGTGCGCGACGCGCCGCCCGGTGTGGCCTGCCTGACCGGGCTGGCGCGCGCGCTGGCCGCCGAACCCGCCGTCCTGCTGCTGGACGAGCCGTGGACGGACCTGCCCGAGCGGCGGTCCAGAGCGCTGGAGGTGCTGCTGCGCGACCTCGCCGCCGAGGGCGTCGCGGTGCTGGTCGCCGGGCGCGACCTGGAGCCGGTGCTCGGCGTGTGCGACGTGCTGCACGTGCTGGACGGCGGCCGGGTGATCGCGGCGGGGCCGCCCGCCGAGGTCCGCGCCGATCCGTGCGTCCGGGCCGCCTACCTGGCCGGGGCCGCCCCGGTCACCAGGTGTCCACCCAGCGCCGCGGCCGCTCCCCGCCGGGCGGTGCGGACGCGAACGCCGTGGTGACGAGCCGCCGGGTGCCGGCCGGGTCGATGACGTCGTCCAGCTCGAACACGGTGGCGGCGCTCAGCGCCTTGCCGTGCTCGTAGGCGGCGGCGACCATCGTCTCGAACAGCGCCTTCGGGTCCTCGGCCGCCGCGAGCTCCTTGCGGAACCCGAGCCGGACGGCGCCCTCCAGGCCCATGCCGCCGATCTCGCCGGTCGGCCACGCGACGGTCGCGAGCGGCGCCTTGAACCCGCCGCCCGCCATCGCCTGCGCGCCGAGCCCGTAGCCCTTGCGCAGCACGACGGTGACGAGCGGGACGCTCAGGTTCGCGCCGGTGACGAACATCCGGCTGAAGTGCCGGACGGTCGCGGTGCGCTCGGCGTCCGGTCCGACCATGAACCCGGGGGTGTCGCACAGCGACACCACGGGCAGGCCGTGGGCGTCGCACAGCTGCAGGAAGCGGGCGGCCTTGTCGGCGGCGTCGCGGTCGATCGCGCCGCCGAGGTGCGCGGGGTTGTTCGCGATGAGCCCCATGGGGCGGCCTTCGATCCGCACGAGCGCGGTGACGATCCCGACGCCGAACGCGCGGCGCAGCTCCAGCACCGAGCCGGTGTCGGCCAGGTGCCCGATCACCTCGCGGACGTCGTAGGCGCGCAGCCGGTTCTCCGGGATGACGTGCCGCAGGATCCGCTGGTCGTCGCACGTCCACTCGCCGGCCGGGCCCTGGAAGTAGGACAGGTAGCGGCGGGCGGCGGCGACGGCCTCCGCCTCGTCTTCCACGGCGATGTCGACGACGCCGTTGGGCTCCTGGTCGGTGATCGGCCCGATCTCCTCGGGGGCGAACACGCCGAGGCCGCCGCCCTCGATCATCGCCGGGCCGCCCATCCCGATGTTGGCGTCGCGGGTGGCGATGATGACGTCGCAGCAGCCGAGCAGCGCCGCGTTCCCGGCGAAGCAGCGCCCGGAGGCGATCCCGACGGACGGGACCGCGCCGCTGAGCCGGCCCATGGCGTGGAAGGTCGTCACGTCCAGCCCGGACACCATCGAGGTGTCGGTGTCGCCGGGACGCCCGCCGCCGCCCTCGGCGAACAGCACGACCGGCAGGCGCCGCCGCCGCGCGAGGTCGAGCATCCGGTCGGTCTTGCGGTGGTTCTGGTGGCCCTGCGTCCCGGCCAGCACCATGTAGTCGTAGGACATCACGACGGCCTGGCCGCCGTTGACGTCGCCGAGCCCGCAGACCATCCCGTCGGCGGGCGTGCGCTCGATGAGGTCGTCCAGGGACCGGCGCTGCCGCTGCGCGGCGATGGCGAGCGCGCCGTACTCCACGAACGTCCCGGGGTCGCAGAGGTCCGCGATGTTCTCGCGGGCGGTGCGGTGGCCGCGCGCGTGCCGCTTGGCGACGGCGTCGGGGCGGGCCGCGTCCAGCCCGATCTCGTGCCGCCGGATCGTCTCGGCGAGGTCGGCGCGGATCGCGTCGAGGTCGGCCTCCGCCTCGTCGTCGGCGTGGTCGCCGTCGACCTGCGCGGGTTCGAGGAACAGCAGCGGCGCGCCCTCCGCGACGGTGGTGCCGGGCGCCGCGGCGACGGCGCGGACGACGCCCGGCTCCTCCGCCCGGACGACGTGCTCCATCTTCATCGCCTCGAGGATCAGCACCGGCGCGCCCGCGCGGACGAGGTCGCCTTCGGCGGCCTCGACGCTCACCACCGTGCCCTGCAGGGGCGCGGTCACCACGACCGTGCCGGGAGGCGCGTCCGGCACGGCCGGGGCGGGCGCGGCGGACTCCCCGGCGGACGGCACGTGGTACCGGTGGTGCTCGCTGCGCAGCAGTTCGGGCAGGTGGTCGGCGAGGAAGGAGGTCGGGACGCCGCCCGCCGTGAACTCGGGATGCCGCAGCACGCCCTGCAGCAGCGGGATGCTCGTCGCGACCCCCGCGATCTCGAACTCGCCGAGCGCGCCGTGGGCGCGGGCGGCGGCGGACGGCAGGTCCTCCGCGCGGGCGACGACCTTCGCCAGCAGCGGGTCGTAGCGGGGGCTGGTGCGGTAGCCGGGGTGCCCGTAGGTGTCGACGCGGACGCCGGGGCCGGTCGGCGGCGCGAACGCGGTGAGCGTCCCGGCGTGCGGGTGCGGCGCTCCGTCCGGGCCGATCGTCTCGGTGTTGACGCGCACCTGGACGGCGCAGCCGTGCGCGGGCGGTGGCGCGGCGAGGCCGACGGCGGCGAGGTCCGCGCCGAGCGCCAGCCGGATCTGCGCCTTCACCAGGTCGACGCCGGTGATCTCCTCGGTGACGGTGTGCTCGACCTGCAGCCTCGGGTTGGCTTCCAGGAACCAGAACTGCTCGCCGGACACGAGGAACTCGAACGTGCCGAGGCTCGCGTAGCGGACGTGCGCCGCCATCCGTAGCGCGGCGTCGAGCAGCGCGTCCCGCAGGCCCGGCGGCAGCGCGGGCGCCGGCGCGATCTCGATCAGCTTCTGGTTGCGCCGCTGGACGCTGCAGTCGCGCTCCCACAGGTGGGTGACGGCGCCGGAGCCGTCGCCCGCGATCTGCACCTCGATGTGGCGGGCGCGCGGCATGTGCTTCTCGGCGTACAGGTCGCCGTTCCCGAAGGAGGCGAGCGCCTCGGAACGGCACCGCTCGTACGCCTCCGCCATGCCGCCGGGCTCGGTGACGACGCGCATACCGCGCCCGCCGCCGCCCGCGAGCGCCTTGAGCACCACCGGCCCGTGCTCGCGCGCGAACGCCTCCGCCTCGGCGAGCGTGACCGGCCCGGGCGTGCCGGGCGTCACCGGCACGCCCGCCTCGCGGGCCAGCTCCCGGGACCTGGTCTTGTCGCCGAACAGCTCCAGCAGCTCCGGCCTCGGGCCGACGAACGTCAGGCCGGCGGCGGCGCAGCGCGCGGCGAACGCGGCGTTCTCGCTCAGGAAGCCGTAGCCGGGGTGGACGGCGGTGACGCCCGCGTCCTTGGCGGCGGCGATGAGCGCGTCCGCGTCGAGGTAGCCGGGGACGCCCTCGCCGGGCAGCGCCCGCACCTCGTCGGCGCGGCGGGTGTGCGGGGACGCGGCGTCGTCGCGGGTGTGCACGGCGGCCGTCCGCAGCCCCAGCTCGGCCGCCGCCCGGACGATCCGCAGCGCGATCTCGCCCCGGTTGGCCACAAGGATCCCGCCCACCCCGGTCCTCCTCACCCCTGCGCCCGCCCGTCGCGGGCCTGGTGGAGCCTCACTGTAGGCGGGACGGGGTCTCCGGCCGCATGCGGGCCCGGACCGGGGCCCCATGCGGCGAAGGGCCCCGGCCCGGACGGTCAGCGGCCGGTCGCGACCGTTCCGGCGGACAGGCCGCGGTGCGCGCGGATGATCTCGGCGTAGCGGTGCCCGCTGTCCTTCACCGTCCGCTTCTGGGTCCCGAAGTCGACGTGGACGAGCCCGAACCGCTGCGCGTACCCGTACGCCCACTCGAAGTTGTCGAGCAGCGACCAGGCGAAGTAGCCGTCCAGCGGGACGCCCTTGCGGATCGCGGACGCGCACGCCGCCAGGTGCGCCTCCAGGTAGGCGGTCCGGTCGGGGTCGTGGACGGCGCCGCCCGCGGTCACCGTGTCGGTGTAGGCCGACCCGTTCTCGGTGACCATGACGCTGCGCGGCGCGTACTCCTCGGTGACCCGGACGAGGATCCGCTCCAGCCGCTCGGGGTGGATCTCCCAGTCCATCCCGGTGCGGGGCGTCCCGTCCGGGGTGATCTGCCGGGCGCGCGGCGGCGGGCCGTCCGGGTCGGCGACGTTGACCGACCGGCGGTAGTAGTTGACGCCGAGCCAGTCCAGCGGCGCCGCGATCGCCTCCAGATCGCCGGGCCGCACCGGCGGCTCGACCCCGTACTCCTCGATCATGTCGGCGGGCAGGCCGCGGCCGTGGATCGGGTCGAGCCACCACCGGTTGTGGTGGCCGTCCTCGCGCCGCGCCGCCGCCACGTCCTCGTCCCGGTCGGTGCCGGGCTCGCAGTCGGTGAGCAGGTTGACGATCCCGACGCGGGCGCCCGGCGCCGCGGCGCGGATCGCCTGCGCGCCGAGTCCGTGCGCCAGCATCAGGTGGTACGACGCGGGCACCGCCTGCCGGACGTCCGCCGCGCCCGGCGCCATCACGCCGCGCAGATGCCCGAGCCAGGCCGCGCAGACCGGCTCGTTCAGCGTCGCCCACGACGCCACCCGGTCCCCGAGCGCGGCGGCGACCACCGCCGCGTACTCGGCGAAGCGCTCGGCGGTGTCGCGGGACGGCCAGCCGCCGCGGTCCTGCAGCGCCTGCGGGAGGTCCCAGTGGTAGAGCGTCGGGTGCGGTTCGATGCCCGCCTCGAGCAGCGCGTCCACGAGCCGGTCGTAGAAGGCGAGCCCGGCCGGGTTCACCGGCCCGGCGCCGTCCGGCAGGACGCGCGGCCAGGCGACCGAGAACCGGTAGGCGCCGAGCCCGAGCGACGCCATCAGCTCGACGTCCTCGCGCCAGCGGTGGTAGTGGTCGCAGGCGACGTCGCCGGTGTCGCCGCCGGCGACCGCGCCGGGGACGCGGCAGAACACGTCCCAGATGGACGGGGCGCGGCCGCCCTCGCGGACGGCGCCCTCGACCTGGTAGGCCGAGGTCGCCGCACCCCACGCGAAGTCGGGGCCGAACGCGGTCAGGTCGTCGATGGGCACGGGTCTCCCTCTGAGGTGAGAAGCGGGGCGGGCGGTGGGGGCGGTCACTTGACGGCGCCGGCGGTCAGGCCGGTCACCAGGAAGCGCTGCAGCAGCAGGAACCCGGCCACGACGGGGACGCTCACCACGAGAGAGGCGGCCATCACCTGGTTCCAGTAGACCTCGTGCTGCGTCGAGTAGCCCTGCAGCCCGATGGACAGCGTCCGGGTCTGGTCGTTGGTCATCACCGAGGCGAACAGCACCTCGCCCCAGGCGGTCATGAACGCGTAGACGGTGACGGCGACGATGCCGGGCAGCGACGCGGGCACGATCACCCGCAGCAGCGCGCCGACCGGGCCGCAGCCGTCCACCCGCGCCGCCTCGTCCAGCTCGCGCGGGATCGACTCGAAGTAGCCGGCGAGCATCCAGATCGAGAACGGCAGCGAGAACGTCAGGTAGGTGAGGATCAGCGCGCCGCGGCTGCCGTACAGCGCGATCCCGGTCGCGTTGCCCGCGTTCACGAAGATCAGGAACAGCGGGAGCAGGAACAGGATCCCCGGGAACATCTGCGTCGACAGCACCGTCACGGTGAAGACCCGGCGGCCGGCGAACCGGTACCGGCTCACCGCGTACGCGGCGCCGACCGCGATGACGACCGACGCCGCGGTGGCGCCGCCCGCGACGATGACGCTGTTGGTGAAGTAGCGGGCCAGCGGCACCGTCGACCACATGTCGACGTAGGGGCGGAAGGTCGGCTCGGTGGGGAACCAGTGGAAGGCGCCCCGCACGTCCTTCAGCGGTTTCAGCGACGAGCTGACCATCGCGTACACCGGCACGAGGGTGAACACGGCCAGCAGCGTCAGCACGATCCGGCGCGTCCAGCGGAACGAGGCCGGCGGATCGGTCGGCGCGCGGCGGCTCCGGGCGGGCCGGCCGGCGCGGGCCGCGGGCGGGGTGTCATGCATGGGCGCTCCTCCTTCGCGACGTCGCGATCAGATACACCGCCGTCACCAGCAGCAG
This sequence comes from Actinomadura physcomitrii, assembly GCF_008923205.2. Classification (GTDB taxonomy): domain Bacteria; phylum Actinomycetota; class Actinomycetes; order Streptosporangiales; family Streptosporangiaceae; genus Spirillospora; species Spirillospora physcomitrii. The sequence continues at coordinate 157,196 of NZ_WBMS02000014.1, read as the reverse complement.
GAACAGCAGCAGCAGGACCGACATCGCCGATCCGGTGCCGAAGTTCCAGGTGAGGAACGACGCCCGGTAGATGTGCAGCGAGATCAGGTCGCCGCCGGTGGGCGGCGCCTTGCCGAACAGCACGAACGGTGTGTTGAAGTCGTTGAACGTCCACAGGAACAGCACGAGGACGAGCACCTGGTTGATGGGCCGCAGCGCGGGCAGCGTGATGTGCCGGACCTGCCGCCAGACGCCGGCGCCGTCCAGCGCGGACGCCTCGTACAGGTCGCGCGGGACGTTCTGCAGCCCGGCCATCAGCACCAGGAACGCGAACGGCCACGACCGCCACACGATGACGGTCACCAGCGCCCAGAAGCCGTTGCCGCCGATCAGCCAGAACGGCCGGTCGCCGCCGGTCAGGTGCAGCTGGTCGGCCAGCACGTGGTTCACCATGCCGGTATCGCGCTGGAACAGGAATCCCCACGTCATGACGGCCGCGTAGACGGGCAGCGCGTACGGGATGAGGAAGGCCGCGCGCAGCAGCCCGCGTCCCCGGAACCGGTCCTGCATGAGGATCGCCGCGGCCGTCCCGAGCAGCCACGACAGGCCGACGGCCAGCACGGTGACGCCGGCCGTCACCAGGAACGAGGTCAGCAGGTCCTTGCCGATGGCGGCGTCGAAGTCGACCGCGACGCGGTAGTTGCCGAAGCCCTTGCCGGGCGCCTTGGCCCAGTCGCGGATGTAGAAGAGCGTCAGCTCGCGGAAGCTCATCCAGATGCCGACCGCGATCGGCACGACGTGCACGATCAGCTCGGCGACCACAGCGGGCGCGAGCAGCAGGTAGGGCAGCAGGCGGGGCGGGAGCCGGAACCGGCTGCGCGGCCGGTTCCGGCTCGCCGGGGGGCGCCCGTGCCGGGGACCCCCGGCACGGCCCTCGCGGGCCGTGCCGGACGAGACATTGGCACCGGACGAGACGCCGGAACCGGACGAGACGTGGGCGGAGGTCATGCGCCGGTCACTCGGCCATCTGCTGCTGGGCCGCTTCGAGCTTGGACCTGATCTTGTCGTCGGTGATGGGGCGGCCCGCCGCCGCGTCGGCGAACAGCTCCTTCATCGCGGTGCCGACGGCGGTCTCGAACTGGCTCTCGCTCGGCACCTGCGGCAGCGGCGCGGCGTGCCCGGCCAGGATGCCCTTGAAGACCCGGGTGTCCGGGGTGTCGAAGGCGGGGTCGTTCTGCGCGGCGGTGACCGGCGGCAGCGACCCGTACGCCTTGTTCAGGATCTTCTGCTCGTCGTCGCCGGTCATGAACTTCACGAACTCCAGCGCGCCGTCGCGGTTGCCGGTGCTCTTGAAGACCGCGAGGTTGATGCCGCCGACCATCGAGGTGATCGGCCGCCCGCCGGGCGGGGCCGGGGACGGCGCCGGGATCGGCACGACGCCCCACTCGCCGGGCTTCATGCCGAGGTTGGTGAAGCCGCTGGTGGTCGTCTGCCACATGAGCATCGCGGCCTTGCGGGTCGCGAAGTCGTTGATGGACTGGTTGGCCGAGTACTCGGCGTTGCCCGCGGCGGCGATCTTCTCGATGCCGAGCAGGCCGAGGTAGGACTTGATCGCGGCGACGGCCTGCGAGGTGGCGAACTGCGGCTTGCCGTCGGGGGTGAAGAAGTCGGCCCCGTACATCTGGCCGATGTTGAACGCGGCGTGCACGTTCTCGGGGATGCTGGCGCCCTCGATCGCGATGCCGTGGACGCCGCCCTTGGTGAGCTTGTGCCCGTCGTCCACCATCTCCTGCCAGGTTTTCGGCGGGTCGAGCTTGGCGTCGGCGAACATCTTCTTGTTGTAGTAGAGCCCGTAGGCGGTGGAGTACAGCGGCACGGCGGCGGGGTCCTTGCCCTTGGCGCCGGCGCTGGCGAGCGCGGCGGGCACGAACCGCTGGGCGCCGCCGATCTCGCCCATCGCCTTGGCGTCGAACGGCATGAGCCCGCCGGTCGCCTGCAGGGACGCGGACCAGGTGTTGCCGATGTTGAGCACGTCCGGGCCCTGGCCCGAGGTGGTGGCGGCGAGGATCCGGTTGAGCAGGTCGGTCCAGGGGACGACCTCCAGCCGCACCTTGATGCCGGTCCGCTTCTCGAACTTGGCCAGTTCGGGCTTCAGCACCCGCTGGTCGGCGGCGATGTCGGCGCCCTGGTTGCTGGCCCAGTAGGTCAGCGTCTTGGATGAGCCGCTCCCGCCGCCCGAGGTGGTGCCGCCGCCGCACGCCGCCGCGGCGGCCAGCAGCAGCCCCGCGGCGAGGCCGGCCGTGAGCCCGGTGGCGGTGCGCCCGGTGCGGCGCCGCGCCGGGCGTCCCGGGCGGCGAGGCGGTGCGGCGGGCGGTTCGCCGGAGGAGGTCGCGCTGTGTCCGGACGCCGGTGAGGTGGGGTGGCGCATCGGCTCGGCCTTCCGCGTAGGAGTGGGGTGCGTCACTCGGGAGAGTTACGTCACACCTTATTTCACGGCGTGATCTAAGCAGTGACATAATTCCCGGGTCAAGACCTGAGAACCTTCGGGGGGACGCGGCCGCCGAGCCGCGGCGAAAGGGGGCCCGATGCCGGACCGGCGCCGCAGGACCGTCCGCGATCTGCGCCGCACCAACCGCTCGGTGCTGCTGCGCGGGCTCTACTTCGACGGCCCGCTCAGCCGCCAGGACCTGGCCCGCGAGACCGGGCTCAGCCCCGCGTCGGTCAGCAACGTCGTCGGCGAGCTGATCGAGGCGGGCCTCGTCGCGGAGGCCGGCAGCGTGGAGTCCGACGGCGGCCGGCCGCGGGTACTGCTGAAGGTCGCGGCCGGTTTCGGCCACCTGATCGGCGTGGACGTCGGCGAGACGCGCGTCATGGCCGAACTGTTCGACCTCGACCTCACCCCGCTCGCCAAGGCCGACCTGCCGCTCGGCGACGGCGGGCACGACGACCGCGCCGTGGCGCGCCACATCCTGGAGGGGCTGGACGACGTCCTCGGGCGCGCCTCGGTCGACCCGTCCACCGTCATCGGCGTCGGGGTCGGCGTCCCGGGGGTCGTGGAGCACCGTCCGGCCGGGGACGGCACCGAGGCGGTGGTGCACTGCCAGACGATCGGCTGGGACGGCGTGCCGCTGGAGCGGATGCTGCGCGCGGGCACCGGGCTGCCGCTGTTCGTCGACAACGGCGCGACCGCCCTCGGCCAGGCCGAGATGTGGTTCGGCGCCGGGCGCGGGCACCGCAACGCGGTGGTCGCGCTCATCGGGTCCGGCGTCGGCTCCGCCGTGATGATCGGCGGCTCGCCCTACCGGGGCGCGGCGGGCAGCGCCGGCGAGTGGGGGCACACGACGTCGCGGGTCGGCGGCGTCCGGTGCCGGTGCGGTTCACTCGGCTGCCTGGAGGCCTACGTGGGCGCGGCGGCGCTGCTGGAGCGCTACCGCGCGGCGGGCGGGCCCGCCGCCGCGGACGAGGAGACCGCGCTCGCCGGCCTGCTGGACGATCCGTCGCCGGCGGCGGCGGACCTGCGCGCCGACGTCGCCGAGCACCTCGGCGCGGGCGTCGCTGACCTGGTCAACCTGTTCAGCCCCGAGAAGATCATCATCGGCGGCTGGGCGGGGCTGCTGCTCGGCGGCCGGATGCTCGACCGGATCGTGGCCGCCACCGCCCGGTACGCGCTGCGGCAGCCGTTCGCGCAGACCTCCGTCGAGCTGTGCCACCTCGGCCCGGAGGCGGTCGCGGTGGGCGCGGCGACGCTGCCCCTCGCGCACCTGCTCGACGGCGGCGGCGAGCGGGCCGCGGCGGCGCCCGCGCCCGCGGTTCACCCGTCCGCGGGACGGGTGGCGCGCAGGGAGTACATCAGCGGGACGCGCGGACGGCCCTCCGGCAGCCGGTAGACCGTCCCGTGCCGTTCCAGCGCCGCGAAGCGCTGGAAGTAGGTGTGGTCGTGCTCGTGCAGGAAGTCGAGGCGCAGCCCGGCGGCGGCGAGGGCGGTGACGACCTTGCCGAGCCCGTGCTGGAACGTCACCGACCGGGTGTTGCGGGTGTTCTGGCCGCCGTCGGTGTAGGTGCCCGGCTCGTCCCACACCTGCGGCGAGGCGTCGAAGTAGTCGTAGGCGACGGTGGAGCCGTCGGCGTCGTCCAGGACGTCGCCGAACGGGTGGAACTCGCTGAGGTACAGGAAACCGCCGGGCTCGAGCAGCCCGGCGGCGACCCGCGCCCAGCGGTCCACGTCCGGCAGCCACACCAGCGCCCCGATGCCGGTGTAGACGATCTCGTAGGTCTCCCCCAGCGCGGCGGCCGCGTCGTACACGTCGGCCTGGACGAACCGCGCGTCGAGACCGCATCCGGCCGCGATCTCCCGGGCCGCCGCCACGGCGGGCCCGGAGAAGTCGAGGCCGGTGACGCGCGCGCCGAGCCGCGCCCACGACAGCGTGTCCAGCCCGAAGTGGCACTGCAGGTGCACCAGGCGGCGGCCCGCCACGTCGCCGACCTCGGCGATCTCGAAGTCGCGCAGCGCCGTCCCGCCGGCGCGGAAGCCGGCGACGTCGTAGAAGTCGCTGGCGACGTGGATGGCGACACGCTCGTCCCACAGCGCGCGGTTGAGCGCCCGGTAGTCCATGTCCGTCACCGGGCAAGGATAATGGCGGGGTGACCGCCGGCCGGAAGGACGACTGATGGGCAGCGCGGAACGTCCGGTGCGCGAATGCCTGCTGGACGCCGCCGCCGCGCTCCTCGTCGAGCGCGGCTACCGGGCGGTGCGCATGCAGGACGTCGCCGCCGCGGCCGGGGTGAGCCGGCAGACCGTCTACAACGAGTTCGGCGACAAGTGGGGGCTCGCCCAGGCGGTGGTGGTCCGCGACAACGAGCGCTATCTCGACGGGATCGACCGGGTCCTGTCCGAGCACGAGGACCTGTACTCCGCGGTGGTCGCGGCGGTGCTGTTCACGCTGGAGATGTCCGCCGACGACCAGCTGAAGAAGGCGGTGCTGACCGGCGCGGACGGCGACGACATGCTGCCGCTGCTGACCACGCGGGCCGAGCCGGTGCTGTTCACCGCCAGCTCCCGGCTCGCCGAGCACGCGCTGCGCCAGTGGCCGGACGTGGCCCGCGAGGCGCTCGTGGAGATCGCCGACGCGGCGGTCCGGCTGACGATGAGCCACATCATGCTGCCGTCCGGCCCGCCGGAGCGGGTCGCGCACTTCGTCGCCCGGATGGTGACGAGCTACATCGCGGCCTACGGGAAGACCGATGGCCCGGCAGGAGACGGCGCGGTACGGTCGTAACCGCCTCGCGGCTGCTGAACCCGAGGAACGAGCGGGCCCTTCCGCCCCGCTCCCCCGTCCGCCGCGCCTTCCGCGCGAGCGGCTCTCTTCCCCATGCGCGCCGATGCGCGCCCTCCGGCAGCCCGAAGGAACCCCCTCATGCCCGCACGTCAGGACCGGCGGCTCGTCCGCACCGGCGACCACTGGCTCCACCTCCCCAACCCCTGCGGCGTCCCCGCCGAGATCTGCGCGCGGGACGACGTCCCGCTCGAACACGCGGCCGTCGACGAGGCGCTCGCGCTCCTGGAGACCGCCCGCACGCTGGAGCGCCTCGCCGAGGCGACGCCCGGCTACGACGGCCCGGAGCCGCGCATCGCCCGCGTCGCGCTCACCCCCGACTTCCACAAGGGCGCCGGCATCCCGATCGGCACGGTGCTGGAGACCGAGCACGCGCTGCTGCCGCAGGCCGTCGGCAACGACGTCAACTGCGGGATGCGGCTGGAGGTCACCTCCCTGCGCGCCGACCGCGTCCGGCCGAGGCTGGACGCGCTGGAGCGGCGGCTGCGGCACCTGTCCTTCGAGGGCGGCCGGCGGATCGCGCTGACGCCCGTCCAGCGGGAGGCGCTGCTGCGCGACGGGCTGCCCGGCCTGCTGCTGGCGGACGGCGCACCTTGGCAGGGCGTGCACTCCGAGGACGCCGACGACGCGCTGGACCGCATGCACGCGCCCGGCTTCCCGGCCGCCACGGCCGAGGCGTTCGCCGACTGGGTCGGCAGCGCGGGCGGCGCCAGCCACGACAGCGTCATCGGCGGGATCGGCGGCGGCGACCACTTCGCCGCCGGGAACCGGTTCTTCCTGTCGCTGACGATGCGGGCCGGGCTCGCCGCGGAGTGCGGCGGCGTCGACGCGCGGCTGCTGTACGACGCCCCGCACAACCTGTTCTGGCAGGACGGGGACCGGGTGGTGCACCGCAAGGGCGCCACGCCCGCGGGCGGGCACGAGGCGATGGCGGGCGGCCCGTACGCGATGTGGGGCGAGCCGGTGATCGTTCCGGGGTCGATGGGCGCGGCGAGCTTCGTGCTGCGCGGGCACGGCGACCCGCGCACCCTCGCCAGCGCGTGCCACGGCGCGGGGCGCCGGGTGCCGCGCGGTGCGTCGGCGCGCGGGAGCGACGCGGAGCTCGACGCGTTCCTGCGCGAGTTCCGCGTCGTGACGCCGCTGGACCACCGCGACCCGGTGGTGGCGCGGCGGTCGGACGTGATGGCCGCGTGGCGCCGCGATCTCAAGCAGGAGGCGCCGTGGGCCTACAAGGACATCGGGCCGGTGGTGTCGAGCCTGCACGGCGGCGGCGTCGCGGCGCCGGTCGCGGAGCTGCGGCCGCTGCTGACCGTCAAGGGGTGACCGCTCAGGGCACGTCGGTCTGCAGGTGGACGACCTTCACCGCGGTCATCTCGTCGAGCAGCTCGGGGCCGTAGCCGAAGCCCCGGCCGCTGGCCCGGCGCGGGGTGGCGGCGCCGCCCGGGGCGCCGCCGAACACCGCGTTGATCTTCACGGTGCCGGCCTTCAGCGTGCGCCAGGCCTGCTGCGCGTGCGCCATGTCGCGGGTGAGGACGGTCGCGGCGAGCCCGTAGCGGGAGCGGTTCGCCCTGTCCAGCGCCTCCTCGAACGAGGCGACGGCGCGGACGGGCGCGACGGGCCCGAACGTCTCCTCCGCCATGACCGCCATCCGGTCGGTGCAGCCGTCCAGGACGGTCGCCGGGTAGAAGCAGCCGGGCCCGGCGGGGATCCGGCCGCCGGCGCGCAGCCGCGCGCCGTCCGCGACGGCCTTCTCGACCTGCTCATGAACGTGGGCGCGGTGCCGCTCGTCGACCAGCGGGCCGAGCTCGGTGGACGGGTCGCGGCCGGGGCCGGTCCGCAGCGCCTGCGCGCGGGCGGTCAGCGCGCCGACGAACTCCCGGGCGGCCGACTCGTGCACGTAGATCCGCTCGACCGAGGTGCAGATCTGGCCGGCGTTGGCGAAGCAGCCGGCGGCGGCCTGCCCGGCGGCCCAGCCGGGATCGACGCCCGCGTCGACGATCAGGGGGTCGACGCCGCCGTTCTCCAGCAGCGCCTTGGCGCCGGTCCCCGCGGTCAGTTCGGCGATGCGGCGGCCGGTGCGGGTGGAGCCGACGTGCGCGACCGCGTCGAGGTCCGGATGGGCGGCGAGCGCCTCGCCGGTCGTGCCGTCGCCGCTGACCATGTTGACGACACCGGCGGGCAGGGCTCCGGCGAGCAGTTCGGTGAGCAGCGCGCCGGTGTGCGGCGTCCGCTCCGACGGCTTGTGCACGACGGTGTTTCCGGTGGCCACGGCCGCGCCGATGAGGCCGCAGGCGATGGCGACGGGGTCGTTCCACGGCGTGATCACGGCGACGAGCCCGAGCGGTTCGCGGGCCGTGAAGTCGGCGGCGCTCCAGCCGCCCTGCAGGCTCCGGCCCCCGTGCAGCGGCCCCAGCTCGGCGTACTGGCGCAGCGTCCCGATCCCGGCCTGGACCCCGCCGAGCGCGTCGCCGGCGGGCTTGCCCATCTCCGCGGTGACCAGCGCCGCCAGCTCGGCGGCGTGCTCCTCGACGGCGCGGGCGGCGGCGTGCAGGGCGGCGCCGCGCTCGGCGGGCGCGGCCGCGGCCCAGCCGGGCGCCGCCCGGGTCGCGGCGGCCACCGCGGCGGCGACGTCCACGGCCGTCCCGACGGGCACCTCCCCCACGGGTTCGCCGGTCGCCGGATCGGCCACCGTGAACGCGCCGTCCCCGCCGCCGCGGCTCCACCGCGCGCCCGCCAGCGTCCACCTGTCGCCTGGTCGCATCCCCGTGCACCTCCTGCCGCCCCAACGCTCCGACCGCCGTTGCCTACCCGGAGATCGGCCCTTCAATGACGGCGGCACCTGCGTCAGTGCTCACTTACTGGATCGGTTACGGTAGAGCCCCGCACGAGAGTCGAAGGAGGCGCGGGTGGACTTCGATCTGCCGGAGGACGCGGCCGCGGTGCGCGAGGGCGTGCTGGCGATCGCCGGGAAGTACGACCAGGAGTACTGGAGCCGCTGCGACGCCGAGAAGCGGTGGCCGGAGGAGGTCTGGCGGGAGCTGGTCCAGGGCGGCTGGCACAGCCTGGCGATCCCCGAGGAGCACGGCGGCGCCGGCCAGGGCCTGCTGGAGCTGGCGGTGGCGCTGGAGGCGCTCGCCGAGGGCGGCGCGGGCGGCGCCGCGTCGTTCATGTACCTGCTCACCCCGGCGTTCGGCGGGCTGACCATCGCCCGGCACGGCACCGAGGAGCAGAAGCGCGCGTTCCTGCCGGGGATCGCGGCGGGCGAGATCGAGACCTGCTTCGCGATCACCGAGCCGGACGCGGGCAGCAACGCGATGAACATCTCCACGCAGGCCCGCCGGGACGGCGACGAGTTCGTGGTGACCGGGCAGAAGATCTGGATCTCCGGCGTCGAGCGCGCCGACCACCTGGTGCTCGTCACCCGGACGATCCCGGCGACCGAGGCGAAGCCCCGCACGAACGGCTTCACCGTCCTGCTGGTGGACGTCGCGCGGGCCGTCGCCGACGGGACGCTCACCTACCGGCCGATCCCGAAGCTCGGCACCAACACCGTCGCGTCGAGCATGGTGTTCCTGGACGGCGTGCGGGTCCCCGCGAACCGCGTCCTCGGCGAGGTCGACCGGGGCTTCGCCGTCCTGTGGGACATCCTCAACCCCGAGCGGATCCTCGCCGCCGCGGGCGGCGTCGGGTCCGGCGGCCTGGTGCTGAGGATCGCCTGCGACTACGCCGCCGGCCGGGCGCCGTTCGGCAAGCCGATCGGCGCGAACCAGGGCATCGCGTTCCCGCTCGCCCGGATCAAGGCGCAGCTGGAGCTGGCGCGGCTGATGACCTACAAGGCGGCGTGGCTGTGGGACCGGGGCCGCCCCTGCGGGTCGGAGGCCAACATCGCCAAGCTCACCGCGGCCGACGCCGCCTGGCAGGCCGCCGACCGCGCCTTCCAGACCCACGGCGGCATGGCGTACTCCCTCGAGTACCCGGTCGCCCGGATGTTCCGCGACGCCCGCATCGCCAAGAACATCCCGGTCGCCGAGGAGCTGGTGCTGGCCCACATAGCCCAGCACGAACTCGGCCTGCCGAGATCGTACTGACCGCCGGCCTGCGGCGTGCCGCCCCGATGAGCGGCACGCCGCAGGCGAAGCCCGTCCTAGCCGCCCTCGGGGAGGCGGACGGCCCGCTCCGGGTCGTGGGCGGCGCGCAGGTCGCGCTTGAGGATCTTGCCGGAGTGGTTGCGCGGCAGCGCGTCGACCAGCTCGTACCAGCGGGGCCGCTTGAACCCGCCGAGCAGAGCGCGGCAGTGCGCGTCCAGGTCGGCCGGCGTCGTGCCGTCCCGGACGACGACGAGCGCCTTCACCGCCTCGCCCCAGCGGGCGTCCGGGACGCCGACCACCGCGGCGTCCAGCACGCCCGGGTGCCGGACGAGCACCTGCTCGACCTCGGCGGAGTACACGTTCTCGCCGCCGCTGCGCACCATGTCCTTGGCGCGGTCGACGAAGTGGAAGTAGCCGTCGGCGTCGCGGCGCATCAGGTCGCCGGTGCGCAGCCAGCCCCGGTCCATCGGGTCCGGGAGGCCCGCGTACCCGGCCATCACGCTCGCGCCGCGCAGCAGGAGCTCGCCGACCTCGCCGGGCGCGTCCGCGCCGTCGAGCGCCAGGTCGAACGGCGGCAGGGGCAGGCCGACGGTGCCGGGGCGCTCCAGCTCGTCGTCCAGCGTGGTGACCGTGACGAAGTTGCCGGCCTCGGTCGACCCGTAGACGCCGCGGTACCCGACGCCGAGGCCGCGGAGCTCCTCCAGGGTGCGGGCGCGCTCGGTGCCGGCCATCCCGAACACCAGCCGCAGCGGTCCGGGCGCGGCGGCGGGGTGCCGCAGCGCCCCTCCCGTGCCGGTGGGGAAGATCGCGACCGTGACGCCGTGCTCGGCGACGAGCGGCCAGAGCACGTCGGGCGACGCGCCGGGCGGGAGCACCACCGTCCCGCCCGCCGCCAGGTGGCCGAGCGCCGCGCCGTACCCGGCGACGTGGAACAGCGGCAGCGCGCCGAGCAGGCGGTCGGCGCCGGTGATGCCGAACGCGTGCACGGCGTTGGCGGTGGCGGCGACCCAGCCCCGGTTCGTGAGCAGGCACCCCTTCGGCCGGCCGGTGGTGCCGGAGGTGTAGAGCTGGATGATCGGCGCGTCCGGGGCGGGGCGCGGCAGGTCGTGCGGCGGCGCCCCGTGCAGGGCCCGGTCCAGCTCGGGGCCGATCGTCCAGTGCGTCAGGTCGAGGAGACCGGACGCCCGGGCGAGGTCCTCGAGCGCCGGATGGACGACCGCGTGCCGCGCCGAGGCGTCCTCGACCTGGAAGCGGATCTCCGCCGGGGCCAGCCGGACGTTCAGCGGCACCACGACCGCGCCGATGAGCGACGCGCCGAACGCGGTCTCGATCGCCTCCGGGACGTTCACGGTGAGCAGCGCGATCCGGTCGCCGGCCCGCACTCCCCCGGCGGCGAGCAGGCCGGCCCAGCGTTCGACGCGGGCGTGCAGTTCGCGGTAGGTGCGGGCGCGGCCGTCCCAGGCGAACGCCGTCCGGCCGGGCCAGAGCGCCGCACCGCGATGGGCGAGGTCACCGAGCAGCATGCCCCCGATCCTCCCGAACCGCGTTCGGATCGGTCAATATCCGGGCCCCGCCCGCCCCCGGCCGTCCCGCACGGTGCTCAGCCGAAGCGCGGCGGCCGCTTCTCCCGGATCGCGGAGACGCCCTCCCGCACGTCCGGGCCGGTGAACCCGAAGAACTCCATGGCCAGCGACGCGTCGAACGTCGGGCCGGCCAGCCGCAGCCAGTTGTTCAGCGCGTGCTTGGTGAACGAGATCGCCTCGGCGGGCCCGGCGGCGAGCCGGCCGGCGATCTCCAGCGCGCGCTCGTGCACCTCGCCGTCGTCCACGCACACCGAGACCAGGCCGATCCGCTCGGCCTCCGCGCCGGTGAGGACGTCGTTCAGCAGCAGGTAGTACTTCGCCTTCGCCATCCCGCACAGCAGCGGCCAGATGATCGCGGAGTGGTCGCCCGCCGCGACGCCGAGCCGGACGTGCCCGTCGATGATCTTCGCGGTGCGGCCCGCGACGGAGATGTCGGACAGCATCGCCACCGCCAGCCCCGCGCCGACCGCGGGCCCCTGGATCGCGCTGACCACCGGCTTCGAGCAGTTCAGCACGTTCATCACGATGTCGCGGGCCTCGCGCATGATGCGGCGCCGCGACGCGTGGTCGCCCATCATCTCCTCGATCATGGACATGTCCCCGCCCGCGGAGAACGCCGCGCCCTCGCCGCGCACCAGCACCGCGCGGACCGCGTCGTCGGCGTCGGCGTCCCGCCAGACCGCCGCCAACTCCCGGTGCCCGACCGTGTCCAGCGCGTTCAGCCGGCCCGGCGCGCTCAACGTGACGCGCAGCACGCCGTCCGCCGCCCAGTCGATCTTCAGCCGCTCGTACCGGCCGTACACCGCGTCCCCGCCGCGCGCCGCGTCGCTCATGCCGCACTGCCCTCCGCCGCCTGATCGCCGAATGCCGCACGCAATCGTCGCACAGCGAGCTCCATCGCCTCGGCGCCGGCGTCGAAGATCTCCGGCAGCAGGAAGAACGAGTGCACGACGCCGTCGAAGCGGCGCGCCTCCACCGGCACCCCGGCGGCCGCGAGGCGCCGCGCGTACGCCTCGCCCTCGTCGCGCAGGATGTCGTACTCGGCGGTGATCACGGTCGCGGGCGCGGCGCCGGCGAGGTCGGGGGCGCGCAGCGGCGCCAGCCGCCGGTCGGCGGGGTCGGCGCCGTCGCGGTACAGGTCCATGAACCGGGCGAGCGTCGCGGCGTCGAGCCCGTACCCGGTGCCGTACTCGCGCCAGCTCGGCGTGTCCATCGCCGTGTCCGTGACCGGGTAGACGAGCAGCTGGTGCGCCAGGGGCAGGCCGCGGTCCCGGGCCTGCAGCGCGACGGCGGCGGCCAGGTTCCCGCCCGCGCTGTCGCCGCCGACGGCGAGCGCGCCCGGCGCCGCGCCGTAGCGGGCCGGTTCGCGGGCGACGGCCGCCAGCACCGCCCATGCGTCGTCGACCGCCGCCGGGAACGGGTTCTCCGGCGCGAGCCGGTAGCCGACGTTCAGCACCGCGCACCCGGCGCCCGCCGCCAGGTCGCGGCACGCGGAGTCCACGTTGTCGACGCCGCCGAGCACCCATCCGCCGCCGTGCAGGTAGACCAGGGCGGGCAGGGGGCCGCGCTCGAGCGGCTCCGGACGGTACAGCCGCACCGGGACCGGACCGGCCGGGCCGCGTACGGCGAGGTCCTCGACGTGCGGGAGCTCGCGCCGGTCGACCGGGAACACCTCGCCGATCCTGCGCCGCATCTCCTCGATCGCGGGTCCGGCGTCGACCTCGGCCGGCGGCGCGCCGTCCGGCAGAGCCGTCCAGGCGGACAGCGTCTCCAGGAAGCTCACGGTCTGCGGGTGCAAGGGCATGCGGCGGCCTCCAGGGGGCGATCTGCGCGGAACCTACCGCTTCGCCTTCCCCGGTGCGCGGGGGTCAATCCCCGGTCAGCGGCCGGCGGCCTCGGCCGCCAGCGCCTCGAACAGCCGCTTGTCGTCGCCGTCCTCGGGGTGCCACTGCACGCCCAGGCCGAACCGGTGGCCCTGCAGCTCCACGGCCTCGACGACCTGGTCGTCCGCCCAGGCCACGGCCGACAGGCCCTTGCCGAGGCGGCTCACCGCCTGGTGGTGGTAGGTGGGCACGTCCGCGGCGTCACCGAGGATCTTGCCGATGGCGCTGGTCGCGCTGATCTGCACCCGGTGGGTGCCGATCTTCCCGACCTCGGGGGCGTGCGCCTTGTGCCCCACGGCCTCCGGCAGGTGCTGGACGAGCGCGCCCCCGCGCGCCACGTTGAGCACCTGCATGCCCCGGCAGATCGCCAGGAACGGCAGGTCGGCGTCCACCGCCGCCCGCGCGAGGGCGAGCTCGAACCGGTCGCGCAGCGGCTGCGGCGGCCCCGTCTCGGCGTGCCGTCCGGCGCCGTACAGCTCCGGGTCGAGGTCGCCGCCGCCCGCGAGGACGAGCCCGTCCAGCCGGGAGACCAGCGCGGCGAGCCCGCGCAGGCTGCCCGTCGGCGGGACCATGACGGGCACGCCGCCCGCCCGCTCGACCGAGCGCACGTACGCCGCCGGGAGCAGCGCGGCCTCGCGCACCCAGACGCCCCAGCGGGCCGGCTCCTCGTAGGTGGTGATGCCGATGAGCGGCGGCGCGCCTCCCCCTGCGGCGGGGCCCGGAGCCCCTCGGATCGCCTCTGACATGCGTGGATTCCCCTCTGCCGAACACTGGCCACGGGTCGGCTATGGTGATTCACCGCTGTTGCGTGCACATCATGGCGCATCGCCCGCCCCCACGGACCGTCCCGCCCCCGGCCTTTCTCCGCAAAGCTAGCCGCACGGCCCCGGGCTCCGCAGGCCGAAGCCCCGAGCCCGGTCCGGGCCCCCGACCTGGACGATCTTGCTCACTCCGCCCCGGACGCCCTCCCCCGCCGCGCCGGCCGGCCCCTGGAGAACATCCATCACCGCTCCGGCGAAACTTCTACCGAGGTGGAAGTCCGTGCACCACTTCCGGTCGCTCCGCCTCCGCGGTCGCCGTCCGGATCCGAACGGGCCCGTCCGCGAGCATCAGCATTTCCCGAACCGGCACCCGCCGGGCCGATCTTCCCGGACGCATCCAGTACCGAGCAGTATTTGCCCTATTTGTCGCAATTAGTGCGATCACAGAGAATAAAAAAACAACTACATATCGTGACATTAGGGATCACCACGGCGTCGCCGCCTTGATGACCTGGGAATTCCAGTGAGAGAATCTCACCGAGCCGGGCACCGCGGAGCGCCGAGGGCGCCGAACCGCCGGCGGTCCCGGCCTCCACCCGCCGAGGGGACGTGCTTGCCATGTCGATGGAACCCCGAATGCTCAAAGAGGGCTTCGCCCGCCTCGAAAACAGCTCCGACAAGGCCATGAGCTATTTCTACGGCCGCCTTTTCGCCGCGAATCCGCGGCTGCGCGCGCTGTTCCCGGTCGCGCTGGACGCCCAGCGCGACCGCTTCTTCCACGCGCTCAACCGCATCGTCTGGAGCCAGGACAACCCCGACGACCTGGCCTGCCACCTGGCCCGCCTCGGCCGCGACCACCGCCGGTACGGGGTGACCGCCGAGCACTACGCCGCGGTCGAGGACGCCCTCCTCGCCACCCTGCGGGTCTTCGCCCGCGACGTGTGGAGCCCGCGCGCCGAGGAGGCGTGGACGAACGCCTACCGGTCCGCCGCCGCGGCGATGGCCGAGGCCGCCGAGCGGGACGCCGGCGCCCCGCCGTGGTGGGCGGCCGAGGTCGTCGAGCACGACCGCCGCGCCGACGACCTCGCCGTGCTCACCCTCAGCCCCGAGCGTCCGCTGCCGTTCGCCCCCGGCCAGTACGTGACCGTGCAGACCTCCCGCTGGCCGCGCGTCTGGCGGCCCTACTCCATCGCCAACGCGCCCCGCTCGGACGGCAGGCTCCGGCTGCACGTGCGGGCCCGGCCCGGCGGCTGGGTGAGCGGCGCGCTGGTGCGCGACACCGGGACCGGCGACACCGTCCTGCTCGGGCCCGCCGCCGGCACCATGACGCTCGACCCGGACTCCGGCCGCGACCTGCTGCTCGTCGCCGGCGGCACCGGCCTCGCCCCGATCAAGGCGCTGGCCGAGCAGGCCGTCGCCCCCGGCCGCCGGCGCGACGTCCGGCTGCTGGTCGGCGCCCGCACCGAACGCGACCTTTACGACCTGTCCGACCTGCGCCTGCTGGAGTCCGTGTACCCGTGGGTGCGGGTGCTGCCCGTCCTGTCCGACGAGCCGGACTTCCGCGGCCTGCGCGGCACACCCGCCGACGTCCTCACCGACGTGCTCGCCGACCTGCTCGAGGACGCGGACGGCCGAGACGACCCCTGGGACGGCCTCGACGCCTACGTCGCCGGCCCCGTCCCGATGGTGCGCCGGACGGTCGCCGCGCTCCAGCGGCTCGGGATGCCGCTAAAACGCGTCCACCACGACCTGCTGCGAGCCGAGGAGTGAGGACGTCCGGCCGCCGGTCACCAGCCGGCGCGCTCCTTGAGGAACGCGGTGGTCGCCTCGTCCGCCGGATAGAACGACTCGATCGCCAGCTCGGCGACGGTGATGTCCACCGGCGTCCCGAACGTCGCGATCGTGCTGAAGAACGACAGCTCCCGGCCGTCCACCCGCATCCGCAGCGGAACGAACACGTCGTGGTCCGCCGGCGGCGCCATCGCCTCCCCGACGTCTCCGGGGAAGCTCCGCAGCTCCTGGTAGAGCTGCGTCAGCGCGGCGTCGGCGGTGAGCGCGACATGGCGCCGCACCCGGTCGATCATGTGGGCGCGCCACTCCGCCAGGTTGAGGATGTCCCTGGCCATCCCGTCGGGGTGCATGCTGAGCCGCAGCACGTTCAGCGGCGGCTCCAGCAGCTCCGCGGGCGCGCCCTCCATGAAGAACTGCGCGGCGGCGTTGGCGTCGATCAGGTTCCAGAAGCGGTCCACCACCACGGCCGGGTACGGCTCGTGGCCGTCCAGCACCTGCCGCAGCGCCGCGCGGACGGAGTCCATCCGCGGCTCCTCGATCGGCGTCTCGTCGAACACCGGCGCGTACCCGGCGGCGACCAGCAGCAGGTTCCGGTCGCGCAGCGGCACGTCCAGGTGCTCGGCGAGCCGCAGCACCATGTCGCGGCTCGGCGCCGACCGGCCCGTCTCGACGAAGCTCAGGTGCCGGGTCGACACGTCCGCCTCCGACGCCAGCTCCAGCTGGCTCAGCCTCCGCCGCTGCCGCCACGCGCGCAGCTGCTCTCCGATGGGTCGCACGTCGCTCAACGCCGTCGTCATTGTCGTCACGCCCCGACGCTATCGACCCTCACGTCATCCCGGCGATTACCTCGGAGGTACGGCCGCTCCTCAGGCGCGAAGGGCGTCGATCAGGGCGTCGATCAGGGCGTCGATCAGGGCGTCGATCAGGGCGTCGACGGCGGCATCGGAGAACTCGCCCACTGATCCACCGGGACGAACCCGGCGGCCGGGACTCCGGGCCCGGCCGCCGCGGTCATTGGACGCCGGCGCCCTTGCATTTGGCGGCGTAGGCGCCCTTGCATCTGGCGGCGTAGGCGCCCTTGCACAGGTCGGCGGCCTTGACGAACTGGTCGTCGGTGACCTGCTTGACGTTGTCCTTGAAGACGCCGATCGGGATGAGCAGCACCGAGGGCACGTCGCGCTTGCCCTGCGGGTCGTTCACGGTGGCGCTGGTCTCGCCCTTCTGGCCTTTCAGCAGGGAGATGGCGAGCTTGGCGGCGGCGTCGGCCTCCTGCTTGACGGGCTTGTACACGGTCATGCACTGGGTGCCGTCCAGGATGTTCTGCAGCCCCTGGAGGGTGGCGTCCTGCCCGGTGATGGCGACCTTGCCGGCCCGCCCGTTCTTCTTGACGATCGCCATCGCGGCGTTGCCGAGGTTGTCGTTGGCGGCCAGCACCCCGTCGATCCTGCCGTGCTGCTCGGTGTACATCTGCTCGAAGATCGTCGCCGCCTTCTCCGGCTTCCAGTCCGGAACGGCCTGCTCGGCCGCCTTCTTGTAATCGGCGACCTTGTCCAGGATGTTGTGCGCGCCCTTGGCGAACAGCGTCGCGTTGTTGTCGGTCGGCGAGCCGTTCAGGTAGGCGATGTTGGACGCCTTGCCGCCGAGGCACTTCTGCAGACCCTTGCCGAGCTCCTCGCCGACCTTCACGTTGTCGAAGGAGACGTAGTAGTCGGAGACGCCGCCGAGGGTCAGCCGGTCGTAGTCGATCGTCTTGACGCCCTGCGGACGTGGTCGCGCTGCTCTCAGATCGTGAAGGCCAGGTTGTCGAGGACCCTGCGGCCCAGCTCGCGGTCGCCGGCGACCTCGACGGAGTCGTGCGCGGTGGTCCGGCCGCCGCAGAGCCGCAGGAACAGCGTCGACGGCAGGCGCAGCGCCGTCGTCGGCTCCCCCGCCGCGCCGTCCACCAGCCGGGCGCGGCCGTCGACCTTGACCGCCAGGCCGCGCCGGACCGGTCCGGTGAGGTCGAAGAGGACGGTGCTGCCGTCCGGCGCCGCGGCGCGCTTGCCGACGACGAACCCCAGGGCTCGGGCCGCTTCGTCGACGGCGGCATCGGCCGCCGGGCCGTCCTCGTTCCCGGGCCGGCCGACGGCGGCGCGGACGTCCTGCTCGTGCAGGTAGCAGTCGTAGATCCGGATCTGCATGAACCGGCCGTAGGTCGCCTGGCCGGCGGGCGTCCAGCTCGGCGCGCCGAACTCGGCGTCCGACATCCCGGCCAGCATCTCGGCGCGGCGGGAGGTGACGTCGCGGAACCGGGCCAGCATCGCCGCGGGCTCCTGCTCGCGCAGCGCCGTGACCCACTGCTCGTTGACCGCCGCGATGTCGTTGCGGACGTGCGGCAGCGCCGAGACGTCGACGCCGGTCTCGGGCACCGGCTCGCCCGCGAGCATCGACTCGGTGCCGATCAGGTGCGCCACGACGTCGGTCACCCGCCAGCCCGGCAGGCAGGTCGGGCGCGTCCACTCCGCATCGGTGAGGCCGGTGAGCAGCCGGTCGAGCGCCGCCCACTCGCCGACGAGCGCGTCGGTCACGTGTTTCCGGTCCGCGTCCCGGCTCATGCCGAACCGCCCTTCGTGGAGTCCTCGGGAATCTCGATCACCCGGCCGCGGTCGATGCTGACCCAGTCGCGGCCGCTGAGGTAGGGCTGGAGCGCCCGGTGGATGCGCCGCCGCTCGGCGTCGCCTTTCGGACGCTGGATCTCGAAGAGGTCGGGGAACTCCAGCATCCCGGTGACGGTCTCCCAGAGCCGCACGGCGCGGTCGCCCGCGGGCGGGTCGATCAGCACCGGGCCGAACAGGCACTGGCCGTCGGGGAAGAACAGGGTCGGCACGCCGAAGCCGCCCGCGTCCACGACCCGGCGGTGGTCGGCCAGGACGTCCTCGTGCGTGCCCGCGTCGGCCAGGGCCTCGTCCAGCGCCGAGGCGCCGAAGCCGAGCCCGTCGAGGAGCCGCCGCGCGACGTCGGGATCGTGCGGCCTGCCCCCGCGCTCGTGGAGTTCGGCGCCGATCGCGCCGTACCAGGCGTCGAGCGCCGCCATGTCGCGGCGGCGCAGCAGCGCGCCGATCCGCATCAGCGACCAGCCGTACGACCACGGCCGCTCCCACGGGTGCTTCTTGCCCTCGGCGCGGTTGACCTCCTCCAGGCTGAAGAACCGCCAGGCGACCTCGATCCCGAGCCGGTCGCGCACCTCGCGCAGCCAGACCGAGGTCGCGTAGGCGAACGGGCACATCGGGTCGAAGTGGAAGTCCACGGCCTCGGTCATGCGTGCTCCCGGAGGTTGGCGGCGATCACCTGGTGCAGGGCCCGGGGGATCTGCGACGCGTCCGACCGGCCGGTCTTGGCCAGCAGGATCATGCCCTGGAACTGGGCGACCAGGATCGTGGCCAGCAGATCGGGGTCGGCGCCGTCGCGCAGCGCGCCCCGGTCGGCCGCCGCGCGGCACAGCACGGCGAGGCGCCGCTCCCACGCGGCGAACACCCCGGCGAGATGCTCGCGCAGGCCGTCCTCGGTGGTCGACAGTTCGGCGGCGAGGTTCCCGAACGGGCAGCCGACGACCCGCCCGAACCGCGCCTCGAAGCCCGCCTGGATCTCCCCGACCGCGTCGGCCATCGCGTGCAGCCGCGCGGCCGCGTCGTCCGCGTCCCCGCCTGCCGCACCGCCGTCGGCCGCCCGGTCCAGCCGCGCGAACAGCGCGGCGGCGTGGTGGTCGATGACCGCCTTGGCCAGGTCGGATTTGGCCGGGAAGAAGTGGTAGAAGCTCCCGCGCCGCACATCGGCGGCCGAGCACAGCTCCTCCACCCCCACCGACTGGTAGCTGCGGGTCAGGAACAGGCGCGCGGCACTCCTCACCAACCGCTCGCGCGCGTCGCTCGTCCTGGGCACGCTTCTCACCCTCGCGGATAGTTGACCGGTCCGTCAAGAACCCTCGGGGCCCACCGCGGCGGGAACGGGGCGGAGGGAACGTCGGCGGCGGCCGCGCGCGGGGAGCGGTCGCGTCAGGGGGCGGCCTTCGCGAGCAGGGCGGGCGTCAGCCAGCGGCGCAGGAAGGGACGCGGGTCGTCCCCGGTGGCCTCGGGCACCGAAAGGTAGGAGTAGAGCAGGCGCATGAAGAACTCGGCGAGACCGGCGAGCTCGCCGTCGTCGTAGCCGAGGGCCGTCCAGTCGATGGCGAGCCGGGACAGGAAGTCCTTCATCTCGTCGAGGGCGGCGGCGGACAGGATGTCGGGGCCGAACATCGGGGCGCGCCCGGTGGCGAAGATCATCCCGACGTGCGGGTCGCGGGGCAGCTGCTCCACCCCGACGGCGAACACCTCGACGAGGATCTCGGCCGGGTCGGTCAGCGGCCCGATGGCGGCGGTGATCCGCGCCTCGAACTCGGCGGCCGCGGCGAACCCCGCCGCCTTCATCAGCTCGTCGATGTTGCGGTAGTAGCGGTACACGGTCGCGCGGGTGACGCCGAGCTCCTCCGCGACCTGCGTGAAGCCGGTCTTGTGGGCGCCGTACCGGTCCACGCACCGGATCAGCGCGTCGATGATCCGCCGCCGGGCCTCGTCGTCGTCGCGGGGAGGGTCGCCTCGCCACCCATGCGTGCGCATCAGTGCCTTTCACAGCGGACGCTCCGGTCGGAGCGGTGAGGGAAGCCGGCGTGCGGCCCGGGGGCGGCGTCGCGCCCCCGCGTCACCGCGACGGCCGGGCCGAGGGGGTGGCGCCCGGCAGTCCGGAGGAGCCCTTCCCGCCCGGGATCGGCTTGCCGTTCTCGTCGGTGGCGGACTCCACGCCCTGGCTCAGCAGCGTGATGTTACCAGCCAGCCATTTCCCCGAGACGAGCTTCATGCTGAGCGCGACCGTGGCCCCGTTGTTGGCCTGCACGGTCTTGCCCGTCGTCACCCTGGTGTTGATGACCACCATGACGTTGGCGGCGCCGTGCTTCACCGCACCGGGGTACACGCCGGTGACGGTGGCGCGGGAGCTGACCTTGTTGGTGGTGAAGTAGCTGGTCAGGGTGTCGGCGGTCGGCCGGATGGCGTCCGCGGCGGCCTTGGTCAGCAGCGGGTACTTCGCGGCGAACGACTGCGCCATGTGCTGGTAGTCCCAGTTGAAGAAGACGTCGGCGACCTTGCGCGCGCTGGCGGCGAGGTCGCGCTGCCGCCGGGCGTCCGCGGACAGGTCCCCCTTCTGCTGCCAGACGACGCAGAGGAGCGCGCTCACCGCGACGAGCGCGACGGCGGGGACGATCGTCAGGACGCGCGTGACCAGGGTCCGGCGGCGGCTCTTCTTGCCGAACGGTCCGCTCGCCAGGGACGCCGCCCACACCTTCGGCGCGACTTCGGGGACCCGGGGCGCGGACGCGGCCGCGGCCTTGCGCGTGAAACGGCGCGGCGGCGGCTTCTCCGCCGGCGCCTTCTCGGCCTCCTCGGCTTCGCCGGCCGGTTCCGCCGCCTCGCCTGCCGTCTCCTCGTCGCCTTCGCCGGGCTCCGCGGCGGCGCTCTTCTTCCTGACGACGACGTAGACCTGCTCGTACTCCTCGTCGGCGCCGTCGGCGTCGCCGGCGTCGTCGGGGCGGTCGTCTTCGGCGGCCTCCGCGATCACGTCCTCGTCGACGTCCGGGGCGTCCTCGTCGGCCGTGCGGGCGGCCGGGGCCCTGGTCTTCATCGGCTTCTCCTTCTCCAGTTCGGGCGCCGGGCCAGGCCGAGCATGCCCATGAAGACGCGCAGCAGGACCAGGCCCGCCACCAGGGGCGGCAGATAGATCAGCCATGCCGGCGGCCCGTGGTGCTCGGTGCCGGAGGCGGCGGCGTTGCGGGCGGGAAGGGTGGCCGGCGCGGTCGCGGCCGCCCCGGAACCGTTCTTGCCGGCCGTCTGCGACTTCTTCAGCGGCGGGCTCTGCTGGGCGGGCAGGTCCACGCCCGGGCAGGTCGGGATCCTCGGGATCGAGGGCAGCGGGCTCAGGTTGCGGTTCTCGACCGCGCTCTTCACCGGCGTGAGCGTCAGGAGGAACTTGATGTTGAGGTTGGGCTCGCCGTTGACGAACGTGATGACGCCGCGCATCGCGGACGCCAGCTGCGGCGACCACTGCAGCCCCCTGGAGAGGTCGCTGACGTTCCGGTCGTTGAGCAGCCTCGGGAGCGCTCCGCCGAGCGCGCTGAGCATGCACTGCATGGCGGGCTTCGACTCCCGCAGCACCGCGTTCGTCCGGGCGAGCAGGTCGGGGGTGGTGGCGAGGACCTGCTTGAGGGACTCGTTGGCGGCGGCGAGCGAGGAGGTCATGTCGGCGGTGCCGGAGATCCCGGCGGCGAGGTCGTCCCGCTTTCCGGCGAGGACGCCGGTGAGGGTGCCGAGGTTGGTGATCAGGCTGTCGAGGGTGTCGGTGCGGTCGGCGAACGTCCTGGCGAGCTGGGAGGCGCCGTCCACGCTGAGCCGCAGGGTGTCACCGCGCCCGTCCAGGCCCCGCGCCAGCTCGTGCGTGACGATCTTGAGGTTCTTCGGGTCGAGCCCGTTGATCGCCTTGTTCACCGAGGCGAACAGGTCGCCGTAGCTCTCGGTGACGCTGGTGCGCGACAGCGGGATGACGTCGCCGGGCCGCATCGGCGGCGCGCCGCCCCCGCCGCTCGCCGGCTCCAGGTCCACGTACGGCTCGCCGATCGCGGACTTCAGCGCGGCGGCGGCGGTCGCGCCCCGCGGGATCCGCTCGCCCTTGTCGATGTCGAGCCGGACGACGACCTTGGAGCCCTCCAGCCGCACCGAGTGGATCTTCCCGACGGCGACGCCGAGGTAGGTCACGTCGAAGTTCGGCTGCAGGCCCGGCGAGCCGGAGAACTGCGCGGTGATCTGGTACGGGCGCGAGAAGGGGTCGAACCCGAACACGCTGCGCACGGCCCAGACCGTGAGGACGACCCCCAGCACCCCGAAGACCGCCAGGTTGACGACGACCCGGCGGGTCACCGGTTCGGTCCCAGCATGCGGACGAGGGCCTCCAGCGACGTAGGCGTCTTCCCGGCTCCCCTGGTGGCCGACCCGTTGAAGTCCATCACCGGGTAGGTGAGCAGCTGCCCGTTGTAGACCTGCCGGGGCATCCGGGACACGAACTCCTGCAAGCGGTTGATGAGCGTGCCGAGCTTGGTCTTGTCGGACGCCAGCACCTGCATCGTCGGGCCCATCTGCTCGATGATCCGGCGGAGCTGGTCGGTGTGGCCGATCAGGACGGTGTCGTTGACCGTCCGGGCGAGGTCGGACAGCGAGTGCACCGCGGTGAGGATCTTCTGCCGGTCGTCGGCCAGCATCTTGGTGGCGTCGGACAGCCGGCCGGGCAGCTGCCGCAGCGAGCCCTCGTGGTCGGCGAGCTTGCGGCCGAGCACCGCGAGGTCGTCGACGGCCTGGCCGAGCTGCTCGCGCCGCTCGCCGAAGGTCTTCAGCAGCGTGTCCGCGTTGGCGATCATCGCCTTGAGCTGGGGCCCGCGCCCCGCGAACGCGGTGCTCGCGGTGTGCACGAGCCCGGGGGCGTCGCCGTCGGCGATCGCGCCGACCAGCGGGGCGGCCCTGCCGACGATGTCCTCGAACCCGGGACTGGTCGTGGTCTGGGCGATCCGGGCGTGGTCGGCGAGGAAGGGCCCCTGGTTCAGGGCCCGGCCCGGCGGCGGCTGGATCTGCACGTAGTTCTCGCCGAGCAGCGAGGTCGTGGTGACCTTGGCCGTCGAGCCGTCCGGGATGTGCACGCCCTTCTTGATCGACATGGTGACGCGGGACCGGTAGCCGTGCCCCGCGTCCACCAGCGCGACCTTCGTGACGGACCCGACCGCGACGTCCGCGACCTTCACGTCGTGCCCGGCGACGAGGTTCTGCACGTCGGTGAAGTCGGCGGTGAGGGTGAGCGGCCCCTTCGGCGCGTGCAGCGTCTGGATCGAGCAGCCGGACAGCACCGCGCAGCCGAGCAGCGCGAGCGTCCCGGCGAGCAGGAGAGATCGTCTCACGGTGGCTCCTACTGGCAGTTGGAGTAGGGGGGCGGGAGGGGGCACGGCACGCTCTCGTCGATCGTGGGCGACTTCAGGGCCGCGGCCAGGTAGGACCGCGCGAAGTTGTCGAGGGTGACCCGCAGCATGATCGCGTGATTCTCCGGCTCGTAGGCGTTGACGAACTGGAACGCGATGTTCGGCAGCGCCTGCAGGACGCCGCCGAGCGTGTCCGCACTGCCCTTGAGGGTCAGGCTGACCTGCGCGGTCTTGTGCAGGTCGGAGGGGATGGTGTCCTGGTGCATCTTGATCAGGACGTCGCCGCGCTTGGCCAGGTCGGCGATGGCCTCCACCAGCGTCCGGATGCTCTGCCGCTCGTTCGCCAGCGTCGTCGACACCTTGGAGAAGTCGCTGACCAGCGTTCCGAGGGTCTTCTCCCGGCCTTTGACGATGCCGGCGAGCCGGTCGAGGTTCTGCGCGACCTGGAGGAGCTGCTTGTCCTGCCCGGCGAGGTTGTTCATGAGCTGCCCGGCCTGCTGGAACGCCTGGTTGAAGGCGGCGCCGTTGCCGTTGAGGCTGCCCGCGGCGGTGCCGAGCGCGGCGTCGGCCTTGGCCGGGTCGAAGTTGTCCAGCAGCTTGCCGAACGATTTGAGGGCGTCGTTGACCTCGACCGGGACCTGCGTGCGGTCGGTGCGCAGCACGGCGCCGTCGGGCATCTTCGGCAGGCCGGGGTGCCAGGCCGGGCTGAAGGCCAGCGTGCGCTCGCCGATCAGGCTCAGCGGCACGATCGCGGCGGTGGCCGTCGCGGGCAGCGGCACGTCGCCGTCGATCGACGCGACGACCCGGACCTGCCCGTTCAGCGGCGTGACCGAGTCGACCTTCCCGACGTTGACCCCCATCACCTGCACCCGGGACCCCGGATAGAACGACACGGCGCGGGTGAAGTAGGCGGTGACCTTGTACGACGGCCCCGTTGACAGCGGGCCCGCCAGCACCGAGCAGCCGCTGAGCGCGGCGCCCAGGACGGCCGCCGCGGCCGCCGCGAGGAAGCGGGACGGGCGCCTCATCCGAGGGCTCCCGTCGGGACGAGCGGGTAGTTCGGCGGGTTGAAGTTCGGCTGCGGCCCGACCACGCCGGGCTGCACCGGGCCGAATCCGACGAACCCGCCCTCCATCCACCGGCCGTCGCGGCTGCCGGCGGTGCCGAGCCCGTAGAACGCGGGACCGAACCAGGCGAGCGCGACGTTCATCGACGGCAGGTTGTCGCCCGCCAGCGTGTTCGCGGCGAGGTGGAAGTCGTTGAGCACCGTGTTCAGCTCTTTCTGGTGCTTGGCGAGCGTGTCGTCCAGGGTCTGGACGACACGGCTGCCGCTGCCGAGCGCGGCGGCGAGGTCGTCCCGCCGCCCCGCCAGTTCCTTCAGCAGATCGTCGCCGTAGTCGAGCAGCTGGGTGAGCTCCCGGTCCTTGGCGGCCAGGGCGCCGCTGAGCTTGCCGCTGTTGGCGATGATGGCGGCGACCTGCGGGAAGGAGTCGTTCAGCGCGGCGCTGACCTTGCGCAGGTCGGCGAGCATCTTCGCGGTCTCCTGCTGGGACGGCAGCTTCACCTTGGCGGCCTCGTTCAGCAGCCGGTCGATCGACTGGGCGTCCAGCTTGCCGGCGATCGTCGACGCGGAGCCGAGCGTGTTGCTCAGCGTGTACGGGATGCTCGTGCGCTCCAGCGGGATGCGGCGCCGGCCTTCCGACAGCGACCTCAGGTAGGGCTTCGCCACCGGCCCGGACAGCCGGACGTACTGGCCGCCGAGCAGGTTCGACAGCCGGATGTCGGCGTGCATCCGCGGCCCCAGCCTGATCCCGGAGTCGACCTTCCAGGTAATGACGACGTGGCCGTTGCGGAAGTCCGGCTCGATCTTGGTGACCTTGCCGACGTCGACCCCGGCGAGCTGCACCTCGGCGCCCTTCTGCAGGCCGCTGGTCCCGGCGAAGACGCCGCTGACGGTGTAGCCGCCCTTGAAGAGGCCGAGCGATCCGTAGGCGTAGGCGGCCAGCACCAGCGCGGCCAGCGCCGGGATCGTCACCGCCGCTATGGCCACGGGATTGCGGTCCCGGAACGACCGCGCGAACGCGTCCCTGGTCCGGCCCATCTCACTGCCCCCCGTTCTGGCCGCCGAGGAACGCCATCTTGACCATCGCCTGGAAGACCTGCTGCTGGGCCGGGGTCAGCCGCGCGTCCTTCGGGCTCACCGCGGCTCCGCCTCCGGTGCCGGATCCGGCGCCCGAGGGGACCGCGGGCGGGGGCGGCAGGTTCTCGGGGAACGGGCAGGTGTCGCTGTAGACGACGTTCATGCACAGGGCGTTGCCGCGCAGGAACTTGCCGCCGTCCATGAGGGTCAGCAGCGCCTGCAGCGCCGAGGGCAGGCTTTTGATCATCTTGTCGAGGTCGCGGATCCTGCGGTGCGCGACCTCCATCAGGTCGTTGGTGCCGCTGACCAGCCGGCCGAGCTGCGGCGCGGAGCCGCCGAGGACCTTGTCGAGGTTGGTCGACAGGTCGCCGAGCCGGGTGCTCGCGGTGCCGATCGCGGCGCGGTCCTGCGCGAACGCCCGGGTCAGGTCGGTCAGGTTGCCGATGGTCTCGGTGATCTGCCGGTCGCGGGCGGCCAGCGCGTCGGTGACCGTCTTGTAGTTCCCGATCATCTGGCGGACGGTGCCGCTGCGGGCGCTCAGCGTCTGCAGCAGCGCCGCCAGGTTCGTCGACATCTGGTCGATCCTGTCCTGGTTGCCGTCGAGCGCGGTGGCGAACGACTCCAGGACCTTGTTGATCTCGTTCGGGTCGAGGCCGCCGACCAGCGGGCCGAGGTTGTTGATGAGCGAGCCGAGGTCGGCCGCCGACCTGGTCCGGGTGATCCGCTGGCCGTCCTTCAGCATGGTGCCGCTGGACCCGGTCTCCAGGTAGATCTCGCGCTTGCCGATGAGGTCCTTCCAGCGGATGACCGCCGAGGAGTCGGCCGGGATGCGCAGCGAGTCCTCGATCTTCATCCCGACGACGGCGCGGCCGTCCACGACCTTCACCGAGGTGACCCGTCCGACCGGGGTGCCGGCCACCTTCACCACATCGCCGCTGCGCAGCCCGCTGACGTCGTCGAACGTCGCGCGCAGGTGCAGGCCGGCGCCGAGGTCCGTGCCGACGATCCGGAACGCCATGTACACGGTCAGCACGGTGGTGGCGATGCCGAACACGATGAACTTGCGGGCCGACCGCATGTCCAGTCCCTGCCTGCGCAGCCGCAGGCGGCGTGCGGGGGCCATCAGTTACCCCCCTTCGGCGGGTTCGGCTTGTTCGGGACCGCCGGCTCGATCGGCCCGCAGATGCCGGGCAGCGACTCGCACAGGGCGTTGCTCGGATTGATGTGGATGGTGACCCGCGACAGCAGCGTGCCGTGCGGCCCGGGGATGTTGGCGATGCCGGCGAGCTGCGTCAGGATCAGCCCGCTGCTGCTGATGAGGTCGGGGAAGTAGTCGCGGTACTTGTAGAGGACGCCGGCGGCCGGGGTGAACGCGTCGAGGACGCGGCCCGGCGCCTTCGGGTTCGCGGCGAGGATCTGAGTGAGGGTGCGGGACGACTCGTCCAGCCCGCCGAGCAGCTCGTCGAACTGGCCGGGGTCCTTGGTGAGGGTCGGCGCGACGAGGCTCAGATCGTCGGTGATCTTGCCGATCTCGTCCGCGTGCCGGGCGGCGGTGCCGGCGAGCGCGCCGCCGTTGCCGATGATGGAGCCGAGGTCGCCGCTGCGGCGCGCGGTCGTGCCGAGCAGCTTCGAGGAGTCGTCGACCAGCCCCGCGAGCTCGGCCCCGCGGCCGTCCAGGCCGGTGCCGAGCGACCGCATGATGGTGGCGATGTCGTTCGGGCCGAGCGCGTCGAGGAGGTCGACGGTCGGCGCCGCGATGTCGTTGAGGTCCTGCGGGTCGCTGGTCTTGGCGATGGTGCCGCCGTCGTGCAGGTACGGTCCCCTGCCCTCGCCCTGGCCGGGCCGCAGGTCGACGAACTTCGGCCCGAACGCCGACAGCGGCGAGATCGCGGCCTCGGATGTGGTGGGCGCGTGGACGCCGTGGTCCAGGCGGATCCGCACCAGCGCCTTCCCCTGCGGGGTGAGGCGCACCGAGGCGACCTGGCCGACCTTGACGCCGCGGATCTTGACGTCGGAGCGGTCGTCCAGCCCTTCGCCGGCCCGGCCGAACGTCGCCGTCAGGTAGGTCGATCCTGGGTGGGTGTCGCGCGCGGCCAGGTAGGACGCCAGCGCGGCGCCGGCGACGAGGGCCGCGCCGATCGCGCCGAACCGGCGGCGGCTGCGCGGTGTGAGATCGACGGTCCTCATCCGGTCAGGCTCACTGTTCCGCCGTTGCCCCAGAAGATGTAGGACAGCAGCAGGTTGACCATGACGATCGTGACCATGGACTCCCGGATGGCCTGCCCGGTCGCGAGCCCCACCCCGACCGGCCCGCCGGTGGCGTTGTAGCCGCGGTAGCAGTGGACGAGCACGATGATCACCGTGAAGATGACGACCTTCAGGACGCTGTAGAACACGTCTATCGGCGGCAGGTAGAGGTGGAAGTAGTAGTCGTAGATCCCGGGCGAGATGCCGAAGAAGTCGATGGAGATGATCCGGGTGGCGAAGAAGCTGGCGAACAGCGCCAGCAGGTAGAGCGGGACGAGCGTGATCAGCGCGGCGGCCAGCCGGGTGCACACCAGGTAGGCGAGGGAGTTGATGCCCATCACCTCCAGGGCGTCGATCTCCTCGGAGATGCGCATCGCGCCGAGCTCGGCGGTGAACTGGCCGCCGAGCTGGAACACCATCGCGACGCCGGCGATGATCGGGGTCACCTCGCGCACGTTGGCGTAGCTGGCGATGATCCCGGCGAGCGACTGCACGCCGACCCGCTGCAGCCCGGGGATGGCCTGCAGGCCGACGGTGGTGCCGGTGAAGAACGACATGAAGAAGATCACGACGACCATGCCGAGGCCCATCACGACCGCGCCGACGCCGGCGCTGATGTCGCTGACCTGGCGGACGACGGCCTTCAGGTGCTTCCCGCGCGCGATGTCCACGACCATGTGGTGCAGGACCATGCCCGAGAAGACCAGGAACTCGGTGAACTCGGGGGCGCGCGGGCGCCATCGGCGGCGCAGCACGACGGCCGCGCGGTACGGGACGATCGAGTTCATCGGCGCTCCGTCAGATCCGGGGTGGGAAGAGGCTGTAGGCCAGCGTGGACAGCACGTAGTTCGCCGCGAACACCAGCATCGCCGCGACGACGGCCGACTGGTTGACCGCCCGTCCGACACCGCTCGCGCCGTACCGGCAGGTCATGCCCTTCCAGCAGGCCACCGCGGCGGCGATGAAGCCGAACACCCACGCCTTGAACAGGGTGATCAGCAGGTCCGACAGCTGCAGGAGCGACGTGGCCCCGTCGAAGTAGGAGCCGGGCGTCACGCCCTCCCGGACGACGTTGAAGAAGAAGCCGCCGGCGATGCCCGCCAGGATGATCAGCGAGCAGAGCATCACGCCGACCGTGCTGGCCGCCCAGAGCCGGGGCGTGACGAGCCGGTGCACCGGGTTGATGCCCATGACCTCCATCGCGTCCAGCTCGTCGCGGATCCGCCGCGAGCCGATGTCGGAGGTGATGGCCGAGCCGCCGGCCCCGGAGATCAGCAGGGCCGCCGCCATCGGCGCCACCTGGGTGACCAGGGCCTGCACGACGGTGGCGCCGGTGCCGGACTCGGCGCCGATCTGCCGGACGATCTGGCCGACCTGCAGCGCGATGGTGCCGCCGAGCGGCAGCGCGATCAGCATCACCGGCAGCGTCGTGACCCGCGCGATGAACCAGCACTGCTCGACCCACTCGACCCACCATCGGCGCACGTCCCAGGTCTTGCGGAAGCCCTCGAGCGTGATCGCGAACAGCAGGCCGGCCTGCTCCAGCCACCCGAGCAGCAGCCGTCGCGGCGCCCCGGCCCAGGTGAGCCGGGGCGCGCGCAGGCGGTGTCCCGCGGCCGCGCTCATGGACGCGTTCCCTGCCGTTCGCACATCGGCTGCTCCCCCTCGCCGGACGGCGGCCCGAACCGCTTCGAGAATCTTCGGAATTAGCTGCGAGAGTCAAGTTCTTCAATTTGAGAATCCGAGTATGCATTTTCGGAGTCTCTGACTCTCATCAGGCGAGAGACAGTACATCCTCGGCCTCAAGAAGTGTCAAGTGGCTGTACAGCACAAGACGCGGACTGTGCGTTATCACAACGGGCACTTGCCCGCCGCACGCGAAAGCCTCCGAGCGCCGGCCCGCGTGCGCCACCGCGGGCCGGCTCCGGCCTGGTCTCCCGCTCCCCTCAGAGCGAGGCGTCAGCGCAGGACGAGCGGCAGCCTCTCCCATCCCCGGACGGTCGAGGTCTGCGCCAGCTTGGCGCCGTCCCAGTCGACCTCCCAGGTGGGGAAGCGCCGCAGGATCTCCTCCAGCGCGATCCGGCCCTCCAGCCGGGCGAGCGCGGCGCCGAGGCAGTAGTGCGCGCCGACGCCGAACGCCAGGTGCTGGCCGATCTTGCGGTGGATGTCGAAGCGGTCCGGGTCGGGAAAGCGCCGCTCGTCGCGGTTGGCGGCGGCGAGGACGAGCATCAGCGTGCCGCCCTCCGGCACCGTCCGCCCGTAGAACTCCACGTCCCGCGTCACGTACCGCGCCATGTAGGGGCCGGGCGACTCGTAGCGCAGCACCTCCTCCACCGCGTTGGGGATCAGCGACGGGTCCTCGACGAGCTCGCGGCGCTGGTCGGGGTGCTGGGCGAGGACCGACGCCATCCACCCGATGAGCCGGCCCGTGGTCTCGTTGCCCGCGCCCGCGACGACCGTGCAGTAGACGAGCACCTCGTCGCGGGTGAGCGTGCGCCGCTCGCCGTTCTCGTCCTCGAACTCGGCGTTCATCAGCATCGTCATGAGGTCGTCGGACGGGTGCTCGCGCCGCCAGTCGATGTAGTCGCCGAACATCTCGTTGCTGAGCCCGGCGCCGCCCTTCAGATCCATCTGCCCGCCGGCCTCGGTCCGCAGGCTCTCGTCCGCGGACTCGCGCAGCGCCGCCAGGTCGGAGTCCGGGATCCCGAACAGCATGCCGATGACCCGCATGGGCATCTCGGTGGCGACGGCCTCGATCAGGTCGAACCGGTCCCGCCCCACCAGCGGATCGAGGGTGCGCACGCAGAACTCGCGCACCCGCGGCTCCAGCTCGGCGATGCGGCGCGGGGTGAACACGCGCACCAGCAGCCGGCGGTGGATGTCGTGGATCTCCGGGTCCTCGAAGATGACGGTGCCGGGCGGCATCACGATGCCCGACTTGACGAACTCCAGGATGTTGCCGCGCGCCGAGGAGAACGTCTGCCAGTCCGGCAGGCACCGGTCCACGTCCTCGAACCGGCTGAGGGTATAGAAGTCGTGCTTCTCGTTGTAGTACAGCGGCAACTCGTCGCGGAGCCGCCGGTACGTCGGGTAGGGGTCGGGGGTGAGCCGCGGGTCGTAGGGGTCCCAGGAGAAGGCCTCGCCGGTGTCCGCCTCGCGGGTGCTCGTGTCTTCGGTGCCCATCTGGTCCCTCCGGGTCACTTGAGCATCGAGCCCGCGTCGATGGGGAGCGGGACTCCGGTGATGTAGCGGGCCTCGTCGGAGACGAGGAACAGGACGGCGTTGGCGATGTCCTCGGCCTCGACCCAGGGCACCGGGAGCGCGTTCATCATCTGCGAGATCGGCGCCATGTCCTCCTGGGTCGGGTTCTCCAGGTCGGGACGGAACATCCGGTAGGTCAGGTCGTTCAGCAGCATCGGCGTGCCCACCTGCGTCGGGTGGACGGAGTTGACGCGGATGTTGTGCTGCGCGAGCTCCACGGCCATCGACCGCATGAGCCCGACGACGCCGTGCTTGCCGGCGACGTAGTTGGCGATGTTCGGGTGCGCCTTGAGGCCGCCGACGGAGCTGGTCAGCACGATGGACCCGCCGCGCCCTCCGGCGATGAGGTGCGGGATGGCGGCCTTGCCGGTGTGGAAGACGCCGGTCAGGTTGACGCCGATCGAGTCGGCCCACAGCTTCTCGTCGAGGTCCTGGATGGGGGCGCCGTCGGCGGCGAGCCCGGCGTTGGCGATGACGATGTCCAGCCGGCCGAGCTGGGTGACGCCGTCGTCGACGACGGCCTTCAGCGCGTCGTAGTCGCGGACGTCGGCCTGGGCGGCGACGATGCGGCGGCCGGTGGCCTTCACCTGCGCCACGGTCTCGTCGAGGTCCCCGGGGGTGGACATGGGGATCGGCACGGTGTCGAGCTGCTTGCAGATGTCGACCGCGATGATGTCCGCGCCTTCCTGCGCGAGGCGCACGGCGTGGGCGCGTCCCTGGCCGCGGGCGGCTCCGGTGATGAACGCGACCTTGCCTTCGACTCGTCCGGGCATCGCTTCCTCTTCTCTTCGGTGGGGGGATGGGCTACGGGCGCCCGGCCCGCCGCCGGCGGCGGACGGCCAGGAGCACCACGAGCAGGGCGAGGGAGGCCGCGGCCGGGGCGGCGGCGAGGCGGACCGCGCCCGGACCGGCCGTGCGGAGCAGGTCCACGGGCGCGGCCTGCCGGGCGGGGGCCGCGGGTGCCTCGGGGGCCGCGGGTTCCGCGGGGGCGGCGGACGCGGGCGGCGCGTCCCCGGTCCCGGT
This sequence comes from Actinomadura physcomitrii, assembly GCF_008923205.2. Lineage (GTDB taxonomy): Bacteria > Actinomycetota > Actinomycetes > Streptosporangiales > Streptosporangiaceae > Spirillospora > Spirillospora physcomitrii. The sequence continues at coordinate 125,087 of NZ_WBMS02000014.1, read as the reverse complement.
GGAGGCGTCCGGGACCGGGGGCGCGTCACCGCCGGGCGCGATCTCCTCGGCGAGGTTCGCGGCGAACGTGCCGAGGAGGGCGGCGGACACGTCGGCGAGGGCGCCGCGGCCGAACTGCGCGGGCTTGCCGGTGATGGCGAGGTCGGTCTCCACGTGCACGTCGGTGGCGTCGCCGCGCCCGGTGAGCCGGCAGGTGACGACGGCCTTGGCGGTGCCGCCGCCGCGGGTCTCGCGCCCGGCGGCCTCCAGCACCGCGACCCCGGCGTCCTCGTCGAGGGACACGAACGCGACCGACCCGCTGTAGGTGAGGCCGATCGGACCGAGCCGGACCTTGACCTTCCCGTGGTAGCGGTCGCCGTCGCGGGAGGTGAGCGCCGCGCCCGGGACGCAGGGGGCGATCCGCTCGATGTCGAGCAGGACGCGCCATGCCTCGTCCGCAGGCACGGGGATCGTGAAGGCGTTTTCGAGTCTCATCCGGTCTCCTCCGGTGCGGCGGTGCCGCCGGGCGCGCCCGCCGCCGCGCGGACGGCCTTGAGGATCCCCTGGTAGCCGGTGCAGCGGCACAGGTTGCCGGACAGGCCGTCGCGGATCTGCTCGTCGGTGGGGCCGGGGTTGTCGCGCAGGAACGCGGTGACGGACACGACGAACCCGGGCGTGCAGAACCCGCACTGCAGCCCGTGGTGGTCGCGGAACGCCCGCTGCACCGGGGAGAGCTCGCCGTCCGGCGAGGCGATCCCCTCCACGGTGGTGATCTCGGCGCCGTCGGCCTGCACGGCGAGGACGAGGCAGGCCCGCACGGCCTGCCCGTCCAGCAGCACCGTGCACGCCCCGCACACGCCGTGCTCGCAGCCGAGGTGGGTGCCGGTGAGCCCGCACCGCTCGCGCAGGAAGTCGGCGAGGGTGAGCCGGGGCGGGACGGACGCGCTCCGCGGCCCGCCGTTGACCCGCATCCGGACGGTGACGTCAGCCATTCGCCGCCTCCTCGGCGGCGCGCCGCCATGCCCGCGCCACGATGACGGCGCCGACGTGCGCGCGGTGGTCCGCGGACGCGTGCAGGTCGGCGGGGACCGCGTCCAGCTCCCCGACGGCCGTGCGCCCGAGTTCGTCCGCGTCGATGTCGGTAAGGGCGGCACCGGTCACGGCGGCCTCAGCGCCCGGGGCGCGCAGCGGCGTGGAACCGAGCCCGAACAGCCCGATGCCGCACCGGGCGACGCGGCCCGAGCCGTCCAGCTCGACGGCGACCGCCGCGCCGGCGATGGCGAAGTCGCCGCCGCGCCGCGCGAACTCCTCGATCGCGAAGCCGCTGCGGCCGCTGCGCACCGGGAGGTCGACCGCGGTCAGCAGCTCGTCCTCGTCCAGCGCGGTGCTCCACAGGCCGGTGAAGAAGTCGCCGGCGGGGATGGTGCGGGTGCCGCGCGGCGAGACCGCTTCCAGCTCCGCGTCGAGCGCGAGGACGACGGCGGGGTACTCGGCGGAGGCGTCGGCGTGCGCCAGTGACCCGCCGACGGTGCCGCGGTTGCGGATCTGGAAGTGCCCGATCAGCGGGGTGGCGCGGGCCATCAGCGGGACGGACCGGGCGACCTCGGCGGACCGCGCGACGGCCGCCTGCGTGGTGCCCGCGCCGATCCGGACCCTCCCGCCGCGCTCCTCGACGCCGCGCAGGCCGTCGAGCCGGCGCAGGTCCACGAGGTGCTCGGGGTTGGCGAGCCGGAGCGCGAGCATCGGGACGAGGCTCTGCCCGCCCGCGATGGCCTTGGCGTCCTCGCCGAGGTCGGCGAGCAGCCCGACGGCCTCGTCCACGTCCCCGGGGACGTGGTACTCGAACGACGGCGGTTTCATCGCGGCACCGTCCCGTCCCCGCCGCGCACCAGCGCGACGATCGTCTCGGGGGTCAGCGGCAGGCTGGTGATCTCGGCGCCGAACGGGGCGAGCGCGTCGGCGACGGCGTTCGCCACCGCGGGCGGCGCCCCGATCGCGCCGCCCTCGCCGACGCCCTTGTAGCCGCCGGGGCCGGGCGACGGCGTCTCGACGTGGCCGTACTCGATGTCGGGGATCTCGGCGGCCGTGGGCAGCAGGTAGTCCATGAAGGTGGTGGCGACGGGGTTGCCTTCGGCGTCGTAGGCGAGGTGCTCGCAGAGCGCGTTGCCGATGCCCTGGACGACGCCGCCGGCGATCTGCCCCTCCACCACGTTCGGGTTGATCATGGGGCCGCAGTCCTCACTGACGATGTAGCGCAGCAGTTTCACCGCGCCGGTGACGATGTCGACCTCGCAGGTGCACAGGTGGGTGGCGTTGGCGTAGACGAGCGGGTGCTCCGGCCGGTACCGGCCGGAGGCCTCCAGGCCCGCCGGCACGCCCGGCGGCAGGGTCTCCGGCTGGAAGTAGGCGGCATTGGCGATCTCGGCGAGCGTGACGCCGGACTCGGGCACGCCGCGGACGCCGGCGCGCCCGTGCTCCAGCTCGATGTCGCCGGGGTCGGCCTCCAGCCGGTGCGCGGCGATCGCGATGATCCGCTCCCGCAGCACCGACGCGGTCTCGCCCACGGCGCCCGCGGTCATCGAGCCGGAGCGGCTGCCCGCCGCGCCGCCGCCGAACGGGGTGACGGCCGTGTCGCCCTGGACCGTGCTGACGTCGGCGATGTCCACGCCGAGCGCGTCGGCGGTGAGCTGCACGACCGTGGTCTCGATGCTGTTGCCGCTCGACCCGCCGGACACGTACACGTTGACCTTGCCGGACGGCTCGATCCGGATCGTCGCGCCCTCGGTGGCGTGCAGCCCGACGGCGGCCGAGGTCGGTTCCACGTACGTGCAGGTCCCGACGCCGATGTAGCGCCCTTCGGCGCGGGCCCGCTCCTGCTCGCGGCGGAACGCCTCGTAGTCGAGCATCTCGAGGGCCTGCTCGAACGTCTCCAGCGGGGTGATGTCGTCGTAGGGGATGCCGCACGGGTTGGTGTAGGGCAGCTCGTCGCGGCGCAGCAGGTTGCGGCGGCGCACCTCGGCCGGGTCGAGGCCCAGCTTGCGGGCGGCCGCGTCCAGCAGCAGCTCCCGCGCCAGCGACTCGAACTGCCACGGCCCCCGGTAGGCGGTGCGGCCGGAGGTGTTGGAGAACACCGACGACGTCGCCCACGCGGCCTTCGGGACGCGGTACGGGCCGGGGAAGAACATCCCGACCGCCGCCGACGTCCCGACCGGCCACGGCACCGGATAGGCGCCGACGTCCTCGACGTAGTCGATCGCGGCGGCGAGGATCGCGCCGTCGGAGCCGAGCGCGATGCGGGTGTCGGCGTGCGCGTGCCGGGACATGCCCGCCGACTGCAGGTTCTCGCGCCGGTCCTCGATCCACTTCAGCGGGCCGGGCACCTTGCGCGCGGCCAGCATGACGCACATGTCCTCGCGCTGCGGGATCACCTTCTGGCCGAAGCCCCCGCCGGTGTCGCGCATCACCACCCGCACCCGCTGCTCGGGCAGTCCGAGCAGCCGGGAGCAGAACAGCCGCACCTCGTGCGGGGACTGCGTCGCCGCCCAGATCGTCAGCTCGCCGCTCGGCGCGGACCATTCGGCGACGATCCCGCGCGTCTCGATCGGCACCTGGCTGCAGGCCTGCTGGCGGATCGTCCGCCGCACGACCACGGGCGCCTCGGCGAAGACCGGCTCGACGTCCTCGAACGGCGCGCCGGGGAACTCGCCCGCGAGGTTGCCCGGGTAGCCCTCGTGCACCAGCTCCCCGGACTCCCCGGCGGCGGCGTAGTCGACGACCGGGGGCAGCGGCTCGTAGTCCACGGCGACCAGTTCGGCGGCGTCCTCGGCGACGTAGCGGTCGGTGGCGACCACCATCGCGACGGGATCGCCGACGAACCGGACCTCGCCCTCGGCGAGCGGGGGGCGCGGGGTGTCCGGGACGTCCTTGCCGATCAGCGTGTACCACTGCTCGCGCACGTCCGGATTGAGGTCCGCGGCGGTGAACACGGCGTGGACGCCGTCGAGGGCGAGGGCCTCGGCCGCGTCGACGCCGACGATCCGGGCGCGGGCCAGCGGGCTGCGGACGAAGCAGGCGTGCAGCGTCCCGGGCCGCACCACGTCGTCGACGTAGGTGCCGTGCCCGGTCAGCAGCCGCGGGTCCTCCACGCGCGGGACCCGCGTCCCGGCGTACCGCGCCGCGGCCGCCGGGGCGCCGGTGGCCGGCGCGCCGGTCACCGGCGCACCGGCCCGGGCGTCCGCCCGCCGGCGGACGGCCGGGCGGACGTGGACAACTCACCCAACGGGGGACCTCCCTGTGCCAGGTGCGCGGCCGTCGCGCGCACACCGTTCCGCATTGCTCCCGGGGCCGCCGATCGGCCGCTCAAGGATGTTGAGCACCTGCTTAGCATCGTTCCGAAAAGGCGGTCAATACCTCGACTGAGCAGGGCTTATGCTATTTAGATCAAGGAATGACGGCATGCCGGATCGAGCGCCCGCGCGTCCTGCGAGAACGGCCGGACGAGATCCGCCGCGCGATCGGTAAGAAAATTCTTATTTTTTTTGGTGTGATTCTCTCTAAGCGATAATGGGCTTACCATGAGGTCGCGGCGATCCGCGTCCCGCCCCGGTCGCCCGGGCGGCCACGGGTCCCGGACGACCTGACCGAACAAGATCTGAGAATCTGTATTGTCTTGCCGCAGAGTCCACCTCATCCGGGCGCGAAACGCAAGAGGCGGAGCGGCACGGTGTCGCCGGAGTCCTCGCCGGCCGCCCGCGATCAGCGGTATCGGCGGGCGATGCGGCGCCGGTGGGCCGCGGGCGAGCCGAACAGGGAGCGGTCGAGCATCGCGCGCTTCAGGTGGACGTGGACGCCGCTCTCCCACGTGTAGCCCATGCCTCCGTGCAGCTGCATCGCCTTCCCCGCGACGTCCACCGCGGCCTCGCCAGCGTAGGACTTCGCCATGGACGCCGCCACCCAGCCGTCCGGGTCGCCGGCGGACAGCGCCCGCGCGGCCGCCTCCACGAGGCGGCGCGCCACCGCGACCCTGACGAACATGTCGGCGCAGGCGTGCTTGACCGCCTGGAAGGATCCGACCGGGCGGCCGAACTGCTCCCGCACGCCCACGTAGGCGACGGTCGTGTCGAGCATGGCCTCGCTCAGGCCGAGGCCGTCGCAGGCGACGGCCACGGCGGCCCGGTCGCCCAGGTGCCGGAAGGCGGCTTCGGGGTCCGCGGCGAAGCGCCGCACCGCGCCCTCCGCCACGACCGCGGCCTCGGCGGTCACCCGGCCGAAGGCGCGCGACGCGTCCAGGAGCGGCTGCGCGGTCACGCGGATCCCCGCGAGGTCCGGCCGCGCGTCGACCATGACGGGTTCGCCGCCGGGCGCGAGGGCGGGCAGCAGGAGCCGGTCGGCCCCGGCCGCGTCGGGCACGAACGCCGCGTCGCCGTGCAGCAGCAGGCCCCGCGCCGAGCGTTCCAGGCGGAACGGCGGCCGGGCGGCGACGGCGGTGCCGGTGTCGCCCGCCAGCGCGACCGCCGGCAGCGCGGCCCCGGACGCGATGCCGCGCAGCAGCTCGTCCCTGTCCGGTCCCGGCTCCAGCAGGTCGAGCGCTGCGACGCTGAGGACCGCCGTGCCGAAGTAGGGGGTGGACGCCGCCGCCCGGCCCATCTCCTCCAGGACGACCGCGACCTCCGCGAAGGTGGCGCCCGAGCCGCCGAGCGCCTCCGGCACCTCGAGGCCGGGCCAGCCGGAGGCGGCGATCGCCTTCCACCCGGGCGCCCGGTCCCGGCCGGCGCCGCCGAGCAGGTCGCGCGCGACGGCGCGGAGCTCGCCGTGCAGATCGGAGAAGTCCGTGCTCATCAGCCGCTCCTGGATTCGCGGGGCAGGCCGAGGCCGCGCTCGCCGATGATGGTGCGCTGGATCTCGCTGGTGCCGCCCGGGATCGTCCACTCCCACGAGCCGATGAAGTCCAGCGCCCAGGCACCCGACTCCCAGCCGCTGGACAGGGGTTTGCGCAGCTCGGCGTGCGCGGCGGGTCCGGCGATCTCGGCGCCGAAGGCGGTCATCCGCTGCAGCAGCTCGCTGTAGAAGAGCTTGACGACGGAGGCGTCGGCCGGGCCGGACGTGCCCGCGTCGTGGCGTTCCACGAGGTCGCGGCAGAGCGCGCGCAGAGCGGTCAGCTCGGTCTCGAAACCGGCGAGCCGGTCGGCGACGAGCGGGTCCTCGAGGGGAGGCGCGCCGCTGAGGCCGGAACGGGCGCACGTCTCCACCAGCCACCGGAAGCCGGCGTTGCCGAGCCGCTCGGCCAGCTCCAGCATCGTCATGCCGCGCTCGGCCCCGAGCGTCTCCTGCGCCACCCGCCAGCCCTCGTTCTCCCGCCCGACGAGCCCGGTCCGGGGGATGACGACGTCGTCGAGGAAGATCTCGCAGAAGTGCGACTCCCCGGTCGCCTGCCGGACCGGGCGGACGTCGATCCCAGGCGTGCCCATGTCGAGCAGGAAGTAGGAGATGCCGCGCCGCTTAGGCGCGTCGGGGTCGGTGCGGGCGAGCAGCAGGCACCAGTCGGCGTGCGCGGCCCCGCTCGCCCACACCTTCTGCCCGTTGACGACGTAGCCGTCGCCCTGCCGGCGAGCGGTGGTCGAGAGCGCGGCCAGGTCGGACCCGGCGCCCGGCTCCGAGAAGCCCTGCACCCAGATCTCGCCGTCCAGGATCGCCGGGAGGTGCCGCCGCCGCTGCTCGTCCGTCCCGGCGGCGAGCAGCGTCGCGGCGGCGTGGTGGATCGCCACGAACGCCAGCACCAGCCGCGGCGCGTCATGGGCGGCGAGCTCCTGATAGAGCACGATCTGCTCGGCGACCGGCATCCCGCCGCCCCACTCGGCCGGCCAGTGCGGGACGGCGAACCCGGCGCGGCGCAGCTCCTGGAACCACGCCTTCTGGAAGGCGACGAACTCCTCCTCCCCCACGCCCGTCTGCGCCTCCCGCCAGCCGGCGGGGATGTGCTCGCGGCACCATTCCCGCACCTCGGCGCGGAACTCCCCGACGTCCTGCGCCGTCCGGCGGGCCCCGGTCACCCCGCCGCCCGTTCCCGCGCCCCGTCGGACCGCCCGGTGCCGAACGGCCCGGTCAGGCCGCGCCGGCCGAGGCGGCGGGTCAGCCGGTCGCGCGTCCCCGACGGTCCGAGCGGCAGCCGCCGCAGCGGCTGGCTGTAGCGCGACAGCCAGGACAGGAACGCCTCGTCGCAGAAGCCGATCGCGCCGTGCAGCTGGTGCGCGACGCGGAAGACGACGTCGGCCGCCTCGACGGCCGCGAGCCGGAGCGCGAGCGCGTCCTCGACCGCCTCGGCGCGGCGGGACTGGACGCTCCACAGCGCGTACTTCGCCAGCGACACCGCCCCGCTTCGCTCGACCTCCGCCTCGGTGAGCTGGAAGCGCACGCTCTGGAACCGCGCGAGCGCCTGCCCGAACTGCTCGCGGAGCAGGACGTGCTCGCGGGTGAGGTCGATCGCCCGGTCGAGCATCCCGAGCAGCGTCCAGCACGGCAGGACCAGGCCGAGCGCGAGATCCCGCGCGCCGTCTCCGTCGCCGTCTCCGGCGGGGCCGTCGGCCGGCCGCAGGTCCAGCCGCGCGACGAAGGCCGAGGTGCGGGGCGGGTCGTCCGGCGCGCGGGCGACGGCGTCGCAGCGGCGGCCGTCCAGCGTCACCGCCGTCCAGTGCGGGTCGAGCCCGGCGACGGCGGCGGCGGGACGGGCGCCGTCCACGACGAGCAGCCCGCCGGCGCCGGCGGGGCGGGCCAGGCGCTCGGCCACCGGGAAGGGGATCGCGAAGTAGCCGGCGCTACGGCACAGCGCGGCAGCCGCCTCCAGCTCCGCCGCGTCGCCCCGGGGATCGAGGTCCAGGGCGCCCAGTTCGTCCAGGACCGGCCCGACGAGCGCCGCCCTGCGCCCGGGTTCGCGTTCGGCGGTCCGCACGAGGTCGTCGCCTCCGGCCGCCTCGAACGCCCGCACCGCCTGCCGCCCGTACTCGGCGGCCTCTTCGCTCAGGTCGATGTTCATGGGGCGCCGGGTGCCGGGCTCGTGCTCAGCGGGCCGGTCATGACGCCAGCAGCGATCGGGAGAGCAGGATCTGCTGCATCTCGATGCTCCCCGACGCGACCGTGGAGGCGCGGGAGTAGCGCCAGTGGTCCTCGACCTGCAGGCGGAACCGGCGGGCCTGCGCGCCGTCCGGCCCGGCCAACGCGACGATCTCCATCAGCACGTCGGCGCTGTCCTGGTCGAGCTTGGTCACCGCGATCCGGTAGGCGGCCGCGTCCGCGGGCCGCACCGTGCCCTTGTCCTGTTTCGCCACCACCTCGTAGGCCAGCAGGCGGGCGCGCCTGCAGTGCGTCAGCATGCGGGCCCACCGCCCGCGCAGCTCGTCCGGGAGGTCGTCCCAGCGGTCGCCGAGCACCGACGGCGCGGCCTGGAGCAAGCGCTCGCACCGGGCGTAGCGGGCGATGCCGACGCGCTCGAACGACAGCACCTCCTGCACCACCTCCCACCCCCGGTCGACCTCGCCGAGGACGTCCGCGCCGGTCACCCGCAGGTCGCTGAAGAAGACCTCGTTGAGGTGGTGCGGCCCCATCATGGACGCGATGGGCCTGACCTCGATGCCCGGCGCATCCATCGGCACGAGGAAGATCGTCAGGCCCTGCTGCCGCCGCTCCCCCTTCGAGGTCCGGGCGAGCAGGAAGCACCACTGCGCCATGGTGGCGTAGGACGTCCAGATCTTCTGGCCCGAGATCCGCCAGCCATCGCCGTCCCGCCGCGCGGCGGTGCGCAGCGACGCCAGATCCGAACCGGCGTCCGGCTCGCTGAACCCCTGGCACCAGATCACCTCACCGCGCGCGATCGGCGGCAGATGCCTGCTGCGCTGCTCCGCCGTGCCATGCCGCATGATCGTCGGCCCCACCCAGTTCACGCCCATGTACTGCGCACCGCGCGGCTCATGATGCGCCCACATCTCCTCGCGCACCACCGTCTGCTCCCACACCGAAGCACCCGCCCCGCCGTACTCCTCCGGCCAGGCCAGACACAGCAACCCGCGCTCGGCGAGCACCCGGCAGAAACCCTGCGCCGTCTCCAGATCGGCCGGATCATCGGTGAACGCGCCCAGGAAGTCCGCGGGGACGTTCTCGGCCACCAGCCTGCGCAGGTCGCCGCGGAGGGCGGTGGCGGCCTCGCCCATCGTGAAATCCATGGCGATGACGCTATTGCAATCATTGTAAGGATTGCAATACTGCCTTTGCTTATCCGATCACGGTAGACTCGCCGCATGATCCATCAGCTCCGCCGGAAGCGGCCTGCGTGACGACACCGCGCCGCACCCGGGTCCACCAGCACCGCATCGCCGAGACCGTCGCCGGCGAGCTGCGCACCCGTATCCTCGCCAGCGACTACGACTACGCGCTGCCCACCCAGGACCAACTGGTCAAGGAGTTCGGCGTCAGCTACCCTTCGGTGCGCGAGGCGCTGCGCATCCTGGAGACCGAGGGCCTGGTGACGGTCCGGCGGGGCAACGTCGGCGGCGCCGAGGTGCACCGCCCGGACAAGTCGTCGGCCGCGTACCACTTCGGCCTCGCGCTCCAGGGCGACCGGGTCTCACTGGGCGACCTCGCGGCCGGGCTGCGGATGCTGGAGCCGCTCTGCGCCGCCGAGTGCGCGCGGCGGGAGGACCGCGCCGAGGTCGTCGTCCCGGCCCTGCGCGCCAACGTCGAGGAGTGCACCGCGCTGGTGAACGACGGCGTCGCGTTCACGCAGACCGCACGGGAGTTCCACGACCTGCTCGTCGCCTTCACCCCGAACGCGACGGTCCGCAACGTCGTCGGCACCCTCGTCGCCCTGTGGTCGGCGCAGGAGGAGGCGTGGGCCGAGGCGCTCACCCGGCGCGGCGAGTACCCGACCCGGGACGAGGCGATGGCCTCCGTCCGCGCCCACCGCCGGATCGTCGACGACATCGACGCCGGACGCGCCGGGGAGGCGGAGCGGATCGCCTGCGCCCATCTCACCGCGACCCAGTCGCTGCTCCTGGAGCGGTTCGACGACGGGATCGTCAACGCCGCGTCGCCCGCCGCCCGGCAGGCGATCCAGTCCGGCGTGCGCGCCCGCCACTGACTCCCGGCCGGCGGCGCTAGCGGGCGGTCCAGCCGCCGTCGACGACGATCGTCTGCCCCGTGACGTAGCTCGCGGCGTCGCCCGCGAGCCAGACGATGGCGCCGACGATGTCGTCCGCGCAGCCCTCCCTCGGAAGCGGCGTGTTGCGGCGCAGGTACTCGGCCGGCCGCTCGTTCTCGTAGAGCGGGGCGGTGATCTCACTGCGGAAGAAGCCCGGCGCGACCGTGTTCACGCGGATCGAGTGCCGCGCCCACTGCACGGCCAGTTCGGCGGTGAGGCCGGACAGGCCCGCCTTGCTCGCCGCGTAGGACGCCTGCGGGATCCCCGGTAGGCCGACGCGTCCGCTGATGGACGAGACGTTGACGATCGAGCCCCGTCCGGCGGCGCGCATGTGCGGGAAGACGCCCTGCGCCAGCACGAACGGCGCCACCAGGTTGAGGTCCAGGGTTCCGCGGACGGCGTCGAGCGGTTCGGATTCGGCGCGCTCCTCGGTGAACATGGCGCCCGCCGCGTTGACGAGGACCTCCGGCGGGCCCAGGGCGTCCGCCACCGCGGGCACGACCGCCCCGGCCCGCGACGGGTCGGACAGGTCGCAGGCGACGGCCAGGCCGCCGATCTCCGCGGCGAGCGCGTCCAGCCTGTCCCGGCGGCGGGCGACCACGCCGACCCGCGCGCCGAACGCGGCGAGCGCTCGGGCGACCGCGGCGCCGAGCCCGGACGAGGCCCCCGTCACGATCGCCACCCGTCCGTCGAGCCCGAACATCCCGCGTGCCGCGGCTTCAGCGTCCACACGCGCCTCCCTCGAATAGTGTCGTGCGGTCCGTGCTCACCGGCCGCCGGTCGTGGGCCGCCTGACGAGATCCGCCAGCCCGGCGCGCTGCACCTTGCCCATGGCGTTGACGGGCAGCGCCTCGACGCGCGTCCAGATCTCCGGCACCTTGTAGGGCGCGAGCTCCCGGCGGCACGCCTCGGTGAGCGCCGCGACGTCGAGCCGCTCGCCCGCGCACTCGACGACGGCGGCCACCCGCTGCCCGAGGCGGTCGTCGGGTACCCCGCACACCGCCGCGTTGGCGACGCCGGGCTGCGCCAGGAGCACCCGCTCCACCTCCAGCGGGTAGACGTTCGCGCCGCCCCTGACGATGACCAGCTTCTTGCGGTCGAGCACGGTCAGCCATCCGTCATCGTCGACCGTACCGATGTCGCCGGTGGGCACGGGGCCCGGGTCCGGCGGACGGACGCGGCCGTCCTCCCAGTGGCCGAGCAGCGGCGTCCATGCGCCCGCCCAGGGACCCGACGTCGCGCCGCCCAGCCGCAGCTCGCCCTGCTCACCGGCGGGGAGGCGGCGGCCCTCGTCGTCGTAGGCGGCGACGTCGAGATGGGGCAGCACCCGCCCGCTCGTGCCCGGGCGCCACTGCTCGCCGGGCGGGTCGATGGACACCACGGCAGGCGCCTCGGTCAGGCCGTAGGTGGCCCGGGGCACGAGCCCGTGCCGCGCGGAGAATGCCTCGCGCATCGCGTCGGAGGTGTCGCCTCCCCCGCTCCACGCCTCCTGGAGCGGGCCGAGGCCGAGGTCGGAGCGGCGGGCGAGGTCGTAGAGCTGAGCGGGGGCGCCGTTCCACACGGTGACGCGCCGCTCGCGGATCCAGCCGGACAAGCCGCCGGCGTCGCGCCGGTCGGTGACGACCGAGCAGCCGCCGGCCTGCGCGGCGAGCAGGGTCGACAGGACCATGAGGTTGAGGATCGTGAGCGGGAAGCCGTCTCCTTTGCGCAGGTCCGGTCCCCAGCCCCGGGTGGCGACGAGCACCGCGCCCGGCAGGAGCAGGTTGCGCTGGCTGTGCACGACCGCCTTGGGGCGCCCGGACGTCCCGCTGGTGAACGCGATCCCGGCGGGGGCGTCGAGGTCGGCGGCGATCTGCGGGGCCGCCTCCTCCCCCGACGTGAGCCGCGCCCACCGGTCGGGGTCGACGCGGCCCGGCACCTCGAGCCGGCAGCGGGGTCCGGCGAGGACGACCGCCGGATCGCAGATGCCGTGCAGTTCCTCCTGCTCGGCGGGCGCGAGCGCCTCGCCGATCCCCGCCCACACGGCGCCGATCCGCTGGGCGCCGTGGAAGGCCGCCACGATGTCCAGGTCATTGGGCAGGCACGCGGCGACACGGTCACCGGGCCGCACCCCGAGCGCCCACAGCGCACCGGCCGCTCGCCGCGCCCGGTCGTCGAGCTCGGCGTAGGACCAGGCGCCCGAGGGGGCTTCGATCGCGGTGGCGTGCGGCCGTGCGGCGAGCGGCGCCTCCAGGACGGCCGCGATGGAGGGCGGAAGGGGAGGCAGGGCCCGGCCGGCTTCGGTGCTCCTCATGACCCTCTTGATATCATCATCCTTGTAAGGATTGATAGCATCATGCGGATACGGGTTCCGGGCGCGGGAATCCGAAGGGAGCGGCCGATGTCGGACGAACACGGACACCATCCGGGTCCACTGTCGGGGGTGCGGGTCGTCGACCTGACGGCGATGGTGATGGGCGCGCACTGCACCCAGATCATGGCCGACATGGGCGCGGACGTCATCAAGGTCGAGCCTCCCGCCGGCGACAACACCCGGCGGATCTCGGCCGGGCCCGAGCCGGGCATGGCCGGCGTCTTCGTCAACGTCAACCGGGGCAAGCGCAGCGTGGTGCTCGACCTGCGCACCGACGAGGGCAAGGGCGCCCTGCGCGGGCTCGTCGAGCGCGGCGACGTCTTCATCCATTCGATGCGCGCGAAGGCGATCGCCGGCCTCGGGTTCGCGTACGCCGACGTGGCCGCCGTCAACCCGTCGATCGTCTACACCAACTGCTACGGCTACGGCCGCCGCGGGCCGGAGGCGGGCCGCACCGCCTACGACGACACGATCCAGGCCGAGTGCGGGCTGCCGTCCGTCCAGGAGCAGCTGACCGGCGAGGCCGGCTACGTCGGGACGATCATGGCCGACAAGGTCGCCGGGATCACTGCGCTGTACGCCACCATGATGGCGCTGTTCCACCGCGAGCGGACCGGCGAGGGCCAGGAGGTCGAGGTCGCGATGTTCGAGACCATGGCCGCGTTCATGCTGGTCGAGCACGCCAACGGCGCGATGTTCTCCCCTCCCCTCGGCCCCGCGGTCTACCCGCGCGCCGTCTCCCGGAACCGCCGGCCGTACCGCACCAAGGACGGCCACATCTCCGCGCTCGTGTACAACGACAAGCAGTGGTCGGCGTTCGTCGAGGCCGTGAAGCCGGAATGGGCGGGCGAGCGTTTCGCCACCCTCGAACAGCGGGCCCGGCAGATCGACACCGTGTACGCGCTGCTCGGCGAGACGTTCCTGCAGCGCACGACGCAGGAATGGCTGGAACTGCTCACCTCCCTGGACATTCCCGCCGCGCCTGTCCGCACCCTGGACGAACTCTTCGACGACCCGCACCTGAACGCCGTCGGCTTCTTCGAGACCGTCGACACCCCGAACGGGCCGGTGCGGTTCCCGGGGACGCCTGCCTGGTTCTCGCGGACGCCGGGCCGGGTCGCCGGCCCCGCCCCGGGGCTCGGTGCCCACACGGCGGAAGTACTGGACGAACTGGGATGGGAACAGAGATGACCGGCAGCGCGGAAACGTTCGGCGCACGCTCCTGGCTGTTCGCCCCCGGCGACAGCGGACGGAAGATGGAGAAGGCCGCGGCGTCGCCGGCCGACATCGTGCTCTTCGACCTGGAGGACGCGGTGGCCGAGGAACGCAAGCCGTCCGCCCGGACGATGGTCGCGGACTTCCTCCGCTCCCGGCCCGACGGCGGCAGAGACCGGCTCTGGGTGCGCATCAACCCGCTCGACGGTCCGCACGCGCTGGCGGACCTGGCCGCGGTGATGCCCGCCCGTCCCGGCGGCGTCATGCTCCCCAAGGCGCGTGGTCGCGCGGATGTCGAGAAGCTCGACCACTACCTGTCCGCGCTGGAGGTCTCGGCGGGCACCGGGGAGGGCTCGACGAAGGTCATCGCGCTCGTGACGGAGACGGCCGAGGCCATGTTCACCACCGGCACCTACGCGGGGGCGCCGCGGCTGGTCGCGATGACGTGGGGCGCCGAAGACCTCGCCGACGCGGTGGGCGCCGCCGCCAACCGCACCGCCGCCGGCGAGTACGGCTTCACCTACGAGCTGGCCCGGAGCCTGTGCCTGCTCGGCGCCGCCGCCGCCGGCGCGGTCCCGGTCGACACCATCCACGGCGACTTCCGCGACCTCGACGGGCTGCGGGCGCGGGCCGAGCGGGTCCGGCGGGACGGCTACCGCGGCATGCTCGCCATCCACCCCGCCCAGGTCGAGGTGATCAACGCGGCGTTCACCCCCACGGACGTGGAGGTGGCCGCCGCGCAGGAGATCGTCGACCTGTTCGACGCCAACCCGGGCGCGGGCACCCTCGCGCACAACGGCGCCATGCTCGACCGTCCCCACCTCGCCCGCGCGCGGTCCCTGCTGGCCCAGGCCGGGCGGCCGGCATGAGGGCCGTCACCGACATCGCCGGCCTCGACCTGGGCCGGTTCCTGCGCCCGGGCGACCACATCGTCGTCGGGCAGGCATGCGGAGAGCCGACCGCGCTGGTCGAGGCCCTGATCGAGCAGGGGCCCGGCATCGGCGGGCTGTCGGTCTTCATCGCGACGAGCTTCTCCGGCCTCCTCACGCCCGACGCGATGGACGGGATCGCCGTGTCCAGCATGGGCGCGATCGGCGCGCTGCGCGCCCTGTCCGCGAAGCACCGCCTCACCGTGCTCCCCTGCCACGTCGGCCAGGTCGGCCCGATGATCGAGGCGGGGATCCTGCGGTGCGACGCCGCGTTCGTCCAGGTCGGTCCCGCCGACGCGAACGGGGACCACGGCCTCGGCCTGATCAGCGACCACGTCGGGGCCGCCGCCGCGAAGGCGCGCGTCGTCATCGCCGAGGTGAACGAGCAGGTGCCCCGTACGTACGGGGAGGTGCTCCCCGCGGCGGCGATCGACTGCGCCGTGCACGTCTCGCGGCCCCCGGTCCAGGTCCCGCCGGCCGAGATCGGCGCGACCGACCGGGCCATCGCCGAGCACGCCGCCGCCTACATCGAGGACGGCTCGGTCGTCCAGACCGGGGTCGGCGCCGTCCCGGACGCGCTGCTGCGCCTCCTGCACGACCGCGCGGACCTCGGCGTCCACTCCGGCATGATCGGGGACGGCCTCGTCGACCTGGTCGAGGCGGGCGTCGTCACCAACGCCCGCAAGAGCATCGACCGGGGCGTGTCCGTCACCGGCGCGCTGATCGGCACCGAGCGCCTCTACCGGTTCGCCGACCGCAACCCGGCGATCCGCATGCGCGCCGCGGACTACACCCACGGCGCCGCGGTCCTCGCGCGGCTGGAGCGGCTGGTGACGCTGAACTCGGCGGTCGAGGTCGACCTGACCGGCCAGGTGAACGCCGAGCAGACGGGCCCGGCCTACCTGGGCGGCACCGGCGGGCAGGCGGACTTCGTCCGGGCGGGCGCGCGCTCGCCCGGCGGGCACGCGATCATCGCGCTGCCCGCCACGGCCCGGCGCGGCACCGTCAGCCGGATCACCGCCGCGCTGTCGGGCCCGGTCACGACGGCCCGCAGCGACGCCGACGTCATCGTCACCGAGTTCGGGGCGGCCGAACTCAGGGGCCGGTCGCTCGCCGAGCGCGCCCGGCGCCTCATCGAGATCGCGCACCCCGACTTCCGTGAGGACCTGGCCCGGGAGGCGCACGCGATCGCCGAACGCGGGTTCTGACCGCTCCGGCCGGAGCGCCGGCCGGAGCGGTCAGGGACGTGCCGGCCGGGTCAGGACGCGGCCTCTTCGGGTTCGTAACCGAGGACGCCCTTGGTCTCCAGGTAGTCGTGGAAGCCGAACTCGCCCCATTCGCGGCCGTTGCCGCTCTTCTTGTAGCCGCCGAAGGGGCAGCCGAAGTCGAAGCCGTCGTTGATGGAGACCCAGCCCGCGCGGATGCGGCGGGCGACGGCGCGGGCGGCGTCGAGGTCGGCGCCGGCGACGTTGCCCGCGAGCCCGTACTCGGTGTCGTTGGCGATCTCGACGGCGTGGTCGACGTCGTCGTAGCCGATGATCACCAGGACCGGGCCGAAGATCTCCTCGCGGGCGATCGCCATGTCGTTGGTGACGCCGGCGAAGACGGTCGGCTTGACGTAGAAGCCGGTCGGCAGGCCGTCCGGGCGGCCGGTGCCTCCGGCGACGAGGACGGCGCCCTCGTCGATGCCCTTCTGGATGAGCGCCTGGACCTTGTCGAACTGGGCCCGCGACGCGACCGGCCCCATGACGACGTCGCCGGCGGGGTCGCCCACGGTCACGCCGGCGACGGCCTCGCGAGCCGCGGCGACGGCCTCGTCCATGCGCGCCCTCGGCACCAGCATCCGCGAGAGCGCGCTGCAGGTCTGCCCGGAGTTGCCCATCATGGCGGTGACGCCGGACGCGACGTTCGCGGCGAGGTCCGCGTCGTCCAGGACGATGTTCGGGCTCTTGCCGCCGAGCTCCTGGGTGACCCGCTTGACGCCGGGCGCGGCGTTCTTGGCGACCTCGACGCCCGCGCGCACCGACCCGGTGAAGGAGACCATGTCGACGTCCGGGTGGGACGAGAGCGGCGCGCCGACGCCGGGGCCGTCGCCGTGGACGAGGTTGAACACCCCGGCGGGGACGCCCGCGGCGTCCAGGATCTCGGCGAAGATCCGTCCGGCGGACGGCGCGATCTCCGACGGCTTGAGGACCATCGTGCAGCCGGTCGCGAGGGCCGGGAAAACCTTCACCGCGATCTGGTTGAGCGGCCAGTTCCACGGGGTGATCAGCGCGCAGACGCCGATCGGCTCCTTCACGACGAGGGTGGCGCCGCGCCGCTCCTCGAAGGGGAAGTCCTGGAGGATCTCGATCGCCTTGGCCAGGTGGCCGGCGCCGAGCCCGACCTGGAATCCGTTGGCGAGCGAGGCGGGCGCGCCCATCTCCTCGGTCAGCGCCGCGCCGAGGTCGCCGGACCGCTTCTGGTACACCTCCTGGACGTTCCGCAGCACCTCGATCCGGTCGGCGACGCTCGTGCGGGACCAGGACGCGAACGCGCCGCGGGCGGCCGCGACCGCCAGGTCGACGTCGGCGGCGGAGCCGACGGCCACCTTGCCGCAGACCTCCTCGGTCGCGGGGTTCACGACGTCGAGGGTGCGCGACCGCTCCGGATCGGCCGGTGCGGTCCACTCGCCGCCGATGTAGAACTCCAGGTTGTCTCCCATGGCGGTCACTGCATCCCTTCCGCGTACCAGGTCCGGAACTCGGCGTAGTTCGGCATCTCCTCCGAGTTCGCCTTGGGGTCGACCGCGACGTGCACGACCGCGGTCTTCCCGCTCGCGTAGGCGCGCTTGATGGCGGGGGCGATGTCGGCGTCGCGCTCGACGTACTCGCCGTGGCAGCCGAAGCCCTCGGCGACCTTGTCGAGCCGGGTGCCGGTGCTCCAGTGCACGCCGGGCATCCGCGCGTCCTGGCCGAAGGTGCGCTTGTAGACGCCGACCTCCAAGCCCCAAGCGTAGTCGACGGCCACGACGCAGACCAGCGGCAGGTTCAGCCGCGCGGCCGTCTCCAGCTCCGCGATCTGGAACAGGAACGACGAGTCGCCGGTGATCAGCATCAGCGGGCGCGCGCCGCCGTCGGCGACGCCGGCGCCGACGGCGTAGGGCAGCCCGGTGCCGAGGTGGCCGAAGTTCTGGTTCCACAGCACGTCGTGCGGCTTGGCCTGCGAGTACGTCCAACCGAAGATCGTGGTGGCGCCGCCGTCGCGGATCATGATGCCGTCCGTCGGGAATGCCTTGGTCGCCTCGACGACGAGCCGCGCCGGGTGGACGGGCGACCCTCCGGACGGGGCCGTCTCCGCGAGTTCGGCGAGCCGCGCCGCGTCCTGCTCGATCCATCCGGCGAGCTCCGGCGACGGGGTGCGCGGCGTGTCCGCGAGCGCCTCCACGAGCTGCGGGACGACCGCGCGCAGGTCGCCGACCAGCGGGATGTCGATGGGGCGGTTGACGCCGATCGCCGAGGGGTCCTGCTCGACGAGGATCCAGGTGCGCGCGGCGGCGTTCTCCAGCCAGTGTCGGCCGCGCCCGTAGTGGACGGGCTCGCCCAGCTCGGTGCCGATCGCCAGGCACAGGTCCGACTGCACGACCGCCTCCACGGCCGACGGCGAGAACCCGTAGGACCAGGTGCGGTCCTCCAGGCCCTCGATGTAGGAGGTGCCGCCGGAGGTCTGGACGACGGGGCAGGCCATCAGGTCGGCGAGCTGCCTGACCTGCTCTCCCGCGCGGGCGGTGTGCACGCCGTGGCCGATGAGGAGGATCGGCTGCTTCGCCGCCCGCACGGCCGCCGCCGCCTCGGCGATCTTGTCCGGTCCGGCCGTCTGCCCGACCAGCCGGTACGTCTCGGGCGGCACCGCCGGCGGGACGTCGAGCTCCTCCTGGATCACGTGGGACGGGTACTCGATGTAGACCGGGCCGGGCGTGCCCGACAGCGCCTTGCGCAGCCCCTCGCGGATGATCTCGTCGGTCTGGTCGGCGTACTCGATGCTGGCGGCGTACTTGACCGACGGCTCGAACAGCTCGGACTGCTTGACGAACTGGATGCGGCCGCGCCGCACCCGCTGCTCGGTGATGCGGGCCCGCTGCCCGCCGAGGAAGACGACCGGCGAGTTCTCGACCTTGGCGCACATCATCGCGCCGGCCATGTTCGCCATGCCGGGGCCGAGCGTGCCGATGCACACGGCCGGCTTGCCCGTCATGCGCGACACGGCCTCCGCCATGAAGCCCGCGGCCTCCTCGTGGTGCGGGGCGACCACGTTCCAGCCGCGCTCCTCGGCGTGGTGGAACAGGTGCACGAAGTTCGGGTCAGGGATGCCGAAGATCGTGTTGATCCCCTCGGCCTCGAAGAGCTGAAGGATGCGTTCGTAGACCTTGACCGCCATTGCGGCTAGCCCTCCTTGGCCGTTGTGGAGCTCGCCATCGTGAAGCTCCTGCTGATGTGTTCGTTGTGTGCAGCGGGGACGACCGGCAGGATCCAGGGGTCACCGGCGTCGCGGATCTCCTCGATCCGCTCGCCGACCTCCTCGATCGTCCAGGACGGCCGGTACAGGCCCGGGGTCTCGCCGACGAACGCCCGCGCGACCCGCCCGGCGATCGCCACCAGCATCTCGCCGGTGATCGAGCAGGACTCGTGCGCGAGCCAGCCGACGGCGGGCGCCGCGAGCTCGGGCCCCATCGGGGGGTAGGCGGAGGTGTCGATGCCCTCGGCCAGCCGCGTGACGGCGGCGGGGACGATGACGTTGCACTTCACGCCGTGCTCGGCGCCCTCCAGCGCGACCACGTTGGACAGCCCGATCACGCCCGCCTTCGCCATCGCGTAGTTCGCGACCCGGTGGTTGCCGTACAGGCCGCCGATCGACGAGGTCAGCACGACGCGGCCGTATCCGGCGGCGCACATGGCGGGGAGCGCGTGCCGGACGACGTTGAAGGCGCCGCGCAGGTGGACGTCCAGGACGGCGTCGAGGTCCTCGGGCGTCATCTCCGCGAGCGGCGCCGGACGGTGGTTCCCCGCGTTGTGGATCAGCACGTCGATCCGGCCGAAGCGGTCCAGCGCCGCGCCGACGATCTCCCGGCCGCCCTCGAACGTGGCCACGGACGCGTGGCTGGCGGCGGCCTCGCCGCCGGCCTCCTCGATCTCCCGGACGACCTCGTCCGCCGGGCCGGGGTCGGTGCCCTCGCCGCTCATCGCGCCGCCCGGGTCGTTGACGACGACCTTGGCGCCCTGCGCGGCGAGCAGCCGGGCGTAGGCGCGGCCGAGTCCCCGGCCGGCCCCGGTGACGACGGCGACCCGGCCGTCGAACCTCAGGTCAGCCATGGACGGCCATGCCCTCCATGTCGCCGGCGTCGCGCCACCCCTGCAGCAGATCCTCCATGGCGTAGAAGCCCGGCCAGTACGGCTCGCCCAGATGCGACCGGATCTTCTTCTCGCCCTCGCCGTTGTAGTAGCCGGGCGTGCACTCCCGCTCGAAGGTGCTGTTGTCGACGGCGGTCTCCTTGATGGTCCGGCACCACCCGTCCTGGGCGTCGGCGGTCGGCTCGACGACCGTGGCGCCGCGCGCCAGCGTCTCGCTGATGATGTACGCGATGTGCCGGGCCTGCTGCTCGAACATCGCCGTCGTGCTCGCGGTGACGCCGCCCTGCAGGAACCCGGTGAAGAACAGGTTCGGGAAGCCGTGCGTGGTGATGCCGTGCAGGGTGCGGTAGCCGTCGGCCCAGTGGTCGTACAGCGACACGCCGCCGCGGCCGGCGAACGGCTGGATGCCGAACCGGCGGTCGAGGTCGGTGGTGATCTCGAAGCCGCTGGCGAAGACGATGCAGTCGACCTCGTGCTCGACACCGCGCGCCACGATGCCCTTGGCGGTGATGCGCTCCACGCCCTTGGTCTCGGACACGTCGATGAGGGTGACGTTCGGGCGGTTGAACGTCGGCAGGTACTGGTCGTTGAAGCAGGGCCGTTTGCACAGGAAGCGGTAGTAGGGCTTGAGGATCTCGGCCGTCTCCGGGTCGTCGACGAGCGCGTCGACGCGGCTGCGCAGCCGCTCCATGACCCGGTAGTCGATCAGCTCGCGCAGCTCCATGAACTTCGCGGGATCGGCCATGAGCGCCCAGCCGTCCGTCTCGTCCAGGTGCGCGGCCAGGTTGCGGCTGATCTCCGTCCAGCCGTCGCACACCAGGTCGGGCTGGCCCGGCCCGAACGCCTCGAACGCCGCGGTGTGGAAGCTGCGGCGCCGCTCCTCCTGCCAGCCCGGACGCAGCGTCTTCACCCACTCCGGGTCGGTGGGGACGTCGCCGCGCTCGTCGATGGTCGACGCCGTGCGCTGGAACACGTACAGGTGCTCGGCGGAGCGGGCGATGTGCGGGATCACCTGGACGCCGCTCGCGCCGGTGCCGATGACGGCGACCTTCTTGCCCGCCAGCCCGGTCAGGCCGCCGCTCATGTCGCCGCCGGTGTACGCGTAGTCCCAGCGCGCGGTGTGGATCGTGTGGCCCTCGAACTCGGTGATGCCGGGGACGCCGGGCAGTTTCGGCCGGTTGAACGGCCCCTGGCACATGGCCACGAAGCGGGCCGTGATGGCGTCCCCGCGGTTGGTGCCGATCCGCCAGCGCTTGATCGACTCGTCCCATTCCAGCGAGGTGGTGAGGGTGTGGAACAGCGCGTTGTCGTAGAGGCCGAAGTGCTTCGCGATGCGCTGGCAGTGCTCGTACACCTCGTCGCCGAAGGCGTACTTCTGCTTCGGCATGTACCCGACCTCTTCGAGCAGCGGCAGGTAGCAGTAGCTCTCGGTGTCGCACTGGATCCCCGGGTAGCGGTTCCAGTACCAGGCGCCGCCGAAGTCGCCCGCCCAGTCGACGACGCGCAGGTCCGTGACGCCGGCCTGCTTGATCCGCGCCGCGGTGACGAGGCCGGAGAGGCCGGCGCCGAGCACCACCGCGTCGACGTCGCCGACGACGGGCTCGCGGGACTGGACCGGCAGGTACGGGTCGGACTCGTAGAAGTCCGCGAACTCGCCCTCGGTCACCAGGTACTGGCCGCGCCCCTCGGGGTGCAGGCGCTTGTCGCGCTCGAACAGGTACTTCTCTCGGAGGGCGTCGCGGTCGACCTCAGGGGTCCGCGTCGGCGCGCATTCGTGCGGCATCCAAACATTCCTCGGCTCGGGGCGGTGACTCCGGTCGTCCGCCGTCAATTCAGTGCAGGTCGGCGGCTCAGGCGAGATCGCGCGGGGCGCCGGTGCCCATGTACTTGGCGAGGTTGTGGTGCAGATTCACCACACTGCGCTCGCGGTAGGGGTTGGGCTTGGGCCCGGAGAAGCCGCGCGACTTCATCCCCTGCTGGACGGCCGCCATGTTGGAGAAGTCCTGCGGCAGGACGGTGCGCCAGCCCGGGTCGTCCTGCGGGGTGTGGATCCACTCGGTCTCGGGCTCCTCGCCGGGCGGGAACAGTTCGTAGACGGCCGCCTCGAAGATGCACTTGTCGGGGTCGTGCCCGTACGGCCGGAACCGGTAGCAGAGCATGTTGTTGGGCGCGTGCCCGATCTGGAAGTTGGGGAAGATCTGCCAGGCGGTACCGGACTTCGCGGTGATCTCCGGCGGGACGGTCGGCCACACCACGCCGCGCTCGGCGTCCTTCGCCCGGGCCGTGGACAGCCAGTGCCCGAGCACCTCGGGCGCCGACGTCCCCTCGGGCAGGTCCTTGACGAGTTCCTGCGCCACCTCGACCAGCGTCCAGGTGGTGTTGGTGTTGGCGTTCTCCCAGGTGAAGGTCTGCAGCTCGGCCGTCGACACGCGCGGGTCGTCACCGGTGCCGACCCGCAGCTTGGCCTGGTTCTCGTCCATGTTCTTCGGCGCGTCGTAGCCGATGTTGCTGTGCAGGCCGTGCGAGCGGGCCCAGCCGAGGAACCCCCCGAACTTCATGAACTCCGGGTGGGTGTAGGGGACGTGGTAGGTCTCCATGAACGCCTCGAAGGCGACCTTCCAGTTGCAGTCGAAGACCTGCCAGCGCCGCCACCGGTAGCGCATGTTCTCCAGCTGGAAGGGGTCGAGCAGGGAGGCGGCGGGTTCGAGGTAGTCGCGCAGCGGCCCGCAGTCCGGGTCCATGTTGATCCAGACCCAGCCGCCCCAGGTGTCGACCGCGACCTGCTTCAGCGCGATCCGCTCGTCGGTGAGCCCGCACGGCCAGTCCTCGCGTTCGGGGACGTGGGTGCAGGCGCCGTCGATGCCGTACCGCCAGCCGTGGAAGCCGCAGACGAACTGCCGTCCGTTCCCGCGGGCGTCGTGGGCGCCGGGCGGGGTGTCGACCAGCCGCCGGCCGCGGTGCGAGCAGACGTTGTGGTAGGCGCGGAACCGGTCCTTCGCCGTCCGCACCACAATGATCGAGTCGTCGACGATGTCGTAGGTGAGCCAGTCGCCGACCTCGGGCAGCTCCTCGACCCGAGCGACCTGCTGCCACACCCGGCTCCACAGCCGGTCGCCCTCGGCGCGGGCGTACTCTTCCGAGACATACGCCTCCACGCCGATCGTCATCGGCTCCGACAGCGGCTCCGGAGGGGCTTGCGCTCCGGCGGCGTCCGTAACGTTCTCGAGGGTCTCGCTCATGATTTTCTCCAACCCGCATCGGGGGTGCGTCGGGGTGATCGGGCAGGTGGCCGGGCCGTGGGATCAGTGCGTGATGGCGGCGCGGAAACCCTCGTCCTTGAGGAACAGGGACGTGTTGTCGGCGCCGAGGTGGGTCCATTTGAGGTTGAGGCCGCCGTCGACCAGGAGCGTCTGCCCCGTGATGTAGGTCGACAGGTCCGACAGGAGGAACAGGACGGCGCCCGCCTGCTCTTCGGGGCGTCCGCGCCGTCCCATGGCGATGGCGCGGCGGTCGCGTTCGGGGTCCTGGTCGACGTAGGTGCCGGAGGCCGGGGTCTCGGTCACGCCGGGTGCGACGGCGTTCACCCGGATGCCGTCCAGCGCCAGCTCGACGGCCATCGTGCGGGTCGCCGCGACCAGCGCCGCCTTGGCCGTGCCGTAGGCGATGTGGAACGGCGCCGTGTTCATGCCGCTGATCGACGACAGCGAGACGATCGAGCCGGGACGCCCCCGCGCCTTCAGCTCGGCGGCGACGGCCTGGCTCATGAAGAACATCGTCTCGAGGTTCTGGTGGAACAGCGCCCGCCAGTCGTCGCGGGTGACGCGGGTGGCCGGCATCCACGTCGCGGGGGCGGCGCCGCCCGCGATGTTAACGAGGCCGTGGAGGTCGCCGTCCGCCTTCGCGGCCTGCCGCATCACCTCGGCGACGCCCTCGGCGGTCGACACGTCGGCCGCGACGGGGACGACGGGCAGCCCCTCGTCCGCGAGCGGTCCGACGTGCTCGTCGAGGTTCTCCCGGCGCCGGCTCACCGCGACCACGGTCGCCCCGGCGCGGGCGATGAGCGCCGTCGTCGCGGTGCCGATGCCGCCGCCGCCCGCGCCCGCGACGATGACGACGCGTCCCTCGAGACCGAGCAGGTCGTTCTTCATGCGGGCTCACCCTTCTGGAGGTCGCCGCCGAGATCGCGCAGTGCCAGGACGCTGCCCTCGGCGTCGGCTGAGACGTAGATGGTGCCGTCCGGGCCGGCGGTGACGCCCGCGAACAGGTCCTGCGGTCCGCTGAACGGAGGCAGTCCCTTCAGCGGTTTCGGATCCACTCCGGGTGGAGCGCCCACCGGCAGGTCGCGGGCGACCGCCGTCCGGGACGCGCCGTCGAGGGAGGCGCGGACCAGCGTTTTCGCCCCCGCGTCGACGATGTAGAGGGCGCCGCCGCTGACCACGATGCCCTGCGGCTTCGTCAGGCCGTCCACGAGGGTGGCCGCGCCGGAGCCGCTGATCGAGACGACCCGTCCCGCACCGGACTCGGAGACCAGGCAGGTGCCGTCGGGGGCGAACGCGACGCCCATCGGCCGGTCCAGCCCGGAGGCCAGGGTCGTCAGCTCGCCGTTGCGCACCGACACCACGCGTCCGGTGCCGAGCTCGGCCGCCACGACCTCGCCGCCGGGCCCGGCCGCGACGCCGTAGAGCTGGTCGAACGGTTCGCTCCCGCCCGCCAGCACCTCGTGCTCACCGATCGCGGGCGTCCACCGCGCGATCTGGCCGTTGGACGTGGTCACGGCGAACGCGCCGCCGCCGACGGCGGCGGCCCCGCGGATGTAGCCCGGCCAGCCGGGGCTGAACAGCATCCCCAGCATTTGCAGCCCGGTGCCGGGCGTGAACCTGTAGAAGTAGGTGCCGTCGGCGACGTACAGGACGCCGTCGCGGTCGACGGTGAGGTCCAGCGGCCAGGTCAGCCCCTCCGGCAGCACCGCCCGGGTCCGGCCGCCGCCGAGGATCTCGGTGATCTGCCCGGTGAAGCCCGAGACGAACAGGCGGCCTCCGACGAACGTCAGGTTGTCCAGGCCCGGGGCGACGGTGGCGAGCACGGTCCGCTCGCCGTTGCGCGGGTCGATCCGCAGCACCTCGCCGCTGCCCACCTGGGTGGAGACGATGCGGCCCTCGGCGTCGAACTTCACCGCGTCCGGGACGCCCAGGTCCGCCGCCACCCGCTCGGGCTCTCCGCCGTCCGGGTGGATGCGCCAGATGTCGTTGCCGCCCAGCGTCGGGTAGTAGAGCATGCCGTCCGGGCCGACCTCCATGGCGTTCGGCATCGGCAGGTTCTCCACCAGCACCCGGGGCGCGCCGCCGTTCAGGTCGAGCTCCATCAGGCGCCCGCCGATCCGGCACTCGTTCACGAACAGCCGGCCCTGGTAGAAGGTGATGCCGTTCGCGCCCGGCAGGTCGTCGCGCAGCACCCGGGAGGCGCCGTCCGCGCCGCGCACGCTGACGCGGCCGTCGTAGTACTCGGTGATGTAGAGGTCGCCCTCGGGCCCGAAGTCTACGTCGTCGGGGGCGACGACGTCGCCGCCCTGGGCGCTGATCGTCTCCAGGTCTCCGCTGTCGATGTCGAGCGCGCTGATCTGGCTTCCGGCGACCTGCGCGACGTAGATCCGGCCGTCCGGGCCGGTGCGCAGGCCGTTCGCGCCGAACAGCCGGCTCGGCGGGACGAGCCGTTCCAGGCTCCACCCGTCGGCGAGGCCGACCGGGGCCGCACCGGTGTACCGCGCCTTCGAAACCGCCATGGCGACCTACCTCCAGCAGCCTCGACGCTGCAGTTACGCCGGTTCTGCCTGCGAGAACCGATCTCTCGTGGCAAGCGAATCTAACGAGCGACGGGTCTGAACGCAATAGTCTTGCAATCCTTGTAATGATGGACCGGCCGTGCATACGATGCGGCCGTGCCGATCAACGCGGCGCGCAGGCCGGCACCCCCGGCCCCATGGGACGATGAAGGGCGGACCACCAGGTGTTCTCGGCGATTCTCATCGACCAGGGCGAGGCCGGGCGAACGGTCGCGCTCACCACGCTGGACGAGGCCGGACTCCCCGAAGGGGACGTCAGCGTCGAGGTCGCCTACTCGACGCTGAACTACAAGGACGCCCTCGCCATCACCGGCCGCTCCCCCGTGGTGCGGCAGTTCCCGATGGTCCCCGGCATCGATTTGGCGGGCACGGTCACCGAGAGCACCTACCGCGGGTGGGAGAAGGGCGACCTCGTCGTCCTCAACGGCTGGGGCGTGGGCGAGAAGCACTGGGGCGGCCTCGCGCAGCGCGCCCGCCTCAACGGGGACTGGCTCGTCCCGCTGCCCTCGGCCTTTACCCCGCGGCAGGCGATGGCGATCGGCACCGCCGGCTACACCGCGAGCCTGTGCGTGAACGCCCTCGTGGACCGAGGCGTACGCCCCGACCAGGGAGAGATCCTCGTGACCGGCGCCACCGGCGGCGTCGGCAGCGTCGCGACCGCCCTGCTCAGCAAGGCGGGCTACAGCGTCGCAGCCGCGACCGGGAAGACCGCGGAGGGGGACTACCTCCGGCGGCTCGGCGCCGCGACCGTCCTGGACCGCGCCGAGCTGGCCGAGGCCGGCAAGCCGCTGCAGAAGGAGCGCTGGGCCGGCGTCATCGACTCCGCCGGAAGCCGCACGCTGGCCAACGCGTGCGCGCAGACCCGCTACGGCGGCACGGTCGTCGCGTGCGGACTGGCCGCGGGCATGGACCTGCCCGCGTCCGTCGCGCCGTTCATCCTGCGCGGGGTGTCGCTGATCGGCATCGACAGCGTCATGGCGCCCGCCGCACCGCGCGCCGCCGCCTGGGACCGCCTCGCCCGCGACCTGGATCCGGGCCTGCTCGACGAGATCGCCCAGGACATCGCGCTGGGCGACGCCGTCGCCGCGGCCGGCCGCCTCCTCGACGGCGGGGTCCGCGGCCGCATCGTCGTCGACGTCAACCGCTAGCCGACAGCCGGGAGCACCCGTGAGCGAAGAGTCCAGCAAGCCCGAACTCGACCTGTCCGACGTCGACCACCGCGTCGGCCTGCCGGTGGGCGGCGGCCAGCTGTGGGACCCGTGCAGCTCCTCCGACATCCGCCGCTGGGTGATGGCGATGGACTACCCCAACCCGCTGCACTGGGACGAGGAGTTCGCCCGCGAGTCGGAGTTCGGCGGCATCGTCGCGCCGCAGTCCATCGCCGTGGCGCTGGACTACGGGCACGGCGCCGCGCCCGCGTGCGTCGGGCGCATCCCCGGCAGCCACCTGATCTTCGGCGGCGAGGAGTGGTGGTTCTACGGCTGCCCCGTCCGCCCCGGCGACAAGCTGTTCCAGGAACGGCGGTTCCACGACTACAGGGTGACCGAGACCAAGTTCGCCGGACCCACGATGTTCTCGCGGGGCGACACCGTCCACACCAACCAGAACGGCGTCCTGGTGGCGCGCGAGCGCTCGACCGCGATCCGCTACCTCTACGAGGAGGCGCGCAAGCGCGGCATGTACGAGAACCGGCTCGGCGAGATCAAGCGCTGGACGGCCGGCGAGCTCGCCGAGATCGAGAAGGTGCGGCGGGACTGGCTCGAATCCAACCGCGCGGGCGTCTCGCCCCATTTCGAGGAGGTGAAGGTCGGCGACCGGCTGCCGCGCCGCGTCATCGGCCCGCACAGCATCGCCTCCTTCACCACCGAGTACCGGGCCTTCCTCTTCAACATCTGGGGCACCTTCCACTGGGTGACTCCCCCGGGCGTCGACGACCCGTGGGTCAACCAGGACCCCGGCTGGGGCGACGACTTCCGCTTCGACGAAGAGGACGCCCGCATCGACCCGCGCAAGCGGGACGGCCTGTACGTCGGCCCGTCGCGCGGCCACATCGACGCCGAGCGGGCGAGCGAGGTCGGCATGGCGCGCGCCTACGGGTACGGCGCCACGATGGGCGCGTGGTGCACCGACTACCTCGCCTACTGGGCCGGCCACAAGGGCATGGTGCGCCATTCCAAGGCGGACTTCCGAGGGCCGGCGTTCGAGGGCGACGTCACCTACTTCGACGCCGAGGTCGTCGACAAGAGGACCGAGTCGGAATGGGGCGTCCCGCTCGTCCAGGTGAAGCTGCGCCTGACCGACCAGAACGGCGGGACGCTGGTGACCTGCACGGCCGAGGTCGAGCTGCCGTTCTAGCCCTTGCCGTTCTGTCCAACCCTGCCGTTCTAGCCCTGCCGACGGAGTCGAGCCATGAATGCCGCGACGCAGACCGGATCCGAACGGCCCCTTTCGGTCGTGACGGGTCCGCCGCTGAGCGAGGAGCCGGGCCTCGGCCCGCTCACCCTTCCCGGGTTCCTGCGGGAAGTGACGCAGATGTACGGCGACCGCGAGGCGGTCGTCGCACGGGGGCCCAGCGGCACCGTCCGCTGGACGTACGCCGACCTCTGGGAGCGCGCGATGGAGGTCGCCCGCGCACTGCGCGCGTGCGGCCTGGGCAAGGACGGCCGCGTCGGCGTGCTGATGACGAACCGGCCCGAATGGCTCGCCGCCGTCTTCGGGACGTCGCTCGCCGGCGGAGTGGCCGTCACGCTCAGCACCTTCTCCACGCCTCCCGAACTCGACCACCTGCTCCAGGTGTCCTGCGTCTCGGTGCTGCTCTTCGAGCGCACCGTGCTGAAGACGGACTTCGCGGCCGTCCTGACCGGGCTCGAACCCGGCGCAGGCACGGCGGCGCCGGGCGGCCTGCGGTCGGCGCGTTACCCGTACCTGCGGCATCTCGCGGCGGTCGGCGACGACGCGCCGGGCGGGGCGATCGACACGTGGGAGGCGTTCCTGGCGCGCGGCGCCGCGGAACCGCGCGACCACGTCGAGGCCGCCGCCGCGGCCACCCGTCCCGGCGATCCGGCGGTGCTGTTCTTCTCGTCGGGCTCCACGAGCAGGCCGAAGGGCATCCTGAGCGCGCACCGCGGCGTCTGCGTCCAGATGTGGCGCTTCCGGCGGCTGTACGGGTTCGGCCCGGAGGACGAGGTCCGCGGCTGGACGGCGAACGGCTACTTCTGGTCCGGCAACTTCGCCATGTCGCTCGGCTCGACCCTGGCCGCCGGCGGAGCGCTCGTGCTGCAGCCCACCTTCGACGCCGCCGAGGCCCTCGACCTCATACAGGCGGAGCGGGTGAACTTCCCGTTCGCGTGGCCGCACCAGTGGGCGCAGTTCGAAGCGGCCCCCAACTGGGCGGGCGCGGACCTCGGCGGCCTGCGCTTCGTCGACCACGCCACCCCGGTCGCGCGCCACCCCACCGTCACCGCCGTCTGGTACGAGCCGGGCCACGCCTACGGCAACACCGAGACGTTCACCATCAGCACCTGCTATCCGGCCAACACCCCCCCGGAGGTGCACGCGGGCAGCAGCGGCGTGCCGCTGCCCGGTGTCACGGTGAAGATCGTCGACCCGCTCACCGGCGCCGTCGTGCCGCGCGGCGAGCGGGGCGAGATCTGCGTCAAGGGCCCCACCCTCATGCTGTGCTACCTCGGCACGCCGCTCGACGAGACCCTCGACGGCGACGGCTTCTTCCACACCGGCGACGGCGGCCGCCTCGACGGCGAGGGCCGCCTGTACTGGGAGGGCCGGCTCACCGACATCATCAAGACCGGCGGCGCGAACGTCTCGCCACGCGAGGTCGACGAGGCCGCGTCCGCGCATCCCGGCGTGCGGCTGGCGCAGACCGTCGGGGTGCCGCACGACACGCTCGGCGAGGTCGTGGTGACCTGCGTCGTCCCCCATGACGGCCGGTCCCTGGAGGCGCAGGAGATCCGGACGTTCCTGCGGGAGCGGCTCGCGAGCTACAAGGTGCCGCGCCACGTCCTGTTCTTCCGCGAGGACGAGATCGCGCTGACCGGCACCGCCAAGATCAAGTCGAGCGAGCTGCGGGAGCTGGCCGCCGCGCGGCTGGCACGCTGACCCGGACCCGGCCGCTCGCCGGGCAGGGGCGGGCGGCCGGCGGGGTCGGGCGGCTATCCGCCGAGCTGGCGGAGGTAGCGGACCTTCGGAGGCGGGTCGAGCCGCACACCCTCCGGCCGCGAGAGCCTTCCGGACGACTGCGCCTCGCCCAGCGCCGCCTTGGCCTTCTCCAGATCGCCCTCGATCTCGTAGATGACGAGGAAGGTGTCGCCGTCGAGGCTCTCCAGGCGCCGGGCGGAGACGAATCCGGGGATCTGCAGCATCTCGGGGATGTGCGTGTTCTGGTACCAGTCGTGGTAGGCCGGGGTGTCCCGGTCCGACGAGGGGGACGATTCGACGATCAGCACGCCGCCGGTCATGTGCGCTCCGTTCGAGTGGGTGTGTTCGGGCGTTCAGGCGTTCTTGTGGACGCGGCCGTCCTTCATGACGAACCGGACGTCCTGGGTGACGGCGATGTCCTGCGACGGGTCGCCGGGGACGGCGATGACGTCGGCGAGGAAGCCCTCCTTCAGCCGGCCGAGCTCGTCGTCCAGCTCGACCAGCTCCGCGCTGGTGACGGTCGCGGCCCGTAGGGCCTGCATCGGCGTCATCCCCCGCGCCACCAGGGCGGCGAGTTCCTTGGCGTTGTCGCCGTGCGGGACGGCCGGGGCGTCGGTCCCGCAGGCGATCTTCACGCCGGCGGCGATCGCCTTGGGCAGCATCGACCGGGCGCGCGGGAAGACCTCGGCGGCCTTCTTGCGCAGCTCCGGCGCGGCCCGCTCGATGTCCATCGCGTCGGTCAGGTAGGTCGTGGACACCAGGAACGTGCCGTGCTCGGCCATCAGGGCGAGGGTCTCCTCGCTGGCGAGGAAGCCGTGCTCGACGCAGTCGATGCCGGCGCGGACGCACGCCCGCACGGCCCGGTCCCCCACCGCGTGCGCGGCGACGCGGACGCCGGCGCGGTGCGCCTCGTCGGCGATGGCCGCCAGCTCCTCGTCGGAGTACTGCTGGGAGCCGGGGCCGGTGCTGTGCGACATCACCCCGCCGGACGCCGACACCTTGATCACCTTGGCGCCGTGCCGGATCTGGTACCGGACGCAGGCCCGCACCTCCGCCACGCCGTTGGCGATGCCCTCCCCGACGCTCAGCGGCATGATCCCCGGCGCGAGCCGCTGGAAGACGGTCGGGTCGAGGTGGCCGCCGTACGGGGTGACGGCGTGGCCCGCCGGAATGATGCGGGGGCCGTCCACCCAGCCCTGGTCGACGGCGCGCTGCACCGCGACGTCGAGGAGGTAGCCGCCCGTCTTGACCATGAGGCCGAGGTTGCGGACGGTGGTGAAGCCGGCGAGCAGCGTCTTGCGGGCGTTGAGGGTCGCGCGGATGGTGCGGTACGCCGGATCGTCCTGGACGCCGTGCATCGGCAGCGGCAGCCCCGTCGGGGTCTCGGGGCCGCCGATCAGCAGGTTGAGCTCCATGTCCATCAGGCCCGGCAGCAGCGTCACGTCGCCGAGGTCGAGCTCGGTCGCGCCGGCGGGGACCTCGGCGGGGTTCACCGCGGTGATGCGGTTCCCCTCCACCACGACCACGGCCGGCGACCGGACCTCCCCCGCCTCGACGTCCGCCCAGCGCCGGGCCTTCAGGACGATGGGTGCCGTCACGGCACCGGCTCGATGACGCAGTCGAAGCTCGACGACCCGCTGTCGGGGACGCGCGGCTGGCGCCACACCTCGACCGGGAAGGACACCTGGATCATCGAGTACAGCAGGTGCAGCAGGTTCATCGCGTCGTCGGGCAGCGCGTCGTACGGGAGCCCTTCGAGGTAGGCCATGGCCTCCTCGGCGCGGGGCGTCACCGCGTCGTAGAACTCCTGCATCTCCTCGGTCGTGCTGGCGAGCCGGGTGCCGTACCGCTCCTGCTCGGTGGCCAGGCACCATTTCCCGGCGAACGGCTCGAGGTCGCTGAACTCCCCGGGCAGCAGAGCGCTCACTTGCGGGC
The DNA here is from genome assembly GCF_008923205.2 of Actinomadura physcomitrii. GTDB lineage: Bacteria > Actinomycetota > Actinomycetes > Streptosporangiales > Streptosporangiaceae > Spirillospora > Spirillospora physcomitrii. Next base: position 93,109 of record NZ_WBMS02000014.1, on the reverse strand, counting down.
CCCCTCGAAGTCGCCGACCCAGTCGCCGACGACCTTGTGCAGGTGCCGGCAGAGGATCTCCTGGTCGTTGAGATGGAAGCGGTCGATGTAGCGGGTCTCGAGCATCATCTGGGTGGCCTCCAGGGTGTTGGAGTCCTGGAGCGCGAACTCCTTGAACGTCACCGCCGCCATCTCCTGGGCGATGCGCTCGCGGATGTTCGTCGCCGGCATGAAGTAGACGTTGCCCTCGAAGACGTGCGTGTTGTAGGACGTCGGCCAGTAGTGGTAGGTCAGGTACCAGCCCTGGCTCCAGATGAGGATGACGAAGTTCGGGAAGAGCTGGAAGGAGTCCAGCCCCCACGGGTCGCATTTGGCCGGGTTGACGCCGGGCGGCATCTCCCCGAGGTCGATCGCGTCCCACGGGCCGAACAGCCCGCTGCGGGTCAGGATCTCCATGGGCTTGACGAGCTCGGAGTCCATCTCCCAGAAGCGGACGCCGGAGGTGCTGACCATCCGGTGCGGGCCTTCGATCTGGTAGTGCGGCGCCTCGAACCCGGCCTGCTGCGCCGCCGCGGAGTACTTCTCGGGCGACTGCTTCGCGTGCAGGACGGGCGCGTGGTAGAACTCCGCGAAGGCGTCCATGTACAGCTTCCAGTTCGCGTGGATCGTGGTGCTGTAGCCGAAGCGGGCCGTCTGCTTCTCGAACGGATAGCCTTCGAGCGCGGTCACCATCGGGCCGAGGAATTCGCGGAGCGACTGCTCGGGCTCCCGCGCGAAGTTGACGAAGATGAAGCCGGCCCAGACGTCGCAGTGCACCGGCGCGAGGCCGTTGCGGCTCTTGTCGACGTTGAAGAACTCGCCCTCCTGCTGGATGAACGTCAGCGCGCCGTCGAGGTCGTAGCGCCAGCCGTGGTACTTGCAGGTGAACTGGCGGCAGAAGCCCGCCGTGTCCTGCTTCGGGTCGTCGGACCAGACGAGCTTGTTGCCGCGGTGGCGGCAGATGTTGTGGAAGGCGCGGACCCGCCCCTCCCGGTCGCGCAGGACGATGATCGACGCGTGCGCGGCGTCGACGTCCTTGGTGAAGTAGCTGCCCTTGCGCGGGAGCTGCTCCACGCGTCCGACGTTCAGCCAGGCCCGCTTGAAGATCGCGCTCTTCTCGCGCTCGTAGAACTCAGGGGTGATCGAGTCCTCGTAGGACACCGGGTCCGTGCCGAGGTCGGGATAGTGCTCGGTCCAGCTGCCTTCCGGTGGTTTGGGAAAACGCGGCATGGTCCTCCTCCTTCGGGGGTGCGGTCACTGGGCGGACGTGCCGGAAGGGCCGGTGGCGGGTCGGGCGTCCGGGTCGGAGCCGTTCGACGGCTCCAGGCCGACGCTGTTCAGCACCATGGCGAGGCAGACGTAGCTGCCGACCACGAAGAGCAGTTCGAGGAGCCGGCGCTCGTCAAAGCGGGCGGCCAGGCGCTCCCAGAGGGCGTCGTCGATGGTGTGGCCGTCCACGAGCTGGTCGGCGGCGAGCAGGATGTCGCGGTCGCGCTCGGACCAGGCCCCGGTATCGGCGTCGTCGCGGAGGGCGGCGATCTGCGCGGGTTCCAGCCCCGCCGCCCGCGCCATGCCGACGTGCTGCGCCCACTGGTAGCGGCAGCCCGTCCGGTGCCCGACCCGCAGGATCAGCAGTTCGCGGTCGCGGGGGTCGAGGGTGCCGCCGTCGAGCAGCGTGCCGCTGAACGCCAGCCAGGGCCCGCTCAGCCGGGGGTGCCGGGCGAACAGGCCGAGGATCGACGGCACGGGCGGCGCGTCGGCGGCGCCGGTCAGGTAGCGGTCGGCGCGCGCCATGTTGCCGCGGAGCAGCTCGCACTCCTCCTCGGCCCACTCGGCGATCGGCAGCGGCCGCATCCGCGGCGCGGCGGCCGGCGTCACAGGACCGACCCGCCGTTGACGCCGAGGACCTGCCCGGTGATGAAGCCGGCCTCCTCGGAGGCGAGGAACGCCGCCGCCGCGGCGATGTCGTCGGGCGTCCCGAGGTGGCCGAGCGGGATGGCCGCGGCCATCGTCTCGTTGGCGGGCAGGTGCCCCTCCGCCTGGGAGCGGTGCTGCATCGGCGTCTCGATGCCCGACGGCGGGATGCTGTTGGCCGTGATGCCGTGCGAGGCGTAGGCGCGGGCCAGGGACTTGGTCAGCACGATCACCCCGCCCTTGGCGGCGGCGTAGTGCGCCATCTCGGGCGAGCCCCGCTGGGCGCTGGACGAGGAGATCGTGACGATGCGGCCCCAGCCGGCCGCGACCATGTCCGGCAGGGCCAGCTGGCAGCAGTTGAAGGTGCCGGTGAGGTTGACGGCGATGAGGCGGTCCCAGCTCTGCGCCGTGATCTCCGCGAACGGGCTGAACGCGACGAGGCCGGCGCTGGTCACGAGGATCTCCGTCGGCCCGAGCGCCGAGCGGGTCTCGGCGAACGCGGCCTCGAGGGCGGGCCGGTCGGTGACGTCGGCGGCGAGCCCGACGGCGTCGGTGCCCGTCTCCCGCAGCTGCTTGGCGACGCGGTCCGCGCCGTCGCCGTCGATGTCGAGCACGGCGACGCGGTGGCCCCGCGCGGCCAGGTGGCGGCAGGCGGCCTCGCCGATGCCCGACGCTCCGCCCGTGACGACGGCCACCCGGGACCGGCCTCGCTCCGTTTGCGGCATCGCTCCGTCCTTCCGCTCGCGCCGCTGCTCGCGGCGCGGGCGCTAGTCACTCGACTAACATCCTTTGACCACATGACTAACATGGGCGCCGGGGCGAGGGCAAGACCCGGGCCCCGGTGGACTGAGGCCATACTGGAGAGGCATCCGAAGCCGAGAGGAAGGACGCGCATGCCGGCACGGCGGAGCCCCGTCGACGACTCGGCCACCCGTACCGCGCTGCTCGACGCCGCCCAGGAGCTCATGCTCGAGGAGGGCTACGCGGCCGTCACCACCCGCCGCCTCGGCGCCAAGGCGGGGCTGAACAACGCGCTGGTCTTCTACTACTTCGGCACGATGGACAACCTGTTCATCGAGCTGTTCCGCCGGGGCGCCGAGCGCAGCCTGGAGCGGCTGAAGCGGGCGCTGCGCTCGGCCCAGCCGCTGTGGGCCCTGTGGGAGCTGACCCACGACTTCTCGAGCAACACGCTCACCATGGAGTTCATCGCGCTCGCCAACCACCGCAAGGCGATCCGCTCCGAGATCGCCGCGTACTCGCGCAGGTTCCGGACGCTCCAGCTCGACATGCTGTCGGACGTGCTCGACGGCTACGGCGTCGACCGCGACCGGTGGCCGCCCGTGACGCTGATCCTGTTCATGACCGGCATCTCCCGCTTCCTGCACATCGAGGAGGGGTTCGACCTCGACGTCGGCCATGCGGAGACGGTCGCCGTCATCGAGCGCGAGATCCGCGCGCTGGAGGGCGACCGGCTGCCGCCGGCCGACGCCGAGGCCGAGAACGAGGCCGAGACCGTCGCCGGCGGCACCGACTGACTCCGTCTCCGCGAGGGCGGCTCAGCGGATCGGCTCGTCCCCGAACACGGTCGTGCGGAGCAGTTCGCGGGGCGAGTCCGGCGGGTAGGGCGCGGCACGGTGCACCACGCCGGTGTTGTCCCAGATGACGGTGTCCCCCACCGACCACTCGTGGCGGTAGACGCGGCCGGGGGCCGTCGTCCGGTCGAGCAGGTCCCGCAGCAGCGCCCGGCCCTCGCCGGCGTCCATCCCGACGACGTGGTCGGCATGGACGCCGACGACGAGCGACCTGCGGCCGGTGCGCCGCGTCCACACCAGCGGATGGGTCGAGCTCGGCCGCGCCCGCCACCGTTCGAGCTGCTCGGGCGTGGGATCGGGGTGGACGCGGCGCTGGGACGCCTCGAGCGTGTGCACCACGCGGAGCGCGCCGAACCGCTCCCGCTCCGCGTCGCCGAGCGCCTCGTAGGCGGCGTAGGTGCTGGCGAACTCCGTCTCACCGCCGCCCTCGGCCACCTGCTTGGCGCTGAGGACGGTGGCCTTCTGCGGCGGCTCGCCGTGCAGCGGCGTGCAGCCGTCCATGTGCCACTCGAAGGTGGCCTTCAGGTAGTCGGCCGACGCGTTCTTCGACTTGTCGAGCGTGACGCGGTAGATTCCGCGCACGGGGTGGTGCCCCGGCTCGTAGTCGATCTCGCCGAGCCGCCGCGCGAAGGCGACCTGGTCCTCCGGGGCGAGGTGCAGGCCGCGGAAGACCAGGACGCCGTACCGCTCCAGCGCCGCCAGGACGGCCTCCGCCACGGCGCCGTCGGCGGCCAGCCGCTCGGCGTCGACGCCGCGGACCTCGGCGCCGACGGTCGCGGCGAGGGGGACGCAGTCGATCGTCGTCGTCACGGCGCGGGCTCCAGGTGGCGGTCGAAGTAGGCGGTGCCGGAGTCGATGACCTTGGGCTGCTGCCACACCTCGACGGGCAGCGACACCATGATCAGCGAGTACACGAGGTGGAGCAGGTTCAGCTCCTGCTCGGGCAGCTCGTGCAGCGGGAACTCGTCCAGGTGCGCCATGGCGTCGCGCACGCGCGGGTACATCGCGTCGTAGAACGCCTGCATCTCGGTCATCGTGCTGTTCAGCCGCTCGGCGTAGCGGGCGGCCTCGGTCGCGATGCACCACTTGGCGGCGAAGGGCTCGCAGTCGGCGAACTCCTCCGGAAGCATCGAGTCGCTCACGCCGGCACCACCTTCCCGTCCCGCAGGTACGACTGCACCCAGTCGTCGACGACCTTGTGCAGGTGCCGGACGGTCACCTCCTGGTCGCACAGCGGGTAGGCGTCGATGGCCCGCGACTCCAGGCCCATCTGGGTCCCGTCCAGGGTGCCCGCGTCCTGGAGGCCGGCCTCCTTGGAGACGACCGCCGTGACCTCGTGGCGGATCCGCTCACTGGCGTTCCGGGACGGCGGGAAGTAGTACGACATCTCCCACTGGTGCGTGTTGTGGGACGTCGGCCAGTACTGGTACGTGAGGTACCAGCCCCGCTCGTAGATCAGGATCACGAAGTTCGGGAAGATCTGGAAGTTCGAGATCGACCACGGGTCGAGCCCGCCGGGGTTGAGGCCGGCCGGCAGGTTCGCGGGGTCGAGCTCGGGGATGTCCGGGCGCTCCCAGGGGCCCATGAGGCCCGACTCGGTGGCGTGCTCGATCGGGTACATCTGGTCCGGTGGCGTCAGGTGCCGGGGCACACCCTTCCAGCCGCCGGTGCTGATGAGCCGGTGCGGCCCGTCCATCTGGAAGTGCGGGACCTTGAAGCCGGTCTCGAAGCTGCGCAGCGACGGGACCTGCTGCTGCGAGTGCAGGATCGACGCGTGGTAGTACTCCTGGAACGCGTCGAGGAAGATCTTCCAGTTGCTCAGCAGGTCCGCCTTGAACGCGTACCGCTCGGTGAGCAGGTGGAACGGGTAGCCTTCGAGGCCCCGCACCATCGGCCCGAGGAAGTCCAGCAGCGACTGGCTCGGCTCGTCGGAGAGGTTGACGAAGACGAACCCCTCCCACACCTCGCAGTGCACCGGGACGAGCGGGAACTCGCTCTTGTCGAAGTCGAAGTACTCCTCTTCCTGCAGGACGAACTTCAGCGAGCCGTCCAGGCCGTACCGCCAGCCGTGGTACTTGCACATGAACTCGCGGCACACGCCCTTGGTCTCGTCCCGCGGCGTCTCGCCCCACAGCAGCTTGTTACCGCGGTGGCGGCACACGTTGTGGAACGCGCGGACCTCGCCGTCGAGGCCGCGCGTGACGATGAGCGAGGTCTTGGCGACGTCGAGGTCCTTGGTGAAGAAGCTCCCCTTGCGCGGCAGCTGCTCGACCCGGCCGACGTTGAGCCACGCCCGCCGGAAGATCGCCTCACGTTCCAGCTCGTAGAACTCCGGCGAGATCGAGTCCTCGTACGACACGAGGCGGGTGCCCATCTCCGGTACCCGCCCGGTCCAGCTGGCCTCCGCCGGTTTCCCGGAGCGCGCCATGGCCGATCCTCCCGTTCTGAGTCCGTGCCCGATGACATCTGGTCACGATGTTCATCGACTGACTAACATGACCTGGATAACACGACACGGACCGGAGCCGCAAGGGCGCGCTTCCGGAAGAGGAGCGTCCATGGACGAGCGGAAAGAGCTGTTCATCGGGGGCGAATGGACCGCCCCGGCCACCGCCCGGAGGATCGAGGTGATCTCGCCCCACACCGAGCGGCCGCTGGCCCGCGTGGCCGCGGCGGGCGTCGCCGACGTCGACCGTGCCGTCGCGGCGGCGCGGCGGGCGTTCGACGAGGGTCCGTGGCCGCGCACGGACCCCGCCGAGCGCGTCGCGGTCGTCCGCCGGCTGGCCGCGCTCTACGGCGAGCGCCGCGACGAGCTGGCCGGGCTCATCACCGCGGAGCTGGGCGCCCCGATCTCCTTCGCCAAGCGCGCGCAGGTAGCGCTCCCCTGGTCGATGATGGGGGCGCTCGCCGACATCGCCGAGAGGCATCCGTGGCAGGAGAACCGGCCCGGCGTGTACGGGCGGGACGTCGTCCTGCGCCGGGAGCCCGTCGGCGTCGTCGCCGCGGTGGTCCCGTGGAACATGCCGCAGTTCCTCACGGTCGCCAAGCTCGTCCCGGCGCTGCTCGCCGGCTGCACCGCCGTCCTCAAGCCGGCGCCGGAGTCGCCGCTCGACGCGCTGCTGCTGGCCGAGATCCTCGATGCGGCCGGCGTCCCCCCGGGCGTCGTGAGCGTCCTGCCCGCCGACCGCGACATCAGCGCCTACCTCGTCGCCCACCCCGGCGTCGACAAGGTGTCCTTCACCGGGTCGACCGCGGCGGGACGGCAGGTCGCGGCGGCGTGCGCGGCGAACCTGACCAGGGTCGGCCTCGAACTCGGCGGGAAGTCGGCGGCCATCGCGCTGGAGGACGCCGACCCCGCCGCCGTCGCCACCGCCGTCCGCTTCTCGGGCATGGGCATGGCCGGCCAGATCTGCAACGCCCTCACCCGCGTCCTCGTGCCGGTGGAGCGCGCCGGCGAGCACGCCGAGGCGCTCGCGGCGGCGCTGTCGGGCATCAGGGTCGGCGACCCGGCCGATCCGGAGACCGAGATGGGGCCGCTGGTGTCCGCGCGGCAGCAGCGGCGGGTGCGGCACTACATCGACACCGGCGTCCGCGAGGGAGCCCGGCTCGTCACCGGCGGTACCGGCCTTCCCGAGGGCGTCCGGCACGGGTGGTACGTGCGGCCGGCCGTGTTCGCCGGTGTCGAGCCGGCGATGACGATCGCCCGCGAGGAGATCTTCGGCCCGGTGATCGCCGTGATCGCCTACCGGGACGAGGACGAGGCCGTCCGCATCGCCAACGACTCCGAGTACGGCCTGGCGGGCTCGGTGTTCACCGCCGACGTCGAGCGCGGGCTCGGCGTCGCCGCCCGGGTGCGCACCGGCACCTTCGGCGTGAACCAGGGGTACTCGATGGACCCGGCGGCCCCCTTCGGCGGCGTCAAGGCCAGCGGCTACGGCCGCGAGCTCGGCCGCGAGGGCCTCGACGGCTACCTCGACGTCAAGTCGATCTCGATCGCGCCCGCGTGAGCGCGGGCCGCCCGGGGCGCGCTCGCCCGGGCGGCGGTCAGGGCAGCTTGATGAAGGACATGTACATCTCGAGGACCGGCCGGTACAGGTCGACGTCGTCCAGCCGGCTGCCCAGCACGACGGAGTCGCTGGTGGCGATGAGCACCTGCGCGAACGTCAGCGCGGGGATCAGCAGCGTCCCGCCGATGCGGTCGATGCCCTCCTGGATGGACGCCGCGAGCGCCTCGGCCACCTCCAGCCGTCTGGCCTCCACCCGCTGCCTGGCCTCGGGGTTGCGGAGCAGGTACAGGGTGAACTCATGGCCCAGCGCGGCGTGCTCGGCGCCGCGGTCGCCGCTGAGCTGGCGCCACCGCCGGGCGACCTCGTCGAGTTCGCGGGCCCCCACCTCGCTGATCGCCGAGATCACTTCGGCGAAGTCGTCGAAGTAGCGGCGCCAGTGCCGGTCGCTGACGGCCAGGAACAGGTCTTCTTTCGTGCCGAAGTGCTTGTAAATGGCGCCTTTGGTAAAGCCGGCGGCATAAGCGATGTCGTCGAGCGTCGCCTGGGTGAAGCCCTTTTCGGCGAACACCTCCTCCGCCGCGTCCACGAGCAGCGAACGGGTGTGGTCGCGGCGCCGCTCCCTCGTCCAACGCTCAACCATACCGGTGATTATGCCAGTTCCGGGGCGCCCTCCCGCGCCCGCGCCCCCGCGGTCCGGCGCCCGCGGCCTCGGCGGCGGCCGTCACTTCGGCCTCGGTGCGGCGAGCCGCCGGAGCGCGGCGAGGAACAGCTCGTCCATTCGAGGGCTCAACTCGGCGAGCGTCGCGGCGCTCGCGTGGCTCGCCGGGCCGAAGACCCGCTCGAGCGCGTCCGCGGCCGTGGTGGCGCCGATGGAAAGGCAGAGGCACGCCACGCCGTCGGCGTGGAGTTCTTCGATGGCTTTGCTGACATCGGCCTCCGCGTAACGCCCTTCGTATCCATTGTCATAGGGAAAACCGTCGGAAAGGACGATCAGCAGCCGGTGGGGGGTTCCCGCCTCCGTCTTGAGAATTTCCCCGGCGCCGCGTATACCCGCGCCGAGGCGCGTGTAGCCGGACGGCTGGAGCTGATTCAGCCGAGCCCGGCCGACGGCGTCGAAACGCTGCCCGAACGCCTTGACCGCGGGCAGGTGCACGGCGTGCCGGCCGTGCGACCGGAAGGCGTGGACGGCGACGCGGTCGCCCAGCTCCTCGAGCGTCGCGGCCAGCGTCGCCGCCGCCCGCCGCTGGTGGTCGTGCACGGCGAGGCCGTCCGGGTCGGCGTCGGTGGCCGATCCGGAGGCGTCGAGCATTACGAGGACGCCGAGGTCCCGCGCGGTCTTCCGGCGGTCCAGGTAGACGTGCTCGGGCGGCGAGTGGCCGGAGCGCACGTCCACCAGGAGGTCGACGAGCGCCTCGAGGTCGATCTCGTCGCCGTCGCGGCGGCGGCGCATGACCCGGGGGCCGAGGCCCACCCGGGACAGGCGCCGCCGGAGCACGTCGTCGCGCGGGACCGCCGCGGCGGACACGTCGGCCACGGCGGTCAGCGGGAAGCCGATCACCCGGCACCAGTCCGGACGGTACCGGCCGGCGTGGACGTCCCATTCCGGATGCAGGGCTCCCCCGACGCCCAGGGCGCCGCCGGGCCTGCCGTCGTCGGTGAAGCGGATGCGCGTGGGAAGCGGGCGGGCGTGCCGTCCGACCCGGTCCGCCCGCCGGACCGAGCGGACCTTCGCCTCCGCCCCGGCGGCGCCGTCCCCCTGCGTCCGCGATCCGCCGAGCAGTTTCCGGAAATAGTCCGTGAGCGTCCGCGAGGCGATCAAAGGATTCTCGAACAGTTTCAGGATCTTGCTTTCCCGCGGCTCTTCCTGGTCGCCGTCGTCGTCGGCTTCGGGCAGGTCGATGGGATCGAATTCCAGGCGCACCTCCTTGTCGGTGGCGCGCGCGCCGGGACCGGCGGGCGCGGCCAGCAACCGGGACGGTCTGATGACGCCGAACCATTCCGGCGGGTCGGGCACCGCCGCCCGCCCCCTGGCCGCTTCGAGCGACTCCTGGGCGGTCGCGGTGCCCGGGTCGCCGCCGAAATCCAGACCGGCGGCGACCGGATACCGTCCGGCCAGCTCGGCGAGCACCCGGCGGCCTTCGAGCGCCAGGTACCGGCGCGCCGTGGAAGGACGCGCCCAGACGGCCCTGATCCACCGCTGGTCCAGGCTCCCCGCGCCGAGCAGAGCGCTCTGGACCAGCACCTCGCTGCGCTGCCGGACGGCGGAGCCGCCCGCGGAGACGAAGACGACCCGGCCGTCGGTATGCGCGGCCTCGCCGGCCTTCGCCTCCGCGACGTCGACGGCCCGGCCGGCGATGGACGCGGCGAGGAACCGGAACCGCTCGGGGCCGCCCGGCTCGGCGGCCGTCATGTCCCCGGCAGGACGGCGTCGGCCAGCTCGCCCAGCGCTCGGACGACGTCCGGATCGTCGGACAGGGCCTGGACGATGGCGGACCGGGCGGCGGTCCGCAGGCTCAGCCCCTGCGCGACAAGGCTGCCGGCGAGGATGAGCATCCGCGTGGAGGACGCCTCGCGCAGCGGCGAGCCGTCCAGGTCCCGGATGGCGTTGCCGAGCCGGACCAGCGCCTGCGCGGTCTCCGCGCCGACCCCCGCCTCCCGGGCGACGATCTGCGCCTCGGCCTCGGCGGGCGGGAAGCCGAGCTCGATCGCGACGAACCGCTGCCGGGTCGACTCCTTGATGTTCTTCAGGACGCTCTGGTAGCCCGGGTTGTAGGAGATCACCAGCTGGAATCCGGGCGCCGCCCGCAGCGTCGTGCCGAGCCGGTCGAGGGCCAGCTCGCGGCGGTGGTCGGTGAGCGGATGGATGACCACGACGGTGTCCTGGCGCGCCTCCACGACCTCGTCGAGGTAGCAGATCGCGCCCTCGCGCACGGCGCGGGTCAGGGGCCCGTCCACCCAGGCCGTCTCCCCGCCCTTGAGCAGGAACCGGCCCACCAGGTCGGCCGACGTCATGTCCTCGTGGCCGGCGACGGTGATCAGCTCGCGGCCGAGCTCGTGCGCCATGGCCTGCACGAACCGGGTCTTCCCGCATCCCGTCGGCCCCTTCAGCAGCACCGGGAGCCCGCCGCGCGCCGCCGCGCGGAACACCTCCTCCTCGTCCCCGACCGCGCGGTAGAACGGCGCCTCCGGCGCGGGCTCGACGGCCACGGACCCGCCGGGCAGCGTCTCGGTGCCCCCTGTCATCTCAGTGCCCCTGTCAATTCGGTGCCCCTGTCATTCAGTGCCCCCGGTCGAAGGGGACGATCGTCGGAAGCTTCCGGTCCTTCGGGGGGACGACCTTGCCGTCCGGGCCGATGGTGGCGGAGCCGTCGCGCGTCGTCGGCAGGGCGGGGTCGGGGCACAGCCGGCCGGTCTCGTCGCCGCAGATTCCCGACGTGAAGTACGAGCGCTTCTGGATGTCCTTCGGCCACGGATCGGCGTGCATCGCGAACCATTGCACGGGGACGTTGTAGAACACGAAGAAGAAAGCGCTGCACGCCGCGAAGATCGCGAGGAAGCGGGTGAACTGCTGCCTCGCCATCCCGCCGCGGACGCGGTCGAGCCCGCGCTCCACGAACGTCCGGCCGCGGTCGTCGGTGAAGTAGCGCAGTGCGCACAGGCCCGCCTGGACGCCGCCCCACATGAGCCCTTCGTAGATGGGCCACTGGTAGTAGTGGCCGGCGTTGATGGTCAGGGACCTGATCGCGCCGGGGTAGGTGAAGAGCCCCATCGGCATGAGGAACAGGCCCTCCATGACGAGGTCGAAGAAGAACGACCACGCGATGAGGACGCCGATCAGCCCGATGTTGCTGATCCCCGGCCACCGCGCCTTGACCTTGCGCATCACCCAGCAGCCGAGGATGGTGCACAGCAGCACCCCGTAGGAGTAGCCCGGCGCGTTCATCAGCAGCGGCTCGGCGAGCATGTGGCCCGGTTCCCCGAACGACTGCCAGCCGGGGATGTCCTGCGTCCACGCGCCCATGTTCCAGAGCCAGCTGTTGTAGGTGCACCAGGTGTTGAAGTAGTCCAGCAGCGGATCCTGGAAGAACAGCAGGCCGCAGGACACCAGCAGCATCCCGTCGAGCGTGATCCGCCGCTCCCGCCGCCAGGGCCGGACGATGAAGAAGTAGACGCCGACCGGGAAGCCGAGCAGCGTCACGCCCGTCCAGGTGATGAGGATCGCCTTCATCAGCGTGGGCGGATCGCTCGGCCCGGCGGGCACCTGCTCGAAGTGGGGCCCGGAGACCCACCGGATCCACACGTAGAGCTGGAAGAGCAGGATCGCGCCGCCGATGACGGCCCAGATCCGCACGGGTTTGGTCGGCGTCTGGACCTGCGCGCCGAGCGAGGCCTTGTCGAGTGAGGCCGTGTCGACTGCTTCTGTGGGGGGCGGCGCTTTCGTCTTCTCGGACTGTCCGCTCACGGGGACTCTCCTTCTGAGTCGTCGCAGCTCGCCGGGCGGGCACGGCCATCGCCGCCCGCCGGTCCGGCATCCTGCCGACCAAAAAGATACTCGCGAGAATCTTTAAGGGGAAGTGGTATCTGGGAGACCTTCGCGTCGGAGTGCGGATGCTCAGCCGAGCTCGAGGACGGGCGGCGGATAGGCCGGCCCGGGACCCTGGTCGGCGGGGAGCGTCCAGGGGCGGTGCACGCGCGCCCCCTCGATGCCCGCGAGCTCGGGGACGTACCTGCGGACGTAGTCGCCCTTCGGGTCGAAGCGCGACGCCTGCCGGAGCGGGTTCATGGCCTGTCCGGGCCGCGTGCTGTTGCCGGTCCCGGCGACCCACTGCCAGTTGCCGGCGTTGTCGGCGATGTCGCCGTCGGCCAGCCAGTCGTTGAAGTGGCGCAGCCCCGCCCGCCAGTCGACGCCGAGGGTCCTGGTGAGGAACGACGCGGTGATCAGCCGGGCGCGGTTGTGCATGAAGCCCTCCCGGAGCAGCTGCCGCATCCCCGCGTCGACGATCGGGACGCCGGTCATGCCCTCGCGCCAGGCGGCCAGGGCGTCGTCGTCCCGGTTCCACTCCCCCCGGCGCGGCCGGTAGTCCCTTCGCGCCAGGTCCGGGAAGGCCGCGGCGACCTGGTGGTGGAAGTCGCGCCAGGCGAGCTGGCGGCGGAACCCGGCGGGGCCGGCATCGGCCAGCTCCCTCGGCGAGACGCACCCGAACTTGATGTAGGCGCTGAGCCGCGACGTGCGGTCGCCGGCGAGGTCGTCGTGGCCCTCGTCGTACCCGGCCGCGGCCTCGTCCAGCCAGCGCGCCATGCGCCGCCGTCCCGCCCGTTCACCGCCCCGCGCGAGATCGGGGGACGGCGTGCCGTTCGTCAGGTCGCCGAACTCCGGCAGCGGGCCGCCGCGCAGCCCCGGCGGCAGGCGGACCTCGCGGGGCGCCGCCGCGATCGGCCGCCGGCGGACCGCCTCCCAGGCCCGCCAGTACGGCGTGAACACCCGGTAGTGGTCCCCGCCGGGCGGGGTGAGGTCCCCCGGCGGCACCACGGTGATCCCGGGATGCACGGACACCCGCAGCCCGAGTTCGCGCAGCCCGGCGAGGCGGCGCCGCGCGTACGCCGAGCGCTCGTCGGCGAGGAACAGCTCCGCCGCGTCCGTCCGCCGGGCCAGGCGGGCGATCTCGGCGACCGGATCGCCGCGCCGCACCACCAGGTCGCCGCCGAGTCCGCGCAGCGACTCGCGCAGGTCCGCGAGGGCGTCCAGCAGGAGGCGGACGCGGTTGGGCGCGGCGAACGGCCCGGCCAGCAGCGCGTCGTCGAAGACGAACACCGGGACGGTCGGCCCGGTCCGGCGGCACGCCGCGGCCAGCGCCGGATTGTCGTGCACCCGCAGATCGCGGGTGAACAGCATCAGCGACGCGCTCACCGGCGGATCTCCGGAGCCGGGCGCGCGATCGGCCGCCGCTCGCGGGACACGGCCCGGCGAGCCTGCCTTCCTGCGGTCCTCACAGGGACCTGCTTCCCCGGGACGGCCGCTTCGAACGGCGCCGTTCTCCCGGACGGCGTCCAGGACGGGCAAAGACCGGGAAGGGCCGCGCTTGTCCCCGTCGGCACCGGGTACGGGCTGCCCGACGCGAGGGGGAACGATGATCGGAGCCCTGCACGATGCCGCCGCCCGCTGAGACGAGCGGCGGGCGGCTCTGCCTGGTGACGGGGGCCAGTGGCTACATCGGCGGCCGGCTGGTGCCCGAGCTGCTGGCCGCCGGCCACCGCGTGCGCTGCATGGCGCGGACCCCGCGGCGGCTGCGCGACCATCCCTGGGCGGACCGGGTGGAGATCGTCCAGGCCGACGCCACCGACCCGGAGTCGACCCGCCGGGCCCTGGACGGCGTCGAGGTCGCCTACTACCTGATCCACGCGATCGGCGGGGCGGGCGGGTTCGGCGAGACCGACCGCCGCTCGGCCCGCACCTTCGCCGACGCGGCCCGGGACGCCGGCGTCGGCCGCCTGGTCTACCTCGGCGGGATGGAGCCGGACGAGGACCTGTCCCCGCACCTGCGGTCCAGGGCCGAGGTCGGCCGGATCATGCTGGACGCGGGGGTGCCCGCCGTGTGGCTGCGCGCCGCCGTGATCATCGGGTCGGGCTCCGCGTCGTTCGAGATGCTGCGGTACCTGACCGAGCGGCTCCCGGTGATGGTCACCCCGCGCTGGGTGCACTCGCGCATCCAGCCGATCGCGATCCGGGACGTCCTGCACTACCTCGTGGCGTCCGCCGCGCTCCCCGAGTGGGTCAGCCGGGGCTTCGACATCGGCGGGCCGGACGTGCTGACCTACCTGGAGATGATGCGGCGGTACGCCGCCGTCGCCGGGCTCGGGCCGCGCCTCGTCGTCCCGGTGCCCGTGCTGAGCCCCTGGCTGTCGAGCCTGTGGGTGGGCGCGATCACGCCCGTCCCGGGTCCGCTGGCGCGCCCGCTGGTGGAGTCGCTGCGCAACGAGGTGATCTGCCGCGAGCACGACATCGGCCGGTACGTCCCGCCGCCGGACGAGGGCCTGGCGGGGTTCGAGCGCGCGGTGGCCCTCGCGCTGCGGCGCGTCCGCGAGGCGGACGTCGCCACCCGCTGGTCGTCGGCGAGCGTCCCCGGCGCTCCCAGCGACCCGCTGCCCACCGACCCGGCCTGGGCCGGCGGGAGCCTCTACACCGACGAGCGGTCCCGCACCGTGGACGCCCCGCCGGAGCGCCTGTGGGAGGTCATCGAGGGGATCGGCGGCGAGCACGGGTGGTACTCCTTCCCCCTGGCCTGGCGCGCCCGGGGCCTCCTGGACCGGCTCGTCGGCGGGGTGGGCCTGCGCCGCGGGCGCCGCGACCCGCGCCGGCTGCGGATCGGGGAGGCGGTCGACTTCTGGCGCGTGGAGGAGATCGAGCCCGGGCGCCTGCTGCGGCTGCGCGCGGAGATGCGCGTCCCCGGCCTGGCGTGGCTGGAGCTGTCGGTGTCCGAGCGCGACGGCCGCGCCCGCTACTCCCAGCGCGCCCTCTTCCACCCCCGCGGGCTGCTCGGGCACTGCTACTGGTTGGCGTTCAAACCGTTCCACGACCGCGTCTTCGGCGGCATGTGCCAGGGCATCGCCCGGGCCGCGGAAGGCGACGGCCGCGCGGCGCCGGTGCGCACGCGAGCCGCCGCCGCGCACTCCGACGACCGGTGACGGAAGCAGGCCCCTCGTCCGGGTCCGATCGCCGACGGCTCGCGGATCACCCGGCCGGCGCCGCCCGGCGCAGGACGTTGGCCGCGTGGCGCAGGTGGGCCGCGTCGACGAGGCGTCCGTCGCGGCCGATGGCGCCGGTGCCCGCGGCGGCGGCGCGCCGGTAGGCCTCCGTCACCTCCCTGGCCTGCGCGACCTCCTCGGCCGTCGGGGTGAACACCTCGTTGGCCGTCGCGATCTGGCCGGGGTGGATGGCCCACTTGCCGTCGAAGCCGAGCAGGGCGGCGTGCGCGGCTGCCCTGCGGTAGCCGTCCGCGTCCTGGTAGGCGGGGTACGGCGCGTCGACGGCGTCGATGCCGGCCGTGCGGGCGGCGGTCAGGACCTGGACGCGGGCGTGGTGCCAGAAGTCGCCGGGGTAGTCGCCGAGCGGGTCGAAGTTGCCGTCGACCCGGGCGCGCAGCGAGGCGGACAGGTCCCCGGCGCCGAAGATGACCGCTTCGAGGCGGTCGCTCGCGCGGGCGATCTCGACGGCGTTCGCCAGGCCTTCGGCCTCCTCGATGAGCACCTCGACGCCGATCCGCTTGCGCATCGCGAGCTTCTCCTCGAGTTGGGTGAGCAGGACGTCGAGCCACCACACGTCGCGGGCGGCCCGCGCCTTCGGCAGGATGATCACGTCGAGCGCCTCGCGCGCCCCGGTGACGACCTCGATGACGTCGCCGTGGCACCAGGGCGTGTCCAGGCCGTTGACGCGGACGGCGCGCGCCGTGCGCCCCCAGTCCAGCCCGGTCAGCGCGGCGACGGCGACGCCGCGCGCCCGCTCCTTCACCGCCGGGGCGCAGGCGTCCTCCAGGTCGAGGAAGACCAGGTCCGCGCCCGACCGCGCCGCCTTCGCGCACATGTGCTCCTCGCTCGCCGGCGTCGCCAGTTCCGACCTGCGGGCTCTCGGCTCGGGCATCAGATGACTCCTTCTTCGCGCAGGTCCTCGATCTCGGCGGCGCCGAGGCCGAGCAGCTCGCGGTAGACGCGGTCGTTGTCGGCGCCGAGCGGGCGGCCGAGGTGCTCGACGCGCCCCGGGGTGGCGCTGAGCCTCGGCACCGGCGCCTGGACGGTCATGCGGCCGAGGTCGGGATCGTCCACGGCCCGGAAGGTGCCGCGGGCCCGCAGGTGCTCGTCGGCCAGCAGGGCGGGCGCGTCGTAGACGGGCGCCGCGGTCACCTCGGCGTCCTCGAAGACGGCCATGGCCTCGGCGAGGGTGCGGCGGGCGACCCAGGCGGCGACCAGCTCGTCCACCTCGGCGGCCCGCTCCTGGCGGCGGACGGGGTCGACGTAGCCGGGGTGCTCGGCGAGGTCGGGGCGGCCGATGGCGCGGAAGACGCGCACCGCGATGCTCGGCGACGCGCTGGAGATCGCCAGCCAGCGGCCGTCGCGGGTGCGGTAGGCGTTGCGCGGGGCGCTGGCGTCCAGCCGGTTGCCGGTCCTGGCCTTGACGGTGCCGAGCTGGTCGTAGGCGAGCGTCGCCGACTCGATGAGCCGTGCGAGCGGTTCGAGGAGGCTGACGTCCACGAGCTGGCCGTCCGCGCCGTGGACGTCGCGGTGGTAGAGCGCCATCATGACCGCGCAGGCGGCGGTGAGGCCGGCGACGCCGTCGGCCAGCATGAACGGCGGCAGGGTCGGCGGGCCGTCGGCGGGGCCGGTGACGTGCGCGAAGCCGCTCATCGCCTCGGCGAGCGTGCCGTAACCGGGCCGGTCGCTCTTGGGGCCGCCGCGCCCGTAGCCGGTGATGTGCGCGACCACGACATGCGGGTGCGCGGCATGGACCGAGTCGAAGTCGATCCCCCAGCGGGCCAGGGTGCTCGGACGGTTGCCGACCACGAGCACGTCGCTGACGTCGAGCAGCCGGTGCAGCAGCCGCCGGCCGGCGGGTCCGCGCAGGTCGAGGGTGACGCACTTCTTGTTGCGGCCGATGCTCTTCCACACCAGGCCGATGCCGTCCCTGCGGTCGCCCCAGGTGCGCATCGGGTCCCCGGCGCCCGGCGGCTCGACCTTGATGACCTCGGCGCCGAACTCCCCCAGCGTCGTGGCCACCGTCGGCCCGGCCGCCAGCGTGGCCGCCTCGACGACCCGCACCCCGTCGAGCGGTCCGCGCGCTTCGGGCATCGCGCCGCTCTCGTCTCCGACCACCTGCGTGTCCTCCATGATCGCCGGCCGCGGCGGCCGGTCCGCTAGCGCCCCGCGAGCCGGGCGACGACCGGCGCGAAGCGCTCCATCTCGCGCTGCTGGACGGTGATGTAGTTCGCGCCGTAGGTCTCGCGGCGCTGCTGGAGCCGGTCGGTCACCTCGCCGAGCGAGCCGGCCAGCACGTTGGGGTGCTCGGAAAGTCCGTCCGGCGGGACGCCCATGAGCTTGGCGACGCGGGCCACGGCCGCGGCGGGGTCGTCGGTGATCTCGGTGAAGAACGGCGAGCTCTCGATCTCCAGGCCGGGGAGCCGGTCGCCCGCCGCGTCGCGGACGAGGGCGAAGCGGTGCGCGGCCTCTTCGGCGGGGGTGCGGCCGGCGTCGTTGACCGCGTCGAACGGGACGTTGTTGACGCTGACGATGTCGGCCTCGCGGGCGGCGAGCGACAGGACGCGCCTGCGGGCGCCGCCGATCATGATCGGCGGGCGGGGGCGCCGGGCCGGCAGGGGCAGGCCCGCGTATCCGGTCGCGGTCGCGAACGGGCCCCGGTGGTCCAGGGGCTCGCCGCTCCAGTGCGCTTTGAGCAGGGCGACGACGTCCGCCAGCTTGTCGACGCGGCGGGCGGGGGCCGCGAAGTCCAGCCCCATCGCGCGGTACTCGCGCTCGCTCCAGCCTGCGCCGATGCCGAACTCGAGCCTGCCGTCGGACAGCAGGTCCAGGGTCGCCGCCTCCTTCGCCAGGACGGCCGGGACGTGGTAGTCGACGCAGAACACGCGGCATCCGACGCGGAGCCGCTCCGTCACGGCGGCGGCCGCGGCCATCGCGGCGATCGGCGCGAGGTGCTGAGGCGGCAGCCGCGACTCGCGGGCCGCCGGGCCCGGCCCGAGGTAGTGGTCGGCGACGAACAGGGTGGCGTAACCGAGGTCCTCGGCCTTGCGGGCGAGCTCGCGCCACTGCGCCCCGCTGGTCGCCTTGGTCGCCTGGACGGCGAACCGAAAAGGATGCATATTTAGCACCGTACGCCAAAACCATGTCGCATAACAGAGGTCCGGGCGGGCCGGGCGCCGGATGCGGGCCCCCACCCGGGCGAAGGGACGGCCGATGGTCAAGCGCGCCAGGTATGAGGACTACAAGGACCGCTATCCCAACTACCGCTTCGAGCTGAGCGACGACGGGATCCTGCTCATGCAGTGCCACACCGGCGGCGGGAGCCTGGTGTGGGACTGGAAGTCGCACGACGACATGGCCGACGCGTTCGCCGACGTGGCCGGCGACCGCGAGATCAAGGTGCTCATCCACACCGGGACCGGCGAGAACTACAACGCCGACTGGGGCCTGATGCCCGACGGCACGCTCCCCGACCCGCCGGTCTACGACGCGATGCCCGGCGTCCGCGGGCTGCACAAGCTGGACGAGAAGGCCTGGTACAACCGCCAGCTCCAGCAGAACGTCCTGGAGGTGGACGTGCCGATGATCAGCGTGGTCAACGGCCCGTGCAACATCCACTCCGAGGTCCCGCTGATGGGCGACATCGTGCTGGCCTCCGAGGACGCCTGGTTCCAGGACGTCTCGCACTTCCCGCGCGGCCAGGTGCCGGGCGACGGGCAGCACGTGATCTGGAGCTTCCTGGTCGGCCACAACCGGGCCCGCTATTTCCTGCTCACCGGCAAGAAGCTGTCCGCCCAGGAGGCGCGGGAGTGGGGCGCGGTGAACGAGGTCCTGCCCAAGGACCAGGTCCTCGACAGGGCGTGGGAGCTGGCGAGGGAGCTGGTCAAGCGGCCGCCGATGGTGCTGCGGTACACGCGGCAGCTGTTCACGCAGCAGCTCAAGCGCGCCTACCTGGAGGAGCTCGGCCACGGCCTGGCCCGCGAGACCTACGCCCAGCAGGAGTTCTTCCCCTTCGGCGGCGGCATGGAGCCCCTGGACCGCGCCTGGAACGACAAGCCCTGGACCTAAATAGCACGACAGATACATGTTCACACGAAGAAAAAGTGCCTACTATCGGGCCATCGGACCGCAAGGAGGCAGCGCATGACCGAGCTGCAGCAACGCCTGTCCACGGGGCGGGGGAAGTTCACCCCGGACTACCCCGACCTGGGCACCGGACCCGTCGACTACGAGGACTCGATCTCCCCTGAGTTCTTCGCCGCCGAACGCGAAGCGGTGTTCAAGCGGTCCTGGCTGTACGTCGGCCGGTCCGAGCGGCTGCCCCGCCCGGGCACGTTCTTCACCCGTGAACTGCCGGGCCTGGCCTCGATCGTGATCGCGCGGCGCCGCGACGGGACGGTCAACGCCTTCCACAACGTGTGCGCCCACCGCGGCAACAAGGTCGTCTGGCAGGAGCACCCCCAGCAGGAGTCCAAGGGCTCGTGCCGCGAGTTCGCCTGCAAGTACCACGGCTGGCGGTACGGCCTGGACGGCCGCGTCACCCACGTCACCAACGAGCAGGAGTTCTTCGGGCTGGACAAGGACTCGCTGCGGATGCCGCCGGTGCACTGCGAGGAGTTCGCCGGGTTCATCTTCGTCAACCTCTCCGACGACCCCGTCCCGCTGCGCAGCTACCTCGGCGACCGCCTCCTGGAACTGGAGGCCTACCCGTTCCACGAGATGACCCAGCACTACGGGTTCTCCGCGCCGATCCGCGGCAACTGGAAGCTCGCCGTCGACTCGGTCTGCGAGTGGTACCACCCGCCGTACGTGCACGCCCGCTTCATCGCCAAGGACATCGCCCAGGCCGAAAAGCTCGTCCCCCCGGTCGACGCCTACCACTACGACCTGTTCACCCCGCACATGCTCACCTCGGTGCCCGGCCCGCCCCCGCTCCCGCCGCGCGAGCCCGGCACCGCCGGCCCCGCCCAGCGCGACCAGATCTGGGTGTACAAGCTGTTCCGCGCCGGACTGTTCGGCCCCGACGACGTCCCCGACATCGGCCCCCTCCCCGGCTTCCTCAACAAGGGGAACATCCGCTCCTGGGGCAACGACCAGTTCTGGCTGTTCCCCAACCTGTCGGTGCAGATCTGGGCGCGCGGGTTCTACATCACCTACACCTACTGGCCCCAAGCCGTCGACCAGCACACCTACGACATCGACATGTACTTCGTCCCGCCGAAGAACGCCCAGGAGCGGCTCGCGCAGGAACTCGTCGTCGACAGCACCATCGAGTTCGCCATGCAGGACGTCAACACGATCGAGGCCACCCAGATGGGCCTGTCGACCCGCGCCAACCAGCACTTCCACCTGTCGGACCAGGAGCTGCTGATCCGCAAGTTCCACAAGACCGTCCGCGACACCGTCACCGCCCACCAGACCCGTTCCGCCGAGAAGGAGGGCTGATGCCGTCCACCGCGACAAGCCTGCCCGCCCCGTTCACCGACCTGGAGCCCTGGGTCGCCGACTGGGCCCGCCCCACCCGGCAGGAACGCTACGACATGCGCCTGTCCAAGACCTTCGACGAGCTCGCCGCCTTCTACGACGCCATCGCCCCGCGCGCCGAAGAGGCCATCGAGCACCTCAACGCACTCGACCTGAACGACCTGGACGACGACGCCACCCGGCTGCTGCGGCTGCTGTACTCGATGATCCTCGTCTCCTACGCGGTCAACGTCTTCCACCAGCCGCGCATCCCCGACTCCGGATCCGCCTTCTTCACCACCACCGCCGAACCGGCCGTGTGAACGGGGACCGGACGATGACCATCGCCGCGGCGGCGTGCGGACGGCCGGGCGGGACGGCCGTGGATAGCCTTCCGGCGTGATGGAAGCCTACGTGGAGACCGAGGTCGACTTCCCGCGCGTCCAGGTCGGGCCGAACCCGCAGCATCTGGTGCTGGGGCTGTTCACCGACCACTGGTTCGGCACCAAGGAGTACCTGCCGTCGGCCGCGCTGGTCGAGCTGCTCACCGAGTTCGCCAACACGCAGGCGAGCGCGCGGGCCGCGATCGCGCGGCTCGCCCGGCGGGGCCTGCTGGAGGCGACGAAGACCGGCCGGCGGACCTTCTACCGGCTGACGCCGGACGCCGCGCGAGCGCTGGAGCAGACCCAGCGGCGGGTCGTGGAGTTCCGCGCCGGGGACCGGGCGTGGGACGGCTCGTGGACGACCGTCCTGTTCTCGGTCCCCGACGAGCGGCGCGACCTGCGCTACGTCATCCGGACGCGGCTGCGCTGGCTCGGCTACGCCCCCCTGTACGACAGCGTCTGGGTGTCGCCGCACGCCGACCGCGACCAGACCGTCGAACTCCTGGAGAACCTGGGGGTCGGGCACGCGACCGTCCTGCGCGCCGAGGTGACGTACGCGTCCGGGCCGGGCGACCCGCTCGCCGCGTGGGACGTCGGGGCGATCGCCGCGCGCTACGAGGCGTTCATCGCCGAGCACGAACCGCTCCTCCACCGCGTCGAGCGCGGGCAGGTCGGCACCGCGGAGGCGCTCGTGGCCAGGACGAACGTCAAGGACGCCTGGCTCGCCCTGATCAGCCTCGACCCGGAGCTGCCGGAGGGCCTGCTGCCCCGCCCGTGGCCCGGGCGGCGGGCGCGGAGCCTGTTCGCGGGCGTCTACGACGGGCTCGGGCCGCTGGCGGAGGCGCGCGTCCGCCAGATCATCGCCAGGCACGACGCGGCGCTCGCCCGGATGACGCGGCACCGCACCACCACGAGCGCGCCACCGGACCCGACGCAAGGAAGCACACCATGACGGACAACGCAGGACGGCTCGCCGGCAAGGTCGCGGTGATCACCGGTGCCGGGTCGGGGATCGGGCGGTCCATGGCCGTGCTGTTCGCCGAGCACGGCGCGAAGGTCGTGTGCGCCGACCGCAGCGGCCGGCAGGACGAGGTCGCCGAGGAGATCGGCGGCGCGGCCGTCGCGGTGCACGCCGACGTGTCCGCCGCCGCCGACGTGCGGGCCATGATCGAGACGGCCGAGCGCCGCTTCGGGCGACTCGACGTGCTGTGCAACAACGCCGGCTTCGGCGGCCCCCGCAGACCCATCACCGAGCAGGACGAGAGCACCTTCGACGACGTCATCGCGGTCAACCTCAAAGGCGTCTTCCTGGGCATGAAGTACGGGATCGCCGCGATGCTGCGCACCGGCGGCGGCTCCGTCGTCAACACCGCCTCCTCCGCCGGCCTGGTCGGCTGGAAGGAGCACTCGGTGTACGCCGCGGCCAAGGGCGGCGTCGTGCAGATGACCAAGAGCGCCGCGCTCGACTACGCCGAGCAGGGCGTACGGGTCAACGCGATCTGCCCCGGCATGACCTGGACGGGCCTCGCGGGCGCGTCGGAGCGGAACCCGTCGCCGCCGCCGGACATGCCCATGCGCGCCCAGCCGATGAACCGCTGGGGGCTGCCCTCCGAGCTCGCCGCCGCCGCGCTCTTCCTCGCCGCGGACGAGTCGTCGTTCATCACCGGTGCCGCACTGCCCGTCGACGGGGGCTACGTGGCGCGCTGACGGCGGCCCGGCGCTATCGTCGGGATCATGCGCGGACGCAGCGGCGGCGCGGGAAGCGGGCGGCGATGAGCGGCACGCCCCCGAACCCGGACAGGGACGCGGACGCGGCGTCGGCGTGGGCGGGAAGCGGCGCGATGGCGCTGTCCGGCCGGCCGGACGGCCCGCCCCTGCTGCCGCCCGGCCGGGCCGCGGCCGTGGCCCGGGAGCTGGCCGGGCGGTTCGCCGATTCCACCGGCGCTCCGCGCCTGGACGGGGCGCGGCTGCTGGCCGAGCGCGCCGCGTTCACCGGCCACGGCCGCCGCGGACGGGTGTCCGCGGGCGGCGCGTGCCGGCTGCTTCCCACAGCGGACGGCTGGGCCGCGGTGTCCTGCGCCCGCCCCGACGACCCGGCGCTCCTCGGCGCGCTCGCCGGCACCGAGGTCGGGGACGATCCGTGGCCGGTCGTCGCATCGTGGCTCCGCGAGCACACCGGCGCCGACTTGGCCGAGCGCGCCGAGCTCCTCGGCGTCGCCGCCGGGCCGGTGCGCACGCCGGCGCCGCCCGCGCGCGTCCCGGTCCCGGTGTCGCCGCGCCCGGTGAAGGACGCACTCGTCGTCGACTTCAGCGCGTTGTGGGCGGGGCCGCTCTGCGCGCATCTGCTCGGCCTGGCGGGGGCGCGGGTCGTCAAGGTCGAGACGCCCGCCCGCCCGGACGGGGCCCGGTACGGCGACCCCGGCTTCTACCGGCTCCTGCACGCCGGCCACCGCTCCGTCGTGCTGGACCCGGCGACCGGGGCGGGCCGCCGGGCGATGGCGGCGCTGGTGGACGCGGCCGACATCGTCATCGAGGCGTCCCGGCCGCGCGCCCTCGCCCGGTTCGGGCTGGACGCGGACGCCGCCGTCGCCGCCGGGACGACCTGGGTCTCGATCACCGCGGACGGCCGCGCGTCCGAGCGGGTCGGCTTCGGCGACGACGTGGCCGCGGGCGCCGGGCTGGTCTGCCGCGAGCCGGACCTGTCCCCGCTGTTCTGCGGCGACGCCGTCGCCGACCCGCTGACCGGGCTCACCGCGGCCGTGCTGGCGGCCACCGCGCCGCCGGGGCGCGGCGTCCTGTGGGACGTGCCGATGACCGGCGTCGTCGCGGCGGCTCTCGATCCGGGGCCGCCGGTCCCCAGCGCGCCGGCGCTCCGCCGCGGCGGCGGGTGGGTCGTCGAGACCGGTGCCGGTGCCGTCCCGGTCGCCTCCCCGGTCCGCCGCGACCCGGACGGCGACGCGCCGACCGCGGGCGCCGACACCGCCGAGGTGCTGCGGAAGCTGGGGATCCCCGTCCCATGAGGCCCGTCATAAGGCCCGTCCCGTGAGCGGGCTGCTGTTCCGCGACGCCGAGATCGGCGGGCGCGTGCGGGCGCACGTCCGCGTCGCGGGCGGGCGGATCACCGAGGTCGGCCCCGATCTGGCGCCCGCGCGGGCGGACGAGGTGGTCGAGTGCCGCGGCGGCGCGCTGCTCCCGGGACTGTGGGATCACCACGTGCACCTGCACGCCTTGTGGGCGCGGGGGCGGTCCGTCCTGTGCGGGCCCTCGCAGGTCGAGGGCCGGGACGCCCTGGCGGCGGCGCTGCGCGCCGCGCCGCCCGATGAGAACGGCTGGGTGCGCGGCGTCGGCTACGCCGAGAGCGTCGCCGGGGACCTGGACGCGGCGCGCCTCGACGCGCTGCGCGCCGACGTCCCCGTCCGGATCCAGCACCGCAGCGGCGCGCTGTGGATGCTCAACTCCGCCGCGGTCCGGGAGGCGGGCCTGGCCTCGGGACGCCACCCGGGCATCGAACGCGGCGCCGGCGGCGTCCCCACCGGGCGGCTGTGGCGCGCCGACGACTGGCTCCGCACCCGCGTCCCGGCGGGGCCGCCCGCCGATCTGGGAGCCGTCGGAGCCGAGCTGGCGCGGTACGGGATCACCGGCGTGACCGACGCCACTCCCGACCTGGCCGCCGGCGCGATCGCCGCGTTCGAGCGGGGGGCGCTCCCCCAGCGGGTGCATCTGCTCGGCGTGCCCCTCGACGCGCCGTCCCCCCGGCGCCCGGGGGTGACGACCGGCCCCTACAAGATCGTCCTGGCCGACTCGGGACTTCCCTCGCTGGACGATCTGTCCGGCCGCATCGCCGGCGCCCACGCGCGCGGCCGGGCCGTCGCCGTGCACTGCGTCACGCGCGAGGCGCTGCTGCTCCTCCTCGCGGCGCTCGGCGGCACCGGGGTCCGCGACGGCGACCGCGTCGAGCACGCCGCGCTCGTGCCGGACGAGACCGTCGGCGAGCTCGCCCGGCTCGGCCTGCGCGTCGTCACGCAGCCCGGCTTCATCGCCGACCGGGGCGACGACTACCTGCGCGACGTCCCGGCGGGCGAGCACGGCGACCTGTACCGCCACCGCCGTCTGACGGACGCGGGCGTGCCGGTCGCGCTGTCGAGCGACGCGCCGTACGGGCCGCTCGATCCCTGGGCGGTCGTCCGCGCCGCCGTGCACCGCCGCACCCGGTCCGGGGCGGTCGTGGCGGGCGGCGAGGCGGTCCCGGCCCGCGCCGCCCTCCGGTCCTACCTGACGCCGCCCGGCGATCCCGGCGGGCGGGTCCGGGGCGTCCGCCCCGGCGCCGCCGCCGATCTGGTCCTGCTGCGCGTCCCGCTCGCCGAGGCACTGCGCGCTCCGGACGCGGCGGCCGTCCGGAGCACCGTCATCGCCGGCCGCCTCGTCGCGGGCCCGCCGCCCGGGGCGTCCTAGCCGGTCTGCTCCTCGGCCTTCCGGGCGGGGCGCCAGAAGGCGGCCAGCAGGAGGGCGGCGCCGACGCCTCCGGCGAGGGCGGTGACGGCGAGGCCCGTCCAGCCGGACAGGTCGCCGTCAAGCCCGATGGCGCGGTCGAGGGACGCCGCGCCGCCGCCGAGGGCGCCGATCCCGCACGCCACCATGATGATCATGACGACGTACTCGTAGCCCTGGCCCGGCCGGAAGATGAAGAAGCCGTTGCGCAGGTGGGCGGTGATGAACGCGACCGCCATCGTGCCGACCGCCCCGGCGGCGGCGACCGGGGTGAGGAGTCCGAGCAGCAGCAGGACGCCGGCGCCGAGTTCCGTCCCGGTCGCCATCAGCGCGTGCAAGCGGCCCGGGCGCAGCCCCATGGACTCGAACCAGCCCGCCGTGCCCGCGATCTTGCCACCGCCGAACGCGTGGTTCCAGCCGTGCGCGATCAGGGTGCCGCCGATGGACACCCGCAGCACGAGTGAGGCGATGTCTGCGGCGGCCGCGTCTGCTGCCATGCGGGGGATTCCTTTCGTCGGCGCCGGCGCGCGGGGACGGCCGGCGCTGGATACGGTAGGGCCTTCGCTCAGGCGACGGGCGCCGCGTACGCCTTGCGCTCGAGGAACTCGTCCAGGCCGGCCACGCCCATCTCGCGGCCGATCCCCGACTGCTTGAAGCCGCCGAAGGGGACGTCCGGCGCGAAGTAGTTGCCGCCGTTGATGCTGAGCGTGCCGGTGCGGATCCGCCGGGCCACGGCGAGGGCGCGCTCCTCGCCGGCGCTGTGCACCGCCCCGGACAGGCCGTAGGCGGAGTTGTTGGCGATGCGGACGGCGTCGTCATCGTCGTCGTAGGGGATGACGGCCAGGACGGGCCCGAAGACCTCCTCCTGCGCGATCTCGCTGTCGGGGTCCACACCGCTCAGCAAGGTCGGAGTGTAGAAGAACCCGGGGTCGACCTTCTCCCCGCCGGTCACCAGCTTCGCGCCGCCCTCCACGGCCCGCCGCACCATCCCGTCGACCTTCTCCCGCTGCCGCTCGCTGATCAGCGGCCCCATGTAGGTGTTCGCGTCGCGCGGGTCACCGTAGCGGATGCCCGCGAGCTGCGCGGCGACCCGCTCCACCATCGCGTCGTGCTGCCCGCGCTGCACGAGCAGCCGGGACGTGATCGCGCATCCCTGGCCGGCGTGCGAGCAGATGGTGAAGGCCGCCGCCATCGCGGTCAGGTCGAGGTCGGCGTCGTCGAGCACGACCATCGCGGACTTGCCGCCGAGTTCGAGGAAGACCCGCTTCACCGTGCCGCTCGCCGCCGCCATGATCTTGCGGCCGGTCGCGGTGGACCCGGTGAACGTGACGACGTCCACGTCCGGGTGCGTGGTCATGACCTCGCCGGCGGCCGCTCCCGAGGAGGTGAGGACGTTCACCACGCCGTCCGGGATGTCGGTGTGCTCGGCGATCAGCTCGGCCAGCGCGAGCGTCACCAGCGGCGTGTCCGGCGCGCCCTTCAGCACGACCGTGCACCCGGCGGCCAGCGCGGGCGCGAGCTTGGCGAGCGCGAGCTGGTTGGGGTAGTTGTACGCGGTGATCGCGGCGACGACCCCGGCCGCCTCCTTCTCCACCCAGCGGCGGTGCCGCCGGCCCCTGACCTCGGTCTCGCCGAGCTCCTCGGTGAAGGAGTGCTCGCGCAGCAGCCGCGCGTAGTAGCGGACGATCTCCAGCGGCTCGTCCAGCCCGGCGCCGTGGGTCACGATGCGCGGCGACCCGGTGTCGGCGATCGTCAGCTCCCGCAGCTCCTCCTTGTGCTCGGTCAGCACGTCGTAGAGCTGCTCGAGGCACCGGACGCGCAGGTCGGTGTCGGTGGGCCAGGCCGTGGTGTCGAACGCGCGGCGCGCCGCGGCGACGGCGGCCTCGGCGTCGGCGGGCGCGGCGTCGGGGGCGTGCCCGATGACCTCGCCGGTGGCCGGGTCGAGCGAGGCGTACGTCCGCTCCGCCTCCACCAGGCGCCCGCCGATCAGCAGCCGCCTCGCCCGGTCCGTCCGGGCGGCCGATCCCGCCGTCTCCGGTCCGGCGTCGCGCTGGGTTCCCATGCCGTCTCCTCCACGTCGAAAACATCATTCTCTCTGAATGAGAACGCTTGCTTCAAGCCTTCTCTCCAGGGCGCCCGGCAAGCGTCCGGGCGGCGGCCCCGCCTCCGGCGGGCCAGCGCGTGCCGGTGGACGGCGGCGCCCCGGCCTACCGGGCGTCCCTGATTGAGAGTATTGTTCTCGCAATTGAAAAGTAAGTTCTACCCCTGGGATCGCCCGCCGGCTCAGAGAGGACGACTACGTGAGCGTGGACGACGAGGCCCGCAAGAAGAACCGCTACGAGTTCGACCGGCACACCCCGGAGTACCGCCGGCAGTTCACCTCGATCACCCATGAGATGCAGGAGAAGTGCCCGATCGCCTGGTCGGACACCTACGACGGGCACTGGGTGGCGGCCGGCGCCGCGGAGGTGTTCGAGCTCGCCCGGTCCGCCGACAAGCTGTCGAACGACCACGACGTGAAGGGCGAGCGCCGCGGCTACAAGGGCATCACCATCCCGGCGCCCAAGCCGCCGCCGCCGGTCCGCGGCGGCTTCCTGGAGATGGACCCGCCCGAGCAGCGCCACTACCGGCAGGCGCTGAACCCCTACCTGTCCCCCGCCGCCGTGAGCCGCTGGATCCCGTTCGTCGACGAGGTGGTGCGCGCCTGCCTGGACGAGAAGTGCGAGAGCGGGGCCATCGACTTCGTCGACGACCTCGCCAACATCGTGCCCGCCGTCCTCACCCTGGCGATGCTCGGCGTGCCGGTGAACCGGTGGGAGCTGTACAGCGAGCCGACGCACGCCGCGGTCTACACGCCGCCGAACTCGCCGGAGATGGCCCGGGTGCGCGAGCAGCAGACCGCCTGCTTCTCCGACCTGTTCCAGGAGATGTCCGTCATCCGGGAGAAGCCGCGCCCCGGCATGATCGACGCGCTGCTCAACGCCGAGATCAACGGCGGCCGGCCCGACGACCTGGAGCTGCTCGGCGTCCTCGCGCTCGTCATCGGCGGCGGGTTCGACACGACGACCGCGCTGACCGCGCACGCGCTTGAGTGGCTGTCGGAGCACCCCGGCGAGCGGGAGCGGCTGTCGCGCGAGCGCGACACGCTGCTGGACTCGGCCACCGAGGAGTTCCTGCGCTACTTCACCCCGGCCCCCGGGGACGCCCGCACCTTCTCCGAGGACTGCGAGATCGCCGGCACCCGCTTCAAGGAGGGCGAGCGCGTCTGGCTGTCGTGGGCCATGGCCAACCGGGACCCGTCGGTGTTCGCCGACCCCGACCGGATCGACCTCGAACGCTCCGGGAACCGGCACCACGCCTTCGGCCTCGGTATCCACCGCTGCATCGGCTCGAACGTCGCGCGCACCGTGTTCAAGCGCATGCTCATGCAGGTGCTGGACCGCATGCCCGGCTACCGATGCGACCCGGAGGGCACCGTCCACTACGAGACGATCGGCGTCATCCAGGGCATGCGCCACCTGCCCGCGACGTTCGACCCGCACCCGCCGCTCGGTCCCGGCCTCGAGGAGACCCTCGGCATCCTTCAGAAGGCCTGCGACGAGCAGCGCCTCGCCGAGCCCGTCACGCGGCGCAAGGCCGCCGCGAAGATCACCCGCTGAGCGCCGAGCGGAAGAGCCGAGAGAAGGAGTGGACGGGCCCGGTCCGCGGACCGGGCCCCGTCCACTCCGGGCGGGGCCGATGCGGACTCTAGGCGGGTGCGACCATCCCGAACGTCTTGGTCTCCAGGAACTCCTCCAGGCCGGAGACGCCCTTCTCGCGGCCGATGCCCGACTGCTTGAAGCCGCCGAACGGCGTGTCGGAGAAGAAGTAGTTGCCGCCGTTGACGCTGTAGGTCCCGGTGCGGATGCGCCGCGCGACCGCCAGGCAGCGTTCGTCGTCGGCGCCGTACACCGCCCCGGACAGGCCGTAGGCGGAGTTGTTGGCGATGCGGACGGCGTCGTCATCGCCGTCGTAGGGGATGACGGCCAGGACGGGCCCGAAGACCTCCTCCTGCGCGATCTCGCTGTCGGGGTCCACACCGCTCAGCAGCGTCGGGGTGTAGAAGAAGCCCGGGTCGACCTTCTCGCCACCGGTCACCAGCTTGGCGCCCGCGTCAACGGCCCGCCGCACCATCCCGTCGACCTTCTCCCGCTGCCGCTCGCTGATCAGCGGCCCCATGTAGGTCTTCGGATCGCGCGGGTCGCCGTAGGCGACCTTGCCGAGGTAGCGCGCGACGCGCTCGACGACCTCGTCGTGGCGGGCGCGCGGCACCAGCAGGCGGGAGTTCAGCGCGCAGGCCTGGCCCGCGTGCAGGCAGATGCCGAACGCGGCGTTCATGGACACGGCACGCAGGTCGGCGTCGTCCAGCATGATGAGCGCGGACTTGCCGCCCAGCTCCAGCCGCACCCGCTTGATCGTGCCGCCGGCCGCGGCCAGGATGGCGCGGCCGGTCGCCGAGGAGCCGGTGAAGCTGACCACGTCCACCTGCGGATGCGTGGTGAGCGCGGCGCCGGCCTCGACCCGCGAGGAGGTGAGGACGTTCACCACGCCGGCCGGGACGTCGGTGTGCTCGGCGAGCAGCCTGCCCAGCGCGAGCGTCACCAGCGGCGTGTCCGGCGCGCCCTTCAGCACCACCGTGCAGCCCGCCGCCAGCGCGGGCGCCAGCTTCACCAGCGCCAGCTGGACGGGGAAGTTGTACGGGGTGATCGCCGCGACGACCCCGGCGGCCTCCTTCTCCACCCAGCGGTGGTGCCGCTGCCCCTGGTACTCGGCGTACCCGAGGTCCTCGGTCAGCGGATGGTCGCGCAGCAGGGCCGCGTAGTAGCGGACGAGGTCCAGGGGCTCGTCGAGCTGGGCGCCGTGCGTCAGCGTGCGCGGCGCGCCCGCCTCGGCGATCAGCAGTTCGCGCAGCTCCTCCTGGTGCTCGACGAGCGCGCGGTGGAACTGCTCGAGGCACCGGACGCGCAGGTCCCGGTCGGTGGCCCAGCCGGTCTCCTCGAACGCCCGCCGCGCCGCCGCGACGGCCCGCCCGGCGTCGTCGACCG
Organism: Actinomadura physcomitrii; assembly: GCF_008923205.2. Taxonomy (GTDB): domain Bacteria; phylum Actinomycetota; class Actinomycetes; order Streptosporangiales; family Streptosporangiaceae; genus Spirillospora; species Spirillospora physcomitrii. The sequence continues at coordinate 62,417 of NZ_WBMS02000014.1, read as the reverse complement.
TGGCGTCCGGGGCCTCGCCGAGGAGCTCGCCGGTCGCCGGATCGGACGAGCCGAAGGTCCGCTCGGCGTCCTCGAGCCGCCCGTCGATGAGCAGCCGGGCCCCTCCGCCGTCCAGGATCGGCATCCCGTTCCCCTCTCCCGCTGGAAATACCATTCTCAATAGACGGTATCTTATGTACCGTCTACGGAGAAGCTGATGATACTTCCGGGCCGGCGGCACCCCGCGCCGGCACCCGCGGCACGGGCGAGAAGGGCACGAGTGAGGCATCCATGAGCGAGGAGAACAGCGGCGCGCGGCGGACCGCGGTCGTCACCGGCGGCGGCTCCGGCATCGGGCGGGCGATCGTCCACCGGCTGGCCGAGGACGGCCTCGCCACGGCGGTCCTGGACCTCGACGCGGACGCCGCCGAACGGGTCGCCGCGGAGGTGCGGGAGAAGGGCCACGAGGCGTCCCCCTTCGGCGGCGTCGACGTGTCGGACCGCGCGCAGGTGGACGCGGCGGTCCAGCGGATCCGCGACGCCTACGGCCCGGTGAGCGTGCTCGTCAACAACGCGGGACTGACGGGCTTCAAGAAGTTCCTGCACATCACCGACGAGATCTGGGACCGGATCATCGCCGTGAACCTCAGCGGGCCCTTCTACTGCGCCCAGGCGGTCGTGCCGGACATGGCCGCCGCGGGCTGGGGCCGGATCGTGAACATCTCCTCCTCGAGCGCGCAGTCCGGGCAGCAGTTCATGACGCACTACGTCGCCTCGAAGGCCGGGCTCATCGGCTTCACCAAGGCGCTCGCGCTGGAGCTGGGGCACGAGGGGATCACCGTCAACACGATCCCGCCCGGCTTCATCGACACGCCTATGCTCCGCAAGTCCGAGACGAAGGGGCTGCTCGGCGGCTCCGTCGACCACCACGCCGACCTCACGCCGGTCGGGCGGCCGGGGCGCCCGGAGGACATCGCCGCGGCGTGCGCCTTCCTCGTCTCCGACGAGGCGGGCTACATCACCGGCCAGGTGATCGGCGTCAACGGAGGCCGCAACACCTGACGGACGACCGTCCGGCCGCCGCCCGCGGGAGCCGGCGACCCGACCGAGTAATGTCCTTCTCGCCAAATAAGAACCGCGCTCTGCTGAGCGGCACAAGGAAAGGACTCCGGTCAGTGAAGGATCTCGAGGCCCTCGACTACTTCCGCGACGAGGCGCTCGTCGCGGACCCCTATCCCTATTTCGAGGCCCTGCGGAGCAAGTGCCCCGTGCAGCGCGAGCCCCATCACGGCGTGCTGATGGTGACGGGGTACGACGAGGCGCTCCAGGTGTACAACGACACCGACACGTTCTCCTCGTGCATCTCGGTGACCGGCCCGTTCCCGGGCTTCCCCGTCCCGCTCGAAGGCGACGACGTCAGCGAGCTGATCGAGCGGCACCGCGCCGAACTGCCGATGAGCGACCAGCTCCCCACGCTCGATCCGCCGCAGCACACGGCGCACCGCGCGCTGCTGATGCGGCTGATCACGCCGAAGCGCCTCAAGGAGAACGAGGCGTCCATGTGGCGGCTCGCCGACCGGGTGCTCGACGACTACCTCGCCGGAGGCGAGGGCGACGTGATCGACGGCTTCGCGGTGCCGTTCACGCTCCTGGTGATCGCCGACCTGCTCGGCATGCCCGAGCAGGACCGCGACGAGTTCGCCTCGACGCTGCGGCGCACGTCCGGCGGCGGCGTCGGCGGCACCGGCGAGGAGACCCTCGCGCACAGCCCGCTGGAGTTCCTGTACGAGCGCTTCGTCCCCTACATCGAGGACCGCCGCCGCGAGCCGCGCGACGACGTGCTCACCGGCCTCGCCACCGCGACGTTCCCGGACGGGTCGGTCCCCGAGGTCGCGGACGTCGTCCGGGTCGCGGCGAACGTCTTCGCGGCCGGCCAGGAGACCACCGTCCGGCTGCTGGGCTCGGCGCTCAAGCAGATCGCCGAGGACCCCGACCTGCAGCGGACGCTGCGCTCCGAGCGGGACCGCATCTCCAACTTCGTCGAGGAGACCCTCCGGATCGAAGGCCCGGTCAAGGGGGACTTCCGGCTGGCTCGCGTCGCGACCACGGTGGGCGGCGTCGACGTCCCCGCCGGCACGATCCTGATGCTGGTGAACGCGGCCGCGAACCGGGACCCGCGCCACTTCGACGACCCGGCGCGGTTCGACCCCTCGCGCCGCAACGCCCGCCGGCACATCGCGTTCGGGCGCGGCGCCCACACGTGCCCCGGCGCCCCGCTGGCCCGGTCCGAGACGCGCGTGGGCATCGAGCGGCTCCTCGACCGGACGGCCGACATCCGGCTCAGCGAGGACCGGCACGGCCCCGCGGGCGCCCGCCGCTACCGCTACGTCCCGACCCACATCCTGCGCGGCCTGACGCACCTGCACCTGGAGTTCGACCCCGCCGGGGACGAGGCCCGATGAAGATCGCGATCGACGAGGACCGCTGCCGCGGCCACGGAGTCTGCTGCACGCTGTGCCCCGAGGTCTTCGACCTCAACGACGACGGGTACTCCGAGGTGCTGACGCCCGAGGTGCCCGCCGAGTTCGAGCAGACGGTGCGCGTCGCCATCGCGCAGTGCCCCGAACGGGCGATCGGCGAGGCGTGACGCGCCGGGCCGGGCGGCCCTCACGGGACGCCCGGCCCGATGCTTTCCGAGCCCGGACCCTCAGGCTTCGCCGGCGTCCAGCACGCCGTCCAGCGCGCCGATGGCGCGGTCCATGGCGCCGAGGTCGCCGCCGAGTTCGGCCGCGACCGCCCGCACGACCTCGACGTCCTTGGCGAGGAACGCGTGCACCGCGCGCGCGAACGCCGCGACGGAGCCTCGGGCCGCGACCCCGGACAGCGCGCGGCTCGCGCCGCTCGCGTGCGGGAGCGCCGCGAGGAGCCCGGCCTCGTCCAGCCCCATCTGGCCGGCCAGCCGGACGGCGTCGGCGATCAGTCCGATCTGCGCGGCGAACAGGGCGTTGTTGACCAGCTTCACGCTCTGCCCGGCCCCGAGCGGCCCGGCGTGGATCACCGGGTCGCCGTAGGCCCCCAGCGCGGGCCGCGCCTTCGCCAGGGCGTCGGCGTCCCCGCCCGCGAACAGGGTCAGCCGGCCGGCCGCGATGTCGTGCGGCCCGCCGCTGACCGGGCAGTCGACCACGCCGACGCCGTGGGGCGCGGCGCGCTCGGCGACGGCCCGCGCGGTGCCGGGGCTGCCGGTGGTGTGCAGCACGGCGACCGATCCCCTCGGCATCCGCGCCGGCAGGTCGCCGCCGAGGCAGACGTCCCGGACCTGGGCGTCGTCGAAGACGCACACGATCACGGCGTCCGCGCCCTCGGCGGCGTCGGCCGCGCCGGCGACGGCCCGCGCCCCGATGCCCTCGAGCGCCGTGCGCGCCGCGGCCGACCGCCCCACCGCGCGGACCTCGTGGCCAGCGCCGACGAGCCGTTCCACCATGGGGCGGCCCATCCGCCCCGCGCCGACGAACCCGATGCGCATCCCTGCCTCCTCACCGTTCCCCGGTTCCGCCGGTCGCCGAGGATATTGACCGTCTCTTATTATGAGATTAACATTCTCCAAACGGAGAATTGGAGTCTCAATGCAGATCCCGCACTTCGGACGGCCCTCGTGAAGCACCGCGTCGTCCAATGGGCGACCGGGAACATCGGCACCCGCGCCCTCCGCGGCGTCATCGAGCATCCGGCCCTGGACCTGGCGGGCGTGTACGTCCACACGCCGGGCAAGGCCGGGACGGACGCCGGCGAGCTGTGCGGCCTCGCCCCCATCGGAGTCGCCGCCACCCACGACATCGACGCGATCCTGGCGCTCGGCGCCGACTGCGTGCTCTACATGCCGCGCGCCCTCGACGTCGGCGAGGTGTGCCGGCTGCTGGAGGCCGGCGCCAACGTCGTCACCACGCGCGGCGAGTTCCACCATCCGGCGAGTGTCCCACCCGAGGTCCGCGAGCGGGTGGAGGCCGCCTGCGAGCGCGGAGGCACCTCGATCCACAGCACCGGCAGCAGCCCCGGCTTCATCAGCGAGGCCGTCCCGCTGACGCTCGCGTCCATCCAGCGGCGCCTCGACCGCCTGACCATCAGCGAGTTCGCGGACCTGTCCCGGCGCGACTCGCCGGGCCTGCTGTTCGACGTGATGGGGTTCGGCAAGCCGCCCGCGGCGTTCGACGAGGGGCGGCTGTCGCACGGCCGGGTCAGCTTCGGGCCGTCGCTGCGGCTGGTCGCCGAGGCGCTGTCGATGCCCCTCGACTCGCTGGAGGCGGACGGGGAGGTCGCCACCGCCCGCGGCGGTGTCCGCATCGCCGCCGGCGAGCTGGAGGCCGGCACGGTCGCGGCGCAGCGGATCACGGTCTCCGGCATCCGCGGCGGCAAGGCGGTGCTGCGTTTCCGCGCCGTCTGGTACTGCACCGCCGACCTGGACCCCGAATGGGACGTCCGCGCGACGGGCTGGCACATCGCGGTCGACGGCGACGCCCCGCTGGACATCGACATGCGGTTCCCCGTGCCGATCGAGCGGATGGCGGCCGTCTCCCCGGGCTACACGGCCAACCGTGCCGTGAACGCGGTGCCCGCCGTCTGCGCGGCGCCGCCCGGGATCCGCACGACGGTCGACCTGCCGCACATCCTGGCCGCGCTCGGGTGATCCGCGCTCAGGCGGTGATTTGCACGCTCAGGCCCTGACCGGCTCGCGCCTGCGGAAGAACTCGGTCGCGCCGGCCGCGTCGGCGGGGACCGAGGCGGCCGCCATCGCCTGAGCCTTGAAGGCGCGCGCCGCGACGCTGAGCCGATGCGGCAGCCACTCCTCGTCCCCCGCGGAACCGGCGCCGGCGGGCTCCGCGGCGGGGCCCGTGCCGTCCCAGAGCGTGACCTCCACCATCTCGTCCCTGGCCCGCGTCACCATCCGCCGGACGCGCGGGTCGGATCCGTACAGGCCTCCGCAGACCGCGATCGCCCGCGGTCGCGGACCCTGGACGGGCGAGGACAGGGCGCAGTGCAGGTCGGCGGGCCGGGCGCCGAGGATCCGCAGCGGGCGGGGGTCGGCGTGGTCCTCGGTGAGGACGGTGACGTCCCACCCGGCCGCGACGCGGTCGAACAGCCAGCCGCCCGCGCAGCGGACCGCGTCGGCCATGCTCGGCGCGACGACGAGGAGCCGGCTTCTCAGGGTGCGTCGGGGGGCGCAGCGAGCTGGCGGGCGAGCGAGTCTGTGTACTCCCTGAAGACCTCGGTCAGCGGAATCGAAGGGTCGAGCAGCCATGATGCCTCTATCCCGTTGAGAAAGGCGGCGATCTCCACGGCCTTGAGGGCCGGGTCCAGGTCGGTGCGGTACCGGCCGGTGCGCTGGCCTCGTCTGATGGTCTCGGCGATGATCTCCACCGTCGACCGGTACCGGCCGAGGAACCGATCGTGCAGCGGGGCGGCGGGGTCCAGATTCTCCATCTGGAGGACCGCGAACATCCCGATGAGGTCCGGGGTCTCCTCGAACCGCCGAGGGACCCGGCGCAACTGCCCGATGATGTCGTCCGTCGTCCGGTCGGCCCTGGCGTCGTCGCGGGCGTCGCGGTCGTCGAGCGCCGCGTTCAGCAGTTGCTCCTTGGACTCGAAGTGGTGCAGCAGGCCCGCGGGGCTGACCCCGGCCTCCCGGGCGATCTGGCCGAGCGTGATGCCGCGCCACCCGTAGGTGCGCAGCAGGCGCTGCGCCACCGAGAGGATGAGCTGCCTGCGGTCCTCGCCCTTGGCGAGGAGCGCGGCGTACGGCCGCTGATCGGTCACCGGACACCTCCGCAAAACCTACTGAAGGTACATTAGGTTAGTTTGGCGCATGTGACAAGGGTCACCTGTCGGTAATGATCCGCGGCCGGCCGCGTCTCCCCGCCGCCCGGCCTCGCCGCCTTCTACCGCCCGGCGGGGGACCGGCCGGGCGGCCTCCGGAACCGGGCTACTCGCCCTTCCAGACCGGGGACCGGCGCTCGGCGAACGCGCGGGCGCCCTCCGCCGCGTCGGCGCTGCGGAAGACCTGCTCGACCTCGTCGGGAGCGGCCCACCGGCGCTCGCGCATCAGCCTCTTCGTCATGGCCACCCCGAGCGGACCGTTCTCGGCGATCCGGGCGGCCAGCGCCACGGCCTCCGCCCGCACCCGGTCCGCCGGGACGACCCGGTTCACCAGTCCGATCTCCCGGGCGCGGGCCGCGGTGACCGGGTCGCCGGTCAGGCCCATCTCCAGCGCGACGGCCAGCGGCACCCGGTCGGACAGCGTCGTCCCGCCGCCCGCCGCGAACAGGCCCCGCTTCACCTCGGCGAGCCCGAGCTCGGCCCCTTCGGCGGCGACGACCAGGTCGCAGGCCAGCAGCAGTTCGAAGCCGCCCGCGAGCGCGGGGCCGTTCAGCGCCGCGACGACCGGCGTGGCGACGCCCTCGCGGAAGAACCAGACCAGGCCCGTGAAGTCGCCGCCCGCCGTGAAGGCCTTCAGGTCGAGGCCGGCGCAGAACACCGGCCCCGCCCCCGTCACGACGATCGCCCGGACGTCGCGGTCGGCGTCGGCGGCGCGCAGCACCGCCGACAGCTCGCCCATCAGCGCCGGGTTGAGGGCGTTGCGGACCTCCGGCCGGTTCAGCGTCGCCACCAGGACGCCGCCGACGCGCTCGGTCAGAACGAGGTCGCTCACTTCGCCGCCGCCGCCGTCGCCGCGCGCGCCCGCGACCGGTAGCCCTCGAGCTTCTCCTCCGGCGTGATCAGGCGGGTGCTGCGGGACTGGATGGACACGTCGTGGCCCTCGGCGGCCTTGCGCAGCGCCCCGACGGTGGCCTGCTCGCGCGGGATGTGCGCGAAGGGGTCGAAGCGGTACCAGCGCATGGCGTTCTGATGCGTCATCTTGTTGATGTCGTCGTCCGGCACCTCGCAGCGCTCCAGCACCTCGTGGAGCTCCTCGGGCGCACCCGGCCACATCGAGTCGCTGTGCGGGTAGTCGGCCTCCCAGCAGATGTTGTCGATGCCGATGTCGTGCCGCAGCCGCACGCCGAGCGGGTCGCTGATGAAGCAGGTCAGGAAGTGCTCGCGGAACACCTCGCTGGGCAGCTTGCCGCCGAAGTCCTGCAGCGTCCAGGTGGCGTGCATCTCGAAGGTCCGGTCGACCCGCTCCATGAAGTACGGGATCCAGCCGGTGCCGCCCTCCGACAGCGCGATCTTGATGTCCGGGTACTCCTTGATGACCCGCGACCACAGCAGGTCGGCGGCGGCCTGCACGATGTTCATCGGCTGCAGCGTGATCATCACGTCGGGCGGGGAGTCGACCGCCGGGATCGACAGCCGCCCCGACGAGCCGATGTGCACGTTGAGGATCGTGCCGGTCTCGACCAGCGCCCGCCACAGCGGATCCCAGTGGTCGCTGTGGAAGCTGGGGTAGCCCATCGCGGCCGGGTTCTCGCTGAAGGTCAGCGAGTGGCAGCCCTTGGCGGCCACCCGGCGGACCTCGTCCGCGCACAGCTGCGGGTCCCAGATCACCGGCAGCGCCATCGGGATGAACCGGCCCGGATGCGCCCCGCACCACTCGTCGATGTGCCAGTCGTTGTAGGCCCGCACCAGCGCCAGGGAGAAGTCGGAGTCCTCGGTGGCGAACAGCCGCGCCGCGAACCCGGGGAAGGACGGGAAGTTCATCGACGCCAGGATCCCGCCCGCGTTCATGTCCTTCACGCGCTCGTTCACGTCGTAGCAGCCGGGCCGGATCTCGTCCAGGCCCTGCGGCTCCAGCCCGTACTCCTCCTTGGGACGCCCGGCGACCGCGTTGAGCGCCGCGTTCGGGATGACGGTGTCGCGGAACTTCCAGACGTCGGTGCCGTCCTCGCGGTGGACCAGTTGCGGCGCGTCGTTCTGGTACTTCTTCGGCAGGTGGTTCACGAACATGTCGGGCGGTTCGATGATGTGGTCGTCGACGCTGATGAGGATCATGTCGTCGCGCTTCATGGCGTTCCCTTCAGTCGGAGGCGGGCAGGGGCTTGGCCGTCTTGAGGGTCATCGGGACGCCCCCGCAGGTGAGTTCGCCCGCTCCGGAGCGGGTGCAGAGGAGTTCGAGCGTCCCGTCGGCGTCCACGTAGCGCTTGCCGAGGAGGGTCGCCGCCTCCCCTCCCCCGGGCTTCGCGGGCGCGGCGTCCCCCCGCGCGGAGGCGGGCACCATCGGGCTCCCGCCGCAGGCGATCTCCGGCGCGCCGCCCGCGGGGGCGCGCACCACGATCACCCGTGTGTCGCAGACGGTGCTGGCGAGCTGGTCACCGGTGCGCGGTGCCGGTGCGGTCACTTGCGGACCTCCTTCTCGAGCAGGCGGTCGGCGAGCTGGGCGATGTCGTAGGACTGCCGGGCCATCCAGAAGCGCAGGAACCCGGTCAGCGAGTAGCGCAGGAACAGCGCGGACCCGGCGACCGCTGCGGTGACGCCGCCGAGGCCGAGCGTGATGGCGTCCCGCTGCAGGAGCGGGTCGCGGGTGCCGTGGGACACGAGGTAGGCGGTGACGGCGAGCGCCACGCCGGCGACCATCAGCACCCCGCCGAGGCGCAGCCAGAGCGCGGCGCGGCCCGCCGCCGGGTCCGGGATCTTCAGCTCGGCCAGCTCCTGGACGAAGCGGTCCGCCCGTGCCTGCGCGCCGCGCGGCTCCTCCGCGGCCTGGGCGCCGCGCGCCTCCTGCGGGGCGTCCGCGCCGGACCCGCGCTCCTCGCGGCCCGGCTCGGTGGGTCTGGTCTCGGTCGGGCTCATGTGGAACTCCCCAGGTAGAGGGCGGACAGGTCGGCGCGGAGCCCGTCGTCGGGACGCCCCCGCCGTTCGATCCGGCCGCGCACCAGCACGGCCGCGTGGTCGGCGATCCCGAGGACGGCGGCGGCGAACTGCTCCACGACCAGCACCGCCACCCCCTGGCGGGCGACCTCGGCGACCTGCTCGTACAGCCGCCCGACGACCAGCGGCGCCAGCCCCATGGACAGCTCGTCCAGCAGCAGCACGGCGGGGTCGGTGGCGAGGCCGCGGGCGAGGGCGAGCATCTGCTGCTCGCCGCCGGACAGGGTCCCGGCGATCTGCGAGGCGCGCTTGGCGAGGACGGGGAACCGCGTGAAGGCGATCTCCTCGATCTCCGCCCGGCTGCGGCCGGTGAAGGTCATCATCAGCAGGTTGTCGCGCACCGACAGGTTGGGGAACACCCCGCGGCCCTCGGGGATCAGGCAGACCCCGGCGCGGGCCAGGTCGCGCGGGCGGGCCCCGGTCAGGTCGCGCCCGCCGAGCAGCAGCCGGCCCGACTCGACCGGATGGACCCCGGCGGCCACCCGCAGCGTGGTCGTCTTGCCGGCCCCGTTCGGGCCGAGCAGCGCCACCACCTGCCCCGCGGCGACGCTCAGGCTCACCCCGTGCAGGACGGTGATCCGCTCATGCGCGGCGCGCACGTCGCGCAGTTCGAACACGGCGCTGGTCACGACTCCCCCAGGTACGCGGCGAGGACGGCCTCGTCGCGCCGGACCGCCTCGGGCGGCCCGGCGGCGATGACCTTGCCGAGGTCGAGCACGTGCACCTCGTCGCACACGCTCATGACGAGGCCCATGTCGTGCTCCACCAGGACGACGGCGGTCCCGTCGCCGGCCAGCGACCGCAGCAGCGCGGCGAACCGCTCGGTCTCCCCGGCGTCCTGCCCCGCGGCGGGCTCGTCGAGGAGCAGCAGCGTCGGCCGGACGGCGAGGGCGCGGCCCACCTCGACCAGCCGCGCGACGCCGGTCGGGAGCGCGTCCGCCAGGACGTCCGCGACCTCGGCCAGCCCGATCCTGTCGATGATCTCCTCGACGAGGCGGGCGGCGTGCCGCCGGCCCGGGCCGAGCTCCGCGGCGACGAGCAGGTTGTCGCGGACGCTGAGCCGGCCGAACAGCTCCAGCCGCTGGAAGGTGCGGGCGAGCCCGTGCCGGGCCCGCCGCGCGGGCCCCTTGCGGGTGACGTCGCGGCCGTCCATCAGGACGCGTCCGGCCGACGGCCGCCGCAGTCCGGACACGACGTCGAACAGGGTGCTCTTGCCCGCTCCGTTCGGGCCGATCAGCCCGGTGACGCGGCCCCGTTCGGCGGTGATGCCGACGCCGTCGAGCGCGAGGTTCCCGCCGTAGGCGACGGTCACCCCCTCAACCTCGAGCGATGCCACGGGCCAGCACCTCCCCGTCCTCGGCGCGCCAGGGACGCCGCACGCCCCACCACTCGACCGGGACCTCCGGTTCGGCCGGGGACCGCAGCCGCGCCGCCGCGTACTCGCGCAGCGCGAACGCCACGACCAGGACGCCCGCCAGCAGCACCCAGCCGTTGACCGCGTCCAGGATTCGCAGCAGCCACGCCAGCGCGAGAGCGCCCAGCAGGGCCGGCAGGACGACCCGGTCGCGGGCGACCGGGTCCCACTCGCGCCGGAACCGGGTCACGATGCCGTCGGGGCTGCCGGCCAGCCCCATCCCGGCCAGCGCCGGGGCGATCGCCACGAGGTTCGGCGTCCAGGACGCCAGGTCGAGCAGGATGTTCGGCCCGACGAACGCCGTCCCGGCGAACAGCCCGTTGCCCACGTATCCGAGACCGCCGATCACCGCGATCAGGAAGATCGGCAGCCCGGCCACCAGGTTGAACTGGTCCGCGGTGATCGTGCGCATCTGCATGCCGTAGAGCGCGCCGCCGAGCCCGGCGATCCCCGCGGCCAGCGCGAAGACCGCCACCCGTGCGACCAGGAGGTTGCCGCCGAGCGTCGCGTAGGCGGCCTCGCTGTCGCGCAGGGCGATCAGCCGCCGCCCGAACCGGCCGCGGCGCAGCGCCGCGACGCCGAGCGAGACCAGCGCGAGGCAGACGGCCGAGAACACCATCAGCCCGCGCTCGCCGTCCAGCCGCAGGCCGAGCATCGACGGCCCGTGCACCTCCAGGGAGCCCTGCTCGAACAGCGCGATGCGCACGCCCAGCACGTGGAAGGACGGCAGCGTGAAGATCCACCGGTCGAGGACCACCGTGAAGGCCGCCGTGCCGAGCGCCAGGTACACCCCCGAAAGGCGCAGCGCCGGCAACGCGATCAGCGCGCCCGCCACCGCCGCGACCAGCACCGCGACCACCAGCGCCCACGGCTGCCCGTGCGCGCCGAGGTGCGCCCAGACGACCGCGCCGATCCCCGCCATGCTCAGCTGGCACAGCGAGATCTGGCCCGCGTATCCGGTCAGCGGGACGTACGACAGCGCGACCACGCCGAGCGGCAGCAGCGGCCCGAGGGTGATGAGGTCCGTGCCCTGCAGGACGGTGGCCAGCACCACGCCGAACACCACGACGGTCCCGGCGAACACCAGCGCGCCGCGCATGGACGGCAGCGGGACGGGCGCCAGCCTCCGGTCCCGGCCGCGCAGCCGCCGGTGCGGGAACAGCAGCAGGGCCAGGAACAGCAGTAGCGCCGGCGCGGCCAGCCGCAGCCCGGGAAGGTAGTCGTTCTGCGGCAGGTAGCCGGTCAGGTAGCTCTCCATGCAGCCGACGACGACCGCGCCGAGGAACGTCAGCGGGAGGCTGCGCAGCCGCCCGAAGATGGCCGCGGTGTAGGCGCTGACGATCAGCAGGGAGAGCTGCTGCGCGTCCAGCGCGACGGCCGGCGCGATGAGGATGCCGCCGACCGCCGCGAGCTGCGTGCCGAGCACCCAGGCGACCCGGTTCGCGCGCACCGGGTCGGCTCCGGTGAGCCCGGCCAGCGCCCGGTCGTCCACGGTGGCCCGCATCTCCGCGCCGGTCCGGGTCCGGTTCAGCAGGGCCCAGAGGCCGGCGGCGACCGCCACGGCGACCGCCATGGTGAGCGCCTGGTGCCAGGTGATCGTGACCGATCCCCAGTGGATCGGCGTCCGGTCGGCGAAGAACGTCGGCAGCGGCCGGGCCACGTTGGGGTCCCAGATCCACCGCGCGGCGGCGATGAGGCCGCTCAGCAGCGCGACCATCATCACCATCCGCTCCGCCTCGCCCAGGTGCTGGACGGGACGCAGCAGCACGCGTTCTATGAACAGCCCCAGGGCGGGCGCGAGCACCAGCAGCACCACGGCGAGGGCGACCGGGACCGGCCATCCCCAGCCGTCGGACAGCTGCCAGTAGGCGAACGCCGCCAGCATGCCCGCCGCGCCGTGCGCGAAGTTGAACACGCCGGTGGTGACGTAGGTGAGCACCAGGCCGCTGCCGATGACCGCGTAGATCGCGGCGGTGCTCAGCCCGACGATCGTGAAGGCGAGGAACTGGTCCATTACTTGAAGTCGTTCATGCTCTTACCGACATCGGCGAGGGTGAGCGGCTTGCCGAAGTTGCCGACGTACTTGTGCGTGGGGGCGCCGCAGCGGTACGCCCCCTTGTTGGGCTTGAAGTCGGCCGGCTTCCAGCCGTCCGGTGTGGCCTTCTCCACGTTGAAGCAGTCCAGCGGGGCGTCCTTCTTGGTGAGGTCGACGGGGGCCTGCAGACCGCCGCCGGTCCATGCGGTCTCCTTGCGGGCCGCCTCGTAGGCGCACTTGCGGGTCAGGTCGTCTCCGCAGGTGGCCGCCGACTTGGCGAACAGCAGCCACGCCGAGAAGCTGCGCAGCGCGACGCTCGTGACGTCCGCCCCGGGGGCGTACCTCTTGTAGAGCGCCTGCAGCTTCTGCGTCGCGGCGTTGTCCGAGGCCGTTTCCAAGGGATGCAGGCCGCTGAGGTCGACGAAGTTGTTCTGGGCCTTCAGGGACGGACCCGCCAGCTTGATGAACTGGGGGAGGTAGGAGTTGTTGTTCGCGTCGATCCAGTCGAGCTTGTAGTTGATGCCGGTGAGGATCTGCTCGAGCTTGGCGAGGCTCGTGAAGTCCCCGAAGAAGATGAGCCCCTTGACGCCCTTGCTCTTGATGGCCTGGGCGTAGGGGGTCCAGTCCGAGACGCCGGTGGCGGGGTACAGGTCGTTGTAGGCGAGGTTTCCGCCCATCGCCTTGATGGACTCCTGCGCCTGGCCGCCAAGGCCCTTGGTGACGGGAGAGTCGCCCGCGATGAGGCCGACCGAGCCCTTCGAGCCGGGGTAGGCGTCGTTCAGCAGCCACTCCCAGTAGCCCTCGTACCGGTTGTAGGAGGCACCGCCGGTCTGGGCGATCTGCAGGTCCGAGCCGTTGTTGTTGATCATGCTCACCTGGGCCGGGAAGTCGGGCAGCAGGCAGGAGAGCCGGTCCTTGGTGCCCATGCCGTCGAGCCCGGCGGCGCCGCCGACGAGCGCGAAGTCCTGCTTGCAGGACTCGAGCATCCGCTGCCGGACCTCCATGAACTTGGCGTCCCGGATGTGCGGGACGAGCTTGCGGCCCTTGATGCCGCCGAGCTCGTTGCACCAGGACGTGAACACCTTCGCGGAGTTCACCAGTTCCGGGTTCTTGGTGAAGCCGACGTCGCTGAAGACGCCGACGTCGATCTCGCTCTTGGTGACGCCCTGGGCGGGCGACTTGGTCGGGCTGCCGGGCCCGCACACGTCCTTCAGATCGCCGAAGTCGGCCGAGACGGCCTGTTTCGGTGCCGTGCCCTGCGTCGGCTCCTCGTCGCCGCCGCCGCTGCGGCCGCACCCCGCGGCCAGCAGGGCGACCGCCGCGAGGGCGGCTATGGTCGTCGGCGTTCTCACGGATTTCCTCCTCGGTGCTTCCCCCCGAGTGGCTGGCGGAGCAGGTGGTCGCCGACCCTCTGGCGTCGTCCTCTTGCTGCAAGGAAACTAGCTTCTCGTATGTTGAGAATCAAGCATCCGCATGCGCAGAACTTCTTGATCGCCTAGGCCGCGCCCGCCTGACCCCGTACGGCGACCGGGTCCGGCGAGAGCGCCGGCAGCCCGGCGGGCCTCGGCCGCAGGTCCGGCGTTGACGGCCGAACCGGCAGCGTGAGAATCTTCGAACCGAATTCGAGAATATAGTTCTCACGAGAGGAGCCGACCATGCGCCTGCCACCGCTGCCGGGTGAGCAGTGGACCGAGGAGGAGCGCGCCGCGCTGGGCGTGCTGCTGCCCGAGCACCTCATCAACCCGCGCGGGGCGGGCAACGCGCTTTCCACGCTGGTCCGCAACCCGCGTCTGACGAAGCGGTTCCTGCCGTTCAGCGGCTACATGATGATGCGCTCGACCCTTCCGCCCCGGCTGCGTGAACTGGCCGTCCTGCGGGTCGCCCGGCTGCGCGACTGCGCCTACGAGTGGACGGAGCACGTGAAGCTCGCGGCGAAGGCCGGCCTGTCCGAGGACGAGATCGAGGCGGCCGGCCGCGGCGAGGCCGCCGGCGAGCTGGAGAGCGCGGTGCTGCGGGCCGTCGCCGAGCTCCACGGCGACTCGACCGTCTCCGACGCGACCTGGGCCGTGCTCGGCGAGCACCTCGACGAGCGCCAGCTCATCGACCTGGTCTTCACGGTCGGCACCTACGCCATGCTCGCGATGGCCTTCAACACCTTCGGCGTCGAGCCCGACGAGCCGACCGACAGGCGGCTCTAGGCCCCGTGCGGGACGTCCGGGTCCGCGGGCACGATCAGGACCTTGCCGGCCGAGCTGCGCCCGGCGACGGCGGCGAGCGCGCCGGCCGCGTCCTCCAGCGAGTAGACGGCGTGGATGTGCGGCTTCAGCTCGCCCGTCGCGAACAGCCGGGTCAGCTCGGCGCGGCCCCGCGCGAGGGCGTCGCGGTCGTGCCGGGCCCAGCCGCCGAACTCGAAGCCGCGCACGCTGATCCCCTTCAGCATGACGAGGTTGAGCGGGATGCGGGGGATCTCGCCGGCGGCGAAGCCGACGGTCACGTAGCGCCCGCCCCAGCGCAGCGCGCGCAGGGCCGGTTCGGCGTGCGCCCCGCCGACCGGGTCGAGCACCACGTCGGCGCCGCCCGCGCCGGCCAGGTTCCGCTTCAGATCCTCGTACGGCAGGGCGTCGTCCGCTCCCTCGGCGCGGCACAGGCCGCGCTTGCGCTCCGACGACGCGACGGCGATCACGCGCGCGCCGAGCAGGCGTCCGAGCTGGACGGCGGCGAGGCCGACACCGCCCGCCGCGCCGAGCACGGCCAGCGTCTCGCCCGCGCGCAGCTCCGCGACGAGCGTGAGGGCGTGGTAGGCGGTGGCGTAGGAGACCCCGGACGCGGCGGCGGCGCGGAGGTCGACGTCCGGCGGCAGCACGGTCAGGCTGGCCGCGGGCACCACCACGCGCTGGGCGAAGGCGCCGACGAACACCGAGCCGGACACCGCGTCGCCGGCGGCGAACCCCTCCACGTCCGGCCCGACCTCGACGACGCGTCCCGCGAACTCGCTCCCCGGCGTGAAGGGGACCGGGGCGGCGACCTGGTAGGCCCCCTGGATGATGAGGATGTCGGCGAAGTTGACGGCGGCGGCCCGGACGTCGACGACGACCTGGCCGGCGCCGGCGACCGGCTCGGGGATCTCGCCCACCGTCAGGTCGTCCAGGGAACCGTGCACGGTGCAACGCAGCGCTCTCACAGTTGGAGAGAATAACATTCTCTGAATAAGAAAGTAGTGATCTCGTCGCCTTCCGGCGCTGGAGGGGTAAGACTGCGAACGTCATCCCGGCTGCGTGCAGTAAGGTTCTTGACATGGCACAGAAGACGGATCCGCCCGCGAGCGCCCCGGCCGAGGAACCGGCCTGGAAGCAGCGCGCGGTCGAGCGCTCGACCAAGGCCGCCAAGCTCCGCGCCGAGCAGCGGGTGGAGCGCTTCCTCGACGCGGCGCAGGCGATCATCACGGAGAAGAACACCACCGACTTCACCGTGCAGGAGGTCGTGGACCGCTCACGGCAGTCGCTGCGCAGCTTCTACCAGCACTTCGACGGCAAGCACGAGCTGCTCCTCGCCCTGTTCGAGGACGCGCTGCGCCGGTCGGCCGAGCAGATCCGGGCCGCCGCGGCCGGGCAGTCCGATCCGCTGGCCCGGCTCAAGGTCGCGGTCACGCTGCTGTTCGAGCTCTCGCGGCCGGACCCGTCCGCCCAGCGCCCGCTGTTCACCGACTTCGCACCGCAGCTGCTGACCTCCCACCCGGCCGAGGTCAAGATCGCGCACGCGCCGCTGCTGGTCCTGTTCACCGAGCTGATGACGGAGGCCGAGGCCGCCGGGCAGCTGCGGGAGGGGACCAGCCCGCGCAGGGCGGCCGCCCTGGTGATGCAGACGGTCCTGTTCGTCGCGCAGTCGAACGGCGTCGCCGAGGACGAGAGCGCCCACCCGCTCGAGGCCGACGAGGTCTGGGACTTCTGCGCCCTGGGGATCTCCCGCGGCTGACCCCGAGAATCTCATTCTCATATCTGGAGAGCTTTACTATAGTCGAAGGCATGTCCGATCTCTGGAGCGATCTCCTGGCGTGCCTCGACCTCACCGAGCCGGCCCCGGCCCGGTCCGCCGGCGCCGAGGGCGTGGTCGCCGTGTTCGAGGGGGGCAACCAGCGGCTTGGCTACCACCGCCTGTTCGGCGGGCAGATCCTCGCCCAGTTCGTCCGGGCGGCGGCGCTCGCCTGCCCGGGCAAGGGCGTCAAGTCCCTGCACGCGCTGTTCCCGCGTGAGGGACGCACCGACGAGCCCGTCCGCTACGAGGTGGAGCGCCACCGCGAGGGTGGCACCTTCGCGGTCCTGACGATCCGGGCGCTCCAGGACGCCGGCGCCATCGCCACCGCCTCGGTGTCCCTGCACGCCGCCGAGGACGGGCCCGACCACCAGACGGTCCCGAAGCCGCCGTCGGTCCTCGGCCCGGAGCACCGCGTGGAGATCGGCCTGCTGCCCTGGGAGACCCGCGCGTCCGCCGATCTGGACTCGGCCGCCTCGGGCCCGCCCGAACTCGACCTCTGGATGCGCATCCCCGACACCGACGCGGCCTGTGCGCCGGCGCTGACCGCCTACGCGACCGACCTCAGCCTCATCGGCACGGCGCTCCGGCCCGTCGAGGGCGTCGGGCAGCGGGACGCCGGCACCGCGTTCACCTCGGCCGTCACCTCGCACACGCTCTGGTTCCACCGCCCGTTCCGCACCGGCGGCTGGCTCCTGCTGCGCCAGCACAGCCCGATCGTCGCGCACGGACGCTGCTTCGGCAGGGGCGACGTCCTCACCGAGGACGGCGCGCTGGTCGCCTCCTACGCGCAGGAGGCCCTGCTGCGCTTCCACCGCTGAGCCGCTGAGCCGCGGAGCCGCTGACGGCGGTCGACGCCCCCGACCGCCGTCAGTCCGCCGGCTCGGAAGGGCGGCGGAGGAGCTCCCGGGCGGCGGTGTACGGATCGCGGCGGCCGGCGGCCACGTCGTCCGCGAGTTCGGTGAGGGCCGAGTGGGCGCGCAGGCGGCTCTGGGCCAGGGAGAGGATCTGGGCGCGTGCGCGCTCGGTCCGGCGGCCGGGGTCGTCCGCCCGGGCGTGGGCCTCGACCGCCTCGACGAGCCGGGGCAGGCCCTCCCCCTTCGTCGCGACGAGGGTCAGGATCGGGGCGGCGGTCTCGGCGCGCAGGTCCCGGACCGTGCGTTCGGCGCCGTCGCGGTCGGCCTTGTTGACGACCAGGACGTCCGCGACCTCCAGCAGGCCGGCCTTCGCGGCCTGCACGGCGTCCCCCGCCCCCGGTGCGAGCACGACCACGACGGGGTCGGCGACGGAGGCGACCTCGATCTCCGACTGCCCGACGCCGACCGTCTCCACGACGACCGGGTCGTAGCCGAGCGCGGCCAGCACCCGGACCGCCGCGGGCACGGCGGCCGCCAGCCCGCCGAGGTGCCCGCGGGCGGCCAGCGAGCGGATGAGCACGCCGGGGTCGGCGGCGTGCGCGGCCATACGGATCCGGTCGCCGAGCAGCGCCCCGCCGCTGAACGGCGACGACGGGTCCACGGCGAGCACCGCCACCCGCCGCCCGCGGCCCCGGTAGGCCCCGACGAGGGCGGCGACCGTCGTCGACTTGCCGGCGCCGGGCGGTCCCGTGACGCCGACGACGCGCGCGGCGGCCGGCCCGAGGACGTCGAGGACCTCCTCGCGGCGCTCGCCCTCGACCAGGCTGAGCAGCCGTCCGGCGGCCCGGACGGAGCCGCCGCGCGCCTCGGCGACCAGCTCGGGGACGTTCACCGAGCCGAGGCCTGCGGGGCCACGGCGTGCACGGCGTCCGCGGTCACGGCGCCGGGACCTCGATGACCGTGGCCGAGCCCATCCCGCCGCCCGCGCACATCGCGGCGACGCCGATGCCGCCGCCGCGCCGCCGCAGCTCGTGCACCAGCGTGACCAGCATGCGGGCGCCGGTGGCGGCGACCGGGTGGCCGAGCGAGCAGCCGCTGCCGTTGACGTTCACCCGCTCCGGGTCGAGCCCGAGCATGCCGACCGTGGCGACGCACATGGACGCGAACGCTTCGTTGATCTCGAAGACCTCGACGTCGTCGGGCTTGAGCCCGGCGCGCGCCAGCGCCTTCGGGATCGCCTTCGTCGGGGCGAGGCCGGTGATGGCGGGGTCGACGCCGACCGACGCCCACGACCGGACGGTGCCGAGCACCGGCAGGCCCTGCCGGGCGGCGAGCCCGTCGCTCGCGAGGACGAGCGCCGCCGCGCCGTCGTTGCTGCCGCAGGCGTTCCCGGCGGTGATGCTGAAGCCCTCGATCTCCGGGTGCAGCGGCTTGAGGGCGGCGAGCTTCTGCATGGACGTGTCGCGCCGCGGGTGCTCGTCGACGGAGAACGTGCCGTGCGGCGTCTCGATGGGGACGATCTCGTGCTTGAACCGGCCCTCGTCGATGGCGCGGACCGCGTTGCGGTGCGAGCGCAGCGCCCAGGCGTCCATCTCCTCGCGGGACACGCCCGCCTTGACGGCCGCGTTCCAGCCGACGGTGATGGACATGTCCAGGTTCGGGGCGTCCGGGCGGTCGGGGTGGGTGGGCGGGTTCCACGGGTCGACCCACTCGCCGCCGTCCCGGAAGCGGGACTTCGGCGACGTGGACGCCGAGTTCACGCCGCCGGCGATGACGAGCTCGTCCATGCCCGCGCGGATGCTCGCGGCGGCGTCCTGGACGGCGGCCTGCCCGGCGGCGCAGTGCCGGTTGCAGGCCTGCCCGGCGACGGAGGTGAGCCCGGCGGTGATCGCGGCGTGCCGGGCGACGACGCCGCCGCCGTACAGGCCCTCGCCGAGGATCACGTCGTCGACCAGGTCGGGGTCCAGCCCCGAGGCGGCGGCGGAGACCACGTGGTGCGCCAGGTCGTAGGCGGTGGTGTCGCGCAGGGTCCCCTTGAAGGCGGTGCCGACGGGGGTGCGCAGGGCGGCGGTGATGACGGCTTCAGGCACTGGTGCTCTCCAACGTTGTGTCCAATCCGGCCGGCAGGACGCGGCGCAGCGGCTTTCCGGTGTCGGTCTTCGGGAGTTCGGCGCGCAAGACGATGTCGTCGGGCGTCTTGGACGACCGCAGCCGCTCCCGAGCCCAGCTCTTGATCTCCTCCGGGTCGCCCGCGGCCGCCATCTCCGCGATCACGGTGATGTTCATGAGAATGCTATTCTCTCTCATCAAGATTTCTACTTGCAAGAGAGGGTAACGCGATGCAGATCGAGGGCAGCTCCGCGATCGTCGTCGGCGGCGCCGGCGGGCTCGGCGAGGCCACCGTCCGCCGCCTCCACGCGGCCGGCGCGAAGGTGGTCGTCGCCGACCTCGCCGACGAGAAGGGCAAGGCGCTGGAGGACGAGCTCGGCGTCCGGTACGTGCGCACCGACGCCACCGATGAGGACTCCGTCCTCGCGGCGCTGGCCGAGGCGGAGGCGGCGGGGCCGCTGCGCATCTCCGTGGACGCCCATGGCGGGCCGGCCAGCGGCGGCCGGCTCGTCGGCAAGGACGGCTCCCCGCTGGACCTCGCCGGCTTCCGCACGACCATCGAGGTGTACCTGACCGGTGTCTTCAACGTGATGCGCCTGGCCGCCGCCGCGATCGGCAAGCAGGAGCCCGCCTCCGAGGACGGCGCCCGCGGCGTCATCGTCAACACCGCGTCCATCGCCGCCTACGAGGGGCAGATCGGCCAGCTCCCCTATGCCGCCGCCAAGGGCGGGGTCGTCGGCATGACCGTCGTCGCCGCGCGCGACCTGTCGCCGCTCGGCATCCGCGTCGTCACCATCGCGCCGGGGACGTTCCTGACCCCGGCCTACGGCAAGGCGGGCGACCAGCTCGAGGCGTACTGGGGGCCGCAGGTGCCGCACCCGAAGCGCATGGGCCGCACCCCCGAGTACGCCGCCCTCGTCCAGCACATCTGCGAGAACGACTACCTCAACGGCGAGGTCATCCGGCTCGACGGCGCGCTGCGCTTCCCGCCGAAGTGACCGGACCCCTCACCGGCAAGGTCGCGTTCGTCGCCGGCGCCAGCCGGGGCATCGGGCGGACGGTGGCGCTGGCGCTCGCGGAGGCGGGCGCCGGGGTCGCCGTCGCCGCGCGGTCCGAACGCGAGGGCCGGCTGCCCGGCACGATCCATTCGGTCGCCGAGCGGATCACCGCGGCGGGCGGCCGCGCCCTCGCCGTGCCCTGCGACGTCACCAGCGAGGAGTCGGTCGGGTCGGCGGTGGCGGCGACCGCCGAGGCGTTCGGCGGCATCGACATCCTGATCGCCAACGCCGGCGTCCTCTGGCTCGGCCCGGTCGAGTCGACGCCGCTGAAGCGCTGGCAGCGGTGCCTCGACGTCAACCTGACCGGCGTCTTCCTGGTGACGAGGGCCGTCATCCCGCACGTCAGGGCGCGCGGCGGCGGCTCCCTGGTCGCGGTGACGACGTCCGGGGTCGGCATGACCGACCGGGGCGCGAACGCGTACTGGGTCTCCAAGGCCGCCGTCGAGCGCCTGTACCTCGGCCTGGCCGCCGACCTCGCGCCCGACAACATCGCGGTGAACTGCCTGGCGCCGTCCCGTGTCGTCGTCACCGAGGGCTGGCTCGCGGGAGGGGGCGGCAGGGAGATCCCCGAGGAGATGGTCGAGCCGCCGGAGGCCATGGGGAGGGCGGCGGTGCTGCTGGCCGCCCAGGACGCGAGCGGGATCACCGGGACCGTCCAGCGTTCGGAGTCCCTCCCCGAACGCCCTTGAACGCGGGCCGGGGTCTCGGCCGGCGGGGCCCCGTGCTCCCGATCACGTGCAGAGAATTGCATTCTCTGTACTAGAGAAGCTAGATTTCATATATGGCGCACGACCATGGCTTCCATCCGGTCCGGATCACGCGGATCATCGACGAGACGCCCGACGCGCGGACCTACGCGCTCGACGCGCCGTTCCCCTACCGCGCGGGCCAGTTCCTCACGTTCAAGGCCTGCGGCACCCTGCGCAGCTACTCGATGTCCAGCTCGCCGGACACCGACACCGAGCTGCGCACGACGGTGAAGCGGGTGCCGGGCGGCCTGGTCTCCAACTGGATGCTCGACAACCTGCGGCCCGGCGACCTGGTCGAGGTCACCCGGCCGGCGGGCGCGTTCTGCCTGCGCGAGACCACGGCCCCGCTGGTGGCGTTCTGCGGGGGCAGCGGCATCACGCCGATCGCGTCGCTGGCCAAGAGCGCGCTCGCCACCACGCAGCGGCGCGTCCGGGTGCTGGCGGCCGACCGGGACGGCGCCTCGGTCATCTTCGGGGACGAGCTCGCCGAGCTGGCCGCCCGGCACCCCGGGCGCTTCGAGATCGAGCGCCACCTCGACGCCGAGCGCGGCCTCGTCACCGCCGACCGGGTGCGCGGCTTCACCGGCCCCGACCAGGACGCCGACTTCTACATCTGCGGTCCGGCGCCCTTCATGGACCTCGTGGAGAGCACCCTGCAGTCGCTGGGCGTGGAGGAGGGCCGCATCTTCATCGAGCGGTTCGCCACGGCCGACGAGGCGCCGGCGGGCCCGGAGAAGGAGGGCACCGTCACCATCTCCCAGGGCGGCAAGAAGAAGACCGTCCCGCAGCGCGCCGGCGAGACGCTGCTGCAGAGCGCGCGCAGGGCGGGGCTGACGCCGCCGTTCTCGTGCGAGGCGGGCAACTGCGCCACATGCATGGCCCAGGTGACCGAAGGAGAGGTCAAGATGCGCGCCAACAACGCGCTGGAGGAGGACGAGATCGCCGAGGGCTGGGTCCTCACCTGCCAGGGCGAGCCGACGACCGAGCACGTCACCGTCGTCTATGAGGACTGACGTGGGCGTTCGGGACGGGAACGGGCGATGACGGCCGTCGGGTTCGTCGGCCTCGGCAACATGGGCGCCGCGCTCGCCGCCAACCTCGTCGGGTCCGGACTGACCGTCGTTGCGCACGACGCCGCCGGGCCTGAACGCTGCCCGAAGGGCGCCGCGCACGCCCGCGACGCCGCGCAGGTCGCCGAGCGGACCGACGTCGTGGTGTTCAGCCTGCCGGACGGGGCGGCCTCCGAGCAGGTCGCCCGGGAGATCGCCGGGGCGCCCGGCCGCCGCGCCGCCCATGTCGTCGACACCTCCACGATCGGGGTGGCCGCCGCGCGGACCGTCGCCGAGCTGCTCGCCGAGAGCGGCATCGGGTACGTCGACGCGCCCGTGTCGGGCGGCGTCGCGGGAGCCCGCGCCCGCACGCTCGCGGTGATGTACGCCGGGCCCGACGACGCCTGCGAGTACGTCGAGCCGGTGCTCGCCGGGCTGAGCGACCGCCGCCACCGGGTCGGCGACCGGCCGGGGCTCGCGCAGGCCCTGAAGCTGGCGAACAACTTCCTGTCGGCGACCGCGCTGGCCGCGGCCAGTGAGGCGGTGGCGTTCGGGGTGGCGGCCGGGCTGGACATGGGCACGATGCTCACCGTGCTGAACGCGGCGAGCGGCCGCAGCGCCGCGACCGCCGACAAGTTCCCCGAGCACGTGCTCACCGGCCGCTACGCGTCCGGCTTCACCAACTCGCTCATGAGCAAGGACGTGCGGCTCTACCTGCGCTCGGTGCGCGAGCAGGGCGGCCCGTCCGCGGTCGGCGCGGTGACGGCGTCGATCTGGGAGCGGTTCGCCGACGCCGAGCCCGGCGCGGACTTCACGCGCATCTACCCCTTCGTCCGACATCCGTGAGGTGCCGATGCGGTTCATCTTCCACTACCCCGAGACCGGCGGCCTCGACGGCGACGCCCTCGACGCCGGGCCGCTGCGCGACGTGGCGGTCGCGGCGGAGCGCGCCGGCTTCGACGGGCTGTCGTTCAGCGAGCATCCGGTGCCCGGCGCGAGATGGCTCGCCTCCGGCGGGCACCAGACGCTCGACCCGTTCGTCGCGCTCGGGTACGTCGCCGCGGCGACCGAGCGGCTGCGGCTGCTCACCCATCTGGCCGTCGCGCCCTACCGCAACCCGTTCCTGCTCGCCAAGGCCGCCGCGACGCTCGACAAGCTGTCGGGCGGCCGGGTGATCCTCGGGCTCGGCACCGGCTACCAGAAGAGCGAGTTCCACGCCCTCGGCGTCGACATCGAGGAGCGCAACGCGCTGTTCGACGAGGCCCTCGACGTGCTCCCGCTGCACTGGAGCGGCGAGCCGTTCGGCTACCAGGGCCGGCATTTCAGCGCCCGCGACGTGATCGCCCGGCCGCGGCCCGTCCAGGACCCGATCCCGATCTGGATCGGCGGCAACTCCCGGCTCACCCGCCGCCGCGTCGCACAGCGGGCGCAGGGCTGGATGCCGATGACCGGCGGCGCGCAGCTGAGCACCACGGCCCGCACCCCCGCGCTCGGCACGCTGGACGAGCTGTCCGCGGCGATCTCCGAGATGCGGGAGGCGGCGGAGGCGGCCGGCCGCGGCGACCGCATCGACGTGCTGCACTCCTACCAGGGCGCGGGGATCGAGACGCCGGCCGCCGACGCCGACCGGCACCGGGACGCGTTCGGCGAGATCGAGAAGGCGGGCGTCACCTGGGCGCTGGTGTCGAGCCGGACGTCCTCGCTCCCGGCCACGCTGGAGTTCCTGGAGTCCTTCGGCGCGACCTATCTGCGGGACGGGCGGTAGCCGCATGGGCTGGTTCGAAGAGCGCGGCGGCCTGGCCGGCACCGTCGCGGTGGTCACGGGCGGGGCGGGCGGGCTCGGCGAGGCGATCACCGCCGACCTGGCCGCCAACGGCGTCCGCCCGGCGGTCATCGACGTCGACGGCGACGCGGCCGCCGCGTTGCGGGCCTCGCTGGAGGAGCGGGGCCGCGAGGCGATCGTCCGGCAGGGCGACGTCCGCGATCCGGACGCGCTGGCCGCGCTGTTCGCGGCGGTGGACGAGCGCTGGGGCCGCCTCGACACGCTCGTCAACGTCGTCGGCGGGACGTTCCGGGCGCCGTTCGCCGACACCACGCCGAAGGGGTGGGACGCGCTGCTGCGCGCGAACCTGACGCACGTGCTGCACGCCTGCTCGCTCGCCGCCCCCCGGATGCGGGCGGGCGGGCGCGGCGGCAGCATCGTCAACATCACGAGCATCGAGGCGCACCGGGCCGCGCCCGGTTTCGCCGTCTACGCCGCCGCGAAGGCCGCGGTCGAGCAGTTCGGCCGGACGCTCGCCGTCGAGCTGGGCCCGGACGGCATCCGGGTCAACAACGTCGCGCCCGACTACGCCCCGGCGAGGGATCTCGCGCAGCTGTCGACGGGCGACCACGCCCTGTCCGACCCGGCCGGGATCCGCGCCACGTTCCCGCTGGGGCGGACGGGCCGGGGCGCCGACGTCTCGGGGTGCGTGGTGTTCCTCGCGTCCGACCTGTCGTCCTACGTCACCGGAAGCACCCTGCACCCGGACGGCGGCACCCACGCCTCGTCCGGCTGGTTCAACTGGCCCGGCACGGGGTGGGCGAGCCATGTGCCGATGCCGGTGCTGGAGAAGCTGGCGCGGGAGGACTGACCGGCGTCCGGAGCGGAGCGCCAGCGGAGCGCAGGACGACGGTCAGTCTGCTTTCGCCGGGGGTCTGGGGGGTCGTCCCCCCAGAGTGAGACTGACCGGCGTCCGGAGCGGAGCGCCAGCGGAGCGCAGGACGACGGTCAGTCTGCTTTCGCCGGGGGGTCTGGGGGGTCGTCCCCCCAGAGTGAGACTGACCGGTCGTCAGGTGCCGGGCGCGCGGCCGTGGCGGTCCTTCAGGACGCGGCGCAGCACCTTGCCGGACGGCAGGCGCGGGATCTCCTCGACGAACACGACCTCGCGCGGCCGCTTGTAGGAGGCCAGCCGCTCGCCGACCAGCGCGATCAGCGCGGCGGGATCGACGGGGCCGGACGGCGCGACCGCCGCGACGACCGCCTCGCCGTCCGCCGCGTCCGGGATCCCGTACACCGCGCAGTCGGCGACGCCGGGATGGCCGTGCAGCACGGCCTCGACTTCGGCCGGCGCGACCTGGAACCCGCGCACTTTGATCATCTCCTTGGCGCGGTCGGTGAGGCGCACCCAGCCGCCGGCGTCGATATGGCCGACATCGCCGGTGCGGTACCAGCCGTCGTCGAAGGCGGCGGCGGTCGCGTCGGCAGGCAGGTAGCCCGCCATCAGCGACGCCGACCGGGCCTGGATCTCGCCGGTCTCCCCCGGCGCGGCCGGCGCGCCGGTCTCCAGCGACACCACCCGCAGGGTCACTCCCGGCGCGGCGCGTCCCACGCTGTCCAGGCGGGCGCCGCGGACCGGGTTGCAGGCGATGACGGGCAGCTCGCTCGCACCGTAGGCGGGCACCCACCCGACGCCGGTCCGGCGGGTGACGGTCTCGGCGACCTCCGGGGTGACCGGCGTCGCGCCCCACATGATGTAGCGCAGCGACGACAGGTCGAACGACTCCAGCTTCGGGTGCGAGGCGATCGCCAGCGCGATCGGCGCGACGGCCATCTCCACGGTGATCCGGTCGGCTTCGATGGTGCGCAGCAGCAGGTCCAGGTCGTAGCGGCGGTGCAGCCGCATCCAGGCGCCGGTCTCCAGCGCCGTCTCGATGTTGAGCAGGCCGAGGATGTGCGAGGGCGGCGTGGCGATCTGGATCCGGTCCCGCGCGGTCAGCTCCAGGGTCGTGCGCCAGTCCCGGACGGCGGCGCGGAACGAGGCGTGGGTGTGCCGGACGGCCTTCGGCAGCCCGGTCGTCCCGGAGCTGAACACCAGGACGGCGTCGGCGTCCGGGGCGGGCTCGGGGAAGGCGGCGTCCGACGGCTCGGCGGGCTCCTCGTCCAGGTGCAGCATCGGCATCAGCCCGGCGAGTAGCGGGTGGTCGCCCACCGCGTGCGCCGGCTCGGTGATCTTCAGGGCGTGCTCGGCCTCGCCGCGCCTCCAGGCGGGGCTGAACAGCACGACCGCCGCCCCGAGCCGCCAGATCGCGCGGACGGCGACGACCCACTCGGGCCGGTTGGAGCACATGAGCGCGACGCGGTCGCCGGGCCGCACGCCCCGCCGCGCCAGCGTCCCGGCCAGCCCGGCGGCGAGCGCGTCCAGCCGCGCGGCGCTGTACTCGCGCTCCTCGAAGGCGAGCGCGGTCCGGCCGCCGCGCGCCGACCGCCCGCTCATGCGACCGGCGGCGTGCTCGCCGGGTCGCCGTGCTCGCCGAGGCGGGGCGGCGGCCCGTAGCGGGGCTCGTATCCGGCGACCCGGATCGGGCTGCCGACGAGCCGGTACTCCCCCGCCTTCACGATGACGTCGGGGGCGGCGAGCAGCGCCTCCGGCAGCGTCCGCACGGCGGCGGCCGGGATGCCGAGGGGACGCAGCCGCGCCTCCCAGCGCGCGGCGGTGTCGGTGGCGAGGACGTCCGTCACGACGGCGAGGACCTCCTCGCGCCGCGCGACCCGCTCCGCCATCGTCGCGAAGCCCTGCACCCCGGTCTCCGCGCAGAACGCCTTCCAGAAGCCGTCGTGCGTGATGAACAGCGCGAGATGCCCGTCGGCGGTCGGGAACAGCTGGGCCGGGACGTAGTAGGAGTGCGCGCCGAACGGCAGGCGGCGGGGCTCGGCGCCCTCGTTGAGGAAGGCCGACGCGCGGTAGTTGAGCTGGGACAGCATCACGTCGCGCAGCGAGACCTCCACCTGCCCGCCGCGTCCCGACACGATCTGGGCGAGCAGCCCCAGCGCGGCGGTCAGCCCGGCGGAGTTGTCGGCCGAGGAGTAGCCCGGCAGCGTCGGGGGGCCGGACGGGTCGCCGGTCAGCGCGGCGACGCCGGTGGCGGCCTGGACGACGTAGTCGAAGGCGGGGTGGTCGCCGGCGTGCAGGCCGAAGCCGGTGAGCGCGACGCAGACGAGCCGCTCGTTGTGGCGCCGCAGCGCCTCGTAGGTGAGCCCGAACCGGTGGATCGCGGACGGCTTGAGGTTGACCAGCAGGGCGTGCGCGTCCGCGGCCATCTCGCCCAGCCGGGCCTGCCCGTCCGGCGCCGTCAGGTCGAGCCGGACGCTGCGCTTGCCGCGGTTGAGGCTGGCGAAGTAGGCGTCGCTCACCTGCCGCGACAGGTCGCCGCCCGGCGGCTCGATCTTGGTGACCTCGGCGCCGAGGTCGGCGAGCATCATCGTCGCGTAGGGGCCGGCCAGGATGTGCCCGACCTCCAGCACGCGGATGCCCGCGAGCGGCCCGGCGCTCATCGCAGCTCCGCCGCCAGGCCGGCGAGCATCTCCTTGGTCCGCTCCTTGGAGGCGACCAGCTCGTCCCGGCCCTCGCCGATCGGCAGCAGCCGCACCGACAGGTCGGTGACGCCCGCGTCGGCGAACCGGCGCAGCCGCGCCTCGATCGCCGCCTCGTCGCCCGCCGCGCAGATGTCGCCGATGTCGCGGGCGGCGCCGTACTCCAGCAGCCGCTGGTAGTTCGGGGAGACCTCGGCCTCGCCGAGGATCCGGTTGGCGCGCTCGCGCGCCGCGTCGACCTCCGACGGCCTGCACAGGCACACCGGGACGCCGGCGACGATCCGCGGCGCCGGGCGCCCGGCGGCCTCGGCCGCCGCCGTGATGCGCGGGACGACGTGCTCGCCGACGGCCTTCTCGTCGGCCATCCACAGCACCGTCCCGTCGGCGCGCTCCCCGGCGAGCTTCAGCATCACCGGGCCGAGCGCGGCGACCAGCACCGGCAGCGGCGCCACCGGCCCGAGCCCGAGCGGGTTGCGCACGGTGAACGTCGTGTTCTCCACCTCGACCGGGCCGGGCCCGGCGAACGCGGCGTCGAGGACGTCGAGGTAGTCGCGGGTGTACCCGGCGGGCCGCTCGTAGGGCAGCCCGAGCATGTCCCGGACGATCCAGTGGTGGGACGGCCCGACGCCGAGCGCGAGCCGGCCGCCGGTGGCCGCCTGGGCGGACAGCGCCTGCCGCGCCAGCGCGATCGGATGCTGCGCCTGCAGCGGGACGACCGCGGTGCCGATCTCGATCCGGTCCGTCGCCGTCCCCATCAGCGCCACGGCGAGCAGCGCGTCGAAGTCCGTCGGGACCTGCGGCACCCACACGGTGTCGAGCCCGGCGGCCTCGGCCCACCGGGCGTCGTCCATCATCCGCTTCGCCTTGCGGGCGGAGTCCCCGCGCTCCGGCCCGCTCATCACACCGATCCGCACGGATCCTCCAAGTTCGCTGGGTCAGTACCGCCCGAGGGGAGGGCGGTCCCCCGCACCCCCGGGCCGGCTTCGTCGGATTCAGGTCGATGCGCACGCGGCGGCTGCCGGACCGGCCGCGTGCGCCTCCGCGCGCGCCGTGCGCGGAGGGTCTTCGGGGGTCAGCCCCGCTCGGCCGGGGCGGGGGCGGCGGTCAGCGCGCGCACCCGGTCCACGAGCTCGTCGAGCGGGGTGCCGGTCGGGAACACCGCGGCGGCGCCCGCCTCCAGCAGGCGCGGGACGTCGGCGGCGGGCACGGTCCCGCCCACGATGACGGTGATGTCGCCGGCGCCGGCGGCGCGCAGGCCCTCGACGGTGCGGGCGGTGAGCGCCAGGTGCGCGCCGGACAGGATGCTGAGGCCGACGACCGCGACGTCCTCCTGCAGCGCGATGGCCACGATGTCCTCGACGCGCTGGCGGATGCCGGTGAACACCACCTCGAAGCCGGCGTCGCGCAGCGCGCGGGCGACGACCTTCGCGCCGCGGTCGTGGCCGTCCAGGCCGGGCTTGGCGATCAGGACGCGGGCCGGCATCAGAACACCACCGGCTGCTGGAACTCGCCCCAGACCGCCTTCAGCGCGGCCACCATCTCGCCGACGGTGCAGTACGCGCCGGCGCAGTCGATCAGCGGACCCATCAGGTTGTCCTCGCCTTCGGCCGCGCGGGACAGCTCGGCGAGCCGGGCGCGGACGGCCGCGGGATCGCGCTCGGCCTTCACCCGCGCCAGCCGCTTCAGCTGCCGGTCCCGGCCGGCCGCGTCCAGCTCGTAGGTGGTGATCTCGGGCGCCGGCTCGTCGGTGGCGAACCGGTTGAGGCCGACGACCGGGCGCGCGCCCGACTCGACGTCCCGCTGGATCCGGTACGCCTCGTCGGCGATGAGGCCCTGCAGGTAGCCGTCCTCGATCGCGCTGACCATCCCGCCGTGCCGGTCGAGGTCGTCCATGATCTCGATGATCCGCTCCTCGGTGGCGTCGGTGAGCGCCTCCACGAAGTAGGAGCCGCCGAGCGGGTCGGCGACCCGGGCGACGCCCGTCTCGTGCGCGAGGATCTGCTGGGTGCGCAGCGCCAGCGTCGCCGACTCCTCGCTGGGCAGCGCGAACGGCTCGTCCCACGCGGCGGTGAACATCGACTGGACGCCGCCGAGCACGGACGCCATCGCCTCGTAGGCGACCCGCACGACGTTGTTGCGCGCCTGTGGCGCGTACAGGGACGCGCCGCCCGCCACGCACCCGAACCGGAACATCGACGCCTTGTCGGTGGCGGCGCCGTAGCGTTCCCGGACGATGGTCGCCCAGCGCCGCCGCCCCGCCCGGTACTTGGCGATCTCCTCGAAGAAGTCGCCGTGGGTGTAGAAGAAGAACGAGACCTGCGGCGCGAACTCCTCGATCGTCATGCGGCCCCGCTCGACGACGGTGTCGCAGTACGTGACCCCGTCGGCGAGCGTGAACGCCATCTCCTGGACGGCGTTGGCGCCGGCGTCGCGGAAGTGCGCGCCGGCCACCGAGATCGCGTTGAACCGCGGCACCTCCGCCGCGCAGAACTCGATGGTGTCGGCGATCAGCCGCAGCGACGGCTCGGGCGGCCAGATCCAGGTGCCGCGCGAGGCGTACTCCTTGAGGATGTCGTTCTGGATGGTGCCGGTGAGCTTCGCGCGCGGCACCCCCTTGCGCTCGGCCGCGGCGACGTAGAACGCCAGCAGGATCGCGGCGGTCCCGTTGATGGTGAAGCTGGTGCTGATCGCGTCCAGCGGGATGCCGTCGAACAGGATCTCGGCGTCGGCGAGGGTGTCGACGGCGACGCCGACGCGGCCGACCTCGTCGGCCACCTCCGGGTCGTCGGAGTCGTACCCGCACTGGGTGGGCAGGTCGAGCGCCACGGACAGGCCGGTGCCGCCCTGGTCGAGCAGGTAGCGGTAGCGGCGGTTGGACTCCTCCGCGGTGCCGAAGCCGGAGTACTGCCGGAACGTCCACAGCCGGCCGCGGTAGCCGGAGGCGTAGTTGCCGCGGGTGAACGGGAAGCGCCCCGGTGCGGGCGGCGCGGCCCCCGCGTCCGCCGGCCCGTAGACCGGCTGGAGCGGGAGGCCGGACGCCGTCCGCGTGAGGTCGCCCTTCGCGGGATCGTTCATCATCGGGCGCGCGTCAAACGGACATCAGGCGGGCGAGGTTGCCGCCCATGATCTTCGCCTGGTCGGCCTCGGACATGGTGCCGAGCGCGTCGACGTAGCTGACCGGGTCGGCGAGCCCCTCCGGGTGCGGGTAGTCCGAGCCGAACAGCACCCGGTCGATCCCGATGAGGTCGGCGAGCTCGGACATGTCCTCCTCCCAGAACGGGCTGACGTGGACGTTGCGCTTGACGGCCTCGACCGGGTCCTCGGTGAACGCCTCCGGGGCCTTCTTGTGCACGTCGGCGAGCTGCTGCAGGAGCGGGGCCACCCAGGACGAGCCGTTCTCGATGACCGAGATCTTCAGGTCGGGGAAGCGGGACAGCAGGCCGTGGCAGGCCATCGACCCGACCGCGTCGGTGACCGGCCGCCACTCGGCCAGCATCCGGAAGGCGTTGGTCTTGAACGGCAGCATCTCGGCGCCGTGGCCCTCCCAGTCGTTGGAGTAGCGGCTGTAGCCGCTGTCGGAGGAGTGCATGCCGACCAGCACGTTCTCCTCGACGACCCGCTTCCAGAACGGGTCGAACTCCGGGAGCGCGAACGAGCGCGGGCCCCGGTACCCGGGGACGGGCGCGGGGCGGATCAGCACGACCTTCGCGCCGCGCTCCAGGCACCAGTCCAGCTCGGCGATCGCCTTGTCGACGATGGGCAGGCTGATGACGGGGGTGGTGAAGATGCGGTCCCTGTAGTTGAAGGACCAGGTCTCGTGCAGCCACTGGTTGAGGGCGTGGACGACCACGTGGATGAGGTCGGGGTCGTCGCGCATCCGCTCCTCGATGAGGCTGGCGAGCGTGGGGAACATCAGCGTGCGCTGGATGCCGAGCTCGTCCATCAGCTCCAGGCGCGGGCCCGGCTCGCGGAAGGCCGGGACGGAGCGCATCGGCTCGCCGAAGATCTCCCGCCTGCTCTTGCCCTCGGGGTTGCCGTGCCGGAAGTAGTCCTCCATCGCGCCCGGGCGGGCGACGACCTCGAAGGTGGGGTTGGGGATGTACTCGCTGATCTGGCCGCGGATCGCGATCTTGGTGCGGCCGTCCACCTGGACGTAGCGGACGGCGCCCGCGTACTGCTTCGGCAGGTACCGGGTCAGCGCGTCCTCGGTCTCGTACAGGTGGTTGTCGGCGTCGAACAGCGGATACGGCAGCGCCCGCGTCGTCATAGAGATCCTCCTTTACCGATAGCGAGAATACTATTCTCGCCGAGCGCGCATCGCAATGTCCCTACGCAGCAGGAACTTCTGGACCTTGCCGCTGGCGGTGCGCGGGAAGTCCTCGACGGCGTGCAGCTCCTCCGGCCACTTCTGCCGGCCGAGCCCCACCCGCTCCAGGTGCGCCCGCATCTCCTCGATCGTGGGCGCCGGGACGTCCGGCCTCGTCCTGACCACGGCCGCGGCGCGCTCGCCGAGCCGCTCGTCGGGCGCCGCGACGACGGCGGCCTCGGCGACGCCCGGCATGGCGAGCAGCGCCTCCTCCACCTCCAGCGCGCTGATGTTCTCGCCGCCCCGGATGATGATGTCCGACTTGCGGTCCGTGATGGTCAGGTAGCCGTCCTCGTCGAGCACGCCGATGTCGCCCGTCCGGTACCAGCCGTCCTCGTCGAACGCCCGCTCGGTCAGCTCCGGATCGGTGTAGCCGATGCACAGGTCGGGGCCCCGGCTGAAGATCTCACCGTCCTCGCCCAGCCGGATCTCCACGCCGGGCAGCGCCTCGCCGTCGGTGTGCAGGCGCTTGGCCTCCGGCGCGGTGACCGCCGAACCCGTGATGGACGGGTGCTCGGTGCTGCCGTAGGACCGGTAGACCGTGATGCCGAGCTCCGCGAGCCGGGTGGTGACCGCGACGGGGACGGCCGCTCCCCCGAGTCCGGCGAACCGCATGTGCGGCAGGTGGTGCTCCGGCGTGAAGTCGGGATGGTCGAGCAGGCTCGTCATGTAGTACGGGACGCCGCCGCACACGGTGAGGCCGTCGCTCTCCATCAGCGCCAGGACCCTGGCGGGGTCCCAGACGTCGGCGAGGTTGATGCTCCAGCCGCGCAGCACGGGGATCAGGAAGGCGGAGATCATGCCGATGAAGTGGCCCACCGGGGCGGAGATGATCTGCCGCGCGATATCCGGCGGGTAGCGCTCGGAGAGCTGGCGGGTCTCGTAGCCGAGCGTCCGGTGGCTGTGCACGACGCCCTTGGGGTCGCGCGTCGTGCCCGAGGTGAACGCGATCACCGCCGGGCCGGCCGGGTCCGCGGCCGCCACGTCCGGCCACGGATCGGCGGCGAGCAGGTCCTCGAAGTCGCGCCCCACCACGCCCACGACCGGGACGTCCGCGCAGACGCCGGGCTCGAACTCCATGCGGCCGAACCGCTCGGCGGTCACGAAGGCCCGCGGGCGGACGGCCTTGAGGATGTACCCGACCTCCTTGCGGCCGTAGAAGTGGACGATCGGCACGACGGTCGCCCCGAGGAACGCCGACGCCCAGAAGACCGCCGCCGCCTCCATCCAGTTCGGCAGCTGGAACGCCACGGCGTCGCCGGGCCGCACGCCCCGGGCACGGAGCCCGGCGGCGAGCCTGCGGGCGATCCGCTCGACGTCGCGCAGCGTGCCGGACCACGGCCGCGCCGAGGAGTGCACCCGGAACACCGCGTCCGGGGCGGCGGCGAGGCCTCGCGCCAGCATCTCCCCGAGGGACTCGCGGGTCCACCAGCCCTCCGCCTCGTACCGCTTGACCAGGGCCTCAGGGATCGTTCGCATGGTGATGGCTCCAATTCCCGGTGCGGGCCGCCGACGCCTTGTGAATATCACGTTCTCGACACAGAGAACAGCCATCTCGCCTCGGCGGAGGACGGCCCGCCCGCCCCTCGGCGGTGCCGCGCTGCCGTCGGCGCGGGCTTGATCGCACCCTGACGGGCGAATACGCTGTTTCCCAAATACGAGAATGCCCCTTCCATCACTGGAGAAGAGCGCATGGTCGATCTCGAACTGGAGGGCGGGGTGGCGGTCATCACCATCGACCGCCCGCAGGCCCGCAATGCCATCGCGCCGGCCACCATGGACCGGCTGGACGAGGCGCTCGACGCGGCGGCGGGCGCCGGCGCGCTGGTGATCCGGGGCGCGGGCGACCGCGCCTTCGTCTCGGGCGGCGACCTCAAGGAGCTCGCCGCGATCCGCACCGAGCCCGAGGCGGTCGCGATGGCCCTGCGCATGCGCGGTGTCTGCGACCGGATCGCGTCCTTCCCCGCCCCGGTGATCGCCGCGCTGAACGGGCACGCGCTCGGCGGCGGCGCCGAGGTCGCGGTGGCCGCCGACATCCGGGTGGCCGCCGCCGACATCAAGATCGGCTTCAACCAGTCGACGCTGGCGATCATGCCGGCCTGGGGCGGGGCCGAGCGCCTCGCCGCGCTGGTCGGGCGGGGCCGCGCCCTCCTGCTCGCGGGCGCGGGCACGGTGCTCGGCGCGGCGGAGGCCGAACGCCTCGGGCTGGTGGACCGGGTGCTCCCCCGCGACTCCTTCGAGGAGGGCTGGCGGTCGCTGGCCGCCTCCCTCGCCACCGGCGCGGCGCGCGAGATCAAGCGCGTCGCCGGGGGCGGCCTGACGGCGGAGGAGGCGGCGGGCGCCTTCGCCCGGCTGTGGGTCGCGGACGAGCACTGGGAGGCGGCGGAGAAGGTGATGAACCGTGCGCGATGACGTGGGCGCGCACTAACGGGGCGTCGGCGTCCTCATGCCGAGGCGTCCCGCCCGGCCGTGCGGCGCGCGTGGCACGGCCGGGCGGGACGCCGCGCGGTGCCCACACCGCCGCCGTCCGGCGGCGGTGGTCAGGTGACGGCGCCCGCGGCCTTGAGGGCGATGATGCGGTCCCAGTCGAGGCCGAGCTCGGTGAGGATCTCCTCGGTCTGGGCGGCGAACTCGGGCGCCGGGCCGGCCGCCGTGGCGGTGACGTCGAACTGCACCGGGCTCGCGACCAGCTCGAGCTCGCCGGCCTTGACGATGTAGTCGTTCGCGCGGGCCTGGGGGTCGTTGCCGGCCTGCAGCGAGTCCTGCACCGGCGCCCACGGCCCGGCGAGGGTGGCGAAGCGCTCGGTCCACTCCGCCAGGGTCCGCGCGGCGATGGCCTCCCGGAGGATCCCGACGGCCTCGGCGGTGTTGGCGGCGATCCGCTCGGCGTCGGCGAAGCGGGGGTCGTCGGCGAGCTCCGGCCGGTCGATGTGGCGGCACACGTCCGCCCAGAACTTCCCGGGCTGCAGCATGACGAAGGCCAGGTAGCGGCCGTCGGACGTGGCGTACAG
The DNA here is from genome assembly GCF_008923205.2 of Actinomadura physcomitrii. GTDB lineage: Bacteria > Actinomycetota > Actinomycetes > Streptosporangiales > Streptosporangiaceae > Spirillospora > Spirillospora physcomitrii. The sequence continues at coordinate 27,552 of NZ_WBMS02000014.1, read as the reverse complement.
GCCGGACAGCGGGTTCCTGGGCGACCCATGGGCCCCGGGCGGGGCCGCGACCAGCGGCTCGCCGACGTGCATCGACAGCGCGATGCCATGGCCCATCGCCCACAGCCCGCTGCCGAACAGCGACACGTCGACGACCGACGGCTCGCCGGTGCGCTCGCGGCGGAAGAGCGCGGCGGCGATGCCGCCGGCGAGGTTCGTGCCGGAGATCGTGTCGCCGTACGCGGGACCGGGCGGGCTGACCATCCCGTCGGCCCCGGGCGGGGTGAGGCTGGCGGCGGTCCCGCCGCGGGCCCAGAACGCCGTCATGTCGTAGCCGCCCTTGTCGGCCTCCAGGCCGCGCGGGCCGAGGGCGCTGCCCCGGGCGTAGACGATCTTCGGGTTGACGGCGCGGACGTCGTCGACGTCGATGCCGAACTTGCGCCTGGCGCCCGGGAGGAAGCTGGTCAGGAACACGTCCGAGCGCCGGACCAGCGCTTCGAGCACCTCCTTGCCCTCGGGCACCGACAGGTCGAGCCCGAGGGAGCGCTTCCCGCGGTTGGCGTGCTCGATGTTGGGGTTCGGGTCGCCGTCGACGCGCATCGTGCCGACCTGGCGGAGCCCGCGCTGCGGGTCGCCGGTGACGGCGTGCTCGACCTTGACCACGTCGGCGCCCCAGTCGGCCAGCACCCCGCCGGCCGATGGGACGAACCCGTACATGGCGACCTCCAGGACGCGCACGCCCTCCAGCGGCCTCATGCCGTCACCGCCGCGGTGATCTCGGTCCCCATGCGCTCCTCCAAGCCCGTGCCGCTCATGTGGACGGAAGTTACATTCTCGAAAAAAGCAAATCAACCCTGCAAGATCGGAGACTCTCGCTTCCGTCCCAGCCGGACCCGACCCGGGACTTCCAGGAGCCTCCCTGTGGAGAGTAATGTTCTCACATCTGGAACGATGATTCTCACGGAGGACGGCACCCATGGGACGTGTTGACGGGAAGGTCGCGTTCATCACCGGCGCGGCCCGGGGGCAGGGCCGCAGCCACGCGGTGCGGCTGGCCGAGGAGGGCGCCGACATCATCGCGGTCGACCTGTGCCGGGACTACGAGACGGTCGGCTATCCCCTCGCCCGCCCCGACGACCTCAAGGAGACCGTCCGGCTGGTCGAGGAGCTCGGCCGGCGCATCGTGGCGGTGCAGGCGGACGTGCGCGAGGCCGCGCAGCTGCGGGACGCGGTCGAGCGCGGCGTCGCCGAGCTCGGCCGGCTCGACATCGTCGTGGCGCAGGCCGGCGTCGCCGGGATGAAGGGGCAGCCGCCGCTCAAGGCGTGGAGCGACGTCGTCGACACCAACCTGGTCGGCACGATCAACGCGGTCCAGGCCGCGCTGCCGCACCTGCCCGAGGGCGGCTCGATCATCGCGACCGGGTCGACCGCGGCGCTGATGGTCGTCGGAACCATCGACGATCCGGGCAAGGACCCGGGCGGCCACGCCTACATGTACGCCAAGAAGGCGCTCTCGCAGTACATCCACGAGCTGGCGCGCAACGTCGCCCCGCTGAGGATCCGCGCCAACGTCGTGCACCCGACCAACTGCAACACCGACATGCTGCACAGCGAGCCGATGTACCAGTCGTTCCGGCCGGACCTCGAGCACCCGACCCGCGCGGACGCCGAGCCGGCGTTCGGCGTGCAGCAGGCGATGCCGATCCCCTACGTCGAGCCGAAGGACATCAGCGACATGGTGCTGTTCCTCGCCTCGGACGAGTCGCGCTACGTCACCGGCATGCAGATGCGGGTGGACGCCGGCGGCTACCTCAAGTGGCACGACTACAAGGCCTGAGACTCCCAGGAGGGGACATCGTGAAAGTGAAGGTCGACCAGGAGCGCTGCCAGGGCCACACGCTGTGCGCGATGCGGGCGCCCGAGGTCTTCGAGCTCGACGACGTCGACGGGCACTCCTCGCCGGTCAGCGAGGACGTCCCGCCCGGCCAGGAGGGGGCGGTCCAGGAGGCCGTCCGGTCCTGCCCGGAACGCGCGATCTCGGTCTCGTGAGCGGCCGGGAGGCGATGTGAACGACCCCTCGGGCCGCACCCTGCCGGAGGTCACCGATCAGGACGCGTTCTTCTGGAGGTCCGGGGCGGACGGGCGGCTGCGGTTCCAGGAGTGCGCGTCCTGCGCCACCCTGATCCATCCGCCGCAGCCGGTCTGCCGGCACTGCCGGGGCACCACCATGACCGAGCGGGCCGTGTCCGGGTTCGCGACGCTCATCGGGTTCACCGTCAGCCACCGGTTCCGCGTGCCCGGGCTGCCCGCCCCCTACGTCGTGGCGCAGGTCGCGATCGAGGAGGACCCGCGGGTCCGGCTCACCACCAACGCCATCGGCTGCGATCCCGGCGACCTGCGCCTCGGCATGCGCATGGAGGTGGTCTTCGAGAACGTCGAGGACGTGTGGCTGCCCCTGTTCCGCCCCGCGGCGGAGCAGGGGGAGCCGGCGCCGCTCCCCCGCGACGAGGTCGAGCCGGAGCAGATGCGCCGGTACGTCCGGCCCATGCCGGTCACCGAGAAGTTCGAGGACAAGGTCGCGATCAGCGGAGTCGGGGCCTCGCGGATCGGGCGCCGCCTGATGGTCCCGCCGCTGTCGCTCACGGTGGCGGCGTGCGAGGAGGCGGTCGCGGACGCCGGCCTGGACCTGGCCGACATCGACGGGCTGGCGACCTACCCGGGCGCGGGCGCCTTCGGCGGCTTCTCCGAGGGCGGCGTCACCGCGCTGGAGTCGGCGCTCGGCATCCGCCCGACCTGGTACAACGGCGGCGCCGAGACGTTCGGCCCGGGCGGTTCGCTGATCGCGGCGATGCTGGCGGTCGCGGGCGGGCTGGCACGGCACGTGCTGTGCTTCCGCACCCTGTGGGAGGCCACCCACACCGAGCTGATGCGGCAGGGCCGGCTCGGCGCGGGCGGCGGCGGGCGGGCCGGCGGGAGCAGCGCCTGGATCCGGCCGTTCGGCGCGGTCTCGGCGGCGCACACGCTGGCGCAGAACGCGCAGCGCCACTTCCACCGGTACGGGACGACGCGCGAGACGCTCGGCTGGATCGCGCTGAACCAGCGCGCGAACGCCGCCCTCAACCCGTCCGCCGTGTACCGCGACCCGATGACCATGGACGACTACCTCGGGGCGCGGCCGATCACCACGCCGTTCGGGCTGTACGACTGCGACGTGCCGTGCGACGGCGCGATCGCCGTGATCGTGTCCGCGGTGGACGAGGCGCGCGACCTGGCCAAGCCGCCCGTCCTCGTGGAGGCGGTCGGCACGCAGATCGTCGAGCGCCTGGAGTGGGACCAGAGCACCCTGACCCACGAGCCGCAGGTGCTCGGGCAGGCCGCGCACCTGTGGACCCGGACGTCGCTGCGTCCGGGCGACGTGGACGTGGCGCTGCTCTACGACGGCTTCACCATCAACTGCCTGTCGTGGATCGAGGCGCTCGGCTTCTGCGGCATCGGCGAGGCGAAGGACTTCCTCGACGGCGGCAAGAACATCGCCCGCGACGGCGTCCTGCCCCTCAACACCCACGGCGGGCAGCTCTCGCACGGGCGCACCCACGGCATGGGGCTGATGCACGAGGCCGTCGTCCAGCTGCGCGGCGAGGGCGGCGAGCGGCAGGTGGCGGGCGCCGAGGTGGCCGTGGTGAGCAGCGGCGGCCTCACCCCGAGCGGGGTCATCCTGCTGCGATCCGACACGTGAGCACCGCGGACGCGGAACCGTCCCGGCGTGTGGTGGACGTCGGCGGCGTCCCGATGTCGGCCCTGGTGGCGGAGGCGCCGCGCCCCAGGGCCGTCGTGGTCGCGCTGCACGGCGGCGCGACGAGCGCCGCGTACTTCGACGCGCCGAACCGGCCCCGGCTCTCGCTGCTGCGGACCGGCGCGGCGCTCGGCTTCACCGTCCTCGCCCTGGACCGGCCCGGCTACGGCGCGTCGGCCGCGCATCCGGACCGGACGGCGACCGCCGAGGCGCGGACCCGGCTGGCCTTCGGCGCGGTCGACGGGCTGCTGGCGTCGCGCCCCCGCGGCGCCGGGGTGTTCCTGATGGCCCATTCGCTGGGCTGCGAGCTCGCCCTGCGGATGGCGGCGTCCGGGCGCGGCGGCGAGCTGCTGGGCCTGGAGATCTCCGGGACCGGGCGGCACTACCAGCCGCGCGCCGCGCAACTGCTGGGGAGCCGGCTCCGGGACGCTTCGCCGCCGGGGCCGGCGGGCACGGTGCGCGACCTCGTGTGGGGCGGCGCCCACCTCTACCCGGAGGGCATCGCCGGGGAAGCGGGGATCCTCGTTCCCGGGGCCGCGCACGAGGGCACCGCCGTCCGGAGCTGGCCGCGCGATTTCCCTGCCCTGGCCGCCCGGGTGCGGATCCCGGTGCGCTACACCGTCGCCGAGCACGAGGGGGTGTGGCGCGCGGGCCGCGCGGGCCTGGCGGAGGTCGCCGCGATGTTCACCTCGTCGCCGCGCGTCGAGACCGGCGAGCAGGCGGGCGGGCACAACCTGAGCCTGGGGCTGTCGGCCAGGGCGTACCACCTCAGGGTCCTGGCGTTCGCGGAGGAGTGCGCGCTGGCCCGCGAGCGTCAGTCGGCGGGGCCGGCGGAGGAGGACGCGAACGCCGAGCCGGCGATCCCGCCGTAGCAGAACTCCCAGATCTCCGCGGCGGTGAAGGGCACGGCGTGGCCCCCGGCCGGTACGCCGTTGCCCTGGGCGGCGAACATGATCGTCTGCATCACCAGCGAGGCCCGCCGCCGCGGCCGCCCGGGCGGGATCGCGCCGGTCTCGGCGGCCTGCTCGATGAGGTCGGTGAACACCGCGAGCAGGGGGAGGTGGGCCGCCGCCACCTTGGTGGGCTGCCGGACGAGCAGCTGCTGCGCGAAGTCGCTGAACAGCGGGCGCTCCACCTGCTGCCTCGGACGCGACTGCTCGTACAGCAGCTCGACGGCGCCCCGCAGGCGGCGCAGCGGGTCGGACTCGGCGTCGACGGCGTCCCGTATCCTCAGCGCGCCCTTGGCGAGCGCGTCCTCGAACAGCGCCAGCAGCAGCTCGTGCTTGCCGTCGAAGTGCTGGTAGAAGCTGCGCAGCGACTGGTGGGAGCGCTCGACGATCTCCTGGACGGTGAAGTCCGTCGTCCCCTTCTCGGCGATGAGTTCCTTGGCCGAGTCCAGGAAGCGCTGCACGCGCTGCTCGGCACGGAGCTTGGCGGCGCGGGTGGACCGCTCGACGGCCCGCCGGCGCCAGGCCGGCTCTTCGGGGACTTCGGTCATCACCTGAAGAACGATACTCTTTCAAACGGATAAAGCTATACCTGTTCTCCTCTCACATCCTCTCACTGTCGAGACTCTTACTTTCGAATCACGAGAATGTTATTCTCTCGACCATGCACCACCTGGGTCTGCAGGCCGAACGGCGCCCCGACGCGATCGCGGTCATCGAGAGCGGCGGCAGGACCGTGACCTACGGCGAGCTCGACGCCCGCTCGCGGCACCTGGCCGCGGCGCTCGGGCTCAGCCCCGGCGAGCGCATCGCCGTCCAGATGCCCAACGGGGCCGCCCTCCTGGAGGTCGCCTGGGCGGCGCAGCGCTCCGGGCTGTACTACACGCCGGTCAACACCCATCTGCGGCCGTCGGAGATCGAGGAGATGACCGACGGCAAGCTGCTCGTGACCGAGGACGTCTACGAGCGGCTGCTCGCCGAGCCCGCCGACGTGCGCGGGCTGCGCGAGTGCGAGGGCCGCGAGCTCCTGTTCTCCGGCGGCACGACCGGGCGGCCCAAGGCGATCCGCAAGCAGCTCACCGCGGGCCCGATGGGCGACCCGTCCGCCGAGTGCGTCAGGGTCGCGCTCGGGCTGCAGCGGTACGGGATCGGCCCCGGCAGCGTCTACCTCTCCCCCGCGCCCCTCTACCACGCCGCGCCGCTGGTCTACTGCATGTCGCTGCTGCGGCTCGGCGCCACCCTCGTCGTGATGGACCGGTTCGACGCCGCCGAGGCCCTCGAGCTGATCGAGCGGCACCGGGTCACGCACGCCCAGTTCGTCCCGACGATGTTCGTCCGCATGCTGAAGCTGCCCGCCGAGCAGCGCGACCGCGACCTGAGCAGCCTCGAGCTCGTCTTCCACAGCGCCGCCCCCTGCCCGGTCGAGGTGAAGCGGCGGATGCTCGACTGGTTCGGCCCGATCATCCACGAGTACTACTCCGGCACCGAGGGGTACGGGCACGTCGCCATCGGGCCGCAGGAGTGGCTCGCGCACCCCGGCTCGGTCGGCAAGGCGGGCGAGGACGTCAGCATCCGCGACGGCGTCGTCTACTTCGGCGAGCGCACCCTCGGCGACGTCGGCCGCATCGACGAGGACGGCTACCTGTACCTGACCGACCGCGTCGCCCACATGATCGTCTCCGGCGGGGTCAACATCTACCCGCAGGAGGCCGAGAACGTCCTCGTCATGCACCCCGCCGTCGCGGACGTCGCGGTGATCGGCGTGCCGGACGCGGAGATGGGCGAGCGGGTGCTGGCGGTCGTCCAGCCGGCGGACGAGCGGCCCCGCGACGACCTGAAGGACGAGCTGCTCGCCTACTGCAGGGACCGGCTCGCCCACTACAAGTGCCCCCGCGACATCGACTTCGCACCAGCGCTGCCCCGCGACCCCAACGGGAAGCTCCGCAAGGGGCTCCTGCGGGAGACCTACTGGCAGGACCACGAAACGAGGATCGTCTGAATGGCATGGGAGTTTCGCACCGAGCCCGAGTTCGAGAAGAAGCTGGACTGGATCAGGCGGTTCCGTGAGGAGTGCATCGAGCCGCTGGACATCCTGCATCCGGGGCGGGCCTTCCACCCGCTGGACGGCGAGCTCGGCCCCGTCGTCCGCAAGCTGAAGCAGCAGGTGCGCGACCAGGGCCTGTGGGCGCCGCACCTCGGTCCCGAGCTCGGCGGACGCGGGTTCGGCCAGCTGAAGCTGGCGCTCATCAACGAGATCCTCGGCTCGTCCGGCTGGGCGCCGGTCGTGTTCGGCACCGCGGCGCCCGACACCGGCAACGCCGAGATCATCGCCCGCTACGGCACCGAGGAGCAGAAGGAGCGCTACCTGCAGCCGCTGCTCGAGGGCGAATGCTTCTCCTGCTTCTCCATGACCGAGCCGCAGGCCGGTGCGGACCCCAGGATGTTCACCACCCGCGCCGTGCGCGACGGCGACGACTGGGTCATCACCGGCCGCAAGTTCTTCTCCTCCAACGCCCGCACGTCCAGCTTCGTGATCGTGATGGCGGTGACGGACCCGGACGTCGATCCGTACAAGGGCATGTCGATGTTCCTGGTCCCGAGCGACACCCCGGGCATCCGGGTGGAGCGGCACGTCGGGCTGCTGGGCGAGAGCACCGATGAGGGCATGCACGCCCTCATCCACTACGACGGCGTCCGCGTGCCCGGCGACGCGCTGCTCGGCGGCGAGGGGCAGGCGTTCGTGATCGCGCAGACCCGGCTCGGCGGCGGCCGCGTCCACCACGCGATGCGGGTCGTCGGCCAGTGCCAGAAGGCGCTCGACATGATGGCCGAGCGCGCCCTGTCGCGGGAGACGCAGGGGAGCCGGCTGGCCGACAAGCAGCTCGTCCAGGCGGACCTGGCCGAGTCCTACGCCCAGCTCACCCAGTTCCGGCTGTTCGTGCTCTACACGGCCTGGCAGATCGACGAGTACCAGGACTACAAGCGGGTCCGCAAGGACATCGCGGCGATCAAGTTCCTGACGCCCAAGGTCATGCACGACATCGTCTACCGGTCGATGCACCTGCACGGCGCCCTCGGCGTCTCCAACGAGATGCCCTTCGCGGACATGTGGAACGGCGCCGCGGTGATGGCGGTCGTCGACGGCCCGACCGAGGTGCACAAGATCACGGTGGCGCGGGAGGTGCTGCGCGGCCGCGAGCCCGCCCCCGGGCTGTGGCCCACCCAGCATCTGCCCGCCCGCCGCGAGTGGGCCCGGGCGCGGCTCGCGAGCCTCTGAGGAGCGAGGGCGCATGGATTTCGAGTTCGACGAGGACCAGCGGCTGCTGCGGGACATGGTCCGCGAGACGGTGGAGCGCTCGCGGTCGCTGCCGCCGGAGCAGCTCTGGAAGACCTACCTGGACCTCGGCTGGCTGGAGACCCCGCCGGTCGAGCTGGCGATCGTGCTGGACGAGCTCGGGTACGTCGCCGACCCGACGCCCTTCCTCGCCACGGCGACCTGGTTCGCGCCGCTCGCCGGGCGGCCGCCCGAGGGATCGGGGACGGGGGTCTGCGACGGCGCCGGCCGGTTCGTCCTGGACGCCGGCCGGGCCGACGAGGTCGCGCTGCTGACCCGGTCCGGGGTGGTCGTGGTGAGCGGCGCGGAGGTCTCCGCCGAGCCCGTCTCGGTCTTCGACCCGACGCTGCACGTCGCGCACGTGCAGGCCGCCGACCTCGTCGCCGGGATCCCGGACCTCACCCTCATGGGGCTGGCGATCACCGCGGTCGGGGCGTGCCGGCGCATCCTCGACCTGGCGGTCGCGCACGTGAAGCAGCGCGAGCAGTTCGGCGTGCCGATCGGCTCGTTCCAGGCCGTCAAGCACAAGGCCGCCGACATGCACGTGGCGATCGAGCGCGCCAGGGCGCTGGCGTACTACTCCGCGCTGACGATCGCCGAGGACGATCCGCGCCGCCGCGAGGCCGCGCTGATGGCCAAGGCGTCCGCCGGGGAGTGCCAGCGGGTCGTGTTCAAGCACGGCTACCAGCTGTTCGGCGCCATGGGCTACACCTGGGAGAACGAGCTGCAGATCTACCTCAAGCGGGCCAAGGCGTGCGACCTGCTGCTCGGCACCGCGTCCGTGCACCGCAGGGCGCTGCTGGAGGAACACGCGCGGAAGGGCGCCGCCCGATGAAGCTCACCCCCGACCCCGAGATCGAGGAGTTCCGCGCGGAGTTCGCCGCCTTCCTCGACGCCAACCTGCCCTCTGCGGAGGAGGCCGTCCAGCGCCCGAAGTCCAGCGCGGACATCCCCGAATGGGCGCGGCGGTGGCAGCGCAAGCTGTTCGACGCGGGCTGGCTGCTGCCGGGCAACCCGCCCGAGTACGGCGGCCGGAACGCGACGCTGCCGCAGCAGCTCGCCCACCTGGAGGAGCTGTCGCGGCGGCGGATCTACCACAGCTTCAACCCGCAGGGCCTCGGCATCGTCGCGGCGTCGCTGCTGACCTTCGGCACCGAGGAGCAGAAGCGGCGCTGGGCCGTGCCGATCCTGCGCGCCGAGATCACCGCGGCGCTCGGGATGAGCGAGCCCGGCGCGGGCTCCGACCTCGCCGGGCTGCGCACCCGCGCCGCCCTCGACGGCGACGAGTTCGTGGTGAACGGGCAGAAGGTGTGGACGTCCGGCGCGCACGACGCCGACATCCTGCTGACGTTCGTGCGCACCGACCCGGACGCCCCCAAGCACAAGGGCATCAGCGTGCTGGTGATCCCGACCGACAGCGAAGGGCTGGTCCGGCGGCCGTTCGGGTCCATCGCCGCCCCCGACGACTACGACTTCAACGAGGTCTTCTTCACCGACGTCCGGGTGCCGCGCGAGAACCTCATCGGGCCGCTGCACGGCGGGTGGGGCGTCGCGCACGGCTCGCTCGGGCACGAGCGGACGCTGCTGTGGCTGAGCTACGCCGACTGGATGAGCTATTTGGTCGAGGACTCCCCCAGCACCGAGGAGTGGTACGCGACGCTGCTCATGGACCTGCAGGCGATCCGGCTGCTCGGCTACCGGCAGCTCGCCGGCGGGCGCGACCCCGCCGAGCTGTCGGTGCTGAAGGTGTTCGGCTCGGAGGCCGTGCAGGAGGCGTCGCTGCACGCGCTGGAGGAGCACGGGCCCGACTCGCTCGTCCATCCGGCGGTGACCGCACCGTACAACCACATGGGCCTCGCCGACCACCGCGCCAGCTGGTTCGAGCGGTACGCGCGCAGCTTCGGCGGGACGATCGCGGGCGGCACCTCGGAGATCCAGCGCAACATCATCGCCGAGCGCATCCTCGGGCTGCCCCGGGGCTGAGCCGGCCCGGACCCGGCCCCGGCGCGGGCGGTGGCACCGGAAGACCGCATGGGAACTCAGTGAGGAGGGACCGATGAGCACATCCGACCTGCGCGTCGGCTTCATCGGGCTCGGCAGCCAGGGCGGGCCGATGGCCCGCCGGATCGTCGACGCGGGCCATCCGACCACGCTGTGGGCGCGGCGCGCGGCCACGCTCGAGCCGTTCGCCGGCACGGACGCGTCCGTCGCGGCGTCCCCGGCGGAGCTGGCGCGGGCGAGCGACCTCGTCTGCGTCTGCGTCGTCGACGACGCGGGGGTCGAGGAGGTGCTGACCGCCGAGGACGGCGTGCTGGCCGGCCTCGGCGAAGGCGGCGTGATAGCGGTGCACAGCACCGTCCACCCCGACACGTGCCGGCGGCTGGCGGCCGAGGCCGCGGGCCGGGGCGTGCGGACGGTCGACGCGCCGGTGAGCGGCGGCGGGCCCGCGGCGGCCGCCGGACGGCTGCTGGTGATGGCGGGCGGCGAGCAGAAGGACGTCGACCTGTGCCGCCCGGTGTTCGCGTCCTACGGGGACCCGATCGTCCACATGGGGCCGCTCGGGTCCGGGCAGGTCGCCAAGCTGCTGAACAACCTGCTGTTCGCCGCCAACCTCGCGACCGCGTCGACCGCGCTCGCCCTCGGCCGCGACCTGGACGTCGATCCGGTCCGGCTGGCCGAGGTGGTCTCGCACGGCAGCGGGGCGAGCTTCGCCCTCGACCGGGTCGCCTCGGGAGGGGGGACGCTCGACCGCATCGCGGCGCACGCCGGCGGGCTGCTGCGCAAGGACGTCGGCCTGGTCGCCGGCATCGCCGCCGCGGCGGGCGCCGAGCCCGGCGCCGTGCTGGCGGCCGCCGACGCGGCCCTCGCCGCGATGAAGCACCCCAGGTGACGAGACCGCCCCGGAGAGGGATGAACCGATGGACCAGATCCTGTACGAGGTGAAGGACCGCGTCGCGGTCATCACGCTGAACCGCCCCGAGGCCGCCAACGCGCAGACCATGGAGCTGCTCGACGACCTCGACGCCGCCTGGAGCCGCGCCGCGGGCGACGACGAGGTCCGGGTCGTCGTGCTGAAGGCCAACGGGAAGCACTTCTCGTCCGGGCACGACCTCAAGGGCGGCGGCCCGGTCCCGGACAAGATCACGCTGGAGCACATCTACAAGGTCGAGGCGCGCCGGTACCTGGAGTACACGCTGCGGTGGCGCAATGTCCCGAAGCCGTCGATCGCGGCGGTCCAGGGCAAGTGCATCGCGGGCGGCCTCATGCTGTGCTGGCCGTGCGACCTGATCGTGGCCGCCGAGAACGCGCAGTTCTCCGACCCCGTGGTGCACATGGGCATCGGCGGCGTGGAGTACCACGGCCACACCTGGGAGCTCGGCCCGCGCAAGGCCAAGGAGATCCTGTTCACCGGCCGCCCCGTCACCGCGGACGAGGCGGAGAAGGTCGGCATGGTGAACCGGGTCGTCCCGCTGGAGGAGCTGGAGGCGACCGCGATGGAGCTGGCCGGGCGGATCGCGCAGATGCACCCGTTCGCGCTGCGGCAGGCCAAGCGCGCCGTCAACCAGACCCTCGACGTGCAGGGCTTCTACGCGGCGATCCAGTCGGTCTTCGACGTCCACCAGACCGGGCACGGCAACGCCCTGAGCGACGGCGGGTTCCCCGTCCTCATGCGGCTGGACGGGATGAAGGACAAGCTCAAGAACCAGTGACGGCGCGCGGCGCGCCGGCGGTCCCCGGCGCGCCCGCCGCCGGCCGTCCCGCCGAAGGTTCGTTCAGCCCTGGCGACCGCCGCCGGGGTGGGGAGCGGACGTGACGGGGGTGGCGGCGCCGATCCGGACGACGGCCGCGTCCTGGTAGAAGGCGATGTGGTCGCGGATCATCGCGACCTCGGCGTACGGCTCCGGGTACTCCCAGGCGATCGGGTCATCGGCGTCGCGCAGCCGCCAGTACGTCGCCTGCCCCTTGAACGGGCACCGCGACGTCCGGTCCGACGGCGCGAGGTGCTCGGTCCGCACGTCGGCCCTCGGGATGTAGATGACGAGGCCGTGGTCCTGCTCGTCGACGACGAGGGCGCTGGTCGTCTCGGCCAGCAGCACGCCCTCGTGGGTCACCTGGACGAGGTTGCGCTTGCGGCGCACGTCCACGCGGTAGTCCGGCCGGTCGGCGTAACCCGAAGGCTCCATCGTGCCTTTCCCTCCTCGTGGGGCGTCCAGCGTCCGGTGGACGCCGCGACCTGCCTTACGCTGCCCGCCTCATAAGGCGTCCCGCAACGCCCCGGCGCGCACCTGCTCGCGCAGGCGGAACTTCTGGATCTTGCCGGTGGCGGTGCGCGGGAAGTCCGCGACGAGGTGCACCGACTCCGGCCACTTCTGCCTGGCGAGCCCGGCTGCGGCGAGATGCCGTCGGACGTCGTCCAGCGAGACCGGGTCCGCCGGGTCGCGCGGCCGGATCACCGCGGCGGCGTGCTCGCCCAGCCGGGGGTCCGGTTCGGCGACGACGCTGACCTCGGCGACCCGCTCCAGCGTGAGCAGCAGCGACTCGACCTCCTGGGCGCTGATGTTCTCGCCCCCGCGGATGATGACGTCGGCGACCCGGTCGGTGACCGTGAGGTACCCGTCGCCGTCGACCTCGCCCATGTCGCCGGTGCGGTACCAGCCGTCGGCGTCGAACGCGCGGGCGGTGAGCGCGGGGTCGGTGTAGCCGATGAAGCAGTCGGCGCCGCGGGTGAGGATCTCGCCGTCGTCGTCCAGGCGGAACTCCGCGCCCGGCAGCGCGCGGCCGTCGGTGCGCAGCCGCTTGTCCGGCGGGTCGGTCAGCGGGCTCGCGGTGACGGAGGGGTGCTCGGTGCTCCCGTACGAGCGGTAGACCGCGATGCCCTCCCGCGTCGCGCGCTCGGTGAAGGCGTCCGGCACCGGCGCGCCGCCGAGGCCCATGTGCGGGATGAGGGCCAGGTGCCCGGGGGTGAAGTCGGCGTGGTCCAGCAGGCTCGTCAGGAAGTAGGGCGGGCCGCCGGCGACGCCGATGCGCTCCTCCGCCATCGCCGCCAGCACCTCGGCCGGGTCCCACACGTCGATCAGATGCACCGGCTCGGACCGCAGCAACGGCACCAGGAACGCGTTGATCATGCCCATGAAGTGGCCGACGGGGGTTCCGACGAGCGTGGGCGGGCCGCCCCTGGCGTAGAAGCCGTCGCACTGGCGCGCCTCCCAGGCGATCGTCTGGTGGCTGTGCACGACCCCCTTGGGCGCGAGGGTCGTCCCGGAGGTGAAGCCCACGATCGCCGGCGACTCCGGCTCGACCCGCTCCGGCTCCTGCAGCGGGCGCGCCCGCAGCATCAGGTGGAACGGCGTGGCGGCCGGCGGCAGCTCCGCCTCGGGCCGGTCGCCCACCACCAGCCACAGCGGCTCCCCGTCCCGTGCGGCGAGGAGTTCCGCGTACTGCTCGAGGTGGTCGGTGCGGCCGAAGCGGTCGGGCGTGACGATCACCGCGGGGCGGGTGGCGTCGAGGATGTGGCCGACCTCCCTGGGCCCGTAGAAGTGCACCACCGGGACCACGATCGCCCCGATGTAGGCGGCCGCCCAGAACGTGACGGCGGCCTCGACCCAGTTCGGCATCTGCACCACGACGACCGAGCCCGGGCCGAGGCCCCAGTCCAGCAGGGTGCGGGCGAAGGAGCGGCTGGCACGGTCCACGTCGGCGAACGTGCCGTTCCAGGGCCGGACCTTGGACCGCACCTGGAACCGGAGCCCGGGAGCCCGGCCGAGCCCCTCGGCCACCATCGAGCCGAGCGAGCCGTCCGTCCACCACCCTTCCGCGCGGTAGCGCCGGGCCAGGTCTGCGGGGACCGTCCGCACGCCCCAGCCGTCGACGACAGAGCCTGTGGTCACCGCACCGCCTTCCCCGGGGGCCGCACCGCGGCGGAGGGCGCCGCCCGCCGCCTTCCTTACCACCATCGAAGTATATTTCGACGTCAACGTCAATACTGTGCGGCGCCGCCGGTCTCCGCTCAGTAGGACTTGGGCAGGCCGAGGACGTGCTCGCTGATGTAGTTCAGCACCATCTCCTGGCTGACCGGGGCGATGCGCATCAGGCGGGACTCCCGGAAGTAGCGCTCCACGTGGTACTCGCGCGCGTACCCGAACCCGCCGTGCGTCTGGACGGCCGCGTCGGCGGCGGCGAAGGCGGCGTCGGCGCACAGGTACTTCGCCGTGTTCGCCTCCTTGCCGCACGGCTCGCCGACGTCGTAGCGGGCGGCGGCGTGCCGCGCGGCCAGCTCCGCCGCGTCCAGCCGCATCGACGCCTCGGCGAGCGGGAACGCGATCCCCTGGTTCTTGCCGATCGGGCGGCCGAACACCACCCGCTCCCCCGCGTACCGCACCGCCCGGCGCAGCGCCGCCCGCCCGATGCCGAGCGACTCGTGCGCGAGCAGGATCCGCTCGGGGTTGATGCCGTCCAGCAGGTAGGAGAACCCGCGCCCCTCCTCGCCGACCAGCGCCGACCCGGGCACCCGGAAGTCGTCCATGAACAGCTCGTAGGACGACACCGCGTTGCGGCCCATCTTCGGGATCGCCCGCATCTCGACCTCGCCGCCGGTCAGGTCGACGACGAACATCGACAGCCCGTCCGTGCGCCGCCTGCCCTCGCGCGGCTCGCTCGTCCGCGCGAGAAGCACCGCCTTCTGCGACTGCGCCGCCTTGGTGATCCAGACCTTCCGGCCGTTGATCACGTAGTCGGCGCCGTCCCGGCGGGCGAAGGTGCGGATGCGGCTGGTGTCGGACCCGGCGTCCGGCTCGGTGATGGCGAAGCAGACGTGCAGGTCGCCGGTCACGGCGCCGGGGAGCAGCTCCCGGCACAGCCGGTCGCCGCCGTGCCGCGCCACCAGGTTGAGGCCGAAGATCGTGAGGTGGAACGGGCTGCAGCCGTTCATCCCGGCCCCGGACGCGGCGATCTCGTACATCATCGACGAGGCCGCCGAGATGCCCATGCCCGCGCCCCCGTACTCGCTGGGGATCGCGATGCCGAGCCATCCGGCCTCGGCGAACGCCTTGTAGAACTCCCAGGGGAACCTGCTCTCCTGGTCGACCTCGGCCCAGTACGCGTCGTCGAACCGCTCGGCCACCTCCCGGACGGCCGCGCGCAGCTCCTCGTCGGTGAGCGCGTCGTCGGTGGTGGCGTCGGTCGTCGTGGTGTCGGGGGCGGTGTCCTGGCTCATGTGAACTCCTCGATCGGTTCTTACATCTCAGCGCACCGAGCGCCCGCCGTCGACGTAGAGAACCTGGCCGGTCACGAACCCGGAGTCCTCGGAGGCGAGGAACAGCGCGGCGTTCGCGATGTCGGCGGGCTTCCCGACGCGGCGCATCGGCAGTGTCGCAGCGACCTCGGCCAGCCGCTGCTCCACCGCGACGCCGAGGCGCTCGGCGGTCGCCCGGGTCATCTCCGTGTCGACGTAGCCGGGGCCGATCGAGTTGACGGTGATGCCGAACGGGCCGAGCTCGATGGCGGTCGTCCGCGTGAAGCCTTGGATCCCCGCCTTGGCGGAAGAGTAGTTCGCCTGGCCCCGGTTGCCCAGCGCGGAGGTCGAGGAAATGTTGATGACGCGCCCGTAGCGCCGCTCGACCATGATCCGCTGGGCGGCCCGGGTCACCAGGAAAACCCCGCGCATGTGCACGGCCACCACGGTGTCCCAGTCGTCCTCGGTCATCTTGAACAGCAGGTTGTCCCGGGTGACGCCGGCGTTGTTGACCGCGATGTCGAGGCCGCCGAACTCCTCGGCGAGCCGCCGCACGGCCCGGTCGACCTGTTCCGCGTCGGAGACGTCGGCGCCGAGGCCGATGGCCTGCCCGCCCGCGTCCCTGATCGCGGACACGGTGTCCTCGGTCAGGTCCTCCTTGAGGTCGAGGACGCCGACGCGGGCTCCGGCGCGGGCGTAGGTGCGGGCGATCTCCGCTCCGATGCCGCGGGCCGCGCCGGTCACCAGCGCGACGCGGCCGTCGAGGTTCGTCATGGTCGTTCCACTCCCGGGTGCTGGGGGTCGGTGGGGGTGCGCGCGGCGCGGGGGCGGCCTTGCGCGAGAGCGCGGACGGCGTCGCGGTGGGCGCCGGACTCCAGGAGCCGGACGTGCCACGCCGCCTCCGCGTCCGCGCAGTCCGCGAGGCCGTTGTCGTGGGCGCGCGCCACATGCTCCTTCATGGCCCGGACCGCCTCCGGTGAGAGGGCGGCCAATCGTGCGGCCGTCTTCGCGACGTGAGCCGCCAGCTCGTCGTCGGCGACGGCCTCGTTGACCAGGCCGAGCTCCTGCGCGCGGGCGGCGGTCAGCGGCGGCGAGAGGTAGAGCAGTTCCAGCGCCCGGGCCGCGCCGAGCAGGCGGGTCAGCTGCCAGCTGCAGCCGAAGTCGCCGGCCAGCCCGATCCTGCCGAAGCCCGTGCGCAGCGTGGCGGAGGCTCCGGCGTAGCGCAGGTCGCAGGCGAGCGCGAGGCCGAGCCCGGCGCCGACGGCGGCGCCCTCGACGAGCGCGACGGACGGCTTGGCCAGCTCCCGGAGCCGGACGACCGTCGCGCGCTGCAGCGCCTTCTGGGCCGCCAGCCGGGCGGCGGGATCGTCCGCCGGGCCGAAGATGCTCTCCCCCGCCGCGAGCTTGGCGAGGTCGCCGCCCGCGCAGAAGGCGCCGCCGGCCCCGCGCAGGACCACGGCCCGGACGTCGCCGGACGCGGCGGCGACGTCGAGCATCGCGGCCAGTCCGTCGAGCATCTCGCGCGAGAACGCGTTGCGGGCCTCCGGACGGTTCAGCGTGAGGGTCAGCACGCCGCCGTCCCGCGCCGCGAGCAGGTGCGCGGTGCCCGTCGGCAGGGTCCCGTCCGAATTACTTGACATAGACGTCGAAATTATAATGCGGCGATCGCCGGGGTCAATGCGCCACCCGCCCGATCTCCGTGCGCATGGGAGAGTAGATCGACATCGACGTCAAAGTTAGACTGATCGGAACGCGGCCGGACCCGGACCGCGCGCCGCACACCGACGGAGGAGCTCCATGCCCGACAGGCCAGGCACCCCGACCCCGGCGCCGGCGCCGCCGCTCGCCGGCACGGTCGTGGTGAGCTTCGAGCAGGCGGTGTCGGCGCCCTACTGCACGCGGATGCTCGCCGACCTCGGCGCCGAGGTCGTCAAGGTCGAGCACCCGCGCTCGGGTGACCTCACCCGCTGGTTCGACGACGCCGCCGACGGCATGGCGACCTACTTCGTCTGGCTGAACCGCAACAAGCGGTCCCTGGCGCTGGACTGCAAGCGCCCCGAGGCCCGGCCCGTCCTCGACCGGCTGCTCGAACGCGCCGACGTCGTCGTGCAGAACCTCGCGCCCGGCTCCGCGCGCCGCCTCGGCCTGGACGCGGCGACGCTGGTCGAGCGGTACCCGTCGCTGGTGGCCGTCGACATCTCCGGCTACGGCACCGGCGGCCCGCTCGACCACCGCCGCGCCTACGACCTGCTCGTCCAGGCCGAGAGCGGATCGTGCGCCGCGACCGGCCGGGCCGACGCGCCCGCCAAGCCGGGCATCCCCATCGCCGACATCGGTACCGCGATGCAGGCCGCGGCCGGGATCATGGCCGCGCTGCTCGCCCGCGCCCGCACGGGCGCGGGCGCCGCGCTGCAGGTGAGCATGTTCGACACCGCGGCCGACTTCCTCGGGTTCGCCCTGCTGTACGCGCACTACACCGGCGAGGAACGGGCTCCGATCGGCATGTCCTCCCCCATCGTCGCCCCGTACAACGCCTACCCGACCAAGGACGGGCGCACCGTCGTCCTCGGCACCACGAACGACGCCGAATGGCAGCGCCTGGCCCGCGACCTCATCGGGCGCCCGGACCTCGCGGACGACCCGTCCCTCGCCACCACCCCGCAGCGCTGCGCGCAGCGCGCCCGGCTGGACGAGGCCGTCGGCGCGTGGGCGGCCACCCTCGAACTCGCGGAGATCTGCGCGCGCGCCGACGCCGCCGGCATCGGGAACGCCGAGTTCAACCGGGTCACCGAGGTCGTCGACCACCCGCAGCTCACCGCGCGGGGCCGCTGGCGCGAGGTCGGATCGCCGGTCGGCCCGCTGGCGTCGCTGCTCCCGCCCGTCATCACCCCCGCGTGGCCCACGCCGCTGGAGGACGTCCCCGCCCTCGGCGAGCACACCGCCGCGATCCTCACCGACCTGGGCTTCACCCCCGAGGCGCAGGACGAACTCCGCCGGGCCGGCGCGCTGCGGCCGGCCCACGACCAGTCAGGAGACTCATGAACGAGGCCGTGATCTGCCAGCCGGTGCGGACCCCGATCGGCCGGTTCGGCGGCGCCCTGCGGACGGTCCCCGTCCAGGACCTCGGCGTGACGGTGGTCCGGGCGCTGATCGAGCGGAGCGGGCTGGACGGCGCGCTCGTCGACGACGTCGTGCTCGGCCACTGCTACGGCACCGCCGAGGCGCCTGCGCTCGGCCGGGTCGTCGCGCTCGACGCGGGCCTGCCGACCAGCGTGCCCGGCGTGCAGATCGACCGGCGCTGCGGGTCGGGCCTGCAGGCCGTGGTGTACGCGGCGGCGATGGTCCGCTCCGGCGCGGCCCGGGCGATCATCGCGGGCGGCGCGGAGAACATGTCGCAGGCCCCGCACTACTCGCTGACCGCGCGCTGGGGGTCGCGCGCCGGGGACATCACGCTGACCGATACCCTGACGCGCGGCCGGACGACCGCGGGCGGCCGGACGTACCCCGTCCCGGGCGGGATGCTGGAGACGGCCGAGAACCTGCGCCGCGAGTACAAGATCGGCCGCGCGGAGCAGGACGAGCTGGCCTACGCCTCGCACCGCCGGGCGATCGACGCCCAGGACCGCGGGGCGTTCGCCGACGAGATCGTCCCGGTGACGGTGCCCGGCCGGAAGGGGGACACGGTCGTCGACGCCGACGAGCACCCGCGCCGCGACGTCTCCCTGGAGAAGCTGGCCTCCCTGCGCCCCGTCATGGGGCGGGACGACCCCGAGGCGACGGTCACGGCGGGCAACGCCAGCGGCCAGAACGACGGCGCCGCCGCCTGCCTGGTGACGACCCCGGAGTTCGCGGCCGAGCACGGGCTGCGGCCGCTCGCGCGCGTGGTGTCCACCGCGACGGCCGGCGTCCCGCCGCACCTCATGGGCATCGGGCCGGTGCCCGCGACGCGCAAGGCGCTCGACGCCGCGGGCCTCGCGCTCGCCGACATGGACCTCGTCGAGCTGAACGAGGCGTTCGCGGCCCAGGCCCTCGCCGTGACGCGGGAGTGGGACTTCGCCCCGGCGGACTTCGAGCGGCTCAACGTCAACGGCTCGGGCATCTCGCTCGGCCATCCGGTCGGCGCGACCGGCGCCCGGATCGTGGCGACGCTCCTGCACGAGATGGAGCGCCGCGACGCGCGGTACGGGCTGGAGACGCTCTGCATCGGCGGCGGCCAGGGCATCGCCGCGGTGTTCGAGCGGATCCGGAACTGACGGAGCGGCCCGTCGGCGCGAGCGGGAGCGGTCAGGCCTTCGCGGCCTTGGCGGCCCTGGCCGGCTTCCCGCTCCTCGGACGCGGCCTGCTGTCGGCGTCCGGGCTGAGGCCCAGCGCGTTTGCCCACAGCAGCGTGAGCTGCTCCACCGCCTCGGTCATGGCGAAGCGGGCACCGCCGATGAACATCATCTCGGCGAACTTGGCGACCATGCCGCCGAGCGCCGTGGCGGCGTAGCGCTCGTCGATCCGCCGGTCCGCCAGCCCGTCCGCCTGCAGCCGCTTGATCGCCGACTCCAGGCGGGCCGCGAGGTAGTCGTCGCGCTTGTCGCGCACCTTGCGGACGTCCTCGTCGTAGCGGCTGACCTCCTCGATCACCCGCATGATCGGGGCCTCCTTGCGGTAGGCGGTCAGGTAGGCCCTGTTGGCGGCGCGGATGCGCTCGATCGGGCCGGCGTCGTCGGCCTGGGGGATGTCGTCCATCGACACCAGGCGGACCTCGACCTCCTCGGCGATCTCCCGGAAGAGCGATTCCTTGGAATCGAAGTAGTGGTAGAAGGACCCGTGCGAGACGCCGGCCTCGGTGGCGATGTCGGTGATCCGCGCCTGGAGGAAGCCGTCGCGCTCGAACACGGTCTTGCCCGCCTCGACCAGGCGCGCCCGCGTCCGGCGGCCCTTCGCGGAACGGGGCTCTGGATCCATCCCGGTCCTCCACATTCATGAACTCGACGTCGGAAACATCATGCCGTACCCGCACGCCCGTCCCGCCGGGACGCGCCTTACCGGGACCGCCTCATCTCGATGCGGAGCCCGGCACCGCAAGGCCCTCGGTCCGGCCCGCGCCTCCCTACCCGTTCGACGCTAGTTATGACTTCGACGTCGATAATGTCAAGACCTCCCGAGAACGTCGCGAGGCCCGCCGCCTACGGCGGCCTGATCTTTATTTGACGTCGAAGTCAGGATAGGATGGCCGGCACCGTGATCCCCGGACGCCCCGGCGCGCGGGGAGGCAAGGAGATGAGATGGCACCGGTCCCCATCGCCGACGACCTGTTCACCTGGCCTGCCGACGAACCCCGGCTGATCGGCGGCAGGTGCGCGGAGTGCGGGACGCACGTGTTCCCGCTGCGCGCCGGCTGCGCGCGGTGCGGCGCGGCCGCCGTGGAGCGCGCGCTGCTGAGCCGTTCGGGAACGCTGTGGACGTGGACGTCCCAGGGCTTCCCGCCCAAGGCGCCGTTCCGGGGCGAGTTCGCCGGCACCGATCCGTTCGAGCCCTGGCTGGTCGGTGTGGTCGAGCTGCCCGGCGAGCTGCGCGTCGAGACCCTCCTCACCGGCTGCGCGCAGGACGACCTGGAGTTCGGCATGCCGATGCGGCTGGTCACGATGCCGTTCCGCACCGATGAGGACGGCCGGGAGATCATCACCTTCGCGTTCAGTCCGGAAGGGGCCGAGCATGCCTGACGTCGCGATCATCGGAGTGGGAATCCACCGGTTCGGCCGCTTCCCCGGCAAGCCCGCCCTGGCCATGGGCGCCGAGGCGGCCCGCGACGCCCTCGCCGACGCGGGCCTGAAGTGGACCGACGTGCAGTTCGCGGTGGGCGGCAGCTACGAGGTCGACCAGCCCGACGCCGTGGTCGCCGAGCTGGGGCTGACCGGCGTGCAGTTCACCAACGTCTACAACGGCTGCGCGACCGCCGGCAGCGCGCTCGCCCTGGCCGCCCAGACGATCCGGCTCGGGCAGCACGAGATCGGCCTCGTCCTCGGCATGGACAAGCACGAGTCGGGCGCGTTCACCGCCGACCCGCGCGAGTACGGCTGCCCGTCCTGGTACGGCGAGATGGGGCTGTTCCTCACCACCAAGTTCTTCGGCATGAAGATCAACCGCTACATGCACGACCACGGGATCACGCACCGGACGCTGGCCGAGGTCGCCGCGAAGAACTACCGCAACGGCGAGCTGAACCCCCACGCGCACCGCCGCAAGCCGCTGTCCCCCGAGCAGATCCTCGAATCGCGGATGCTGAACTACCCGCTCACCCAGTACATGTTCTGCAGCCCCAACGAGGGCGCGGCGGCGCTGGTGGTGTGCAGCGCGGACGTGGCGCACCGCTACACCGACAAGCCGGTCTACCTGCGCAGCGTCGTCACGCGCACGCGGCGGTTCGGCGCGTTCGAGGTGCACACCCCGTCCGCCTCCGTCGCCGCCGACCACGTCCCGGCGCCGACCGTGGACGCCGCGCGGGCCGCGTTCGAGGCGGCCGGCATCGGCCCCGGCGAGGTGCAGATCGCCCAGCTCCAGGACACCGACGCCGGCGCCGAGGTCATCCACATGGCCGAGGTCGGGCTCTGCGAGGACGGCGAGCAGAACGAGCTCATCGCCTCCGGGGCCACCGCGCCGGGCGGCAGGCTCCCGGTCAACACCGACGGCGGCCTGATCGCCAACGGCGAGCCGGTCGGCGCCTCCGGCCTGCGGCAGGTGCGGGAGCTGGTGCTGCAGATGCGCGGCCGGGCGGGCGAGCGGCAGGTCGCGGGCGAGCCGCGGGTCGGCCTCGCCCAGCTGTACGGCGCGCCCGGCGTCGCCGCGGTCTCCATCCTGTCGACCTGACCCGGGCCGCGACGCGAAGCGGCCCGGGCGCGCTCACCGCCCGGGCCGCTCCCCGCCGTCCCCGCCGCGTCAGCCGGCGGCCTCCCCGAGCGTCTGGCGGGCGATGATGACCTGCTGGATCTGGCTGGTGCCCTCGTAGATGCGGAACAGCCGCGCGTCCCGGTAGAACCGCTCGACCGGCACCGACCGCATGTACCCGGCGCCGCCGTGCACCTGGACGGCGCGGTCGGCCACGCGCCCGACGGTCTCGCTGCAGAAGTACTTCGCGGCGGCCGGGCCGGTGCGGCGGTCGGAGCCGTCGGCGTAGGCGCGCGCGGCGTCCAGGACGAGGGCGCGGGCCGCCATCGTCTCGGTCACCGAGTCGGCGATCATCGCCTGCACCAGCTGGTGGGAGGCGATCGGCTTCCCGCCCTGCCTGCGGTCGGAGGCGAACCGCACCGACTCGTCGATCAGCCGCCGGCACATCCCCACGCAGGCGGCGGCGAGCAGCAGCCGCCCGGTGGACAGGCAGCGCATCGCGGTCAGGAAGCCGGTGTGCACGCCCCCGTCGCCGCCGACCACCGCGTCCGCCGGGACGCGCACGTCGTCGAGGTTGACGTCGGCCGTCCAGGCCCCGAACTGCCCCATCTTGTGGTCGCGCGGGCCGACGGTCAGCCCCGGGGTGCCGGCCGGGACGATGAAGGTGGAGATGCCGCGCGACGACCTCGCGTCCGGGTCCGTCCGGGCGAACACCATGAACACGTCGGCGATGGGCGCGTTGGTGATGTAGCGCTTGGCGCCGTTGAGCACCCACCGGTCGCCGTCGCGGACGGCGCTGGTCCGCATGTCGCCGGGGTCGGACCCGGCGTCCGGCTCGGTGAGCGCGAACGAGGCGACGGCCTCGCCCGAGGCGAGCCGCGGCAGCCAGTGCTCCTTCTGCTCCGGGGTCCCGGCGTCCATGATCACGCCGCCGGCGATGCCGACGTTGGTGCTGAACATCGAGCGCAGGGCGGGTGTGCCGTACCCGACCTCGATCAGCAGCCGGCACTGGTCGACGATGCCGAGGCCGAGCCCGCCGTACTGCTCGGGGATGGTGAAGCCGAACAGGCCCATCCGCTTGGCGGCCTCGCGCAGGACGTCCGGCACCTCGTCCTTCTCGTCGATCTCCGCCTCGCGCGGGATCACCTCCTTGCGGATGAAGTCGCGGACGGCCTCCAGCATCGGCTCGAGGTCCTGGTCGGTCATGTCGGCCACGGGGTCAGCCACCTTCCCGGCATGAGTCAGTTATTTGACGTCGAAGTCATTGATCGGCCTGCACGATGCCGACCGGCGGATCAGGACGTCCGCGCGGCGAGCGCCCGCTCCTCCAGCACGGCCTTGTGCACCTTCCCGCTCGCGGTGAGCGGCAGTTCCTCGACCAGCTCGACGAAGCGGGGCGCCTTGTAGTTGGCCATCCGCTCGCGGCACCAGGCGATGACCTCGCCGGCGGACGGCGCGGGCGCGCGCGGCACGACGAACGCCATGCCCACCTGGCCGAGCCGCTCGTCGGGCACGCCGACGACCGCGGCCTCGCGGACGCCCGGGTGCTCGAGGAGCATCGCCTCGATCTCGGCGGGGTAGGCGTTGAACCCGCCGACGATGAACATGTCCTTGGAGCGCCCGGCGATGCGCAGGCACCCGCGCTCGTCGAAGCGCCCGAGGTCGCCGGTGCGCAGCCAGCCGTCCGCCGACAGCACCTCCGCCGTCGCCTCGGGGTCGTCCAGGTAGCCGGCCATGACGGACGGCCCGCGCAGGAGGATCTCCCCGACCTCCCCCTCGGCGGCGTCCTCGCCGGTTCCGCCGACGACGCGGACCTCGAAGCCGGGACGGGCCCGCCCGACGGTCTCGGCGATCGTCTCCGGGGCGTCGTCGGGCGCGGTCGAGCTGGCCGTCCCCGCCTCGGTCAGCCCGTATCCGGAGACGATCAGCGAGAACGGCAGCTCGTCGCGGACCCGCCGGATGAGCTCGACCGGGATGTCCGCCGAGCCCGTCACGGCGACGCGCAGGCTCGACAGGTCGTACCGGTCCCGGCCCGGATGCTCCAGGATCGCGTGGTACATGGTCGGGGCGCCGGGCAGCACGGTGGCCCGCTCCTCGGCGGCCAGCGCGAGCATCGCGTCGACGTCCAGCACGGCCTGCGGGTACATCGTGGCGCCGGCCGCCAGGCAGGCCAGGATGCCGGCCTTGAACCCGAACATGTGGAAGTACGGGTTGACCATCACGTAGCGGTCGCCCTCGCGGAGCCCCGTCATGGCGACCCAGTCGGTCGCCACGGTCATGGTCCGGCCGTGGGTCATGACCACGCCCTTGGGCGTCCCGGTCGTCCCGGAGGTGAAGAGGATGTCGGAGGCGTCGTCCGGCTTCAGGGCGGCGGCGCGCCGGCCGGCCTCGGCGAGCCCGGCCTCGGTGGCGCGCGCCAGGAAGTCCGCCCACGGCACGCCGTCCCCGGACGGGCGGCCCCGGGCGATGACGACGGTCCGCAGGTCGGGCAGGGGGACGCCCGAGCCGGCGAGCACCTCGACGTAGTCGGTGCCGAGGAAGTCCGTCACCGTCACCAGGACCCGGACCCCGGCGCGGCGCAGGATCCCGGCGGCCTCGCGTCCCTTGAACCGGGTGTTCACGGGGACGAGGACGGCGCCCGCCTGGTAGAGCCCGAGCACGGCGACGATCCATTCGCGGCTGTTGAACGCCCAGACGGCGACGCGGTCACCGGGCTCGACGCCGTCCGCGACCAGCGCGGCCCCGAACCGCCTGGCCTCCTCGTAGAGCTCGGCGTAGGAGACGCGGGCGGCGCCGTCGACGACCGCGGTCCGGCCGGGGAAGCGCTGGGCTGCGGACGCGGTCATCGCCGCGATGCTCGGCCGGGGCGGCCCCGAGCTGTCGGTCATGGCAGGCCTCCGTGATTGACATCGACGTCAGTATAGACTTCTATCGTCAGCAGAGAAGAGCCCGACAGCATCCGCGCCGGCGATCCGCACGCGCACCCCGCGCGGCCCCGGCGCGCCTCCCCCGAGGTCGCCGCACATGATCATCGAGTCCGATCACCATCCGACCGCCGCCGCCCCGCCCGCACCGTCCGCGCCGTCCTCATCGCGGAGTGAGCGCTGATGGACGTACGCCTGTCCGCCGAGCAGCGGGCGCTGCGCGAGGCGGCCGCCCGCCTGGTCGACGACCACGCCCCCGGCTCGGTCGCCGACCTGGACGACGCCGCCCGCGTCGCCGGCCTGGAGGCGGCGCTGGCCGGTGCCGGCTGGCGCGAGCTGCGCGCCCCGGACCCCGGCGGCGACGGCCGGCCGCTCGCCTCCGCCGTCGAGGCCGCGATCGTGGCCGAGGAGTTCGGCCGCGGCCCGGCCGACACGCCGTTCCTCGGGCCGACGCTGGCCGCCGAGCTGCGGCGCCGCGCGGGCGCCGAGCCAGCCGGCGCCCTCGAGACCGTCCTGCTGCGGCCCGACCTGTCCGGTCTGGTCGTGCTGGACGAGCGGGGGACGCGCTGCTCCGGCGTCGCGATCGACGCCCGGGGCGCGACGGCCGCCCTCGCGCTCGCCCGCACCGGCGGCGGCGGCCACGACCTGGTCCAAGTCCCGGTGGGCGGCACCTCGCCGGGCCGCGACCTCACCCGCCCGGCGTCGGCCGTCGGGGACGCGCCGGCCGAGCGGCTCACCGCCGGGGGCCCGCTCAGCGCCACCGACATCGAGGCGTGGTCGGCGTTCGCACTCGCCCTGACCTGCGCCGACCTGGTCGGGACGATGCGCGGCGCGGTCGGCCTCGCCCGCGCCTACGCGGGCGTCCGGCGCCAGTACGAGGCGCTCATCGGCACCTTCCAGAGCGTCCAGCACCTGCTGGCGGACGCCTTCGTGTCGGTCGAGGGATCGAGCAGCGTCACCCGCCACGCGGCCTGGGCCGCCGACGCCCTGCCGGCCGGCGAGGCGCTCGCCGCCGCCGCGGTCGCCAAGGCGTACTGCGCGCGCGCCGCCCGCGAGGTGTGCGAGACCGCCATCCAGGTGCACGGCGGCATCGGCATGACCTGGGAGTGCCTCGCGCACGTCCACCTGCGGCGCGCGCTGGTGTCGGCGCAGCTGCTCGGCGACGTCGGCGTGAACCTCGCGCGCGTCGCCGCGCACCACGAGATCGGAGGCGGGCACGATGGACTTCGCTGACTCTCCCGAGGAGGCGGCGTTCCGCGCGCGGCTGCGGGCGTGGCTGGCCGAGCACAACCCGAAGCTCCCCCAGTCGTCGACCTCCGACGCGTACTGGGACGGGCAGGCGCCCTGGCACCGCGCCCTCTACGACGCCGGCTTCTTCGGCCTGTCGTGGCCGGAGGAGGTCGGCGGCCAGGGCCTGCCGACCGTGTACGACGCGATCCTCGACCAGGAGCTCGCGCTGGCCGGCGCACCCCCGCGCCCAAGCCTCGGCTACCTGGTGCAGGGCATGCTGCGGCACGCCGCCGAGGACGTGCGCAAGCGCTTCCTGCCCGGCCTCGTCAGCGGGCGCGAGCGCTGGTGCCAGGGGTTCAGCGAGCCCGACGCGGGCTCGGACCTGGCGTCGCTGCGCACCCGCGCCGTCCGCGACGGCGACGCGTACCGCATCACCGGCCACAAGGTGTGGACCAGCTACTCCGACGAGGCCGACTGGTGCCTGGTGCTGACGCGGACCGACCCGGACGCGCCCAAGCACCGGGGGCTGTCGGCGTTCGCCGTCCGGATGGACCAGCCGGGCATCGAGCAGCGGCCGCTCAAGATGATCAACGGAGTCACCCGGGAGTTCGGCGAGGTGATCTTCGACGGCGCGGTCGCGAAGGCGTCCGACATGATCGGGGCGCCGGGCGAGGGCTGGAAGCTGGCGATGACCGTGGTCAGCCACGAGCGCGAGCCGGGCGAGCTCGGCTACGTCGCCCGCTACAGCAAGGCGGTCAACGAGCTCGTGGCGCGGCTGCGCGCCGAGCCCGGCCGGTGCACCGAGGAGAACGTGCGCGACGTCACCTGGGCGGTGATCGAGGCCGAGATGCTGCGGCTGCACGTGTGCCGGCGGCTCTCGGACCGGCTGGACGGCATCTCCCACGGGCCCGAGGGCTCGGTGGACAAGCTGCTGATGACGCGTGTCGAACAGGCCGTCGGGCACGCCGCACTCGGCATGAGCAACCTCACCGGCGGCATCGAGGAGGACACGTGGCTCAGGATGTACCTCTACAGCAGGGCGCAGAGCATCATGGGCGGGACGTCGCAGATCCAGCGCAACCTGGTGGCGACGCGGATCCTCGGGCTTCCGGTCGCATGAGTAGCCCTGTGTCAAGCAGCAGTGGGTTGATCTTGTTTGAGGAGGGTCTGGAGGGCTCGGTGTTGGGCGGGGTCGTAGGGGACGCGGTCCTGCCAGCAGTGCCAGATCACGAACAGCCAGG
>NZ_WBMS02000013.1 GCF_008923205.2 Actinomadura physcomitrii | reverse complement strand
TACGGCGTCGCGCCGACTCCGACGATCGCGACCTGCGTTGCGTTGCGGCTCACATATGCCTCCACTGTGCCGTGTACCGGCCGGTGCTCTGCACGGGGCGGTTGCCTCTATTCGTTATACCGTTCATGGCTCAATCCACGGTCGTTCGGGGTCACGTGCGCGAGAGATCAGCAAAAACAAGATACTCATCTCTCCACTTTTCGAAGTGGCCGCCCTATAGTGAGAGCCCACCCCCGTACTCGCCCCGCCCTGCCCGGACGTGTCAGGGCGGGGCGGGGGCGCGTACGTCTGTGGAGGAAACCCATGAAGCTTCGCCCAGGTCAGCAGGTCGCCAGCACCGTGGACGGGACAAGGTTGATCGTCGTCCGGGCCCCCGCCGAAGAAGTGGCCCTGACCTGCGGCGGCGCCGAGATGGTCGATGCCAAGCAGGCGCCCGCCCCGTCCGGCGTCCCCGCTGAGGATGCGCGCGAGGGGACCCAGCTCGGCAAGCGCTACGCCGCGGAGGCGCTCGGCATCGAACTGCTCTGCACCAAGCCCGGTGAGGGGACGGTGGCCGCCAACGGGACGCCGCTGGTGCTCCAGGGCGCCAAGCCGCTGCCCGCCTCCGACTGAGCCCGTTACCGATTCTGAGCTCGGGGCCGGGACCGCGCCGGCGGACCAGTCCCCGATCGGCGAGTGGAGCATGCGATGAACTTGACGATGCTGCTGGACATGGCGGCGGACGGATTCGGCGATCGAACGGTGATCGGCTCGCGAAAGGACGGACTCACCGCCGCGCGGCTGCGAGACCTCTCGGCGGCGGCCGCCGCACAGGTGCGCGCCGCCGGGGCCGAGGCCGTCGTCTACCTCGCGGTGAACGGCCCCGCGTTTCCGCTGGCGATGTTCACCGCGGCGCGAGCGGGCGTTCCGCTCGTCCCGGTGAACTACCGGCTCGGCGCCGAGCAACTGGCGGCCCTGCTCGCCAACCACCCGAACGCGTACGGCATCGCCGACGAGACGCAGAGCGAGGCGCTGACCCGCGCAGGACTCTCCGCTCGGACGCCGGAGGACTTCATCCTCGAGGCCGCCCAGGCCGCTGAGAAGGGCGTCGGCGACCAGGACGACGCCCATGACGCACCCGAGGCGCCCGCCGTCATCATCTACACGAGCGGGACCACGTCCGCGCCCAAGGGCGTCCTGCTGCACCATCGCAATCTGGTGTCGTACGTGCTCGGAACAGTCGAGTTCGCAGCGGCCGGCGACGATGAGGCATCGCTGATGAGCGTCCCGCCGTACCACATCGCGGCCGTGTCCAACGTGCTCACCAACCTGTACGCAGGACGCCGGTTCCTGACCCTCCGGAACTTCAGCCCCGAGGGCTGGCTCGACCTGGTGCGCGCCGAGTCGGTGACCAACGCGATGGTGGTCCCCACCATGCTCGCCCGCATCGTGGACGCCGACGGCGTGGACCGCTCCGTTCCCAGCCTCCGCGCGCTCGCCTACGGCGGGGCGAAGATGACCCCGCGTGTCATCGAGCGGGCCCTGAAGGAGTGGCCGCACATCGACTTCGTCAACGCCTACGGGTTGACGGAGACCAGTTCCACGATCGCGATCCTGGGGCCCGAGGACCACCGAGCCGCGATCACGTCGGACGAGCCGCTGGTCCGGGCGAGGCTCGCATCGGCCGGACGGCCCGTCCCGTCGGTCGAGGTGGAGATCCGCGACGAGGCGGGCCGTCCCGTCCCGGCGGGCGAGGGCGGACGGATTTACGTGCGCGGCGAGCAGGTGTCGGGGGAGTACGCCGGATCCGGGCCCGCCGTCGACGAGCGCGGATTCTTCGACACCCGCGACTGGGGCCGGCTGGACGAGGACGGCTACCTGTTCGTGGAGGGCAGGATCGACGACACGATCATCCGCGGCGCGGAGAACATCGCACCGGCCGAGATCGAGGACGTGCTGCTGCGTCATCCAGGGGTCGCGGACGCCGCCGTGGTCGGCGTCCCCGACGAGGAATGGGGCCAGCGCGTCGAGGCGGTCGTCGTGCCGCTCCCGGGCGCCGATCTGGACGGCGAGACCTTGCGCGCGTACGCGCGCGAGAGGCTGCGCGGGTCGCGTACTCCGGACCGGATCGCACTCTGGACCGAGCTGCCCCGGACCCCCACCGGGAAGATCGTCAAGCGGGATGTGGTCGCCGGTCTCACGGCGGCCGACCGGCAGACGGCCTGAAGGCCGGCGGGAGGACGAAACGGCCCCCGGGACCATTGCGGTCTCGGGGGCCGTTTCGCTGCTCACCATGCCGGATGGCCGCCCGTCACACTTCGGTGTCGGTGTGGACGCGGGCCAGCCGCAGCCCTTCGGCCCGGCCGGGGGCGATGATGTCCCACCGGCCGCATGAGCACGCGCAGCGGTAGCTGCCGTCGCCCACGGGGATGACGGACTGGGCGACGCACCGTCCGTCCTCACTCGCCACGTCGTGGAGGAACTCGGTGGGCGAGTCGTGCATGACGTTGCCGCTCACCGGACTACACCGCCACCGCGTCGGCCGTCGGCAGCGGCGGAACGCCCGGGAACAGCTCGGTGAAGGCGCCGACGGTGATCCGGTGCTTCAGCGCCGGGGACACGTTGTCGAAGAGGCCGTGGAGGGTCTCCTGCGTGTGGCCGTAGGTGCCCTCCATGTGTGGGTAGTCGCTGCCCCACATGACGTTGTTGTAGCCCATCGACTGGGCGGCGGCGACCGCCGTGGCGTCGTGCTGGAAGGAGGCGTACACCTGCGAGTAGATGATCTCCCGCGGTGAGCGCTTCAGCTTGGGGCGCACCGCCATCGCGTGCTGGCGGTAGCCCTCCTCGATCCGGTCGGCGATGAACGGCACCCAGGTCGCGCCGCCCTCGGAGATCAGCACCTTCAGGTTCGGGTGCCGGTCCAGGGCGCCGGAGGCGACCATCTTCACCACGGCGCGCTGCCCGCCGAACGTCGTCTCGGTGTAGTTGAGGACGGCGCCGCCCGGCCCCCGGTACACCTGGCCGGCCATGCCGCCGCTGGACAGGTCGATGGGGTCGGTCCCGATGTGGAACGCCAGCACGATCCTGGCTTCCTCGGCGGTGGCCCAGAAGGGCTCCCAGACGTCCTGGTTGTAGTCCTTCTGCAACGGGTGCGGGCTCACCGGCATGAAGACCGCCCGGAAGCCCATCTCCGCGCACCGCTTCAGCTCGGTAATCGCGTCGTCGATGTCGAGCGTGGACACCTGGGCAGTGCTGATCAGCCGCGGCGAGTACCTGTCGATCGTGTCGTAGGACCAGTCGTTGGACACCCGCAGCGCCTCGCGCAGCACCTCCGGCGTCCGGAAGGAGCTGCTCCACATGCCGAGCGAGGGGAACACCAGCTCAGACCAGATGCCCTCCTGGTCGAGGTCCGGCAGGCGCTTGGTGACGTCGGCCGCCCCCGGCGCGCGATGCGTCGCCTCGAGGAACTCGAGGGCCTTTCCGGTCGGCAGCTTGCGGCGGAACGACATCCCGTCGATGTGGACGGTCTCCCACTGCCCGTCGGGGTCCTTCTCCGTGCGCGGCACCAGCTCGGCGAGCCTCGGGGGCAGGGACTCCCGCCACAGGTCGTCGGGCTCGAGGAAATGCGAGTCGCCCGAGTTCGCCCAGATCTTCTGCGCGTCGCTCATCGGGTCCTCCGTTCGTTGTCGTCGTTCCAGGTCGCTGCGCGGTCCAGGAGGGCAGGTACGTCCTCCAGGGCGCGCAGCATGTCGTTGAGGTGCGTGCAGGTGCTGGTGCCGGTGAAGCGGTCGCGGACGTGCCCGCGCAGTCCGGCGAGCGGGACGCCGGCCAGCCGGGAGGCGCTCGCCACGGCGGCCGGGCACTCCATCCACGGCAGGACGCGGGCGCGGGCTTCGCACCGTGTGACGGTCCCGCCCTCGATGTCGGCCGTCAGGGTGTACTCGTGGATGACGGTCTCGAGCCCGTCCAGCAGGACGTAGGAGTCGCGGAAGAACGCGTCCACGGTGGCGTGTTCGCCGGGGACGACGTCGATCCGGCGGGCGCGGCGCATCGCCTCGGGCGGCAGGGGGTCCGTGGCGTGCCAGGCGTCCGGGTCGTCCCCGGTGTCGAGCGGGGGCGCCGCCGGACCGGTGACGGTCGGCGGCAGCCCGGTCGCCTCGATCCCGTTCATGATCGTCCCGCCGGTGGCGAATCCGGCGCAGAGGTCGGCGACGAAGCCCGGGCGTCCCGGCCTTCCCGGCATCGTGCTCTGCCGCGCCATCTCCGCCTTCATCGCCTGCTCGGAGGTCCCGGCGCTGACCGCCTGCCCCGAGATCAGCGTGGTGACCGGGACCTCGTCCAGCAGCAGGTAGAGCAGGTCGTGGTCGGCGGCGAGGCGCGGATCGGCCTCGTCCAGCCGGCCCCGGAACCCCGAGCTCGCGCGGGCGCCGATCAGTGCGTCCAGCGGGCGGACGGGATCGGTGCTCAACTCGCGCACGAAGCGTCCGCCGACGAAGTCCACGACGGCGCGCATGCTCGCCTGGGACAGGGTGCGGGACCCGCCCGCCGCGCGCGTCAGCAGGTCGCGTCCCCTGCCCACCAGGACCAGCGGGCCCTGCAGGCCGTCCGGCCGGACCATGTCGACGGTGCTGGTGCGGCGCACCGAGCCGGAACGCCGCGCGGGCGTACCGCAGGTGGGCTCGTGCAGCCCGTGACGCGGATGCAGAGTGCGCGCCGGCGGGATGAGGGTCATCGCTGCTCCAAGAGGCCCGGCCGTCGGGAGGTGGCCGGTTGTGTCCACATCTGAGTGAAAACGACTTTTTCAGTACTAGCCCATCCGTATCCGCTTTGTCAATCGGCGATCGAACGATGTCAGCCGATGACACCGCGCTCGCGCAGCGCGGCGATGGCGGTCGCGTCGTAACCGAGCTCGCTCAGCACGGCATCGGTGTGCTCGCCGACCGAGCATCCGCCCTCCGCCTTGGTCGCGGAGCGCGAGAACCGTACGAGCGGCCCCATTCGCAGATGCTCATCGAAGATCGCGTTCGTCGCCGTGACGCAGTACTCCGCCGCGAGCGCCTCGTCGGTCTGCAGGACCAGTTCCGGCAGCCGCTCGGTCACCCGCACGCATCCCACGTCGGCCTTGGTGAGCAGGTCCTCCCACTCGGCGGCGGGCCGCCGCGCGAAAACCCCGGCCAGCTTCTCCGCCAGCGCCCCGTCGTTCGCGCGCCGGGCCTCCGGCGTCGCGAAACCTTCGCCTCCGAGGTCGGCCTCCCCGGCGAGTGCCGCGGCCAGGGGCTCCCATTCCCGAGGCTCGGGGGCGGCGAGGAACACCCACCCATCGGAGGCCTTGTACATCCGGTACAGCGCACTGAACCCGTGCCCATCCGGATCCGGCACCGGCGCCGGGCGGCGGCCCGGGTAGTCGACGACCTGCTCCAGGATCGCGTGCGTCGCGCTGCCGACCATCGTGGCGGTCAGGGGGCCCATCGGCCGGCCGAGCCGCCGCGCCAGCACGCCGAGCAGGATCGTGGACGCGACGCCGAGCGCGGCGATCCCGTCGGCCTGCATGGTCGGCACCGCCGTCGCGCTCGCCAGCCGCATGGCCCCGGCCTTGATCTCCTTCAGTGACTCGGTCCCGTGCGCGGCGTCCGGCGCGTCCGTGAGCGCCAGGCCGAAGGCAGCGCCGATGGAGGGCGCGTATGCGGGCCGTCCGCCGGACGGGCCTCCGGTTCCGTAACCGGGCGCGCTGACGTAGATCAGGTCCGGGTTGATCTCGCGCAGCGTGTCGGCGTCCACCCCCGCACGCTGGGCGGCGCCCGCCCGGAAGCTCTGCAGGACCACGTCGGCCTCGGCGGCGAGTTCGCGGACGATGCGCAGCCCCTCCTCGGTCGTGAGGTCCACCGCGACGCTCTCCTTGCCCTGGAGCACCTTCGCGCCGCCCGACTCGGGGAACGGCCCGATGTTGCGGATGCCGTCGCCCTCCTTGGCCTCGATCTTGATCACGCGGGCGCCGAAGTCGGTGAGGACCGTCGCACCGTACGGCCCGGCGAACATCGTGCCGAGCTCCAGGATCGTGACGCCCGCCAGGGGGAGCGCCGCGGGCGCGGCCGGGGGAGCCGCCGCCGGAGCGGGGGAGGCCGCGGCCCGCCGCAGTTCGTCGCCGTGCTCGTCCAGGCGGGGCGCGGAACGGGGAGCCCTGAGCGGCATCTCGTTCTCGTGCACCAGGGTGGACGGCTGGACGACCCGGCCGAACTCCGGGTCGTCGGCCTCGGCGACCCGGTGGTCGTGGTGCAGCTGCGGGTGGTTCAGGACGTCCGGACCCGCCCGGAACACCTCGGCCATGAGGTCGGGATTGGTGTCGAAGACCCGCTGCCACTCGGCGAGCGTCCGCTCCCGCACCTTCCCGATCATGATCTCCCAGAGCCCGGTGCGCAGCTCCTGGGTCTCCAGGACCGGAAGCCCCTTCCACTTCGGGTCCGCCAGCATCTCGGTCAGGCCGAACTCCTTGAGCATCGCGGCGAACAGCCTCGGGGCCGTCTGCGCGAACTGCAGCCAGTGGCCATCCTTGGTCGGCGCGATCAGCAGCGGGTAGACCAGCGGCGCCTGCGGCTCGCCGTCCTCGGTGAACGCCTCGACGTTCTGGTAGGCGTCGGGCCAGCGCAGCCCCACCATCTCGGTGAACCACGTCCAGGTGTCGAGGGCGGTGACGCCGCGGACCATGTCCGCCTCGACATGCTGGCCGAGCCCGCTCGACGCGCGCTCGAAGAGCGCGGTGAGAATGCCGTGGACGGCCGTCTGCGACGCGCCCCACCCCGCGTAGGGAACGGACACGAACGCCGGTCCGGGCCGTGTGACCATCCGGCTCTTCGTCTGGAACATGCCGAGCTTGGCCATCACCATCCCCTCGTAGCCCTTGAGGTGGGCCCAGGGGCCGGACGCGCCGAACCCGGTGATGGCCGCGCTGACCAGCCGCGGATTGAGGGCGGCGAGGTCGGCGGGGGCGAGCCGCAGCCGGGCGGCCGCCCGCGGCCGGAAGGTCGTGACGAGCACGTCCGCGGTGGCGATCAGGCCGTCCAGCACCGCCCGGTCGGCGTCGTCGCGCAGGTCCAGACGGACGCTGCGCTTCCCGCGGGCCAGGGCCGGCCAGGCGGTCCGGTCGCGCAGCGGGCTGCCGCCCGGCGGCTCGACCTGGACGACGTCCGCGCCCGCGTCGGCGAGGAACTGCGTCGCCTGCGCGCCGGGGATCGTGGTCGACAGGTCGATGACCGTGATCCCGGCGAGCGGGCCGTCCTCCGGCCGCTCGCGCCCGGCCACCGTGTTCGCCGCAGGACCTTCGCCCACCGTGCCACCTCCGTGAAGAGCTCAAGAATCTATATTCTTTAACTCGGTACGATACGTAGGGGACTGTGAGCCGGGCAACACGTCGGAAACAAAAGATTGCACTGAATAGACCGAGAGGGCGAGAGGCGCCCGCTCCGCACGGGGCGGGGGTCAGCTCGCGGGACGGCCGGCGCCGAGCGCGCGCAGCGCGAAACCGGTGATCTGCGCCGCCACCGTGGACGCGCCGTCCCGCGCCGCCCCGGTCATCTGGTCCTCGAAGGCCTGTCCCAGGACGGCGCGGATGGAGCGCGCGTCGGGCTCCGGGTCGGTCCAGGGGAACGAACCGTCCGCCTGCCCGGCCCGCAGGATCTCGACGATGAGCTCCTGCTGCTCGGCGAGGGCCCGGGCGCGCTCCTCGGCGTAGCCGCGCGCCCGGGTGGCCTCACCCGAACTGAGCGCCAGCACGCGCTTGCGGCGCCGGTCGTCGGCGGTGATGCCCAGCATCCCTTCGATCAGGGCTCCGAGGGCTTCGGCCGGGCCGCCGGCGGCGGAGGCGAGCGAGCGCAGCTCCGTCATCACCCGGATGCCGTCACGGCGGAACATCGCCAGGAACAGGGCGTCCTTGGATTCGAAATGCCGGTAGAAGGCGCGCGTCGACAGCCCCGCGGCGGTGAGGATCTCGGTGATGGACACCGGCGCGCCTTCCGCCTCCGCCAGGCAGCGGTACGCGGCGTCGAAGATGCGCACCCTCTCCGCGGCCTGACTCGGCACCGGCACCGTCCCCTCCTGCGTTCCGCGCCCGGACGGCTCTCGGTGACGGCCGGGGTCCGGGACCACCAGCCTATCCAGGCCGGAACGCGCCGGAAGGACGGCGCGGACCGGACGAGCGCGGGCGAGCTCAGTGCCACCATTCGTTGAGGATGGCGAGGTGGCGGCGCATCCGGTGCCGGGCGAGGCTCTCGTCGCCCGCGAGGATCGCCTCCAGGATTCCCCGGTGGACTTGCTCGACGTCCTCCGCCGCCTCGGCGCCCGGCAAGGACGGCGTCTGGGCGCTCGTGTGCCGCGTCCACAACTCGGTGAGGACGCGCAGGAACAGCACCAGGACGGGGTTGCCCGCCAGCAGCGCCAGTTCCCGATGGAAGGGGTCCTGCGGCGCACCGCGGCCGTCGCTCGGCCAGAGCACCCGCACGGCGTCCCGCAGACGGGCGGAGACGCCCGGCTCGTCCCGGCGGGCGATGACCGGGCTGAGCGTCCCGAGTTCGATCGCCTCGCGGACCGACAGGAGGTTCGCCACCCCGGCGCGCTGGTAGTCGAGATACAGCGCCATCGTCTCGATGCTGGCGCGCGGGTCCGGCGCGGTGACCAGCAGCCCGCCGCCGGGCCCCCGGCGCATCCGCGCGACGCCGTGGTACTCGAGCAGGCGAACGGCTTCGCGGAGCACCGCGCGGCTGACGCCGTAACGGGCGAGCAGCTCCGCCTCCGAGCCGAGCGCCTCCCCGATCGGCCAGCCGTCGGCGGCGATCTGATGATGGATCCGGGAGGCCACGACCTCGCCGAGCTTGCCGTCCGGTGCCTCGATCAGCTGCGGCGCGATCGGGCCGTCCGGCTCGCCGCTCCGGTGCGTCCTCAGCCAGTCGGCCGTCGCGGTGAGGTGCTCGACGACCAGCGCCCGGGCCCGTCCGGTGTCACCGGCGATGACGGCCTCGACGATCGCCGTGTGGTGGCGCCCGGCGGACTCCTTGCTGCGCACCGCCTCGGCCTTCGGGGTGTGCGTCGCGGTGTGCGCGTAGCGGGTCGTCAGCCGGGTCAGGATCTCGATGAACGAGCAGAGCGCCGCATTGCCCGACAACTCGCCGAGGGCCAGGTGCAGCACGTCCTGGGACCAGATGCCCGGCTCCTCGCGCCGGCGCGACTCCTCCTCCAGGAGGCCGCGCAGCCGCCGGACGCCGTCCTCGGTGAGGCGTTCGGCCGCCAGCTCCGCGGCGCGCGGCTCCAGCAGCAGCCGCGCCCCTATCAGGTCGTCGACACTGGTGCCGACGTAGTCGAGGTAGATGACCATCGCCCGGGTGGCGGGAGCCGCGTCGGGCGCCGTCACGAACAGGCCGCCGCCGGGGCCGCGGCGCATCCGCGCCACCTGGTGGTGCTCGACCAGGCGCAGGGCCTCGCGCAGGACGGCCCGGCTCACGCCGTACCGGTCCTGCAGGTCCTGCTCGGAGCCGAGATTGCGGCCGACCGGCCAGCCCGCGGCGATGATCTCGTCCTCGATCCGGCGGGCGACCTGCGCGCCGAGCGTCCCGCCGCGCGCCCCGGATCCCCGTTCCCGATCGGACGCGGTCCCGGCTTCGCCCACCGGCGAAAGGCCCGCAGCAGGCGTCGGCATGGACCTCGGTGCTCCTCGCAGATCGGTTTGAGTATCCTCAGTTTAGTCGATCAGGAGGACGGCGCGGAGCGCCGGTCGGCCGCCCGGCGTCAGCGCGGAGCGAAGCGCTGGCCGGCGTCCAGCCGGAGGCACTGCCCGTTCAGCATCTGGTTGTCGACGATCGAGAGCACGAGCTTGGCGTACTCCCCCGGGCGGCCCATCCGCTTGGGGAACGCGGCGTCCTTCGTCAGCGTCTTGGCGAAGTCGTCGGGGATCTTGGCGGTCGCGCCGGTCGCGAAGAGGCTCGGCGCGATCGCGAGGACGCGGATGCCGAGCGAGCCCAGGTCACGGGCCATGGTCAGGCACATCCCGGCGATCCCGGCCTTCGCGGCGGTGTAGGCGACCTGGCCGATCTGCCCCTCGAACGCGGCGATGGACGCCGTGTTGACGATCACGCCGCGCTCGTCGTCCTCCGGCTCGTTGCCGCTCATGTGCGCGGCCATGAGCCGGGAGATGTTGAAGGTGGCGATCAGGTTCAGGTCGATGACGCCCCGGAAGCTCTCCAGGTCGTGCGGCCCCTCCTTGCCCAGCGTCCGCTTCGCGATCCCGCCGCCCGCCGTGGTGACGCTCACGTGCACACCGCCCAGGCCGTCGACCGCGGCGGCGATCGCCGTCTCGGCGGCTTCGAAGTCGGTGATGTTGACGGGGTGGAACGGCGCGCCGAGCTGCGCGGCGACCTTCTCGCCCTCCGATCCGGGACGGTCCAGGATCGCGACCTTCGCGCCGCGTCGCGAGAGGAGCTCGGCCGAGGCCCGCCCCATGCCGGACGCTCCGCCGACCACGATGGCCTTCTTGCCGCTGATCTCCATGTTCTCCTCCGTCCGCCGGGGGCGTGCACGCGAGCGAGGTGCACGATTCCCTGGAACCTATTACTGAGTTAACTAGGTTAGTCTAGTATGTCGATGATCTGCCGGCGACCGGCCCCCGGGTCCTCGAACAGGTGCTCCTGCGCCCGGCGCATGTGCGCCGCCCAGTGCCGCTCGGCTCCGGCGCCGTCCCGGCGCCGGACCAGTTCGACGAGGCGCTTATAGGAGCGCAGCGCCAGCCGGTTGCCCTCCTGTAGCGCCGCGCCCTGACGCGGCGTCTCGTCATAGGCGGCGGCGATCTGCCGCGACATGATCTCGCCGAGCAGCGTCACCATGGTCGACAGCGTGCGGTTGCCCGACAGCTCCACGATCCGCTTATGGAACCGGACGGTGGCGGCCCCGAACGGCCCGCCGACCGCGGCCTCGACCTTCTCCAGCTCCGCGGCCAGAGCGTCGTGGCCGGCATCGGACCCCTCCTCGGCCAGCAGCCGGGCCGCGGGCGGCTCGATCACCATCCGCGCCGCGTAGACGTCCTCGACCGTCGTCTCCTGCAACGCTAGAAGCAGACTGAAGATCGGCGCCGCCGCCTCGGGTCCGGGTACGCTGACCCGCGCCCCGCCGGGCGGCCCGCGCCGGACCCGCACCAGCGAGTCCGCCTCCAGCAGCCGGAACGCCTCGCGCAGCGTCGGCCGTGACACCCCGAACCGCTCGATCAGCTCCGGCTCGGTCGGCAGCCAGTCGCCGTCCCGCAGTTCGCCGCGCACGATCTGCTTGCGGATCCGATCGGCGACCAGATCCGCCATCTTCTTCGGACGCAGCTCGGGTCCGCGCCGCATCAGCGCAGCGCCCACTCGCGGGTCGGCACGGCCGACCGCTCGACCTCCGCCTGCCCGATCGGGTTGCCGATCTGGGTGTAGGACAGCCCGGTCCGCAGCGCCTGCGTGCGCGTGGAGTCCAGCGACTCCCACACGGCCCGGACGGTCCCCTGTACGGCCGCCGGGGGCTTGGCGGCGATGAGCCGCGCGAGCTCGGCGCCCCGGTCCCACAGCTCCTCGCGCGGCAGCACCTCACTCACGAGGCCGATCTCCAGCGCCCGCTTCGCGGACATGCGCTCGTCCAATCCGAGCAGCGCGATGCGCATGACCTCGCCCATCGGAATGCGCCGGGCCAGCCCGATCGGCTCCAGCGCCGCCGTCAGCCCGTAGCTGACGTGCGGATCGAAGAACGTGGCGTCGTCCGAGCAGATCACGATGTCGGACTCGTTGATCCAGTAGAACGCGCCGCCCGCCGCCATCCCGTGCACGCAGCACACCACGGGCTTCCAGACGTAGTTGAGCTTCGGCGACAGCTGGGCGCCCGGGTCCTCCTGCGTCCAGACGTTCTCCGGCCGGTGGATGCCCTGCTTGACGTCGACGCCGGTGCAAAAGGCCCGGTCTCCCGCCGCGCGCAGGACCACGACGTGCACGTCGTCGTCCTCCCGGACCATCTTCCAGAGCTCGGTGAACTCGTCGCACATGGCCTGGTTGAAGCTGTTCATCGCCTCCGGCCGGTTCAACGTGACCGTCGCGACGTGCTCGGCGACCTCGTAGGTCACGGTCGTGAAGCCCATCGGCCCTCCAGATCTGAAGAATCTATATTCATTAGATCTATAGCGCCTCACGGGCCGGAACGGAAGCCGCCGCCGGCGTCGGCCGCCAGCTCGGACCGATCGGAATATTGACAAGAGATAGCCATAACGACAATCTGTTGTCATGTTCCCGGACGACGACCACCCGCTCGCCGAACTCGCCGACGAAGTGCTCCGCTGCCACGGCAGGCTGCTCACGGCGACCGCGAACCTCGGCACGGAGGACGGGCTGACCGGCGCCCAGTTGCTCGTGCTCACCACCGTCGTCCGGGCGGACCGGGCCCCGACCGTTCCCCAGATAGGCCGCAGCCTCGGCCATTCGCGGCAAGCCGTGCAGCGGCTGGCCGACGCGCTCGTGGAGCGCGGGCTGATCGAGGCCGTGGACAACCCCGATCACAAGCGCGCACGGCGGCTCGTCCCGACCGCCGCGGGGAGGCGCGCCTACGACCGCAGCAATGCGCGCGGCCGCGACTGGGCCTCGCGCGTCACCGAAGACATGAGCCCGGCCGAACTGACCGCGGCCGCCGAGACCCTCAGGCGGCTGCGCCGGCGGCTGGAGGCCGACGACCACCCCCGATGACCTCGAGGAGGTCCCGTGTGGGACTTCAGTACTGATCCCGATTTCCAGGCCAAGTTGGACTGGATGGAGGCCTTCGTCCGCGAGGAGGTCGAGCCGCTCGATCTGCTGTTCCCGAGCGGCGGTGCCCCCTACGACGTCGGCGACGCGGCCGCGCGCGCGATCCTGCGTCCCTTGCAGGCACAGGTCAAGGAGCAGGGGCTGTGGGCCTGCCACCTCGGCCCCGAACTGGGCGGCCAAGGGTACGGGCAGCTCAAGCTGGCGCTGATGAACGAGATCCTCGGACGGTCCTACTGGGCGCCGACCGTCTTCGGCACCGCCGCGCCCGACACGGGGAACGCGGAGATCCTGGCCATGTTCGGCACCGACGAGCAGAAGGCCCGCTACCTGCGCCCGCTGCTCGACGGGGAGATCGTGTCGGCG
The DNA here is from genome assembly GCF_008923205.2 of Actinomadura physcomitrii. Taxonomy (GTDB): domain Bacteria; phylum Actinomycetota; class Actinomycetes; order Streptosporangiales; family Streptosporangiaceae; genus Spirillospora; species Spirillospora physcomitrii. The sequence goes on along the minus strand of NZ_WBMS02000013.1, from coordinate 216,455 downwards.
TTCTCGATGACCGAGCCGCAGGCGGGCGCGGACCCCAAGGAGTTCACCTGCCGGGCGTACCGGGACGGCGACGGCTGGGTCATCGACGGAGAGAAGTGGTTCACCTCGAACGCCCGCTACGCCGAGTTCCTCATCGTCATGGCCGTCACCGACCCGGACGCGCCGCCGCACGAGCGGATGTCGATGTTCGTCGTGCCCGCGGACACCCCCGGCATCGAGATCGAGCGCAACGTCGCGACGATGGCCGAGCGCGACGACCTCGACGAGGGCATCCACGCGTACATCCGCTACGACCGGGTCCGCGTGCCGGACGACGCGCTGCTCGGTGGTCCGGGGGAGGGGTTCCGCGTCGCTCAGGCACGGCTGGGCGGCGGCCGCGTGCACCACGCGATGCGGACGGTCGGCCAGTGCCGGCGCGCGTTCGACATGATGTGCGAGCGGGCGCTGTCCCGGCGGACGCAGGGTGAGCGTCTCGCCGATAAGCAGGCCGTTCAGGCGTTCATCGCCGATTCGTGGATCGAGTTGCAGCAGTACCGGCTGCTCGTCCTCAACACAGCCTGGACCATCGACACCCAGCCGCACGGCGCCGCACGGACACAGATAGCGATGTGCAAGGTCGCGATGGCGAAGGTCTACCACGACATCGTCCAGCGGGCGCTCCATCTCCACGGCTCGCTTGGGACCACGCACGAAACGCCGCTGGCGGGCATGTGGATGAGCGTCCCGGCCCTCGCGCTCGCCGACGGCCCGACCGAGGTGCACCGGACCACGATCGCCAAGCAGCTGCTGCGGCGGTACCAGCCCGCGGAGGGTCTGTTCCCGACGGAGCACATCCCGCCCAGGCTCGCAGAGGCGCGCGAGCGCTACGCCTCGATCCTGGAGGAGCACGGCGCGAAGGAGCATGTGCGATGAGTGATCTCTTCGACCTCGGGGGGAAGATCGCGCTGATCACGGGGGGCAGCCGCGGACTCGGCCGAGAGATGGCCCTGGCGTTCGCCGGTGCCGGCGCCGACGTCGTCGTCACCAGCAGGAAAGCGGACGCCTGCCGGGCGGTGGCCACCGAGATCGAGTCACTCGGACGCCGCGCGCTGCCGCATGCCTGCCATGTCGGCAGGTGGGACGAGATCGACTCCTTGGTCGAGGCGGCCTATGCTGCGTTCGGACGCGTCGACATCCTGGTCAACAACGCGGGCATGTCCCCGCTGGCGCCCTCGTCGGCGGAGACCAGCGAGGACTTGTTCGACAAGGTCCTGGCCGTCAACTTCAAAGGCCCGTTCCGGCTCGGAGCCCTGGTCGGCCGGCGCATGGCCGACGGCGATGGCGGCTCGATCATCAACGTCTCCTCCTCGGGTGCGCTGATGCCGCGACCACGCTTCGGTCCCTATGCCGGCGCCAAGGCGGCCCTGAACGCACTCACCCAGGTGCTCGCTCTGGAGTACGGGCCGTCGGTCCGGGTGAACACGATCTCGGCGGGCCCCTTCCTCACGGACATCTCCAAGGCCTGGCCGGCGGAGGCCCGCGAGCGCGCCCACAGCGCGGCGGGCCGTCCCGGCCGGCCGGAAGAGATCGTGACCAGTGCCCTCTACCTGGCCAGCCCCGCGTCGAGCTTCACCACGGGAGCGCTGCTGCGCGTCGACGGGGGTCTTTACTGATGACGGACGAACTGGAGCTGTCACTACGAGAACGCGCGACCAAGGCGGTGCAGACGTGGGCGCCTGGTGCCGAGGTCACCGACGTCGCACCGTTAACCGGCGGCGCGTCCAGTCTCACTTTCGTGGCACGTCTCCGATCGGAGGGCCGGCAGGAGGAGCGAGTGGTCCTCAAGGTCGCACCGCCGGGGCTTCCGCCTGTGCGCAACCGCGATGTGCTGCGGCAGGCGCGGGTCATGCGAGCCTTGCATGGACGACCCGGTGTCCGAGTCCCTCCGGTGCTGTTCGAAGACGCGGGTGATCCACCGGCCACGTCCCCTTTCGTTGCCATGGGGCTTGTACCAGGGGAGTGCGCCGAGCCGGTGCTGGAAGAAGCACGGGACCCGGCCGGCTTCGCCGATGTGCGGTCCAGCGCGCTCGACGCCGCAGCGGTGCTCGCCGCGGTTCACTCGGTCCCTCCGGCGGAGGCGGGGCTGGCCGCCGAACCGGTCACGACGCTCGCGGACGAGATCGACCGTTGGACGCGCGCCTTCGCGACGGTTCCGCCCGATCTGCAACACGAGTACGAACGGTGTGCCCGCGCACTCCACGCGACGATCCCCGATTCTCTCGATCCCGTCATCAACCACGGCGACTACCGGCTCGGGAACACGCTGTGCCGCCGTGGCCGGGTCGAAGCGGTGATCGACTGGGAGATCTGGTCGGTCGGCGACCCGCGCGTGGATCTCGCGTGGTTCACCTTCTTCACCGACGAGGCCAAGCACCCGGCGGCGCCGTCCCATGAGCCGAGCGGCATGCCGCGCGGCGGGGAACTCCTCGCCGCCTACATCGCGGCAGGTGGCCGGCGGATGCCAGACCTCACCTGGTTCGAGGCACTCACCTGTTACAAGGAAGCAGGAGCGACGGCACTGCTGATCAAGCGCGGACGGCGTGCAGGAGAGCTCGCTCCGGCGATCGCCCGGATGGTGCCGGCGCTTCCCGGGTTGCTCGCCAAAGCCGAGGCACTTCTCGAGTGAGGGGCCGGGATGGACGAGCCATGCTTATTCATTATACTGATCATTGCCAACTACGGGAGAGAACATGAGCGATGGCCCTGTCCTTCTCGCATCAGACGTCGGCGCCGTGCGACTCCTCACACTCAATCGGCCTGGTGCCCGCAACGCGTTGAGCAGCGAGCTGAACACCGCCCTCTATCGGGCCCTGGAGGAGGCGGACAGCGACGACGCGGTGAAGGGCGTGGTGGTCACCGGCGCTGATCCGGCGTTCTGCGCAGGGCTCGACCTCAAGGAAGCCGGGGCCGAGGGGGCCGCCTTCTTCCGGCGGTTCCAGGACGCCAACTGCATCGTGCGGATCGGTGAGATGAGCAAGCCGGTGGTCGGAGCGGTGAACGGTGCGGCCTTCACCGGGGGGCTGGAGATCGCGCTCGGCTGCGACTTCCTCGTCGCTTCCGAGTGCGCCGTGTTCGCTGATACGCACGTCCGTGTCGGCGTGCTGCCGGGCGGCGGCCTGACAGCCCGGCTGCCCCGGGTCGTCGGTGCCGCCAACGCGCGGCGGATGTCGATGACGGGTGAGGTGGTGGACGCGGCGCGCGCCGAGCGGATCGGGTTGGTGAGCGAGGTCGTGCCGCACAGCGAGCTGCTGGCGCGAGCGATGGCGCTGGCGTCGTCGGCCGCCGAGGTTCCGGCTGACGCCATGCGGGACCTCAAACGGATGTACACCGGGGGCGGCGGGCTGGCGGAGGACCTCGCGGCAGAGGTGGCCATCGCCCGTGCCTATCGCGCGGATTTCGACGGGATCGAAGGGCGCCGCGCCCAGGTGCAGAGCCGAAACCGCGAGCAGATCTCCCAGGAGGAGCGTTGAGCGAGATCGTCGTGTCCCGGCCGCGGCCGGGCGTCACCCGTGTCGAGATGAACCGGCCCGAGCGGCTGAACGCGATGACCGCCGGGATGGTCGAGGGGCTGCACGGGGCGCTGGCGGAGGCGGCCGCGGACCCGGCGTGCCGGGTGGTGGTGCTGACCGGTGCGGGCCGCGGTTTCTGCGCGGGCCTGGACCTGGGCGGCTATGGCGAGCCGGAGGGCGTGGACGGCGCGGGCGCGGTGCAGCAGGGCTTGGCGTTGCAGCGGCATATCGCGGGGCTGGTGCAGCGGATCCGGCGGATGCCGCAGCCGGTGGTCGCGGAGGTGAACGGCGCGGCGGCGGGTGGCGGGCTGGCGCTGGTTTTGGCGTCGGACCTGCGGATCGCCTCGACGTCGGCGGTGTTCGCGGTGTCGTTCATGCGGGTGGGGTTCTCGGCGTGCGACATCGGGACGTCCTGGATGCTGCCGCGGCTGGTCGGCGCGGGGCGGGCGCACGAGCTGATGATGACCGCGCGCCGGTTCGGCGCCGAGGAGGCGCTGCGGATCGGCATGCTGGCCGACGCCGTCGCGCCTGAAGAGCTGACGGCGCGCGTGGAAAAGGCGGTCGACGACCTGCTGTCGATGCCGCCGCTGTCGCTGTCGCTGACCAAGCAGGCGATGTGGCTGTCGCTGGAGATCCCGTCGTTCGACGCGGCCGTCGAGTTGGAGAACCGGCAGCAGGTCCTGACGATGATGACCGCCGACCAGACCGAGGCCATGGCCGCCTACGTGCAGAAGCGCGCCCCCGACTACGGCAACCACTAATAGGAGAAAGGGCCGGCGCGTCGGGCCGGGGCACCGCAGGCTAAGGCTCCAACAGGCGCAAGACGAGGTCGACCGTCGATGTGCAGTGCGCCTCGAGGTCTACTTCGCTCGCGGACGCCATGTCGAGGCCGTGGTTGAGAACCTGCATCGTCACTGCACCGTAGAGGCACTCGACGACCGGGTCCACGGCGGCCTCGTCGATGGTGTCGCCGCGGGTGCGCGCGCGGTCGAACACTCGTCGCGCGGCATGACGGTGCTTCTGGGCGAGTTCTCTGGCGATGTGCTCGTAGGCAGGGTTCGCGACCGCGTCGACCGTGATCCGGAACGTCGCGTAGCCGAGCGGGTCTCGCAGGAAGCGCAGGAGGTTCGTCGTCAGGCGGATCAGATCGCCGCGGAGCGAACCGGTGTCGACGTCCTCGATGCTCCGGGAACGCGCCCGCACGCTCTCCACCAATAGCGCGTCGCGATCGGGCCAGCGCAGGTAGACGGTCGACTTCCCGACCCCCGCGCGGCGGGCGACACCGTCGATCGTGAAGCGCGCCGGACCGCGCTCGAGGAACTCGTCGATCGCCGCATCGAGGATGCGCTGCTCGGCCACCGGGTCGCGCGGCCGGCCAGGACGCCTGCGGTCCGTCCCGGCGGTCTGCTCATCACGAATGCCGGTCATCGCGGCCATCACACCATGCCCGCCTCTGCCTGTCACGCCGTGGGCGCTATTTTCCGACGATCTCGTCCGTAACTCTTGACAAGCGCCATGAGGTGCAGATGATTGGATAACTTAGTTAACTCAGTGGTCTCAGGGAGTGACGCGATGTCCGACGCCGACCGCACGCCGCCGAAGGTCCATCTCCGGATCAACGGTGAGAAGCTCCACGCCGGGTCCGGCGGGACCTACGACCACATCAGCCCGGTCACCGAACAGGTGGACGCCCGGATCCCCCTGGCCGGCAAGGAGGAGATCGACCTCGCCGTCTCCAAGGCGCACGAGGCGTTCCAGGTCTGGAAGCGCATGTCGCCCGCGCAGCGCCGCGAGCTGCTGAAGAAGCTGGCCGACCTGATCGAGGCGAACAGCGCGGAGTTCGCAAGGCTCGGCGCGCTCGACAACGGAACGCCCGTCACGGTCGGTTCGGCGTTCCCCGCGACCTCCGCCGAGTGGACCCGCTACTACGCCGGATGGGCGGACAAGATCCAGGGAGACGTCACGGGCAACCCCGTTCAGGACGGCGAGCTCGGTTACACCCTCGCCCAGCCGTACGGCGTTGTGGGGATCATCATCACGTGGAACGGGCCGCTGATCTCGCTCGCCATGAAGATCCCGCCCGCGGTCGGGGCCGGGAACACGGTGGTCGTCAAGCCGTCCGAGCTGACGCCGTTCAGCGGCGAGCTGTTCATGGACCTCGTCGAGCAGGCGGGCTTCCCGCCGGGCGTCATCAACGTCCTTCCCGGCACGGCGGAGGCCGGCGCCCGGTTGGTGGCCCATCCACTGGTGAAGAAGGTCAGCTTCACGGGCGGTCCGGCCACGGCCACCAAGATCCTTGAGACCTGTGCGCCCGACATGAAGCCTGCGGTGCTGGAGTTGGGCGGCAAGTCGGCCAACATCGTCTTCGAGGACGCCGACATCGAGGCCGCGTGTCAGCTGGGCACGACGTTCTCGCTGATCGCCCTCTCGGGCCAGGGATGCGCCTTCGCCACTCGGATGATCGTCCACGAGGACGTCTACGACCAGGTCGTCGAGCAGGTGAAACTCATCGCCCAGAACATCCCGATCGGCGACCCGTTCGACCCGGGCGTCATGTCTGGCCCGGTCGTCAACGAGGCCGCGGCGGAACGGATCATCGGCATGGTCGAGCGCGCCAAGGGGGAGGGCGCGACCCTGGTGACCGGCGGCGCCCGGATCGACCGTGACGGCTACTTCGTCCAGCCGACGGTGTTCGCCGACGTCGACCCGGAATCGGAACTCGCGCAGACCGAGGTCTTCGGCCCGGTGCTCGCGATCTTCAAGTTCTCGACCGAGGAGCAGGCGATCGCGCTCGCCAACGGTACGCGCTACGCCCTCTCCTCGTACGTGCAGACCAACGACCTCAAGCGCGCGGTCCGCGTGGCCGCCGAACTCGAGGCCGGCGAGACCCTCATCAACGGTGCCATGAACCTTCAGGTGGGCCGGCCGTTCGGCGGCTTCGGTCTGTCGGGGGCGGGCAAGGAGGGCGGCCGGCAGGGCATCGAGGAGTTCCTCCGCATCCGCAGCGTCGGCGTCGCCATCTGACCGGGACCTTGTAGTAAGGGAGAACCGCCATGACCGGAAGCCTCGAGGGGCGCGTCGCCTTCATCACCGGAGCCGCCCGCGGCCAGGGACGCGCGCACGCCGTGCGCCTCGCCCGAGAGGGCGTCGACATCATCGGGCTCGACATCTGCAAGGACATCGCCAGCTTCGACTACTCCTGCGCCACCCGGGAGGAACTGGAGGAGACCGCCGCCCTGGTCGCGAAGGAGGGCCGGACGATGGTCACGGGCGAGGCCGACGTCCGCGACCTGGCGGCGGTGAAGCAGGTCTTCGAGGACGGCTACGCGCGGCTCGGTCGCATCGACATCGTCATCGCCAACGCCGGGATGATCCGCTACGGCGCGCCCGAGAACGTCGCCCAGGAATGGCAGGACACGCTCGACGTCATTCTCACCGGCGCCTTCAACACCGTGCAGGCCTCGATCGACAAGCTCATCGAGGGAGGCAACGGGGGATCGATCGTCCTGGTCAGCTCGAGTGCGGGACTCAAGGGCACCGGCAGCGACCTGCCCTCGGCGCAGGCCTACACTGCGGCCAAGCGCGGCCTGGTCGGATACATGCAGGTCCTCGCGCAGCAGTACGCGGAGCACTCGATCCGGGTCAACACCATCCACCCGACCGGCGTGGTCTCGGGCATGACCACGAACGAAGCGATGATGAAGATGGCCGCCGACCCGAACACCAACATCGCGGCCATGCAGAACCTGTTGCCCATCCAGATCCTCCAGCCAGAGGACATCGCCAACGCGGTGGCCTACCTCGTGAGCGACGAGGCGGCCTTCATCACCGGCACCCAGTGGGCGCTCGACGCCGGATTCTCGGTGCGCTGAGAGATCGGACGGACATGTCGCTCACCGAGCACCGGATGGTCGGAGCGGGGCCGGTCGAGGATGCCGGTCGCCGGTTCGACGATCTCCGAGGAGAGCACACGATCGTCAAGGTCGAGGAGCCCGAGCGCGCCTACTGGATGGTGCTCGGCCACGACCTGACACGTGAATGCCTGCAGAACCCGTCCGCCTTCTCCAGCGATGTCATCACCCCGCTGAACCAGGATCCGCCGTTCAAGATGATCCCCATCCAGCTCGATCCGCCGGAGCACACACGGTGGCGCCGGCTGCTGGCGCGGTACTTCTCCCCGCGCCAGATGGCGTTGCTCCGGCCGAGACTCGAGCAGCGGACCAGGGAACTCGTGGCGGAAATCAAGCAGAAGGGGGAATGTGACTACGTCTCGGAGTTCGCGCTCCAGTTCCCGACCGTGGTCTTCCTCGAGATGATGGGCCTACCGGTCGACGAGCTCCCGAGATTCCTGGAATGGGAGAAGCTCGCGCTCGCTCCCTCTGCGGACGGCACGTTCGACGCCGACCGTCAGGCCGCGGGGATCCTGTCCGTGGTCGGGTACTTCCAGGCGGCGATCGCACGCACGCGCGACGGCGGGGAGCACGGTGATGAGCTGCTCTCCCAGACGACGGCGTGGGAGCTGGACGGCGTCCCGATCTCGGACGACGTCCTGGTCAACTGCTGCCTCCTGCTGTTCCTCGCCGGCCTCGACACGGTTGCGATGAGTCTGGCCTTCGCCATGTACCACCTCGCGACCCATGATGCGGACCGCGAGCACGTCGCAGCGGTCGCGGCGGCGGGCGGTTCCATGGACGAGATCGTCGAGGAGATGCTGCGCTTCTACGCGGTGCCCGAGATCGGTAGGAAGGTCGTCCACGACATGGAGATCGACTGCCACCGGCTCAGGGCCGGTGAACTCGTCCTCTTTCCGCTGGTCGCCGGGAACCGCGACGACGCGCTGGTCGCCGGCGCAGACCACGTGGATCTGCGGAGGGGGCGTACCACTCCGCACCTGGCGTTCGGCGGGGGTCCGCATCGCTGCCTCGGCTCGCATCTCGCCCGGATCGAGATGAACATCGCGCTCCGCGGCTGGCATGAGGCCGTTCCCGTGTACCGCTTGGCGCACGGTGCGACGCCGAGGGCGTACTGGTCCAACGTGCACGGCCTCATGGAACTCCGGCTGTCCGGCTTCGGAGAGGCGTGTTCGGAGAGGCGTGAAGGTGCGGGGTGAAGCACGATCGCCGAAAGCGGAGCTACTAAGTTAGCATAGATAACTTTGTGTCTGGACGTATCCGCGTGGGGAGGCCATCGTGCGACCGTTGGATCACTCCTTCGATGTCACCGAGGAGATCGGGACAGGAGAGCCGCTGAGCCAGACGGCCTGGATCTTCGCGCCGGAGGACGCCGCCGAGGTGAAGGGCGCGATCCTGTGCCTGGCCGGCGGCACCTATGACAAGAAATATTGGCATCTGGAGGTACCCGGTCACGAGGGTTACAGCTTCGCTCGGCGCCTCGCTCGTCGGGGATACGTCGTCATCGCCCTTGACCATCTCGGTGTCGGCGGCAGCGCCGACCCGACCGCGTCCGGAGGGGTGGACCTGCAACTCCTGGCCAGCGGTGATGCGGCCGTCGCCGCCCAGGTCAGAGCGCGCCTGGACGACGGAATGCTCGTCCCCGGCCTGCGGCCCCTGCCGCACCTCCCGCTGATCGGCGCAGGGCACTCGATGGGGGCCTGCCTCACCACGATGGTCCAAGCGCGGGCCGGAGCGTACGACGCCGTCGCGCTCCTCGGCTACGGCGTTGACATCACCACGTTCACGATGAGGAGGTCACGTCCGACGTCCTTGAGGAACGTGTCGAGGAGAGCGAGGCCATCTTCCGCGCGAGCACGGGAACGGCCCTGGACGCGATCTCGACGATCGTGCCACGAGAGCCGTTGCGGCCGCTGTTCCACGGCGCCGACGTGCCTGAGGAGGTCATCCGCGCCGATGACGCGGCGGAATCGCGGGTGCCCGTCCGAGCCGCCTCCGAGGTCACGACGCCGGGCTACGTCCGCCGGTACGCCGAAGCGGTCGACGTGCCGGTCTTCCTCGGGTTCGGGCAGGTCGACGTCACGCCCGACGCGCACGCGGAGCCCGCCTGCTATCGCGCCTCCATTGACGTGACACTGGTGGTCATCGAGGGATCGGCCCACTGCCACAACTTTGCGGGGCGCAGGCAGGAGCTCTGGAATCGCCTCGCGTCCTGGGGCGACACGATCTCCTCCCGGCGAACGGTGCCCGTTGACGACCGGAAGGGCGATGCGGAGTGACGATCGAGAACGCGACCGAGGTGCAGGCGAGCGCCCCTGACGAGCTGGCGGCCGCCTTGCGGGAAGGCGTTGCTCGGCGGCCCGCTGATCTGGTCTTCCACCGTGAATCAGGGACGACCGAGACAACGTCGCCGGAGGTTCTCGAACGGGCCGACCGGGTCGCCGCCGGGCTCGCCGGCCTCGGTGTCCGGCCGGGAGACGTCGTCGCCTTCCAGCTGACGAACCGGGTCGAGAACGCGATCGTCCATGCCGCCGTGCTGCTGTGCGGTGCGGTCGCGCTGCCCATCGTGCCGATCTACAAGCTCCGGGAGGTCTCCTTCGTCCTGCGTCAGTCCGGTGCTGCCGCGCTGATCGCCTTTCCGGGGATGGCAGCGGAGGTACTGGCCGTCCGGGACGATCTGCCTGATCTCCGCGCGGTCATCGCGATCCGTGACGGCGCCGACGTTCCGGTGCCGCGCGGCGCCACCGCCTGGACGGAACTCGAGGCCTCCGAGTCTCTGCCGGCCCGTGCTCCCGCGCCGCCGGACGAGGTGGCCGTGTTGGTCTACACGTCCGGCACCACCGCCGAGCCGAAGGGCGTCCAGCACACGCACCGGACGCTCATCGCGGAGATGGCCACGCTCCCCGGTGTCCGCCGCAACGCGGACGGCGTCGTCTACCTGGATGCATTTCCTCCCGGCCATGTCGCCGGGCTGAACGTTGTCCTGCGAGCGTTGATTCATGGACTCTCGACCGTCTTCATGGAGCGCTGGAACGCTGAAGTCGCGCTGGATCTCATCCATCGCCACGGAGTCACATCTTCAGCAGGTGTCCCTTTCCACTTGGCGGCGCTGCTCGACGCCGCAGAGCGCACCGGACGCGGCACCGGTACCTTGCGCGACTACCTCGTTGGTGCAGCCAGTGTCCCGCCCGTGCTGGTCGAACGCGCTCAACGCGCAGGCGTCGCGGCCTACCGTTCCTACGGATCCAGCGAGCACCCCACGATCAGCTCCGGCACCCCGGACGACCCGCTCGCCAAACGCGCGCGCACCGATGGACGCCCGATGCCGTGCAACGAGGTCCGCATCGTGGACGCCCAAGGTCGGGAACTGCCTCTCGGTCAGGACGGCGAGATCCTCTCCCGCGGCCCCGAGCTGTTTCCCGGCTACCGCGACGATGCTCTGAACGCGGCGGCGTTCACGCAGGACGGTTGGCTCCGCACAGGGGATGTCGGACGGATGGACGACGACGGCTATCTGACGGTCACCGACCGGTTGAAGGACATCATCGTCCGAGGTGGAGAGAAGATCTCGTCGAAGGAGGTCGAGGACCTGCTTGCGGCGCACCCCTCCGTCGCCGAGGCCGTCGCGATCGCCGAGCCCGACGAGCGGTACGGCGAACGTGTTTGCGCGTTCGCGGTCCTGCACCCTGGCGCCTACCTCGACATGGACACCGTCCGTGATCACTTCGCGGCCGCAGGAGCGGCCCGGCAGAAGACTCCAGAGCGCCTGATCCTTGTCGACACCTTGCCGCGCACGGCGGCAGGCAAGGTCCGTAAGACCGACCTGAGAGCCTCACTCAACCCGTAGCGTGCTCCGAGGAGTCCGGCGAGCAGTTGCCCCTCGTTGAGATTGGTTCCGATGATCATCGGAACGCGGTTGTAGCTGCCGCTCTGCAGGGCAGCGTTGAGCTGATGGGGGAGCACGCCGCCGCCGACGGCAGGGATCGAGGCATTGTTGATGCCGACACCTCCGCCGAGGGCGCTGTCGGCCGCGTCGCTGATCTCCTGGGTGGACTTGGAGCGTAGGCAGGCCACCGAGACGGCATCGCCCTGGGTACAGCCGAGCTTCCTGGCGACCTTGGCTCCCGACTCCTTGGCCTGCGTGATCGAAGGTCCGGGGATGCCGCAACCGCTCTCCGCGATCGCTGAGCCGAACAGGCCGGCCGCGGACGGCGAGGCCACGTTCATGCAGGTGTAGGTGGCGCCGGCGGACTCACCGAACAGTGTCACCTTATGCGGGTCACCACCGAACTGGCCGATGTTCTGTTGCACCCACCGCAGGGCGGCCTGCTGGTCCAGCAGGCTGTAGTCGCCCGAACCCCTCTGTGTCAGGCTCAGATGAGACACAAGGGGATAAAGTTCTGCCCGGCGAGTGCTTGGTCCCCGTGGGCGCTCCCTGCTCCCAGTACCCTGCAGGTCGGCAACCGGCTTGCGGTAGCTGGTCGGCCTGTGTCAGCGCTTGCGCCATTGCGAAGGCGCTTCCGCTGGCCGGCAGACGATCCGAAAGGCGCATGCCGTCCACCCGGTGACGGTGCTGCTGGCAGTCCGGCGACTTCGAAAGAACCTGGCTGCCGTCCAGCAACTGGCCGACCTGGCCGCATCCAAGGACGCCGCCGTCGCCTGGCTCGCCCTCGCGTGGCTGCTGGCCCAAAGCGACGTCATCGTGCCGGTCCCCGGCACCCGCAGCGCCGAGCGTGTGGCGGAGAAAAGTCACATCCGCAGACCTGTTTCGGGTCGGGAATCCCGCGGATCAGCGTCAGCCGGAGGCGAAGAGCATGCGGATGAGTTGATGAAGATGAGAACGGAACCGGTCCAGAATCGCCGGATCTTCTGGAGGCGACGGCCGCGCGGATTCGTCCAAGAATCCCGCCTGCAGGTAGCCGTGAACCGTCCACACGATGGTCCACATTGCAGCCTCCGCATCCATTCCCGGAGTGACGATCCGGCGGACGGCCCTGACTGATTCGTTCACTGTGGGCGCTAGAATCTGCTCTTCGGCGCCCTGGATGTCGCTGGCATCGGACATCCAGCGAAACATCAGAAGGCGAGGATATTCCGGGTGATCGAGGCAGAAATCGAGATAGCGATCCATGAGTGTCATCACGCCGTCCGCGGTGGGCTCGTGGCCTGCGAGGACCGACGCCATCTGATCCGTCCAGAGCCGCTGAAGGCGTCCGAGTACGGCGAGGTAAAGTGCGGCCTTGCTGGGGTAATGATCGGCGACCGCATGGGCGTCGATGCCCGCGGCGTCGGCGATCATCTGGGTGGATACCGCATCATAGCCGAGCTCGCCGAACAGCCGACCGGCGACGCCGCGTATACGGTCCTTCGGCTCTTCTTCCTCGTCCCTCATGCCCGATTCATCCGATCTCACGGTGCTCGCCCGTATTGTCATGGCCAACTGGCCGAATGAACACGCTACCGCTCTTGGTTACCCGTCCTGGGGCCTTCTAATGCAGTAGTGGGTCGCCCTGATCGCGAGCTTGTCTCTGCGGCTCTCTCGAGGGCCGATTATTGGCTCAGTGGCGAGCGACCGCTGTATTGGAGGGATGCTCTTGGTGTTCGGTATGAAAAACTTATGGAATGGCGGTATCGGCGGGAGACCCGGTCGTAGTTGAGCGTTTGGAGAGATCTGCGTCGCACGGCTCGGTGTCCTTGGAGCAGAACAGGGGCCGCCCCTCAGTTCTCCCGATCGAGGACGAGGACGCGAGGTGTCCGCCTCTTCCACCGCGTCGAGTTGGCGGCGGAGCAGGCCGGTCGGGTCATCGGACGCGCGGCGGCGTGCTCGGCGCCCGAAGGTCGCCAGGCGCGAGGGCGATCTTCTTGCTTGCTGTCGGCGCGGGCCATCGGTACAGGTGAGGCCGGGGAAGGCTCAGGAGTCCGCTACACCGGATGCGGAAAATGCGTGGCGTTCGTTGTAGGGGCCGGCGGCGCCCTTGACGCACAGTCGCTTGCGTTCCTCTCCCATCCCCTGGAGTCATCGTGAAACTGCGAACACTCGTGCTGTCGGTGGCCATGGGCGCCGCGACGACGGCGCCCATGGCCGCTATGGCGGACGCGGAAGCCGCACCTTCGGGATGTGCGGCGACGGACGCGGCCATCTACACCGCGCCGTCATCGGTCGACGGCAACCCGGGCGATCTGCTCGCGTGCCGCTCGGTCGCCCTGCCGCACGTCCCGGGCAACGTCCCGATGAAGGCGTGGAAGGTGCAGTACGCCTCCACCAACGTGCAAGGTAAGAAGATCGCGGTTTCGGGGACGGTGGCCGTTCCCACGGCGACCTGGGCGGGGCCCGGTTCTCGTCCCGTTGTGGCGTTCAACCCGGGCACGGTGGGGCTGGGGTCGCAGTGCGCCTTCTCCAAGCAACTCGCGGGCGCCTATCAGGACGAGTACGAGGGCGAGCAGGTCGAGGCGTTCCTGAAGGCCGGGTTCGCGGTCGCGGCCACCGACGGCGTCGGCTACCTGGACGGACAGACCCACACCTACATGGCCGGTCAGAACGCGGGGCACGCGCTGCTGGACATCGTCCGTACGTCGCGGCAGGTCCCCGGCGGGTCGTTGGCCTCCGATGGGAAGGTCGCGATCTCCGGGTACTCCGAGGGCGGGGCCGCCGCTCTGTGGGGGGCACAGCTTGCCTCCTCCTACGCGCCTGAGCTGCACATGGCGGGTGTCGCGGCCGGTGGCGTGCCGGGTGACCTGCGGCTGGTGGGCAAGCAGCTGAACGGGGGGCCGTTCGCCGGCTTCCTGGCGGATGCGCAGATCGGCCTGCACCAGGCATATCCGAACCTGCCGTTCGACCAGCTGCTGAACGACAACGGCCGGCAGGCGGTCAAGAACGCGACGAGCAACTGCCTGTACGGCACGCTGGCGTCGTTCCTCGGCGCCAACGTCGAGAACTACACCACCAATCACTACACCCTCGACCAGCTCTACGCGCTCAAGGGTTCCGATGGAATGTCCTGGGGAGACGCGGTCGACGCGCAGAAGCTCGGCGCGGACATCGGCGGCCCGAATTCCGGTGCCAAGTACAAGATGGACTTCCCCACCTTCCAGTATCGGGGAGTCTTCGAGGAGGTCATCGCCACACAGGCGGAAGAGGACACCCGTTCGCGCTACTGCAAGGCGGGCATCACCACGCAGTGGAACTCCTCCTACCCCGGGGAGCACCTGCTGACCGACAGCATCGCCATCAATGACGTGACGGCCTGGATCGGCGATCGCTTCGCAGGGAAGGCCGCGCCGTCGAACTGTCCGCTCTTCTGAGATGGGGGCCTGACGAGGACGGCTCCCATGCCGGGGGCCGTCCTCGCCTCGTTGCGGCCAAGGCGTCACGGTGACCCCGGCGAATGGCCCTCGGGCGTGTCGCGGTGACCGCGGCGCGGCATCAAGGGGTAGGCGATCTCACTGCGAAGGGCCAGAATGTGAGTCACGTTACACGGCATCAGGATGCGTCCGGGGAGGCGGAGACGGCGTCTCCGGCCGGGGCGGACGGGGGAGGGCGGATGGGCTCCAGATCGGCTTCCCGGGTCATTGAGATCGAGATATCCGGGCCGCGGCTGCTGGAAACGGCGACGAGGCTGCGCAAGCATGTGCCCGAGGCTGCGCGGGAGGCGATCCGGGAGATCGAGCGGGAGCTGCCGGAGTTCGTCCGGCCCGACGATCCTCGCTATGCCGAGGTGCTGACCCAGACCGTCGAGTGGATCATCGGTCACTTCGTCGAGCTGATGGCCGACCCGGAGACGCCGTCGACGGAACTGCTCGACTTCCTGTATGAGCTGGGTGTCGGGGAGGCCAGGGAGGGGCGCGGCCTGGAGCAGTTCCAGACGGCCTTGAGGATCGGCGCGGGTGTGGCGCTCAACCGGCTCAACGCCGAAGCCGAGGCCATGGACATCTTCACCAGCCCGAGCACCATGGCGCAGATCACGCAGGCGCTGTTCGCCTACCACGACAGGCTCACCGAGACCGTCGCAGAAGGACACGCCGCCTATGAGGCACGATCGCATGACAAGCGGCGGCACCACCTCGGCCATCTGGTGGAACTGCTGGTCACGCCCGCTCCGGCGGCGCGGGCCATCGGCACGCTCGCGGGAAAGGCCGGATGGCGCTTGCCCGACACGGTCGCCGCCGTCGCGGTCAATGACCCGCAGAGCTGGGGGACCGCCGGGCCCGCTCTGCCGGACGAGGTGCTCAACGGACTGGACCTCGCAGAGCCCTGCCTGATCGTTCCCGATCCCGAGGGGCCCGGGCGCCGCACCATGCTCCGCACCGGACTGCGGGGACGGGCGGCGGCGGTCGGCCCCACCGTGGCGATCACCGAGGTGGCGCGATCGTTGCGCTGGGCGCGGCAGGGGCTCGCTCTCGCCGAGCGACGGATCATTTCCACGGCCCGACCCTTCTTCGTGACCGACCACCTGCCGATCATGATGATCATGCAGGACGAAGACCTGACCGACATCGCCGTGGCCGTCAGGCTCGCCCCTCTCGCGTCACTGCCGGTGACGTCGCGGATGCGGCTCGCCACAACGTTCTTCGCATGTCTGGAGTGCAACTTCAACGCGGCCGAGGTCGGCAAGCGCCTGCGGGTGCACCCGCAGACCGTCCGATACCGCATCCGCCAGCTAGAGCAGATCTTCGGACCAGACATCCACGACCTCGACCAGCGCTTCGACTATCTCGTCACGCTGCGCGCCTGGCTGGCGATGCACGGCCCCTGAGATTGGGCGGGTTCCGCGTCTCCGGTGGTCACGCCGGTTGCCAGGCGACATCACCTGTTGCGTGCCTGGGCCAGAGCTCCGATGACGATGACGCGTGCGGGTCCGGCAGCTCGGAGTCCAGGCGTTTCATCTCGACAGCGAATGTGAGCACGAGCAGTAGCTCGGTCCGGCAGGCGGGATCGTGGACCGCGTCTCCGACCAACTCCTCCAGCCTGCGGATCCGGTACCGCACGGTCTGCTCGTGCACCCTCAGGCGTTCGGCGGCGATGACGGCGTTGTCGTGGGCTCGCACGTACTCCAGCAGGGTCCTGGCGTACTGGTTCCGGCGATGCGGCGGAAGCTGCAGCAAGGACCCCAGCCGCTTCTTGAATGCGAACTCCACCAGTTCCTCGCCCACTGAGGTGACGAGGACGGAAATGTGGTCCATGCAGCGGGCCGCGGGCTCCGCCGTGATGACGCCTTCGTCGATCAGGCCGACCAGACGTCTGGCCCAGCGGAGGGAGACCGCGCCGCGAGTGAGCGGCACGGCCGGGCCGATCGCGGCGGTCAGGCCCTCGGTGAGGGCGGACATGAACCCCTGCCGCGCCGGTCGTTCGGGGTCGGGAACCACCATGTACGGCTCTGGGCAGTGCCAGTCGATGAGGACGGCCGGCGGGAGCAGCGGCCTGACCTCCTCCGAGTCGCGGCTGATGGCGACCACGGCGATGGTGCGAGGGACCTCCCACCCGGCCCGCTTGGCCAGCGCGGCGATCGCGTCCTCACTGGCGGACGGCTCGGATATCAGCAGGTCCCGCAACCGTGCCCGCAGACGCTGTCGTTCGCCGAGCTGCTGGTCCCGGGTGTTGGCGTAGCCCTGCGCCGCGGCACTGGCGATCTTCTCCAGGAACACGAACAGGGAGTCGTTGAGCTGGCTGAGGGTGTCCAGCGACCACCCCAGCCGGCGGGCGTCGCTGATGAACCGTCTGCTGGCGACCTGCCCGCAGACCCGGATCGCGGTCTGCAGACCGTCCAGGGTGCGCCCCTTGCGGGCCTCGTGAGCGCCGATGCCGACATAGATCTCGCTCAACGGCTCCCAGTCCATCTGCGGATTGCCGATCGCCTCCACGAAGTACCGGACGGTCTCGTTCACCGACCATTGCATGCGCTGGCCGTACCGGCTGTCCGCCGGGCGCGAGTATTCGGGAACCAGCTTGTGGATCTCCCGCACCATCTCCTCGCCGGCCGCCCGGACGTAAGGCCGCAGCGGGGAGGAGTCGACGGGCAACTTCGCCAGCGGCAGCAGGTCCACGGCCGCGTACTCGTGTTCGTTCACCTTCACCTCCGACATCGGTGACGCCGTTCTGTCACGTCGACGCCGGAAACACGATCGCTTTTGTCATCTCCGAGCGAAACTCACCAGGGTGAGAGACCCCGCGGACAGCATTGTCAGACTTGTGCCAACACATGCTCGCTGACCTGCGAAGACGGCGATGGGGCAGACGCCGGCAACCCGTCTCCGTTGAGTCTCACGACGGGAGTGCCGTGTCCTGGACCTGCGGTGCTCACGCACCCGGCACGGCCGCGAACCGTGAGCGTCATTTATCAGAATGCCGCTACCTGATTGCCCGAAGACGCTCACGGCGCATGCAAGGCGGGCACGGCGCGAAGACCTAGATTTGCCTGGCGCCGACATCCCTGACCCCATACGGCAACGCGCGTCCGGCATGCCCCGTGCAGGGTCCCACGCCGCTTGGCAGCACCGACGAATCACCGACTGGAGTGCAGATGACCCCTCCTCTGGGAAGCATGATCGACTCCCCGCTCATCAGCGAACTCGGCCGGTGGGCCAAAGAAATACCACACGAGCGCGCCTTCTCCTTCGTCGATTACGGCCGGGACACGCAGGGCCGTCGGACC
Source organism: Actinomadura physcomitrii (assembly GCF_008923205.2). Taxonomy (GTDB): domain Bacteria; phylum Actinomycetota; class Actinomycetes; order Streptosporangiales; family Streptosporangiaceae; genus Spirillospora; species Spirillospora physcomitrii. The sequence goes on along the minus strand of NZ_WBMS02000013.1, from coordinate 198,347 downwards.
GACATCTCCTGGAGCGAATTGGACGGCCGCGTCCGAGGAGTCGCGGCCGCCCTGCGTCGCACGGGTGATTCCGGGCAAAGGGTCGCCATCGTGGCACCGCAGTCACTCGAGTACATCGTAGGTTTTCTTGGAGCCATGTATGCCGGAATGGTCAGCGTGCCACTGTTCACCCCTGATCTTCCCGGCCACCGCGAACGGCTGACGGCGATCCTGCGCGACGCCGACGCCGACTGCGTCCTCACGACGGCGGCCCTACGATCCCGCGTACGGGAGTTGCTGAACCAGAGCACGGCCCAACGGCACCAGGACATCGTCGTCATGGATTCGATCGATCCGGCCCCTGATTGGGAGCCGGAGAAGGTCCGGCCCTCGGACCCCGCGTATCTCCAGTACACCTCGGGATCCACACGAATCCCGGCAGGCGCCGTCATCACGCACGGCAACCTGGCCGCCAACGCCAGGCAGATCTGGGCCGCCGGAGCCGGGACCCCCCGCTCGTCCGTGCAGGTGATGTGGCTCCCGCTCTTCCACGACATGGGACTGGTCTCCACCATCGGGCTGCCGCTCGTGCACGGTAACTCGGCGGTCCTCATGGACCCGCTGGCCTTCGTCATGAGACCGGTCCGCTGGCTTCAGCTCCTCAGTGCCGAACAAGGCGACACCTTCACCGCCGGCCCCAACTTTGCCTACGAGATGCTCGTCGACCGCGTGAGCGAGAAGGAGAAGATCGGCCTGGACCTGAGCCGCGTCAAAGTATTCATGAACGGCGCCGAACCCGTCCGCCCCAAAACCCTGAAACACTTCCAAAAGGCTTTCCAGCAATGCGGACTCAGGTCGTCCGCCCCATGCGCGGCCTATGGCCTCGCGGAGGCGACCGTGTACGTGTCAGCGGGGTCCGCTGACGCTCCTCCCACCATCCGGCACTTCGACGCCCTGGCACTCGCCGAGGGCGTCGCCCGTCCTTGCGATCGGGAAGCGCCCGAGGCGACCGCCCTGGTCGCATGCGGGGCGCCCATCGGGCAGACGGTCGCGGTCGTCGACCCTCGAACCCACTACCGGCAACCGGCCAGGCACATCGGCGAGATCTGGGTACACGGCCCCAACGTCGCCGACGGCTACTGGGGACGCTCCAAGGAGACCGCGTCGACATTCGAGGCTCGACTCAACAGCGGCACCGACGCCAGCACGCCCCACGGCCCCTGGCTGCGCACCGGTGACCTCGGCTTCTGGTACGCCGGCGAACTGTACGTGACCGGCCGCATCAAGGACCTGATCATCATCGACGGACGCAACCACTACCCGCAGGACATCGAGTACACCGCGCAAGACGCCCACCCGGGGATCCGGCCAGAGCACGTCGCCGCCTTCGCGGTGGACAACCGGGGAACCGAGTCCGCGGTCATCCTCGCCGAACGCAACCGCCGCATCCCGCTCCAGCACTGCGATCCACAGGCCATTGAGCAGGCCGTCCGGACCGCAGTGCACCAACACCACGGACTGGTCCTCTGGGACTTCGTTCTGGTCGAGCCGGGAGGGATCACACGTACCAGCAGCGGCAAGCTCGCCCGCGCAGCCTGCCGAGCCTCCTACCTCGCCGCCGACGTCAGGACCACCATCGACCGACTAGCCCTCAAGCAGGGAGCCGAACAGTGAACCGCTCCAGGTTTGTTGGACACCCTCACGACACGGAATGTCTACGGGCCAGGGCGGGCAGCGCGCGGACGGCGGCTACCGAGCATCCAACGCCCTTGGGCGCCAGCAGGCCACCTTCCTGCGCCACCGCGCTGCAGAGGACCTGGTACCGCACCGCGATGACGGGCAAATACCTCAACGGCTAAACCGAACCGTCCCCCGTGCCTCCGGCCTGAGGCGAATGGGATGTGGTCGGGAACGGTACCCCGAGTCCAACGCCACGCCCAACGGGAACGTGCGCCCCGTCCGGTGTGGAAGCCAGCCGAACGACGCTGCCTGCGGGCCCGCCTTCAACGAAGCCGACGCTCTCGACAAGCCCGCCTGGCTGAACCCGCTCAAGCCCCGACAGATCGGCAGGCCGGACACAGCGTTCCGCAAGCGGGCCCAGTCCACCCAGCCGTTGACGACATGATCAGCCGCATCGGTACGTGGACGTTGCGCGACTACCTTATGGGCGCCGCGAGCGTCCCGCCCGTGCTGGTCGAGCGCGCAGGTCACGCAGGCCTATCCGCGTACCGTTCGTACGGATCCAGCGAGCACCCGACGATCGGCTCCGGCACCCTGGACGAATCCGCTCGCGAAACGCGCTCACACCGACGGACGTCCGATTCCGGGCAACGAAGTCAGCGCCAGACAGCCCGGCAGTGCCACCATCATGGGCAGGCGGGACGCCGCATATCAGATCACCTTCCGCTCACGCTGGGCAGCGGGGTTGTGTTGCGGTCCGGGCGTCCGCTGGGGGGACCGCTGCCGACAGGGCTGCGACATCCGAGCGAACATGGAGCTAACACGGGGACATGTCGGGCGTGGATCTTGGGTTGTAAGCATGTGTTTATGCAGGTGAGGGGTGGCGCGCCCGGCAGGATTCGAACCCGCGACCGTCGGTTTAGAAGCTCGATGGCCACCGGCTCAGGGCCGGTGAGCTCGTCCTCTTCCCGCTGGTCGCCGGTAACCGCGACGACGCGCTGGTCGGCGGCGCCGGCACGGTGGATCTGCGGCGAGGCAGTACCACTCCGCACCTGGCGTTCGGCGGGGGACCGCACCGGTGCCTCGGCTCGCATCTGGCCCGGATCGAAATGAGCATCGCTCTCCGCGGATGGCATGAGGCCATCCCCGAGTACGGGCTGGCGCCTGGTGCGACGCCGCGGCCTACTGGTCGAACGTGCACGGCCTCCTGGAACTCCGACTGTCCGCCTTCCAGTGATTCGTGTAGGGCGGCGCGCAACTGAGGTTACTACGTTGACATAGATAACCTACAATGGTGGGAACGTGTCGTCATCCGACCGGGGAGGCCACTGTGCGACCGTTGGATCGGTCTTTCGATGTCACCGAGGAGATCGGGACAGGAGAGCCGCTGAGCCAGACGGCCTGGATCTTCGCGCCGGAGGACGCCGCCGAGGTGAAGGGTGCCATCCTGTGCCTGGCCGGCGGCACCTACGACAAGAGGTACTGGCATCCGGAGGTGCCCGGCCATGACGGCTACAGCTTCGGGCGGCATCTCGCCGGTCGCGGTTACGTCGTCATCGCCCTCGATCACCTCGGCGTCGGTGGGAGCTCCGACCCGACGGCCTCCGGAGCGGTGACTCTGCAGCTCATGGCGAGAGGGGATGCGGCCGTCGCCGCCCAGATCAGAGCGCGACTGGACGGCGGAACACTCGTCCCCGGACTGCCGCCCCTGCCCCACCTGCCATTGATCGGCGCAGGCCACTCGATGGGAGCCTGCCTCACCACGATGGTCCAAGCGCAAGCCGGAGCCTACGACGCCGTCGTGCTTCTCGGTTACGGCGTCGACATCACCAACGTCCACGATGAGAAGGCCACGTCGGAGGCCCTCGAGGAACGTGTCGACGAGACCGAGGCCATCTTTCGTGCGACCACGGGAACGGCTCCGGACGCGACCTCGACGATCGTGCCGCGAGCACTCTTGCGGCAGCTGTTCCACGGCCCCGACGTGCCCGAGGAGGTCATTCGCGTCGATGACGCGGCGCAATCCCGGGTGCCCGTCCGAGCGGCCTCCGAGGTCACGACTCCGGGCTATGTCCGGCAGTACGCCGAAGCGGTCGACGTGCCGATCTTCCTCGGGTTCGGCCGGGTCGACGTCTCACCCGACCCATATGCGGAACCTGCCTGTTATCGCGCCTCCGCTGACGTGACGCTGGTGATCGTCGAGGGATCGGGTCACTGCCACAACTTCGCGGGTCGCAGGGGGGAGCTCTGGAATCGCATCGCGTCCTGGGGCGACGCGATCTCCTCCCGGCGCACGGCGGCCGCCAGCAGCCTGGAAGGCGATGTCCGATGACGATCGAGAACACGGCGGAGGCCGAAGCGAGCGCCGGTCCGGCCGACCTGGCGGCCGCCTTGCGGGAAGGCGCCGCCCGGCGACCCGCCGACCTGGTATTTCACGGTGAAACCGGAACAATCGAGATCTCCTCGCCGAAGGTTCTCGAACGGGCCGGCCGGGTCGCCACCGGGCTCACCGGGCTCGGTGTCCAACGTGGAGACGTCGTCGCCTTCCAACTGACGAACCGGGTGGAGAACGCGATCGTCCATGCGGCCGTGCTGCTCTGCGGTGCGGTCGCGTTGCCCATCGTCCCGATCTACAAGCTCCGGGAGGTGTCCTTCGTCCTGCGCCAGTCCGGTGCCACCGCGTTGATCGCCTTCCCGGGAATGGCGGCGGAGGTGCTGGCCGCTCGGAGCGACCTGCCTGATCTCCGCGCCGTCATCGCGATCCGCGACGGCGGCGCCGTCCCGATGCCGCCCGGCGCCGCCTCGTGGACGGAACTCGAGGCGTCCGACCCCCTGCCGACGCTCGCTCCCGCACCTGCGGACGAGGTGGCCGTGCTGGTCTACACGTCCGGTACCACCGCTGAGCCGAAGGGCGTCCAGCACACGCACCGGACCCTCATGGCCGAGATGGCCACGCTCCCCGGTGTCCGCCGCAGCGCGGACGGCGTCGTCTATCTGGATGCCTTTCCCCCTGGCCATGTCGCCGGGCTGAACGTCGTCCTGCGCGCGTTGATCCACGGACTCTCGACCGTCTTCATGGAGCGCTGGAACGCTGAAGTCGCACTGGATCTGATCCATCGTCACGGCGTCACGTCTTCAGCCGGTGTTCCCTTTCACCTGGCGGCCCTGCTCGACGCGGCGGCGAACACCGGTCGCGGCACCGGCACCCTGCGCGACTACCTGGTTGGCGCGGCCAGCGTTCCGCCCGTGCTGGTCGAACGCGTTCAACGCGCCGGCGTCGCGGCCTACCGTTCGTACGGATCCAGCGAGCACCCCACCATAAGCTCGGGCACCCCGGACGACCCGCTCGCCAAACGCGCGCACACCGACGGGCGCCCGATGCCCGGCAACGAGGTCCGCATCGTGGATGCCCAAGGTCACGACGTGCCGCCTGGTCGAGACGGCGAAATCCTCTCCCGTGGTCCCGAGCTGTTCCCCGGCTACCGAGACGAGGCCTTGAACACGACCACGTTCGCGCGGGACGGTTGGCTCCGTACAGGAGACGTCGGACGATTGGACGAGGACGGCTATCTGACGGTCACCGACCGGTTGAAGGACATCATCGTCCGAGGTGGAGAGAAGATCTCGTCGAAAGAGGTCGAGGACCTGCTTGCGGCGCACCCCTCCGTCGCCGAGGCCGTCGCCGTCGCCGAGCCCGACGAGCGCTACGGCGAACGCGTCTGCGCGTTCACGGTCCTGCATCCTGGCGCCTCCCTCGACCTTGACGCCGTTCGAGCGCACTTCGCCGCCGCAGGAGCCGCCCGGCAGAAGACCCCGGAGCGTTTGATCGTAGTCGACACCCTGCCGCGGACTGCGGCAGGAAAGGTCCGCAAAACGGAACTCAGGGCAACGCTCAACCCGTAAGCGCTCGGATCGACCCGCGGACGCCGACGGACGCCGCCCCATCCCCAGGAAGCCGCCGTGCCGTCGACGAAACACCCTCTTATCACCCCGCCCGAGCGGACTGAGGGACTCCGGCCATGTGGAGCGTGAAGACCCGGGCCCCCTCTCGGGCTCTGGGAAGCCAGGCCCTCACCATGAACAGGTCCGTGCTGCGCTGGTACTCCTGGCAGGAACGCCCGCCGTTGGCGATATGGAACTGGCCGGCAGGTGCCGATGTCTGCTCAGGCGGTGGGGAGCGAGGGCCGGATTCCCGTGACGAACAGGTCGAGGCCGGCGGTGAAGGCAAGGTCGCGGCGGGAGCGGGGCCATCGCGCGAGCGGCTCTTGCGGGACTGTTCCTCAATGGTGAAGCCGTTGGCGTAGGCCAAGACGGTGTCGAGAGAGAGCAGGGCCGTCTCGGCAGGAACGCCCGCGGCGGTCAGTGCGGTGATGAGGTCACCGATGACGGTGCGCCTCGTCACCGGCGCCTGCGGCGTCGCCTGAAGCGGAGGGCTGGACCGGCCGGGCCTGACACTTCGGCCCGTGTTCCAAGCCACACAGCGCTGGTGTCCGCGCTCGGACAGGGAGTAGTCTGGCCATCGAGTGACCGACCGGTCGGTCATTGAAGAGGAGATGCAGGATGCCTTTCGTCCGAAGTAGAGCGGGGCAGGTGTTCTATGCCGAGCAGGGCCGTGGCCGACCGGTCGTGCTGTTGCACGCCGCACTGCACGACCACACCGACTTCGACGCGGTGGCCGGGCCTCTGGCGGCCGCCGGCCATCGCGTGCTGGCCGTGGACTGGCCAGGTCACGGTCGTTCCGAGATGCCGGCCGGGGGGCCTCGGTTGGTGACCGCGCCGCTGCTCGCGGGCGTTCTCGCCGATCTCGTCGCCGAGCTGGACCTGGATAGGGCCGTGTTCGTCGGCAATTCGGTCGGCGGGTACGCCTCGGCCAGGCTCGCGCTGGACCACCCGGACCGGGTCGCCGGGCTGGTCCTGGTCAATGCCGGCGGGTTCGTCAAGGTCCCCCGCCTCGCGGCCCGAGCCCTGGGGGTCCGGACCGTGAACCGGGCGGTGTTCCCCCGGCTCGTTCCCCGGTACATGAAGCCGGACAGCGACCGGCTCCGCGCCATCACCCGCCGGGTCCAGGACAGGGCGCGCAGCAGGACGGGCGCCGCCGTGTCCGCCGCGCTGTGGCGCAGCATCGCCGATCCGGCCTACGACCTGCGGGCCGACGGGCCCCGGCTCGGTGTACCTGTGCTGCTGGCCTGGGGGGCCCGCGACATCATCCTCCCCATGTCGGCCGCACGGGAGACGCAGGCGGCGATACCGGATGCGGACCTGCGGACGATGGAGACCGGGCACGTGCCCTTCGCCGCCGATCCGGACGGCTTCCTGGGTCTGGTACTGCCCTTCCTCGAATCGGAGGAGACCGCCGGGAGCGCGCAGTGAGCACCGGCGTCCGGCAGCAGCGCGCGGCGGCCACGCGAGAGCAGCTCATTACCGCCGGCCTGTCCCTGGCAGAGCGGACGGGCCTGGCAGGCATGAGCGTCAACCTCATCGTCGCTGAGGCGGGTGTGGCCAAGGGCACCTTCTTCCACCACTTCGGCGACCGGTCGCAATTCCTGCTGGCGCTGCACACCGAATTCCACGACCGCGCGTTCGCAGAGATCGACAAGACGATCGCGGGAATGGCACCGGGCCGAGACCGGCTGCTCACCGCCGCGAACGCCTACCTGGACGAATGCCTGCGCCATCGCGGTGTCCGCGCACTCCTGCTGGAGGCCCGCGTCGACCCCGCCATCATCGAGGCGATCGCGTCCCGGAACAGCAAGGTCGTCCAGCTGACCAGTCCCGACTTCGCCGCCATGGGCCGGGCGCACCCCGAGCCGAGCGCAGCCATGTGGAACAGCGCCGTCGTGGAGGCCGCCATCCTCGAACTCAACCAAGGCGGCCACCAGCCGGACATCCGAGCCGCGCTGGCCCAGTTCCTCCCCGCATGATAGGTGTCGGCGGCGCCCTGGCCGTGCCGATAGGCCAGATGCGCGGTGAAGATCCGGCTCCGCGCTCACCTCGTTCGTGACCTGGGCGCAGCGCAATGAGGTCCTGGCCACCAACCCCGCCCGCCGCCTCCAGCGGCGCAAGCCCGCCCGCCGCGGCGACCGCGCCATCCCCGCCCCCGCCTGGACAAACTGTTCACCGACGACAGCCACCCGCTACGCGAGCGCGTCCTGTGGCGGATGCTGTACGAGACCGCGGCCCGGGCCCGGGCGCGGGAGATCCTCTCGCTCAACATCGAGGACCTCGACCTTGAGTTCCGCTGCACCCGCGTGACCTCCAAGGGCGGCGCGATCGAGTACGTCCACTGGCAGACCGGCACCGCGTGAACGTCCTCTGGGCCCTCATACGAGACCGGCGCTGCACCAATCGCCCTCGGCTCAGCCCGCCGCTGCTTGACCGAAGACATTGGGAAGTCCACCCGGCCGCTAACGGTGGTTTGTTGGATCAGGGCTCTGTGTGGGTAGGTGTTGTGGTGGCCGCGCCTTGGCCTTGTGTGGAGTGAGTCGTGGTGACCAGGGCGAAGCGGTGTCCGCCGGCGCCGGGGCCGTTGGAGGGGTATGCGGCCCAGTTCGATGATCTGTTTTCGCATCTGGCGCAGCGGCGGGGGTTCCGGGAGTATCTGGCCGGGCTGCTGGCGCCGCGGGAGCGAACAAGACGCTGACCTGCCTGGCCGGCGCCGAGCCGGTGGTGGGTGCGCAGCATCGGGCGGTGCAGCGGCTGCAGTTCTTCCTGAGCGAGTCGCGCTTGGACGCCGATCGGGTCAACGACCGGCGGTTGGAGTTGTTGCTGGATGCTGCCTCGACGGCTCCGCACGGGGACGGGATGCTGGTTATCGACGATTCGGGTGACCGCAAGGACGGTGCTGCCACCGCGCACGTGGGGCGGCAGCGGCTGGGTCGCTACGGCAAGACCGACAACGGGATCGTCACCGTCACCATGCTGCGGGCCGATGAACGCATCTACTACCCACTGCACGCCCAGCCGTACAGGCCCGCCAGGCACTTCCCCAAAGGTAAGAACGACCCGCCTTTCGCACCAAGCTGCAGATCACGGCGGGTTTGGCCCGAAGGGTCGACCATGCGGGGTTCGGTTTTCGGGCGGTGGCCGCCGACAGTGCCTACGGCGACCAGGACAACTTCCGAGGCGAACTACGTAGGGCCGGGTTGCCGTTCGTGATGGCCCTCAAACCGCGACACGGCGTTTGGGCCTACGGCTCCGACGCCTACATCCCGGCCGACGCAGCCCGCATCCTGGACTGGGGCGGCCCTGAACGTCGGGGCGACTGGCTGCCGATCGATCGTCGTTTCCGGGACGGGCACGCCGAGCAATGGTGGGCTGCCGAGGCCACGCTGGGCTGGTGGGGCCCCGACGGGCACACCCGCCTGGTGGTGGCCACCGCCGACCGGGCGCCCTGCCGGCCAAGGCCACCTGGTACCTGGCCACCAACCTGCCCCGCCACGGCGGGCCCCACGACCCCGCACGCGGCGGCGACAGCCCACACCCTGCCGCCGACCTGGCCGAACTCGTCCGGATCTACGGCATCCGCCACTGGATCGAGCAGTCCTACAAACAGATCAAGGACGAACTCGGATGGGCCGACTTCCAGGTCCGCTCCGACACCGCGATCCGCTGCCACCAGATCCTGGTCAACTGCGCGTGCAGCTTCTGCTGGAACACCTGGTTCGCCGATCCGCGACACCCTCCGCCCCCACCCCGACCAGCCACCGCCACCTCTGCAGAGAGGGGCCCCACCCCCGGGCCCCAACAGACCCGCCCCTTTTCCGACACGTCACTGGCCCCGAACTGCCCCCACACGCTCCGCGCCGTCCGATCCTGGCTGATCCCCGCCATCACACTCACTCGCTGGTGGAAGGCATGGTCGAACACGCCCCCACCCACTGAACTCCAAGAACTAATCGACAAAGTCTCCGCAGGTCACGGCCTGCACCTCATACATCCCACCTTGATTCAACAAACCACTGCTAGTTACCAGTGGGCGACGCGGAGTAGTCGTCGGCGGGTGGGGGGCTCGGTGAGGGTGTCATCCGGATTGCTCTTGAGGGTGTCGGGCCATAGGTCTCGGTGGGGGGGTGGAAGGTCTTCGCCGAGGCGAGCGAGGCGAGGTGGCGCTCTTCGTAGCGGAGGCTGAACAGCACGTCGGGGTGGACGCCGGTGCGGTGGGGCCGGTGTCTCTGTTGAGGATCTCGACCTCTTTTAGCGAGGCGACCGCGGCTGGCTGTCCTGCCCGCGCACCGAGCGGCCGTTCGAGATCGCCACTGCCACTGTGACCCGCACGGGTAGGGCTGGACCCTCGCCAACACGCGTCCGGTGGCGTCATGGGCAGTGCGGCGCGCAGACGCGGCGAGAGATGGCTTGGGCGAAGATGGTCTGCATCTGCTGTGGAGAGTTGATCTGGAAGGTCTGGCCTTGGACGACTTGGGCGATGCGGGCCAGGGCGGTGGTGTCGGTGCCGGCGCCGATGCCGAACATCATGACCTGGACGGGTCGGGTGGGGTCGGCTTGGCGGCGCAGGGCGTCCAGGGTGTGCTGGAGGGTGGGACCGGCGGGGTCGTCGTTGCGGCCGTCGGTCCACAGCGCGACCGTATTGACGAACTCGGGTTTGTAAGAGCGCTGCATTTCCTTGTAGGCGGCGAGGACCGTGGCGTACAGACCGGTGTCGCCGTGGGTCTTGACCTTCAGCGCACTGAAGGCGGTCAGGCCGAGCTGGCGGCGGGTGACCGATCCGAATCGCTGGCTCAGGGGGCCGACGTCGATCAGCTGTTTCCAGGGCCGGTGGCCGTCCAGGTCGGTGGAAAACTCCCAGAGGCCGACCTCAGAGTCGTCGGAGAACAGGGCCAGGCTCTGTTGCATGGCCGCCGTGGTCGCCTCCAGGCGGCTGGTACGGGAAGCGATGTGCTGGTTCATGGAGCCGGAGATGTCGACCACGGCCAGCAGCCGGATTCCCAGTGACAGTTGCGCCCACGCCTGCAGGATCTGTGCGACCTGGTCGGGCGGCGGGGCGGGCAGGAGCTGGGGGGATTGGGGGCTGATGCCGATGAGGGCATCGAAGCTCGCGGGGGCCTGCCCGTCGGGGGTGCGGAATCCGCTGGACAGGATGTCGCGGCGGGTCTGCTGTGAGGCCAGTGCGCGTTCCAGCAGCCCGGCCGCCGCGCGTCGTTGGTCCAGGTGCCGGTTGTGCAGCGCGTCCAACTGTTGGGGGGCCAGCGGGCGGCGGCCGGGGCGGGTGACGCGAAGGACGGGGTAGTCCATGGTCAAGGTTCCCTCGACGGGCTGCACGGCGACCTGCGGGTCGGTGGGGACGTCGCGGTTGTGGACGTACACGGCCTGCTCGGGGGCCAGGATGAAGGTGGGGTCGCGGTGGTTCCCGGTGAGCGCGTCGTTCACGGTGGGCGCCTGGTGTTCGCGCAGCGCCCGTGCGATGCCACTGAACTGGGCGCGCTGGGCCGGGTCGTTGCCGGTGAGGGTGGCGGCGACCGTCAGCGCGGTGATCCCGGCGCCGGTGCGGGTGGGGTCGGGTATCTGCACCTGCACCGGTGAGGACGCCGGTGAGCCCGGCGGGGCGGTCTGGGTGGCCGCGCCCTTCAGCATGGTCTTCCAGGAGGGGACGGCGAGGAACTCCTGGCCCGCGGTGCGGCCGGCCAGCCGCCGCGGCAGCGCCGCCACCAGCGGTGTGCTGGCGATGCGCGTACCGGAGGGGATCAGCGCCGAGCGCTGAGCGGCCGGGATCAAGGCCGTCCACAGGTCGGTGTCGGGGATCCACACGTCGGGGCGGACCGTGCCGAGTCTGGGCACCGCCTGCCCGGCCAGCAGTTCGGCGATGTCGGCGGACTGGGCGGTCCGCACCCGGATCCGCAGGCAACTCCCGGCCGCCTTGGCGTGCCCTGAGGTGGCGCGGCGCGCGGCCCGCGCCACGATCGGCGCGATGGCCGGATCGGCCGCCACGTTCAAGGTCAGCGACGGCGAGCCCCCGGCGCAGCCCAGACCGAACGCGCTAGCGACCCGGTAGACGCTCACCACCAGCACCAGGGCCAGCACGGTCGCTCCGGCCAGCGGCAGCAGGAACGCCCGCCGCCGACCCCCAAACACCCGCCGGGTCAAGGCCGGCCGCGGCGGCCCTGCCGCACCCGCCTCGCCCCGGCCGCCGAGCCGCCGTAGCCGAGACTTGCGGTGCCGGGGAGCCGCCTCGGCGTGATAATGCTTCGGGCGCATCCGGTTCAGGCGCATGGGGTGGGGTCCGCTCTGTGCAGTGGGCTGCCGGTGTCGCCGCCGTCCCCCGACGCGATGCGTCCGTGCGCGAGGCCGAGCACATCAGGCGAGTTGTAAAGAACCCTTCCTTTAATCTGGCAGGTGCCAGATTAATCTCATCCCGGCCGCCGTCAAGGGCCGGGCCGAGTACGGCCATCACCACCCCTGGTGGCTACAGTGGACGCGGTGAGGGCGCGAACGGCAGGCGGGCAGGAAACAGACATCCTGCGCCAAGGCCTGGCGGCATTCGCCGAACTCGGCTACGACGCCACCTCGACCAGGCTGCTGGCCAAACGACTGGACGTCAGCCACAACTTCATCAACGACCGCTACGGATCCAAGGCCGAGTTCTGGGAGGCCGCGGGCGGGTACGCGCTGGAGCGGATGCGCGAGCGGCTCACCGACGTCCTGGACACCGACTTCGACGACGACGCCAAACGCCTCACCGCCCTGGTCCGGCGCTTCTACCGCGAGATCGCCCTGGACCCCGGTCTGAACCGGGTCCTGGTCCTGGAGAACACCCAGAACTCACCCCGCGCCAACTACCTGCAAGAACAGTACGCCGCGCCGATGTACACGGCCCTGGCGCCCTGCCTGAACAACCTCATGACCGCCGGCCGCATCCCCCGCGCCCCCAAACGCCTGTACTTCCTGGCCGTCATGGGCCCGATCAGCGCCCTGATGAACCAATAGCACGCCGACGGCGGCCCACTCGGCACCGACGACCTACTCACCGCCGCCGCCGCACTCGCCGATATAACCCTGCACGGACTCACCCCCGCCCCCTGACGCCCTGCCACCACGCAACACTGACAATTGATCCGCCAAAGCCACTGACAAATTCTTCGGGGACTGTCTGAAAGTTTGTGGGTGAGGTGGTGATCGGTTTTCAGTTCAGGGTGATGCGGTCACCGTAGTGCAGGGAGAGCGCGTTCAGCGCTGCCTTCCATCCGGTGGTATTGCCGGTCATGTTGGGTCGGCCTTTCAGGGGTTGGCGGATGACCAGGTAGAGGACCTTGAGGGCGGCCTGCTCGGTGGGGAAGTGTACGCGGCGGCGGGTGGCCTGGCGGAACCGGGAGTTCAGGCTTTCGATCGCGTTGGTGGTGTAGACGATCTTGCGGATCTCGGCCGGGAACGCCAGGAACGGGGTGAAGGTCGGCCAGGCGTCCCGCCGCAGCCGGACGATCGCCGGGTAGCGGGTGCCCCACTCGGTTTCGAAGTCGGCGAACCGCTGCTCGGCGGCGGCCTCGGTCGGGGCGGTGTAGATCTGCCGCAGATCCCTGGTGAGCCAGCTCCGGTGCGCCTTGGACGCATACCGCAGCGACGAGCGCACCAGGTGCACCACGCATTGAGGTTTTGTCAGCGGCTTTCAACCGATCCGCGATACTCGAAGAGCACGAGGACGTGTGCGGGGCGGACGTTGTCCCCGATTCTGCTGGGCTGAGGGTGGTGTGCTTGAGTGCGGTCCAGCGTTCGGTGACAAGGGCGAAGCCGCGTTCGACGTGGCATCGCAGGAATCGTTGCAGGCGGTTGTGGCAGCGGTTGTCGATCGCCAGGACGTTGCCGCCGGTGGGGTTCTTGAAGGGGACGATGATGCCGTGGCCTGCGCCTTGGTGGCCGGGGTCGGCAAGGACGGGGATCGTCTTGGCGTAGGGATACAGCGTCGGCAGGACCAATGCCCGGGCCGCTTGGAAGTCCACGACTCCGCTGGGCAGGACGTCGCTGAACCAGATGGGGAAGCCGTCCGGTTCGGACAGCATCTGGACTTGGCCGCCGAAATCGCCGGTCTTCCCGGAGAACCAGGCGTCGATCGTTTCGCCCTGCACGCTCACGGTCTTGTGGCGGCACCGGTCGGTTACGAAGATCTTGCCGTCCATCTCCAGGTGCGGCAGCCCGTCGGCGACCGCCTTCTCCAGTGCCCTGGTGCAGGCTGGCGGCGCGGTCGGCCAGGACGTCGATGGCCTCGTGCAGGTACCGGTAGGCGGTCGACTGCGACAGCCTGAAGGCGGCGCCGTGCAGGGTGATGTTCGGCTTGTCCCGGAACCAGGCGATCGCGAACAGAGCCCGCTTCCAGCAGGTCAAGGATCGTGTTCCCTTCCTGGTCCCGCGTGCCCGGCGTTCGGCGCGCAGCAGGGCCACGAAGCGGATCAGTTCGCGGGGGACGTCGAGCATGGCATGATAGGTGACCAACGCGGCGCCTTTCGGTAGTAGGCGAGGACTTGTGGTGAGACCTCTTCTACCGGGGGCGCCACGCTTGCTTCGGGGCATGTCGCCGTGTTCGCGAGTCTGCCCGATTCTACCTGTTACAGCCTGTTAATCCCCGGCGCCCGAATCAAAATCGCTGGGAAAACGTCATTGCCGCGCTGGTGGACGGACAAGATGCTCGCTGGAGACGGCAACGGCTTCCTCGGCTTCTGGGAGGCGATGGTCCGCCGCGAACTCCGCGAGGACCCGACTCTCCTCGACGCTGAACAGAGGACGATTCCGTAGTGATCGCCATGGTCACGTGCGGGATCAGCGCCCTGGACAGCCACGAGGTCGTCAGGGTTCGATGGGGCAACCGGCGATGACGGTGCGGTGGACGGCTTCCGCGTCCGGGCTGTGCAGCGCCTCGGCGAGCGGGACGTGGAGGAGGACCAGATCGGCGGCGGCCCCGGCTCGGATACCACGTGTCCGCCCGCCGAGGTCGTCGGGCGATGTGAGGTAGGACAGCAGGGCGGCGCGCGCAGTGATGGCCTCGTCTCCGTTCACGATCGCTCCGGAGTTGGTGCGGCGGTGCACGGCGCTGTCGATGACCGTCCAGGGGTCGAGAGGTCCATAGGGAGCGTCGCTGGACAACGCGACCGGCACGCCTGCGTCGGAGAGGCGGCGGCAACGGTACAGGTCGCCGTGGTCGAAGGTCGGGACGTTGCGAAGGAAATCGTCGCCCCGGTCGGCGATGAAGCCTGGCTGGGTGACAACGCGTAGGCCCAGCCGGGCCAGCTCTCCGATGGACTCGGCCGGCACGAGCGCGGCATGCTCGATGCGGTCGCCGTCGCGGACCCCGGTCTCGCCGAGCGCCGCGAGGAGCAGCAGCAGTGCCTCGCGCGTGACGCAATGCACGGCCACGGCCCGTCCTCGCTCGTGGGCGTCCGTGATGCGGCCGGTCAGGTCGTCCAGCGACGGGAGGCCCGAGTCGGCCAAGACGATCTTGTAAGGGCCGGTGGTCACCCGCGGATGGCAGGGCGGCGCGGCAGCGAGGGGCACACCGAGCAGATGGACGCGCTGCGGAACGGCGTCGTTCTCGAACGCGGCGATGGTGTCGGTGTTCAGATCCGGGGTGGCGTCGGTGACGCCGGTGATGCCGTACCGCGCCAGTTCGCGTCCGATGGTGTACAGGTCGGTGGCCGCTCCGGCCGGTAGGCAGGCACGGAGCCAGTCGTCGGCGCGCCACAGCCGTCCGGTGGGGGTGCCGTCGGAGGAGCGTTCGATGCCGGAATGGTGCCCGGAGGCCAGGCTCGTCTCGTGTGCCGCGGCGGAGTTGAGCATCCAGAGCGCGCCGCTGCGGTGCTGGATCCTGACGGGGACGTCGGCGCGTAGCGAGTCCAGGCGTGTCGCGTCCAGGTCCCCGGCGACGCTCTCGACGTAGCCGACACCGCGCACCCACCCGGTCTCGTCGGGCACCGCCGAGCGCAGCTTCGCAGACAGGGCGTCCCATCCCTCGACCTCAGGGGGCCCGCACAGGACGGACCTCCTCCACGCCCACAGGGCGTGCAGATGCAGGTGGTGGTCCCACAGCCCCGGGATCAGCGCGCCGCCACGACACTCGATCACCTCGTCGGTGGCTGCCGGCGCGAGATGCGCGCCGATCTCACTGATCCGCTCCCCCGCGACGCGGACGTTCGTCCGCCTGCGCCCGCCGATCTCGGCGTCGCGGAACAGGAGCCCGCTCACCCGAGTGTCCGCGGATTCATGGGAGGGGGATCCCCAGGCTCCGGAGCACCTCGCCCGTGTCGGCGCCCATGGCCGGCGCATCACCGCCGGGTTCGCGGCGCTCCGGAGAAGCGACGGGAACCAGGCCGACTCCGGTTTCGATGGCCCACCCGTCACCGCGGCGGGCGGCCGGTGTGCTGGGGAGCGGCGGACCCGGCTCAAGGGTCGCTGCGACGACATCGGTCATCGACACGTCCCACAGGACGCCGCGTCCGGGCGGTGCGGATGCGGCCAGCACGGCCGCGGTGAGGCCGGTCAGCGGATCAGCGACGGCGTCGCCGCAGAACAGGGGGGACAGGTCCGGGTCGCGGCAGACCAGTCCGGCACCCGCGGCCACGTCGTCGCCGAAGCCGACGCGCTCGGAAGAGCGGCCGTTCGCGGTGATCGAGACCCAGACGGTCCCGGTGGCGACAGCGGCGTCGGCGTCGAGGCCGAAACGGGCCAGGGCGCGCGGGCGGGACGCCTCGATGATGATGTCGGCGGCGTCCACGAGAGCCGCCATCGCGTTGCGGCCGGCCGTGGTCGCCGGGTCGAGTACGACGGAGCGGTGCCCGGCGTGCAGGAGCCGGTAGAAGCCGGGGTCGCCGTACCGGGCGCCGTCCGGGCGGGTGGGCGTCTCGACCTTGACGACGCGTGCGCCCGCCAGGCTGAGGAGGTGCGCGCAGAGAGGGCCGGCCCATAGCGCGCTGAAGTCAACGACCAGTGCGTCCTTCACAGGACGGGGCGCCGCTGGCGCTGGGACGTGTGAGGGCGGTGCCTGTGCGCGCACCGGCCCGGCCGCGATGCCGAGCAGTTCGGCGCGCCCGGCGAGTTCGGCGCCGGTGTGCCCGCGGAGCCAGGCGGAGAGCACCGGCCACGGATCGTCGCGGACGTCGGCGCTGGCGAGCGCGCCGAGGAGCGCCGGGTCGTCGGGACGGGCACACGACACCGCGGCCCAGCCGTCCGCTGTGGGAAGTAGCCGGGACGCACCGCCGGCCGACACCCGTCCACGCCGCACGTGACCTGTGCAGGCGGCGCGCTCGGCCAGCAAGCGCGCGCCATCCAGGCGAGGAGCCCCTGTGGAGCCGGCGAATCGTTCGGCCAGCTCCCGAGCGACGTGCGCGGCGCGGCCGGGAGGCAGAAGGGGCGGGCCGTCCGGATGCCCCGACAGCACCATCGCGCCGCTCGCGGCCCACGCCGCCGCCACACCCACGTCCGACGCCGCACCCGCGGCCTGCGGCGTGCCGCTCATCGGCGCCGGCCCGAGGCGCCGCCGCTGCGTCCGCGCATGGGCTCCAAGGTCAACGTCAACAAGGCCGAATCCGTCCTGAAGGCATAGAGCACACTGGAGGGGCAGGTGAGGAGGTTGCGAGCGTCTGCTGCGGACCCCGCTCGGCGAAGCCCTCCTCGAACAGGAGAGTCTCTGCCGTGTCGAGCAGCACCCTCCAATTCCTGGCGTTTCGGGTGCTGAGTCGACTGCGGGCGTCCTGCATCTCGGTCACCGGGGGTGACGCACTCCCGTCCACCATCAGGATCGTAGCGGAGAAGCGACCGACGGCCCTGACCCAGCTGATCGGGCCGTAGTCGAGAGCAATCGGAACTCCACACACAACGAAACAATGGTGTGCGAGTACGGCTCGCGACATCATCGGCAGTGGACAGGCCGGAGTAGACGGCTCAGACCCGGTGCCCAACCGGCGTATGGCGAGGGGATACGAGGTCACCTCCAATTACGCCAGCGTCTCCTCGAGCGCGTCGGTCGCCGCACTCGCCGCTGCACTAGGCGAGGCCCGCTCGACCCCACGCATCAGCAGGAGCCTCAACAACCTGCGTATAGGCTGCCACAGTTATGACCGCATCGGTGACGGCATCCGCGCTCGTGGGTGGCGCTGGCAGAGACCCCCTTCTCGACGAGGACGGCCAGGTAGTCCAACCGCTCTTGACGATCGACCTGGACGACCAGGTAGACGACGCGGGCCGGGCCCTCGCCAGTGCGCGCACGATCGACCGGGTCATGGTCGGTTTCGCGAGCGGGCCGGTCACTGGGCCCGCCAGGGAACTGGCGCGAGCACTGGACGTGACCTTGGTGCCCAAGGGTGCGTCGAGCGGCCGGGAGTTTGTCGGCTGTGAGGAGCCCGCGTCCGAAGCCGCCCTGCTGCGTGCCGCCGCGTCGGCGAACCCGCAGGCCGCGGTTGTGCTTGCGGAGGTGCTGAGGGCGGGCGGCGAGGATGTGACGGCCGGGCTCCACCTGGAGTCGTTCGCCTACTCCACCCTGCTCGGCGGTTCGGAGTTCGCGAGCTGGCTGGATGAGCGAGGGACGCGGCCTTTGCCGCCGCCCGCAGCGGAGCCCGTGCTGGTCGAGCGCGCCGCCGGGCGGTTGCTGATCACACTGAACAGGCCGGAACGCCGCAATGCCTACGGTCGCTTAGTGCGGGATTCGCTCGTCGAGGCGTTGCAGATCGCCGCGCTGGACGACAGCGTGGAGCAGGTCGTGCTCACCGGCGGGGGACCGTCCTTCTCCGCGGGCGGTGATCTCGACGAGTTCGGTACCGCCCCCGACCTCACGACAGCGCATTTCGTGCGCACGTTCGGCGGCGCCGGGCGGTTGCTGCACCAACTCTCCGACCGGGTCGAGGCGCGGCTGAACGGTCATTGCGTGGGCGCCGGAATCGAGTTGCCGGCATTCGCCGGGCGGGTGGTCGCCGCGCCCGGCGCGACGTTCCGGCTGCCCGAGGTCTCGATGGGCCTGATTCCCGGGGCCGGGGGTACTGTGAGCGTCCCGCGCCGCATCGGCCGGTGGCGGACGATGTTTATGGCGCTGTCCGGACGGCCCCTCGATGTGCAGACAGCCAAGACTTGGGGACTCATCGACGAGATCGAATGAACGCCCGCCGCCCTGGCACTGCCACCCCTGTGTCGGCGCCGAGACCGGAAAGTTTGCGACGGTCTGCCACAGCGTCGGCAGCAGACTCGTGACTGACGGACGGCCCAGCGGGGATGGGCCGTCCGGACAGTATGAATGAGCGCGGGCAGCGACCCCCTTGATGAGAGCACCCAACAGGCCGACGGTCAATGCGGCATCCTCGTCAGGGGCTAGCGGTGAGTTTGCCGATCGCTTCGGAAGCAGACAGCAGTTCGAGTTGGCTGGGGACCTGTCTTGGGCCGTCGGCGTCGACGAGGTGTGTCGGGCCGTATGGCCAGGCGCCTCTGAAGATCGCGATGATGTCCGCGCCGTCCAGAGAGCACAGTGTGTCGTGGACGACGTCGGCATCCTCGCCTGGAGCGGCCAGCCACAGGATCGGCGACCGCGTTGCGGTTTCGTGCGAGTTCCAGTTCGCCGCTCGATCTTCGAGACGCTCGATGGCATCTTCGAGGGTCGCCGTCACGTTAAGGCCGGAGTCGTAGTGCTCCACGAGGAACTGGTCGATGTCTTCGGGGAAGAGGCGCTCCAGGTCGGTGTGCGTGAGAACGACCTCGGTGGTTCTTGACCGATCGACCACCGCATCAACGAACAGGGTGCGGAGCAGGCCGTCCGTCCCCGGGCCGAGGAGGCCGACGCCCTGCGGGTGGCCGAAGGCGCGAGCCATCAACGGACGTGCGGGTCGCCCGGCGGAGAGCAGCCGGCCGAGTCGCCGAGCGGGGTGGCTGGCGAGGCGCCGGAGGTTGACGGTCTTTGGCCTGCAGTTCATGTGACCTCCTAAGGTCGATTGGTGTTGGGGCGCGTTGATCAAAGCGGTTCGCGCCAGGGCAGGACACTGATCGAAACGCTTGATGGCGGTAAGTGATCAGCTGCAGCTGTGGCCCGGGGGCGCCGGAATTGGCTGGTGGCGTGGTTCCTGAAGGCTGCACGGGGCTGTGCCTGCGGGTGACGACTTCTCGTCATTGCGGGGAACCACTCACCGAACCCGGTGACGAACTTTGATCGCATCGATACTCTCTGTGACTGGAGGTGACGGTGAGCGCTGAGGACGTGGATGATGCGGCAAGGCTCCTTCAGGGCATCGTTCTCGACGAGTTGCTCACCCCCTACAAGCAACTGCTCGAACGAGACGGCTGCCAGAGTTCCGAGGCGCCGGACCTGCTCGGCGGCCAGGATGTGGTGGACGCCTTGGTCGGGGCGGGGATGGCGTATGCGTTGCCCTCGGGGCTGACGCTGTCGCCACGGCTGGTGGCCACCGCTCCCGACCTGGCTTTGCAGGGAGCGCTCGCGGCTCTGTCCCGCAAGCTGGTGGCGGCTCACGAGCGGCTGCTGGACGGTCAACGCCGCATGGCGGCGACACACCCATTCCCCGGCATCCTGCAAGCAGAAGCGGACCGGCTGGTGCGGATCCTCACCGAGGGGCGCCAGATCACCGACACGTCGCGGGCGCTGCTCGGCACGGCCCGCCGGGAGTGGCTCGTCCTTGAGAACTTCGCCTTGGAGCGGCCGCTGGAGAAGCTGGTCAGCATGCCGCCGCCGCCCGCCTTCGAGGGCAAGGTCAGGTGCCGGAACATCTACCAGGCCTCCTGCGCCGAGCATCCGGTCGGGTTCAAGATCATGCAGATCCACGTCGAGGCGGGTGAGGAAGCCCGGATCCTGCCGAAGATCGGCATGAAGATGAAGTTGGCCGATGAAGCGGTCGCGCTGCTCCCCCTCACACCGACGGGCCTGTCGGGTGCGCTGCTCGTTCGCGCTCCGGTCATCGTCGGCGCGCTGCGCGAGTACTTCGAGTTGCTGTGGGAACGGGCGATCCCTTTCGGAGCCGCGGAACCGGAGATGCCGCTCAAGCAGGTCCACATGGACATCTTGAAGTTGCTGGCCGAGGGACTGACCGATGCGCGGATCTCGCGGGAACTCGGTGTGAACGCCAAGAGCACCGAACGGTACATCCGCACGATCCGCGAGTACCTCGGCGTCTCCAGCCGCGTCGCGATCGGCGCCGCTGCAGCCCGCCGCGGCTGGATCTAGAAACCCCAACCTGGAGCGCCCCATGCCCGAATACCTGGACTTCGTGCCCGAAGAGCGCTTCCGGCGGCACTTGGCGCTCTCGCCGGACGGGACGACCATCGCCTACTCCAGCAATGTCACCGGGTCCTTCGACCTGTGGACGATCCCGGTCGCCGGGGGCGCCGCCCGCAGGGTGGCCGGGCTGGACGAGCGGTCGGTGTGGCAGATCGCGTGGACGCCGGACGGCGGCAGCCTGGTCTTCACCGCCGACCGCAACGGCGACGAGCAGTACAGGATCTACCAGGTCGCCGCCGGCGGGGGAGATCCCGAGGAGGTCAGTTCGGGGCCGGACTGCCAGCGTGTGCTGGCCGACGACCCCTTCGACGCGGAGGGCCGCTTCCTGATCTACGGAGCCAACGACCGGGACCGCGCCGTCCAGGACATCCTCATCCGCGATCTGTCCGACGGCTCAGAACGCCGCATCGTCCCGCCCGCGGGAGTGATCTTCGCGCCGGTGCGGTTGTCGCCGTCCGGGCGATGGCTTTCTGCGACCGGAGCGCGATCGAACACCGATGTGGCCGCCTATCTGATCGACGTCGCCGGCCCCGGAGCCGAGCCCGTCTGCGTCACCGTGGAGTACGGCCACGGTCTGTTTGCCCCGGGCCCTTGGGCACCGGACTCCAGTGCCTTCTATCTCTGCACCGACGTGTGGGGGGAGTTCACCTCGATCGGCCGATACTCCATCGACGATGCCGGGCTGCGGCGCCTCACCACCGACGACTGGGATGTGGAACTTCTCGAGGCTGCCGGCGAAACTCTCGTGTGGTCACGTAACGAGGATGGACGTTCCGCACTGCAGGCCACCAAGAACGGCGCCCCACTGCTCCTTCCTGGGATCCCTCAGGGAGTCGTCGACGCGCTCAGCCTCACGCCTGATGCCGAGCAGATCGTCCTGCGGATCGACTCGGCGACCCGGCCCAGTGAGATCGGTGTCCTCGACATGGCAGGAGGCTTCAGGTACCTCACTGACAGCCGCCCGCCGGCCATGCGCGCTGTACAGCCGGTGGAGCCGGAGTCGATCACCTATCCGTCCGCGAATGGACGCCAGGTCCGCGCTTTCCTCTACCGTCCGCACTCGCCAGGACCCCATCCCGTCCTGCTGTCCATCCATGGCGGACCCGAGGCCCAGGAACGTCCCATCTACGCCTACTCGGGCCTGTACCAGCACCTGCTCGACCAGGGCATTGCGATCGTGGCCCCCAACATCGCCGGCTCCACCGGGTACGGGCTCACCTATCAGAAGCTCATCTACCGCGACTGGGGGGGCGTCGACCTCGAGGATCTCGACCACGCGGTGCGCCAGATCCAAGCCACGCCTGGTCTCGATCACGACCGCATCGCGGTGATGGGCGGTTCCTATGGCGGATTCGCGGCCCTTTCCTGTCTCTCTCGGCTGCCCTACCAGTGGGCCGCAGGCGTCTCCTTCTGCGGCCCTACCAACCTGGTCACCCTCGCGCAGGCCTGCCCTCCCACGTGGAAGAGCATCGTGGCGGCCGTGCTCGGCGACCCCGAAACCGATGCCGATCACCTCACCCGACGCTCGCCAGTGACCTACGCGGAAGCCATCACCGCGCCCCTGCTGGTCATCCAGGGCGCGCATGACCCACGGGTGCCGCAGAACGAGTCCGACCAGATCGTCGATCGGCTGCGTGACCGTGGCGTCAACGTGCGCTACGACATCTATTCCGACGAGGGCCACGGCTTCACGAACCGCAAGAACGAACTGAAGGCCTACGGCGACATCGCGCAGTTCATCGTCAAGCACTTGATCGGCGACAGATGAACAAACCACTCATCACCGGGATCTGCTCGCCGCTGGCCCTTCTGCGCGACCAATCCGTTGCCGGCCTGTTCGCCGCGCACTTGGTCTCCTGCTCCAGCATCGGCTTCGGGCAGCTCGCCCTGGCCTGGGGCACCATGCGAGAAGGCTACGGCGCCGGCGGCCTGTCCCTCGTCTTGGCCAGCAACGCCTTCCCCGCGCTGCTCATGATCTGCGGGGGCGTGATCGGAGACCGATTCCGCCGACACAAGGTCCTCGCCGGAGCCGAAGCCCTCACATGCGCTTCATGGCTTGCCATCGGTGCCGCCTTGGCCGCGCACGGGACATCGTTGCCGCTGCTGTGCACGCTCGCCGCTGTGGGAGGGACCGCCACAGCCCTCTACCTCCCCACGCTTCCGGGCCTCGTGGCCGACCTGCTGACCTCACGAGACCGGCCGGCCGGCAACGCCCTCATCAACCAGACACAGTCGGTCGGCCTGCTCATCGGCCTGGCGTCGTCCGGAGTGGTCGTCGCCACGATCGGCCCGGCGTGGGCGGCCTCGGCCAGGGGACTCCTCTGCGCCATCAGTGCCTTCCTTCTCAGTCGCCTCACCACCGGTCGCTCAAAGAGGATCGCCACCGGGCCGCTACGCGATCTCCGCGACGGGTGGCGTCACTTCGGCGAGCGCCCATGGGTCTGGATCATGACGTTGCAGTACACGGCGATCATCACCGCCTTGGCCTGCTACACAGAAGTTGCCGGCCCCCTCTACATGGCCGACGGACACGGGGACGCGCGAGCATGGGGAATCATCAGGGCCGGAGAACCTCTCGGTGCGTTGCTAGGCGCCACGCTAGGAGCGCGGTGGCGACCCGCTCACACCATCCTGACCGCCGCAGCGCTGCCGGCAGCGGTGTCGCTCCCCATGCTCGCGATGGGCAGCGGAGCATCATGGCAGGTCATCGCCATCAGCGCGACTGTTCCGGGGGTGACGCAAGCCGTCTACTACGTCCTATGGACGACCGCCCTGCAGGACAGCTTCCCTTCCGAGGCCCTGGTTCGAGTCAACAGCTGGAACATGGTGTCCAGCTACGCACTCATGCCGCTCACCATGTTGACCGCCGGGCCGCTCGCCAACCTCGTCGGTGCCCAGCACCTGGCCACCAGAGCCGGTCTCCTTGTCCTCACAGCGACCATTGCAACCCTGATCGTCCTTGGTACCGGCCCGCGAGCGAGGCTCTCCTTCCAGCGCTCACCTGTCGGCTGACCTGGGAGACGGCGCCTCTCCTCCAAGAAGGGAACACGATGACTCGCACGATCGAGGTCATCGCCAGGCAGCTGCTGGAAGGAATCGTCCGCGAAGACCTGCTGACCCTCTATGTCCGCCTCCTCGCAGCGGACGGCTGCCAGCACGATGAGGCGGCCGAGATCCTCGACGGGCAGCAGAACATCCAGCGCCTCATCGCCGCCGAGATGGCCACCTATGGTCCACCCGGTCCGGATAATTCTCACCGGCTGACGCCCAACCCTGTGGACGTGGTCCTTCAGCAAGCGCTGTCAGCCCTCGCCCGTGACGTGCTGGCCGACCATGAGCGCCTGTTCGAGGGCCACCGGCGCATGAACCGCGACCTGGTGTCCGCCACTTCGGCGACCGGCTCCTCAAACGATCAACTGGCACGCATCATCACCAACCCGGACGAGATCGCCGAACTGACGCGAATCCTGAAGCATTCCGCCGCACGCGAATGGCTGACGGTAAGCCACGACGTCTCACACGGCCCGGATATCGACCTGCCCGACGAGGCCACCGGTCACGCGATCGCGAGCGAGGCCACGCACAGAGCCATCTACCAGTCCAACAACGTCGAAGATCGGGCTGCGCGCGTACAAGTTGAGGCGATTGCGCAGGCCGGGGGAGAGGTCCGTTTCCTCCCCCGGACTGCGATGCGTATGAAGATCGCCGACGAAGTCGTCGCACTGATCCCGGTGATGCTGTCGGTTTCGGCGAGCGCCCTGCTGATTCGATCCTCGGTGATCGTCGGAGCCCTTCGTGAATACTTCGAACTCCTCTGGGAACGGGCCATCCCGTTCGCCGTGCCCGGCCGCAACACTGGAGACCTCACGCAAGAGCAGTTGAGGATTCTGCAACTCCTCGTCCAAGATCTGTCCGACGAAGCCGTCTCCGATCAGGTAGGGACGAGTCTCAGCACGGTCCGCCGACGCGTCTCTGAGATCCGAGCGTCCCTCGGCGCAGAGAACCGCTTTCAGGTGGGCGTGGAAGCGGTTCGGCGAGGGCTGGTGGGCTAAAGCCAGAAGCACGGGAAGCCGCGATCGCCGGTGCCTCCGAGCCCCGGACGAGCACGCGCGCCGTCCGTACGCTGTGGTCACGACGAACGCCAAGCGCCATTGGGACCATTTGGATGGCAGATCTCTCTCCTCCCGGTGGCACCGTACTGCCGCAGTCTCCCTGAGCGATAGCTGCGCTCCCGCCAGCGCGGAAGTATTGGAGGGCTGGGCTTGCTCGCTGGCCTCTCAACACATCCCTCAACGAGCCCGGCTCGTGCTGTTGTGTTGCCTCAGGACAACACCAGCGACGGCCAGACGGTCCCCGGTGTGGCGGGAACCTTCCGGCTGCCGCCCGCCTGCTCAGCGCCGCCGGCGACGACGTGTTACCGCTATGTGGGTTGCCGAGTTCGAGGCGGTCTTCTCCGCTCTCTTCGTGATCGACGAGGGCAGCCCGCTCGCTCGGGGCGAGCGTCCGTACCCAGGCTGATAGCGTCCACGAGGGCGGTGGCCACGACCAACAGGCCGGTCGGCGCCTCGGCGGTCTGCACGATCCGGGCGCTTCGAAACCGCTATTTGCGGTCTCGCCTCCGCTGGCCGGAGTGCGACACGCCGGCCAGGGAGCTGGCGTTACCTCAGCTTGCCGGAGATTATGGAGCGCAAACGCCCTGACAGAACTTCAGTTCGCGTCAGGCGCTGCTATCTGCCGTCTATAGAGAGGAGCCCTTCATGTTCGCATCGCCAACGAGTCGGAGGACTCCACTACATGGTCGATCACGAAACCCCCACAGATGAGCGCACCGAGCTCCTCGCAGGCGAGCTGCATGAACGCGCTCGCACGCTCAACCACCTGACCCAGGGCACGCCTGGCCTGACGCGGCCGGAGGCCGCCTGCACGATCGCAGGCAACCTGGCTCAGACCGCGTTCCGCCTCGCCAAGACCGCCGAACAGCTGGACGCCTTCCTCCACCGGGAGCTTGATGCTGGAAGGCTCGTGCATGAGCGCGGCGACGGTCTCCTCCCAACCGCCCTGAAGGCGCACGATGCTCTGGCCGCCGCATGCGAGCAGTCCATGAACCTCGGCGAATCCTTCCGCGGCGTGCAGGGAGCCCTCGCCGCCATCCGCGGCATCGATGCCGATTCCGAAACCCCGCAACGGGCTCAGGGCGAAACCGAGCTGCGGGTGGAGGAACAGACAGACCAGGCAACCGCTTCCGACATCCAGCCGGCGGCCAGGGACTTCCCCCGAAGCATCGGAGACGTTTTGTCTGGCCCTCCAGCAGCCCCGTCCTCACCAAGCCATCGCCCGAGCTCCAAGCCGCCGTCTCCGCGCAGGGAGATGTAACTCGGCAGTGGTGGTGCCTGAATCAGCTTCTGGGTTCGGCTTCGAGCGCCGGACCGTGGGTTGTTCCACGGAGGCGCAGCCGGTACCTGCGAGCGCGCCGTGCGCGGCCGGTAACTCGCGCGCGATGCCATCACCGCTACGCTCACCGGCGGTCAAGCCCGACAAGACTTCCATCGGCTGTCTGCCGTCAACCGGGCGACGAGGTCGTCCTTCGTCACCCCAACATTTCGCCTCTCCGCTGGCGATCGAGCATCGCCTCCGGATACCTGGCACGACACCGGTGCATTGGAGGACGACCTCTGCAGGCGCAGGGGCAAGATATGGAATTCGTGCACTTATTGGTTGCTGGACCGGGCGCGGTCCAGCACGGAGCAGTCGGATCGAGCGCGATCCGTGGGGGGTGGGGACGGTAGTCGAGAAGAGCAGCGGGCCGGCGCCGTTGAATCGGCGTGCGCATCGCAGTCCGCGTCGGGAACGGTCGGTGCGGTTCTCGTTGTCGGATGAAGAGCATGCGCTGGTGCGGGCAGCGGCAGCGGGGGAGCGGCTGGCGGTCGGTGCCTATGCGGCGCAGGCAGTGCTGGCCGCAGCTCGTGGCAGCGCGCTCCCGCAGTATGCGTTGTTGCGGGAGGCGCTGGCGACGGTGATGCACGCGGCTCAGCAGGTGCGGCGGATCGGGGTGAACCTCAATCAGGCCGTGGCCGCATCGAATGCGGGGGAGCCGCCGCTCCAGCTCCAGCGGTATGCCGAGGTCGCTGCGCGAGCGACCAGCAACCTGGATGCCCTGGCCCAAGAGGTGCGCCGATGCCTGCCGTGACGGCGGAAGTCGCCGATTGATCGGCAAGATCCTGCGGGGAAAGCGGGTCGAAGGCTTGATCCGGTACCTGTACGGGCCCGGGCGGCTGGGAGAGCATCACGATCCGCGCATCGTGGCGGGCTTCGACGAGCCGGACGAGTTGGAGCCCCCTATGAGGGCGGACGGTAGCCGGGACTTCCGGCGGCTGGATGGACTGCTCTCCCAGCCGCTCGCTCTGCTGGGCGAGCGCAACTACCGCAAACCGGTGTGGCATCTGGCGCTCCGCGCGGCGCCAGAGGACCCGATCCTGGACGATCACCAGTGGGCCGAGATCGCGAAAGAGATGATGGCTCGGACCGGGCTGGCGGCCGATGGGGACGATGACGCCGTCCGGTGGATCGCCGTCCGGCACGGCGAGGACCACATCCATGTGGTCGCGACGCTGTCTCGTATCGATGGTGTCCGTCCGGATGTGTGGAACGACGGGTACCGGGTTCGGGATGCCTGCCGGGCGATCGAGCGGCGTTGGGGGCTGCGGTCCACGGCCCCGGCGGACCGGACGGCGGCGCGGCGGCCCAAGCGCGCCGAGGCCGAGAAGGCCGCGCGATCGGGCCGCGAGGAGCCGGTGCGGGTGACGCTGTGGCGGCAGGTCGCCGCCGCGGCGGCGGGCGCACGGACCGAAGCCGATTTCTTCGCCGCCCTCGAGGCGGAAGGCGTTTTGGTCCGCAAGCGGTACAGCACTCGGTTCGCCCATCAGGTCACCGGCTATGCAGTCGCTCTGCCCGATGACCTGGCTTCGTCCGGGCAGCCGGTGTGGTTCGGCGGCGGGAAGCTGGCCGGCGATCTCACGCTGCCGAAGCTGCGGCTTCGCTGGGGTGCGGATGGTGCGGCTCGTCCGCTCGGCGGACGGCATGTCTCGGAGCGGACGGCACTCGCCGTTTTGCGGACGGCCGTCCGCCGCGCGGCGGACAGCGTCCGGACAACGGACAACTTCGTCCACGCGCTGGAAGAACAGGGGCTGCTCGTCCGATGCCGATTCAGCCGGCTCGAACCGGATCAGGTGACCGGATATGCAGTCGCTCTGCCCAGTGTCGAGGAGCTTGTCTGGTACGCCGGTGGCCATCTCGGTGCCGCCTACACGCTCCCTCGCCTCCAGCAGCGGTGGAATGCTTCAGGCGGCGATATCGGCCGGCCGGAAGACGAACTGACGGCCGAGGAGCGTCAGGCGTTCTATGACGACGCCGCTCGGGCGGCCGCGTATGCCACGGCCGAGATCCGGCGGTACATGGCCATCAATCCGTATGCCGCCGAAGACGCCTGCTGGGCTGCATCCGACGCCCTGCGTGTCGCCGCCAAAGTCACCGGCAACACCGACCTCCTCCAGGCTGCCGATGTCTACGACCGCGCAGCCCGCGCCCCGTATGGAAGCGTCCCGCGGCCCAGTTCCGCAGGAGGCGCGTTGCGCGCCGCGGCCGGTCTCCTCAGGCTGGGCGGAGTCCAGAACCGCACCACCGTTTCCATCCTCTTGCTGGTCAGTCGCCTCATCTCACTGCTGGAGACAGTTGCCGAGATCCGCCGACTCCAGCAACGCCAGGCCCAGGCCGACGCGGCACGCCTCGCTAACCGACACCTCGTCCGGGCAAGGATCGCGGCCGGCGGTCATCGTGGGTCACAGGCCGCCGAGCCCGCGCGGCCTTCCCAGGCCCAGTTGGCAATGGCCGCCTTCCCCAACCCCTGGGCCCCCATGAGCAACGGGCCTGCAGCCGGTCCGGCTTCGAACACGCCGAACCCCGGGCGAGGGCCGCGCCGAAGTCGTTGACCGTGTTGTCCGTAAGACGCCAACACGCCGAACATCCACTTTGATTGACGACCATCCCTGCGTGATTCATCTTGTTGATCACGGACTTTAGTTGATGACCTGTTGAGGTCTTCAACTGGCACGACTCGGGGGGACCATGAAGATGCAGGTAACGGCGCCCACACAGACTGAACTCGAGGAACGGCGTGCTCGCCTCCTCCGGCTTCACTGGGAGCTGAAGCGGATCGGCGCCTGCGTGCGCGCCCGAAAACCGCGCAACGGGCGCTGGCGGCTTCACATCCGACACGACGGCTGGTCGGAGACGGTCCTGTGCGCGGGAGCCGAAGGAACCTACGCCTACGTCACCGCACACGGCCGGCTGCTCGGAACGACGAACGAGGCACGGTACGTCGCGCGGCTGCTCGTCTGGATGGTCCAGAGGCGCCGCCGGTGAACCCGACTCAGCAACTCCAAGCAATGGCCGAAGGGAACGGTGCCAAGGCCGGGAGGCCGGCGCTGCCGAGTTCGCGAACTCCGGCGGCCGGAGTCGTCCAGTGGGGGATCGCCGGAGTCGCACCGCTGATCGTGACGCTGGCCGTGCTCGGCGGCCTCGGTTCTTACACCACGATCCGGCAGATGGCCGAGCCGCACTTCCGAGGGCTCGCGTGGATCGTCCCGGTCGGCATGGACCTCGGGATAGTGATCCTTCTGCTCTGGGACCTGCTCATGGAGTACCTCGACCTGCCCTGGCCGGTGCTGCGCTGGGTCGCCTGGATATACATCGCGGCCACCGTCCTGGTGAACGTGGCCGCCGCGCGCGGAGACCTCGCCGGAAGCGTCATGCACGCGGCCATGCCGGTCCTGTTCATCACGGTCGTCGAAGGGGTCCGGCACCTGATCCGCCGATGGGTCGGGTTGATGTCCCCTGACCGGGTGGAACGGGTCCCCGCGGCGCGCTGGGTTCTCGCACCGATCTCCAGCCTGCTGCTCTGGCGCCGCATGGTTCTCTGGCACGTCACCGAATACCGACAGGGGCTGGAACTGGAGCACCAGCACCTGATGGCCGTCTCGAAGCTCCAGGACGACTACGGCAGATGGTCGTGGCGATGGCACGCGCCGCTGGCCGATCGGCTCGCCCTCAAGCGCCTCGCCGCCCAGCCCACGGCGAACGACCCGAACGTAGGCGACCTCACCGACGACAAGCGTCAGGACGAGGAACTGATGGCGATCGCGCGGGAGTTACACCGCGAACTGGAGCGAGAAGGCGTCCAACTCGGCCGGGACCGGCT
The DNA here is from genome assembly GCF_008923205.2 of Actinomadura physcomitrii. Lineage (GTDB taxonomy): Bacteria > Actinomycetota > Actinomycetes > Streptosporangiales > Streptosporangiaceae > Spirillospora > Spirillospora physcomitrii. Next base: position 168,237 of record NZ_WBMS02000013.1, on the reverse strand, counting down.
CGGCCGACGCCTGCGTAAGGCCGGCTACACGATCGCCAACGGCAAGCTCACGCAGATGATCGCCACCGTCCGTGAAGAGGCGGCAAGACGGGAGTCGCCGTGATGAGCCCATCCGACGACGACCAGCTCGCGCAAACGGAAGCATCGGAACGTCGACTCGCTTTCCTCCGCGGACTCGCCGACCACATGGTTGAGCGGCTTGCCGACGGACGTATGCACTGGGACGCCTGGCTGGAGCACGCCGGCCGTCATGGACGGCTCGGATTCACCAACACCCTCCTCATACCGGCTCAGCGCCCCTCGGCGACCGACGTCCGCCCATACGACGCATGGCAGGAGCAGCAACGGCAGGTCCGGCGCGGCGAGACCGGAATCCGGATCATGTCGACGTCCGGCAGACCCCGCACGGTCTTCGACATCGAACAGACCGATGGCGAAACGGTCGAAAAGGAGCGATGCAGCCCGTCCGAGGGCTTGCGGCGTCTCTCTCTGCTCGCCGCCGACCTCGGTCTCTACCTGGACCGCGGCCAGGGGTGGACGTATCTCGGGCGTCCCGACCGACGCGTCCCGATCGCTCCCGAGCTTGATGACACGACGGCAGCGACATTGCTTGCGCACCAACTTGCCCATGCTGTCGGGGCGGGCGGATCGAATGACACCATCACCATGGATACCGCCTCCTGCCATGGCGTCCGGCGGGTGGTGGCGGATTCGGTCGCGTACATCGTCCTGGCCAGCCTCGGGTTGGATGCCTCCCACCTGTCGTTCCCGCCTCCGCGGCGATGGGCGGGAACGGACGTCCGGACGGATTCAGCCGGCGCCGTCCGCGCAATCGGAGGACAGATCACCCACACGAGTGGGCAACTCCTGCGCAGGCTGCGCAACTCCGCCGAGACAACAGCGTTGTCGACGGAGCCCGCCAACCAGCAAACTCACCGTCCAACTGCGCCGCAAGCCAAGACCGCTCCGCGGGCACAAGACGACTCCGCGTCGCTCCGGGCTGCACTCGCCGAGGCACACCGCTTCTACCGTCGGAATCTGCCGGGAAGCTGGGGCGCCCGCTACCTGGCAGATCGTGGCTTCAGCACGGACGTCCAGGAGCAGTGGGAGATCGGTCTCTCACCTCGATCCCGCGATGCGCTAGTTCGGCATCTCCGTGAGCTGGGACATCTCGATCGGACACTGATCGAGGCGGGCCTCGCGAAACAGAGAGAAGGCGGGGATCTCTCCGATCTGTTTCGCGAGCGAGTCCTGTTCCCTCTCCGGGAGCTGGACGGCGCGATCGTCGGCTTCATCGGTCGGCGGCCTGACGGTGCCGGCGGCCCGAAGTACCTCAACACGCCCGAGACAGCCCTCTTCCACAAGAGCGCAGTTCTCTTCGGCCTGCACGAGGGGCGTGGTCGGCTCGCAGGTCGTGCACGCCCCCTCCTGGTCGAAGGGCCGCTTGACGCAATTGCGGTCGGCGTGGCCATGCCGGATGCGTACGTCGCGGTCGCCACCTGCGGCACGGCGGTCACGGCCGAACAAGTCGAGGCGATCGCCGTCCACGCCGACCTCGAATCCGCCGGCCTGGTCATCGCGCTCGATGGCGACCCAGCAGGGCGGGCAGGAGCGCTCCGAGCGTGGAAGGCCGTGCGTCGCATCACCGGACCGGTCGAGGTGGCCGTGCTTCCGCAGGGCCAAGACCCAGCCGAGATCCTCTCGCAGCCAGGACAATCGACTGTCTCCGAAGCGTTACTTTCTGCAATACCGCTCTCTGACCTGCTGATAGATGAGAGAATCCAGAGGTTCGGAGCCCTGGAGTTCGCCGAGACCCGACTGGCCGCAGCGCAAGCCGCTGCCGCCCTCATCGCCGGACTCCCGCCCCGCCACATCGCACGACAGGTCACCCGAGTCGCAGACCGCACCGGCGTGGAGCCGGCCGAAGTCACAGCTCTCGTCACCGCGGCGATCAGCCCGGGCCCGAGCCGGGACGTCTCGCTACCCCCGCTGGCCAGCCCGGAACAGCAAGAGCCTCCCAGCCGAGCCGCCTCACGCGCGGCAGCTCACCAACGCACTCACCGGAGAACAGCATGAACCAGCAGCACCCTGACCCGATCGCAGAAGGACTCCAGCACGGCGGGCAACGACTCGTCCAGATCGTCTCCGTCGTGGTCGGGGCACAACAGGCCCTCGCACATCGAAGGCATCGGTTAGAACTCGTCCGGCGGGTCCAGGACGAAGCCGTCCGTCGAGCCGAAGAGCACGCTGAGCGGACGGCATCGGCCGAGGCCCGAGCACGCTGGTCGCGCGCCCACGACCGCAAGTGGCTTCGCGATGCGAAGCTACTGGATGTCGCGGAAGTATGGGGCGCCGCAGTGCCCTACGCCCCGACCAACGAGTCCGCGGCCCGTGCCCTCGGCAAGTGCGAGGAGCGCCTCCGCGACCTGCACCCGCACGCGGTGAGCCACTACGATCGGCACCGCGGTGAAGGCAGGCAACCGCTCGAAGCCATGACGCTGGCCGCCCCCTTCTTCAGCCGCGACCCCAACGTCCGCACTGGGGACCCAGCGCCCCGCCGCGAAGAACTCTCGGAAGGCACCGGCGCAGAGTGGACGACGCGGCTCCACGGCCCTGACCGCGGTGAATGGGAACGGGCCCGCCAGGAGCAGCGCGCGACCCAACTAGCAGACCAGCTCAGAGCCAGGTTCCAGAGCGACGGGCGCACACCCAACCCTGAGGAGCTGCGCACGGTCCTGGAAATCACCACCAATCTGCCCGAAGACATCATCGCCAAAGCCGTCCCGATGACCCGGCAGACCCACCCCGGCAGGGGAGCGGACGTGGAACGAGCGGCCGAAGACTTCCCGCTCTCGATCGACGAGGCACTGGAGATGAGCGCGAGCCGCCCCTTCGAAACAGCAGCCGCCCACCGGCCTACCACGCAGGCTCCCGACCGGAACCGCCGACGCAACCTCTGACCGAAGGACGAGACATGACCGCCATCGAGAACAGCCCGTTCTTCTGGCTCGCGCTGATCGGCATCCTCGTGTTCGTCTCAGCGCTGCCCACCCTGATCGCGATCGCCCGCGGCGCGGACGACATCAGCTACCTCATCCTGCTCAACGTGATCTGCTGCGCCACCGTCTTCGGTTGGCCGATCGCACTGATCACCGCGATCAGGTGGCCCCGCCGTTACCCGCGTCCTCCAGCGGCGACGCACCGGTACCCGCCTCCGGCTGCAGGCCGGCACAGGCACACACAGCGACGAGCGCCCTATGCGTGAAGACGTCAGCGATGACGGACGGCTCTTGCGCAGACGCAGCATCACCAGCGCGCCGGGGAGACTGACAGGGCACGTCATCAAGGAACGCCGCCCTTTGTGGCTGCCAACCCCCACAAACGCCGCACTGTTCGCTGGCGCCGGTGCCCTCCCGGGCTCAGGCTGACCAGGGACACTGGGCCGGTCGCTACTCGGCACCGACGATCTGCGGGCCGATCGGCCGATCGCCAGTAGGTACGCGATGAAGACCAGCGCGGTCACCGGGCTCGGGCGCCGATGGCGTCCAGGGCGGCTTTGAGGTCGGCCAATTCCAGATTCGGTCAGGTCGGCGTTTCCGGCCTGCTCTGATGGGGTGTTGAGACCGCCCAGATGGAGCATGACACGGTGGTAACCGCCCTCCTTCCGACTCTTGGACAGCGCAGTGAGAAGTGCCGCGCGGTCTTGGAAGCTCGAACGGAGGGCGTCCTCCTCGGTGATCTCCTTGGGCGTGACAGCCATGACCGAGTCGATGATGACGATCCCCGCCCAGGTGCGCTGGGTGCTCCCCGCGCGGCTCCGGGGCTCGGCCCACCCCGGAACACCCAGTCGATCCGCCCGCCCGCGATCCTCTCAAGGATCTTCCGCCTGAACAGCACCGGTCCCTTCAACGCCCCCTTCCCCTTCTGCAATCTTCTTCGGATGTACACAGGAGAGGCCACAAGGACCGCCGCCGACCTCCATCTCGGCAGGAGACGCGATGTGTCCGGTTGAGGTCTGAACGTGGCCGTCTCCATGAGCGACACGCCACGATGGTCCCCCGGATCGCGAGGAGACAGCATGAGCCAGGACGACAGGAAACTCGTCTTGTTCGCGGCCGCCGTGCTGTTGGTGATGTGCGTCCTACCCGCAGGTCTGCTGCTTGGGCCGCTCCACCTGGGGGATGGGGAGGCGGCGCGGCTTGCAGCCGTGCTCACGTTTGTCGGCGTTCTGGTGACCGCGTCGGTGACGCTGATCGGGTTCATGGTGAACCGCCAGACCGAGCACCGGCTGCAGACGGAAAAGGCCGAACAGAGCCGTCAGCTCAGATTGGACTCTGCGATGCGCGCGGGGCAGCTGATCGCCCCCGCCGACGGGAGCTCCTCCGACCCGGCCGCGCTGGCCTCCGGGCTCCTGGCGCTCACCAAGCTCGACAACGCCGATCTCGCCGTGACTCTGCTGGTCGACCTGTGGTCATCCGAGAATCCGCGTGTGTCCCATGAGACCGCCGTGCTCGTCATCGATGCGGCACTCCGCTCGCCATCGTCCAACGCGCAGCTCATCGCCGCCGAGCTGCTGTGCCGCCACTCGACCCGCCTCAATCCCTGTCAGTCCCTGCACTGGCCGAGCGCAGTAGAGGGCTGCTGGGTGCCTAAACTCAGCCCACGGGCCAAGCTGCTGCTGGTCGAGGCACTGGTAAACATGACACTCGCCGGACCGACCAATGAGAGCGCCCTGCGCGCGGTCGCCGTCCGCCTCTACGGCATCTGGCGCGACGATCCCGACGACCGTGTACGGGGCTGCATCGGCAAGCTCATCGACTCACTGATCAGCAGGCTCAACGATCTCGGCTACAAGGACTTCATGCAGGGCACCCAACAAGTCATGCTCAACGAGTTGCGAGAGGCCGCTCGAAGCAGGAACGAAAACCCGGACGGCTACCTCGACCGGTTGTCGACCCGCTTCGCCGCCGACCTCCGCGACTGGGCCCAGCGATGCGGAGGACTGCCCACAGAACACGGATGCCTCGCCACAGCCGACTGACCGAAACCGCCGGGTATCACAAGCGCACGAGTCCGCTTGAGGGGCCAGCCGACGCTGTGCGCGGCATGAGCGTGCACGGCTCACGGCTGTACGGGTACCGGTTTGACGCGTACGACCAGCACGTCGTTGTGGAGTTTGTCCGGGTTGAGGGCGAGCTCTGCCCATAGTGCCGTGGCTGCAAGGAGATTCATGGGTTTATGCGGAGCGCAACGCACGCCGAAGCCAGCGGGCCGCCATCGCAGACGCTCGACCATGGCACGCCCGGCCGCGCTCGCATCCGCGGCATGCTGTCCGGCCGCGACCGGAACAGGCCTTCCGGCGCCCGAGACGAGCGCCTCAGCGAGCAGAAGCCGAGCCCTGCCCGCCTGCCGCTGGTCGGGTTGCGTCGTCACCATCAGATCGGGTGTCACCGCTGCCAAGCGACTCAGTATCCACCCCGCCTGGGCCAGGCCGGTGGCGAGCACGCCGGCGCCTGTGCCTGCCGACCATGGTCGGTTACCTTCACCCTCCCGGGCCTTGCCCAACCAACGCCAACGGGTGTCGTCGGCGTCCGGAACCGGGACCGACCTCGGCGACTCAAGGAGCAGCACCGCACGCCGGTTGTCTGCGAATCCGGCTGCCATGCGTTCCATCGCGCTGTTGGGGTCCCTGCCTTCGGCGATCGTGTCCTGAATCGGAACGTCGAACGCCGCCCATGCGAACTTCGACGGCGACTTCACCGATCCGATGTCCACCGCCACCACACGAGGTCCCATAGCCAGCGATCGAACCACCCTTTCAAGATCGACTGCGCGCCACCCATACCACCAAAGGCCTCGGCGCCGGTCCGTCGCAACCGTGACCGTCGAACTCATCGATCGTTGACCATCGTCGGTGAACCTCGGCGCGTGCGAGCAGCGGCATGAGCGGACGTCTCTCGCTGTCCGGAGTGGTCGTGGTGCCAAACCCCGTGGAGACTGTCGCTGGTGGCCGCTACCGTGACCGTATGGAGAGTCTGTCCACAGGGTTGCCGAGCCCGGCCCACCTCGACCCCTATGGCAGCATGAACCCAAGGTTCCTCGGCATTGTAGATACCTGCGCCCTGCTCAGCAGCATCCGCAACGACGTGGAGCATGGTCCACAATGGCGGTCGCGTTTGCTTCGCATGACCGACGCCGGAACAGCCTTGCTCTACGCCTCCGACCACGTGTACGCCGAGGTATACCGGCGACTTCCCAAGATTGCGCAGACCAGTTCGGCTTCGGTCGAAGCCCTCCGCCAGCACTTCGAACGGGCGTACCTACCGGTACTGCACTTCGTCACCGTCGAGGGTGGGGCCTCGGATGATCCGCAAGTATTGGCCATCACGGACCCCGACGATGTGCCGACCGGAGAGCTCGCCAAGCTCATCGCACCTTGCGTTGTGTTCTCCGAGGACCGGCACCTGCGCAAACCCGGATTAGCTCCTAGCCGCTGGCGCGAGGTAGCCCGTGCCGGCGTCGATCTCCAAGAAGCCGAGTCCAAAAGAGACGCCACAAGTCGCGTCGTTGCCCTACCTCTCATCGGAATGATGGGGCTCGTCAAGGTGGCAGCCCGGCGGATCGAGGTCTCGCCCTGGCTACTCGGCGGCTCGCTCCTTGCCGCAACTACGCTTTTTCTACGGAAACCTCCCCGCAGGAAACGCGTGGGACAGTACGCGACAACCTTCTTTGAAGCACTGGCCGCTGAGTACGAGCAGGCGACACAGTTGGAGCAGCGGAGCCTTCGCGCAATTCGGCTAGTGATGCTGTCCCCACCAGCCGAACCTTCGCTGAAGCAGCAAATAGCAATCGTGCTGGCCCGAGAGCGCCAACCGCTGTTAGCTCGAGAGATCCACGAACTAGCCCAACAACACTTTCAAGATCCCCTTGCCCTCAGCCTCAGCGAAGTGCGAGCAGCGCTCGCTAACGGGCCGGAGTTCGTGCAGTCTGAGCGCAATCGCTGGTCATTCGGACGGCAGGCGGCACCATGGCAAGGGGTGCTCTGACCCATTAGGAGGCCGCTCCCTTTCAAGCCGGGGAGCGCAAGTGATGCCACAGGCAGTCCTGGAACTTCCGTTGCGCGCGGTTGCGCATGCTGGATGCCTGGCCCTCCAGCTCCGATGGTGGCCATGGCGGCTACCATCGCGGCACGCAGGATGCAAGCTCGATCTCTCTCGTGAGGCAAGTCCTAAGGGTTTCAAGAGGCAGCCTAACCATGGCGGTTGCGGCCACAGTCCTTGACCAATTTCGGTCCTACCCGCGCGTATCGCCTCCATCGCCTGACTGATTTCGCAAAGATAGGCGGAGGAAACGGGAGGCGTGAAGCAATGACACGGTCATCGACAGGTGGGGCCGGAGCCTCAGGAGGTGTCGGGCATGAGGATCGCTGCCTGGCCTGGTTCGCGGCGCACCTATTGACTGAGGATCCACTGCCTGGCTGGGCTTCCGGCCACCGCATAGTCGGCGTTGGCAGTCAAACCGCGCGGCCCGTTGACGATGTCGGCGCCGTCACAGATACGGGCGGTTGGCTGATGGTCCAAGCGAAGAAGAGGCTGCAGCTCACCGGGGCTGAAGATGGCGCGCTAGCGGAGGCGCTTCGGCAACTCGTGGACGCCGTGATCGGCGAGGTTCCTAGCTCACCGCCGAACCAGCACATTCCGCGGTCCCTCGACCGGGATCTCGACAGGGTGCTCTTGCTGGGTGATGAGCGCACGCCGGCAACCGTCAGGGATCACCTGGCTAGAGTGACGGATCGTCTACGTACCCATCTTGAGGCGGTTCCTCTAGAGGAAGCTGCCACCAACGGACCTGAGCGTGAGGCCCTCAGGGTGCTTCTCACCCATCTTCGCCGGCTGTGGGAGGAACGCGAGGGCAACCCAGCCGATGACGCTGCCCTGCGGCGACTCCTCAGCCCCCTCGTTGTCCATGCCCTGAACCTGCGCGACGATGGGCCGGAATATCAACGGGTTCAGGTGATGCTCAGCGACATGCTGGTCGACCAGGACCAGGCGCGCGACCTCTGGGAGGCGCTGGTCTCAATCGGCCACGAACTCAGTGAGAGCCAAAGATGGCTTGACCGCGAAGCGCTAGTTGCCGAGCTTGAAAAACGCCCCTTCCGCCTCAGGCCGGTGACCCGGTTGCGAGGGGATATCGCTCGCCTACGGCAGTCCACAAGAACCAACATCGCGGTGCTCGGGAGTGCCCTCACCCTCACGACTCCCGAAGGGGGCCTGACGCTTGAGCGAGAAGTGGGGCCGACCCTACACGATGCGGATGGTAGCTTCGCGCTGACCGGTGAGCCTGGTACAGGCAAGACCGCGCTCCTCTGCCAACTGGCCGCCGACCTGATCGATCAGGGAAACGACGTCGTACTTCTGAGCGCTGAGCAACTGAGAGCTTCCGTCGGCGAAACCCGCACGGAGTTGAACCTCGAGCACGACCTCAAGGACATCTTGCTCGGCTGGCCTGGCACTCATCCCGGCAAGCTACTGCTGGATGGCCTGGACCAGACCCGTGGGGAGAATGCCTCGAAGTGGCTGCCAACGCTCGCCAAGCAGCTTGCAGGAAGCCGCTGGGAGATCGTTGCCACTGTCCGACGTTTCGACCTGCGCAACGGCCACAAATGGCGTGCGATGTTCCGCGGCGCGCCTGTCGACCCCGCTCATTCTGATTCCTCGCTTCAGAACGTCCGCCACCTTCTGATCGAGGACCTGCTGCCAGGGGAGATGGAGAGCCTTCTACAAGAAAGCCCTGCGCTTGCCGACCTCCTCCGAGCCGCCGGAAGCAAAATGCAGCAACTCTTGAGCAACCCGCTCAATCTGGAGATCGCCTCGCAATTGCTGGCTGACGGCGGCCTCCTTGAGCCCGGCAACATTCGCAGCCGACTTGACTTGCTCGACCAATACTGGCGAGTGCGGGTAGTCGAAGGTGGCAGGAATCCGTGGGAACGAGCCTCGACACTCACTCAGGTGGTTGCACAGATGATCGCTGATCGCCGACAGCAGGTAACCTACCTGCCTCATGCCGATGCCGATGCTCTGCAGGGATTGGTGAGCGACGGCGTTCTTCGTGACTTGCCACAGGGGGTCGGTCTGCCGCAGCCGCCGATCGCATTCAGCCATCCAGTACTTTTTGACTTCGCGGCCGGGATTTTGGCGCTCGGCGACACCTCCCACGCAGAGAGCCTTGCGGAGAAATTAGACGCCGACCCTAACCTGGCCCTGCTCCTGCGGCCCAGTTTGGACTACCGGCTAGCCATCGCCTGGCGAAATGCCCCGACAAGGCAGGAGTTTTGGCAACTTGCCCTCAGGCTCAATGCTGAGACATCAGGGCATCACCTAGCCGCCGCTGCAGCAGCCACCGCATGTAGCCGCGAACTGCGTTCACCTGACGAACTGGCTCATCTTGCGGAAGCATGCTTGGGCGACAATCCTGCTGCCGGAGCCCGCGAGAACCCAGAGAATAACGCTCGCCGCATGGCGTTCTTGGTCGCGGCTGCAATAGCCAACTCGGATTCACAAGCCAGCCTTTTTGAGGCATTCTCGCCATTCGTTGAAGACCTTGCCCGCGCGGCTCGCGCTACCAACGACACCTCCCTTGCGTTGGATGCCGCCCAGCTACTCAGACGAGCGTCTGGCTCAAAAATATCCTGGCCCGGCACGGAAGTGAGAGACCATTGGATTCAGGTCGTCGTTGACTGCATGACTGTAGCCTTGGAGGATGTCGATGATCCTGACCGAGCGCAGATTGGGAGGATGCTTGCCTGGCCTCTCGCTCGCGCGCTTTCCCTCGACGGAACTGCTTGCGAACGCATCGCACACATGGCAATCTCGCATGAAGTGCTGCGAGCATGGGGTTTCGAAATTGCCAGAGTGCTCATCGAGTGCCTGCCAAGTATCGCCAAGAGGAATGCGGCACTCGCTGTTGAGATTGCTGCGGCCACCTGGGAGTACGAGGAAGAGCGGGACCAGGTTACCAGAATTACGGAAAGTCAGATTCTCGGGCTAACCAGCAATCTGCGGCAAGACCTGAATCATCTTCGATGGAGTGTTTGCCAGCAACTTCCCGAAGTTGCATCTGTCGACCTTGAGGCTGCCGTTCGGATGCTTATACGGATTGTGGAAGTACCACGGATGTTCCAGTACGACCGCAGTACTGATACGGGCCAAAGGCCGCGTATTCGCCACGGTGATACCTTGCGCTACGCAGGAGGGCACTCCGAGTTGGGCACAGCTGTCGATGCCGTCATCGCTCTGCTGCAGACGAGGGCTGAGCACGTGAGCTCAGGGCTGACTAACGCTGATAAAAACAGCAGTGCCGATCAGCAGGAGCTCCGCCAGGTCGTCGAACTCTTGATCTCCACGTTGTCGCATGGCGAGGTCTGGCAGCGTCTCCTGATGCAGGCGGCTAACGCCGAGTCGCCAGCTCTCGCGCACCTGTTGGTTCCAACACTGGAGACCGGCATCTTCGAGCGAGGCCAGACCCGAGGGGCAGCGGGGCTCGTAACCGCTCGCCTATCGGCAGAACTCGACATTGCGATTCACCGTCGGATCGAGGCAGCAATTCTCAGTGCCACGAGTCTAGAAGCCGACGAAATTGACGACACCCGCAAGCAGGAGTGGCAGCGCAACCAACGCGATGTGCTCCTAGGCGCACTCGATCCTAGAAAGGTCACCGAACCTGAAGCGCTCCGGCATCTAGAGGAACTAGCCAGCAGCGATCGAGATGACCGGAGGCTTTCTTGTAACCACGCTGGCCAGGACCTTGTAGACGACTCAATGCCTTCGCCACCAGGGGGTCCACGGAATGGCGAGGATGGCGCGGGGGGCCCTTCCGCCGATGTTGCTGAGGCACTCCGGAAAACAGTTGCTCAGGACCCGGCTACCTGCCGGGCGGGATATGAGAAGCTTGCCGAAAGTTGGCCGGCCCTGCTGCAGCAGCTCTTGGCTCACGCACCTGAGGCAAACGCGGAAAAAGATCGTTTTCTGCTGGTTCGAGGAGCGCGGCAACTTACGCATAGTGCGCTCGCCCAACCTGGACAGCCTCTTGGGCGTGACGTCCTGGCTGTTCTCCAGGCGGCGCTGCCCTCGGCGACGAACCCTCCCCAGGAGGACGAGGTCGAACCTGGGTGGCGCGCCTGGGGCGCCACGATCACCTCAGAGGCTGTGTCGGGCGTCACCACTTTCGCGAGCAGGCCCGAATGGTTAGCTGAACTTCACGACGAACTATCGGCAGCCGTCATCCCTTTCCTCAGCTCGCCCAATGCGCTCTACCGAATGCTAAGCGCGGAATCAATCCCATTTCTTTTCGGAGAAGAGGCCGCCCTTGAGGGCCTCGAAGTACGGCTGAACTCTGAAAGGGACTCGCAAGTGCAGGCGGTGCTGGGGTCGCTGCTCGGCAGGTATCGCGACGCCTACCCCCACGAGGTCGATGATATTCTTCGGCGCATAGCCACCAAGCCCCAATGGGCGATCATCGCGGCGGCCTCGAACGGTGACAAAAAGATCAGCGACGACGACTCCGCTGAAATGATCGTAGAATTGCTCACCTTTATGGCCGCCGAGTACGGGACCTCCTACGCCCACGACACTGTACAGTCATGGCTATCCAGCCCATTGGAAAATCCTTGTAGGGCGGAGCGGCTTCCGGCCTGGTTGCGGCGCTTTCTGAAACCAGAGGACACTAACTCCTCGGTATCGCAACAGCGGACTTTCGCTTTGCTCGAACTCCCCCTCGCAGCAGTTGAAGAAGCGTGGGCTGAGGAGAATGCGGCAGTTACCCTGGACGTGGAACGGGTGAATGCGGCAAAGGTGGCCAATAGCGTCGTTCAGAACATCTATTACGCGAGCGGGGCAAATAAGAGCGAACAGCCTCAAGGGCAAGGGGTCAGCCCAATACAGAAAGCCTTTGCCGAACGCGCTTTCCCATTGCTGGATGGCTACAGTGTTGTGCGGCATCCCAGCGTTACTCATCATATTATTCAGACGCTAGATCACATCAGCATCTATGCGCCCGAGCGGGCGCTTCTTGTCGCCGTCAGGGCGGCTAAAGGTGACGCCCACTATGCGCGAGAGCCATTGGGCCTTGGCGCAGTGCTTCAACTTATACAACGCTACCTCGCTGATCACCGCGAGTTGATCGTCGGTAGTCCAAGGTGCATGACCGCGGTAAGAACGCTGCTTGAAACGTTCGTCCGCCAGGGCTGGGATGAGGCTATCCAGTTCGCCGAACGCCTAGAGGACATGTTTCGTTGAAGCGGTAGCCGTCCCATCATGCAACCGTGGCGCCGGCGGGCGTGATTCGATGTGTCAGGTGACATCACACCTCGAAACACCGGTCATCGGCATGTCAGTGTGTAGGTGCAGCTTGCGTGATCGATGCTGCGCAGTGTGCCGGCCCGGGGTGGCCATCGGGCCGCAGAACGATCGGGAAATTTATGAGTGGAACCGCGTCTCACCGATTTTGATAACCGCTTTATGCGCTGAGCGGTGCACCTGAATGCACCGGGCCTCACGGAAGGTCGAGTTCGCCCCGGCGCGCTCGGCCGGCCAGGTCGCGCCACGCTTCAGCGTCTACGAAGAGCTTGGGGCCTTCGGGGTTCTTGGAATCGCGGATGCCGATCGCCCCGAGGACCTCGGCCAGTTCCACGCAGCCCTGGCTGCCCTGGCTGGCTGTCGCTTTGCGCCAGTTCGGGGCGGAGGGGGCCGGGTCGGTCATTGCTACTCCTTCTCGAGGCCGCGCAGGAAGGACGTCGTCTCGCGAGGGTCGAGCGCGGAGGCCACCAGCAGGTTGAACTTGGTGGTCATGCGGTTGACCTGGTGCGGTTGCTCCAGGTACGCGTTGCCGGCCTGACTTTCGACGTAGACGACGTCCGGGTCCGTGGGCTCGGGGAAACCGAGTAGCGAGAACGGTCCGTCGAGCCCGACGTGTGCACCCTTACCGAAGGGTAGAACCTGCAAGGTGATGTTGGGAGCCTCGGCCGCCTCCAGTAGGCGGCGCACCTGCCCCCTCACCACCGGAGCCTCTCCGACCGGCCTGCGGAAGACGTTCTCGTCCATGATCACCCAGAGGGCGAAGGGCGGTTCCATTCGGTCGAGGATCTGCTGCCTGGCGAGCCGGAGCTCCAGCAGACGGTCGATCGTCTTCGAGGCCTCCCCGAAGAGGGTCGTCTGGAGGACCTCGCGGGCGTACTCGGGAGTCTGCAGCAGCCCGTGGACGAGCTGGTTGTCGAAGTGGCGCAGCTCGGCGGCCTCGCTCTCCAGGCCGATGTAGGAGCCGAACCGCGGCGGGAAGACGTCCTGGAACTCGTTGTACCACCCCGGCTGCGCCGCCTCCTTGGCTAGCTGGAGAAGGGTGTCCCTGGTCTGGACGTCCGCCGTGCCGAACAGCTCCAGCAGGTCTCGGATCTCCCTCTGCTTCGGTGGCTGCGCCTTGCCCGTCTCGATGCGGCTGATTCGTGAGGGCGAGCACTCGAGGTGCTCGGCGACCTGCTCGATGGTGTAGCCGGCATTCTCTCGCAGCTTGCGGAGTTCGGAGCCGAGGCGGCGCATCCTGACCGTTGTCACGTGAGGCTGGGGCATGGATCCTCCTTTGCTTGCATGGCACAAGTTATCTGCTGCAAGTGCAGCCATGGGCGGGAACGGGGACTAGCAAGCACCTTGAAGATTTTCGTCGGAAGATATGCGGAGCAATGACCGCGAAGCGGATGCGCACACTTGTGCAGCACAGATTCGAGGTGCATGCTGGCGCTCATGTCCGCCGCTGTGAAGAGTGGTGAGTTCGCACGAACCGATCGGCTTCGACGCGAGCCCACGGAGACGGACCGCGGACTAGGCGAAGCGACCCCGGACACGGTGCTGCAACACCGGCCGGGGTCTTGATCGGACGTGGAGGTCCGACCCATGCATGATCGTATGAATCCGCCACCCGTACTGGGGAGGCCGTCCGCTCCCGGACTCGTGTCCGTCCACGGCGGGAGCCGAGGGCGCGATCAAATGGACCCGGCCGTGACGTCGCCGGCGCCCTGGGCGTTGGTCGAGCCGGACCCGGCCCACGCCATCGATGAACTCAGGTTCCAGTTCCCCCGCGCGAGGTGCTGGTTCGGCGAGTACACCGGCAGTTACTGGGCTCTGACCTCCCAGAACGGCACCTGCCGCCTCCTTGAAGGAACGACGCTTGGCGCCCTGAGACGTCAACTTCAGTCCGTCGGCCGTTCCGCGCGGCGCCGGCCGCCTTCATCCGGCACGTCGTTCCAGCCGTCTGTGTCCGTGCCGCTCCCGCAGCCGGCCGCTCCGATCCCGTCCGTTCGCCGGCCTTTTCAGTGGCGCAGCAACAGCCGTGGCCGCCACTGCATGACCGGGGCATCTGACCGGAGCGGACGATGCTGACCGGCAGGCCTGCCGACATCCCGGCAGGTGGCGCCTGCGCCTTCAGGCTTCCCCGGGACCCCAGCGCCGCTTCTCGAGCCCGCTCCCTCATCGCCGCGACGATGCGCGAACTCGGCTTCACCGCCGACCCGATCGACGACGCCAAGCTCGCGGTGTCCGAACTGGCCACGAACGCGCACACCCATGCGTCCTCGGCAGCGCGTCCCGAACTGTGGATCTGGGCGCGAACCCACCCCGGCCCGGAACTGGTCGTCTCCGTCTTCGACGCTCACCGCGACATCTGGCCGGTGGTCGGCGACGCGGACCTGCTCGACGAGCACGGCAAAGGCCTGTCGATCGTGGCGGCCCTTGCCGCTCACACCGGCTCGCACCTCACCAGATCTCGTCTCACCACAACGACCGGCAAGTGTGTCTGGTTCACTCTCCCCCTGCCGACGCCATGGCCGGCCGCTGGCCGCGTGATCGCTCCAGAGTTCGCCGCGGACCGCCTACAGGCCGTCTTGCGAGCACGGGGCGTCCTCACCACACGCCGCAGTACCAACGGTGGTACCTCGATCCTCACTCTCGGCGCCCTGACCATTGAGGTCGAGCCCAAGTCATTCTCTTGGCTCGATGGCCAAGGCCGCACCCGGCAGCCGTTGGTCGACCTTCAGGAGACGGCCGAACGCATCGTCTCCACCCACGAATCGCGCACCCACCCAACCCCCTGACCTGATCAGAGCCATCCCGAACACGGGATCCAGCGCCCCGGGGGCGCGGTGGAACCTTCCGTCCGCCGCGTCCCCGGCCCATGTCGCCCTCCACTCCAGGACGCCTTGATGCACACCATTGCCGATCGCTACGCCCGGCTCCTCCAAGCCGTGGAGACCGTCGGGAAACTCACTCAGCAGGGCGACACCGAGGCCATCGAGCGCCTGCTCGCCCAACCGGTATCGACCACCCGGTTCGATGCTCCGACCATTGAGGCCCTTCGCCACGCTCGCGACTCGATTCTCGCGATCAGACGAGCTCTCATCGCACTCCTCGAAACCGCGGTCGCGGACGGCCCGACGCCGAACCTGGCTACCACCCGCGAGCCGTCGGACGAACCCACCACAGTCGGCCACGGCACCATCGACCGCGCCGAGGCCTGGCGCCGCGCCAACCTGCGCCTGCTTGACCACGGCGGCAACTCGATACTTCTCCACGTCGAAGAGTTCGCGGAGGGTTACCGAGCGATCCCGGTCCTAGTGGAGATCCCGGAAGCGCCTTCCACCCCCACCCTGGAAACACCCACCACTCTCGTCGTCGACAAGACGACCGGTGCAGTCACCTACTGGCCCCAGCTATCCCTCGACGTCCTTGCTCAGCAATACCGCCGCTATCGCCGAGGAGAACCCATGACCTTCGACGCCTTGCGCGCCTGAAACCTGCTTCACAAGAGAGCTTCTGGCCCACTTGCTGCGTCGCCTTAGAGGTCGTAACAGAATCAGCGGACGAGGCGTCGCCAGCAGATGATGGCTGCGGCGAGGGTCATGAAGGCCTCGTGGATGTCGTCGAGGATCTCCCAGCGGATGCGTAAGCGGCGGAACCAGTGCAGCAGGCCGATGGTGCGCTCGACGACGTAGCGGTGGACGCCCAGCCCGGACCCGTGCGGGACGCCGCGGCGAGCGATGACCGGCTTGATGCCCTTGGCCCACACCAGGCGCCGGTATTTGTCGTGGTCGTAGCCGCGGTCGGCCAGCAGCCGCCCGGGTCTTCGCCGAGGCCGGCCGACCCGGCCCCGGACGGGCGGCACCGCCTCCAGCAGCGGCATCAACTGAGTGACGTCGTTACGATTCCCACCGGTCAACGACACCACGAGCGGGATGCCGTTGCCGTCGGTCAGCAGGTGGTGCTTGGAGCCCGGCCGGCCACGGTCGACCGGGCTCGGCCCGGTTTTGGGCCGCCCTTCAAAGCCCGCACATGGGAGCTGTCGATCACCGCCCTGGACCAGTCCAACTGCCCGGCGGCATGCAGCTCCTCCAGCAGCAGCCGGTGCAGCCGCTCCCACACCCCGGCGTGGTGCCACTCGGCCAGCCGCCGCCAGCACGTCATCCCCGAACCGAACCCCAGCTCCTGGGGCAGGAACTCCCACCGGATCCCGGTGTGCAAGACGAACAAGATCCCGCACAACACCCTGCGGTCGTCCAGCCGCTTACGCCCGGCGTGGCGCTTACGGCGCTCCACCTTCGGCAGCAGCGGCTCGACCCGCTCCCACAGGCTGTCGGGCACGATCCACGGGGGTTGCTCACCCTTACGCACCCACCCACACCACACCCGACCATCACTACATGTCGCGCTACATGCACATTTTGTTATGACCTCTTAGCGGCTCATCAGGGACAGCCCAGGAACTGACTATGACTCACCTAGGGGGACTGCTGCTCGTCGCTCCCAGCGATACAGGCGACCGACGCGTTCTTGGGCGACCAGGTGCACCTCGCTTACGCGTAGCGGTGCCGGGTCCGGATGAAGGTCGAGGGCTTTGATCACGGGTGTCGCGGGTCCTTCGGTGTTGCTGTAGGCGACGGACATGTGCGGCGTCCAGTTCGGTTCGTCGGCCAGTTGGTGTACGCGCACGGAGCCGGCGACGGCGTCGCGGATCGCGGTGCGGACCGGGTCCAGAGCGCGCGGTGGCTCGATGCCGAGCATGATGGCCTCGCTGTGGAGCCACACCCGCGCCAGGCTGACGTCGACGGGCGACAGGGCCGCGAAGCGCTCGGCCACCCCGGCGGTCATCGCGTCGGCCTCGGCCGGAGTGATCTCGTCGTCGAACCCGACGATCTGGGTGGTCACGTGGAGCCACTCGGACGGGATGAGGTCCAGGCCTTCCAAGCCGGCCAGTTTGTCCTGGCACTGGCGGGCGAGGTCGCGTGCCTCGGTCTGGTCGTCGGGGAGAATATGCCAGACGAGCAGGCGGCGCCCGGGCCGCACGCCGGGGCGCCACCACCAGTGGTCGTTCATGCGAGCGGGTAGCGGGCTCACGGGGCCTCCACAGCGGTCAGTGCTTTGTGCTCGAGCGATCCGGCTCGGAAGGCGCGGATCTTCTCGCGCAGTTCGGCGGCGCACGGGTCACCTTTGTATCGGCTGTGGCCCAGCCGCCGCTCGATCTCGCCCATCCGGCCGATGATGGTCACGACCCGGTAGTCGGCGCCGAGGTCGAAGACCTCCTTCAGCTCTTCGGCCGCGCCGTCCGGCTCGCCTGTCATCACATGCGCGAGCGCTGCGCCGATCCGGACCTGCGCCCACGTCCCGTACACCCATTGGTCGCCGTCGGCCCAGGCGTCATCTGCGTGGGCGACCGAGCGCAGCATGTCTGCCGGGTCGCGGGCACCGAGCCCCACCTGGAGTGCGTAGGTGGCCTGCCGGGCGCGCGTGCAGCTCCAGGCGTCGGCTCTCTCGTCGGCTGCCGAGCACGTGTCGCGCGCGTCCTCAGCCCGGCGCATCGCCTCATTCGCCGCGGCGATGTCACCGCGCGCCTGGAGGGCCGCCGCCTCCGACACTGCCAGCAGCACCCGTCCGCGACCGCCGGCGGGCGCCAGATGGAAGCCCCGACCGGCCAGCTCCGCGGCGTCGGCGTAGCGTCCCTCCCAGCGGGCGGTCTTGGACTGCGCGCACAGCACCAGGGCGCGGGCGGTGTCGGAGTCGGCCTCCTGCGCGCACGTCCAAGCGCCGTACCCGTAAGCGTCGGCGAGACGGTACCGCCCCACATCCCCGGCGAGCAGGTTGATCAGCGCGAACAACTCGGCGGAGATGCTCAGCAGATCGCGGGTCTGCGCGAGACGCTGACGGCCGCTTCGCAGGATCTCGGCGACACGGCTCTGCAGGGTCTGCGCTTCCTGCAGGACGGCGAGCGGAGGTTGACGAGGATAGTCGTGGGCCAGGCGGCGGATGGCCGTCCCCAGATAGTCGACCGCGCCGTCGCCGACGTTGGTCTCCTCCAGCCAGGCGGCCAGCTCCAGGACGTCATCGGCTGCGGGGGTCCGCTTCTCCGGCACCAGCTCCGTGAGGGCGCCGTCGGCGTCGAGTAGCTCGTCGAGCCGTTCGGCGATCTCACGGGCGGGTGTCCGCAGGTCTCGTGCGACCCGCGACAGGTACCCGTCATTGCAGGGGACGAGGGCGGCCAGCTTCCGCTGGCTGAGTCGCCGCTCGTCCATGAGCTGGCGCAGCTTCTGACCGAAGGTCGTCATCGCCCACCCGTTTCGCCCCGGGGTGCCCTGCTGCCTCGCGCTGCCACCGCTGAGGGCAGCAGGCAGCGCCTTCCACCGTAACCGTCAATGCGTTGCGCTGTAGGGCGAAGGGTCTCGCAGACACAGAAGCGGCCCCGGCCGGCGGGCGAACGCCGGGACTCCGGGGCCTGACCGGAAAGCAGGTCCGGCTATGAGCAAGGTACTGCGCCCCGCGCCGCCGGAGGCGGCGAGCGCGGAAGACATGAAGGCATTGGACGCGCTGCGCAAAGACTTCCCGGGCTGGTGGATCGGGCGATCGGAGAAGCGGATCGGCTGGGACGCCAAGCGCAAGCGCGGGGCGTTCTGGACCGGCGGCGTCTGGGCAGTCGAGGCCGAGTCCGCCGAATCGCTCCGGGCGCAGCTCCTGGAGGTGCAGATCCTCGACGCCAGGTTCACGACGGGCGCGAGCTCATGACGGCCCCCACCGCCGAGAGACGGCGCATCTACGAGTTCACGGTCGAGGAGCTTCCCGGTGGCGGACTGCGCGCCGTCCACGACGCCGACCCCGCGCTCGTCGTCGAGGCGGAGGCCTGGGAGGCCCTCGACCTCGAGTGCATGGCCGCATGGATCGCACGGACCTGGAGGCTGGCCGACGAGCGGCGCGAGCGGGAGCGGCCGGAGGTGCAGCTATGACCGCCCCGGCCTGGACGGCGGACGTCGAGGACTCCGCGGATCTGGAGGAGCGGCTCCGCGCCGAGTTCCCCGGCTGGCGCATCGCGCGTGCCGGGGGCAGTTGGTGGGCCTCGCGTACGCCCCTGCTGAGCGAGACGGTTACCGCAGCCGACAGCGTCCAGGCGCCCAGTGCCGCCGAGCTCTACCTCGCGCTCGATCGGACACGCTCGTGATCAACAAGGTCCCCGACCTACAACATCGTCCCCACGGGCGAACTCTCGTTCCTGACGCAGGACCGCCGCATCGCCTCGACCTTCGTCGATATGAGCGGCGGCACCTGGCGCGCCCGCACTCTGTCCGGCGGCGCGGTCACGCTCGACGTTCCGAATGCCGTGGCCGAGCTGGCGACGTAGGGCGCCGACCGGGTCATCCGATGGGCGGCGACCTCGGGGCTCGCTGCGGTGCTCGGGCAGCCTTAGCGAATGCAGAGCCCAGAGCGCTTCCCTCAATCTCCGTGGCTCCGGTCAGCAGGCGCGCGCCGGGGCCGCGGTACCAAACCACAGCCGCGCCGGAGGTGCACATGACCGTCACTCTTGATCGGGCGGAAGCGACCGCCCGCGACCCCCGCGACCTGGTCACGCCTGAGCTGTTCCAGCAGATGGTGGACGACGTGGTGATCTTCGACAAGGTCACTCGCCCCTATGCCGAGCGCGGCGTGGAGCAGTTCCTGGTCTTCATGAAGGCGTGGGGCGACACCATGACCGAAGTCGGCGGCGACGCCCGCGCCTGGGTGAAGTTCGCGCCCTCGCCCGCCGTGGACAAGATCTGGCACCGCTCCATGATGCGCACGCGTACCTTCGCGGCCGTGTGCGACATGGTCGCGGGCCGGTTCATGCATCACCTGCCGATCATGGATGAGGACATCCGGTCCGGGCAGGCGTCCGAGCGCGGCCTGGCGGCGATGCGCGCCACGGGGTACCGCGTCGATCTGGAATGGTGGATGGACGGCGAGTCGTGCTGCCCGGAGAACTGCGCGCAGCCACCGATGAACGCCTGACACCACCACGGGGATTGATCCATGCGCAGCCACTGGTCCGACCTGCCGCCCGAGGTGCTCAACGCGGTCACGGCGCACACCGGCCCCATCCGACGGGTCGAGACCGCGCCCGCCGGCAACCACGCCGACATCGCCGGGACCATCCACACCGCGGACGGCCGGCTGTTCGTCAAGGCCGCACGCAAGACCGCGCCGGGCACCGACGGCCCGGAAGTCCGGTCGCTGCGCTGGGAAGCCGCGATCAACCCCCACGTCACCCAGTACGCCCCCCGCCTCCACTTCACCGTGGAGGCGGGCGGGTGGCTCCTCCTGGCCTTCGAACACGTCCAAGCCCGGCACGCCGACTACACCCCTGGCTCACCCGACCTGGACATCCTCACCAAGATCATCGATAGCCTGCAGGCACACCCGCTCCCCGATGTGCTGGAACGCAAGCGCGTCGAGCGCCGCTGGGAATCGATGGGGGACATGACCCCACTGGCGGGCAACACCCTGCTGCACGCCGACCTCAACCCCGCCAACGTCCTACTCGGCGGCAACGACACCGCCTACGTCGTGGACTGGACGTTCGCCGGACGCGGCGCCGCCTTCCTCGAGCTGGCGCTCCTCATCCCCTGGCTACTCAAAGCTGGCCACATCCCGACCGAAGCGGAGAGTTGGGCCGCGCGGTTCCCAGCCTGGACGTCCGCTGACCCGGCCGCCGTCGACCTGTTCGCTCGCGTCTTCGCCGACAAATGGCAGGCCAACCTCGCCACGAACACCGAGGCGTGGGCGCTCGAACACGCCGCAGCCGCGCGCCAATGGGCCGACTATCGGCTGCACTGACCGGCTAGTAGCCACGAGCGACTCGGGCGGCCTTCGCGGTGCTTCAGGGAGTTGGCCGCTTTTGGTTCTTCCCCCAACCGCCGTTCGGTGACGGGCTTCGAAGTTCTGCTTGCGAGTCGGCTAGGCACTCTCCGATGGGGGTTGGGAAGCCAGTGGCGGCGAGGGTGCTTTGCGTGGGTGCAGCTTTGCTGGCTGCCCGGCGCATGATGAGGCGTGCTTCGTCGGTGTGGTCTGGGTTGTCGGCTGCGAGGGCTTGGATGGCGCGTCCGAGTGTGGTGGCGGTTTGGATGCCTTGTGCTTCGGTGGCTTCGTAGAGCCCAAGTAGTCGGCGGGTTGATGCCGGGACGCGGGGGCTGAAGCTCGGGCGTTGTTGTTGCTGTTGGAGGACGCTCATGACCGCCACATCGTTGAGGGCGGTGTGGTGGTTGGCGGCGATGACATTGCAGGCCTCCAGGGCTTTGAGGGCTGCGGTCGCGATGTGGACGGCGTCGGTCGTGTTGGCGGCGAGTTCCTCAGGTAGTTTCACCCGGTAGGAGGCGCGTGGGCTTGGTGTCCAGGCGGGGTCGGCGTGGATGATGCGGCCGAGGCGGATGATGAGGTCGCTGGCGTCAGTGGCAATGCTGGTTACGGGGTGGCCGAAGCTGTCGTAGGCGTCCCAGCGTCGGGTGATCGCTTTCCAGCGTCCCGCGGTCCTCCTAATGGATGGGGTGACCTGCTTGAGGTGCGACACCTGGTCGGTCTCGTTCAGTTCCTCCATTCGACGAGTGAGGTGGAGGATGGTCTTGCTGTTGAGGTCGCAGGTGATGGCGGCTGCGCGGGCGAGGTAGCGCCAAGTGGTGAGCGAGCCAGGTGCGTTGGGATTGTTCAGGCGTTGGATGCTGGCGTTGAGTCCGGCGAAGGCGTGCTCCAAGGTTTCGCCGACTGCGGGCGGAATCCGTTCGGGGATGTGGTGGAGCGGGACGGAATTGATCGGTGGCCGCTCGTTCGTGCCGAAGACTCTGGACAGGACGGCGGCGGTCAGGAGCGGCCGGGTGGCGGTGTTGGAGGGCGCGCCGGTGTGTTTGGCCAGGTGGCCGACGGTTGCGGTGTGGGTGCTGAGTTGATGCAACAGGGCGCGAGCGGTGTCGGTGGCGGCGATGGTGGGTGCGTCGGCCGAGACGGGTTCGGTGAGCCCCGTCGGGGCGTGAGAGACGAGCAGGTCGAGGCCGCAGCCGAGAGCGATGGAGACGCAGCGGATCTTCTCGGCGAGGACGGATTCGGGTGCTTCGGTGGTGGAGCGGGGGCCGAGGAGTTGTTCGGCGTGGTTGATGAGGGTGGAGGCGCGGCGGGCGGCGTCCCGCACGCCGTGGTCGGGTGTGTGCGGGACGCCGAATCCGGTGGCGATCTGGTCGTGGTAGCGGACGAGGACGTGGGCGAGTTGTGAGAGTTCGGCTCGGACGGCGGGTTGGGCGGCTTGGTGGGCGATGTCGGGTGCGTGGACGGCGTGTTTGAGGTCGGTCAGGTGTTCGCCGGCGAGTGCGGTCATCTCCCCGAAGGTGACCATGGGCGCCTACCGGAGGGCTTTGCGGAGCCGGCTGGCGTGCAGGGCCGCTTGTAGGCAGGCCATCTTGTCGTCGGGGTCGCTGGCCAGTTCGGCGGCGCGGACCAGGCTCTGGGAGACCTTGCTGGCGAGTTCGAACAGGGCGTTGGCGGTCGCGTTGGCGGTGTCGTGGTCGGCCGGGGCGGCGGCCTGCAGGGAGGGGGCTTGGCGTAGGGCGCGGTGGGCTTGGGTGGCTTCGCCTTCGGCCATGCCCCAGGCGATGAATCCGTCGGGTTCCTGGGCGGCGAAGGCGGTGATGACGCGTTCGGCGTGGGCCAGGTCGTTGAGGGCGGTGTTGAGGAGTTCGGTGAACCAGGTCTGGCGGACTTGGGCGTGCTCGTGGTCGTGGGTCATGTGCGGGTCCTTGGTCCGAGCGGATGGGGCTGGCGCCGTGCCGGGCGTGCTGGGCTTGGACGGATCCGGGCTTGGCCGTGTTGATGGAAAGAGGTCGTGGGCATCTGAGCTCCTGGCTGTAGTCAGGCTGCTTGAGTCGGGCCCTGCCTGGGCCTGGACTGTTTGGTGGAATGACCGGGGTTGGGTCCTGAAACGGGTGGGATGCCTTTGGTGATGTCGTGCGGGAAGTCGTTGGCGGCGGCTGCGGCGTCACGTGGACGGTTGGCGGGCGCGGGCGGTGGTGGTTTGGGGTCGAGTTCGTTGCGCAGTTGGTGTGCGGGGACGCCCGACCAGGAGCTGAGCGCCTCGATCAGGTTGTCGCAGGAGCGTTTGACGGCGGCGCGGTCAGGTGCCGTGGCGGTGCTGAGGCGGGCCGCGAGGCTGATGTAGACGCGTTCGGCCTGGTCGGCACGGGAGACGGTGCCCAGGGACGTTTTGGTCGGTGGGAAGGGTGGTGCTGGGGCCAGGTGATCGGCGGGCGTGGCGAGGACATTGGGGATGCCGGGGACTTCGACGAGGTAGATCGTCCCGGCGTCGGATCTGCTGGTGGTCCAGCCGACGATGGTGCCGCAGCGGCCGCCGTGCAGGGGGAGGCGGACCTGCTCGCCGACCTTGTACGGTGCGGTGTCCTGGCCGGGATTCTGTGAGGTGATTGCCCGGCCGCTGGCGATGACTTCGGCGAAGTCGAGGTCGTGATCGATGGCGTAGTGCTCCAGGTCGTTGATCAGAGCGCTGAGCAGGGCTCGGGTGTAGAGCGGGTCGCGGTCGAGCAGGGAACCGCCGCCGGGGAAGGCGCGCTGCTCGTAGGTGCGGATGATCTGGGTGGCGCGGGCCAGCTGCGTGGCGTTGAAGTCGTGGGCGGTCATGGGCGCCTACTTCAGAGCCGCGTGCAGGCGTCCGGCGTGGTGTGCGGCCTGCAGGCAGGCGACACGGTCACCGGGATCGGCGGACTTGGATGCAACGTTGAGGATCGCTTCGGTGACGACCAGGACGAAGCCGGCGATCGCCTCGACGAGTTCCTGGGTCTCGCCTGTGGTCATGGGCGCGGCGCTGGGCCAGGCGAGGGTGGGGGCCTGCGACAGCACCCACCATGCGTCGATGGCGGCGATGGTCGCGGTCTCGGAGTCGAGACGGGCCTGATCGTTGCCGATGTCGGGCAACAGGGTCGTGGTGCGCTCGATCAGGTCCACGCCGAGGAAGGCGGCGGTGAGTAGCGCGGGGATGGAGTCGGCGGCTTTGATCTGTCGCGTGAGGTACTGGAACTGGTGCTTCAGGAGATCCTCCGTGGTGCTGCTCTTCATTGATTGGGCGGCCGCCGCGAGGCGGGTCAGCGGCTGGGGTTGGGCGGCGGTTGCCGGGTGCGTGACGCGCGGGTCGTGGCCGGCTTCTGGTCGCCGGCGATGCTGTCGGCCAGCGGGACCGGGAAGGCTTGGGCGGCGAGTTGGGCGGGCGTGAGCCGAGCGGTCGATTCTGCGGTTGCTGCCCGAGGCGCCGGCTTGGTGGTGTCATCCAGTTCTGCTGCGTTCAGGTGTTCGGCGACTCTGTTCAAGAGCAGGTCGGTGACGTTGCGTTCGTGCATGTCGTTCCAGGTGGTGAGCGCGGCCAGCAGGGTTTGGTGGTCCCGTAGGTCGTCCTGGCTTGGTGCTCGGCTGTGGACGTCTGCGGCGGCGATACGGGTTGCCGCGTCGACCAGGAGCTGTTCAGCCTTGAGCGGGTCGTGGACGTCACCTTGGTTCGTGGGCGTGGTGGGGAAGGGTCGCGCAGGCTCCAGGTCGGCGGCCAGGACGGGCTGGTTCTGGGTCTGTCCGAGGAAGTGCACGTAGTACTCGGTCTGGCCCTGCTCGGAGACCAGCACGCCGGTGACAGTGCCCCGCGTCGGCTGCCCCAGCAGGATGGCCTCGTCGGCGGCGGGACCTTCGAGCTGGACGGTCGAGCCGATGGCGAAGGCGTTGGGGTTGTCGCGTTCGGTGTCGTAGTAGGCCTGCGCTTCGGCGGCGATGTCGTTGAACTCGATTCCGCGGCGTTCGGCGTAGTGCATCAGGTCGACCAGCAGGTCGCTGATCAGCTCGCGTGCGTCCTCGTCGTTGGTGCGGTGGTCGAGGTGCTCGGTCTGCTCGAAGAGGGCTTGGAAGGAATCGAGAGCTGCGGCTCCGAACTCGGCGAACTCCTCGGCGCCGGCTTCGGTCATGCAACCTCCATCGGGTCGGTGTGCTGGCGGCTTGAGTGCTGAGGCGATCTAGGGGCGGCGCGGGCGCCGCTGGGAACGCTCCGGGAGCCTGCTGGCGGCGGGCGGTGCAGCAGGCTGCAGAGGGTCGAGGCCTTGTGGGAATCCCATTGCGGCCAGCCGGGCGGCGGGGGCCGGGCCCCCGCCTGTGGGGGTTGCTGGGTTTGCCCGTTGAGCGGTGGCGGGGGCGAGTGCGGGAAGATGGTGCGCAATCTGTTCGGGGTTGCCGCCGGACCAGTCCGCCAGGGTCCGGGATAGCCGGGTCAGGTCGTCGAGCTTGTCCTGGTACGTGATCGGGGGGTGGTCGGCGTTGCGCTCGAGCCAGGCGGTGAGGGCGATGATCGTCTCTTCGGCATCGCGCGCATGGTGCACGACTCCGGCTGTGCGCGTGGCGATGGGCAGGAGCGGGTCCGCCGGTTCCAGTTCGGACGCGGTGACGTGTACGGCTTTGCCCGGACGATGCAGCGAGCGTCGCTGCCCGATGTTTCGGTGAGGGAGGTGATGAAGCCGCGCCAGCGCGGGTACCGGGGCCTGGCTCCGGTGGCGGTCTCCTGCTGCCGGATCTGCACCTGGGCGCCGAGCCGGAAGTTGTGGACGGGATCGGCTTCGGCCCCACCGCGATCGACGCTGCGCTGGTGCAACTCCTCGAGAGTGTCGTGGACGTCCAGGCCATGTTGGGCGGCGTAGCGAGCAAGATGCTCGAGCAACGACTGGACGAGTAACTCGGCCAGGGATGTGTCGGTGCGGTGGTTGAAGACCTCCTCAGGGAGGAGTTGCTGTTGGTAGGCGTCGAGTGCGAGCGCGGTGGCTTCCATGCGGTCGGGCATGCGGATCTCTCCAGGTGCTGTGAGCGGGGTTGGGTCAGGCCTTGGCCAGAGCGGGGGCGTCGTGGTCGGGGCCGAGCCAGCCGTCGGGGACTGGGGTGACGCGGGCTTCGTGCGGGGAGAGGTGTTCGTTCTCGGTGCATTGGTAGAAGGGGCCGCGGGGGCCGAGGAGGACGGGGAGCTGGTGGTCGAGGTGGTCGCGGTACCACAGGGCCATGCCGGTGGCGCCTTGCAGGCGCATGGCCTCCCACGCGTACCAGAGCGCGGTGAGGCGGGAGATCGCCTCGCCGTGGTGCCACCACTGGGCGCACCAGCGGAACTCGCCGCCGAGTGTGCGGCGGTACATGGGGACGAAGTGGGTCGTCACCCAGCTGGTCAGGCTCGGATACAGGGGCTTGAGCTTGTCGCCCCCGGGACTGGCTGCGACGTTTTCGACGGGCATTGAGCCTCCTGGACTTCGGTGTTGGGCATGGCGAGGTCACCGTCTGTCTCGGCGGGGATTCGTGGGGTGGCGAGGCGCGGAGTTAGGCGTCCAGCTCCGGTGGCTGAGTGCGTTCGGGTTGGGCGTGGTGGCGGCGGGCGGCTTCGGCGATGGCGGTGTCGGCGGTGCTGATCGCCTTGTTGATGGCTGTGGCGTGGGGGCCGCGGTACCAGGGGCGGAGGCGGAGCAGGGCGGGTTTGGTGCCGGTGGCCAGCAGCAGCGCGGTGCCGGTGGGCAGGGCGCGGATGTCGGCGGCTTCGAGGATGTCCTGGCGGCGCAGGGAGATTTGTTCGCTGGTGCGTCCGTCGTTGTAGGTGATGGAGCGGACGGGGACGTCGTGTTGGCCGATGAGGGTGGCCAGGTCGCGGACGAGGCGGGGGGAGTCGATGCCGGCGCCGATGATTTTGCGGGTGGCGGCGCCCCACAGGGCGGCCATGCCGGGTTCGCCCCAGACGGTGACGCCTTGTTCGTAGCTTTGCAGGATGGTGACGGGGGTGATCCCGCGCGACCCGAGGTGGGAGTACAGCTGGGGGAGGTCGGCGATGCGGCAGATGTTGGCGGCTTCGTCGAGGGCGACGATGAGGGGTGGGTCGAGGCGTCCGCCGGCTTGTTCGGCGCGGCGTTCGGCGGCGCGCATGGTGGTGTCGGTGAGCGCGGCGATCAGCGGCGCCGCCGCCGACAGGGATTTGGACAGCAGGTAGAGGGTGTCGCGGGTGTCGGCGAAGGTGTGTGGGTCGAAGACCGGCAGGTCGCGGGCGGGGGTGACCCAGGCGAGGATTTCCTGGTCGCGCAGAGCTTTGGCGGCGGTGCGGGCGGTCTGGTAGATCCCGTCGCGGGTCTCGACCGCACCGTTCTGGGTGCCCTTCAGCGAGGACGCCATCAGCGCGAATCCGGCGTCTTGCAATAGTTCGATGGGGGTGGGGACGGCGGGTTCGTCGAGCCATTGGGCGACGTGGTGCAGGGAGCGGCCGGAGGTGGCGGCGGCCAGGAACAGCGCGCACAGCAGGTCCTGGGCGGCCGGTCCCCACAGGTCCTTCTTCTGGCCGTCGTCGACGGTGAGGACGAAGTGCCCAGCGAGGCGGTGGGCGTCCTCGACGGTGGTCAGCCCGGCGAGGGGGTTCCACCACCAGGTCTGCGGTTGGTAGGTGATGTGCTGCGGGTCGAACAGCCAGGTGCGCCCGTGGGTGCGTTCGGCGCGGACGGTGGAGATCGCAGCCCACAGATCGGCTTTGTTGCTGGTGGCGATGACCGGCCCCGGCGCCGACAGCACGTGCGGGATGGACTGCGTGGTCGTCTTACCGGAGCGGGGCGCCATGAACGCGATCACGGTGTCCTCGAACGAGGCGAACAGCGTCGGCCCACTCCGGTCACCGGGCAGAAGCACGTCGCCGAGGACCAGACCGATGTCGTCGCGGTCGAGTTGCTCGGGCGGTGAAGTGAGGGAGCGGCGCAGCGCGACGGCCTTCTTCGCGGTCGCGGCCGGTTGGAGTTCGGCGAGGCCGGGGTTGTCGGCCAGCGCAGTCACCGCGTCCCCGGGGCGTGGAAGGCGTTCTGCGATGCGCCGCCAGATCGCCCAGCCGACACCAGCCAGTGCGGCGAGCAGCAGCACCAAGATGACCAGGACCAGCGGCGTTGGCGTTGCGGGCCAGGCGGTTTGGAAGTGGCGGCGGGCGATCGCGAGGGCGAAGTCCGCGCCGAAGTGGGCGACGGTTCCGCCGGTGAGGGTTGCTGCGAGCTTGGCTGCGACCCATACGAGCCAGAGGGCGGTGATGGGTGTCCAGCAGGCGGCCAGGACGAGCCAGGCTGCGCCGGCGTTGGTGTCGAGGATCGAGGCGCGGGGGCCGAGGGCTCGGGTCATGCGGTCGCCCGGATGGCCTGGTCGGTGTCGTAGAGATCGATCTCGGGACCGACGAGGGAGAGTTCGACGGGGATGCCGAGGCGTTCGCCGGTCTTGATGAGGTACTTGCCGCGGCCGGGGTGGCGGGCCCCGGGCTGCCAGGAGTCCGGCGCCGACCAGGAAGTGACCAGCTGCTGCTCGGGGCCGGTGAGCGGGGTGATCTCATGCACCCGAGCCAGTTCGCGGGGCGGGAGGCCGGCCAGGACGGTGATGGCGGAGCGGTCGGCGAAGCCCTTGGCCTTGGCGCGGTCTTCCTCGGTGGCCAGCGCGTCCAGGTCGGCGAGCGAATGCGTGATCATGATCGATGCCATGCCCTTGGCGCGGTTGAGGCGCGTGAGGGCGTCGGCATGCTCGACCAGCCCAGGCGCGCCGCGCAGCGCGCGCCACAGTTCGTCCATCACGCCCAAATAGGAGCGGCGCGGTGCGGCGTGCAGGTCGGCCAGAGCGGTCGCGGCGTCGACCATGCCGAAGGCGTAGGCCCAGGTGCACAGCATCGCGGCGGTGAGGAGTTTGTCGCCGGCAGCGCGGACCCGGGAGATGTCGACGCTGATCGCGGGGGCGTCCAGATTGAGCGGACGGGTGGTGGCGGCGTCGAACACCCCGGCCAGGGAGCCGGAGATGAGCAGGTCGAGGGTGAAGACCAGGTCGCGGGTCTGGGCGCGGTAGGAGTCGCCGGTGTCGGTGCGCGTTGCTGAACGCAGCTCGTCGGGGCCTTGCTCCAGGACGTGCAGAACGTCGGGAATGGTGGGCTCGTGGTCGAGGCGGTCGTCGAGGAGGTCGATGGCGCGGCCGAGGACGACCTCTTCGGCGTTGGTGATGCGGGCTTCGCGGACCAGGGTGGCCAGCGCGAGCAGCAGGGACAGGCGACGGGAGCGGACTTCCCAGCGCAGCGTTTCGGCATCGGCGCCGGTGAGACGTTGCCGCGCGTCCCCGAGCGGTCCGGCGTCGAGGGGGTTGATGCGGTCGACGCCGCGTCCGACGCGGATGACTTGTCCGCCGAGGTAGTCGACCAGGCGGGTGTAGTCGGGTTTGGTGTCGCCGAGGATGATCGGGGTGGTTCCGGTGGCGACGGCGCCGGTGACCAGGCGTTTGACCAGCGTGGATTTGCCGGTGCCGGGTTGTCCGAGGACGAACATGCCGGGGTTGGTGACCAGGCCCGCCCGCAGCCAGGCCAGGGGGTCGAGGCAGACGACCTCGCCCCACAGTTGGTGCCGTCCGACCGGGGTGCCGATCGTTGGTGTGCCCGAGCCGGCGGTGAAGGGATAGAGCCCGCAGACCTGGCTGGTTGTGGCCTGGTATTCGGACGCGGGCTCGATGTGGGCGGCGCGTCCGGTATCAGGGGCGCGCCAGCCCCAGGCAGGCGCGAGCGGATCAGCCATGGCTTGTGCTTCAACCGAGGTCATGTGCTGTGTTCTCCGGTTCAGTGGTTGAGGCGGCGGGAGAGCTCGGGCGGGCAGATGCCGCACGGCAGGGTGGTGGCGAACCCGGCGGCCTGGCTGCCCCAAAGCCGCCGCAGCCGGATCTTGGCCGCATCAGCGGACGCCTCGACGTGCGCGACGGCGCGGCGGAGCTGCTCGGGGCCGGTGACGGTGACGGTGGCGTACATCGACACCAGGCACACCCCGGCGCCCATCGCCTCCTCGGCCGCGGCTTGGCGGGCGCGCGCCGAGTCCCAGCTGTCGCGAGCGGTTTCGTCCCGTCCGGTGCGGCGCCGGAACTGGGCGCGGAACGCCGCCGCGTTCACCTCCTGCTGCAGCACACGACTCGCAGCCGCCGCGGGCAGCGCCCGGTACTGCAGAGTGACGCGTTTGGGGAACGGGCCGGGCGCGACGAGGCGGGCGAGGATGTCGGAGCGAACGTTCTGACGGGGCGGCTCGTGCCAGGCCCAGCTCACCGAGACACCACCGTCGTGCTCATAGCGGTCGGTGTGCTCGGTCGCAGCGACCGGCCCTGCGTCACACCAGCCCAACACCTCATCGGCTCGCGGCCCAGTGAGGAGGCGATTGACCTCGCCGCGGGCGTGCGGATCGAACGCGGTCCGGACCGTCCCGGCGATCTCCGCTGCGGTCGCCCTGCCCTGAACCGACACTCCGCAGCCGCTGAGCCGGGACGCCAGCCCATCGAGGACGCGGCCGAGGTCGGCGACCGCCTCGAACAGGTCCTTGGGCGCAGCGGCCGAGGATTTAGGGTCGAAGGTGACCGAGACGCGAGTATCGACATCGGCCGCCGCAGCCGGCGCCGCCTGCACCAACTCGTCCATGACGGCCCGCGCCCGCTCAGGCGCGCTGCGCATGACGGCCTGCTGGACGGCATCGGCGAGCGTGGACCCGGGCTCGGGCGCCGTATCGACCGTTACGGTGACCCACCGGACGGCGGGCATGTGACCGAGGGCGGCGAGCCAGCCGCCCCAGGCCGCGACCCAGGTGTCGGCGTCGGTCCGGTCGGCCAGCCAGGTCGAGGTCGGCACCACCCGCAAGGTTGCGGTGAGCAGTCCGGTGCGCCGGTCCCACACGATCCCGTACCGGCCGCCGTAGCCGTCCTCGGCACTCAGCAGCGTCAGCGGCGCGAGCACGCCGGGGAGTTGGAAGGCGCGCGGGTGGTCGATGACGACGCCGGCGTGGTAGCGGTTGTGGCCGCGTAGCACGCCCCATCGCCACCGGCACCGCGCCACCACCAGCCGCCCGACCGGCACCCCACCGACCCGGATCAGCCCCAGCCCGCCCACCACCGCAATCGGCGGGAGAAGGTAGATGAGCGCACCGGGTGCGATGGCGGCGACCAGGACCAGCAGCATCGCCACGCCGAGCGCGATGAACGTGGCGGTGGTGTCCAGCCCGAGCAGCCCGATGCCATGCCGGCGCCGCCAGCCACCGTAGGTGCGGATGTCATGCCCCACCTGCGCCACCTCCTTCACCGGCCGCGCCCGACGGGCCGCCAGAGCCACCTGTGTCCGTGGAGCCGGCGGGGTTGCCCATCCAGCGCAGGGTGTCCGCGCCGCGATGCCGCTCGCGTTCAGCCGTCTGCATGGTCGCGGGGCCGACCGGCTCACCGTGACCACCGTCGGGTGGCGCCCATCCGCTTGCGCTACCTGCCGTATTTCCGGTGGCCGCGACCTGGTCGGAGCCCCGTGGCGTGCTGCCTGCGGGCACACCGGGATCAGGGCTCGGAGAATCCGCGGCGCCGATGTCGGCGGAGCCGCCCTGGACCCTTTGCCCGGAGTCGGGTTGCGGTGGGGGCGGCGCGGCACCAGAGGGTGTGTTGTCCTGGTCGCCGAGCTGCTGGTTGAGGTAGTCGGCGTGCTCGCTGGCCGCGCGGCCGTCGCCGCTGGAGCCGCTGGCCGCGCCGTATCCGCGCAGAGCACCGAGGGCGGTGGCGCCGCCCATCAGGGCGCCGAGGATGCCGCCGCCGCTCCCGGATTCCGCGCCGCCGGTGGTCCAAGTGAAGAACTTCAGCAGCACCGGGAACGCGATCAGGCTAATGAGCATCATCGCGAATCCCATGAGCACCGAATGCAGGTTCTTGCCGGTCCCGATGAGGGTGAACGCGGTCGCATAAACGGCCGCTGCAGCGGGCTTGTAGAAGATCAGCGCGAGCATCCAGCCCCCGACACGGGTCAGCCACGACCGTGTCGCGGCGGTGAGCCCTCCGGCCGCGGCCAGCGGCAGGAGCCCGGCCAGGATCACCAAGGCGGCACCGCGGAACAACAGCAACAGCGCCTGAATCATCCCGATGAACAGCGCTACCAGGCACAGCACCAGAACCAGCGCCGCCGGCGTCCCGGTCGGGATGATGACGATCTCGGCCATGCGCTTGGCGAAGCCGCCTTGCGAGGAGGCGTTCAACACCCAGCCGCACCACTGATCGCCCCACTGCAGCAGCAGGTTCGGCAGCACCGTCCCGATCGCGGTCACGGTGGCCAGCACCAGCAGGCCACGGCCGACGTCGATCGCGGGGGCGGCTTTGCGGGTCAGCGCCATCTTCCCGGCGACCACCAGAAGCGCCAGCACCGCGACTGCGATGGTCAGCGGCTGTACCAGCAACTGCAGGTATCCGATCGCCGACTCGGTCTCCAGGTTCGGCGAGGGCGTCTTCACCCACCAGGACGCGGTGTGGGAGATCAGCCATCCGACCGCGGACTGGAACGCCTTGGCCGCATCCTCTAGAGCGTTGCTGCCGATCTCGCCGGGGATGTCGGGCATCGGCGGGCCCCAGGGGTGGTCGTCGTTGTCGACCGTCTGCACGCAGCTCGGGTCCAGCACCGATGAGCACGGATCCCGCGGCAGCAAGAGCAGCGTCATCATGAGCGGCCGCCTCCGTTCGGGAAGCGGATGTAGCCGTCGGCAGAGGCGATCGAGGCTGCCGCCCCGCCCCAGGTCCCGCCGGGCGGGGCGATGACGCGCCAGTCGTCGTTCTGCCATTGCAGCTGTATTCGGGTGACGGCCCGCACCGTCATGTCGCTGTCGCCGGGGCCGGCGGATACCAGGTCGAGGCTGGCGGTGTCGGGGGAGTAGCCCTGCCAGCGGAACCCTTCCAGCACCACGTACGCGCGCCCCAGCGCCGCGCCATCATGCAGCTTTCCGCGGCGCTTGTCGTACAGCTGCCGCGTTGCGGCCAGCAGCGTGGGGGCGTCCGGGCCGATGACCTGCTTGGTGATGGTCGGCTCGAACACCTTCGGTCCCCACTGCGCGTTGGCGCGTACCGCGACGTGTACGGCGGCCAGCAGCGCCCCGGACGGTGTCCGCGCGAACCCGGACGCCAGATCGCCGCCGGTGCTGTGCGGGCCGTCCGCAGTGGAGTAGGGGAGGGTGACGCCGTGGTAGTCGCGCCAGGTCATCCCGGCGAACGATACGGGTGGAGCGGCCACCACCAGCTGGTCCTGGAGAGGCGGAGGGGTAGAAGCCCGCGTGATGTGCGGGGTCGGATCGGAAGCGGGGAGTGTCAGATGCGTGGCGAGGCCCACGAGGCCGCCGCCAACGATCGCGGTGAGGAGCAGCCCGCCGGTGCGCCGGGCCGATGAGCCGGCTGTGTGCGCCTTGCGCGGCCGTGTGATGCGAGGGAGTCGGGTCATTTGAAGAACACCCCGACGATGGGGGCGGCGGTGGCGGCCAGGCTGAGGCCGCCCAGGACCCAGGGGATGCCGGTGGCGCCGTCGGCGGCGAAGGTGGAGCGGTTCTTGCGGCCGATGGCCATTTGGCCTGCGCAGATGAACAGCCCGGCGACGCCGCAGATCAGCACGCCCCACTTGCCCCACGACAGCAGCGTGTTCATTTTGGCGTCCAGCCCCGGCGGCGGCGCCGGCGGCGGATCGGGCACCGGCACCCTTAGACCGTCCTGTGGCCGCAGCCGCCACGGCTCCTCCAGCAGCCGACCGACCTGCGCCGCGCGGAGAACGAAGAGAGTCAGCGACATCCCACCTCCCCGCGACGCTCCCCGCGACGCGCTGCGGCGCGGTCACCGTCTTCGCCGACCAGGCGGCGGAGCTGGTCGATGGCGTGTCGCGCCTTGCCGGGCAGGACGACCTCGGTCGGGTCTTCGACCAGGCGTAGCTGGCGGACGTGCGGGACCCGGACGATGCCGCCGACGCGCGCCTCCAGTAGCGCGAACCGGGCGGTGGCGTCCCGCGATTCCGGGCCGCCGTCGCTGACGATCGCCAGCGCCGCCACCCGCTCGTCCCACTCGCGCAGGACGCCGATCGCCGCAGTTGCCCGCGTGGCCGCTGCCGCGGTGTTGCGCGCCGCGAGTACGATCGGTCGGCCCTTGGCGTCCAGTGGTGCGCAGTCCAGCTCCAGCAGCGACTCGATCGAGCCCATGTCCCACGCCGTGGGCAGCAGCGCAGCGAGAGTGCTGGTGCCGGCGCCGCCGTGCGCACCGGCCACCACCACATCCAGCGCCTCGCGCTCGATGTGCGGCGCCGCGGGCAGTCCCGTTGCCGGGTGGATCGTTCTGCTTTGGCGAAGACTCACCCATACCCCCGAATCATTGCTCTGGGTTGATGAGTGATTACAGTAAGTGGCAGACTTGTGGAGCGCAAGCATCACCAAACAACTTCTTCACAAGCCAACATCACTGACAACGCGCTACCGCAGTACCCGATCCGCCACACTGGAAGGACCACCCGCACGATGTCCGCAACCCCAGGAGCCCCAGCGATGACCGACACGCCCGGCCGCGACCCCGACGTGCTCACCACCGCCGAACTCGCGACCAAACTCGGCCTGTCGCCCCAGACCGTTCGCCGGATGGCCAACGCCGGGCAGATCCCCGCGCTCAAGACCGGCAAGGACTTCCGCTACTCCTGGGAAGCGGTCCGCGAGGTGCTGCGGCAGCCCCACCACCAACCCGGGGGCCCCGCCGATGACACACAGGACGACCGACCCGCCCACGCAGCACGTAAGGGAGCCGGGTACCGCGCCCAAAACCGCGCCCGCACCGGCGCCCATAACCCCATCACCGACGTCGACTAACGCCCGGTCTCGGCGGCGGCCCGCGCGGTGAAGGCCGCCGCCACCATCTGCGCCGCCGTCCTGGCGCTCCCGCTCGCCCTCGTCCTGCTCCTGGCCGGAAAGCAAGACCCGGCCATCGGCGCCGGTCCGGTTGCGGGTGCGCCTACCCGGCTCGCCCGTGCCGACATCCCGCCCGCCTACCTGCGCTGGTACCTCGACGCCGCCCTAACCTGCCCGGGCCTGGGCTGGAACGTCCTCGCCGCGATCGGCAAGATCGAATCCGACCACGGCCGCTCCACCGCACCCGGTGTGAAGACCGGGGAGAACAGCGCCGGCGCCGCCGGACCCATGCAGTTCCTCGCCGGCACCTGGGCCACTTACGGCGTCGACGGCGATCACGACGGACACACCGACCGCTACAACCCCGCCGACGCCATTTACGGCGCCGCCCACTACCTGTGCGCCAACCACGCCGGCCAAGGCGGCAAACACCTGTACCAAGCGATCTGGCAGTACAACCACGCCGACTGGTACGTCCACAAAGTCCTCACCCAAGCCGCCGCCTACGCCACCCCCACACCCGCCGCGAGCGGACGCGGTGCCATCGCGGTCCGCGCTTCGCTGCACTGGCTCGGCACCCCCTACTCCTGGGGCGGCGGCGGACCGGCAGGCCCCAGCTACGGCATCGCCCAAGGCGCCGGAACCAAAGGGTTCGACTGCTCCGGCCTCACCCAATACGCCTGGGCCAAAGCCGGCATCCAACTCCCACGCGTCGCCGCCGCCCAGTACACCGCCGGCCCGCACATCCCACGCACCCAACTAAAGCCCGGTGACCTGCTGTTCTTCGCCACCGACACCCGCAACCCGGCCACGATCCACCACGTCGGCCTCTACTACGGCCGCGGACAAATGATCCACGCCCCACAAACCGGCGACGTCGTCCGCATCTCCCAATTCACCGGCAACCCCTACCGCGAACGCCAGTACATCGGCGCCACCCGCCCGAGCACTTCCCACAGCACAGCCTGACCGGAGGTACCGCATGACCTACTCACGTCCCTCACTCCGGCACATCGGAGAGCAGTTCACCAACCTGCGTCAACACCAGCGAGCGGACCGCTCGCTTGACACCAGCATGTTCAGGTTCACCGATCCGATCGCTTACATCCGCCCACCGTTCAAGGGCAGAGACAACCAGGGCCCACAGGTCACCAGCCAGCTCCACAATGACGGTCTGCTCAACCGGAGGCCAGGTGCCAGACCCAGGAACGCCCGGAGTCCAATGCGCCACCTGGTCCCAGCCAGCCCGGCGGATGGCCCGTCCGGTGTCGATGACACCACGAGGGTCGCCCTTCTCCGACTCGACGCTCACCTCGCTATCGATGCAGGCATCGATGACCTGCCACTGCCGAGTCGTCATCTCGACCGAGTGAGTCGCGCCCAAAGCAGATGGAGACACGAAGGATCATCGTCACCGACCTACAAGAGAGCGTCAAGAGCCACCGGAGAGCACCTCCCAGCTGACGGAGATCGTCACTACATATTCGCAATAACCTGCCCCTTCTACCGCCTGTCCGCCTGGCAGGACATGCGACGCGACCAACCCCACCTGTTCACCAAGGCATGCCACCTCGGAACCGCCATCAACGGGCGCCGTCGCACCCTCGGTAAGGACCTCGGCTACCTCACCCGCTACAACGCTCGCCTCGCCGACGTCACCCCCAACGCGGACACCCTCGCCTTCGACGACGGGGACGGCACCTGCGACACCGGCTGGTGCCTCACATGAACGCAAACACCAAGCAAGAAGACGCGCCACGCCGACCTCGGAAAGCTCAGGAGCACACCGGAGGCACTGGAAACCGAGAAACAACCGACCGTGCTGGCCACGCGGGTCGAGGCCGGATCGCTCAGGAGGAACCACCGGCGGCTGAAGAGATCCCAGGAGACGAGAGGATCCAGGTCTACACGGTCAAACAGGTCGCGGAGACTCTTCAGGTCGGCCGAGACAAGGTGTTCATGCTGATCCGGACCGGCCGCCTGCGCAGCATCAAGATCGGACGGCTCCGCCGGATCACCGCTCGCCAACTCGCCGACTTCATCGCCTCACTCGAAGAGTGACATGCGCGCTCCGTAGTGGTTGCGCTACGGTGTGCTACGCATCGTCTCGGGCCTCTCCGACGAGGGGCCCGAGGGTCGCTTCTTGATAACTCCATCGACACGAGCGCGATCTCACCTCGGCACACGCAACTGACGAGAGGAGATGCACACATGACGGAAGACAGGACGACCCTGCCCGCGGTGCGGGTGGACATGGCGTTCAAGCAGCGCCTTGCCGCGTACGCGGAGTCGCAGGAACGCGACGTGTCTTGGGTCATCAGGAAAGCGATCAAGGAGTATCTCGACCGACGCGAGGAGCGATCGATTGAGCAAGATCTTGATCGGTAAGTACGCAGGAACCATCTACCAGGAGAAAGGAGGCTATACCGGAGCCGTGGCCCTCGGCTTCGGGCCGGACGGCAAACGCAAGCGGCTCAAGCGGAAGGGCAGGACCAAGAGCCAGGTTCTAGACAGGCTCAAGGAGGCAGTCGCCGACCTGGAAGCGGGGGTCAAGACTCCCGTGAACTACACGGTCGGGGACGCCGTCGAGGACTGGCTCGCCAAGGGACTCAGAGGCCTCGACGACGACACGGTCATCAACTACCGGAGTCTCGCCCGCAAGCACGTCATCCCGCTGATCGGCAAGCCCCGACTCGGCGACCTGAAGGCGGACGACGTGGACACCTGGCTCGACGGCCTCACCGACTCGCTGTCCACCCGGACCTTGCGGCTCGTGCACGCGATCCTCAAGCGCGCGATCCGTCAGGCGCAGGCGCGAGACATGGTCACGCGCAACGTGGCCGAGCTGGTCAAGACCCCCAAGGGCCTGGCCGGACGTCCGAGCCGGGCGCTAACGCTCGAGCAGGCCCAAGCCGTTCTCGCGGCGGCCAAGTCATCGCGACTGCACGCCTACGTCGAGCTCAGCCTCCTGACGGGCGTCCGAACCGAAGAGGCGCGGGCTCTGCGCTGGGACCACGTCGTGGCGTGGGTCGACGAAGAAGAATGGCGGCCCGTGGTCAAGGCCGGCTTCGACCACGAAAGGTTCGCCATCTACGTGTGGCGGTCCGTGCGGGCCGGCGGTGATACCAAGACCGAGAAGTCGCGTCGAACGCTGGAACTGCCTGGACGGGCGGCGGAGGCTCTGCGCAGACACCACACGCGGCAGGCCGCGCAGCGGCTCAAAGCGGGGGAGGTGTGGCAGGACAACGGCCTGGTGTTCTGCTCGACGAGCGGAAGGCCGCTGGACGCCGCCAACGTGCGGCGGGCGTTGCGGCTTATCACCAAGAAGGCGGGGATCGGGGAGACTTGGTCGCCGCGCGAACTGCGTCACTCGTTCGTCTCGATCATGAGTGACGGCGGCCTGCCTATCGAGGCGATCGCTGATCTGTGCGGGCACTCCTCGCCGGCGGTCACCGGGGAGGTCTACCGGCATCAGCTCCGGCCGGTGATCACCAAGGGCGCGGAGGCCGTCGACGCGGTGTTCGGTCCGAGCAAGTCGGCGTAGGTCGGGTGACGGTGGCTCCCCTTTTGGCTCCCCATCGACCTTCAAGATCGAAAAAGGGCTCCGGAATGATCTCCGAAGCCCTTCTGACCTGGTCTTTCTCTGTCGGGACGGCGGGATTTGAACCCACGACCCCTTGACCCCCAGTCAAGTGCGCTGCCAAACTGCGCTACGTCCCGGTGCCCGCCTGAGCGGGCGTGATTACTCTAGCGCAGTCCGGAGGGTCGTGCGTACCGGGTTGTTGCCGCCGGGGGTGCGGGCCTCGTGGGTCGTCTTCGATCTCGCGGCGGGGCGTGCGGTCGCGGAGCGGCGGCCGGCGGAGGTGTTCCGGGCGGCCTCGGTGGTGAAGGTGCTGCTGGCGCTCGACTTCCTGCGGGGACGGGACGTTCGGGGACGGGACCGGGGGCTCGTCGAGGCGCTGTTGAGGGCGAGTGATGACGCGGCGGCGGACGAGTTGTGGGAGCGCGGGGGTCGTGCGGGGATCGTCGAGCGGATGGTGCGCCTGATCGGGTTGCGGGAGACGGTGCCGCCGCCGGCGGAGATGCAAGGGTGGTGGGGGTACACGGGGATCAGTGCCGGCGACGTGGTGCGGGTCTATCGGTATGCGCTGGGTGTGCCGGAGGGGCGGTTCGTGCTGGAGCAGTTGGGGCGGATGGCGGACAAGGGTGCGGACGGGTTCGATCAGGTCTTCGGGATCGCGGGGGCGGGGGCGGTCAAGCAGGGGTGGTCGGGGTTCGAGGACGTGCCGGACCGGCGGCGGGCGCCGGAGGAGCTGGGGCTCGGACGGCCCGCGCTGCACACGACCGGGGTGGTGGGCGGCAGGGTCGTCGCGGTGCTGACGCTGCATCCGGAGGGGACGTCCGCCGAGGCGGCGGCGGAGTGCGTGACGGCGCTCGCGAGGGCTGTGATGCAGGTCACAGCGGTGGGTAGGGGTTCGTCTCCGGAAGGTCAGTGGAAGCGGTCCTTTTGGGGCGAAAAGAAAAAGCCGGTTAAAGATCCGGACTGGTAACGAAGATGGTGGCGAACGGACCTTCGTCGACGTATGTAGCTTTTTCTCCCAGGCATGAAACGCCGAACGGGGGACTGGAGTGTCGGAAGCGGACGGCACGAGGGGACCGTCTGGTGTGCACGCGGCGGACCTCGAGAACCTGCGGGGGGCGGCGCACGACCGCGCGGTGCTGGCCGAGGCGCGGGTGATGCTGGCCCGGCGGCTGAAGGTGCCGCCCGGCGAGGCGCTGCAGCACCTCATCTGGCTCGCCCGTGACCTGGAGATGGAGCTGCCGGAGGCGGCGGCGATGGTCGTCCAGGGCGGCGGCGTCGGAGCCGAGGGCGCGGTGGTGGCCGGGCGGCGGCCGCCGCGCGCGGAGGGCACCGACCGGCGGGGCGTGGTGTCCGAGGCCGAGGACCTGCTGCACCGCCTGGCCGCCGAGGACACCGGGGGCGACGCCGCGCTCGTCGAGGGGCTGCCCGCGGACCCGGTGGCGCGGGGCCTGCTGGACGGGGCGCTGGACTCCGCGGCGCACCTGGTGCCGGTGCGCGGCCCGGACGGCGAGGTCCAGGACTTCCTGTACGCCGAGCTGAACGAGGGCGCCCGGGACCTGTTCGGGCGGGGCGCCGAGGAGCTGACGGGGCAGCGGCTGCTGCGGACGGATCCGGGCGCGGCGCTCAGCGGCCTGTTCGAGGACTACGTCGCGGTGCTGGAGGGCGGGACGGCCCTGGACCGCGACTCGATCATGTACTCGACCGTTCAGGGCGGGCTGTCGCGGTCGTCGCGGATGAGCGTGCGGTGCGTCCAGGTGCCGACGGGCGTGTGCCTCACCTGGCGGTACCACTCCGGTGAGGACCGCACGGTGCGGCGGCTGGAGCGGGTGGAGCGGCTGGCGCTGATCGGGTTCGGGGAGTGGGACCTGGTCACCGGGCAGGCGGACTGGACGCCGCAGATGCTGGCGAACTACGGCCTCGGCCCGGACGAGGTGCCGCCGGCGCCGCACGACCTGCCGAAGGTGGTCGCCGACGACGACCTGCCGCTGGTGGAGGAGGCCGTGCAGACGATGTTCTCGCGGCGGGAGCCGGTGGAGGCCGAGCACCGGGTGATCGGCAAGGACGGCGCGCCGCGGCATCTGTGGGTGTTCGCCGAGCCGGTGCTGGACGACTCCGGGCTGCCGGTGTCGATCAACATCGTCTCGCAGGACATCACGCGGCGCCGCGGGGTGGAGCGGGCGCTGGCGGAGACGCGCCGGCAGATGCTCAAGCAGCAGGCGCGGACGGCACAGGAGCGCAAGGTGGCGGTGACGCTGCGCCGGGCGATCCTGCCGGACGAGGAGGAGGAAGGGGAGCTGCCGGGGCTGCGGGTGGCGATCCGGGCGCTGGCGGCGGAGAGCACGGCGCGGATCGGCGGAGACTGGTTCGCCACCCGCGCGATGCCGGACGGGCGGGCGCTGTTCGCGATCGGGGACGCGGCGGGGCACGGCCTTCCGGCGGCGGCGTCGATGGCGCGCAGCCGGAACGGGCTGCTCGGCCTGTCGTGCACGGGGGAGTCGGCGGGGCAGCTGGTGGGCTGGCTGAACGAGCTGGTCGGCAGCATGGACCCGCCGGCGACGGGCACCGCCATCGTGGGCCATTACCGGCCGGACCGGCGCGTCATGGAATGGACGTGCGCCGGGCATCTGCCGCCGATCCTGGTGCGGGACGGGCATGCCGAGCCGCTGGAGGTCTACCGCGATCCGTTGCTCGGCGCGCTGCCGGACTGGGAGTACACGACGATCTCCACGGAACTGCATCCGGGGGATCTGCTGTTCCTTTACACCGATGGGCTGGTGGAGCGCAGGGACACCGATCTCGACGAGCGGATCGAGCGGCTCACCGGCATTCTGCGGGAGTCCTCGGCGGGGCCGGAACTGGCGCTGGACGAGGTGCTGGCGCGGATGGAGCACGACCGGGCGGCCGACGACACCACGATGTTCGCCCTGCACGTGGAGTGATGATCGCCAGGTCAGGCCTGTCTCGAACTCGAGTGATCTAGGACACACGGACCGCCGTACGGTGCGGTCGGTGTGATGTGCGCCGCCGTTGCGGCGGCTGCCGGTAAGGGCTCGCGGGAC
The DNA here is from genome assembly GCF_008923205.2 of Actinomadura physcomitrii. GTDB lineage: Bacteria > Actinomycetota > Actinomycetes > Streptosporangiales > Streptosporangiaceae > Spirillospora > Spirillospora physcomitrii. Next base: position 126,524 of record NZ_WBMS02000013.1, on the reverse strand, counting down.
CGGCCGCCTTTTGATCATTTTACCTTTTCGGGTTCGGGGAGCGGGTCGGGAAACTCCTGTGCCGCAAGGGTTTCCGGGCGTTCGGAGAAAGATCGGGAAGGCGTGGCCGCGGGCCGCCGTTGCAGGCGGGTCGGAAGGGCGTCGAGCAGGCAAAAGATCCTTTTGTGGCTGTTTTGCTTTTCCGTCGGGTGTTGGTACCTTCTTGCACGAATCACGCAGCGCGTTCCATGCGTTGCACGCCGGCCGCTTCCATGCGCGGCCGTGGGTCGCTGAGCGGAATCCGCACGCGACGCGCGCCACACGATGCGCGCCCCCTCGAGATCAGTCGCTGAGATACATCCGAATATCCGGCACCGCGTCCCGCGGTGCGAGGCCGAGTCCGTCCAGGTCCACCCGACCGGACGGAGCCGGGGACCCAAGGTTCCAGGGGTGAATCGGCGCGTCCGCGCGCCGTAGGGCTCTTCCATGCCCGAATCCGTCAGCTAACCCGGTAGGCGTCATGGGAGACAAGGAGATTCCCTGCATGACCGGTCGTTTCGATCGTCTTACCAAGAGCATTGCCCCCCGACTGAGCGCGCTGCGCCTCACCGGCGCCGCCCCCCGCGCCGCGCTCGCCCGCATGAGCCCCGAGGACCGGGCCGTGGGCGTCGCCGTGGCGGGTGTGATGGCCGGGGCGGTCGGACTCGCGATCTTCACCCCGCTCACCGGGGACACCGCGTCCGCCGAGACCCCCGCGCAGGCCGCCGCCGTTCAGCGCCACGAGGGCGCGGCGTCCGAGCACACCTCCCGCAAGGCGGCCCGGTCCGCGTCCCGCACGGTCGCCGCGTCCACCGTGATCAAGCTGGCGAAGTCGCAGCTCGGCGAGGGCGAGAACCGCGACGGCTCGACCAAGTACGCGGACTGGTACGCCTCCACCCGGCACGCCGCGGTGACCGCCCGGCGCGACGGCGGGACCGTCGGCGACTACCGGGGCGCCGAGTGGTGCGACATGTTCGTGTCGTGGCTCAGCGCGCAGACGGGCGTGAAGAACATGGGCTGGGACGCCTACACCGTCCAGCACGCCCAGTGGTTCGAGAAGGGCCACCGCTGGGGCGACACCGCCAAGCCCGGCGCCGTCGTGTTCTTCGACTGGCAGAACGGGTCCCGCGGCGGGATCGACGACATCGACCACGTCGGCCTCGTCGTCAAGGACAACGGCAACGGAACGATCACCACGATCGAGGGCAACACCGACAATGCCGTCAAGGAGAAGATCCGCGACAAGTCCGAAGTCGTGGGATACGGATACCCGGACTACGCCAAGTCCTGATCATCCGGTCCCGCTCGACAATGATCAATTGCTGCGGATGGGAGGCGCCCGGTCACAGATCGGGCGCCTTCGGCGTTCCAGGGTGGTCTGCCGCGACCTTTCGGGTAATGCTAAGCATTGACAGCTTTTGATCTGGGTTGGCCCTTGCCGCCTCCTTGATGGAAAGGAATCCCTGGCACGCCGGAGTAGCGGAAGGGGATGCCCATGCGGGTGCGCCCGGATGTGAGCGTGGTGGTGATCGCCTACAACGACGCCGCCCGGCTGCCGCGGGCGGTCGCCTCGTCGCTGGCGCAGTCGCTGGGCGGTGTCGAGACCCTGATCGTCGACGACGCGAGCACCGACGGCACCGGCGAGGCCGCCGACCGGCTCGCCGCGGCGCATCCCGGCCGGGTCCGCGCGGTGCACCTGCCGGTCAACTCCGGAGGCTGCGGCCGGCCGCGCAACGTCGGCGTCGAGCGGTCGGACGGCCGGTACGTGATGTTCCTCGACAGCGACGACCTGCTGGACCGGCACGCATGCCTCAACCTGCTCTCCGCCGCGCAGGAGACCGGAGCCGACCTGGTCTCCGGGCTCTGCGACCGGGTCTTCCTGGACCTGCCGAAGGGATCGAAGGGCCGGGTACGGCCCTGGTACCCGTGGCTTTACCGGCGCAGTGCCGTGTACGGGTCGCTGGAGGAGAACCCGGACCTGCTCTACGACACCCTGTCGACGAACAAGCTCTACCGCCGGGGGTTCCTCGAGGACGGCGCGCTGCGCTTCGTCGAACGGCTGCACTACGAGGACCTGCTGTTCAGCGCGGAGGCGTACACGGCCGCCGCGCGCACGGCCCTGATCCCGCACCGGGTCTACCACTGGCTCGTGCGGGAGGGGCAGCCGAGGCCGTCGATCTCCAACCGCCGGGACGAGCTCGCCAACTTCGCCGACCGGCTGGAGATCCACCGGCGCATCGACATGCTGTTCGAGCTGCGCGGCGCGGACGTGCTGAAGCGCGCGAAGGACGCCAAGTTCGTCAACCACGACCTGCTGCTGTACCTGCGCGAGCTGCGGGACCGCGACCCGGTGCACCGGGCCCGCGTCCTGGACCTGGCGGCCGGCTACCTGGCCGGGCTGGACCCCGTCGTGTTCGAGACGGCGAACCCGCTGGCCGCGATCGCCGCCTTCCTGGTCAGGGAGGGCGACCGGGACGGGGCGCTGGCCGCGGCCGACTACCTGCCGGGCGGGCGGTCGGACCTGCGGGCCCGCCTGACGGAGCGGGACGGCCGGATCTACTGGGGCGGGGGACCGCCGCGCGGGGACCTCGGCCGCCGCGTCCTGGACGTCACCGACTTCGGCTTCCACGTGCGCCCGCTCGAGGAGCTGCGGCCCGCCGCCGTCGTGACCCGGCTGGAGGTGCGCGGCGGCCGGGCGCGCATGGCCGGGCACGTGCTGAACCCGCTGGACCGGATCCCGCGCGGCGCGGCGCTGGCGGCGTCGCTGGAGTTCGGCGACCGGCGGCGCGGCGCCCGCCGGGCCCGGGTGCCCGCCGAGATCGTCCACGAGGGCGGCCGGCTGGCCTGGCGCGCCGAGTTCGACCCGCGGGCCCGCGTCCGGCCGATCGGGTTCGTCGACCCGGTGTGGGACGTCCGGCTCCGGGTGACGGCGGACGGCGAGGAGGTGGTCACCCGGCCCGGCGAGCCGGCCGGAGCTGGCGCCCCGGGCGGCCCGGACCTGCGCGGCGTCGAGCTGCCCGTCCGGCCTCGCCTGACGCGCCTCGCGGGCGACGTCCTCCGCTCGTACGTGACGGAGGGTGGGCACCTTGCGTTCGCCCTCGCGACCGGGGACCCGCGGACGCGGCGCGCCGCCGCCGCGGTCGTGCGGGTCGCGGGCAGCCCGCCGGCGCGGGCGGGCTGGCGGCGTGCGCGGCGATTGGAGCGATCCATGCGCCGCACGCTGGCGTCGAGCAGGACGAAGGCGGCGGTGTTCAACCGGATCCTGACAAGGCTGCCCGTCCGCCGGGGCCTGGCGGTGTTCGAGAGCCATCTCGGGCTGCACTACTCCGACAACCCGAAGTACATCTACCGGGAGCTGCGCCGCTCGGGCCGCCCGGTCGAGGCGGTGTGGTCGTACGCGTCGTCGGCGAAGGGCTTCCCGTCCGACGCCAGGCTGGTGAGGCGGGGCTCGTGGCGCTACCACCTCGCGCTCGCGCGGGCCGAGTTCTGGATCGACAACCAGGGCTATCCGGAGGGCCTGCGCAAGCGCCCCGAGACCATTTACGTCCAGACCTGGCACGGTTCGGCGTACAAGCCGATGGGGCTGGACCAGCCGCGGATGAAGAGCGGGCCCGCGTCCGACCGGGCCCGGCTCGCGCGGATGGTGGACCGCTTCGACTGCTTCCTCGTCCGCTCCGGGCACGACGCGGAGACCCTCGCCAAGGGGCTCGGCGTCCGGGCGGAGCTGCTGCCGGCCGGGTACCCGCGCAACGACCCGCTGGTCAACGGCGTGGGCGGCGACCCCGAACTGGCCGCCGAGCTCGCCGCGCTGCGCCGCTCGCTCCGGCTGGACGGCGAACGCCGCACCGTCCTCTACGCGCCGACCTTCAGAACCGGGCCGACGGGAAGGCCGGCCAAGGTGATGGAGCCGCCGGTGGACCCGGCGCGGTTCGCCCGCGAGCTCGGGGACGAGATCGTCCTGCTCGTCCGCCCGCACTACCTGTGCCGGGCGAACCTCCCGCCGTCGGCGGCGCGGACGATGCAGGACGTCGGCGACGTCGCGGACGTGACCCTGCTGCTCCTGCTCGCCGACGCGCTCGTCACCGACCACTCGTCGATCATGTTCGACTTCGCGCTGCTGGACCGGCCGATCGTGCTGCACCTGCCGGCGGACCGCGAGCACGAGACCGGCTACTTCGACCTGGAAGAGCACGCGCCCGGCCCGGTCACCCGGACCGAGGACGAGCTGATCGCCGCCCTCGCGGACCTGGACGCCGCCGGGTCCGCGCACGCGGCGCGGCGCCGCGCGTTCGCCGAGCGGTTCGGCGAGCACGACCGCGGTACCGCCGCGCGCACCGTCGTGGACCGTTACTTCGGAGAGAGGAGCGCCCATGGTTCCCAACGGAACCGCTGAGCACGCACCGCGCGATGTCTTCATCGTCTGCAACAACGTCGACGAGATGGGGGGCCTGCAGCGCTGGGCGCACCACATGGCGCGGATGCTGGCCGAGCGCGGCGACCGCGTCACCCTCGTCGGGATCGTCCGCGGACCGGCCCCGCACCACCACGGCCACGACGGCTCCTACCGGGTGGAGGTCCTGCACGACACGTGGCGCCCGCCGGTGCTGGAGTGGCGCCCCGAGCGGCTGCGGGACCGGATGAACGCGGCGGCGCGCGGGCGCGACGCGTGGCGGTCGGCCGTGCAGCGGCGCGGCGCCGCGCGGCTGACCCGGTTGTTCGCCGCGGCCCGTCCGGGCGCCGTGGTGATCGTGCCGCAGGTGTGGGCGATGGAGTGGGTCCGCCGGGCCGGCACCGCGGGGCTGCGGGTGATCGGCATGAGCCACGAGTCGTACGAGGCGAGCCGCAGGTCGTCCCGGTACCAGCGGGTGAAGCGGCATTTCGCGCACGCCGACCGGTTCCTCGCGCTGACCCCGGAGGACGCGGACGCGTGGGCGAGGGACGGCATGACGAACGCCGACCACATCCCGAACGCGCTGCACGTCACCCCGGCCGTCTACCCGACGCTCAACCTGCCCGCGGTCGCCTGCGTGGGGCGCCTGTCCTACGAGAAGGGCGTGGACCTGCTGCTGGAGGCGTGGGAGCGGGTGCACGAGCGGCATCCGGACTGGCGGCTGCACATCTACGGCACCGGGCCGGACGAGGACGCGCTGCGCGAGCGGGCGGCCGCCGCCGGGCCGGCCGGATCGGTCGAGTTCCGGGGCGTCGTCGCCGACGTCGAGGAGGCGATGGTCGAGGCGTCGGTGTTCGTGCTGCCGTCCCGCGCGGAGGGGGTGCCGATGTCGGTGCTGGAGGCGATGGCGTACGGGCTGCCGACGGTGGCGTTCGACTGCGCGCCGGGCGTGCGGATGCTGCTCGGCGAGCGGGGCGAGGAGACGGGCGGGCTGCTCGTGCGGCCGGGGGACACCGCCGCGTTCGCCGAGGCGCTGGAACGGCTGATCGAGGATCCGGAGCTGTGCTGCCGGCTCGGCGCGGAGGCCCGCGCGTCGGTGCAGCGCTTCCGGCCGGAGACGGTGCTGGCCCGCTGGGACCGGCTGTTCGACCTGCTGCACCGCGATCTCCCGGCGGTGCGCGAGCGCGCCGCCGAGGAGCGGTCCGCGGTGCCGGCGCCGGAGCGCGTGTCGCCGGCCGTGCAGGCGGGCGAGGTGGGACCGGCTCTGGAGGCCGATTCTTTCTAACAACTGTTTGGTAGAGTGCCGGGCGTGAACGACAACGAGTCCCCGGCGGACCGGGCGTTCCGCGCCGAGGTCCGCGGCTGGCTGGAGGCCAACCTGTCGGGCGCGTTCGCGCACGCGCGCGGGCTCGGCGGGCCCGGCCGCGAGCACGAGGCGTTCGAGGAGCGGCTGGCCTGGGAGCGGCACATGGCCGCGGCGGGCTGGACGTGCGTGGGCTGGCCCGAGGAGCACGGCGGACGCGGCGCCACCGTCCGGCAGCAGGTGATCTTCAACGAGGAGTACGCGCTCGCGGGCGCCCCGGCCCGCGTCGGCCACATCGGCGAGAACCTGCTCGGACCCACCCTCATCGCGTTCGGCACCGAGGAGCAGAAGGCGCGCTTCCTGCCGCCGATCGTCGCGGTCGAGGAGCTGTGGTGCCAGGGCTACTCCGAGCCCAACGCCGGCTCCGACCTCGCCAACGTGCAGACCCGCGCCGCGCTCGACGGCGACCACTGGACGATCGACGGCCAGAAGGTCTGGACGTCCAACGCCCTCGAAGCGGACTGGTGCTTCGTCGTCTGCCGCACCGAGCCCGGCTCGTCCCGCCACCACGGCCTGTCCTACCTGCTCGTCCCGATGAAGCAGGACGGCGTCGACATCCGGCCGATCGTCCAGCTCACCGGCACCTCCGAGTTCAACGAGGTCTTCTTCGACGGGGCCCGCACCGGCGCCCGCGACATCGTCGGCGCGCCCGGCGAGGGCTGGAAGATCGCGATGGCCACGCTCGGCTTCGAGCGCGGCGTCGCCACCCTCGGCCAGCAGGTCGGGTTCCGCCGCGAGTTCGAGGGCGTGCTCGACCTCGCCCGCCGCACCGGCGCCGTCGACGACCCGCTGCTGCGCGACCGGCTCACCCGCGCCTACACGGGGCTGGAGATCATGCGGCTGAACGCGGTGCGCACCATGGCCGGCGTCGCGTCCGGCGCGCCCGGCCCCGAATCCTCGATCTCCAAGCTCGTCTGGGGCACCTGGCACCGCGAACTCGGCGAACTCGCCATGGACGTCCTCGGCGCCGCCGGGATGGTCGCAGATGGCGAACCCTATGACCTCAACGACTGGCAGCGGCTGTTCCTGTTCTCCCGCTCCGACACGATCTACGCCGGATCCAACGAGATCCAGCGCAACATCATCGCCGAGCGCGTGCTCGGCCTCCCCAGAGAGGCTCGCGGATGACGCCGCCCCCCTACGTCCCCGGGCACGGCCTGCTCAAGGACCGCGCCGTCGTGATCACCGCCGCGGCCGGCGCCGGGATCGGCGGCGCCACCGCCCGCCGCTGCCTGGAGGAGGGCGCCCGCGTCCTGGTCTCCGACGCGCACGAGCGGCGCCTCGCCGCGTCCGCGGAGGAGCTGGAGAAGGAGTTCGGCGCCGACCGGGTCGCCTCCCTCGCCTGCGACGTCACCGAGGAGGAGCAGGTCCGGGAGCTGTACGCGCTGGGCGTCGAGCGGTTCGGCCGGATCGACGTCGCCGTCAACAACGCCGGCCTCGGCGGCACCGCCGACCTCGTCGACATGACCGACGACCAGTGGGGACGCGTCCTCGACATCACGCTGAACGGCACGATGCGCTGCACCCGCGCCGCCCTGCGCATCATGCGCGGCCAGGGCGCCGGCGTCATCGTCAACAACGCCTCGGTGATCGGCTGGCGCGCGCAGAAGGGCCAGTGCCACTACGCCGCCGCCAAGGCCGGCGTGATGGCCCTCACCCGCTGCTCCGCGCTGGAGGCCGCCGAGTTCGGCGTCCGGATCAACGCCGTCTCGCCGTCCCTCGCCATGCACCCCCACCTGGTCAAGGTGACCTCCGAGGAGCTGCTCGACGAGCTGACCCGGCGCGAGGCGTTCGGCCGCTACGCGGAGCCGTGGGAGGTGGCCAACGTTATCGTCTTCCTGGCCAGCGACTACTCCTCGTACATGACCGGGGAGGTCGTCTCCGTCTCTTCACAGCACGCTTAGGAACCGACCATGAGTCCACGACGGCGCGACGCCGAGGGCACCGCCGCCGCACGCGCGGAACGGCGGGCCGAACTGCTCGCCACCGCCGCCGAGGTGTTCGCCTCGCAGGGGTACTCCGCCACCACCGTCCGGAAGGTGGCCGACGCCGCCGGCATCCTCGGCGGCAGCCTCTACTACCACTTCGACTCCAAGGAGGCGATGGCCGACGAGATCCTGTCGACCTTCCTGGACGAGATGTGGGCGGCCTACGAGCGCGTCCTGGCGGCGGACCTCAGCGCCCGCGACACGATCGAGGCCATCGTCGTCGAGTCGTTCCGCTCGATCGACCGGCACCGGCCCGCCGTCGTGCTCTACCAGAACGAGTCCAAGCACCTCGCCACCAGCGAGCGCTTCCGCTACCTGCTCGAGTCGCAGCGCCGCTTCGAGACCATGTGGATGTCCCTGCTGGACCGGGGCGTCGAGGAGGGCGCCTTCCGCGCCGACCTCGACCGGACGCTGATCTACCGCTTCATCCGCGACACCGTCTGGGTCGCGGCCAACTGGTACCAGCGCGGCGGGCGGCTGTCCGCCGACGACATCGCCAAGCAGTACCTCGCCATGGTCCTCGAAGGCATCCAGGCGAGCTAGCCCCGAAGGAGACACCCCCCATGGCCGAGGCCTACATCGTCGAAGCGGTCCGCGCCCCCGTCGGCCGCAAGAAGGGCGGGCTCGCCGGCGTCCACCCCGCCGACCTCGGCGCGCACGTGCTGAAGGCGCTGATGGACCGCGCGAAGGTCGACCCCGCCGCCGTCGAGGACGTGGTGTTCGGCAACGTCGACAGCGTCGGCCCGCAGGCCGGCGACATCGCCCGCACCTGCTGGCTCGCCGCCGGGCTGCCCGAGGAGGTCCCCGGCGTCACCGTCGACCGGCAGTGCGGCTCCTCCCAGCAGGCCGTGCACTTCGCCGCGCAGGCCGTCCTCGCCGGGACGTCCGATCTGGTCGTCGCGGGCGGCGTGCAGAACATGTCGCAGATCCCGATCTCGTACGCGATGACCGCCGCCGAGCCGCTCGGTTTCACCGAGGGCCCGTTCGCCGGCTCCAAGGGCTGGACCGCACGGTACGGCGACGCCGAGGTGTCGCAGTTCAACGGCGCCGAGATGATCGCCCGCGACTGGGACATCTCCCGCGAGGAGATGGAGGAGTTCGCCTACGAGTCGCACCAGCGGGCCATCCGCGCGATCGACGAGGGCCGGTTCGAGCGGGAGATCGTCCCGCTGGAGGGCGTCACCGCCGACGAGGGCCCCCGCCGCGACACCACCCGGGAGAAGATGGCCGGGCTGAAGACCCTGGTGGAGGGCGGCCGGCTCACCGCCGCGCTCGCCTCGCAGATCTCCGACGGCTCCGCCGCGCTGCTCATCGCGTCCGAGCAGGCCGTCAAGGACCACGGGCTCACCCCGCGCGCCCGCATCCACCACATCTCCGCGCGCGGCGAGGACCCGATCCGGATGCTGTCCGCGCCGATCCCCGCCACCGCGCACGCGCTGAAGAAGACCGGCATGACGATCGGCGACGTCGACGCCGTCGAGATCAACGAGGCGTTCGCGCCGGTCGTGCTCGCCTGGCTGAAGGAGACCGGCGCCGACCCGGCCAAGGTCAACCCGAACGGCGGCGCCATCGCCCTCGGCCACCCGCTCGGCGCCACCGGCGCCCGCCTGATGACCACGCTGCTGCACGAGCTGGAGCGCACCGGCGGCCGCTACGGCCTCCAGACGATGTGCGAGGGCGGCGGCCAGGCCAACGTCACCATCATCGAAAGGGTGTGATTCCCAGGGGGCTGTGTTTTCCCAGGGGGGCGACCCCCTGGAACGCCCGCTGCGCTCGCTGCACTCGCTCCGCGTGCCTGCCCGTGAGGTGGCTGGGCGTCAACCTGCCGGAACTGAGCGTGCAGAACCCCCGATCGGAGGTCGTCGTGGACGTTTTCGAGAGCGCGAGGCTCGGGCCCCTCACCCTGCGGAACCGGGTCGTCAAGGCCGCCACGTTCGAGGGCATGACGCCGGACGCCCTCGTCACCGACGACCTGATCGAGTACCACCGGCGGCCGGCCGCCGGGGGAGTGGCGATGACGACCGTCGCCTACTGCGCGGTCGCGCCCGAGGGGCGCACCGAGCGGCGGCAGATCCACATGCGGCCGGAGGCCGTCCCGGGGCTGCGGCGGCTCACCGACGCGGTCCACGCCGAGGGCGCGGCGGTGTCCGCGCAGATCGGGCACGCCGGCCCGGTCGCCGACGCGAGCTCCACCAAGATGCGCGCGCTCTCGGCGGGGCGGTTCTTCAACCCGCTCGGGATGCGCTTCACCAAGCCCGCGACGGCGGAGGACATCGAGCGGGTCACCCGCGCCCACGCCGGCGCGGCGCGGCTGGCGATCGAGGCGGGCTTCGACGCCGTCGAGATCCACTTCGGGCACAACTACCTGGCCAGCTCGTTCCTCAGCCCGCGGCTGAACAAGCGCGACGACGCCTACGGCGGGCCGATCGAGAACCGCGCGAAGGTGGCGCTCGGCATCGCCCGCGCGGTGCGCGCGGAGGTCGGCGACCGGATCGCCGTCACCGCGAAGATCAACATGCGGGACGGCGTGCCGGGCGGGCTGGAGATCGACGACAGCCTGCAGGTCGCCCGGTGGCTGCAGGAGGAGGGCACCGTCGACGCCCTGGAGCTGACGGCGGGCAGCTCGCTGCTCAACCCGATGTACCTGTTCCGCGGCGGCGCGCCGGTCAAGGAGTTCGCCGCGAACTTCAAGCAGCCGCTGCGGACGGGCATCCGGATGTCCGGCGACAAGTTCCTGCGCGCCTACCCGTACAAGGACGTGTTCCTCCTCGAACATGCCCGCCGGTTCCGCGCCGAGCTGGACCTGCCGCTCATCCTGCTCGGCGGCGTCACCGGCCGCGAGACGATGGACAGGGCGATGGCGGAGGGCTTCCAGTTCGTCGCGATGGGACGCGCGCTGCTGCGCGAGCCCGACCTCGTGAACCGGATCGCGGCCGACCCCGCGACGCGGTCGCTGTGCATCCACTGCAACCGCTGCATGCCGACGATCTACACCGGCACGCACTGCCCCGAGATCCCGGCTTGACCTGGAGCGGGCTCCAACTCGTAGCGTGGAGCACATGATCACTCCGCAACGCAGGATCGATTCGGGTTTCGGGTTCGAGAGCACGGCGCGCGACGTCCTGGCGGGCGTCGACCTGTCCGGGCGGCTGGCCGTCGTGACCGGCGGCTACTCCGGGCTCGGACTGGAGACGACCCGCGCGCTGGCCGAGGCCGGCGCCCGCGTGGTGGTGCCGGCGCGGCGTCCCGCGGTCGCGAAGGAGGCGCTGGACGGGATCGCCGGCGCCGAGGTGGACGAGCTGGACCTCGGCGACCTGGAGAGCGTGCGGGGCTTCGCCGACCGGTTCCTGGCGTCCGGCCGCGGCATCGACATGATCATCGGCAACGCGGGGGTCATGGCCTGCCCGGAGACGCGGGTCGGGCCGGGCTGGGAGGCGCAGTTCGCCACCAACCACCTCGGCCACTACGCGCTGGTGAACCGGCTGTGGCCGGCGGTCCGGCCCGGCGCCCGCGTCGTCGCGGTGTCCTCGCAGGGGCACCACTTCGGCCGGATGCGCTGGGACGACCCGCACTTCACCCGCGGCTACGACCGGTGGGAGGCGTACGGGCAGGCGAAGACCGCCAACGTGCTGTTCGCCGTGCACCTGGACGCGCTCGCGAAGGACGCCGTGCGCGCGTTCTCCCTCCACCCGGGCAGCATCCTGACGCCGCTGCAGCGGCACATCCCGAAGGAGGACAAGATCGCCTACGGGTGGATCGACGAGGACGGGAACGAGATCGCGCAGGGCTTCAAGACCCCGGAGCAGGGCGCCGCGACGGCGGTGTGGGCGGCGACGTCGCCGCGGCTGGCGGGGATGGGCGGCGTCTACTGCATGGACTGCGACGTCGCCGAACCCACCCCGGCCGGCACGCCGGAGGTGCGCGGCCGCAAGGCCGGCGCGCCCGCGCCCGCGGGCGTCCGGCCCTACGCGACCGACCCGGACGAGGCCGCGCGGCTGTGGGCGTACTCGGCCGAGCTGACCGGCGTCGACGCGTTCGCGGGGTAGCGCGCCGGCCGGCCGGGGCGGGGCCGGGCCCGGCGCCGTTCCCGGCCGTCGGCATAATCCCTGGGGAACGACGACGGCCGAGGGGTGAACGATGATCGACGTGAGCGGCTGGTCGCCGGAACCGGTGGAGACGGCAGAGGTCATCGGCGCCGCGCCGGCGGCCGCGCTGGCCGGGGTGCTGGACGTCGACCCGCCGGGCGACGAGCTGCCGCCGCTGTGGCACTGGCTGCACTTCCTCGACCGGCCCGCGCAGCGCGACCTGGGCCCGGACGGCCATCCGCTCGCCGGGCGCTTCCTGCCGCCGATCCCCGACCGGCGGCGCATGTTCGCCGGCGGCCGGTTCCGCGTCCGCGAGCCGCTGCGGATCGGCGACACCGTCACCCGGCGCACCGAGCTGGCCTCCACGGCACTCAAGCGGGGACGCAGCGGCGAGATGCTCTTCGTGACCGTCCGCCACGCCTTCCTGCGCGACGGCGCCGAGATCGCCGTCGAGGAGCAGGACCTCGTCTACCGCAGCGGCGACGCGGCGTCCCGCCCGCCGGAGGTGTCCTTCGAGGCGCCCGAGGTGACGGCCCCGTGGACGCTGCCGGTGACGGCCGACCCGGTGCTGCTGTTCCGGTTCAGCGCGCTCACCTACAACGCCCACCGCATCCACTACGACGAGGCCTACGCCACCGAGGTCGAGGGACACGGCGGGCTCGTCGTCCACGGCCCGCTGCTGGCGATCCTGTGCCTCGAACTGCCGCGCAGGGCGGGCCTGAAGGTGACGGAACTGTCGTTCCGCGCCCGCAGGCCCGTCTACGTGCGGCAGCCCTTCACGGCGGCCGGCTCGCCGGACGGCGAGCTGTCGATCGAGGCGCCAGGGGGGGTCACCGCGATGACCGCGACGTTTTCGACCGCCTGAGTGACGCCGCCTAAGCGGCCGTGACCGGCGGGTCGACTACGGCCGGCCCGTCGCGGCGCTCCGCCCTGATCCGCAGGACGTACCGCTTCACCTCGTCGGCGGCGTCCTCGCGGCTCCAGCCCAGCCGCGGCGCGAGCAGGGCGGCGACGTGCGCCGCCGCGGCGAGGCCGCCGTCCCACTCCTCGATCGACACCCGCAGCCGCCGCGCGAGGACGTCCTCCAGGTGCAGGGCGCCCTCGTGCGTCACCGCGTAGACGGCCTCGGCGCACAGGTAGTCCTCCGCGCCGGGGATCGGGGCGCCCAGCTCCGGCTCGGCGGCGACCAGGTCGAGCACGTCCTGCGCGCACGACCCGTACCGGCGCAGCAGGTGCTCGATCCGCGCGACGTGCAGCCCGGAGCGGGCGGCGAGCCGGCGCCGCTCGTTCCACAGCACCTCGAAGCCGTCCGCGCCGAGGATCGGCAGCCGCCCGGTGACCGACGCGGGCACCGACTCGTCCAGGCCCTCGGCGACCACGTCGACCGCGTCGCGCGCCATGACCCGGTAGGTGGTGAACTTGCCGCCGGTGACGACGACCAGCCCCGGCACCGGCTCGGCGACGGCGTGCTCGCGCGACAGCCGCGCGGTGTCGTCCACCTCGCCGGACAGCAGCGGCCGCAGCCCCGCGTACACGCCTTCGACGTCGTTCATGGTGAGCGGCGTGCGCAGCACCGCGTTCACGCGCTCCAGCAGGTAGCCGATGTCGGTGTGGTCGGCGACCGGCTCGTCCGGACCGTCGTCGTGCGGGGTGTCGGTCGTCCCGACCAGCCAGTGCCGGCCCCACGGGATGATGAACAGCACGCTGCGCTCGGTCCGGGTGATCAGCCCGGTGCCCATCGGGATCCGGTCGCGCGGCACCACCAGGTGGACGCCCTTGGACGCGCGCACCGCGAACGCCGCGCGCGCCCCGGTCATCGCCTGCGCGCCGTCCGTCCACACGCCGGTCGCGCAGACGACCCGGCGGGCCCGGACGGTGATCTCCCGCCCGCCCTCCAGGTCCACGACGCGCGCGCCGGTGACCCGCTCGCCCTCGCGCAGGAACCCGGTCACCTCGGCGCGGGTGGCGACCCTGGCGCCGTACCGGGCGGCGGTGCGGGCGACCATCATCGTGTAGCGGGCGTCGTCCACCTGCGCGTCGTAGTACTGGATCGCGCCGACGAGCGCGTCCGAGCGCAGGGCCGGCGCCTCCCGCAGCGCGCCGCGCCGGGTGAGCTGCCGGTGCCGGGGCAGCGACCGGGCACCGCCCATCGTGTCGTACAGGGTCACGCCGGCGCTGACGTACGCCCGCTCCCACACCCGGTTGCGCAGCGGGTACAGGAACTGGACGGGCCGCACCAGGTGCGGCGCGAGCCGGTGCAGCAGCAGGGCGCGCTCCCGCAGCGCCTCGCGGACCAGCCCGAAGTCGCGCTGCTCCAGATAGCGGAGCCCGCCGTGGATCAGCTTGCTGGAGCGGCTGGAGGTGCCGGCCGCCCAGTCGCGCGCCTCCACCAGGGCCACGGACAGGCCCCGGGAGACCGCGTCGAGCGCGGCGCCCGCGCCGACGATGCCGCCGCCGACGACCAGGACGTCGAACTCGTTCTCGGCCAGGGCGCGCAGGGTGTCCTCGCGGTACGCAGGGCCGAGGGCTACGGATGTCACTGCATGCTCCCGATGAGGGGTGATCGGTCAGGTGGGTGCGGGCGGGGCCGGCGCCGGTCGCCGGCCCCGCCGCGCGCGTGTCCCGGCCGGGTCTAGTCGACGTCGACCCAGTCGAGGGTTCGGTTGACGGCCTTCTTCCAGCCGGCGTAGCCCTTCTCGCGCTGCTCGTCGTCCCAGGTGGGCTGCCAGCGCTTGTCCTCGTTCCAGTTCTGGCGCAGCTCGTCGGTGGTGTTCCAGAACCCGACGGCGAGGCCGGCGGCATAGGCGGCGCCGAGCGCGGTGGTCTCGGCGACCACCGGCCGCGACACCGGGACGCCGAGGATGTCGGCCTGCATCTGCATGCACAGCTCGTTGGCGGTGATCCCGCCGTCGACCTTGAGCGTGTCGAGGGCGACGCCGGAGTCCTCGCGCATCGCCTCGACGACGTCCCGCGACTGGTAGCAGATCGACTCGAGGGTGGCGCGGGCCAGATGGGCGTTGGTGTTGAACCGCGACAGCCCGACGATCGCGCCGCGCGCGTCCGACCGCCAGTAGGGGGCGAACAGGCCGGAGAACGCGGGGACGAAGTACACGCCGCCGTTGTCCTCGACCTGCCGGGCGAGCGCCTCGCTCTGCGCGGCGCCGGAGATGATGCCGAGCTGGTCGCGCAGCCACTGCACCGCCGACCCCGTCACCGCGATCGAGCCCTCCAGCGCGTACACCGGCTTCTCGGACCCGAGCTGGTAGCAGACCGTGGTCAGCAGCCCGTTCTTCGACCGCACCGGCTCGTTGCCCGTGTTGAGCAGCAGGAAGTTGCCGGTGCCGTAGGTGTTCTTGGCCTCGCCGGGCGCGAAGCACACCTGCCCGACCGTCGCGGCCTGCTGGTCGCCGAGCGCCGCCGTCAGCGGGACCTCGCCGCCGAGCGGGCCGTCCGGGCGCGTCAGGCCGTAGGCCTCCGCCGTCGAGGACGGTTTGATCTGCGGCAGCATGGCGCGCGGGATGCCGAAGAACGACAGCAGCTCGTCGTCCCAGTCGAGGGTCTCCAGGTCCATCAGCATGGTGCGGCTGGCGTTGGTGACGTCGGTGACGTGCACGCCGCCGTCCGTCCCGCCGGTGAGGTTCCACAGCACCCAGCTGTCGGTCGTCCCGAAGACCGCGTCGCCGCGCTCGGCCGCCTCCCGGACCCCGTCGACGTTCTCCAGGATCCACTGGATCTTGCCGCCGGAGAAGTAGGTGGCGGGCGGCAGCCCCGCCTTGCGCCGGATGACGTCGCCCTTGCCCTCGCGCTCGAGGGCCGAGGCGATGCGGTCGGTGCGGGTGTCCTGCCAGACGATCGCGTTGAAGTAGGGCCGTCCGGTGCGGCGGTCCCACACCAGCGTCGTCTCGCGCTGGTTGGTGATGCCGAACGCGGCGAGGTCGGCATGGGTCAGGTTCGCCTTGTTCAGCGTCGTCTGGATGACCGCGCGGGTGCGCTCCCAGATCTCGGTGGGGTTGTGCTCGACCCAGCCGGCCTGGGGCAGGATCTGCTCGTGCTCGAGCTGGTGGCGGGCGATCTCGTTGCCGCCGTGATCGAAGATCATGAAGCGGGTGCTCGTGGTGCCCTGGTCGAGCGCTCCGACGAAGTCAGCCATGTGCGGAATCTCCAGTGGGAAGGGCCTGCGGACGGGTGCGTGAGCCGATCATGCGTGTTGCTTGTGGGGGGACGCCCCCCCACACCCCCCGGTTCGCTTCGCTCATGCCGTTTCATACTCCGGCTCGGGCTTGGCGACGTCCTGCTCGGCATCGTCGGACGGCAGGAACCAGCCGATCAGCAGCTTGTACAGGCCGGCGCCGAGCACGCCGCCGATGAGCGGGGCGACGATCGGCACCCAGAAGTACAGGTCCCCGTTCTGGTCCTTCCAGGCGCCGCCGTATCCGGTGATGAACTGCGCGAGCCGCGGCCCGAAGTCGCGCGCCGGGTTGATCGCGTACCCCGCGTCCGAGCCGAACGCCATGCCGATCGCCACGACCAGCAGCCCGATCAGGAACGGGCCGAGGTTGGCCAGCGGCGGCGCGTTGCGCGCGTCGGTCAGCGCCTTGATGACGAACAGCAGGATCGCGGTGCCGATGACCTGGTCGCGGAACGCGCCCCAGGTGCCGACGGGCAGCGTCCCGTTGCCCGGCAGCGTCGAGAAGACGCCCTGGGTCTTGATGGTGTGGCCCGGGTCGACCTTGGCCAGGATCTCGCTGTAGTTCCAGCGGACGATCAGCGCCGCGATGAACGCCCCCGCGGTCTGCGCGGCGACGTAGGGCGCCACCTTCCGCCAGGAGAACTCCTTGAACGCGGCCAGCGCGACCGTCACCGCGGGGTTGAGGTGGGCGCCGCTGATCCGCGCGGCGACGTAGACGCCGAGCGTGACGCCGAGCCCCCAGGCCCAGGCGATGCTGTCGTGGTCGCCGATGTCGGCCCCGGCGACCTGCGCGACGACGCCGACCCCGAACAGGATCAGGATCATCGTCCCGGCGAACTCGGCGGCGAGCTCACCGGCCAGGGGTGGGAATTTCCGGCGTTCCGCCATGTCTGTGCTCCTCGGCTGCGGGGGTGGACGCGAAGCCTCATGAGGCTGGCCAGAACGTAAGACGCGGACGACCCGGAAACAACGGAGGGCTGCCGACAATGTCGAACACTTTCCCCACCGCCCGGCGCCGGTTACCCTCCCCCCTGTGCACCAGATCACAGAATCCGGGCAGTTCGGGACGGAAACGGCGTTGATGACGACGGCTGCCGACATTGTCGGCACCCTGGCCGGAGAACTAGCATCGGATTCATGCCCGGACCTGTGCAGTCGATCGAGCGGGCCGCCGCGATCCTGCGGCTGCTCGCCGCCAGCTCCGGCCGGCTCGGCGTCGGCGAGATCGCCAGCTCGCTCGGGCTCGCCCGCGGCACCGCGCACGGGATCCTGCGCACCCTGGAGCGGGTCGGCTTCGTCGAGCAGGACGGCGGCACCGGAAAGTACCAGCTCGGCGCCGCCCTGCTCCACCTCGGCACCAGCTACCTGGACGTCAACGAGCTGCGCTCCCGGGCGATCAACTGGGCCGACGCGCTCGCCTCGCGCAGCGGCGAGGCCGTCCGGATCGGCACCCTGCTCGACGGGAAGGTCCTGGTCGTCCACCACGTCTTCCGGCCCGACGACACCCTGCAGGCGCTGGACGTCGGGTCTCTGCTGCCGCTGCACGCCACCGCGCTCGGCAAGGCGCTGCTGGCGCACGACGCCAACGCGGCGGCGTCCATCCGCGACACCGAGCTGGAGTCCTACTGCCGCCGGACGATCACCGATCCGCGCCTGCTCGCACGGGCCGCCACCCGGGTCCGGGAGAACGGCTGGGCGGCCGAGGTCGAGGAGCTGTCCATCGGCGAGGCCGGCATCGCCGCCCCGATCCGCGGGTACGGGGGACTCGTTGTCGGGGCCATCGGGATCTCCGGCGCGGTCGAGCGGATCTGCGACACCGGCCGCGTCCCCGAGCCCCGGCTGGTGGCGTTCGTGCGGGACGCGGCCCGCGCCGTCTCCCGCGACCTCGGCGGCTCGCGGTGGTGACGCGCGAGGGCCGCTGGTGACGGGGAAGGGGCACACCGGGGGAGAGGGCGCAACGTGACCGAACGCTACGTGATGTCGATCGACCAGGGCACCACCTCGACCCGGTGCATCCTGTTCGACCACGGCGGCCGGCTGGTGTCGGTGGCGCAGCGCGAGCACCGGCAGCACTTCCCGCGGCCGGGCTGGGTCGAGCACGACCCGATGGAGATCTGGCGGAACCTGGAGCGGATCGCGCCGGAGGCGCTCGCGCAGGCGGGCGTCACGGCGAACCAGGTCGCGGCCGTCGGCATCGCCAACCAGCGCGAGACCACCGTGCTGTGGGACCGGCTCACCGGCGCCCCCATCGGCCGCGCGATCGTCTGGCAGGACATGCGGACCGGCGCGCTGGTCGACGAGCTGGGCCGCGCTCCCGGCGCCGCGATCGTCACCGAGCGCAGCGGCCTGCCGCTCGCCACCTACTTCTCCGCGCCGCGCATCCGCTGGCTGCTCGACCACACGCCCGGCCTGCGCGAGCGCGCCGAGCGCGGCGAGGTGCTGTTCGGCACCATGGAGAGCTGGCTGATCTGGAACCTCAGCGGCGGCGTCGACGGCGGCGTGCACGTCACCGACGTCACCAACGCCAGCCGCACCCTGCTGATGGACCTGCACACGCTGTCCTGGGACGACGACCTGCTCGCGTTCTTCGGGGTGCCGCGGGCGATGCTGCCGGAGATCAGGTCGTCGACCGAGACCTACGGGACGGCCCGCAAGGTGTTCCCCGGGGTGCGCGTCGGCGCCGCGCTCGGCGACCAGCAGGCCGCGCTGTTCGGCCAGACGTGCTTCGCGCCCGGCGAGACCAAGTGCACCTACGGCACCGGCGCGTTCCTGCTGATGAACACCGGGACCAAGCCGGTGCGGTCGGAGCACGGGCTGCTCACCACCGTCGGCTACAAGATCGGCGACGAGCCGGCCGTGTACGCGCTGGAGGGCTCGATCGCGATCACCGGCGCGCTCGTCCAGTGGTTCCGCGACGGGCTCGGGCTGATCACCACCGCGCCGGAGATCGAGACGCTCGCCCGGACCGTCGACGACAACGGCGGCTGCTACATCGTCCCGGCGTTCTCCGGGCTGTTCGCGCCGCACTGGCGCAGCGAGGCCCGCGGCATCATCGTCGGCCTGACCTCCTACATCACCAAGGGCCATCTGGCGCGGGCGGTGCTGGAGGCGACCGGCTGGCAGACCCGCGAGGTCGTGGACGCGATGAACCGCGACTCCGGGCTCAGCCTGCGGGAGCTGAAGGCCGACGGCGGCATGACGTCGGACAACCTGCTGATGCAGATGGTCGCCGACATGCTGAACGTGCCGGTGGCGCGGCCGATGGTGGTCGAGACGGTCTCGCTCGGCGCCGCGTACGCCGCCGGCCTCGCCGTCGGCTACTGGGCGGGGCTCGAGGGGCTGCGGCGCAACTGGCACCGCGCGGCCCGGTGGGTCCCGGCGATGGACGCGGGCCGCCGCGACCACGAGTACGGCAACTGGAAGCGCGCCGTGGAACGCACCTTCGACTGGATCAGGGCGGGCGAGGAGCCCGGCGAGGGGCCCTGACCGGGCCCGCCGCGCCGCGGTGTCAGAGGCGGTTCCGCCCGATCAGCTGCTTGACGATCACGTTGCGCTGGATCTCGTTGGTGCCCTCGCCGACGATCATCAGCGGGGCGTCCCGGAAGTAGCGCTCGATGTCGAACTCGGTGGAGTAGCCGGCCGCGCCGTGGATCCGCACGGCGTTCAGCGCGATCCGCATCGCCGCCTCGGAGGCGTAGAGCTTGGCCATGCCCGCCTCCATGTCGCAGCGCTCGCCGGCGTCCAGCCGTTCGGCGGCGTCGAGGGTGAGCAGCCGCGCGGCCCGCAGCTCGGTGGCCATGTCGGCGAGGTAGTTGCCGACCGACTGGTGCTTCCAGATCGGCTTGCCGAACGCCTCGCGCTCCTGCGCGTAGCGGACCGAGTCCTCCAGCGCGGCCCGGGCCACGCCGAGCGCGCGCGCCGCCACCTGGATCCGGCCGACCTCCAGGCCGCGCATCATCTGCGCGAACCCGCAGCCCTCCTCGCCGCCGAGCACCGCGTCCAGCGGCGCCTCGTACCCGTCGAACGACAGCTCGCAGCTCTCCACGCCCTTGTAGCCGAGCTTCGGCAGGTCGCGGGAGACCGCCAGGCCCGGGCCCTGCTCGACGAGCAGGATGCTGATGCCGCGGTGCCGGGGCTCGGCGTCCGGGTCGGTCTTGCACAGCAGCGCGATCAGGCCGGACGTCCGCGCGTTGGTGATCCACATCTTCGCGCCGTCGATCACGTACCGGTCGCCCGCGCGGCGCGCCGTGGTGCTCATCGACTGCAGGTCGGAGCCGCCGGACGGCTCGGTCAGCGCCATCGTGGCGCGCAGCTCGCCGGTCGCCATCCGGGGCAGGTAGCGGGCCTTCTGCTCCCCGGTGCCGAAGACCGCGAGCAGGTGCGAGACGACCGTGTGCCCGCCGAACGCACCCGCGAGCGACATCCAGCCGCGCGCCAGCTCCTCGGTGACGAGCGCGTAGCACGCCTTGGAGACCGAGGTCTCGCCGTACGGCTCGGGGACGGCGAGCCCGTAGACGCCCAGCTCCTTCATGCGGGCGATCAGGTGCTCGGGGTAGGCGTCCGCGTGCTCGAGGTCGCGGGCCGCCGGCCGGACCTCCTTGTCGACGAAGTCCGCGACGACCTCGACGATGGCGCGCTCCTCGTCGCTCAGCGTGAACACGGCTGCCGCCCTCCTCGAGCCCTGGCGCCAGCGGGCGCCTTTTCATATATTTGATTTGAAAATAAGCGTTGTCAACCTGGCGCGGGGCGGGATCGGCGGCCGTGTCGGGGAGAAGCGGCCATCGCCTACATAATGTTGGGATCACCCAGGCGCACGGGGGGACGATGACAGTGCCGATATCCGGCGGCCAGGCCCTCGGCAGGCGCCGCCAGCTCAGCGACGAGGTGGCCGCCTACGTCCGCGAGCTCATCATGTCCGGCCAGGTCAGGCATGGGGAGTTCCTCCGGCTGGAGCGCATCGCCGACGACCTCGGGATCAGCGTCACCCCGGTCCGCGAGGCGCTGCTGTCGCTGCGCGGCGAGGGCTTCGTCACGCTGGAGCCGCGCCGCGGTTTCATGCCGGCGCCCCTGTCGCGCCAGGACGTCCAGGACCTGTTCGAGGCGCAGGCCTACTTCGCCGGCGAGCTGGCCTCCCGCGCCGCCGAGAAGGTCACGGCGGACGAGCTGGAGTCGCTGGACCGCACCCAGGGGCTGCTGGAGCAGGCGTCCAAGGCCGCGGACGCCGAGGGCATCGAGCGGGCCAACCACCAGTTCCACCGGGTGATCAACCTGTGCGCCGGGTCGCCGAAGACGGCCTGGCTGCTCCAGCTTGTGGTGCGGTACGCACCGCGCCGCTTCTACTCCAGCATCCAGGGGTGGAGCCAGGCCTCCGTCGACGACCACCGGCTGATCCTGGCGGCGCTGCGCGCCGAGGACGCCGAGGCCGCGCGCGGTGCGATGCGCGCGCACATCAGGCACGCCGGGACCCTGCTGGTCGTGCACCTGGAGGCGCGGGGGTTCTGGGCCGGCCAGTCGGGCTGACTGGGCGTTCCCGGGAGCGTCCTTCCCCGGGATGGCCGTCTCCCCATATCGTATAAAAAATTGCGAAGGAGGGATCGATGGACGACCGGGACTCCGGAGCGGTGCGCGCTCCCGTACGGGGATCGGCGGGGAACGGAACGTGAGCAGGCTGCAGCAGACCTACGGGCTGACGGACGAGCAGCGGGAGATCCTCGCGACGGTGCGGGCGTTCGTCGACAAGGAGATCCTCCCGGTCGCCACGGAGCTGGAGCACGCCGACGAGTACCCGCAGGCCATCGTGGACGGGATGAAGGGCCTCGGCCTGTTCGGGCTGATGATCGGCGAGGAGCACGGCGGGCTGGGCGAGTCGCTGCTGACCTACGCGCTGGCCGTGGAGGAGCTGTCGCGCGGCTGGATGAGCGTGTCCGGCATCGTCAACACCCACTTCATCGTCGCGTGGATGATCGCCCACCACGGCACGCCGGAGCAGAAGGCGCACTACCTGCCGAGGATGGCGACCGGGGAGGTCCGCGGCGCGTTCTCGATGTCGGAGCCGGGCTGCGGCTCGGACGTGTCGGCGATCAGGACCCGCGCCGTGCCCGACGGCGACGCGTACGTGATCGACGGCCAGAAGATGTGGCTGACCAACGGCGGCTCGGCGAACCTCGTCGCCACGCTCGTCAAGACCGACCAGGACGCGGGCCACCGCGGCATGACGACGTTCCTGGTCGACAAGACGCCGGGGTTCGGGGAGGTCGCGCCGGGCCTGACGGTCCCCGGCAAGATCGAGAAGATGGGGTACAAGGGCGTCGACACCACCGAGCTGGTCTTCGACTCCTACCGCATTCCCGCCGCGCAGATCCTCGGCGGGTCCCCGGGCCGCGGCTTCTACCAGATGATGGACGGTGTCGAGGTCGGCCGCGTCAACGTCGCGGCGCGCGGCTGCGGCGTCGCCCGCCGCGCCTACGAGCTGGCTCTGGACTACGCGCGGCGGCGCGAGACGTTCGGCAGGCCGATCGCCGAGCACCAGGCCGTCATGTTCCGGCTCGCCGAGATGGCGACGAAGGTCGAGGCCGCGCACCAGATGATGGTGATGGCGGCGCGCCGCAAGGACTCCGGCGAGCGCAACGACCTCGAGGCGGGCATGGCCAAGTACCTGGCCAGCGAGTACTGCAAGGAGGTCGTGGAGGACGCCTTCCGTATCCACGGCGGCTACGCCTACTCCAGGGAGTACGAGATCGAGCGCCTCTACCGGGAGGCGCCGATGCTGCTGATCGGCGAGGGCACCGCCGACATCCAGAAGATGATCATCGGCCGCCGGCTGCTGGAGGGCTGATCCCTTGCTCCCCCTCGAAGGCATCACCGTCGTCGCGCTGGAGCAGGCGGTCGCGGCGCCGTTCGCCACCCGGCAGCTCGCTGACCTCGGCGCCCGCGTCATCAAGGTCGAGCGGGTGGACGGCGGCGACTTCGCCCGCGCCTACGACGCCGGCGTGCGCGGCGCGCTCGGCACCCACTTCGCCTGGCTGAACCGGTCGAAGGAGTCGGTCGCCCTCGACCTCAAGCAGGACGAGGGCCGCGCGATCCTCGCCGAGTTGGTCGCGGGCGCCGACGTGTTCCTGCAGAACCTCGCGCCCGGCGCCGCCGCCCGCCTCGGGTTCGGCGCGGACGGGCTGCGCGCCCGCGCCCCCCGGCTGATCGTCGTCGACATGTCCGGATACGGGACGCGCGGCCCGTACCGCGACAAGCGCGCCTACGACATGCTCGTCCAGGCCGAGGCCGGGCTGATCTCGGTCACCGGCACCCCGGAGACGCCGGTGAAGGCGGGCTCCCCGCTGGCCGACATCGCCGCCGGGATGTACGCCTTCTCCGGGACGCTCGCGGCGCTCGTCCGGCGCGGCACGACCGGCGAGGGCGCGGCGATCGAGGTCACGATGTTCGACGCGGTCGCCGAGTGGATGGGCCAGGCGATGTACACGACCCTCTACACCGGTTCGGTGCCGCCGCGGACCCGGCTGAGCCATCCGGTGATCTCCCCGTACGACGCCTACCCGACCGCCGACGGGGTCGACGTCGTCATCGGCGTGCAGAACGACCGCGGCTGGGCGGCGCTGGCGAACGGCGTCCTGGACCGCCCCGACCTCGTCACCGACCCCGAGTACGCGACGAACCAGGCGCGGGTCCGCAACCGGGAGAAGGTGGACGCGATCGTGTCCGGCGTCACGTCGGCGATGGCCCGCGAGGAACTGCTGCGGCGGCTGGACGAGGCGGGCGTCGCGAACGCGTCGCTGAACGACGGGCACGGGCTGATCGCGCATCCGCAGCTCGCCGAGCGCGACCGCTGGCGCGAGGTCGGCTCCCCGGTCGGGGTGATCCGCGCGATCCGCCCGCCGATCACCTTCGCCGACGTCGAGGCGCGGATGGACCCGGTCCCGGCGCTCGGCGAGCACACCGAGGCCGTGCTGCGCGGGCTCGGGCACGACGACGCGGACATCGCCCGGCTCCGAGCTGCCGGAACGGTCGCCTGACGGCCCGCGCGACCCGGGACGGGACCTGGCGGTGGATATCGTGGCGCTATGGCCAGTACGACCCCGTCCTCCGCTCCTGACCGCCGCCGCGAGGAGATGCGCGACTTCCTGCGCACCCGCCGCGCCCGGCTCACGCCCGCCGATGTCGGCATGCCCGACGCGGGCCGGCGCCGGACGCCCGGCCTGCGGCGCGAGGAGGTCGCCGTGCTCGCAGGCGTCGGCGTGTCCTGGTACACGTGGCTGGAGCAGGGGCGCGACATCAAGGTGTCCGGCGAGGTGCTGGACGCCATCGCCCGCGCGCTCCGGCTCGACGCCGCCGAGCGCGAGCACCTGTACCTGCTGGCCGGGCTGAACCCGCCGCGCGCCGAGGCCGGCCCGGCCGTCCCGATCACGCCGGAGCTGCAGCGGCCGCTGGACGCCTGGTCGCCGCGGCCCGCCTACGTCCGCGACCGGCACTGGAATTTCGTCGCGATCAACGACGCGGCGCGCGCGGTGTTCGGGTTCGGCGACACCGACCACAACTGCCTGGTGTCGTTCTTCACCAACGCCCGCTACCGCGACATGCACATCGAATGGGCGGCGGCCGCGCCGAACGTCGTCGCCCGGTTCCGCGCGGACGCCGCCCGCTACCCCGACGACCCCGAGTTCGGCCGGATCGCCGCGGACATGATCGCCGCCAGTCCGGAGTTCGCCGAGCTGTGGCCCCGGCACGAAGTCAGCTCGGCCACCCAGGCGGTGAAGGGCGTCCGCCATCCCGAGGCCGGCGAGATGGTCTTCGAGGGCACGCTGCTGCCGCTCGCCGACCGTCCCGGCACCCACCTCGTGCTGCAGAACCCGCGCCCCGGCACCGGCACCATGGAGCGCCTGGAGCGGCTGATGGCGCGGCGCGGGCTGGCCGCGGCGAGCTGACCCGCGCCCGCGTGGGTGGTGGTGGCAGACCCAGGATGAGCGGAGTCTGTCCGCCCCTCCGGCGATCCGGCACGATCGTTCCCGAACGAACCGGAGGAAGGGTTACGCCATGAGGAATCGCGATTTCGCGGGTCGGCCGGTCGGCGCGGTCGGGCTGGGCTGCATGGGCATGAGCTGGGCCTACGCCGAGTCCGAGCGCGACGACGACGTGTCGGTGGCGCTGATCCGGGAGGCGCTCGACATGGGCGTCACGTTCCTGGACACGGCGCAGCCCTACGGCGACGGCCACAACGAGGCGCTGGTCGGGCGGGCCCTCGCCGGCCGCCGCGACGAGGCGGTGCTCGCCACCAAGACGGGCCTGGTCGTCGAGTCGCTCGCCACCCGGAAGATCGTCCGGAACGGGCGGCCCGAGCACGTCAAGGCGTCCGCCGAGGACAGCCTGCGCCGGCTGGGCACCGACGTGATCGACCTCTACTACCTGCACCGCGTCGACCCGGACGTGCCCCTCGCCGACACCTGGGGCGCGATGGCGGAGCTGGTCGCCGAGGGCAAGGTGCGGCGGCTCGGCCTGTCGGAGGTCAGCGTGGCGCAGGCCGCCGAGGCGCACGCGATCCACCCGGTCGCGGCGGTCCAGTCGGAGCTGTCGCTGTGGACGCGCGACGCGCTCGGGCAGCCGGGGACGCAGGCCGCCGGCGCCGGCGCCGGCGCGGTCACGGGCGCCGGTGACGCGGGCGACGTGGTCGGCTGGTGCGCCGCCAACGGCGCGGCGTTCGTCCCGTTCTCGCCGCTCGGCCGCGGGTTCCTCACCGGGACCGTCACCGCCGCCGACTTCGAGGACACCGACTTCCGCGGCGCCAACCCGCGCTTCCAGGAGGAGGCGCTGAAGGCCAACCTGCGGATCGTCGACGTCGTGAAGGCGGTCGCCGAGCGGCACGGCGCCACCCCGGCGCAGGTCGCCATCGCCTGGACGCTCGCGCAGGGCGAGCACGTCATCCCGATCCCCGGCACCAAGAAGCAGCGGTACCTGCGCGACAACGCCGGAGCCGCCGACCTGGACCTCACCGAGGCCGACCTGGCCGAGCTCGACGCCGTCCCCGCGGCCGTCGGAGGGCGTTACTGATGAAGGCCGTCGCCATCCCCGCGTTCGGCGGGGCCGAGGTGCTGCGCGTGGACGAGTTCGAGGTACCCGAGCCAGGGCCGGGGCAGGTGTCCATCGACGTCGCCTACGCGGGCGCCAACTTCGCCGAGGTGCTGTACCGGCGGGGCGTGGTGGACGTGCCGCTGCCGTTCGTTCCCGGGATCGAGGTGTCCGGGCACGTCCGCGCGGTCGGCCCGGAGGTCGAGGGCCTTCGGCCCGGGCAGCCGGTCGCGGCGCTGACGATCGTGGACGGCGGCGGCTACGCCGAGGTCGTCGTGACGTCCGCGGACCTGGTCGCACCGCTGGACGGCCTCGACCTGGGCCTGGACATCGCCGCCGCGATCCCGTCCAACAGCACGACCGCGTTCCTCGTCCTGGACCGCGCGGCGCGCATCGAACCGGGCGAGACCGTGCTCGTGCACGCCGCCGCCGGGGGCGTGGGCAGCCAGCTCGGCCAGGCGGCGCGGCTGCTCGGCGCGGGCCGGGTGGCCGGCACCGTCGGCGGCCCGGCGAAGATCGGGACCGCCCGCGGCTTCGGCTACGACGACGTCGTGCTCCGCGACGAGCTGCCGGACCGGGTCGCGGCCCTCACCGGCGGGCGCGGGTTCGACATCGTGGTGGACATGGTCGGTGGCCCGGCCCGCCGGACCAGCCTGGACGCGCTCGCGCCGATGGGCCGGATGATCGTCATGGGCAACGCGTCCGGCGCGGACGACGTGGGCGTGTCGGCGAACGAGCTGTGGTTCGCCAACAAGTCGGTGGCGGGCTTCAACCTCGCCGCGTTCTCGGGCGCGTTCCCGGCCGACGCGGGCCGGGCGCTGCGCCGCGCGGTGGCCGCCGCGGCCTCCGGCGACCTGCGGCTGCAGGTGGAGGAACTGCCTCTGGACCAGGCCGCGGAGGCGCACCGGCGCATCGAGTCCGGCGCGACGACCGGCAAGCTCGTCCTCGCGCTGCGCGGCTGAGCACCACTAGGCCGCGGGCCGGCGGCACCGGGCCGCCGATCCGCGGTCACGGCCGCCCCGTGGCGGCCGGTGCCTCGGCGGCGAGGGCGAGCAGCTCGTCGACCGACCACTGGTCGTAGGCGTGCTCGCCGTACTTCGCCGCGACCAGGCGCCCGTCCGCGCCGATCAGGAAGTCGCCGGGCAGGCCCAGCCGGCCCCCGGCCGGGCTGGACGACGGCAGGTGCTCGCGGCCCCGGACGACCTGCCACGTCCCGGTGATCACGGCCCGCAGCAGCGGGCCCCACACGCGGGGGTCGAGCAGCGCCCGGCGCCCGGACTCGACGCCGAACTCGGCGTACAGCCTCTTCGAGGGGTCGCCGACGACGGGGAACGGCAGGCCGGCGACGTGCTCGCGCAGCTCCTCGTCGGGGGAGTGGAACACCACGACCTCGCGGATCCCCGCGGCCTCGATCTCGCCGTGCCGGACGACGAACGAGCGCAGGTGCAGGTTGCAGATCGGGCAGCCCGCGAACCGGCGGAACTGCAGGTGGACGAGGTGGCCGGGGTCGGGGACGGGGACCGGTGGGCCGCCGACGGGGGTCAGTTCGCGGGCCGGGACGTCCGCTCCGGGGGTCAGGCGCATGCGTCGCTCCTTAAGCGTATGGCGTACACCTACGATCGTAAGTGTATGCCGTACGCTGTCAAGCGTCATGCCCCGACCCCGCTCGCTCACCCAGGACCAGGTCGCCGCCGCGGCGCTCGCCGTCATCGACCGGGACGGCCTCGCCGGGCTGTCGATGCGCGCGGTCGCCAAGGAGCTCAAGCTGAGCACCATGGCGCTGTACCGGTACGTCCGCGACCGCGAAGAACTGGAAGGCCTCGTCATCGACCTGGTGTACGCCGAGGTCGATCCCGCGCCGCCGCCCGCCGGCCCGTGGGAGGAGAGGATCGAGACGATGGCGCTGCGGCTGCGGGACGCCTTCGGCGCGCACGCGGCGATCATGCCGCTGACGCTCACGCACCGGCACGACTCGCGGGGGTCGCTGTGCTGGGGGGAGACCGTCGCGGGCATCCTGCACGAGGCCGGCATCACCGGCCCCCGGGCCGCCATCGCGCTGCGGGCGGTGATCGCCTACATCATCGGTGCGATCCAGCTGGAGCACCTGGGCCCGCTGGAGGGGGAGGGGACCCTCGTCATCGCCGCGCTGCCCGCCGGCGAGTTCCCGCACATGGCCGAGACCGCGCGGCACGCCCGCCGCATCGGCCCCGGCGAGGAGTTCCGCGGGGGACTGGAGGCCGTGCTGCGCGGCCTCGGCACCGCCTAGCGGACCAGCAGCGACTGCTGGGCGGAGATGGCCTCGACGGCCTGTGCCACGATCCCGTCGATCAGCCGCGCGCAGCTCGGCAGGTCGTCGATGACCCCGACGACCTGGCCCGAGGCCATCACGCCGAGATCGGGACGGCCGTCCACCATCGCCGCCTTCAGCAGCATCGGGGTGTTGGCGGCCATGAGGACCTGCGACCACGACAGGTCCTTGCCGTGCTTCATCGCCCTCCCGTCGGCGATCATCGCGCGCCACGACATCCCGGACAGCTTCTTGAACCGGGCGACGTTGCGCAGCGCCCGGACCAGGCCGCTGATCCGTCCGGCCGACTCCAGCCCGTCGACCAGCTCGCTGCGCAGCACCCGGTGCGGCATGCCGTCGACCTGGCGGGTCACGACCGTCTCGCCGGTCTTCAGGTACACCTGCTTGACCGCGTCCGGCACCGAGCTGTCGGAGGTCAGCAGGAACCGGGTGCCCATCGCCACGCCCGCCGCCCCGTAGGACAGCGCGGCGGCCAGGCCGCGCCCGTCGAAGAAGCCGCCGGCCGCGATGACCGGGATGTCCACCGCGTCGACGACCTGGGGGAGCAGCAGCGTGGTCGCGACGGGGCCGGTGTGCCCGCCGCCCTCGCCGCCCTGCACCAGCACGGCGTCCGCGCCCCAGCCGGCGACCTTCTCCGCGTGCCGCCGCGCGCCCACCGACGGGATCACCACCAGGCCCGCGTCCTTGAGCTTGGCGATCAGCTCCCGCTTGGGCGCGAGCGCGAACGACGCGACCTTCACGCCCTCCTTGATGAGCAGGTCGATGCGGTCGCCCGCGTCGCCGGCGTCGGCGCGCAGATTGACCCCGAACGGCGCGTCCGTGCGGTCCCTGACCTCGTGGATCGCGTCCGCGAGCTGGTCGAGCGTCATCGTCGCCGACGCCAGGATGCCGAGGCCGCCCGCGTTCGCCACGGCGGTGACCAGGCGCGGCCCGGCCACCCAGCCCATGCCGGTCTGGACGACCGGGTGCCGCACGCCCGCCAGCCGGGTCAGCGGGGTGTCGAGCCGCTGCTCCATCAGGCCGGCACCTCCCGCTCGCGCAGGCCCTTCGGGTCCAGGACCTCGCGCATGACCCGCAGCTCCTCGCCGTCCGGCAGGCGCGTCCGCGGCACCTCATCGGGGATCACCAGCTCGAACCCGGTGGCGGCCACGACGTCCTCGACGGTCACGCCGGGGTGCACCGAGCGCAGCCGCATCCGGTGGTCGGGGGTGTCGAAGTCGAGCACCGCGAGGTTGCTCACCACCGCGCGGATCTCGTGCGCGCCCCGGTCCCAGCCGACGCCGCTGACGAAGTCGACCCTGGGGGTGAAGACCCGCGTCGAGTGCTTCGGCACCCAGTAGCTCGTCGGGTTCAGCAGAGTGTTCCCCGGGCCGCCGCGCGACCCGAGGAGCTGCCGCGACGGCCGCTCCCAGTCGCCGATGCACGAGATGTTGGTGTTGCCGTACCGGTCGATCTGCGACGGCCCCATCACCACGTGCCGCCGCGCGTTCAGCACCAGCCACAGGTGGTCGCGGAACGGCAGCCAGCCCTCCGCCACCTCCGCCGTCCGGCCCAGCGGGACGGGCTCGGCGCTCAGCGTGGGCCCGCCGTCGGTCGTCAGCAGGTCCGGCTCGAAGGTGGCCCGCGCCAGCCGCGACCCCAGCATGGGCACGAATCCGGCGACCGCCGCCGCGACGATCTCGCCGTCCCCGCGGAACAGCTCCGCGCAGGCGACCGCGCAGACCTCGGCCCTCGTCACATCGCTCATCGGGACTCCTCCTGCCACGTCCGGACCGCGTCCTGATAGGCGGCCTCGTCGCCGGACAGGAACCGGTCGCGGAACGCCGCCCACGCCTCCGGGTCGCCCGCCGACGTCGCGTACAGCTTCTGGAACGCCTCGTCGCGGCGGTGGTCGGGCTCGCAGTCGGTGAAGTGCGCGCCGTTCGGCGTCTCCACCACGCCCGTCACCTGCGTCCGGCTGATCAGCAACGACTGCGGCGGGCCCTCCTTGGCGAAGTCGGCGGTGTCGACCAGCCGCTCGCAGGAGACGTAGGTGCGGTCGGCGGCCTTGGCGAACAGGTCGTCCATGTACGGGTCGGCGCCGAGGTACTGGGCGTTGCCGCGCGCGTCCGCCCGGTTCATGTGGATCAGCGACACGTCCATGGTGAGCGCCGGGACGGCGACGAGCTCCCGCCCGTCCCCGTACGGCGACCGGATCGTCCTCAGCTCCGGGTTGACGCGCATCACGTCCGAGCCGAGCCCGACGGGGGTGGGCAGGAACGGCAGCCGGTGCGCCGCCGCGTACAGCCCGAACATGAACATGCCCTCGTCGTACTCGGTCAGCTCGATCGATCCCGACTGGCGCGCCTGCCGGAAGTGCGGCTCGAGCGGGATCGAGTCCATGGTGACGAAGGCCGCCACGAGCCGGCGGACCTTGCCCGCCGCGCACAGCAGCCCGACGTCCGGCCCGCCGTAGGCCACCACGGTCAGGTCGGTGACGTCGGAGCGGCACAGCGCCCGGACCAGGGCCATCGGCTTGCGCCGCGAGCCCCAGCCGCCGATCCCGACCGTCATGCCGCTCTCCAGCGACCCGACGACCTCCTCGATGGAGAGGACCTTGCTCACTTCGCCCCCTTGGCCACGAAGGCGTCGCGGTGCTCGTCGCCCGCGCCCACGAGGTTCAGCTCGAAGGTGAACCCCTGCTCGTAGCGGTAGCTGCGACGGACGTCCACCGGGTCGATGCCGTTCAGCGACTCCTTGGCGCGCCTGATCACGTACTTGTCCTTGGCGGCGATGTTCCCGGCGACCTCCAGCGCCTTGGCGCGCAGCTCGTCCCTCGGGACGACCTCCAGCACCGAGCCGTGGTGGTGCAGCTCGGCGGCCGTGACGTTGCGGCAGGTGTAGACCATCGCGCGCATCAGGTGCTGCGGGACGAGCCGGGCCAGGTGCGTCGCGGCGCCGAGCGCGCCCCGGTCGACCTCGGGCAGCCCGAAGAAGGCGTCGTCGGACGCCACGACGATGTCGGCGTTGCCCGCCAGTCCGATCCCGCCGCCCAGGCAGAAGCCGTGCACCGCGGCGACCACCGGCACCTCGCAGTCGTAGACGGCGGCGAATGCCGCGAAGCAGCCCCGGTTGGCCCCCACCAGCGCGGTGTGCCCCTCGGTCCGCTGCATCTCCTTGATGTCGACGCCCGCGTTGAAGCCCCGGCCCTCGGCCCGGAGCACGACGGCGCCGACCCGCGGGTCGCGGCCGGCCGCGAGCACCGCGTCGGCCAGCTCGAACCAGCCCGCGACGGTCAGGGCGTTGACCGGCGGCGCGTCCACGACGATCTCGGCGACCCCGTCCAGGGTCGTGGTGGAGACTCCCATGCGCTACCTTTCCACCAAACATTTGTTAGAACAGACGGTAGCAGAGCGGCTCGCAGGAGGCGGGATGTCACTGACGCTGGACCTGGCGGGAAGGACCGTCGTGGTCACCGGGGGCGTGCGCGGTGTCGGCGCCGGGATCAGCCGCGCTTTCCTGGAGGCGGGCGCCGACGTGATCGCGGTGGCCCGGCACGAGCCGGACGCGCTGCCCGAGGCCGGCGGCCGCACGGCATCCTTCGCCTGCCTGGACGTGCGCGACGAGGACGCCGCCGAGGCGTTCGCCGCCGGGCTCGACAGGGTGGACGTGCTGGTCAACAACGCGGGCGGCGGGCCGTTCCTGCCGCTCACCGAGGGCCCGCTGCGCACCCACCTGAAGGTCCTGGAACTGAACCTGACCGCGCCGCTGATCATGGCGCGGGCGCTGCGCCCGCTGATGCCGGACGGCGGCTCGGTGATCAACATCGGCAGCGTCAGCGGGGTCCGGCCGTCGCCGGGCACCGCGCCCTACGGCGCCGCCAAGGCCGGGCTGCACAGCCTCACCCAGTCGCTCGCCGTCGAGTGGGCGCCGCGGGTGCG
Organism: Actinomadura physcomitrii; assembly: GCF_008923205.2. Taxonomy (GTDB): domain Bacteria; phylum Actinomycetota; class Actinomycetes; order Streptosporangiales; family Streptosporangiaceae; genus Spirillospora; species Spirillospora physcomitrii. The sequence continues at coordinate 94,192 of NZ_WBMS02000013.1, read as the reverse complement.
GGTCAACACGCTGATCCTCGGCATGGTCCGCACCGAGCTCGCGCACCTGCACTACGGCGACGAGGCGGGTGTGCGGGCCGTCGCGCGGACCGTGCCGATGGGCCGCCTCGGCGACCCGTTCGAGGTCGGCGCCGCCTGCGTCTACCTCGCCTCCGACCTCGCGTCCTACATCACCGGGGCGCAGCTGCTGATGCACGGCGGCGGAGAGCGCCCCGCGTTCCTGGACGCCGCCACCGTGAACAAGGAGGAGTCGCGATGATCTGCAAGGACCGCGTGGTCGCCGTCACCGGGGCCGGGCGCGGGCTCGGCCGCGCGCACGCGCTGGAGTTCGCCCGGCAGGGCGCCCTGGTCGTGGTCAACGACCTGGGCGTCGCCCGCGACGGCACCGGCGACGCCTCCGGTGGCCCCGCCCAGGACGTCGTCAAGGAGATCGAGGCGCTCGGCGGACGCGCCGTCGCCAGCACCGACGACATCGCCACCGACGCGGGCGCCGCCGCGCTCGTCGCCACCGCCGTGGACGCCTTCGGCCGCCTCGACACCCTCGTCAACAACGCCGGGTTCCTGCGCGACCGGATGCTGATCAACCTGTCCGAGGACGAGTGGGACGCCGTCATGCGCGTCCACCTCAAGGGCCACTTCCTGCCGCTCGCGCACGCCGGGCGGTACTGGCGCGCCGAGAGCAAGGCCGGCCGCCCGGTCGACGCCCGCGTGATCAACACCTCGTCCGGCGCGGGCCTGCTCGGCAGCGTCGGCCAGGGCAACTACTCGGCCGCGAAGGCCGGCATCGTCGGGCTCACCCTCGTCGCGTCCGCCGAGCTCGGCCGGTACGGGGTGACCGTCAACGCGATCGCGCCCGCCGCCCGCACCCGGATGACCGAGGAGGTCTTCGCGCAGACGATGGCCGCGCCCGCCGAGGGCGAGTTCGACGCGATGGCACCGGAGAACGTGTCGCCGCTGGTCGTCTGGCTCGGCTCCGCGCAGTCCAAGGACGTCACCGGCCGGGTCTTCGAGGCCGAGGGCGGCAGGATCTGCGTGATGGACGCCTTCCGGCACGGCCCCGCCGCCGACAAGGGCGCCCGCTGGGATCCGGCCGAGGTCGGCGAGGTCGTCACCGGCCTGCTCGCCGAGGCTCCGGTCCCCGAGCCCGTATACGGCGCCGGCTGACCGCCTCCCGCGCCCGGCGCGCCGCCGGGCGCGGCCGGTTCCGGTCGCGCACCTCGGTGAAACCGTCCTGACCTGCCACCATTCCGTATATCGGCGGGGGACGGGGGACGGTCGTGTCACCGAACCGGTATGAGGCGGACACGCGTCGTAGTGGCCGGGGGATTCCCCCGGACGACGCGTAAGGCAGGGGGTGCCGCCATGGCTCCTGAGGGTCCGCCGCCAGGGGACGCGCCGCGCCGCGGCCCCGCGCACGAGATGACGGGCGCGTTCATCGCCGGGCCGGGCGGCCGGCCGCGGCCCGTGCCGCGGCCCTCGGCCGCACCGTCGCGGACGCGCCGGATCGGCGCGCACCGCGGCCGCATCGCCGCGGCGGCGGCCGCGGCCGTCGTGGCGGGCGCCCTCCTCGCCCTCGCCGCCGGGACCGGAGCGGCGTCGCCCGTGCTCCGCCCGGTCGGCCGGTTCCTCGACTTCTACTGCGGGGTCTTCGCGCTGGTCGCGCTGTCGCTGACGGTCATGATCGGGCTCCTGGCCACCGACCGCGCGATCCTCGCCTCCCGGCACCGGCTGCGGGCCCAGGCGGTGCACCGGGCCACCGCGTTCCTCGCCGTGGCGATGCTGGCCGTCCACATCACCTCGCAGCTCGCCGAGCACCGGGTCGGGATCGCCCAGGCGCTCCTGCCGCTGCCCGGCCCGCACGCCGCCGACTACGACATCGGCGTGATCGCCCTCTACCTGCTGCTCCTCGCCGTCGCCGGCGGAGTCGCGCGGGGCCGCTTCGCCGGCAGCAAGCACCCGTGGGCCTGGCGGGCCACGCATCTCACCGCGTACGCGGCATGGCCGCTCGGGATCTGGCACGGCCTCACCTCCGGCCGCGCCCCCGCCGTATGGGTGACGGCCGGCTACCTGCTGTGCGTGGCCGGGGTCGCGCTCGCGCTCGCCGCCCGTCCCGTCCTGCGGCCCCGGGAGAGGAGGACGCCGTGACCGCGCTCGCCGTCCGGCACGTCGGCCCGCCGCGCCTCACCAAGGGGCTCGCGGACGGCGGACGCCTCGACTGGGACGCCCACCGCGCCCTGCACCCCGATCCGCGCCCCCTCACCACCGACCGGCTCGTCGCGCTGTGCGAGGCGGGACGGCTGCACGGGCGCGGCGGCGCCGCGTTCCCGTTCGCGCGCAAGGTGCGGGCGACCGCCGACAGCGCCGTCCGGCGCGGCAAGCGGACGATCGTGGTCGTCAACGGAACCGAGGGCGAGCCCGGCAGCGCCAAGGACAAGGCGCTGCTGCGCGGCGCGCCGCACCTGATCCTGGACGGCGCCGCGCTGGCCGCCACCGCGCTCGGCTCGCTGGAGATCATCGTCGCGGTGACCGACGGGGCGGCGGCCGGGTCGGTGCGGGACGCGATCGCCGAGCGCGACCTCGGCGGCCGGGCCCGCGTCGTGCTGCTGCCCGAGCGGTTCGTCACCGGCGAGAGCGGCGCGCTGGTGCGCGGCATCAACGGCAGGCGCCCCATTCCGCCGGGACGCAAGGGTCGCGCCTCGACCCGCGGCGTGGACGGCCTGCCGACGCTGCTGTCCAACGCCGAGACCTACGCCCAGCTCGCCGTCCTCGCCGGGCTCGGCCCCGCCGGATACCGGAAGGTCGGGACGCGCGACGAGCCCGGCACGGTGCTGCTGACGGTGACCGGCTCGGCCCGCTTCCCGGCCGTGGTGGAGACGCCCGCCGGGGCGCCGCTCGGCCACCTGCTCGACCTGTGCGGCGCGCGGGCGGGGGAGGGGGTGCTGGTCGGCGGCTACCACGGCGCCTGGCTGACGGGCGAGGTCGCGACCCGCACCGTGGTGTCGCGCGCCGGGCTCGCGGAGGCGGGCGGCGCGCTCGGCGCCGGGATCGTCATGCCGATCGGGCGCGGCACCTGCCCGCTCGGCGAATGCGCGCGCGTCGCCGGATACCTGGCCGCGGAGTCGGCCGGGCAGTGCGGGCCGTGCCGGCTCGGGCTGCCCGACGTGGCCGGCGCGCTCGCCGACATCGCCGCCGGGCGGGGCGTCGCCGCCGCGTGCGAGGCCGTCCGCCGCGCCGTGGAGATGGTCGTCGGCCGCGGCGCGTGCGCCCACCCCGACGGCACCGCCCGGTTCGTGCTGTCCGCGCTGGAGGTCTTCGCCGGCGACATCGCCCGGCACGCCTCCGACGGCGGCTGCGGGCGGCCCGTCCTCGGCGTGCTGCCCGCCGAGGCGGAGGCGGCCGAGCTGCGGCTTGAGGTCGACTGGAGCCGCTGCGACGGCCACGGCCTGTGCGCCGACGTGCTGCGCGGCACCGTCCGGATGGACGAGTACGACTACCCGGTGATCCCCACCGAGCCGATCCCCGCGCGGCTGGAGGCCGACGCGCGGCGCGCCGTCGCGATCTGCCCGGGCCTCGCCCTGCGGCTCGTCCCGCGCACGCCGCACGAGAAGGCCGGCCGGGCCTCCTAGCGGCGCAGGAATGCCGGGCGGGGCGGCGGGCGTTGTACTGGGGCGCCGGCCGGAAAATGGATCGCCCGGCACGGGCGGATCCGGCTACGGTGCGAAGGTTTGAGGGGTGAGCGGGGCCTGCCGGCCTGGAACCCTATCCTTGTCGACGGTTATGAGGACGCCTGTGAGATCGCCGCTCGCCGACCTGCGCGCGCGCCTGCCCGAGCTGATGCTGCGCGACCGGCACCGGCTCCGCCGCCGCATCGACGGCACCCAGAAGATGCGGGACGCGGCGCGGCGCGCGAAGGTCGCCGAGGAGATCGCCGCCGAGGTCGAGGCCGCCGAGCGGCGGGTCGAGCGGCGGCGCCTCGCCGTGCCCGCGATCACCTATCCGGCGGAGCTGCCGGTCGCGCAGAAGAAGGACGACATCCTCGCCGCCGTCCGCGACCACCAGGTCGTGATCGTCGCCGGTGAGACCGGGTCCGGCAAGACGACCCAGATCCCGAAGATCTGCCTGGAGCTCGGCCGCGGCGTGCTCGGCTCGATCGGCCACACCCAGCCGCGCCGGCTCGCGGCCCGCACCGTCGCCGACCGGATCGCCGAAGAGCTCGGCACGGACCTCGGCGACACCGTGGGGTACAAGGTCCGCTTCACCGACAGATCGAGCGACGACACGCTGGTGAAGCTGATGACCGACGGCATCCTGCTCGCCGAGATCCAGACCGACCGGCTGCTGCGCCAGTACGACACGCTGATCATCGACGAGGCGCACGAGCGCAGCCTGAACATCGACTTCCTGCTCGGCTACGTCAAGGAGATCCTGCCGCGCCGGCCCGACCTCAAGGTGATCATCACCTCGGCGACGATCGACCCCGAGCGGTTCTCCCGGCACTTCGGCGACGCCCCGATCGTCGAGGTGTCCGGCCGGACGTACCCGGTCGAGGTGCGGTACCGGCCCGTCTCAGATGTGGACGACGCGTCCGCCGACCCCGACCGCGACCAGATCCAGGCGATCATCGACGCGGTCGACGAGCTGGGCCGCGAGGCGCCCGGCGACGTGCTGGTCTTCCTCAGCGGCGAGCGGGAGATCCGCGACACCGCCGACGCGCTGACCAAGCACTTCACCCGCACCAGGGCCGCGACCGAGGTGCTGCCGCTGTACGCGCGGCTGTCGGCCGCCGAGCAGCACCGGGTGTTCCAGGCGCATCGCGGGCGCCGCGTCGTCCTCGCGACGAACGTCGCGGAGACGTCGCTGACCGTCCCCGGCATCAAGTACGTCGTCGACCCGGGCACCGCCCGCATCTCCCGCTACAGCCACCGGCTGAAGGTGCAGCGGCTCCCGATCGAGCCGATCTCGCAGGCGTCGGCGAACCAGCGCAAGGGCCGCTGCGGGCGCGTGTCCGAGGGCGTGTGCATCCGGCTGTACTCCGAGGAGGACTTCGAGTCCCGCCCCGAGTTCACCGACCCGGAGATCCTGCGCACCAACCTCGCCTCGGTCATCCTGCAGATGACCGCGCTCGGCCTCGGCGACATCGCCGCGTTCCCGTTCGTGGAGCCGCCGGACCGCCGCAACGTCAAGGCGGGCGTCGACCTGCTGCACGAGCTCGGCGCCATCGACCCGGCGGAGAAGGACCCGCGCAAGCGGCTCACCCCGCTCGGCCGCCGGCTCGCCCAGCTGCCCGTCGACCCGCGGCTCGGCCGGATGGTGCTGGAAGCCGACCGCAACGGCTGCGTCCGCGAGGTGCTGATCATCGCCGCCGCGCTGTCGATCCAGGACCCGCGCGAGCGGCCCGCCGAGCACCAGCAGGCCGCCGACGACAAGCACCGCCGGTTCGCCGACCCGACGTCGGACTTCCTGGCGTACCTGAACCTGTGGAACTACCTGCGCGAGCAGCAGAAGGAACTGTCGGGCAGCGCGTTCCGCCGCATGTGCAAGAGCGAGTTCCTGCACTTCCTGCGCGTCCGCGAGTGGCAGGACCTGCACGGCCAGCTCAAGCAGGTCGCGAAGTCGCTCGGCGTCACCCTCAACACGGCCGACGCGCCGCCCGACCGCATCCACGTCTCGCTGCTCGCCGGGCTCCTCTCCCATATCGGCCTCGTGGATACCGACAAGAAGGAGAAGGACAAGCCGCGGCGCGGGCAGGAGTACCTCGGCGCGCGCGGCGCGAAGTTCGCCGTGTTCCCGGGGTCGGCGCTGTTCAGGAAGCCGCCGCGGTGGGTGATGTCGGCGGAGCTGGTGGAGACGTCCCGGCTCTGGGGCCGCATCAACGCCAAGATCGAGCCGGACTGGATCGAGCCGCTGGCGGAGCACCTCGTCAAGCGCAACTACAGCGAGCCGCACTGGTCCAAGAAGCAGGCCGCCGTGATGGCGCACGAGAAGGTCACCCTGTACGGGGTGCCGATCGTCGCCGACCGGCGCGTCAACTACGGCTCCATCGACCCGGCGCTGTCCCGCGAGCTGTTCATCCGGCACGCCCTCGTCGAGGGCGACTGGGAGACCCACCACGAGTTCTTCCACGACAACCGGGCCCTGCTCGACGAGGTCGAGGAGCTGGAGCACCGCGCCCGCCGCCGCGACATTCTCGTGGACGACGAGACGCTCTTCGACTTCTACGACGAGCGGATCCCCGACGACGTCGTCTCCGGGCGGCACTTCGACGCCTGGTGGAAGAAGGCCCGGCGCTCGGACCCCGACCTGCTCGGGTTCGAGAAGTCGATGCTCATCAACGAGACCGCCGGCGGCGTCAGCGAGGCCGACTACCCGGACGTGTGGAAGCAGGGGCCGCTGCGGCTGCGGCTGACCTACCAGTTCGAGCCGGGCACCGACGCCGACGGCGTCACCGTCCACGTCCCCGTCCAGGTCCTCAACCAGGTCCGCCCGGACGGGTTCGAGTGGCAGGTGCCCGGGCTGCGCACCGAACTGGTCACCGAGCTGATCCGGTCGCTGCCGAAGCAGTTGCGCGTCAATTTCGTCCCCGCGCCCGACTACGCCCGCAAGGTGCTCGACCGCGTCGCGCCGCGCACCGAGCCGCTGCTGGACGCGCTGGAGCGCGAGCTGACCGCGATGACCGGCGTGCCCGTCGCGCGGGAGGCCTGGGACGCCTCGCGGCTGCCCGCGCACCTGCGCATCACCTTCCGCGTCGTCGACGACCGCAAGCGCGTGCTCGGCGAGGGCACCGACCTCGACGAGCTGAAACGCCGGCTCGCCGGCAAGGTGCGCGGGACATTGTCGAAGGCCGCGTCGAGCGTGGAGCGCTCCGGCCTCACCGAGTGGACGATCGGCGAGCTGCCCCGCACCTACGAGCAGAAGCAGGCGGGGTACGACGTCAAGGCGTACCCCGCCCTGACCGACGAGGGCGAGAGCGTCGCCGTCCGCATGTACGAGACGGAGGCCGAGCAGCGCCGCGCCATGTGGCTCGGCACGCGTCGCCTCATCCTGCTGAACGCGCCGTCGCCGGTGAAGCTCATCCAGGGCCGCCTGACCAACAAGGGCAAGCTCGCGCTCAGCCACAACCCGCACGGGTCCGTCGCGGCGCTGTTCGACGACTGCGTCACCGCCGCCGCGGACCGGCTCATCGCCGAGGCGGGCGGGCCCGCGTGGGACGAGGACGGGTTCCGCGTGCTGTACGACCGCGTCCGCGCCGACCTGCACGACGCCACCGCGCAGATCGTCGGGCTGGTCGAGCGGATCCTCGCCGAGTCCCACGAGCTGGACCGGCGGCTGCGCGGCACCACCAGCCTCACGCTCGTCCCGGCGCTGACCGACATCCGCGCGCACCTGGCGAGGCTGGTCCACCCCGGGTTCGTCACCGAGACGGGCTGGGCGCGGCTCGCCGACCTGCCCCGCTACCTGCGGGCGCTGCAGATCCGGCTGGACAAGCTGCCCGAGAACCCGGGACGCGACCGGATGCTCGCCCACCAGGTCGACGTGCTGGGGCAGGAGTACGAGCAGGCGCTCCGCCGGCTGCACCCGTCCCGCCGCGACGAGGAGCCGGCCCGGCAGATCCGCTGGATGCTCGAGGAACTGCGGGTGAGCCTGTTCGCCCAGCAGCTCGGCACCCGGTTCCCGGTGTCCGACAAGCGCATCCGCAAGGCCATGGCCCAGCTCTGAGGCCGCGCGCGCCGGTTCGCACGCGCCGAGCGGCACAGCATGATCAATCGTCGGGTATGACTGGTCCGCCGCGCCGCCCGACCTCGACGACCCCACCGTCCTCGCGTTCGCCCGCATCACGCGCCACTACATCGCCGCAAGCGGTTTCCTGCCCGCCGGCGGCCTGCTCGCGGGCGTCGACCGGATCCGGCACGTCCCCGCCGTCATCGTCAACGGCCGCTACGACATGAAGACGCCGCCGGGCCAGGCGTGGGACCTGCACCTCGCCTGGCCCGAGGCGGAGTTCCACATCGTCGAGGACGCGGGGCACGGCGGCGCCGAACCGGGCACCCTGGACCGGCTCATCGAGGCGACCGACCGGTTCGCCGCGCGCTGACGCCCCGGCGGATCCGCGGAAACCCCGGCGGGACGGCCGTTCCGGGGCCCGGGACGGCGCCGGCGGGACCGTTCTACTCACTTCTCTACGACGTGGCTGGTCCCACATCTACCTCGCAAGTCACTGCAGTGCCGTGGACTAGTGCGTATGGTTCATTCCATGCCTAACAGCGAAGAGCGCGACAATAGCGGCCCCGAGGGGACGGCCGCGGCTCCCCAGCGCGCCGTCTCCGAGGGTCCGCAGGACGCCGCGTCCGCGAAGCGCGACGGGGGCGGCGGGCAGGGCTCGCCAGGGCAGCAGGGGGCCCCGCGGCAGGGCACGCCGCAGCAGGGCGGGCAGCAGGGCCCGGCGGAGGCGCGCGGTGAGGTCACCGGCACCGGCGGGACCGAGACGGCGGTCGCGCGGATGGGCGACCCCGTGACGGTGTGGCCGTGCGCGAACTGCGGGCGGCCGGTCCCGCAGCCGGTCGGGGCCGTCCGCGCCGTCCGGTACTGCCAGGACAACGACGGCGCGTGCGCCCGCGAGGCCCGCGACCGCCGCGAGCGCGGCCGGGACGCGCCGGGGCTCACCGGGCAGGTCGCCTCCACATGGGAGATGGTCGAGCGGCTGGAGAAGGCCGCGGACCTGCTCGCCGACTCGCTGACCTCCGAGCTGAGCGTCGCCGGCGTCGAGCGCCGGGTCGCCGAGGTGCGGGCCGAGGCCGCCCGCGAGCTCGCCATCGCGCAGAGCGAGCGGGACGCCTCGCAGCGCAAGGCGGAGGAGGCGTGGCAGGAGGCGTCGTCCGCGCGGGGCCGCGCCGACGCGGCCGAGAAGGCGGCCTCCGACGCCCGCGAGGAGGCCCGGCTCGCGACCGCCAAGCGCGACGCGGCGCAGCAGGCGTGGGAGGAGGCGCACCAGATCGCACAGCAGTCGATGACGGCGAAGCTCGCCGCCGAGAGCGAGCGCGACCGCATCGCCGCCCGCGAGACCGAGCTGCTCGCCGCGCTGGAGGCCGCCCGCGCCGAGCTGGTCGGCCTGCACGCCAAGCTCGCCGAGGCCGAGGGCGCCGCCGAGTCGCAGCGGGTCGAGGCCGCGGTCGCCAAGCAGGGCGCCGAGGATCTGCGCAACGCCATGCGCGACACCGAGGCGCAGCGCCAGCACGCCATGCAGGCCGCCAGCAAGGCCGAGGCGGAGCGCGCCGCCGCGCTGCGCGCGCAGTCGGAGGCCGAGGCGGAGGTGGTGCGCGCCAACGCCCGCGCCGAGGACGCCGCCAAGGAGCGCGACGCCGCGCAGGCGCGCGCCGAGGCCGCCACCGGCGAGCGCGACGAGCTGACCGCCAAGATCAACGACCAGGCGGTGCAGCTGCGCCAGCTGTCCCAGTCGGTCGCCGAGCAGCAGGCGGCGCTGTCCGCCCTCGCCGAGGAGCGCGACGCCGCCCGCGCCGAGGCCGACAGGGCGCGCCGCCAGATAGACCAGCTCACCCACAACACCCTGTCGTCCAGCATCCCGCCGGGAGGGCGGCTGTCGGGCGGGAGCCCCGTGCCGCCGCCGGGTTTCGCGAACGGCCCGGGCGGCGCGCGGCCGCCGATGACCCCGGTCGCCGGCGCGGGCGCCCCGCTCAGCGCGCCCGTTCCGCCCGGCGGGCAGGGGACGAGCGGAATCCATGGCGGCCCGCCGCCCGGCTCGTCGCAGTCGGGCGGGCACATGCTGCCGCCGCCCGCGGCCGGCGGCCCCCCGTCCCCCGTGACCGGCCCCCCGGCGGGCGAGCCGCCGCTGCCGACCCGGCCGCTGAACGGAGCCGACCGGGAGGACCCGCTGTTCACCGGCCCCTGACGTGCCGCCGCCGGCGGCTCAGCCGTACTTGACGACGAGCACGAGGACGACCAGCGCCCCCGCGACGATCATGGTGGCCTGGCCGCGCTCGCGCACCGCCGTCCGCCGGAGTCCGGCGACCCGCCGGCGGCTGAGCCTCATGTCCGACGCCGCGCGGCGGGCGCGCTCCCAGTGCATGCCGGTGTACACCGCGAGCGCGGCCACCCCCAGGAGAAGTAGGACCGTACCGCCCATCTGACCCGCCTCCAGTCGCGCAGAGTCAGATTGAACAGCGTGACCGCGGTGCCCGACCATGTCGCCTGACATATTTCCGGCACCAGAGCGGAAACGGTCTGGCGGGCGGCGGTTCCGGATCACCGGCCCGCCGCCCGCCGCCGGTCACCGTCCGAACAGCTCCGGGTCGATCTCGATCCAGATCTGCTCGGCGCGGCCCAGCAGCCGCCCGTCGGCGCCGTACAGCGCGGTCGCCGCGTGCATCTTGCGGCCCTCCCGGCTGCGCGCCAGCCCCATCACCACGCACTCCTCGCCGGCCTCGGGCACATCGGTGACCTGCGCGGTCATCGTGCCGAGGACGGCCGGGCGGCCCGCCACGTCGAACGACCAGCCGCCGGGGCAGTCCAGCGCCGCCCACACCAGCGTCCGCTCCGGCACCCGGTCGGGCACCCACGGCGCCGCGACGGTGCCGTCGGCGACCTGCCCGGGCTCCAGCCGGAGCCCGTCGCCGGGCTCGCGCTCCGGCCCGCACACGAAGCAGCGCGGGAACGGGTGGTTCTCGATCGCCCGGAACTTCTCGGCCGCCTCCCGCGCCCGCGCGAACGGGACCGGCGGCACCGGCGGCACCACGATCGCCCCCGCGAGCGCCTCCGCGACCAGCGTCTCCCCGTCCCACATCCGCGCGCTGTGCCCGCGCTCATCCTCCGCGGTGACCGTCAGCTCGGTGTCGAGCGGCGGCGGCCGCCGCAGCGACACGGTCACCGTGTCGATCGGCACCCGACCCGCGAGCAGCCCCGCCGTGTACCCCCCGTTGCCCGACCCGTCCGGGCCGTGGAACCGCCTGTCGATGATCACTGGGTCCCCCGCAATCACATCCGCCGCACGAAAACGGCACCGATCATAATGAGCGGCACCGACAATGCGGTCCGTCGCCCCTGCTCTAGACCGCCCTCGACGGCTGGGGGCGGCCGGGGCGGGTGGTGAAGAACACCGAGAGGGAGCCGCGCAGGCGGGCCCGGACGGTGTCCTCGTCGACGTCGACGTCCGCGGGGACGGGGGTGCGCTCCAGCGCGCGGGAGATGAGCACGTCGACTCGGCGGTCGGCGACCAGGACCGAGCAGGTGTCGCAGGCGTACCAGGGGTAGAGCATGTTCAGCACGGCGACGGCGGTGTCGTCGTCGGACAGGTGCGTGGTGTCCAGCTCGACCTCGAACATGTCGGTGTCCTCGGGGTCGAGCGTGGGGTAGTAGAGCCACCTCGGCCCGTCGGCGCCGCAGAAGTCGCACGCGGGCTCGCCCGGGGACGGTTCGCCGACGGCGAGTTCCAGCTCGTGGTCCCACGGCTCCACCCGGCGGTTGTGCCGGTATCCCACCCCGTCCAGCGAACCCTCGCGGTTGTGGGTGACGTCGTGCACCTCGCCGCCGCAGCGGGCGCACATGAAGCCGATCTCCTCCATGTCCCTCCCTGATCGCTGAGGCACCGGTCTCACAGTATCCGGCCGGGGGGCTCCCTCGTACCGGGCGGCGCGATCGTTCGGGTACGTTGAGGATCTCCCGCCGCTCCGGCGATCCCGGCCCGGTGTCCCGGTCGCATACCCCGCGCGCCTCCCCGCATGTCCCGGTGCTCCTTCCGCGAGCCCGTCCGGCCGAGCCTTCGAAAGGGAGGTTCCCTTGTCCCTGCCCGCCCAGACCGACATCGTGCTCAACGCCGACAAGATAGACCTCGTCCGGGACCGGCGGACGCTGCTCGACCGGGTCACCATGACGGTGCTCCGCGGCGAGCACTGGGCGCTGATCGGCCCGAACGGGGCCGGGAAGAGCACGCTGCTCGGCATCCTCGGCGCCTACACGCACCCGACGCGCGGCACCGCGGAGATCCTCGGCCGCCGGCTCGGCCGGGTGGACGTGCAGGAGCTGCGGAAGCTGATCGGCCAGGTCAACCCGCGGCATCCGCTGCAGTCGGCGCGGACCGTCCGGGAGATCGTGCTGACCGGCGTGACCGGCACCATCGAGCTGGTGCCGCGCTGGACGCCGAGCGAGGACGAGCTGCGCCGCGCCGACGAGCTGATCGCGCTGCTGGGGCTGACGGCGCGCACCGACGCCCGGTGGCCGAACCTGTCGCAGGGGGAGCGGGGCCGGGTACTGATCGCGCGGGCGCTGATGCCGGACCCGCCGCTGCTGCTGCTCGACGAGCCCGCCACCGGCCTGGACGTCGCCGCGCGGGAGCGGCTGCTGGCGAGCATCGACCAGCTGCGGAGCGAGCGCCCCGACCTGACGACGGTGCTGGTCACGCACCACTTGGAGGAGCTGCCGACCAGCACGAGCCACGCGCTGCTGCTGCGCGAGGGGCAGGTGCTGGCGTCGGGTCCGGCGGACGAGGTGCTGACGACCGAGCTGGTCAGCGCGTGCTTCGACCACCCGATCACGATCACCCGGCACAGCGGCCGCTGGGCGGCCACGGCCGGACCCGCGTAACGGCACGCTAGTGCGCCGCCACGCGGTGGCGCGCGAGGTGGGCGAGGACCGACTGGTTGGCCTCCCAGCCGTCCGGGAACTTGACCGGCACGCCGAGGTGGACGGGTTCGGTGGACGGGTGCGCGTCCAGCAGTTCGGGGATGCCCGCCCGCGCCACCACGACGCACGCGTGCCGATGCCGGGACGCCAGGACGCACAGCCGCCCCGACTCCAGGTGGAACGCGGTGGCGTCGCGGCGGCCCGACAGCGGGTGCAGCATGACCGTGACGTCGTACTCGCGCCCCTGCAGCCGGTTCGCGGTGTCGACGGTGATGCCCTCGCCGTGCTCGCCGAGCGCCGCGCGGATCGCGGTGACCTGGTCGCGGTGCGCGGCGCCGATCGCGACGCGGGTCGCGTCGACCGGCTTCGAGCCGAGCTCGGAGTGCGCGACCGGGCCGCGCTGCATTAGCCGCACGGCCAGCGCCGCCGTCGCGCGTACGGCTTCGGCGTCGGTGCGCAGCGTGTGCCGCGCGGGCAGCTCGTACAGCGCCCATCCGGTCGCCGCGGCCTCCTCCAGCGCGTGGTCGTAGCTGGTGCCCATGCCGCGCGCGCCGTACTCCAGCCGCCGGTCGCCCTCGTCCGTCCCGGCGCGGAAGCCGGTGAACGGGTAGAACGCGTCCGACACGACGGGCGCCGCCGAGGCGGGCAGCCGCCACGACACCGGCAGCCGGTGGACGGGCAGGTCCGGGTTGTGCGCGAGCAGGACCGACACGGCGCTGCGCATCGGGTCCCACGCCAGCCCGGCCCAGCGTTCGACCTCGACGGTGGAGAACGGGTCGAGCTGCCCGGGGTCGCCCACGAACAGCGCCCGCTCGAACCGCCCGGCGATGCGCAGCAGCATGTCGGAGCGCATCTGGTACGCCTCGTCGACGATCGCCCACGGCCACGACCCGTCCGGCAGCGTCGCCCACTTCGCGGCGGTCGCGATGACGATCGTGTGCTCGGCGAGGTCGTCGGCCTTCTGCGCGACCCGCACCGACGGATGCGCCAGCACCCGCTCGGACGGCAGGTAGCCCGACGCGGACAGCCGGCCCAGCGTCAGCCCCGGATGCTTCGTCGCGATCCGCTCGATGAGGTCGTCGACCTGCTCGTTGGTCTGCGCCACGATCATCAGCCGCTCGCCCGCCTCGGCGAGGTGCGCGGCCGCACGGACCACCAGCGTCGACTTGCCCGCGCCCGGCGGGGAGTCGACCACCACGCCGCGGTGGCCGCCGCCGAGGTCGGCGAGCACGCCGTCCACGGCCCGCGACGCGGCCTCCCCGGGGCCGAGGACGGCGGACGGCTCCGGTCCGGCCGGCGCGACCGGGCGGCGTTCGGTCATGACCAGTCCTCTTCGGCGTCCTCGTCGGTCGGCGCGTACTCCTCGGGCGGCCCGCCGTGCGTCCACGGCGTGTCCTCCCGGTCGGGGAACTTCGCCGCGCCGAACGAGCCCTCCGTCAAGGAGGTGAAGCACACGTGCTCGCCCACCCGCGGCACGGCGCCCGGTTCGGGGGTGAGCTTGCGGCCCATCCCGCCGGTCAGCTCCAGCAGCACCCCGCCGCCGCCGATCTCCACGATCCTCCCCTTCAGCGCCGGGCGCGCCGCGTTGTACACGGTCGTCCCGATGTCGAGCCGCACGGGGTCCTCGGTGCGGACGCGCAGCAGCGGGCGCAGCTTCGGCCGCTTCCCCGTCTCGTCCAGCCGGGCCGGGTCGCACTCGGTGACCGGCCCGCCGAACGCCTGCCCGGCCAGCCGGTGCTCGGCCATGACCAGGGGGTCGTCGAACGCGCGCTGCGCCTCGTAGGCGTCCTGGGCGCGTTCGAGATCGTGCAGCCGCCGCGCCGCCCGGACGGGCGGGTCGCGGCGCGCCTGAGGATACGCCTCGCCGAACGTCTGGTGGTAATAGGTGAAGGCGTCCCGGTCCCGCTCCCAGCGGCGCGCGACGCTCGCGCCCTCCGGCATCGCGCGCAGCAGCTCGACCGCCCGCCACATCAGGTCCCAGGTCGGGGTCAGCTGCCCGGCGATGAGCGCGCGGAGCCGGTCCCCGGTGCGCGGGTCGCCGCCCGACCGGTCGTAGGCGGCGATCGCCGGGGCGAGCACCTCGTTGTCGAACGTCGGGTCCGTCGCGGGGCCGGCCGGCGGGCAGGTCACCGGGTCCTCGGCGCGGGCCGCGGCGGCGGGGCCGTCCAGGCCGTCCGGCGGGTCGATCCAGCCCATCAGCGCGGCGAGGTTGCCGTCCTCCACCGAGCTCTGCCCCGTCGCCCAGTGCAGCCGCAGCACCTCCGTCATCGCCCGCAGCAGCGACGACCCCGGATGGTCGTGCCGGTCGGCGAACCACGTCAGCCACCGGCCGAGCACCGGCACCGCCGGGTCGACCGCGTACGGGCCCTCGGTGCTGCGGAACCGCGTCGACCGGCCCATCAGCCGCAGGAACGAGACGCCGCCCCGGTTCGGCACGAGCAGCTGCGGCGCGTTCCCGTACCGGATCCGCTCGTCGCCCTCCTTGCCCGGCGGCAGCTCCTCCACCTCGCCGCGGCTCGTCTCGATGTGGTTGAGCACGAGCTTGGCCAGCTCCGCCGCGAACGCGAACCGCAGGTCGCGGTTGCGCGGCTGCGGCACCACCAGCAGCGACGGATCGTCCGGCACCGACCCGACCATGACGGCCAGCGGTGCCGCCGCCTCGCCCGCGAGCTTCAGCGGCACCAGCACCAGCGGCGCGTCGGACACGTGCACGTGCCGGACCGTCGCCAGCGGCTGCGCGACCCCGGCCCGCACCGCCTCCAGGCGCGCCAGCGAGCTCAGCGCGCTCATCGGGCCGTCACGCGATGCCCTCGCGTCCGGTGCCGAGGGCTTCGGCGCGCAGCCGCGCCGCGGCTCGCAGCTGCTCGGCCGTCTCTGCGAGGTCGTCGGACGGGCTGAGCGACCCGTCCGCGAGGCCCAGCGCCGTGCCGATGGTGTCGACGCCGCCGAGGTCGTCGCGCACCGACCGGCCGAGCGCGCCCGTCGCGCCGCAGGCGCGCGCCTCGTCCCGGCAGAAGTACGCCATCTCGCAGCCCGCCATGCACTCGGGCGCGTAGCGCGCCTCGACCGTGCGGACGGAGTCGGCGAGGTGCTCGCCGGGCTCGAACGTCAGGTCGCCGGGCAGCGCGTCGAGGATCCGGTCGATGCGGGTGAGGCGCGCGAGCTGCCGTTCCAGCACGGCCAGCTGCGGGCGGACGTCCAGCGGCGTCGCGGTCGGCCGGTTGGAGAAGTTCTCCGGGCAGACGAGGAACACCTCGTGCGACACCCGCCGCGGATCGTGGCCCAGCTCGGCGACCAGCCGGCGCAGCGCCAGCACGTACACCGCCGACTGCCGCGCGGCCGCCGCGACCTGCTCGGGCTCGGCCTGCCCGTCCACCACCGCGAACGACTTGATCTCGATGACGTGCAGCCGGCCCTCGATCTGGAACGCGATGACGTCCGGCTCCAGGTAAGCGAGCTGCCCGCCGATCTCCAGCCGCAGCAGCGGATGGTCGAACAGGGTGCCCTCGCCCGTGCCGAGCGCCCGGGCGAGCAGCCGCCGGGTGCGGGCGTGCCGCAGCTCCCGGCCCTCGTTCCCGGCGACGACCTCCAGGTCGTCGTAGGCGGCCTCGGACACCGCCAGGCCCATCCGGTCGCGCAGCAGCGTCAGCAGCTCCGCGCACCCGTCGGCCTTCACCTGCGCCTCGAACGCGTTGCCGCGCGTGATGGCGAACTGCGACTGCCCGAACGGGGCGGGGAACCCGAGCGCGCGCGCCACCGCGTCCTTGTCGACGCCCGCCGCGTCCATCAGCCCGCGGCGGGCGCAGCCGGGATTGGCGGTCAGCGCCGCGATCGTGCGGGCGTCGTGGTTGCGCGGCGGAGCGCTTCCGCGCAGCCGGTCCAAGTCCGGCGCGGTCTCGGTCATCGGTCCGTTTCTCCAGAGCTGGCACGTCGCCGTGCGGAATCCTGCAGGGCCCGCAGCCGGCTGCCGAACAGCCGTTCCGCGTCGTCGAGCTGGGCCCGGGCTCGCCCGGCGGCCGACGCGCGGCGCCGCCGGTCGGGCTCCCGGTGCACGTCCAGCTCGGCCCGGGCGGCCTCGGCGAGCACGGCCGGATCGACTGTACCGACCGTACCGGTGACCGCACCGGGAATGTTGGAGGCGAACCGCCACAGCAGCCGCTGCGCGTCCGGCGAGGGCGCCGTGCGGCCGGCGTGCTCGGCGAGGCGGATCGCGGAGGAGAGGAAGTCGGTGCGCGGGCTGAGCGGCCCGACGATCCGCTGCTCCAGCGGCCAGGTGCTCACCGTGAGCAGGCCGCGGGCGGGCGCGAGCAGGTCGGCGGTCAGCGCGGCGCACAGGTAGTAGGGCCGTGCGTAGGGCGCGGTGCGGAACGAGCGCTCCTCGTCGCGGCGCAGGCTCGTCAGCCGTGTCCCGGGGATCTCGCCGGGGAAGAACGCCGCGTACACCGAGCCGATGAGCTTTGGCGCGGCGGGCACGCCGAGCAGCGTCAGCGCCTGGTGGACCTGGTCGCGGACGGGCAGCAGCCCGCGGAGCCCCTGGTTCCCGGCGGGCGCGGGCGCCTCGGCGGGCGCGTGCGCGTCGGGTTCGCCGGGCTCATCGGCGTCGCCGAGGACGGCGGCGTCCCACTCCTGCTCGGCGCGGCGCAGGTCGGCGCGCAGCGCGCGGGCCGCCCGCCGGTCGCCGGCCGCCATGGCGCGGCGCACGCCGGCGCGCAGTTCGGCGATGCGCGCCTCCAGCGCGTCGGGGGCCGGGACGCCGGGGGACGGGGGCATGCGGCAGACGGTACAGGAGCTTCCAGACAGTTCCAGCGTTTTCCAGTTTTCGCGGCGGTGGTCCCCGGTCAGCGCGCCCGGTGCCAGACGATGGAGTACCGCCAGAGCAGATGCCGGCGGAACACCGCTCCCGGCAGCAGCCGCAGCGCCCCGTCCCGCACTTCGCCCCAGGTCATGTCGGGGTCGGCGAGCGGCGCGCCCGGCTCGCCCGCGGACCCGCGCTTCAGGACCCGGCGGTGCAGGACGTGCCCGGGCACGCCCGCAGCGCTGTAGATGAGGTCCTTCAGGCCCGCGTTGTTCGCCAGGCCGATCACGACGAGCGCGCCGCCCGGCCGGACCGCGTCGCGCATCGCCGCCAGCCCGGCCGCGAAGTCCATATGGTGGATCGCGGCGACGCAGCACACGAAGTCGTAGTGCCGCTCCGGCAGGTCGTACTCCAGCAGCCCCGCCTCGACGAAGTCGACGTTGCCGACGCCCTCGCTCAGCGTCTTCGCCCTGACGACCATCTCCGCCGACCGGTCGAGCCCGGTGACGTGCCCGGCGCGCGGCGCGAGCCGGCGCGCGAGCAGGCCGTCGCCGCAGCCGACGTCGAGCGCCTCGCCGCAGCCGCGCGGCACGTTGCGCAGCACGACGCGATGGTAGTGGGTGTTGTGGTTCCAGTACTCCGCAGGCGTCTCGGTCATCGCACCTTCGCTCAGGATCGCGGGTCGCGTCGCAGCGGATGCCCCTCCGGCACCTCCACGATGACGATCTTCACACCGTCCGGGTCCTCGAGCCACATCTCCACCAGGCCCCACGGCTCCTCGCGCGGTTCGCGGACGACCCGCGCCCCCGCCGCCGCGAGCCGCTCGTGCTCGGCCCGGACGTCGCGGACCTGCAGCCAGACCATCGGGGACGGGCCGGCGCCGCCCGGCCCGTGCCCCGACACCTCCAGGAACCCGGGCCCGAGGAAGAACACGACGCCGGGCGAGTCGGGCGGCCCGAACTCGCGGTACACCGCCAGTCCGAGCACGTCGCGGTAGAACCTCTGACTGCGCTCGAGGTCGGCGGGGCGCAGCAGGATGCGGCTGCTCAGTACCTCCATGCCACCATCCTCGCCCCGCTCCCGCCGCCGCCGCGCACCGCCACGCCCACGGGCCCGGACGGATCAGCCGAAGCTCGCCCGGTAGGTCGCGGCCATGTCCTCGTCGCCGTGCCCCTGCTCGATCACGCGGCGGAACCGGTCGCCCGCCGCGTCGTTGACGTCGACGCGCACGCCCGCCGACGCGGCGGCGTCGTGGATCAGCCGGGTGTTCTTCTCGGCGTTGCGGACGGCGAAGCTCGTCGTGAAGTCGTCGGCGAGCATCGCCTTCATCTTGATCTGCAGGTAGGCGTTGTCGAGCGGGCCGCCGGTGAGGACCTCGCCGAGCAGGGCCGGGTCGAGCCCGAGCCCCTTGGTCAGCGCGATGGACTCGGCGATCACGGAGGTGAGCGAGATGGCGTAGCTCACCGCGGCCAGCTTCAGCCGGGTTCCGGCGCCGCCCGCGCCGTCCTCGTCGAGCCAGACGGTCCTGCTGCCGATCGCGTCGAAGACCGGGCCGAGGACCGTGCGGGCGTCCTGCGGCCCGGCCGCGAGGACCATCAGCGTGCCCTGCTCGGCGGGCTGCTTGGTGCCCTGTACGGGGGAGTCCACGAACGTCGCGCCATGCTCGGCGGCGAACGCGGCGAGCCGCGGGACGTCGTCCACGCCGACCGTGCCCATCTGCGCCCAGACCTGCCCGTCCCGCAGCGCGGGCGCGGCCTCGGCCATCACGGCCAGCGCCGTGTCGCCGTCGTTCAGCATGGTCATGACGACGTCGGCGCCCGCGACGGCCTCGGCGGGCGAGCCCGCGACGGCGGCGCCGTCGGCGGCGAGCGGCTCGGCGCGTTCCCGGGTGCGGTTCCAGGCGGCGACCCCGTGGCCGTTCTTCAGCAGGTTCCGGGCCATCGCGGCGCCCATGATCCCGGTGCCGAGCATTGCGATCTGCGTCATCTCCGGCTCCTTTTGGACTGCTCGATACATAATCGTGCGGGACAAGCCTGGCACACGGCCGCGCGTCGCGCATCCCGGGATGCCCTTACCCGCCGGCGGCCGCTCATCGCGGCGCCGCGCGCCCTTTCGCGCGGCGGTGGCGGTGGGTCTCAGCCGTAGGCGGGGCTGCCGTCCGGCACCTCGGCGAAGGCGTCGGTGTACGGCGCCGCGAACACCTCGAGCGTGTGCTCCAGCTGCGCCGACCACCAGGACACGAGCCCGGCCGCGCCGCGCCCGCCCGCGCCCTCCTCGCCGAGATAGCGGTGCCGCAGCGGCGCGACGTCGCACAGCCGCTCCCACCACTCGCGGTGCACCGCCGCCTGGATCTGCCCGGCGTCCAGCGGGAACGCCGCGCGGTGCCCGCGCACGAACGCCTGCACCCGGTCCAGGTCGAGCCCGCGCTCGTCCTCGCAGGCGAACAGCCGCGCCGCCGCCCGCACGACCTCGCCCGCGACGGGCCCGGTCGTCAGCGCGTCCCAGCCGAGCACCGCCGTGACGTTGCCCGCCCCCGCGTACCGCAGATGCTCCGCATGGAACGCGCCGTGCAGGTGGCCGACCGTGCTGACCTCGATCTCCGGCGGCTGATGCCCGGCGAACTCGGCGAGCAGCGCGCGCCGCTCCCGCAGCCTGCGCGCGGTCAGCGCGTCGAAGTCGGTGCCGCCGCCGTCGGCGGGCACGGCCTCCAGCATCGCCTCGACGGCCGCCGCCGCGTCCGCCGCGCGCGGCGTCGGCACGAGCAGGCTCTGCTGCATCGGCGGCGTGATCCGGTCCATCTCGGCGTGCAGCCGGCCGAGCAGCCCGCCGAGCTCCTCGCACTGCGGGAAGGTCAGCTCGAGCCCGCCGCGCCGTCGCCCGGCGACCCACGGGTACAGCGCGTAGGCGTGCCCGGACGCGGTGACGAGCGTCCGTCCGGACCGGGCGGGCAGCGGCGCGAGCACGGGGAGCCCCGCGGCGTCGAGCGCGCCCGTCACCTCGTGCTGGAAGAGGACGCGCCCGCGCTCGGCCGGGGCGTACTCCTTCAGGAGGAACGGGCCGGCGGACGTGCCGACCCGCCAGCACCGGCGGCCGGACGCGGCGCCGACGGCCTCGGGCGTCCGCGCCGTGCCGAGTTCCCAGCGCTTCAGCAACCGGGGCGGCGGGCCCTCGCCCGCGGCGCCGTCGCCGGTGCCGGGCGCGGCGGCGCCGTGCTCGGCAACACCGCGCTTCGCGACGCTGGGCTTCTCAGCGCCGTGCTCATCGGCGCTGCGGGACGTCGGCACCTTCGCACCTCGGCGGCCTCGGACGGACGGCGGTCGAACGGATGTTCCCACCAGACGCTACACGCCCCGGCGCCCCGGCGAAAGGGAACCGGCCGGGCCGGGCGGTTCGCGCCCGCGCCCGGCGCCGCCCGCGTCAGACCCGCTCGAGGACGACGACGGGGATCTCGCGGTCCGTCTTCTGCTGGTACTCGTCGTAGGCGGGCCACGTCGCCGCCATCTTCTTCCAGAACGCGGGCTTCTCCGCCGCCGTCGCGGTGCGCGCCCGCGCGGTGAACCGGTCGCCCTTCACCTGCACCTTCACCTCGGGGTTCGCCTCCAGGTTCAGGTACCACTCCGGCGGCTCGTCCGCGCCGCCCTTGGACGCCACGACGAGGTAGGCGTCCCCTTCGGGCTGGTAGATGAGCGGCGTCGTGTACTCCTTGCCGCTGCGCCGTCCGGTCGTGGTGAGCAGCAGCGTGACCGTGCCCTGCCAGTCGTGCCCCTCCGCACCGTCGGTCTCCTGGTAGCGGGCGACGTGCTCCTTGCCGTACAGCATCGAGTCCTCCTCCATCCGGTTCGGCCGTGCAACGGCCACCTGTGTGAACTCCCGAACCCCGGATGACCTTCCCCGTGACGGGGGCCCAAAGCCCTGTCGCTCATTACGCTGGGGACGGTGAGCGATCCGGCTGAGTTGGCGCGGCGATGCGCCGAGACGATGTACGCGGGCGACAAGGTCGCCCAGGACCTCGGGATGGAGGTCACCGGCATCGCGCCGGGACGGGCCGTCCTGCGCATGGCGCTCACCCCGGCGATGGTGAACGGGCACGGCATCGCCCACGGCGGCTACCTGTTCCTGCTGGCCGACTCGGCGTTCGCCTACGCGTGCAACACCCACGGCGCCGTGACGGTCGCCGCGTCCGCCGACGTCGTGTTCGTCGCCCCGGCCCGGGCCGGCGACGTGCTGGAGGCGACCGCCGTCGAACGCACCCGGTACGGGCGCAGCGGCGTCTACGACGTGACGGTCCGGCGCGTGCCGGAAGGGGACGTCATCGCGGAGTTCCGCGGCGGGAGCCGCAGCCGCGATGAGCGCGTCCTGGACGAGGCGGCGGACGCGGGCGGGCCGCCGCGCTAGCTAGCGCGCGCTCACAGCTCCTTCAGGATGCCGGTGAGCAGCCGGCCCGTGTCGTCGGGACGCGCGGCGGTGATGCACAGGTTGTTCATCGCGCGCATGTAGGTGTCGACGTCGGTCGGCTTGTCCAGGTACAGGGCGCTGGTCAGCTGCTCGAGGTAGACGACGTCGGACAGGCCGGGCTCGGCGAACCGCAGGATGGTGAACGGGCCGCCGGCCGCCGCGTGCCCGCCCGCCCCGAACGGCACGATCTGCAGCGTGACGTTCGGCAGCTCCGACATCGCGATGAGGTGCTCGAGCTGCCGGCGCATGACGTCGCGGCCGCCGAGCGGGCGGCGCACGACCGCCTCGTCCAGCACGGCCCACAGCGTCGGGGCGCCGGGCGAGGTGAACCGCCGCTGGCGGGTCGTGCGGAGCTGGACGCGCCGCTCGACCTCCTCGTCGGAGGCGTCGGAGTAGCCGAGGCGCACCACGGCCTTCGCGTAGTCCTCGGTCTGCAGCAGGCCCGGCACGAACTGCAGCTCGTAGGTGCGCAGCAGCGACGCGGCCTCCTCCAGCCCGAGGTAGACCTCGAACCAGCTCGGCAGGACGTCGCCGTAGCGGTGCCACCAGCCCGGGGTGTTGGCCTCCTTGGCCAGCTCCAGCAGCGGCGCGCGCTCCGCCGGGTCGTTCACGCCGTACAGCGTCAGCAGGTCGGAGACGTCGCGCTCCTTGAACCCGACGCGCCCCAGCTCCATCCGGCTGATCTTGGAGTGCGAGCCGCGGATCTCGTAGCCCGCCTGCTCGGTGGAGATACCGCGCTCCTCCCGCAGCCGGCGCAGCTGGGCGCCGAGCAGGATGCGCAGGACCGTGGGCCCGCCGCGCCGCGGGTAGTCGATCAGCCTGCCGGGCTGATCGTCCTCGGCCGGAGGCAGGGAAGCGGCTGAATCCTGGGGCAAGGGGTCACCAGCCAGTCGACGGGTCAGTTCTCGGGCGGAACGGCACCGCCCTATGTTAGAGGATCGAAGCACGTTTTTGGGAAGTATGAAAAAGCGCGTCTTCCGCAAAACGACCCATCCGCGTGAGAAACGCCCCGGGCTGGACGGTCCGTGCGCCGATCGGCGCGGGTGAGGATACTCCCGCCGGGCCCGTGGATCGAACCGGGCGGCGCCCGCACGGCGCGGATCACCGTTTTGGAGCGTGACCACGGCCCGTGACCAGTGCCGTCGGTGGCCGTCCGGGTGCGGAACGTGGCGACGGGGTGACGATCTCGTTGACCGGGAGGTCATTTCCATGGCGGCGAAGTCACCGTTGGCCCATGAATTGCCTGGCGTTCCGCGCTCATGCGCCCGCCAATCGGCATCGGCTTTCCGGCGCCTATCGTATGACGCGTAAATGACGGCGGTCACATCGTTCGGTGAATATCGAGGGGGCGGGAACAGGCGGCGCGCCCGCGGGTCGGCGACCGGCGAGCCAGGAAGCCATCCCCCGAGGAGGACGTCATGAGCAGGCTGCCCGACGCGGCCAAGGACCTGCTGAACCGCCCGCTGCCGGGATGGGCGACGACCGTCCGTCCGGACGGCTCGCTGCACAACACGGTGGTGTGGATCGGGCTCGACGGCGACGACGTCCTCATCAGCACCGCCGCCGGGCGCGCCAAGGAGCGGCACCTCGAACGCGACCACCTACCCCGTCCAGGAGGGTGAGGTGCGCCTCACCGTCCGCATAACGCCTGATCAGGTCCTTACAGCGCGGGCGGGTGACCAAGCTCTCGTCCGCTGCGGGCGATCTCCGGTTCCGGGACGGCGTTCACTTGTCAAGAGGGCGCCGCGCACCGCGGCGACGCCCGCGGCGCCCGGCCCTTCCCGGAACATCACCGAGATCCATCCTGGGGGAACCATGAACGCGACCCTCGAGCGACCGGAGGTCCGGTTTCTCACCTCGGGCGAGGTCACGGACGCCCAGCGCACGGAGGCCGAGCGTGCCGTCCGCGCGGCGCTGGACGGTACTGGGGCCGCGTCCGTGCAGGTCACGCTGAGCATCGTGGCCGACCCGGCGCTGCCCAGGCCGGCCCTCGCCAGGGCCGTCGCCGAGCTCGGCGGGCAGCGGCTGCGCGCGCAGGCCGCCGCGCCGACCCTGGAGGAGGCCATCGGCCTGCTCCGGCACCGGCTCGCGGTCCGCGCGTCCTACCGCCGGGCGGGCTGACCCGCACTGGTCCGCACGGAACGGGCGGCGGCGCCCCACCGGGCGCCGCCGCCCACCCGTTTGCGCACCACCGGCCGCCTATGCGTCCCGCCGGGCGAGCACGAAGCCGGCGAACGCGAGCGGGACGAGCGCATAGGCCAGGAGGACGGCGGCCGCCGCAGGCGGTGACAGCGAGTCCCCGTAGAATCCCGGTGCGGTACTCCGACGTCGCCGCGAGCACGCCGAGCACTCCGAGGCACAGCTGGGCGACCCAGCCGCCCAGCTCCTGCAGCGGGCGCAGCAGGAACCGCGCGCGCCGGGCGGGGTCGAGGCCGTCCCACCCCGACGACGGCGCGTCCAGCCCCAGCAGGACGCGCATCGTCGTCGACCTCCCCGCGCCGTTCGGGCCGAGGAACCCGGTGACCGTCCCCGGGCGCACCTGGAACGACAGGCCGTCCACGGCGACGGTCCCGCCGTAGCGCTTGGTCAGCTCCCTTACTTCGATCATGACGTCAACGCTCCCGCCGGACGCCGCCCCGGCGCATCGGAACCCGGTCGGGACCCGTCGGTCCGCCCCTGCTCCGAGACCGCGCCGCCGCATCGGACCCAGGTCTGACGCCCGCCGGCACGACGCGCCCCGGCACGCCGTCCGGCTACCGTCGTGACGTGCACGAATCCGAGCCGGCCTCCCCGCACGCCCAGCCCGCCCGCGGCAGGCGGCCGATCGCCTGGACACCGCGGTCGCGGTCCTCTACACGCTGTTCCTGCTGGTGTTCTCCGGCGGCCGCGACACCCCGGCGCTCCTCGCCGTGCCCGTCGCCGCCGCCATGGGACTGCCGCTCGCCGTCCGGCGGATCCGGCCCGTCCCGGTCTTCGGCGCCGTCCTCGCCGCGTCCACCCTGGCTCTGATCCTCGGACTGCCCTGGGACTTCTACGCCGCCGCCGGCTACGCGCTCTACCCGCTCGCGCTGGAACTGCCCCGCGCGCGCTTCGTCCCCACCCGGGCGATCGGCGTGCTGAGCGCGATCCCCATCCTCGGCGGCGCGCTGGTCGGGCCGAAGAACTGGCAGGCCGAACAGGGCGGCCGCGCGGTCCTCGGCATCGCCGTCCTCGGCGCGTCCTGGGCGCTCGGCCGCGCCGTCCGCGACCGCCGCGCCTACACCGCCCGGGCCGCCCGCCGCCTCGCCGAGACCGCCGTCGGCGAGGAACGGCTCCGTATCGCCCGCGAGCTCCACGACATCGTCGCGCACAGCATGAGCCTCATCGCCGTCAAGGCGGGCGTCGCCGTCCACGTCGCCGAGGCCCGCCCGCAGGAGGCCCTCGACGCGCTGCGCGTCATCGGGTCCACCAGCCGCGGGACGCTCGGGGAGATGCGCCACCTGCTCGGCGTCCTGCGCGCCGACGAGCCCGGCCTCGCCCCCGCGCCCGGCCTCGGATCACTGCCCGGCCTCGTCGAACGCGCCGCCATGGCCGGCGTCCGCGTCGACCTCGACGTCCGCGCGGGCGACCTGCCGGACGGCGTCGCGCTCGCCGCCTACCGGATCGTCCAGGAGGCCGTCACCAACGTCGTCAAGCACGCCGCGCCCGCCCGCTGCCGCGTCCTGGTCGAGGCCGCCGGCGGGCGCGTCCGCATCGAGGTGGACGACGACGGCCCCGGCGTCCGCGTCCTGCCCGGCGCCCCCGGCCACGGGCTCATCGGGATGCGCGAACGCGTCATGATGTACGGCGGCGACTTCACCGCCGGCCCCCGCCGGGAAGGCGGCTTCGGCGTCGCCGCCGCCTTCCCCTACGAAGCCTGGGAGCACGTTGGAACTGCGCGTCCTCGTCGCCGACGACCAGACCCTGGTGCGCGGCAGCTTCCGCGTCCTGATCGACACCGCGCCGGGGCTGCGCGCCGTAGGCGAAGCCGGCACCGGCGCGGAGGCCGTCGGGATCGCCGCGCGCGAACGGCCCGACGTCGTCCTCATGGACGTCCGGATGCCGGAGATGGACGGCATCGAGGCGACCCGGCGCATCTGCCGCGACCTGCCGGACGTCCGGGTCCTCATCCTCACGACGTTCGACCTGGACTCCTACGTCTACGCGGCGCTGCGGGCCGGTGCCAGCGGGTTCCTGCTGAAGGACACCCCGCCCGCCGACCTGCTGTCGGCCATCCGCGTGGTCGCCTCCGGCGAGTCGCTGCTCGCCCCGACCGTGACCCGCCGGCTGATCGCCGAGTTCGTCCGCCGGCCCGCCCCCGCGGGGCCGCCGCCCGCCGGCCTCGGCGCCCTGACCGACCGCGAGCGCGAGGTCCTCGCCCTCATCGCCCGCGGCCTGTCCAACACGGAACTCGCCGAGCACCTGCATCTCAGCCCCGCGACCGTGAAGACCCACATCGGCCGCCTGCCGGCGAAGCTCCAGGCCCGCGACCGGGCCCAGCTGGTGATCGCCGCCTACGAGACCGGCCTGGTCCGCCCCCGCTGACGCCCGCGTGCGGGTCGCCTTGCGGCAGGTGCGGGTCAGCCGTCCAGCAGGTGCGGGGCCAGCCGCTCGAACTGGTCGGCGGACGAGGCGAGGTCCGGCTGGAACACCGTCACGCAGACATGGTCGGCCCCCGCGTCCAGGTACGCCTTGACGCCCTTGGCCACCGCGGCCTCGTCGCCCCAGCTGAAACAGGCGTCGATGACCGCGTCGGAGCCGCCGCCCGCGAGGTCCGCGTCCGAGAAGCCCAGGTTCTTGAGCGCCCCGATGTAGGGCGACCCCGGGATGGTGAAGGCCCCGGCCTGGCGGGCGATGCCCCGCGCCTTCGCCGGATCGGTCTCGAGGATCACCGGCTGCGCGGCGATCAGCAGCTTGTCGGGGCCGAGCATCTCCCGCGCCCGGCGCGTGTGCTCGACGGGCATCATCGCGGGAAGCATCCCGTCCGCGCGCTCCCCGGCCAGGCGCTGCATCTTCGGCCCCAGCGCCGCGATCAGCCGGGGGAACGGCACCTCCGGCTTCGGCGCCGCCTCCACCGCGACGTCCATTCCCTCGATGTACCCGCGCATGCGGGCGAGCGGGCTGGTCCACGTCTGGCCGCTCTGCTCGACGATCGCGCCCATGCTGACGCCGATGCCGAGCGCGAGCCGTCCCGGGTAGGCGTCCGCCAGCACCGACGCGGCGCCCTGCATCGCGGCCGGGTGCCGCGCCCAGAGGTTCGCGATCGCCGACCCGAGCACGATCCGGTCGGTCGCCGCGAGCATCACGCCGAGCTGCGTGAACACCTCCCGGCCGCCGATCGCCTCGTTCACCCAGATCGCGCCGTAGCCGGCGTCCTCCACCCGGCGGGCGGCCCGCCGCCATTCCTCCGCCGGGGCGAGGGGCGTCATCAGGCCCACCCCGATCCGCCCCAGCCGCCGCCTCGCCTCGAGCACCGGGTCCTTGCCCATGGCCGTCTCCTTCGGACGTACAATCGGAACGATCAACCCGGTTAGGACAATACCGGAACGCTCGCCCCGTTTGTCAAAGGAGGCAAGGCGCTCGTGCCCGACGCTCCGTCCCGCCGGACCGAGACCGAGCCGCGCCGCGCGGACGCGCGGCGCAACCGGAGCCGGATCCTCCAGGCCGCGCTCGAGGCGTTCGCCGCCGAGGGGCGGCTCGTCCCGCTCGACGACATCGCCCGCCGCGCCGGCGTCGGCGCCGGGACGGTCTACCGCAACTTCCCGACCAAGGAGGCCCTGTTCACGGCCGTCGTCACCGAGCGCTTCGAGAGCATCATCGAGGAGGCGCGGTCGCTGGCCGGCGCCGACGACCCGGGGGAGCGGTTCTACGGGTTCCTGATGTGGGTCGTCGAGCGCGCGATGTTCAACCACGCCATCTGCGACGCGCTGGCCCCGGAGGACGGGGTCGAGGCCTTCGGCGCCGTCGAAGAGGAGTTCAACGAGGCCCTCGACGCACTGCTCCGCCGGGCCCAGGCGGCGGGGGACGTGCGTGCGGACATCGACCTGCGGGACGTGCGGGGCCTGATGGCCGGATGCGTGGTCGCCGAGCGGCTGCGGCGCGCCGACGGGCCCGCCGGGCGCATGACCGCGCTCGCCTGCGACGCGCTTCGCCCCCCTGCTGTAACGAAACTCCGTGACGAAAGTCTGCCGGTGTCACGCAACGACATCCGGTGCGAGGTCTGCGGGACCCCGCTGGCGGCCGCGCGCACCGGCCGCCCCGCACGGTACTGCGGCGCCGCCTGCCGCCAGAAGGCCCACCGCCGCAGGTCCGCCGCGCCGGAATCCGGTTGAATCCACCGCGCGTCCTGCGGCATGGCACACCGCTCGTCCGCCGGATCCATGGGCTGCTCCAGGCGGGCCGGACCGCCCAGGCCCAGGCCCTCCTCCCCAGGGAGCGCCTCTACCCGCTGCCTCCTGCTCTGGCCCGGGCCATCGGGGCCGGCTGACCGCCACTGTCACGAAACGTACCGGATCCGGTACGCCTCCAGCCGGTCGGCGAGCTCCTTGGGGCGGCTGAGCGCGACGAGATGCCCGCCCGGCATGTCGTCGACCGGTATGTCCAGGCGCTCCCGGACGACCCGGCGCTGGAACGGCAGGGGGAAGAGCCGGTCGTCCCGGCCCTGCAGGAACACGGTCGGCGTGTCCGGCCACTTCTCCAGAGGCCAGGGGTCCTCGAACGGCTTGCCCGACTGCGACTGCTCGCCCCGCGCGAACGCTTCGGCCGTCACCTCCGGCGCGACGTCATGGAAGAAGCAGTCCTCCGGATCGAACTCGGCGGGCGGAGTCCGCCCCTCCCGCGCCGCCTGCTCGGCCATGGCCGCGGCTTGACCGGTGTTGGCCCACCACGCGCCGCCGGTCTCGCCGGGCAGCGGGACCATCGCGTTCAGCAGGACGAGCAACGCCACCGGGACACGGGCGCACACGAGCGGCGCGGTGAGCCCGCCCATCGACTGCGCCACCAGGACGACCCCGGCGCGGTCGCCGATCGCTTCCACGACAGTGTCCGCGTACTCCGCGAGCCCCGCCGACTCGTCGGCCGCCGGCAACTCGACGGCGATGACCTCATGCCCGCGGGCCTGGAGTTCAGGGACGAGAAGATGCCAGAACCAGGCGCTCCCACCCGCCCCGGGAACAAGGACGTACGTTGCCATGCTCGTGCTCCTCTCCCCGGCACCGCACCCGAGGGCCGACGCTACCGGCCGGCACCGACAGGGCGCCGTCGTGTAGGACGGCTCGTCGGGCTTTGCTCGAACACCTGTTCGGGCTAGGGTCTGGTCTCGTGCTGATCGATGAACCCGTCTCCGCGGAGACGACCCCGGTGGGCCACCCTTCTCAGATCACCGGCGCGCGCGGCTGCTTCCGGGTCCGCCGGGTCCTGGCGCAGTGGCAGGAGCCCGGCGAGGCCCGTTTCTACCGGCTCCAGGTCACGACGCCGGACGGCCCCGCGATCGCGGAGGTGGTCGGACCGGCCGCCGGGGCCGCCGGTCCGTGGACGCTTCGCCGGTTCTGGCCCTGACGCGGGGGCGTTCCGTTGTGCTCGCCGCCGGGGGAAGCTCTCGGCGCCTGAGCTTGGAGCCGCAAGACGATGCGCCGGGAGAGACCAACTCGATCGGTGTGCTTCGCGGAGCGGCTCGGCTCGCCGCGCGACCAGGCGCCGGCGCACGCGTCCTTGGCTCGGTCGGCTTCTCCGGCGAACGCCGGCCCGGTGCCGTCGGGAAACTCCTGGACGCCCCACATCCGGTCCTGAGCGGCGCGTTCGGCAGTGATGTCCGCAAGGACCTTCTCCAGGGAGCCCGGCTCCTGTTCGTTCCGCATGACGACTGACGCTAACCGGCGCGCCGGTGTCGGCGCCCGGCCGCTCAGTCCGGCGCGGCGTCGTCGGGCTCGCAGCTCAGGTAATGGTGCAGGACGGGCGGCAGCTCGTCCCAGAGCCACTCGTTGAGAGTGCCCGGGAAGTCCTCCGGTGCCTGGATCGAAAGGCGGCGGGGTCCGGTCTGGACGAGTCGCACGGGGACGGGTCCGTCATCCCACACCTGGTCCCGGCTTCCCCAGAACGCCGCGAAGTCGGCGCTCGTCAGGACGAGTTCCGAGTGCAGGACGTGCTCGCCGCGATGCCTGCCGAGAGGCAGCAGCCGCTGGGCGGCGGTCCGGACGAGGTTCAGGGCGGCGAGGTCGTGGGGGCATGCCACGCCGGTGATCTCCAGCTCGGGGAGGCCGAAGCGGCGCAGGCCCCGGGTGGTGATGCCGACGCAGGAGCAGCCGTCGAGCTCGTCCTCGTCGGCGGTGCACCGGCCGGCGTTCCGGTAGGGCGGCAGCACGGCGCCCGTCCAGCCGTCCGCGAGGACGAAGTCCTCCGGGCGGGGCACGGGCGGCGGGTGCACGACCTGGTTCATGTCGAGGTCGACGGGCACGCCGCCGAGCGATCCGGCCAGCACCTCGGCCGTGGCGCGTGCGATGTGCGGGCCGGCGGGCAGATCGGCGACCGGCAGGACCGAGGTCACCCCGACGTGCCAGTCGCCGCGGCGGACCCGCTCGACGTCGTCCGGGTCGGTACCGGTCACCGACCGCAGGTCCCAGGGCGACACCTCGGCCTTGTGCGCGGCCACCATCAGGGCCGGCGTGCCGAGCCGGTGGAACATCGCGGCGCCCAGCCGCCCCGGCAGGCCCTGCCGGAGGGCGGTGGCGACGTCGTCGGGAGCCCGGTCGGCGGCGACGACGAACCGGGCGGTGGTCTCCTCGGGAACGGTGATGGTGATCGACAAAGGGAGCCTCCTTCGGGGGCCTGGCGACTTCGCGTGACGTCGTCAAGCCTCGAGGAGGCGCGACGAAAAGGTGACCTGAACGCGATTCTGTGGATAAGGGCCGCCATTTGATGGTGAAAACGGGAGAAATGTCCGAAGGTGGGTTCGTGGAGGCAGTGGCCCACGGGCCCGGCGTGGGAGGCTGGCAGCATGAATGCGATAGGGCGGCTGGGGATCGGCCTTGCGGCGGTGGGGCGTCCCGCCTACATCAACGTGGGCAGGGCAGAAGAGCTGCCCGAAGCCCGCGGCGTCAAGCAGATGCGCCGCGCGACCTGGAGCCTCCTTGACGACGCCTACGCGACGGGGATCCGATGGGTTGACACCGCCCGGTCGTACGGACGCGCTGAAGAGTTCCTGGGGGAATGGCTCACCACGCGTAAGCCGGACGGGTTGACCATCTCCAGTAAGTGGGGCTACACGTACGTCGGAGGCTGGCGGCTCGATGCCCCAGTGCACGAGGTCAAGGAGCACAGCCCTGACCGTTACCGCGCCCAGTACACGGAGACGCGTGCGCTTCTCGGCGACCGTCTCTCGGTCTATCAAGTCCATTCGCTTACCGAGGACAGCCCGCTCTTCGACGATGTCGGGCTTCAGGAGGCCCTGGCCGAAGCGGCGGCCCAGGGCGTTCGGGTGGGGTTCTCCACGTCCGGACCCGGGCAGGCGGGCACCATCCGCCGTGCCATGCGCCTCGAGGTCTCCGGCAGGCGGCTGTTCAGCACCGTGCAATCGACATGGAATCTCCTGGACACCTCCGCCGGGCCGGCCCTCGAGGAGGCACATGCGGCCGGCCTGCACGTCCTGCTCAAGGAGGTGCTCGCGAACGGCCGGCTGGCCGTGAGCCCCCCGCCCGCGTTGGCCGCCATGGCGGCGGAGAAGAACACCGGCGCCGACGCGCTGTCCCTGGCCGCCGCGCTGAGCCGGCCCTGGGCGGACACGGTCCTGATCGGAGCCGTCAGCCCCGGCCAGTTGCAGGCGAACCTGGCGGCGACAGACTTGCCCCTGGACGAGCGGGAGTTCGAGGTGCTGGCGGGCCTGAGCGTCGCGCCGGAACGCTACTGGCGGGAGCGCAGTGAGCTCCCCTGGGCCTGACCGGCCGGAGCGAAGGGCCGCCCATGGCACGATGAAGCCGCGCCCACCATGATCGGATCCCGTGCCCATGCAGCCTGAAGCCCCCCGGATGATCGGCCCCTACCGCGTGGTCGCGCGGCTCGGCTCCGGCGGGATGGGCGAGGTCTTCCTCGGCACCTCACCGAGCCGGCGGCTGGTCGCCGTGAAGGTCATCAGGGACGAACTGCTGGGCGATCCCCGCTGGCGGGCGAGGTTCCGCCGGGAGGTCGTCTCCGCCAAGGCCGTCAGCGGCTTCTACACCGCGGCCGTCGTCGACGCGGACCCCGACGCCGAACGGCCGTGGCTCGCGACGCAGTACATCCGCGGTGTGAGCCTGGCCGAGGTCGTCCGGGAGAAGGGACCGCTGCCCGAGCAGGCGGCGTGCAGGCTGGGGGCGGGCCTGGGGGAGGCGCTCATCGCGATCCACCGCGCGGGGATCGTCCACCGGGACCTGAAGCCCTCGAACGTCCTGCTGGCGCCGGACGGCCCGCGCGTCATCGACTTCGGCATCGCCCGGCCGCTGGACGCGCTGCCGCTCGCGCGTTCGGAGATCCTGGGCACGCCCGCCTACATGTCGCCCGAGCAGGCACTCGGCGAGCCCGTCACCTCCAAGAGCGACGTGTTCTCGCTCGGCGCCACGCTCGTCTACGCGGCGACCGGATCCGCGCCGTTCGGCACGGGGCACAAGGTGCGCGGACGCATCGTGTACGGACGTCCCGACCTCGAACGCCTGCCGGACCCCATGCGCGGCCTGGTGACGCGCTGCCTCGTCAAGGACCCGGAGGAACGGCCCTCGCCCGAGCAGGTCCTCACCGCGCTGTCCACGCTTCTCGACGCGGTCTACGGAGAGGACGGGTTCACGGACGAGATAGGCGACCTCATCGACGTCCAGGAACCGACCCTGATCGATGTGATGGGGGAGCAGCCCACCTTGCTCGAGCCTCCAGGACGGGCATGAGGCCCTTCGAGGGCGGCACGCCGTCCATCCGGAAGGCCGGTCAGGGGAGGCCGTCGGCCAGTGCGTCCCAGAAGGCGGTCTCGTAGGCGTGCAGGAGACGGGCCGCCCGGGACGCCTCCGCCGGGTCGTCACCGGAGGCCAGCCCCGCGGCGATGACGGCGAGAGCCTGCTCCTCGAAGCCCGGCGGCGACTCGGCGAAGAAGGAGAAGAACCCGACGGCCTCCTCATCGAAGCCGTAGCGTTCGCGAAGCGCCGTGGCGGTACGGGCGCAGTAGGCGCCCCACTCCTCCAGATTGGCCAGCATGGCCGATGCCACCTCGGTCGAAGTGCCGAAGGCGGCACGCTGCGCCAGGTAGGCCGGATAAGCCTGCGCGAGCGGATGCGGCTCGTACGCTTTGAGACTCTTCTCACTTTCGCCGAGGCTCGCCGCGAAGCGGAGGAGCAATGTCAGAGCCTCCGCCTCGCCCTGGGCCAGCCCCAGGAACATCCCGCCCGCCGGCGGCACGGGGAAACGCGCCGCGAGCAGAGCGAAACTGCGCTGATCGCTGCTGACGATCCGGTACTCCTCCGCGGCCAGCCGGACCAGGCGTTCCCGGGGGACCTCGCCCGCCTCGAGCAGGTCCAGGTAGCGGTTGCCGCCCGCCTTCGCCGCGATGTCCGCGCGCGCTTGGGCGACCAGCTCCGCAGCACTGTTGTCGGTCATGTACTCAGCGCAACATCCGCACGGCCCCGGCGTCAACGAGACGGCCGCCGATCAGGCCATGTGATCACCTAGATACGATGAAGAGCGGAACGTCTACGCAGGTGTGGACGGAGTTGGGAGCGAGCGCATATGTCGGATTTCGAACTCAACCACGCGGGCGGCCGGATGCCCCTCGAGGTCACGGAGTCGACCGAGGGCCCTTCGGGACTGCGGGTGGGGAGCCTCCTGAAGGAGACGGGGCACGTCACACTCGACCCCGGTTTCACCAACACCGCGTCCACCACATCGGCGATCACGTATATCGACGGTGAGGCGGGCATCCTGCGCTACCGGGGCTATCCCATCGAGGAGCTGGCGGAGAAATCGTCCTTCCTCGAGGTGGCGTACCTGCTGATCTACGGGGAGCTGCCGACGCCCGCCCAGCTGGAGAAGTTCACCGACAGCGTCCGCAACCACACGCTGCTCGACGAGAAGTTCCGGGCCTTCTTCTCCGCCTTCCCGCGCCGCGCCCACCCGATGGCGGTCCTGTCGTCGGCGGTCAGCGCGCTGTCGACCTTCTACCAGGACAGCCTGGACCCGTTCGACCCCGAGCAGGTCGACCAGTCCAGCATCCGGCTCATCGCCAAGCTGCCCACCATCGCGGCCTACGCCTACAAGACGTCCAACGGGCAGCCGCTGCTGTACCCCGACAACTCGCTCGGGTACGTGGAGAACTTCCTGCGTATGACGTTCGGGCTGCCCACGCAGCCGTACGAGATCGACCCCGAGATCGTGCGGGTCCTGGACATGCTCTTCGTCCTGCACGCCGACCACGAGCAGAACTGCTCGACCTCCACGGTGCGGCTGGTGGGCTCCAGCCAGGCCAACCTGTTCTCGTCCGTATCCGCGGGCGTCGACGCCCTGTTCGGGCCGCTCCACGGCGGCGCGAACCAGGCCGTCCTGGAAATGCTGGAGCGCATCCACCAGAACGGCGACAACATCGAGTCGTTCGTGGAGCGGGTCAAGAAGAAGGAGCCCGGCGTCAAGCTGATGGGCTTCGGGCACCGCGTGTACCGCAACTACGACCCGCGCGCCGCGGTCGTGAAGAAGGCCACCGGCAAGGTGCTGGAGGCGCTCGGCAAGTCCGACCCGCTCCTCGACCTGGCCATGCGGCTTGAGGAGGTCGCGCTCAGCGACGACTACTTCGTCGAGCGGAAGCTCTACCCGAATGTGGACTTCTACACCGGCGTCATCTACAAGGCGATGGGCTTCCCCACGAACGCCTTCACGGTGCTGTTCGCGCTCGGCCGGCTTCCCGGCTGGATCGCGCAGTGGCGCGAGATGATGAACGACTCCACCACCAAGATCGGCCGCCCGCGGCAGGTGTACGTGGGACCGGGCGAGCGCCACTACGTGGAGCCTTCCGCGCGCTGATCGGGCCCCGGCCGGGCCGCCGGTCCAGGGGGCTTCTCTCCCGGCGGCCGGCATCGCCCCAAGCGACGACCGAGTGCGCGGCGGGCGGGCTCAGTGCCCGCCCGCGCGCGCTTGCGATAAACATCACTTGCCCCCTGAGGCGCAGGACGTTCGACTGATCGCATTCCGGGGCAGCCCACGGCGGTCAGCCTCGTGGACCCGGCGCCGGAGATCGCCGAGTACTCCGGCTCGATGA
The DNA here is from genome assembly GCF_008923205.2 of Actinomadura physcomitrii. Taxonomy (GTDB): domain Bacteria; phylum Actinomycetota; class Actinomycetes; order Streptosporangiales; family Streptosporangiaceae; genus Spirillospora; species Spirillospora physcomitrii. The sequence continues at coordinate 59,036 of NZ_WBMS02000013.1, read as the reverse complement.
TCAGCATGGACGACCCCCGGCACGCGCGGCTCCGGCGGATCGTCTCCCGCTCGTTCACCCCGCGCATGGTCGAGCGGTTCGCCGGGGACGTCACCGTCCTCGCCCGCCGGATCGTCGACGAGCTCGCCGAGCGGGTCCCGTGCGACTTCGTCGAGCACGTCGCGATGCCGATGCCCCTGCGGATCATCTGCTCGATGATGGGCGTCCCGGACTCGGAGTACGACGGGGTCATCGACGCCACGAACATGATCCTTGGCATCGGCGACCCCGATTACGTCGGCCCGGCCGGCGAGGACCGCATCACGATGCTGCGCGAGAAGTTCGCCCACCTGCACGCGCTCATGGGCGATCTGGGGCGGCTGCGCGGCAAGGAGCCGGCGGACGACCTCGTCACGGCGCTCACGCACGCGAACGTGGACGGCGAATCGCTCACGGCCGTCGAGCTCGCACGCTTCTTCACGCTGCTGGTCGTCGCGGAGAACGAGACGACCCGCAACGCGCTGTCGCATGCGATCGCCCTTCTCACCGCGTACCCCGATCAGCGCGCGCTCCTCATGGCCGACGTGGAGAACCGCCTTCCCGGTGCGGTGGAGGAGGCCGTCCGATACGCGACTCCGGTGACGTGGATGCGGCGCACGCTCTCGCAGGACTACGAGCTCTGCGGGTACGTGTACCGGGCCGGCGACAGAGTGGTCCTCTACTACACCTCGGCCAACCGCGACGAGGCCGTGTTCGAGGACCCGTACGCGTTCGACATCACGCGCTCGCCGAACCCCCACGTCGGCTTCGGCGCGCCCGGACCGCACTTCTGCCTCGGCGCCCATCTCGGCCGCCGCGAGGTCACCGTCCTGCTGCGGGAGCTCTACACGCGCCTTCCCGAACTGCACGCCACAGCCGCTCCGGTACGGCAGCGCACGAGCTTCATCAACGGGATCAAGTCCCTTCCCTGCGCCTTTTGAAGGCCGCAGAACAGGACATTAGCCGCAACTTTTCGGGCCTTTTCCACAGAATGGCGTTCCACTATCGCGGCGGCGCACCACGAGCGAGGCTGTTGCGCGTCACATCCCGGTACACGGAAAGGCGCGATCATGCCCGCACAGACCACAGCCGCAGATCTCGGACCGAACCAGCTCGCGGGCCGGCTCGGATTGACCCGGTGGCAGTTGCGCCTCGGCCGGGAGCACGGACTGCTCCCCGACCCCGACCTCGACGGCGAGCGCTGGTCGGCCCGGCTCGCCGGCGAATGCGCGAGCCGGCGCGACCAGGTGGTCGCACGGTTCGGAGAGGAGCCCCCGGTCGGAGCGGTCCGGGCGGCCGCCCGGCTCGCCGTCCGCACGGGCCTGGACGTCGAGCGCCGCGACGTCGAGGTGCTGGTGGCCCAGGATGACCTCGAGGTCGTCGGCACCTTCCGCGGGCACCCGCTCTACCTCCTGCGCGACCTCGACGCCCTCGATGCCGCCGCGGTCCGCGACGTCGTCTCCGCCCGCAAGGGGCCCCTGTTCGACAGCGTCGACGCCGGCGGGGCGGTGACGATCCTCGGCTGGCCGCGCAAGACCTTCGACCGCATCGCCGGTGAGCGGGCCCTGGCGACCGACCGGTTCGGGCGCTACGCGCTCGCCGACATCCATGCGCTGGCCGCCGACGAGGAGCTCGCACAGGAGGTCCGCGAGGAAAGGCTCCGCAGGGCCCTGGCCAAGGCGAGACGGGCCGAGACCGACATCGAGGACGTCGTGCGCGGCTGGATGCTGCGCTGCACCGCCTATCTCGACCGCGACGCGGACCAGCCTCCGGACCCGGCCCTCCTCGGCCGTGCGATCCGCAATCTGGTGGGAACCAGGGCCGAGAGCGCCAGATACGAACGGGAGACCGTGTGAAAGACGCCGGCGGCACGGCACCGGGGCCGGGCGCCTCCGCCCACGGCCCGCACGGGCGGCGAGAGACCGATGCGTCCCCCGCACGGCGGCGGGCCTGCTCACGCCCGCCGGGAGCCGTGACGCCGCCCGGGCGGGCGCCGCCTGTCCTCGGCCTGGCGGGCAATGGCGGCATGGAGCCGGTCACGGGCCTCGGTCCGCGACATCGCCGGAAGCCGCTGGGGGAGATGGGCCGCCAGCGCGGCGGGAGCGTCGACCAGGCCGTCGCCGTCCACGACGGCCTGAGCCCCCGGCCAGGCACCGAGGAGCACCGCGGACAGCCCGCCCGGGTGGCGGTCGAGGAGCGCGGTGATGCGGCCGGCCTCCTCCGCGCAGTCGGCGACCAGCAGGAGGCGCCGGGCGGCGGGCGCCCCGGTGTCCCGCCGGATCGCGAGTTCGGTCTCGAGGTAGGCCAGGGCGGCGTCGAGGTTGCCGGGGATGAACAGCCCCGCGGCGTCCGCGTCGAGCAACTCGTCCTCGTCGAGCCCGAAGAGCCGGCCCGCGTCGGGCCGCGGGATCACCACCAGGGAGCTGTCGCCGTGCTCGTCGAGCGCGGACAGGGCGAGCACCCGCGCGCTGTCGGCCGCGCCGCTTCCCGCGAGCGCCAGCGCGGGCACCGCGAACGGGTCGAGGGAGGGACGGTAGGTGAACGGAACGGGCCGCGGGTCGGGGCCGCCGGTGGGCGAGGCGAGCACCGGCATCCCCGCGGTCGCCGCCGCGAGGATCCGGTGCCGGAACGGATAGCAGATCGCGGCGGCCGCCGGGAGGAGGAGGCCGAGCAGAAGCACCGGTTGGACCGGATGTATCCGCGGCTCATCGTCGGCCTGCTCGTGCGGGCGCACCGGGCTCTGGCCGGCGCCTCCGCTCCCGAAGGCCGCCGTCGGAACCGGTGTCGGAACCGGCGCCTGGGGAACGCCGTCCGGGGCCCGGAGCGCGGGGCGGGGGCTCGGCCGGTCGAGCGGTTTCGGCGGTGCGGGCCGCCGGCGTCCGGCCTTCGGGCCCTTCTCGAACGGTCCCCGCCTACGGGCGGCGTCCCCGGGGCCCGCCCCCCTCTCGCGCGCGGCGTCGAACATCGCCAGCCAAGCCTCCCTGCAGAGCTGGGCGGTGTACCAGTCACGGTCGAGGACGTTCCGGCAGGGAGCCGACGCCGATCTTCGCGGTTTCGGCGGCGGTCCGGACGCGGCATCGGCGGGCGCGGCGCTGAAGGAGATCACGCCCGCGGCCGCGGTGCAGCCGAGCAGTCCGCAGGTGCAGCGGACGATTTCGCCGAATATGTCTGCCATCCTGGGATCTGCCAGGAAACGGGTCATCTTCGCCCCGGGGGATCGCGTTGGTCACCGTCAGAATGCCGATCGTAGTCAATTCGGCTACGGAGCGTTGACCATTGCTCGCACTCGACTCGCCGATCGTCCGGTCACCACTCCAGCGAAATGTGCCGCACATCCATAATCGTCCGGATATAATCGGCCTCATCGGGGGTCCCGGGCGCAGTCACACTTGACCAACGCGAAGGTCTCCGCGTGCGAACCGAAAAGTAAGGTTCCGCGACCTCGGCGCAGCACATCAATGCCGAAGTCGGAGGATGGAATGCCGTCGGCCGAAAGCTCTGAAGAGCATAAGCGTCTACAAGCCTGACAACATCGATGTGCCCTGAGTCGTCGGCGGATGCCCAGCTTGGTGGGGACCGTGCGCATCACGATCCGGTCCTGCTCGCCGACCGCCTCGAAGGTCAGGACCAACGCGGGCTCGCCGCCGCTACTGGTCGTCATCGTCGTGCGGTTGCTGTCTTTGCTTCAGATCCTGGACGTACTCGTCCAACCGGTCGAAGCTCTCGCTTTTCGAGCGCTCGAATCCGCCCACCCCGGTCGTGGACGGGCCGCAGCCGCGCGCGTCGAGGCAGCACAGCCGCTGCTTGCCCGCCCTGCGGACACGAATGAGCTCGAACTCCCGGAGGACCCGCAGGTGCTTGGACGCCGGTTGCGGGGGTGGGGTGTCAGGCGGCCCTAGCTTCTTGCGCGGGTCGAGTGGGCCGTTCGTGGGGTGGCTCATCCCGGGGTCGTCGGGTGCGGCTGTCAGGCGGCTCGGGGGGAGTGGAGGACGTCGTACATGCCGAGCGGGAGCGTGTCTCCGCAGAGCCAGTCGTTGACGGTGCCGGGGACGTCGTCGGGCGGCGCCACGGCGAGGAGGCGAGGGGTGAGGAGGGTGAGGCGGACCTGGAACGGGGACGGGCGAGCGGGGTGGGCGCGGTGGCCGCCCCAGAAGGCGCTGAAGTCGGCCTGGGTGAGCGGGACGTCGGCGTCGATCTCGCGGGTCCGCCCCGCTGGGCCGGTGGACAGCCAGGACCAGTGGTCGGCCAGGAGGCGGCGGGCCGTGGTGCGCAGGACGTTCAGAGCGGCCAGGTCGTGCGGGCAGGCGACGTCGGTGATCTGGAGTTCGGGCAGGCCGAAGCGGCGCAGGCCGCGGGTGCGCAGGCGGACGCAGGAACAGCCGTTCACGCCCTCGGGATCGCGGTCGGGGTCGGGGGCGGTGCAGCGGCCGTTGGCGCGGAAGGGCGGCAGCACGTCGCCGAGCCATTGGTCCGCCAGGACGAAGCGGGTCCGCTCCTCGGCCAGCGGGGTCAGGACGTGGCCGGTGACGAGGTCGGCCGGGACGCCGCCGAGCGCGGCGCACAGGTGCAACGCGGCCGCGCGGGCGACCTGGACGGCGCGGGGCTGGTCGGTGATCGGGGCGCAGGCGGTGACGACGGCGAACTCGGAGGCGTCCTGGAACGCGCGTTCGCGGCGGCGGTCCTGTGGGCGGGGCGCCCGGATCCCGCGCGGATCCCAGCGGAGGGAGGCGGCGTCCTCGCGGACGACCTCGAGCTGGGGCGAGCCGATCCGGCCCGCGATGTGCGCGGCGTAGGGGCCGTTCGCGTCGCGGAGCAGGCCGCCGAGGTCGTGCGGGACATGGTCGGCCGCGACGGCGAACCGGGTGGTGGTGGAGGCCGGGACAGGGAAGACGATCATGGTTTCTCCTCGGTGGATGGGGCCGATCGCGACCAGCCTGCGGCCATCGCGGAACAGACGGAAGCAGAACGACGTTCTGTGGATAATCAGGTCAACGCATGGACAGAGCGACGTAAAGTCGGTGCACGGCGGCGACCGCCGACCGCGTGATCCGGTGGGGCGCAGCGGCCCGGGTGCGCCTCGCAGGCCCCGGGTGCCACGACCGTGGCGATGGCGCGGCACCTCGGCCGACTGGCGGAATCGCCGGACGCTCGATGCAACGTTGGGTAAAATCATCATCACTCGTAGTTATGATCTTCCTTTGCGTCGCCGGCCGGGGACCCGAGGCGCGGGATCACTCTCGATATCGAAAGGCGAACGGCATGTGCCGACTGTTCGGGATGAGCACGGGCGGACCCCGCGTGAGGGCGGCTCATTGGCTGCTGGACGCGCCGTCGAGCCTGCGGGCGCAGAGCCACCGGATGCCGCACGGCGCGGGTCTCGGCTGGTTCTCGCTCGGCGGTGAGCCCGTGCGCGACCGGGCGCCGCTCGCCGCCTTCGAGAACGCCGACTTCGACCTGCACGCCCGCAACGTCCCGTCGCACACGTTCGTCTCCCACGTGCGTGACGCCTCGGTCGGCGGCCTCACCGTGCACAACTGCCATCCGTTCGTCATGAACGACCGCCTGTTCGCGCACAACGGGGTGGTGAAGGGGCTCGACACGCTCCGCACGTGGTTGACCGACGTCGAGCGCGCGCACGTCGCGGGCGAGACCGACTCGGAGCTGGTGTTCGCCTTCGTGACCGCGGAGATCCGGCGGCGCGGCGACACGACCGAGGGGATCATCGAGGCGGTGCGGCGGATCGGCGCCGAACTGCCGGTGTTCGCGGTCAACCTGCTGATCGCCGAGTCGGGGCGGCTGTGGGCGCTGCGCTACCCGGAGAGCAACGAGCTGTGGGTGCTGTCGCCGGACAGGGGCGGCACGAGCGGCCCCGGCGACGCGGCGGCGGACGGCCCGGTGCCCGCCGTGGTGATCGCGAGCGAGCCGATGGACGACCGGCCGGGGTGGCGGCCGCTCGAGCCCGGCGAACTGCTCGTCGTGGACGGGCTGGCCGAGACCTCGCTGTTCCCGTTCGAGCCGCCCCGGCACCCGCTGCGCCGTTGCGACCTGTCGGCGCGGGAGGCCGCCTCGCAGCAGACGGCCGTCGCCGACGAGCCCGTCCAGGGCGTGCCGGTCGCCTCGCTGCGAGGCGCTTCGCCGAGCGCGACGACGGGCGCGATGGCAGGCACGGCAGCGGGCGCGGCGGCGGGCGCGGGCGCGCAGGCGGTTCCGGTCCGCCGCCCCCTCACGCCGTTGGTCCTGCGGAACGCCCAGCGGAAAGCCGTCCGAGGGCCGTCTGTCTAGTTCCGACACGCCGTTGACCACGGAAAAGACCAGCATTGGCCGATTTTGTGCGGATTGGCGCCGCATCAGGGGCGGATTCAGAGGGAATGTGTACGTTGGGTAGATCAACACTGCTGTGAGCTGCGGGGACGGTCCCGCGGCCCAGCTCTGGGAACAGGAGGTCCCCGTGACCCGAACGCTGTCGAGGGGCACCCGTGTCACCGGTGCCGAACGCACGCAGCTCGCCGCGGAGCTCGCACCCCGCTACGCGGGCGGCGAGAGCATCCGCGACCTGGCCGCCGAGACGGGCCGGTCGTACGGGTTCATCTACAACGTGCTGAAGGAGGCCGGCGTCCCGCTGCGCGGCCGCGGCGGCAACACCCGGCGCAAGAAGGACTGACCCCGCTCCCGACGTCGTACCCAACAGTCGAGCACGAAGAGAAGGAAGCGACACCATGGCCGGACGTCCCCCTCGCCCCCCGGGGGGACCCCGCGCGCTAGGACCGGCGGGACGCCCCGGAGACCTCGGAGCGCCCGTTCAGGCTGGCGAGGTCGGCCGCGGCGCGGCCGGCGACCCAGCCCTCGTAGTTGGACACCGAACCGGCCCGGCCCTTGGCCAGGTTGGGGAACATCGCGTCGACGGCCCTCTCGACGGCCAGGTCGCGCGCGGCCAGAACGGGAAGCAGATCCTTCCCGCCGGCGTCGGCCGCCGCCCGGTTCGCCGCCTCACCGGCCGCGTCCCGGAGGCGCTCCCCGATGCGCGCCGCGTAGGCGTTGAGGAAGGCGTGGCGGAACGACCGCGTCCGTGACCGCCCGCGCGCGTCGCGGCGGGGCCCGGCATGCACCATCGCCGCCGTCGCCTGCACCAGCAGCGATGTGAAGAGCATCTCCACCGCCGCGAGATCGGCGGGGAACCCCAGGACCGTGGAGAACCCCAGTTCCCTGTGCCATACGGCGCGGCACCGGTTGGCGTCCGCCACCACGGTGAGCAGCACGGCCTTCGGCGCGTCGTAGGGGTTGTCCACCGCGACGCGGCGGCCCGCGGGACCGCCCAGGTCGCCGGTCTCGGCGGCCAGCAGCGCGTGGTCGATGCTGTGCCGCGCGATGAGTTCCTGTGCGCGCGCGCTGAGCGCCTCGGCCTCTTCGGGGAACTCGGTCGACTCCGCCTTCGCGAGCAGGGCGCGGACCTTGCCGAGCATCCGCTGGTCGACGCCCTCGAACCCGTCCCGTACGGGCGTCTCGCGCAGCGGCGTCCCCGGGGGCGGGCCGATGCTCGCCAGTCTCGGCAGACCCTCCAGCAGGTGGACGAGTTCGGCGCCGCAGGCGACGAAGCCGGCCCGGTCGGTCCCTTCGCGGTCGCACCAGGCGTCGGGATGCTCGTCGTCGTCCTCCCACCAGACCTCGGCGCCGATGAGGGCGAGCTGCTCGCGCCACTGCGCGGCGACGGTCGCGGCGGAGTAGGCGCGCATCTCGGCGGCGATCGCGTCGGCGGCGAGGCGGCCGTGCCTGGCGCCGCGGCGGCGGGCCGCGTACCGGACGACGTCGGCGGGCTGCCAGCCGCGCTCCCAGGCGAGGGCGACGCCGCGCTCCAGCCGGGCGGCGAGGCACCGCGCGGTGACGAGGGGCCAGCCCGGCACGTCCGGACGGTCGGCCAGCGCGGCCACGAGGAGGTCGAACGCCTCGTCGTCGCCCCGGGCCACCGCGCGGACGGCCTCGGACGTCAGCGTCTCGGCCTCGTCCAGGAGGGACGGGCGGGGGCCGCACGGCTCCGCATCGGAAGAGGAATCAGCCTGCCGTGGCCGCCACCACGCCTTCCGCACCGGTACTCCCGTCGTCGTCCGAGGGTCCGTCACCCGACCACGAGGCATACTGCCACGCACGGGCGGGTGCCCGTGCGCGGACATCCGTGCGAAACGGAGATTTCACCGTCGGTGCACCGTGCCGGTGCGGGGGCTACCTGCTGAGGTCCTCGCCGCGCATCTCCTCGACCACCACGCTCTGGTAGGCGCGGGTGGTGTCGGGCACGTAGCTGAGCCTGGCGAGGGCCTTGCCGTCGTGGTCCCTGATCTCGAAGTGGTAGCCCTCGGCGGCGTCGCCGACGTGCGCCACGGCCTGGTCGTGGCGGAGGCGGCACATGGTGTCGACCTTCTCCAGCGCGACCTTCAGGCTGCCCGCGTCGCTGATGAGCCGGGCCGGCTCACTCGTCTCCCAGATCTCGAACATGGTCGCGTCCTGTCGGCGGTCGGTCGGAAGGAACGGGCGGGGCATTCCAGGCGTCGGGGACAGCTTGCGCCGGTTTAATGGATCTTTCAATCAATACAGGTATCGGATTGATCACTATTCGAAGCCGTGCACGGGCGCAGTGTCATGTTCGCACGTGGGGCGAGTGAGCGCTTTCCACTCTGCGGATCCGGTCGGCAGGGGCGGGCGCATAGAACCGAATCTGATTCGGAAGGGGTCGGAGTGGACTACCGCGCCGCGATCGTCGCGGACGCCCGGGCGCCGGTGACCGTGGTGCCGATGCCGCTGTTCCACATCGGCGGGACGGGCTGACCGGCGCCGTCGTCCAGCCGGAGCCCGAGGACCACGACCCGGACGGCCCGCGCGCGCACCTGACGCGCTCGGCGGGCCGGTCGTACGCCTGGGTCGAGGTGAAGATCGTCGAGCCGGGCGGGGACGCGGAACGCGCGCCGGGCGCCGCGCTCACCGAGGACGAGGTGATCGGCTACGCCCGCGAGCGGCCGGCCGGCTTCAAGCGCCCCCGCTCGGTCGACTTCGTGGACGCGCTGCCGCGCAACCCCAGCGGCAAGATCCTCAAGAGGGACCTGCGGGCGCCGTACTGGGAGGGCCTCGGCCGGACACGATCGCCTGACCCGGCCCGCCGGTGTCAGTCCTCGGCGACGGTCACCACGGTGTCCCTGGCGCCGGGCTCGGCGAAGCGCAGCAGGGCCTCGCCCTCGGCGGTGAGCTCGTCGAGGGCGGCCCGGGGAAGGGGCTCGAAGGGCCGCAGCCGCAGGGTGGCGACCTTGCGCTTGTACTCGGTCTCCCAGACGCCGCGCGCGAACCCGTCCCAGAGGAACACGGCGCGGACCCGGAGGTTCTTCGTGGTGAGCGACGGGCGGTGCGCGTCGGCGATGATCCGCCGCCGGTCGGCGTGCGCGAGGACCAGGCTGTCGAACTCCGGCAGGAACCGCGCCGGGACCGGGACGTCCGCGCCCGGGCGGGGCGCGCCGGGCAGGTCGAACAGCTCACGGCCCCTGTCGTCGGCGAAGACGGCCAGGCGCGGCCGCAGCCGTTCCAGGGCCTCGCCCGCCGAGCGCAGCCCGGACCAGGTCTGCGCGTCGGCGGCGGACGCCGGGCCGAACGCCTCCAGGTACCGCAGGACGAGGTCGTCGTCGGCGGCGTCGGCGGACGGTGCGGCGCCGAGCCAGCCGCCGGCGGACGCGAACTCCGCGGAGCGCGGGAAGCCCCACCTGTCGTCGGTCGGGACCATGACCAGCGGCACGCACATGCGCACGGCATAGCCGAGCGCGCGGTCGTTGACGTCCGGGAAGCGTTCCTGCAGCAGGGCGCGGACCTCGTTGAACGTGCGCGGCCGCTCGTCGAGGAGGGCGCGGGCGGCGGGGACGACCTCGTCGAGATCGAGGCCTTTGGCGCGCTCTCCGAGGACGCGCATCGCCGCGTCCAGCATCGGCTGCAGCGACGTGCGGAACGCGAGGTAGTCCGGGGCCGTCATCAGGTGCAGGGTCGCACGCATCATGGTCGCGCGGACGAGCGTCCGGTCGCGCAGGGCCGCGTGCAGGTCGGCCGCCTGGAAGCCCTCCAGGCGGGACCACAGCCCGAGGAAGGGCGGCCTGGGCTCCTGCGCCTGCATCCCGAAGAGCCGCCCGACGGCGTCGGTGACCGGGACGCGCTCGCGTGCGAGCAGCAGCTGCCGTGCCAGCGTGGCCCTGTTGAGGGCCTGGACGCTGAGAGTGTCCGCCATCGTCTCCGCCTTCTCGCCGCCCCGGCGGTACCGGGTCGCCCGGTGCGGCGGGGATGGTTCGGGATACCGACACTACCGACGCCCCAGGACGCTCCTAGCCGCCGGTGTTCCCGCCTGCCACGTCCGCGATCGTCTCGCGGACGCAGCGGCGCAGCCACGCGTGCGCGGGGTCGGCGTCGTAGCGCGCGTGCCAGGCCATCGACAGCCGCAGGGGCGGCATGGGCAGCGGGATCGGCACCCACACCAGGCCCAGCCGCTCCACCAGCGGCCTGTGCAGCCGTTCCGCCGCGAAACCCAGCAGGTCGGTTCCCCGGACGACCGTCAGCGCGGTGTTGACCGTCGGGACTGTCCCGGTGATGCGCCTGGCGCGTCCTCTCTCGGCGAGGATCTCGTCGATGGGCCCGGCGAGGCGTCCGCGCCGCGTGTTGATGAGCTGTGCGGCCGCGCACCACTCGTCCAGCGTCACCTTCCGCCCCGCGAGCGGATGCCCGGGGCGGACGACGGAAGAGATCCGGTCCTCCAGGAGAAGGCCGAGGCGGGTGTCGGTCGTCTCGGCGGTGATGACGCCGATCTCCAGGTCGGTGGAGGCGCGCCGCAGGAGGTGCGTGTCGCGCGGCCCCTCGCCGAGGAAACGCAGGGTGACGCCCGGTGCGTCGCGCGCCATCCGCTCCAGGAGCGGGCCGGCCAGGACGGCGATCGTGCCCTCCTCCGCCTGCAGGGTGAAGGTGCCCTGCAGCGTCCGCGGGGAGAAGCCGTCGCCGGCGGAGAACAGCGTGTAGGCGCGCTGGACGAGGTCATGGACCTCCGCGCGCATCGCAAGCGCGCGCGGGGTCGGCACCATGCCGCGGCCCGAACGCACGAGCACGGGATCGCCCAGGGCCTTGCGTATGCGCGCGAGGGTCCGGCTCATCGCGGGGCTCGACAGGTGCAGGCGCTCCGCGGCGCCGGTGACGCTGCCCTCGTCGAGCAGCACGTCGAGCGCGACGAGCAGGTTGAGATCCAGCCTGGATTGCATCAGGCGCATTCCTCACGTGCAAAAGATGCATTTGAAAGCAAGTCACCGCCAGCCTACGTTGGAGATCGCGGAGGCGGCGCGCACGACCGCCTCCCTCGTGCCCGGCGCGCGCGGCCGGATCCCCTCCAACCCGCCTGTTCGGCCTGTTCCGGCGCGCCCGAGGCGCGCCCGCGAGAGATTCCGAGGAACCCCTCATGACGATCGATGCCGTCCGCGCCGCCGCGCCCCCCGGCCGGGGACGCGCCGCCCGGCGCGCCGTCCCGCCGCTGATGTCGGCGTGCGTGATCCTGGTCGTGGCGATGGTCGCGGCCATCAACCTCTCGATCCCCAAGCTGTCGGCGAGCGGCCTGCATCCGTCCGCCACCGCGCTGCTGTGGATCGTCGACTCCTACGTCCTGGTCTTCGGCTGCCTGCTGATCCCGGCGGGCGCCGCGGGCGACCGGTTCGGACGCAAGGGCGCGCTGCTGGCCGGCCTCGGCGTCTTCGCCGCCGGCTGCCTGCTGTCGGCGGCGGCGCCCGCCGTCCCCGTCCTGCTGGCGGGCCGGCTGGTCACCGGGGTGGGGGCCGCGCTCATCATGCCCGCGACGCTGTCGCTGCTGATGCAGGTCACCGAGCCGGCGCGCCGCCCGCAGGCGATCGCTGTCTGGACGGCCGCGACCGGCATCGCGGGGGCGGTCGGCAACCTCGCCGGGGGAGCGGTGCTGGAGTGGCTGCCCTGGCAGTCCCTGTTCCTCGGGGGCGCCCTCGCCGCCGGCGCCCTGGCCGCGCTGACGGCCTGGGCGGCCCCCGCGGGCGAGCGGCACCACGCCGACCTGGACGTCCCGGGAGCGGCGCTGCTCACCGGGGCCCTGTTCGCGCTGCTCTTCGGGATCATCGAGGGCTCCGAGCGGGGCTGGACGTCGGCGCCGGTGCTGGGCGGGTTCGCGGGCGCCGCCGTTCTGCTGGCGGTGTTCGCCGCGCACGCGCTGCGCGCCGCGCATCCGCTGCTCGACCCGCGCCTGTTCGCCGCCCCCGCGCTGCGCAGCGGGGTGCTGGGCATCGGGGCCGGCTTCTTCTGCCTGTTCGCGCTGTTCTTCGTCAACGCCCAGTACCTGCAGTACGCCAAGGGGTACTCGCCGCTGCTCACCGGCGTGGCGATCGCGCCGCTCGTGGTCGGCATGATCGTGGTGTCCCGGCGGAGCGTCGGTCTGGCCGGGCGGTTCGGGAACCGCGCGGTCATCACCTCCGGGCTGCTCGTCATCGCCGGCGGGCTCGGGCTGCTCTCGCTCGCCGACGCGTCCACGCCCTACCCGCTCTACGCGGTGGACCTGCTGGTCATGTCGGCCGGCATGGGACTGTGCGTGCCGCCGCTGTCGGTCGGCGTGATGTCCGCGCTCCCGCCCGGGCGCGCCGGGCTCGGGTCGGGCCTGAACAGCGCCGCCCGCGAGATCGGCAGCGCGCTCGGCGTGGCGGTCCTCGGGACGGTGCTCACGAGCCGCTTCACCGGCGCTCTGCCGGCGGCGCTGGCCGGGCACGCGCACTCGGCGGGCGAGGCGATCGCCGCGGCGGACGCGGCGGGCGCCGGTGCCGGGACGCACGCGCAGGTGATCTCGGCTTTCACCGGCGCGATGTCGGCGGGGTTCCGGGTGGTCGCGCTGATCGCCTGCGTGGCCGCGGTGCTGATCGCCCCGGGGCTCCCCGGGCGGAACCGGGCGGAGAGGGCTGGCGGTGGCGGCGAATGAGATATATCGTGAACGTTCGCATACGAGATATAACGCGATGAGCGGAGAGGTGGCGATGACCGTGGCGCAGAGCCCGCCCGCGCGCGGAGTCCGCGGCAGGCTGCTGGACCGGATGTTCGTCCGGGGACGGGTCGAGGACGTCCGGCCCGCGCCTGGCCGCATGCGGTGGATCGGCGTCGGCGGCGTTCCCGGCCTGGACTGGACGCCCGGGCAGCATGTCCGCGTGCACATGGTGGACATCACGTCCGCGCGGACGTGGGTCAGCGGCAAGGTGCGCGACGCGCTGCGCACCTACTCCGTGTGGGACTACGACGCGTCCTCCGGCGTGCTGGAGCTGTGCGTCATGGACCATGAGGACGCGGGGCCAGGGGCGTGCTGGGCGCGGTCCGTCCGGCCGGGTGACGAGGTCGTCTTCAACAAGCCGGAAGGATCGTTCGCGCTGCGCTCGGCTCCGTACCACCTGTTCGCGGGGGAGGAGACCGCCTCGGTCACGTTCGGCGCGATGCTGCGCGCCGTCGGGCCGGAGGAGCCCGTGTACGGCGCGGTGGAGGTCGCCGAGCCGGAGGACCGCCTGCCGCTGCCGAGGGGCGGGGAGCTCGCCTGGTGCCGGCGGGGCGGCGCCTCGGCGGCGTCGTCGGAGGCCCTCGTCGACGCGGTGCGCCGGCTCGATCTTCCCGCCGAGCCGGGGTTCGCCTACGTGGCCGGGGAAGCGCGCACCGTACAGGCCGTGCGCGCCCATCTGGTCCGGGAACGGGGCTGGCCGCGCAGATCCGTGCAGGTCAAGCCCTACTGGACGCCCGGCAGGCGGGGGATGGACTGATCGGGAACGAGCGGCGGGGGCCGGGGTTACGGGGTGATATTTCGCAAAATGCACGTGCATCAGCCCTTGCACCTGCACGCCATTCCTAGCAGGATTGCCCCGGACCCCCGCACGTGAACTCGCCGGAGATCGCGATGACCGCACACTTGAGCGACAGTGACCGACAGGCGCTGCGGCTGGCCCAGGATCTCCGCGAGGAGATGCGGGCGGCGCTGCCCCAGCTCCCCTCCGCGCCCTCGGTCTCCCCGTTCGTCGACCAGGGAGGGACGCCCAGCGTCCTGCTCCGGATGGACGCCGACACCGCCCGCGCGCTGATGGCCGTCCTGGCCGAGCGCCGTGCGGATCGGACGGCCCCTCCGGCGCCGGAATCGCGCCGGGCCGACGGCTCCCACGTCCCGCCGCCCGTGCCGCCGCCGGGCGCCCCCCAGGCCGCTCCCGCGCCGTACCAGCCGATCGTGGCGGCCACGCCGTTCCCGGAGCCCGCCTACGCGCAGGCCCCCTTCGCCGAGGCGCCGGTGGTCGACCCGTTCTTCGCGGGCGGCACGGGACCGACCCCGCTCGTGCCGTCGGTCTACCCGGCGCCCTGACCCGCGTCTCCACCTACGCTTCCGGGCCGCCCTGCGCGGTCCGGGGCCCGGCGCCGCCGTCATGGCCGCCGCCTTGCCGTTTCGAGTCATAGCCCTGCCAGGGGCCGTCTCTGGCGTGCACCCGGCCGGTTCGCCCGGCCGGGTTTTCTTGTGCCCGCCGTCGCCCGAGAGGCTCGCCGGACTGGTGCCGATCTCCGCTCCGGACGCCCCGCCGGCGGTGATCAGGCGGCATAAAGATCATTCTTTGCGATCTCTCCATCCGTGCGCCGACGTGCGCGTCCGCCCGGATCCGCGGCGGGAAAGGCGATCCCGCCGACCGCCCGAGAAAACGATCTACCCGGGCAAAGGTAAAGAAATCGCCCATTTGACTCAAGAGTGGTAATGCCGGATATAGTCAACGCCAGGTCGAGGTCAAAGCACCGTTGACCTGGCCAATCGCATAGCCGCCGCCTCCCGCCCGCCAGGCGGGACCCTTCAGCCGAACCACGGCCGTACCATGCACCGGCCGTGACCGTGCGGGGCCCGTGAGCCCCCGGTCGGCACTCTCTCCCGCGTCATCGAAGCCCGCGTCGCACGCAGGCCCGCAACGGGCCCTGCGCGGACGGACGCGAGCGCGACCCGTCATGTCCGCGGGCCGTCCCTGCGGGTTCCTTTCCGCGGCGGCATCCGAGTCCCGAGTCTCGGACCCCGTTCCGCATGCCCGGATCCTCCCTGTGCTCCGGCGCCGGAACGGCTGCCCTGTACGCCGAACTAAGGATTTTCATGCAGCAGCGGACGATCAATCGCGTGTTGACCGGTGTCACCGGCGCGGCTCTTGCCGGGATGCTGGTGGGCGGCGTGGCGGCCGCCAGCCACGACGACTCCGCTCCCAAGCCCGACAGGCTTCTCGCGCAGCAGCAGGACATGGCCGCGCTGAAGCAGAAGGCACCCGAGAAGAACACCTCCTCCAAGACCCTGGCCGAGTCCAGCTCGAAGTCCGCCTCCGCGGACACGAAGAAGGCGGACACGAAGGCCTCCGCCTCGAAGGACGCCGCGAAGAAGGCCGACACGGGCCCGAAGGCGATCCTCAGCGGCACGACCACCGCGTCCTACTTCTGGGACGACGGTTCCGGCATCAACGGCGACACCGGCGCCCCGGCGAGCGGCAAGCCGATGCAGAAGGGCCTGTTCGCCAGCCCGAGCTGGCCCATGAACACCAAGGTCAGGGTCACCTACCACGGCCGCAGCATCACCGGCTTCATCGGCGACCGCGGGCCCGGCGCCCCCTCGCACGACGGTGTCATGCTCGACCTCGACACCTACACCTTCCGCTACCTGCTGGACGGCGGCAAGCCCGACAGCAAGTACGACGCCGGCACCGGCGAGGGACACCTCCAGGGCGTCAAGTGGGAGGTCCTGTCCTGGGGCTCCGGCGCGGGCACCAAGGGCGAACCGCAGCCTCTGGGCTGACGTCCGTGAGGGGACTCGCGGGCCACTTCTCAGCGACGGCCCGTGAGCCGCACACGCGGCCGCTCAGCGGCTCTCCGGCAGCGCCGGAACGCATGGAACGGGGACGCCCCGGCGATTCGTACGATCGCCGGGGCGTTCCCGCACGTGCGGGACGGCACCCGCTCAGTTCCCGGTCCGCTGCGGACGAGCGGCCAGCAGCCGGTACAGCGCCTCCGCCGCGGCGCCGATGCGCGCCACCGAGCACGTCTCGTCGGTCACGTGCGCCTGCTCGGGGTCGCCGGGCCCGTAGACGACCACGTCCGGGCCGCCCAGCAGGCCCGCGAGGACCGACGCGTCGGTGAAGTACGTCGCGTACTCCGGCGCGGCCCCCGATGAGCCGGGGGCGAGCAGCTCCAGCACCTCCGGCATGCCCGGCGCCGCCGGGTCGGTGGCGACGCCGGGAAGGTCCACGAGCCGCTCGAGCTCGATCTCCGCGCCGCACAGATCGGAGATCGCCGCGACCGCCTCGTCCGCGCCGAACCCCGGGACGGTGCGGACGTCCAGCCGCATCTCGGCGCGGTCGGGCACCAGGTTCGGCTGCACGCCGGAGTGGAAGGTGCCGACGTTCACCGTCGCGGGCCCGTGCGTCGCGCTCACCGGCCAGCCGCCGTGCCCGTGCACGCGGACCGCCGCGGCGGCCAGCGCCGCCAGGGCATTGCGGCCGAGCTCGGGCCGCGATCCGTGCGCGGACACGCCCCGGGCCGTGGCCTTCGGCCAGAGCGTGCCCTTGTGGCCGAGGACCGTCCGGTTCCCGGTGGGCTCGGCGACGATCAGCAGGTCCGTGGCGGCGAGCGCGGCCGGACTAGGACGGATGGACGCCGCCGCACAGCGGGTCGAACGACCAGCCGGACGCGTCGGCGGGCACGGTGTCGAGGTGCCCGGTGAACGTGATCGGGACGCGCGGCGCGTCGGGCCCGTGCCGGGCGACGACGTTCGCCCGTCCCTCGACCGGCTCGTCCACCCGCACGGTGAACCCCGCGCCGTCCAGCACGTCCGCGACGACGCCGGCGGCCCGCCGCTCGCCGCCGCCCCGGGTGTCGATCCGCACCAGCCGCCGCGCGAGCTCGAGCGCGTCGCCCATCTCCTGACCTCCCTCTCCGTCCCGGCCGGGCGGCCGGGACGCCTCAGGCCCGTGCCCGCGTGCTCTCCCGGACGACCAGGGTCGGGACGAGCGCGATGTGCGCCGACGGCCCGCGGTCCCCGCCGGCCTCGCCGGCGGCCGCGGCCAGCAGCCGCACGGCCTCGGCCGCGATCCGCTCGCGCGGCTGGTCGACGGTGGTGAGCGCGGGCTCGCTGAGCCGCGAGAACTCGATGTTGTCGTACCCGGTGACCTGGACCCGGCCCGGGACGTCCACGCCGTGCGCCCGGCAGGCGCGGGTCACGCCGAGCGCGATCAGGTCGTCGGCGCACACGATGGCGTCGGGCAGGTCGCCGGCGGCGATCAGCCGCCCGGCGGCCGTCTCGCCCCATTTCACGCTGTAGTCGCCGAGCAGGATCCGGTCGGGGTCCACGGCGATGCCGAGGTCCTCGCAGCGGCGGCGGAACCCGGCGAAGCGCTGCTCGGTGGAGGAGTTGGTCAGCAGCGAGCCGGCGAACGCCGCCGACCGCGCCCCGCCCGCGTGCAGGTGGTCCATGACCTGGCGCATCGCGGCGACGTCGTCGACGCCGACCCAGTCGGTGCTGGTGCCGCCGACGAACCGGTCGAGCTGGACCAGCGGGAGCCGCCCGGCCGTCCGCTGGACGGCGGCGCCGCTCAGCGTGCCGTGGCTCGGGCTGACGATGATGCCGTCCACGTTGCGGGCGACGAGGGTGGCCAGTCGCCGCGCCTCGACCTCGGGGTCGGACCGCGCGTCGCAGAGCAGCAGTTCCTTGCCCTCGCGGCCGAGGGCGTGCTCGACGCTCTCCACCAGCGAGGTGAAGAACGGGTTGGAGATGCTCGGCACGACCATGCCGACGGTGTCGGTGCGGCTGTTGCGCAGCGCGCGGGCGATGGAGTTGACCTGGTATCCGAGGTCGTCGGCGGCCTTCCTGACCTTGCGCTGGACGCCCGCCGACACCGGCCCGCGGCCGGACAGCACGCGCGACACCGTGGCGGTGGAGACCCCGGCGCGCTCGGCGACCTGGGCGATGGTGACCCGCTGCAATCGTTTACCTCTCCACCTCGGCGATAGCTCGGATGCTGGGCAGTTCGATGATGGCCGGTCCGATCATAGCCCCCCTGACGCCTAGTGCATCTCGTATCTACGGTGCAGGGCAACGTGACTGCAATCGATTACACAGGAGGTGAAATGGTGAGGGCGACGGGGAGCGAGCGGGCACCGGGCGTGTTCCCGCCGAAGCCGAACGCCGTCGAGGAGCTGTTCGGCACCCCCAAGGTCGTCATCGGCGCCGTGCACCTGCCGCCGCTGCCGGGCAGCCCGCACTACGAGGGCGCGCCGCTGGACGAGATCTGCGCGTTCGCGATCGAGGAGGCGCGGGCCTACCTGGACGGCGGAGCCCACGGCGTGATCGTCGAGAACCACTGGGACATCCCGTTCCTCAAGCCCGGCGAGCACGGCTACAAGACCGCCGCCGCCATGGCCGTCGTGACCGACCGGGTCCGGCACGCGACCGCCGGGCGGGTCGGCGTCAGCGTCCTGTCGAACGCCGCCGAGTGCTCGATCGCCGCCGCCTGGTCGGGCGGCACCGGTTTCGTCCGCGTCAACCAGTGGGCCAACGCCTACGTCGCCAACGAGGGGATCATCGAGGGTCAGGCCGCGCACGCCACCCGCTACCGCAGCCGGATCGGCGCGAACCCCGTCAAGATCTTCGCGGACGTGCACGTCAAGCACGGCGCGCACGCGATGCCGCCCGCGTCCAGGCCACCGCCGTCCGCCGCGGCGAGGGCGGGATGGGGGCGAACGCGGCGGTGGCGGCCGCGCGGATGGGCGCCGACGTCCGGTGTTCACCGGCTTCGAAGGCAAGGCCGCCTTCCGCAACACGGCGCTGCACGAGGCGCTGCCGGTCGAGCTGCTCCCCGAGGACGACCGCGTCGAGCTGCCAGCGGGCGCGAACGCCGAGGTCACCGCCGCCGGCCACGCCGCGCTCGGCGGGGTGGCGGGCGAGTGGCCCGCGCTGCTCGGCTACAACCGGGTCCGCGCCCGGGAGAACACCGAGGTCCTCGCCACCCTCAACGGCGATCCGCTCGTCGCCGTCGCCGGGTACGGCAAGGGGCGGTCCGCGGTGTTCACCTCCGACTGCTCCCCGCACTGGGCGCCCAAGCCGTTCTGCGGGGGAATGGGACGGCTACGCCCGCGTGTTCGGCGGCCTCGTCGAGTGGCTCGCACGGTGACGCGTTCCCAGCGGCTGCTCGACGCCTGTTCCGAGGCGATGAAACGGGCGCTGGCCATGCGCTTCGTCCAGGAGGTCGCCGCGGGCGCCATCGGCGACCAGGACTACGCCGACTACCTGGAGATCGAGGCGTCGTTCGTGGCGACGGCGGCCCGGCTGCACGGCCTCGCCGTGTGGGACGCGCCGGACTGGACGGCGATGGAGCGCAACGCGCGGGCCGTCCACGCGCTGACCACCGAGCAGGCGGACTACTTCCGCGCCGCCCGCGCGGCCTGGCCCGCCGAGGCGCGGCCGGGCGCCGCCGAGCGCGCCCGGATCCTGTCCGACTTCGCGCTGGCCGCGGCCCGCGAGGGCGGCTACGGGGCGGTGACGACGGTGCTCTTCGCCGCCGAGAGCCTGTACCTCGCCTGGTGCACGCGCGCCCACGCGGGGGGCGGCGCGCCGTCCGGTCCGATAGCGGACTGGGTCGCGCTGCACGCGACCGCGGCGTTCCGCGAGGGGGTGGACGCGCTCGCCCGCCAGGTGGACGCCCTGCCCGGGAGCGTCCCGGACGACCTGCTGATCCGCTGGTTCGGCGGGATGCTGGAGGCGGAGATCGCCTTCCACGACGCCGTCTACGCCTGACGCCGGACCGGGTGCGGCAGCGGGCTCGTGCCGTCGCGGGCGAGCTCGCGCGACAGCGACAGCGCGGCGGTCCGGACGGCCGGGGCGAGGCGGTCCAGGTCCAGCCGGCACACGTTGCCGGTGATGGACAGGGCGGCGATCACCCGGCGGCGGCGGTCGAGGATCGGCGCGGCGACGGCGGACACCCCCGCCTCCGACTCCTCCCGGTTCACCGCGTAGCCGCGGTCGGCGGTGCGGGCCAGCTCGCGGCGCAGCAGCCCCGGCATCACGATCGTGTGCGGGGTGTGCCGGACGAGGCCGGCGTCCAGCACCCGGTCCAGCCGCTCCTGCGGCCCGAGCGCGAGGAACAGCTTGCCGGTCGCGGTGCAGTAGGCGGGCAGCCGGCCGCCGACCCGGGAGATGATCGGCATCGACCGGCGGCCGCTCACCTTCTCCAGGAACAGCGTGTCGACGCCGTCCAGGACGGCGAGGTGGATGTTCTCGTGCGTCGCCTCGTACAGGTCCTCCATGTGGGGCAGCGCGGCCTCGCGGAATCCGCGCGGGCTCGGCGCCCGCTGGCCGAGCACGAACAGCCGCATGCTCAGCCGGTAGCCGGCCGCGGTCCGCTCGACGCCGCCCCACCGCACCAGCTCGGCCAGCAGCCGGTGCGCGGTCGGCTTCGGCAGCCCGGTGCGGGCGGCCAGCTCGGTCAGCGTCAGCTCGGTGTCGGCGGAGCCGAAGGCGTCCAGCAGGCTGAGCCCGCGCGCCAGCACCGACCGCGGCGGTTCCGGCTCCGGCTCCGCTCCGCGGGCGCGCGCGTCCATGCCCCGATCGTCACCGTGATCGCGCGTCCCGGCAAGGGGCCGCGGCCCGCCGCTCACCGGGCGCCCGGAGGCCGGCCGGCGGACGAGGGGGTGTGCCCGGCGAGCGGGGCCTCGATCAGCAGCGGCGCCTCCAGGTCCTTCGCCGACGCGACCGCCTCCGCCAGTTCGGCGGCCGACCCGGCGCGCAGCGAGGCGATGCCGAACAGCCGCGCCGCGGCCTGCCAGTCCAGCGCCGGAGGGGCCAGGTCCATACCGACGTAGCGGCCGTGCTCGGCGGACGCGCCGCCGCTCTCGTCGAGGGTCTCCTTGAGGGTGCGGTACTCGCCGTTGCTCATCACGACGAACGCGACCGGCACCCGGTACCGGGCGGCGCTCCACAGCCCCTGGACGCCGAACATCGCGCAGCCGTCGCCGAGGACCGCGACCACCGGCCGGTCGCCGGCCGCCATCCGGGTGCCGACGGCGGCGCCGATGCCCCAGCCGAGCCCGCCGCCGACCGTGTGCACGTACGAGCCGGGCCGGTCCTGCCGCAGCACCGCGCGCAGCTTCAGCCCGGTCGTGATCGCCTCCTCGACCACGATCGCCTCGCCGGGCAGGCCCGCGGCGACCGCGTGCGCGGCGGCGCCGGGATCCATCGGCGCCGGGCCGTAGGCGGCGCGCGCCCGCTCCTCGGTCTCCGCGCGGGCCCGCGCGTGCGCGGCGGCGAGCCGTTCGAGCCGCTCCCTCGCGGACGGCACGCGCCCGTCCAGCGCGGCGGCGAGCGCGGACAGCGTCCCGGCGAGGTCGCCGGTCAGGCCGTGCCGGACGGCGAAGTTGCGGCCGAGCTCGGCCGGGTCCTCGTCGATCTGCACGATCGCGAGGCCGTCCGGGACCGCCGGCCCGGGCGTGTAGTGGTGCGGCATGAACGCGTGGCATCCGGCGATCAGCGCCGCGTCGTGCGCGGCGAGCGCCTCCCGGATCACCGCGTTGCGCGGCGGCAGCATCCCCGCGTACAGCGGGTGGCCGGTGGGGAAGTCCACGCCGTCGTTCATCGGCTGGTGGTGCACCGCCGCGCCGAGCCGCTCGGCGACCGCGACCAGCTCCGCGACGGCACCGGCCCGGCCCACCCCGTCACCGGCGACCACGACCGGACGCCGCGCCGCCGCGAGCAGCGCCGCCGCGTCCGCGACGTCCGCCGGTCCGGGGCCGGTCACGGGGGAGCGGGCCGGGACGGCGACGTCGCGGTCCTCCTCCAGCAGGTCCATCGGGACCGCCACCAGCACCGGGCCCGCCGGTGGCCGCGCCGCCAGCGCGAACGCGCGCCGCAGCACGATCGGCAGGTCCCGGGCGTGCTGCACCTCGACCGCGCCCTTGGCCGCCGCCGACGCGAGCCCGACGAGGTCGCCCGACAGCATCGGGTCCTGGACGAGGTGCCGGCGGTCCTGCTGCCCCGCGACGACCACCATCGGCGTCCGCGACCGCAGCGCGTTCAGCATCCCGATCAGCCCGTTGGCGACGCCCGCCGCGACGTGCAGGCTGACCATCGACGTGCGCCGCGCGGCGCGGGCGTACCCGTCCGCCATCGCGACCACCGACGCCTCCTGCAGGCCCAGCACGTACCGCAGATCGGGCGCCCGCACCAGCGCGTCCATCAGCGGCAGCTCGGTCGTGCCGGGATTGCCGAAGATCCGCGTGACGCCCTCGTCGCGGGCGATCTCCAGCAGCGCCTCGATCGGCCTCATGTCCCGCCTTCCCGTCCGCCCGCCCCGTCAGTGCTTCGCGGAGCCGCCGTCGACGTTGATCGTCTGCCCGGTGAGGAACCCGCTGCCCTCGTCGACCACGTACAGCAGCGTCGACAGCAGGTCGCGCGGCTCCGCGGTCGCCGGGACCGCCTGCAGGGCCCGGACCCGGTCGAAGCCGCCGTCCGCGCCCGTCGTCCGCGCCGCGGTCGCGGTGCGGGTGAGCCCGGGCGCGATCGCGTTCACGGTGATCCCGTCGCCGCCCACCGCGCTCGCCAGCGCGCGTGTGAAGCCGACCAGTCCCGCCTTGGAGGTGGTGTAGGCGACCAGTTCGGGAGGGCCGAGGAACACCACGGCCGACACGATGTTGACGATCCGGCCCCACCCCGCCGCGCGCAGATGGGGGAGCGCGGCGCGCGACACCAGGAACGGGCCGTCCAGGTTCACCCGCATGATCCGGCGCCAGTCCTCCAGCGTCGTCTTCCCGAACGCGATCGGCGGGTAGATCCCGGCGTTGTTGACCACGATGTGCAGCCCGCCGAACCGCGCGACGGCCTCCTCCACCGCCCCCCCGACCTCGTCCGGATCGGTCACGTCCGAGCGGACCGGGAGGAAGCGGCCGTCCGGGATGCGCTCCGCGGTGCCCGACATGTCGGCCAGATCGAGTCCCGCGACCCGATGGCCGCGCGCGGCGAGCGCGACGGCGAACTCCCGGCCGAGGCCGCCCGCGGCTCCGGTGACGAGGGCGACCCGCTGCGTTCCGTTCAAGGACGGCGTCTCGGTCATGGACGGCAGCGTGCGCCACCGCGGCGGCGCCGACAAGGCGCCGTTTTCACCCATTGAAACGGCGTCCTTGTCGTCGCGGGCGGCCGGTCACATGCTCGCCGCATGTCAGTTCCACAGCCCTCGGCCGACGCGCCGCCGGCGAACGGGGACGGCGGCGCCGCGCCCCGGCGGCGGACGCGCCGCGCGGTCCCCGACGAGGCAGGCGTCGTCGGCGTGCTGATCGCGCTGGTGCTCGGCGTCGGGCTCTTCCAGCCCGACTTCCTGCGCACCGGCAACCTGCTCACGACCGCGCACAACTCCGTCTACGTCGGGCTGATGGCGCTCGGCATGGTGTTCGCCCTCGCCATGCGGGAGGTCGACCTGTCGGTCGGCGGGATGTACGCGATGGGCGTCGTCGCCGGCGCGCTGCTGATCCGCGACGGCTGGAACACCTGGCTCGCGGCGCTGGCCGTGCTGGCGCTGTCGGCGCTGGTCGGCGCGCTCAACGGGGCGGTGACGACGTACCTGCGGCTGCCGTCGTTCATCGTCACGCTCGCCACCGCGATGCTGCTGCGCGGCGTCGGCCTGGCGCTCGCCGAGGGAAGGCAGATCACCGACCTTCCGCAGGACGACGCGCTGTTCCGCGTCCTCGGCGGCGGCGAGCTGCTCGGCGTGCCCGACGCGGTGTGGGTGTTCGTGCTCGCCGTCGCGGTGCTGACCGTGCTGTTCACCCGGACGAGGTTCGGCGCGCGGGTCCGGGCGATCGGCTCCAACCCCGAGGCCGCCGAGTTCGGCGGGCTGCCCGTCGCCCGCACCCGGATCGCGGCGCTGGCGCTGTCGGGGCTGATGGCGGGCCTCGCCGCGGTGCTGGCGCTGGCGTTCTTCATCGCGGGCGACCCCACGATCGGGCAGGGCTACGAGCTCACCGCCATCGCCGCGGCCATCATCGGCGGCACCCCGCTGAAGGGCGGCAGCGGCTCCGTCCTCGGCGCCGCGGCGGGCACCCTCATCCTCGGCGCCGTCACCGCGGCGCTGGTGTTCTTCGAGGTCCCCATCAACTGGACGACGTTCGCGACCGGGGGCGTGATCCTCGTCGCCGTCGGCGCCGCGCCGCTGCTGCGCCGCGTTCGCGACGTCCGTGACCTGCGCGCCGTCCGTGACCTGCGCTCACCTGGGAGGAACCCATGACCCCGCGTCCCCGCGGGCCCCTCGCCGCGGCCGCCGCGCTGCTGCTCGCCGCCGCCCTGACCACCGCGTCCTGCGGCGACGGCGGCTCGGGCGGCAAGAGCGGCCGGCTGAAGATGGGCATCGCCGTCGCCAACTACAGCCTCAACTTCGCCCGCGAGATGTACGAGGGCGCGACCGAGGCGTCCAGGCGGGCCGGGAACGTCGACTTCAAGGTCGTCGGCCCGCCGAACACCGACGGGCCCGCCGAGCAGCAGCTGTTCCAGAACCTCACCGTCACCCATCCGGACGGGATCGTGCTGGAGAACCTCGACCCGCCGATCTTCACCCGGCCGGCGGCGCAGGCCGTCGCGAAGGGCATCCCGATCGTCGCGCTGGACACCGCGCCCACCGACGGCAGCAAGGTCGGCTTCTACGTCGGCAACGACAACTACGAGCTCGGCGCGCTGCTCGCGCAGGCGACGGTGAACAAGCTCGGCACGGACGCCAAGGGCACGGTCGTCATCGGCGTCCCGAACCCGGGGACGCCCGTCCTCGACAGCCGCGCGAAGGGCATCAAGGACACCCTCGCGCGGCAGGCGCCGGGCATCCGCGTCCTCGGCCCGTTCCAGACCTACAGCGACCCGGCGCAGAGCTACGGCGCCTGGCAGGCGCAGGTGAACGCGCACCCCGACGCGCTGGCGTTCCTCGGCGTCGGCGACGCCGACAGCTACAACCTCGCCCGGCTGAAGGAGCAGCGGCACGGCCGGTACCTGACCGCCGGGTTCGACGTCGACCCGAAGACCCTGGACGCCATCAAGCGCGGCGTCAACTTCGCCGGCATCGACCCCGAGCACTACCTCAAGGGCTACATCGCGACCGCAGTGCTCATCAAGGCGGTCCGCGACGGCAAGGGCAAGCTGCCGTCGGGCTGGTTCAAGACGCCCGGCCTGGTGATGGACTCCGGCAACATCGACGAGATCCTCCAGCGGCAGCGGTCGGTGCAGAACGCCTACGCCTGGTACAAGCCGCAGCTGGACAAGCTGCTTGCGGACCCGAACGCGAGCATCAGGCCGCTCAAGGAGGCCCGCTGACATGCTGGTCGCCTCCGGCCTGGTCAAGCACTACGGCGGCGTCACCGCGCTGGACGGGGTCGGCATCACCCTGGACGCGGGGGAGGTGCACGCGCTCGTCGGCGAGAACGGCGCGGGCAAGTCCACCCTCGTGAAGATCGTCTCCGGGGCGGTGCGGCCCGAGGGCGGCGCGCTGGAGCTGGACGGCGCCCCGGTCCGGTTCGCCGGCGCCCGCCAGGCCGCCGCGCAGGGCGTCGCGATCGTCTCGCAGGAGCTGATGACCTACGACGACCTGACCGTGCTGGAGAACCTCTTCCCCTACGGCGGGCTGGTCAGCACCCGCGAGATGCGGCGGCTCGCCGGGCCCGTCCTGGCCGGGCTGGGCATCGACCCGCCGCCGCACGCCAGAGCCGGTGAGCTGCCGCTCGCCGACCGGCAGCTGCTGGAGATCTGCCGGGCGCTGCTGCTGGAGCCCCGCGTGCTCATCCTGGACGAGCCGACGTCCGCGCTGCCCCGCGACGCCGCCGTCCGGCTCGCCGGCGTCATCAGGCGGCTCGCCGCACGGGGCCTCGCCGTACTGTTCATCTCGCACTTCCTCGAGGAGGTCATGCGGATCGCGGACCGGGTGACGGTGCTGCGCGACGGGCGGGTCGTGCTGGCGGGCGCCGACGCCGCGGACGTCAGCCTGGACTCCCTGGTCGGCGCGATGCTCGGTCGGCCCGCCGCCGGACCCGCCGCGACGCCCGGCGCGCCGTCCGAAGCGGAGCCCGGCGCACGGGCCGGAGCGGAGCCCGCCGCCGCCCCGCACCGCCCCGGCGGTGCGGCGGTCTCCCTCACCGGCGTCACCGTCCCCGGCCGGCTGCGGGACGTCTCGCTGACGGCGGCGGGCGGGGAGATCGTCGGGCTGGCCGGGCTCCAGGGCGCCGGCCACCTCGCCGTCCTGGACGCGGTGTGCGGACGCGCCCGGCCGTCGTCGGGGTCGGTGTGGCTGCCGGGCGGGCGGGCGCCCCGCTCGGCGCGGCACGCCGTCACCTCGGGCGTCGCGTTCGTCTCCGGCGACCGCAAGGGTCGCGGGCTGATGCTCGACAAGGCGCTGTGGGAGAACGTCACGGCGGTGAGCTGGCTCGGGCAGGGGCGCGGCGGGTTCCTGCCGCGCCGCTCCCGCCTCGTCGGCCGGGCGCGCGCTCACCTGGAGCGGCTGCGGGTCCGCGGCGACGTGCGCGCCGGTGCGGGCGACCTGTCGGGCGGCAACCAGCAGAAGGTCGTCCTCGCCAAGTGGCTGGACGCCGCCCCGTCCGTCCTGGCGCTGGACGACCCGACGCGCGGCGTCGACGTCGGCGCCCGCGCCGAGCTGCACGGCATCGTCCGCGGGCTGGCCGCCGAGGGGAAGGCGGTGCTGATCGCGTCGTCGGACCTCGCCGAGCTGGTCGAGCTCTGCCACCGGGTGGTGGTGTTCCAGCGCGGGCGCGTCGTCGGGTCGCTGGCCGGCGGGCGGCTCACCGAGCCCGCGCTCAGCCTCGCCATGAACGCGGGCTTCGCCGGCTCGGCGCGCTGACGCGCGTCAGGCCAGGTGTGCGATGACGGGCGCGAACGC
The DNA here is from genome assembly GCF_008923205.2 of Actinomadura physcomitrii. Classification (GTDB taxonomy): domain Bacteria; phylum Actinomycetota; class Actinomycetes; order Streptosporangiales; family Streptosporangiaceae; genus Spirillospora; species Spirillospora physcomitrii. The sequence continues at coordinate 32,070 of NZ_WBMS02000013.1, read as the reverse complement.
GTCCATCACCGTGTCGGGCACCTGGTAGTAGGTGAAGCCGTAGCGGTCGCGGCGGGCGAGCATCTGCTCGGCGATGTGCTCGGGCGGCCCGACGAACTGCGACGGCATCTCCAGCACCAGGTCCGTGGCCGCGGTGCCCCACCCGCGGGTGACCGCGACCTTCGCGGCGGCGCGCCGCGGGTCGGCGCCGAACGCGGGCGTGACCAGCATGCTCAGCTCCACGTCGCGGCCCGCGGCGGCCTCCCGGACCCAGCCGGCCTTGCGCTCGATCGTCTCCGGGAGCCGCTCGGTGATCTCCTCGGAGATCGTCCCGTCGGGAAGGGCGCGGGGCAGGATGCCGACGGTGTCGGCGAGCCGCCCCGCGATGCCGAGCATCCGCCGGCTGCCCGCGCCGACCACCAGGCGCGGGCGGCGCTCCGGAGGCGGGAACACCGTCAGGCCGTCGATCCGGTAGTGCTCGCCGGCGAAGGAGGTCCGGTCGCCGGACAGCAGGCTCCGCAGGATCCGCAGCGACTCCTCCAGGCGGCCGACCCGCGCCGCCGCGGCGTCGAACGCCATCCCCGCCGCCGCGTACTCCTCGCGGAGCCAGCCCGCGCCGAGGCCCAGTTCGAAGCGCCCGCCGGACAGGTGGTCGAGCGTCGCGGCCTCCTTGGCGAGCATCACCGGGTGCCGGTAGTCGTTGCAGAGCACCATCGTGCCGACCCGCAGCGCGCTCGTCGCGGCGGCGGCCGACGCCAGCGCGACCATCGGGGCGAGCTGGTCGCCGAACGGCTCGGCCACGAAGTGGTCGCGCAGGATCAGCGTGGAGTACCCGAGGTCCTCGGCACGCCGCGCCGTCGCGAGCAGTTCCGCGCCGGAGCGCACCGATTCGCCGACCACGCCGAACCGGAACGCGCGGCGGTCCCGTCCGGTGCCGGCCTGATCCTCGCGGCTGTCGTCCATGGGCCGAGCATGCCGCGCCCGCGGGCGGTCGCGCTGGCAGGAAAACGGCAGAGGGCTCGACTTGGTCAACAAATGGCCCCGGGGCTGGTGTCCGCGGTTCGAAGATCGCAATATTGCCGGGGGCGAGAGTCGCCCTGGCCGCTCGTTCCCCCGGCCCCGGAGGTCAGCCCGTGAGTGAAACGTCCCCCGCCCCTACGCCCCCGGCCCCTTCGCCCCCTGCCTCGCCTAGCGCGTCCCTCGCGCGGAAGGTGGTGGCGGGCGTCCTGCTGGTGGTCCCGTTCGCCGTCTACCTGGCCGTGCCGACGTACGCCAAGGACGGCCCGCACCTGGCGGGCTTCCCGTTCTTCTACTGGTGGCAGCTGCTGTGGGTGGTGCTCACCGCCGTGTGCATCGGCGGCGCCCACCTGCTGACCCGGAAGCGGGGTGCGGCGAAGTGAAGGACGTCAACGGCGTCGAGCTGACCATCTTCATCGTCTTCTTCGCGGTGGTGACCGTGGTCGGCTTCGCGGCCGCGCGCTGGCGCCGCGGCCAGACCATCATGCACCTGGACGAGTGGGGCCTCGGCGGCCGCAGCTTCGGCACGTTCATCACATGGTTCCTGCTCGGCGGCGACCTCTACAGCGCCTACACGTTCGTCGCCGTGCCCTCCGCGGTGTTCGCCGGAGGCGCGATGGGCTTCTGGTCGGTGCCGTACGGCGCGATCGCCTACCCGATCGTGTTCCTGATCGGCCCGCGGCTGTGGTCGGTCGCGCAGCGGCACGGGTACGTGACCGCCGCCGACTTCGTGCGCGGCCGGTACGGCTCGCGGTCGCTCGGCCTCGCCGTCGCGCTCACCGGGATCCTGGCGATGATGCCGTACATCGCGCTGCAGCTCGTCGGCATCCAGGCCGTCCTGACGGTGATGGGCGTGTCCGGGTCCGGCTGGGCGAAGGACCTGCCGCTGTTCATCGCGTTCGCGCTGCTGGCCGCCTACACCTACACCTCGGGGCTGCGGGCGCCGGCGCTGATCTCGTTCGTCAAGGACGCGCTGATCTACATGGTCATCATCGTCGCGATCGTCTACATCCCGACCAAGCTCGGCGGCTGGGACGGCATCTTCGACAAGTCCGCCGCCGCGCTCGCCAAGCCGAACCCGGCGACGGGCAAGCCCGCCGGGTCGTTGTTCACCAGTGACATGACGCACTGGGCGTACGGGACGCTGGCGCTCGGCTCGTCGCTCGCGCTGTTCATCTACCCGCACAGTGTGACCGGCGCGCTCGCCGCCGGGCGCCGCGACGTGATCCGGCGGAACGCGGCGCTGCTGCCCGCGTACTCGCTGCTGCTCGGGCTGCTCGCGCTGCTCGGCTACATGGCGCTTGCCCACCCGGGCGTGGTCGCCGCCGTCAAACAGGCCGGCAACCCGCAACTGGCGGTGCCGGAGCTGTTCGACCAGGTGTTCCCGGACTGGTTCACCGGCGTCGCGTTCGCCGCCATCGGGGTCGGCGCGCTGGTGCCCGCCGCGATCATGTCGATCGCCGCGTCCAACCTGTTCACCCGCAACGTCTACACCTCCTTCATCCGGCCGGACGCCTCGCCGGAGGAGGAGACGCGGGTGTCGCAGCTGGTGTCGCTGCTGGTGAAGCTGGGCGCGCTGGTGTTCGTGCTCGGCTTCGACAAGTCGCTGGCGATCAACCTGCAGCTGCTCGGCGGCATCTGGGTGGTGCAGACGTTCCCCGCGATCGGCATCGGCCTGTACACGCGGTGGCTGGACCGCTGGGGCCTGCTGGCCGGCTGGGCTGCGGGCATGGCGTACGGCACGTACACCGCCTACGACCAGGCGTCGCCGACGCAGAGCCACTTCGGTTCGCCGCTCGCAGACATCCCGTTCATCGGCCACACCGGGTACATCGCGCTGACCGCGTTCGTGCTCAACATGGTCGTCGCGGTCGTGGTCACGGCCGTCGTGCGGGCGCTGAAGGTGCCGGCCGGGCAGGACGAGACGAGCGCCGACGACTACACCGCCGACGCGGGCGACAGGCTCGCCGCGCCGGGGGACCCGGCGGGCGAGCTCACCGGCCGGTCCGCCTGAGGCGCGGCCCGGCCAATGGACGGCGCAGACCGGTGGGACGGGGCGAGCGGCTCGGTCGCCGTCCGTGCGGCGTAAGGGCGTCACCGACTGCCCCGATCCCACCGGTCCCTTCCAGACTGCGCCCCGCCCGCCGCGATCCGCAAGGCGGGCGGGGCTCAGCCCGCCGCGTCGACGCGCTGGGCCAGCACCTGCCCGGGCCAGTCGCCCACCTTGAACTCGGCGACCGTCGCGAACCCCTGGCTCCGGTAGTACCCGACGAGCCGCCCGTCGCCGCCGCCGTAGCAGTCGACGCGCAGCAGCCCGGCGCCGCGCGCCCGCGCCAGCCGTCTCGCCTCGCCGATCAGCGCGGCGCCGACGCCCCGGCCGGCGAACGCCCGGTCGGTGACCAGCAGCGTGATGTACAGCTCCGGCTCGTCGGCCGCGCCCACGTAGGACGGCGGGCGGGGCGCGACGGCCATGACCCCGGCGGGGCGGCCGGCCGCCTCCGCGACCAGGATCTCGTCGTCGCGGGCGATGCCGGTGATGCGCTCGACCCGGCGCGGGTCGCGCGACCACGGCTCGGCGCCCCACTGGCCCGTCCGCCCGTTGCTCGCCAGCCAGGCGACGGCGCCGTCCAGCATCGCCATGACCGCGGGCACGTCGTCCGGCCCGCCGCTGCGGATCTCCATCGCGCCACCTCCCACCCTTGATCATCGCATCAGCGCGGCACCGCTCCGCCGCGAGCGGGCGGGTCCGCTCGCTGATCCCGCCGGACGGGCCGCGGACGGGAGATGTGGAAGCGGCCGGCGAGGGGCTCAGGAGGCGATGAAGGCCTGCGCGCGGCGGAACAGCCCCAGCGTGATGGCGTGCAGCAGGTCGCCGGTCTCCTTCGGCGCCTTGCCCGCGAACGCCCGCGCGTGCGTGCCCTCCAGGACGATGCCGAGCTTGAAGCAGGCGAGCACCGCGTACCACGTGATCGACGACAGGTCGCGGCCGGCGACGGCGTCCGCGCGCTCGGCGTAGGCGGCGACGAGCTCGCCGGTCGCCGGCAGGCCCCCGGCCGCGCCGAGCGGCCCGGCGAGCTGCGCGCTCTCGTCGCCGTGCTGCGGCCAGGTCGCCAGCAGCCAGCCGAGGTCGAGCAGCGGGTCGCCGATCGTGCACATCTCCCAGTCGACGATCGCTGCGACCTCGGGGCCGTCGAAGGAGTACATCAGGTTGGCCAGGTGGTAGTCGCCGTGCAGGATGCCGGGCCGCCAGGTCGCGGGACGGCGCTCCTCCAGCCAGCGCGCCACGTCGTCCAGGCCCGGGATCTCCGGCCCGGGGTAGCCGTCCAGCGCGCTGTAGGACTCGAGTTCGGTGAGCCAGCGGCTCACCTGCCGCTCCAGGAAGCCCTCCGGCTTGCCGAAGTCCGACAGCCCGGCCGCCTCGTGGTCGACCGCGCCCAGCGCGGACAGCGCGCGGGCCGCGTTCAGGCCCATCGCGTGCCGCACGGACGCGTCGCCGGCGTGCAGGTCGGGCAGGGCCACCGAGGCGTTGAAGCCCTCGACGGGCGTCATCAGGTAGAACACGGCGCCGTTCATGACCGACTCGTCCGGGCAGGCGGCGATCACGCGGGGCGCGGGCACGTCGGTGCCGTCGAGCGCCGCGAGCACGCGCGCCTCGCGGCGCAGCACGTCGTTGGTGCGGGCGCGCAGGTGCGCGGGCCCGCGCCGCAGCACGTAGTCCCGGCCGCCGCGGCGGAAGCGGACCAGCGTGTTCTGCGTCCCGCCGGTGAGCGGCTCGACCTGCTCGAACGGGCCGCCCGGCAGGCCCTGCCCGTCCATCCACGCGGCCAGGACGGCGAAGTCCACGAGCGCGGGGTCGATCTGCTCAGGCTGCACGGCGGTTCCCTTCCGGTACGGCGGTCTACCGGAGAGTAACAGTCATGCACTTGCATTATTCATTGAGATGGCCCGATTATTCACGGAGCAGAGCGCACCCGACCGCAGGAGGCCCGCCATGGCCTGGGACTTCGAGACCGACCCCGCCTACCAGGAACTTCTCGACTGGGCGGACGCCTTCGTCCGCGACGAGGTCGAACCCCTCGACCTGGTGCTCGGCGACCCCTACGACAAGTCCGACCCCCGCTACAAGACGATGGTCCGGCCCTTGCAGGACCAGGTCCGCGAGAAGGGCCTGTGGGCGTGCCACCTCGGCCCCGAACTCGGCGGCCAGGGCTACGGGCAGGTGAAGCTGGCGCTGCTGAACGAGATCCTCGGACGGTCCCGGTGGGCGCCGTCGGTGTTCGGCTGCCAGGCGCCCGACTCCGGCAACGCCGAGATCATCGCCCATTTCGGCACGCCCGCGCAGAAGGAGCGCTACCTGCGCCCGCTGCTGGACGGCGAGATCTCCTCGTCCTACTCGATGACCGAGCCGCACGGCGGCGCCGACCCGACCCTGTTCACCACCCGCGCCGTCCGCGACGGCGACGGCTGGGTCATCAACGGCGAGAAGTGGTTCTCCTCCAACGCGCGGCACGCCGAGTTCCTGATCGTCATGGCGGTGTCGAACCCCGACGTGTCCGCCTACGAGGGCATGTCGATGTTCATCGTCCCGGCCGACGCGCCCGGGCTGACCACCGTCCGCAACGTCGGCGTCGGCGGCGAGCGCGAGGGCTCGCACGGCTACCTGCGCTACGAGAACGTCCGCGTCCCGGCCGAGAACCTGCTCGGCGACGAGGGCGGCGCGTTCGTCATCGCGCAGACCCGACTCGGCGGCGGCCGCATCCACCACGCCATGCGCACGATCGCGCAGGTCCGCAAGGCGTTCGACATGATGTGCGAGCGCGCGGTGTCCCGGCGGACCCGGTTCGGGCCGCTCGCCAAGCTGCAGATGACCCAGGAGAAGATCGCCGACAGCTGGATCGAGATCGAGCAGTTCCGGCTGCTCGTGCTGCGCACCGCCTGGCTGATCGACAAGCACAAGGACTACAAGAAGGTCCGCAAGGACATCGCCGCCGTCAAGGCCGCGATGCCGAAGGTGTACCACGACGTCGCGCAGCGCGCGATGCACCTGCACGGCGCCCTCGGCGTGTCGAACGAGATGCCGTTCGCCGCCATGATGATGGGCGCGCAGGCGATGGCCATCGCCGACGGCCCCACCGAGGTCCACAAGATCACCGTGGCGCGGCAGCTGCTGCGCGACGTCGAGCCCGTCGAGGGCCTGTGGCCGTCCGGCCACCTGCCGACCCGGCGCGAGGAGGCACGCGCCCGCTTCGCCGACGCGCTGGAACACGCTATAGGTAACGAATGAACGACACGCGGGAGCGGCTGCTGGACGCGGCCGAGCGGCTCTACGCCGAGCGCGGGATCGACGCCGTCAGCCTGCGCGAGATCGTGCAGGCCGCCGGCGCCCGCAACGCCACGGCCGTGCAGTACCACTTCGGCGACCGGGCGGGGATCGTGCGCGCGATCTTCGCCCGGCACGCCCCGGAGATCGAGGCGCGCCGGCACGCCCTGCTCGACGCCTACGAGGCCGACGGCCGGACGGGCGGGCGCGCGCTCGCCGCCGCGCTCGTCCGGCCCATGGCGGCCCGCCTCGGCGACGCGTCCGGCCGCGCGTTCCTGCAGATCTGGGCGGACGTGGTGAACCGGCCGCGCCCGCTGCTCCCGCTCGCCGTCCCCGACGACCCGCCGGACGCCGCGGGCGGGGGAGCGGCCCAGCAGCCGAAGAGCGACAGCCTGTGCCGGTGGCGGGACCTCGTGGAACCCGTCCTGGAGGAGGACGCGGCGCGGCTGCACCGCCGGTTCACCGCGATCCTCTACGCCTCGACGGAGCTGGCCCGCCGCGCGCGCTCGGGGCCGCGCACCGACGACCGGCTGTTCACCAGCTACCTGATCGACGTCGTCGCCGCGATCCTCGGCGCCCCGGTCTCCGCGGAGACCCGCCGGCTCGCCGACGAGCGCGACGCCGCCCGCCGCTGACCCCGCCCGACCTCCCATCCGTCCAAGACCCGCGGGAGAGAAGCGGCGGAGACTGGGCATGTCACCGACGACCGAGGAGGACGACATGACCAGCGAGATCCGCCGGACCTTCTACCCGCTGATCGCCACCGCCGACCCGGACACGTCGATGGAGTGGCTGGAGAAGGCGTTCGGGTTCGTCCCGCACAACGTGTACCGGGACGACTCCGGCAAGATCGTCCACGCCGAGATGGGGTACGACACCGGGCTCTTCATGTTCGGCGCCGGCGTGCGGGTCAAGGCGGCGGTGTACGTGGCGGTCGACGACCCGGACGCCCACCACGACCGCGCGAAGGCCGCCGGCGCCGAGATCTTCCGCGAACTCGCCGACACCGACTACGGCTCGCGCGACTACGCCGCCCGCGACCTGGACGGCAACGAGTGGTACTTCGGCACCTACCGCCCCTGACGCCGGAAATGGCCGCGACCGCCCCTGCACCCCGGTGCTACGGTGCGGGGGCCGGCCGCGGGACTTCGGTGCGACTTCCGGAACCCGCCCTGTAAAGCGATGATTCGCTGCTCGCGCTCCCCTTCCCCGGCCGGCACCCCCGTTCCTGGGCCCAGCCCCCGGCCGATGTTGGATCACGATGAGCGAGACGTTCGCGGACCTGATCGCCTGCGAGGACGCGCTGATGTTCGTCAACGCCGCGATCACCTCCACCGGCCAGCGGGAGTTCCACCACGCCCCCGGTGACCAGCGCCTCTCCCTGGAGTTCCTGCACGACTACACGCTGGAGAACTACCGGGAGGTGTACGCCGCGGCGCTCGCGCTCGACGTCAACGACCACAACGCCGCGATCATCATCCGGAACCTGCTGGTGCGCTCGGCCGACGCGGACGCCGAGCGGCGCCGCCTGGAGGGCCGGCTGATCGCGCGGCGGCTGGAGCTGATGCCGCGGCAGCGGGTGTACCGGCTGTTCCGCGAGCTGCGCCGGCTGAAGGTCAACAACCGGCGCACCCGCGCGATCATCCGCGACTGGCTGCAGGCCCGCGCGGACCCCGCGTTCGACGCCGTCAAGTACCGCAACGGCGTCAAGACCGCCGTCCGGCACGCGCACGTCCAGCCCGGCGGCGAGCTCCGCGGCTTCCTGTTCGACCCGCTCGCGGCGAAGTCCTACGAGACGCCGATCCTGGAGCAGTGGCGGCGCGCGCACTACGAGAAGGGCGCGCTGTACGAGCTGCCCTACACCGTCGCGGAAGGGTTCGCGGCCAAGCACCGCGTCCCGCGCGAGGTGTTCCTCGAGCGCATCGCGCCCCGCATGACCCGGCTGGAGCGGCTGCGCCTGCAGGAGAACGCGCGCGAGGCCGGCGCCGGGGCCGTGGCGGCGGACCTGACCGCGATGCCGCTGACCCGGCTCGCGTCCTACGTGCTCGCGCTCACGCTCGACGACCGCGCCGCGCGCCGCGCCGAGCTGACCGAGGCGCTGCGGACCGCCGCCCGGCGCGTCGCCGGCGCGGCGCGCGGCTCGTGGGGCCGCGTCGCGGCGGTGCTGGACGACAGTTTCTCCTCGACCGGCTCCGGGCAGAAGCGCCGCCGGCCGCTCGCGGTCGCGCTCGCCGCGCACTACCTGCTGGAGGCGCTCGCCAGGGACTACACGCCGCTGTGGACGTCGGGCCGCACCGACGGGCTGCTCGCCTACCCGTTCGGCCCGACGCCGCTGGGGGAGCGGATCATCGACGCGCTGGAGACGCGGCCCGACCGGCTCATCATCGTCTCCGACGGCTTCGACAACGCGCCGCCCGGCCTCGCCGCCGACGTCCTGCGGATCTGGCGGACGCGCCTGGACCCCGGGCACCGGTCGGCGCCCGGGCAGCGCGTCCTGATCGCCCACCTCAACCCGGTGTACGACGCGGACGACTTCGACGTGCGCCGGCTGTCGCCGACCGTGCCGACCGCGGGCGTCCGCGACGCCGAGGACCTGCCGACGCTCGTCGAGCTGGCCCGCTTCGCGGAGCGGCAGGTCGGCCTGGCGGGCCTGCGCGCCCACCTGGACGACCGCACCGCCCGGTTCCTGGGGGAGCGCCCATGAGCTTCGAACTGGCAGGACTGCGGACCGCGCCCGCACAGGTCTGGGGGTCGGTGCGGCTCGTCCCGCTCGTGCGCGACGAGCCCGTCCCGCACCTGCGGCTGCACCGGAAGGCCTACGAGGAGCCGGTGTCGGCCGTCGACGTCGGCGACGGGACCGCCTATGTCTCGTTCGTCCCGCACGCGTTCGTCGCGACGTGGAACGACGGCGACCAGGCGCCGGCGGCCTCCTACGGGACCCGGCTGCTGGAGCAGGACACGGCGGTCGCGTCGCCGCGCGTGCCCGTCCGGGTCACCCGGCGCATGGCGCGCAAGGCCGGCAGGGACCGGCTCCGGTTCCTGCCCCTGCACCTGGCCGTCGAGGGCTACCTCGCGCTGCACTTCGGCGGCCCGGAGATCCTCTGGGAGGAGTGGTCGCGGCGGGCGGTGGCGCGCGGCCTGTCGCCGCGCTGCGAGGAGAGCTACCTCGGGCTGCACGTCCACGGACTGGAGGACGCGCTGCGGATCTTCGAGATCCATCCCGGGCAGTGCGGCGTGCTCGTCTACGTGGGCGACGCGCTGGCCAGCGCGTTCGTCACGCCGCACCCGGACGACTACCGCGCCCTGCACGCGACCCTGGTCGAGGACCTGTTCGGCGAGCTGATCTACACCTACGGGCTGCTCGGCGCCCCGGCCGGCGACCTGTCGGCGGGGATCGACGGCGCCGGGATCGCCTCGATCGGCGACCTGCGCGCCGCCGCGGCGCGCCGCCGGGAGGAATGGGCCGCCTTCCACGACGAGGTCATGGCCGGCGACCTGTTCGACGAGGACGGCTCACGCCAGGTCGTGCAGCACCTGCACGGGTTCGAGCTGTCGCGGTTCCTGCCGTCGTTCGGGCTGCGCAAGGAGAACCACATCGGCGAGACGATCACCGACGCGGACGGCCGGATCGCCTACCTGAAGACGTACCGCCTCTCGGACTCGCAGGTGCGCCGCGGCCACCTGCTGACGCGCCTCGCCGCGCACCAGTGGCGGCTGGACGCGACGGCCGCCGCCCTCGGCATCGGCGAGGCGGCGCTGGCGCTGCGGCTGGAGCGGGCGGGCTTCGGCCACCTGCTGCGGCAGGACGTCCTCGACCACTACAGGGCCCAGGCGAGGCGCGCCGCGCCCGCCTGAGCCCCGCCTCCGGCGGACCGCGCCCTCAGCGCAGGCCCGCGAACAGGTCGTCCTCGTGGTCGGGGGCGGCGTCGACGCGGTTGAAGTGCCGGATGAACGTCTCGCTCGAGAAGGCCATGTGCTGGACCTCCTCGGGCAGCCGCAGGAAGAAGATGTTCTCGCCCTGGCTCGCGTGCGCCTCCAGCGCCTTGACCTTGCGGGCCGCGTAGGGCGCGACGTCCACCACGCTGGTGATCATTTCGTCCGGGACGCCGAAGTCGTCCGGCGGCTCGAAGCCGAGGTCCACGCCGGCCGACTTCGCGACCTCGAACATCTGCGCGATGCCGGACCGGGGGATCGCCGTGTAGTACAGCTTGTCGGGGATGCCGGTCTTCTCGGTGGCCGCGACGGCGATGCGGTGCGCCTGAATGTGGTCGGGGTGCCCGTAGCCGCCGTTCTCGTCGTAGGTGACGACGACCTGCGGCCTGTACCGCTCCATCAGCTCACCCAGCCGCCCGGCGGACTCCTCCAGCGGCACGTTCGCGAACGCCCGCGGGTCGTCGTTGGTGGACCAGCCCTCCATGCCGGAGTCGCGGTAGCCGAGCAGCTCCAGGTGCTCGACCGCGAGGATCCCGGCGGACTCGCGCACCTCGGCCAGCCGCCGCCGCGCGACCCCCTCCGCGTCGTGGCCCGGCTCGCCCGGCTTCACGCCGCCCGAGTCGTCGCCCTGCTCGCCGTTGGTGCAGGTGACCAGCACGGTCCGGATCCCCTCGGCGGCGCAGCGCGCGAGCAGCCCGCCGGTGCTGAGGACCTCGTCGTCCGGGTGGGCGTGGACCGCCATCAAGGTGAGTTCGTGCTCCATTGCTCCGCGACTCCTCGTGGGCGCTCGTCCGACCCGATCAACCCTACGTGGCCGCGGGTGAAGCAGATCACGTCTGCGACGTGGCCTCGGTCACCGAGAGATCGTCGACGGACATCGGGCGGGCCGGCGGGTCGAACGGGAACAGCGAGGTCGCGACCGCGCCGTCGACGACGAGCAGCTCGCCGGGGTCGAGGAGGCGCCAGCCGGGCGCGGCGTCCATCCGCTCGCTGGCCACGATGTGCGCGGGCGCCGGCTCGCGGTGCGCCGACACGTGCACCCGCCCGGGCTCCCGGCCGGCCTCCAGGCGGCAGGGCGTCTCCTCCTCGCCGAGCTCCTGCTTCAGCACCCACAGCTCGTGGGTGCCGGGGTAGCGCAGCGCCCACAGCCGCCCCGGCTCGGCGAGCAGCACGTTGAGCGCGTACACCGGCACCTCGGCGGCGATCCGCCGGACCGCGGCGATCAGCCCGGCGGTGGTGTCGCCGTGCCGCCGGATCTCCGCCGTGACGTAGGCGAACACGAGCTCGGAGTCGGTCTGCCCGCGGACCCGCGCGCGGTCCACGGCGGAGAGCCAGGACCGGATCACGTCCAGGCCCCGGACCATGCCGTTGTGCGCGAACAGCCGGTCGTCCATCACGAACGGATGGGAGTTGTGCACGTCCGGCCGCCCCGTCGAGGCGTACCGGACGTGCGACATGAACGTGTGCGAGACCAGGTCGCGGGCCTCGGCGTTGAAGTCGGCGTCCCTGAACGCGGCGATGGGCGCCCGGTCGCGGACCGGCTCCTCGCCGAGCGAGAACCAGCCGAGCCCCGTCCCGTCGGGCATCCGGCGGCTCTGCGACGCCAGGCTGTCGGAGGCGTCCAGCAGCCAGAACGTGGCGTGCACGCGCGGCCCGCCGCTCGTCATCCCGAAGAGTCGGCACATGCCTGCACGGTGCCCGCGCCGCCGGGGCCGAACCGGCCGCGGCGGGTCAGGGATCGGTCATCTTCCCCTACCTGCACCCCACGGTAACAAAGGGTAATGCCACGATCACGGACGTGAAGATCGTGGTGCAGGTCAAGCTCACCCCCGACGCCGCGCAAGCGTCGGCGCTTGAGCGCACCCTGCGCACTGTCAACCACTGCGCCAACCGGGTATCCGGACGCGGCGCACACCTACGACGACCGGTGTCTGTCGTGGAACTACGACGCCCAGACCGTGTCCATCTGGACCATGGACGGGCGCCTGAAAGCCGTCCGCTTCGCCTGTTCGGCGGCAGCGCTCAAGCAGCTCACCGAACACCGCAAGGGCGAATCCGACCTCGTCCGCCGGGACGGGAAGTGGTTCCTGGTCGCCACCTGCGAGATCGGCGAAGCCGAGCAGTATGAGCCGCGGGACTGGATCGGGGTGGACCGGGGCATCGCCAACCTGGCCACCACCAGCGACGGCGACAACCACTCCGGGCGGCGGCTGGACCGCTACCGCCGCTGGCAGGCCCGCAAGAAAGCCGAGATCCAAGCCAAGCGGACACGCTCGGCCAAGCAGCTCCTCAAGAAACGTGCACGCCGTGAGTCGCGGCACGCCACGCAATCAACCACCGGATTTCCAAGGCGGTCGTTGCTGTCGCCCAACGCACCGAACGCGGCATCGCCCTGGAACACCTGCAGGGCATCCGCGAGCGGGTCACGGTTCGACGCGACCAGCGAGCACGACTGTCGTCCTGGCCGTTCCACCAGCTCGGCGCGTTCATCGCCTACAAGGCCCGCCGCGCCGGCGTGCCGTTCATCGAGGTGGACCCGGCCTACACCTCGCAGCGCTGCCCGCGCTGCGGCCACACCGCCAAGGCCAACCGGCCTTCGCGGGACACCTTCTATTGTCGCCGGTGCGGTCTCGCTGGGCCCGCCGACGTCGTCGCCGGGGTCAACGTGCGCGACCGCGCACGCTCGGCGTGGGTATTCGTCAACATGCCCCAACCGGCCCCCATCTGAGCACCGGGGACCGGCGATGTGCCCCGTGACCGCCCCACCGTAGAGGACAGCCGGGAGCATAAACCAAGCCTCACCGGACCGAGCCAACAAGCTCGGTTTAGAAAGGCCGAGTAGTTGACAAAGTGCATCCAGCCTCCTTTCCAGCACATGAACTCGCGCGAGTAGGAGACGAACGACCCCGGCGACGGGCGGTGCAGGACCAGCTCGCCGAGCGCCCGCTCACGCCTCGTTACCGCCTTTCCACGGGGTGTCGCCTCGATGGCCCGGCGCAGTTTCGGTCATGGATCCGAACCTGTCAAAACGCTGCCCGAAATGACCTTGATGTAACTTCCGTGCTCCATGCCGTAGGTTCTCGGGTATGGGGTCGCCGCTGGTGCTGCTGGACGTTGACGGGGTTCTCAATCCGTTCGAAAGGCCGCACCGGGGCTACCGCCGGCACCGCTGCTCGCCCAACGGCGTCACGTTCCGCCTCTGGCTGAACGCCGCGCACGGGCCCGCGCTGCTCGCGCTGGCCGAGGCCGCCGGCGCCGAACTTGCCTGGGCGAGCTACTGGTGCGACAACGCCAACGAGTGGATCTCGCCCCGGGTCGGGCTGCCCCGGCTCCCGTTCGTGCCGATCCCGCGGTTCCCCGGCATCGAGGAGGGGCGCACCCTCGGCGCGTGGAAGGCCCGGCACGTCGCGGCCTGGACCGAGCGGAGGCCGTTCGTGTGGTTCGAGGACGAGCCGGACGCGACGGAGTGCATCGCCGCCGAGGAGGGCGTCGCCGAGCACCTCCTCGTCGCCGTCGACCCGCTGGTGGGCCTCACCGACGACGATCTGGAGCGGGGCGCGGCGTGGCTGCGCTCCCTGGACGGCTGACCGACCGGTCAGGACGGTGCTCCGCGTCTGACCGCCGCCGGCCCGCCGGACCCGGCGCGGCCCGCTAGTTGCGGGTCCAGTCGGGCTGGGCGAAGTCCGCGACCCTGGCCCGGCGCCCGAGCAGCACCACCTCGCGGAACTGCCACAGCATGGCGCCGGTCGGGGCGTGCACCCGCCAGTCCGGCGCGAGCCACATCTGCAGCAGGCTGCCGCCGTCCGGCAGCGGCACCCACCTCGGGGTGTCGTCGTCGGCCAGCCTGCGCAGGCTCGTGTAGTGGACCGAATGGACCTCGTCGGGGTTCGGCGCGAGCGGCCCGGGATCGTCCAGCACGACGACGATCGGCGTGATCGCGAAACCGGACGCGGCGGGGAAGTCGTCCAGCCGGCCGACCACGTCGCCCGGGCCCGCGGCCAAGCCGATCTCCTCCCGCAGCTCCCGCAGCGCCGCCTCCTCGGCGGTCTCGCCGTCCTCCAGCCGCCCGCCGGGCAGGCCCCACTGCCCGGCGTTGCGTCCCCGGTACGCCCGCTTGATGAGGATCACCGACGGGACGCCGCCGTCCTCCACCGCGCACAGCACGACCCCGGCGCGGCGCAGGCCCGGCGCGTCCGGGACGGTGGTGTGCTCGAACCCGGCCAGCCGCTCCGCGGCGAGCCGGTGGAAGGCCGTCAGGTCATCGAGGGGGCCGGGGGCCGGGAGGGGGTCCGTCATGTCCCGATCCTGCCAGGACCGCCTCGCGCGGGTACCGGGCGGGGGACGGGTGGCGGTGTCGCGTTTCTTCAAGACCGCGCGCGGCGGCCCGGCCTAGCATGGCGCCATGTTCGAACGGATGAGCGAAGGAGTCGTCATGGACATCCGGCAGCAGATGCGGCCGGCCGCGGACGCCGCGGCGCGGATCGTCCTGGAGGTCCCGCAGGACCGGCTGGGCGCGCCCACCCCGTGCCCCGGCTGGGACGTGCGCGCGCTGGTCAACCACCTGATCCTGTGGAACGGGCGGGGCGAGACGGCCGCGCGCAGGGAGCCCGTGACCGGGCCTGGCGAGGACCACGACTTCACCGCCGAGCCCGGCTGGGCCGAGCGCTTCCAGGAGCAGGCCCGCAGGACCGCCGACGCGTGGACCGACCCGGACGCGTGGGAGGGCGACACCAGCCTCACCGGCGGTGGGAAGGGCATGCCCGCGGCGTTCATCGGGGGGATCGTCTTCGGCGAGTGCGTCGTGCACGGCTGGGACCTCGCCGTCGCCGCCGGCCGCGAGCCCGGCTTCCCGCCGGAGGTCGTCGAGGCCGCCTGGGAGCAGATCGTCCCCACTGCGGAGATCAGCCGCGAGTACGGCGCGTTCGGCCCGCGGGTCGCGGTCCCGGAGGACGCCCCGCTGCTCGACCGCGTCCTCGGGCTCGCCGGCCGCGACCCGCACTGGACGCCCTGACGGGCGTCCGGCGCCTCTGGCGGGCGGCGCGCCGCGCGCCGACCGGGCGCGAGCGGGGTCCCGCGCGCTCTACCCTTGAGGGCATGTCAACGAGCTCTTCGATCCGGGTACGTTTCGCGCCGTCGCCGACCGGCATGTTCCACGTCGGCGGCGCCCGCTCCGCGCTGTTCAACTGGGTGATGGCGGCCCAGTCGGGCGGCACGCTCGTACTGCGGATCGAGGACACCGACGCCTCCCGCAACAGCCCCGAGTGGACCGAGGGCATCATCCGCGCCCTGGCCTGGCTCGGCATGGACGGCGAGCAGTACGAGGGCCCCTACTTCCAGTCCGCCAACGCCGACAAGCACGTCGAGGCCGCCCGCACGCTGCGGGAGCAGGGCCGCGCCTACTACTGCGACTGCACCCGCGAGGCCGTCGTCGCCCGCACCGGCGACCAGCACAAGGGCTACGACGGGTTCTGCCGCGACCGCGGCCTGGAGGCCGGTCCCGGGCGCGCCCTGCGCTTCCGCACCCCCGACGAGGGCCAGACCACCGTCGTGGACCTGCTGCGCGGCAAGCCCGTCTTCGACAACGCCGTCCTGGAGGACTTCGTCATCGCCCGCGCCGACGGGTCGGTCACGTTCCTGCTGGCCAACGCCGTCGACGACATGAGCCAGGGCATCACCCACGTCGTGCGCGGGGAGGAGCACCTGTCCAACGCGCCCAAGCAGCAGCTGCTGTGGGAGGCGCTCGGCGGCGAGCCGCCCGTCTGGGCGCACGTCCCGGTGATCGTCAACGAGAAGCGGCAGAAGCTGTCCAAGCGCCGCGACAAGGTCGCCCTGGAGGACTACCGGGCCGAGGGCTACCTCGCCGAGGCGATGCGCAACTACCTGATGCTGCTCGGCTGGGCCCCGTCCGGCGACCGCGAGATCGTGCCCTGGGACGTGATCGTCGACGAGTTCCGCATCGAGGACGTCAACTCCTCGCCGGCCTTCTTCGACGTCAAGAAGCTCCGCGCGATCAACGGCGAGTACATCCGGGCGCTGCCGGAGCAGAAGTTCATCGCCGAGTGCCTGCCGTTCCTGCAGGAGGCGCCGTTCGACGTGGACGTCGCGGTGTTCGCCGAGCTGGCGCCGCTCGCGCAGACCCGCGTCGCGCTGCTGTCGGAGATCGTCCAGATGATCGACTTCGCGTTCCTGGACGAGCCGCCGGAGGACGAGCAGTCCTGGAACAAGGCGATGAAGGAGCCCGCCGCCGACATCCTGGCCGCCGCCGAGGCCGCCTACCGGGACGCGCCGTGGAACGCCGCCGAGCTGAAGGACCGGCTGGAGGCCGTCGGCACCGAGCGCGGCCTGAAGCTCGGCAAGACGCAGGCGCCCGTCCGCGTCGCCGTCACCGGCCGCACCGTGGGCCTGCCGCTGTTCGAGTCGCTGGAGATCCTCGGCCGCGACCGGACCCTCGCCCGCATCGCCGCCGCCCGCGCGAAGCTCGCCGCGTCCTCCTGACCCGCGCGGAGCTACCGGAACGTGATCGCCCCGGGGAAGTGGCCGGACGCGCACATGAACGGCATCCGGCCCGGCCCCGGGGCGCCCAGGGCGACGCGGGTCTCGCCCGTCGCGGGCAGGTACACGTCCTTGCCGCGGCTCGGGATGGTGAACACCCGCATGTGCCCCGAGGTCCGCCGGGTCCGCAGGACCAGGACGGTGTGGACGCGCGCCCGCGCGGTGAGCAGCGCGGGCCGGTAGCCGCGGTCGAGGGCCCAGATGGTCACGACCTGGGTGCCCGCCGCGTCCGTTCGGACGAACCGGGCCGAATCGGCCGTCGCGGTGGCCGCGCCGCCGGACGGGAGCCAGCCGCCGAGCCGCAGCCCCGACAGCAGCGTCCAGCCGGACGCCGCGAGCAGTGCGACGGCGAGCAGCGCGGTCAGCCGCCCCCGCAGCAGCGCGAGCGTCCGCCCGACGGCGACGCCGATGAGCCCGAACAGCGGCGCCGTCCCCAGCACGAACGCGCCCATCACCACCGCGCCGCCGAGGGCGGAACGCGAGGTCACGGCCAGCAGCTCCGCCGACAGCGTCAGCCCGCACGGGACCAGCACCGTCGCGGCCCCCAGCAGCACGGGCCGCCCGGACCGTCCGGCTCGGGGCGGATGGCAGCCGTCCTCGCTCTCGCCGGGCCTGGACGAGGGCGTTCCGTTCCGTCTTAGCAGCCGACGCGCCGGCCGGAAGCCCAGCAGATCGAGGGCGAACAGCGCCAGCACCGCCGCGGCCCCCGCCAGCAGCGCCCCCCGCACCCGCGGGCCCGGCTGCACCGCACCGCCCACCAGCCCGAGCAACGCGCCCAGAGCCATATGCGAGGCCAGCTTCGCCGTCAGGAACACCGACACCTGCCGGACCGGACGCGTCGCCGCCGGACCGGGGCCGGCGCCCGCGGCACCGCCCACCGCGCCGGTCAGCAGGCCCAGCTGCGTCGCCGCGCACGTGGTGCCGCCCGCCAGCAGGCCCGCCCCGGCGCCGGCGAGGAACAGCCCCGCGACGTCCACGGCCCACCTCCCGACGGAACCATCCCCGGTACGAAGGGGCGCAAAGCGTCACTGACCGGACACGGCCAGTCGATCGCCGCGGGCGCGGTACCGGTTCAGCCGCCGGTTCAGTCGCCGGTCGAGCCGCCGGGCCGCAGCACCTCGCGCAGCGCCGCCAGGCGCCGCTCCAGCTCGTCGTACTCGCCGTGCAGCGCCGGCGGCAGGTGCTTGCCGACGGTCGCCGCCTGCTCGGCCACCGCCGCCAGCCGGTCGGCGACCCGCGCATCCCCCGGCGCCGGGGCCTCGGCGGAGCCCTCGGCGCCGCGCGCCTTCAGCAGCGTCGACTGCTCGCGCAGCAGCGCGGCCTGCTCCCGCAGCAGCGCCGTCTGGTCGCGCAGCTGCTTGTTCTTGGTGTGCAGCTCCACGAACACCGACACCTTCGCCCGCAGCACCCACGGGTCGAACGGCTTGGAGATGAAGTCGACCGCGCCCGCCGCGTACCCGCGGAACGCGTAGTCGGGATCGCTGTTCACCGCCGTCAGGAAGATGATCGGCAGGTCGCGGGTCTTCTTGCGGCGCTTGATGTCGCGCGCCGTCTCGAACCCGTCCATCCCCGGCATGACGACGTCCAGCAGGATGACCGCGTACTCGTCGGTGAGCAGCGCCTTCAGCGCCTCCTCGCCGGACCGCGCCCGGACCAGGTCCTGATCGAGGGAACTGAGGATGGCCTCCAGCGCGATCAGGTTCTCCTCGCGGTCGTCCACGAGCAGGATCTTCGCCTTGTCGTCCACGCGTCGTCTCTCCGATTCCGGTCCGGCCCTCCCGCCGTGCGGCCACGCCCATGCCCGATGACCATGCCCGGCGACCCCGCCCGATGACCACGTCCCATGACCACGTCCACGGCGACCCTACCTGCCAGGCGACTCCTCTCCTCAGCGGACGATGGAGGGTTGCAGCCAGTTCCTCATGACGTCAAGGAGATGATCCACGTCGACGGGCTTCGGCACGTAGTCCGACGCGCCCGATTCGAGGCTCTTCTCGCGATCGCCCTTCATCACCTTCGCGGTGATCACGACGATCGGCAGCTCGGCGAACTGCGGCATCTGCCGGATCGCCGCCGTCGTCGCGTACCCGTCGAGGCCCGGCATCATCACGTCCATCAGCACGATCGCCACGTCCGGGTTGCGGTGCAGCAGGTCGATCCCCGCCTGCCCGTCCTCGGCGTACAGGACCTCCATCCCGTACCCCTCCAGGACGGACGTCAGCGCGAACACGTTGCGGACGTCGTCGTCGACGATCAGCACCTTGCGGCCCGACAGCACCGTGTCGACGAAGTCCGCCGGCGGCTCCGCCAGCATCCCGTTCAGCGCGGGCTCGGGACGCCCCTGGCCCTCGGCCGGGGGCCGCTGGTCGGCCGCGCGCCCGTTCTCCCGGCCGGACGCCGCGCGCGCGCCGCCGCCGTCCGCGGAACCGGCCGCCGGAAGCACGGGCACGGCCTCCGCCGCGCCGTCCGCCTCCTCGGCCGCCGCGGCCCGGCGGCGGCCCTCGGCCTCGCTGTACTGGGCCGGCAGGTACAGCGTGAACACGCTGCCGCGGCCCGGCTGGCTCTCCGCCTGGATCTCCCCGCCCAGCAGCCGGGCGATGTTCCGGCTGATCGACAGGCCGAGCCCGGTGCCGCCGTAGCGGCGGCTGGTGGTCCCGTCGGCCTGCTGGAACGGCTCGAAGATCTCCTGCAGCTTGTCGGCGCTCACCCCGATGCCGGTGTCGATCACCCGGAACGCGATGACGTCCGGGGTGTTCCACAGCGCGGGCAGCGTGAAGTCGATGTCCCCGGCCCGCTCGATCACCAGCCGGACCTCGCCCTCCGCGGTGAACTTCACCGCGTTCGACAGCAGGTTGCGCAGCACCTGCTGCAGCCGCTGCTCGTCGGTGTTCAGCGTCGGCGGGACGTCCGGCGCGACCTCCACCCCGAAGTGCAGCCCCTTGTCCACCGACAGCGGGCGGAACGTGGCGTCCACGTAGTCCACCAGCGCCGGCACCGACAGCCGCTGCGGGTGCGCCTCCATCTTCCCGGCCTCCACTTTGGCCAGGTCCAGGATGTCGTTGATCAGCTCCAGCAGGTCGGTGCCGGACTCGTGGATCGTCCGCGCGAACTCCACCTGCTTGTCGGTGAGGTTGCCGCCCTGGTTCTCCGACAGCAGCTTGGCCAGCACCAGCAGGCTGTTCAGCGGCGTCCGCAACTCGTGCGACATGTTCGCCAGGAACTCCGACTTGTACCGCGAGGAGATCGCCAGCTGCTCGGCGCGCTCCTCCAGCGTCCGCCGCGCCTGCTCGATCTGGAAGTTCTGGATCTCGATCGCGCGGTTCTGCTGGGCCAGCAGCGCCGCCTTCTCCTCCAGCTCGGTGTTGGAGTGCCGCAGCTCGCCCTGCTGGCGCTGCAGCTCGTCGGAGCGCTCCTGCAGCTCCTGCGCGAGCCGCTGCGACTCGCCGAGCAGCGCCTCGGTCCGGGTGTTGGCGCGGATCGCGTTCAGCGTCACCCCGATCGTCTCGATCAGCTGGCTGAAGAACGCCAGGTGCACGTCGGTGAACCGGCCGAACGAAGCCAGCTCGATCGCGCCGAGCACCTCGTCCTCGAACACGATCGGCAGCACGATGATGTTGACCGGCGACGACTCGCCCAGCCCCGACCCGATCCGGACGTAGTCGGCCGGCGCGTCGTTGATCAGCAGCGCCCGGCGCTCCTGCGCCGCCTGCCCGACCAGTCCCTCGCCGAGCGCGAACCGGACCGTTCCGATCCGGCTGCGCCGCGTCCCGTACCCGGCGATCAGCACCAGCTCGGCCTCCTCGCCGCCCTCGGCCAGGTAGAACGCGCCGTACTGGGCGCTCGCGGTCGGCGTCAGCTCCCGCATGATCAGCTCGGCGACCTGCATCAGGTCGCGGTGGCCCTGCATGAGCCCGCCGATCCGGGCGAGGTTGGTCTTCAGCCAGTCCTGCTCCTCGTTCGCGCGGGTCGTCTCGCGCAGGGTGGCGACCATCAGGTTGACGTTGTCGGACAGCTCGGCGACCTCGCCGCGCGCCTCCACGGTGATCGTCCGGGTCAGGTCGCCGGTGGCGACCGCGCTGGCCACCGCGCCGATCGCGCGGACCTGCGTGGTCAGATTGCGCGCCAGCTCGTTGACGCTCTCGGTCAGCCGCTTCCAGGTGCCCGAGACGCCCTCGACCTCGGCCTGCCCGCCGAGCCGCCCCTCGCTGCCGACCTCGCGGGCGACGCGGGTCACCTCGGACGCGAACGACGACAGCGTGTCCACCATCGTGTTCAGCGTCGTCTTCAGCTCAAGGATCTCGCCCTGCGCGTCGACGTCGATGCGGCGGGTCAGGTCGCCGTGCGCGACCGCGGTCGCGACCTGCGCGATGTTGCGGACCTGGTAGGTCAGGTTGGACGCCATGCCGTTGACGTTGTCGGTCAGGTCCTTCCACATGCCGCCAGCGCCGGGCACGTGCGCCTGGCCGCCGAGCCGGCCCTCCGTGCCGACCTCGCGGGCGACGCGGCTGACCTCGTCCGCGAACGCCGACAGCGTGTCGACCATGGTGTTCAGGGTGTCCTTGAGCTGGAGGATCTCGCCCTGCGCGTCAACCTCGATCTTGCGGGTCAGGTCGCCCTGCGCGACCGCCGTGGTGACCTGCGCGATCCCGCGGACCTGCACGGTCAGGTTGTTCGCCATCGAGTTGACGTTGTCGGTCAGGTTCTTCCAGACCCCGCTGACGCCCTGGACGTTCGCCTGGCCGCCCAGGCGGCCTTCGGTGCCGACCTCGCGGGCGACGCGGGTGACCTCGTCGGCGAAGGCCGAGAGGGTGTCGACCATCGTGTTGACGGTGTCCTTGAGTTCGAGGATCTCGCCCTGGGCGTCAACGGTGATCTTCTTGCCGAGGTCGCCTTCGGCGACGGCGGTGGTGACCTGCGCGATGTTGCGCACCTGGTAGGTCAGGTTGGACGCCATCCCGTTGACGTTGTTGGTCAGGTCCCGCCACACGCCGCCCGCGCCGGGCACATTGGCCTGGCCGCCCAGGCGGCCTTCGGTGCCGACCTCGCGGGCGACGCGGGTGACCTCGTCGGCGAAGGCCGAGAGGGTGTCGACCATCGTGTTGACGGTGTCCTTGAGTTCGAGGATCTCGCCCTGGGCGTCAACGGTGATCTTCTTGCCGAGGTCGCCTTCGGCGACGGCGGTGGTGACCTGCGCGATGTTGCGCACCTGGTACGTCAGGTTGTTCGCCATCGCGTTGACGTTGTCGGTCAGGTTCTTCCAGACGCCGCTCACGCCCCGCACGTTGGCCTGGCCGCCGAGGCGGCCCTCGGTGCCGACCTCGCGGGCGACGCGGGTGACCTCGTCGGCGAACGCCGACAGCTGGTCCACCATCTGGTTCACGGTGAGCTTCAGCTCCTGAAGCTCACCGGTCGCCTCGACCGTGACCTTGCGGGTCAGGTCGCCCTGCGCCACCGCCGTCGTGACCTCCGCGATGTCGCGGACCTGCGACGTCAGCCGCGCCGCCATCACGTTCACCGACGCCGTCACGTCCCGCCACCGGCCCGTCATGCCGCGCGACGGGGCCTGGCCGCCGAGTCGGCCCTCCGTGCCGACCTCGCGGGCGAACTGGGTGACCTCCCAGGTGAACTGGTCCAGCAGCTCGACCATGCCGTTCACCGACTTGCCCATCCGCAGCAGCTCGCCCCGCATCGGCCTGCCGCGCACCCGCAGCTCCACCCGCTGGCTCAGGTCGCCGGCCGCCACCGCCTCCACCACCCGGTGCATCCCGGTGGCCAGGTCGGTCAGCTTGTCGATGATCGCGTTCGAGTCCTCCACCGCCGACGCCCACGACCCGCGCAGCGTCCCCGGCGTCAGCCGCCCGCGCAGCTGCCCCTCGCGGCCGATCTCGCGCCGTACCCGGGCCAGCCCGGACGCCAGCTCCTGGCCGTTCTGCCGGATCTCGTCCAGGATCGCCGCGGCCTCCGCCACGGCGCCCTCGCCGGGCACGTCGAGCCCGGCGCCCGTCCGGCCGTCTCGGACGGCGGCCAGCGCCTTCAGCAGCGGCGCCAGATCGGCGTCGCTGTAACGCGGAGTGGTGTCGCGAGACCCGCCCGCGGGGCGGGCACGGGACGCTGTACGCGGCATGTTCTTCATCCTCCTGGCCCGCGGTCGCCGGGTGCCCGACGCGACGGGCCGGTCTGTTCCGGACCGCCTCCCGGCCGCATCTGTACTCTACGTTGCCACCCGTTCCGGAACCCGAATCGCACGCTCACGGGTGACACGCGGCATAGGTCATGGATCGGGGCCCGTAGTCTTCGTGTTACGGTCTGTCGTGTTGTGGCGGAGGGGCGCACACCGAGGTCAGAGGCATCGCGCGGCCCCGGTTCGGCACTCTCGTGGCCCTGGGGCCGCACGGTCTGCCACGATGGCCAGGCCCGGGTGAACGGGCCAGGATGAACAGGCTTCGAACGAGGGACGGCAGTTGGATCGGCAGACGGCGTCGGCGACCTTCCCGTCCGCCGCCGCGGCGGTGGCGGACGCGCGCCGCTTCGTCCGGAAGGTGCTCGCCGACTGGGGCATGGAGGAGGCCGCCGACGACGCGGTGCTCGCCACCAGCGAACTGGCCACCAACGCGGTCGCCTACGCGGGCACGTCCTTCGAGGTGTCCTGCCGCCTGGAGGCCGGCGGCATCGAGATCGAGGTCCGCGACCGCCACCCCACCCGCGGCATCGAGATGCCGGGCGTCACCGCCTCCAGCGGCCGCGGGCTGCCCTCGATCGCCCGCCTGGCCGCCTCCTGGGGCGTCTCCTACGACCGCCGCACCAAGGGCGTGTGGTTCCGGCTGCCGCGTCCCGGCGCCGACGAGGACGGCGCCCAGCCGGGCGCGTCCGCCGACGAGGCCGCGGAGCCGGCGCCGGACCACGGCATCGCCCGCGCGGAGCGGGCCGCCCGCGGCTTCACAGGCCTCGACGCGTCCGCGGAGGCCGGGCTCGAGCCCGCCGTCCCGGCCGTCCCCGGCGCGCAGCCCCGTGACGACCGGCTCGGCGGCGAGCGCCTGGAGTCCGACGGGATGGGCGAGACGCCCGCCGCCGGCGACCGGCTGCTGCGCTCCCCGGCCGCGGTCGAGGCCATGGAGGACGCCGTCGCGGCCGTCCGCGAGGTCCTCGGCGCCGACGGCGCGGCCGTCCTGCTCACCGAGCGCGACGGACGCCTGATCATGGGCGCGTCCGGCGGCACCGCCGCGGAGATGCCGCTCGGCGGCCTCACGGTCGGCGGCCTCGCCCCCGCCGTCCGCGCCGGCTCGCCCTGGGTGGCCCCCGACGCCGCCGACCCGGCCGCCGCCGCGCTGCGGGCGGGCTCGCTGGCCGCGGCGCCCCTGGAGTCGCAGGGCCGCCTCACCGGCCTGCTCGTGGCCGTCACGTCGGCCCCCGGCCGGTTCCAGGAGGCCGACGGCGCGCGCCTCGGCCGCCTCGCCGACGAGATCTCGCTGTCCCTGGAGAAGGCCAGGGTGGGCGAGCTGGAACGGTCCTGGCGCGGCTGGCTCAGCTTCGTCGCCGAGGCCAGCGACCTGCTCGCCGGCACCCTCGACCAGGAGCGGACGATGGCGCTGGTCGCCCAGCTCGTCGTGCCCCGGCTCGCCACCTGGTGCGCCGTCTACACCGTCACCGAGGCCGAGCCCGCGCGGCTCGCCTACGTCTGGCACGCCGACGAGACCCGCGCCGACGGCCTGCGCGACCTGCTCGACCAGGCCAGCTCCGCACCGCCGATGGACGCCCCCGGCCCCTGGAACGGCCTCGCCGGCGCCCCGGAGGACGTCCGCGCCGCCGCCGGCGACACCGCCGACGACCAGGTCTACGCGTTCCCGCTGATCGCCCGGGGCCGCCGCATCGGCAGCATCGTCATCGGCCGGCCCGCCGGCGACCGGTTCCAGCGCAGCGCCATCGAGCTGGCCGAGGAGCTCAGCCGCCGCGCCGCCCTCGCCGTCGACAACGCCCGCCTGTTCTCCGCCCAGACCGCCATGAGCAGCGCCCTGCAGCGCAGCCTGCTCCCGCCCGGTATCCCGGAGATCCCCGGCCTGGAGGTCGCGGTCGTCTACGAGCCGGCGGGGGAGGGCAGCGAGGTCGGCGGCGACTTCTACGACGTGTTCGAGTCCGGCGTCCGGCCCGGCGCGCCGCAGGCCGCGTCCCGCTGGCGCTTCGCGATCGGCGACGTGTGCGGCACCGGACCGGAGGCCGCCGCCGTCACCGGCCTCGCCCGGCACGCGCTGCGCATCCTCGCCGCCGAGGACATGTCGGTGCCGGGCGTGCTCGCCCGCCTCAACCGGCTGATCCTCGGTGAGGGCGAGCGCGGCCGGCTGCTCACCCTGCTGCACGGCGAGATCGCGGCGCGCCGCCGCCGCGACGGCGTGACGATCAGGCTCACGAGCGCGGGGCACCCGCCCCCGCTGGTGCTCGACCCGGAGGGCGGCGTCCGCGAGGCCGCCGAGCCCCAGCCGCTGCTCGGCGTGTTCGACGGCGTGGAGTTCCACACCGACACCCTCGAGCTGCGCCGCGGCGAGGTGATGCTCTGCGTGACCGACGGGGTCACCGAGCGGCGCTCGGGCAACCGGCTGCTCGGCGACGGCCACGGCCTGGAGCGGCTGCTGGCCGGCTGCACCGGGCTGAGCGCCGGGGCCGTCGCCGCCCGCATCCAGCGCTCGGTCCGCGACTTCGGCCCCGAACCCTCGAACGACGACGTTGCCCTCATCGTTCTGCGGGCGTCATGATGGAGACCAACAATCGGTAAGGTGGGGTGGCGTGGGGCTTGCCATGCACACGACACGACAGGACGGCCGCGCGACGATCGCCGCGCGCGGCTCCATCGATCTGCACTCCTCCGACGAGCTGCGAGCCCGGCTTGCGGAGCTCGTGGACGCCGGTGAGCGCGTCGTCGTGGTCGACCTCACCGCCGTCGACTTCTGCGACTCCTCCGGGCTGAACGTCCTCGTCCGCGCCTACAAGCACGCGCGGGCGCAGAACGCCACGCTGACCGTCACCGGCGCCTACGGCCGGGTCGAGAACGTGCTGCGCACCACCGGCCTCGACCGCTTCCTGATCGAGGGGCCCGCGGAGGAGGCGTCCGCCGATGGACGCTGACACGCGGCCGCCCGTGCGGCGGCCGCCGGACCGGACGGGACGGCACACGATGCGGAACGGCGAGCGGGCGGAGTGACCGATCCCATGACGGAGACCACGCTGCGCGCGGCGCCCCAGACGGAGGCCGTCGAGTACGCGCGCCGCCTCGCCGCCCGCACCATGCGCACCTGGGCGCTGATGGAGCGCGAGGAACTCGTCACCGCCATCGTCGCCGAACTGGTCGCCAACGCCGTCCGGCACGCGGGGACGGCGCTGGAGCTGCGCCTGCTGCGCGGCACCGGGCGCGTCCGCGTGGAGGTCCGCGACCGCGCCGCGCAACTGCCCCGCCTGACCGTCCCCGGCCCCCTCGACGAGTCGCACCGCGGGCTGTTCATCGTCGACCGGTTCGCCACCTCCTGGGGCGCCGACCCGGTCACCGGCGGGAAGGTCGTCTGGGCCGAGGTCAGCATCTGACCCGGCGCCCCGCCGCTCCCGAACGCGTTCGCCGCGCCGCCCGCCGGCCGTGCCCGGAGACAACGGCGCGCCCGCGCGGGGCGCGCCGTGTCCGGCCTTCTCGTCAGGACGACTTGCGGTACAGCTCCGCGACCATGAACGCCAGGTCCAGCGACTGGCCGCGGTTGAGCCGCGGGTCGCAGGCCGTCTCGTAGCGCTGGTGCAGGTCGTCCTCCGCCAGCCCGTGCCCCCCGCCGGTGCACTCCGTCACGTCGTCGCCGGTGAACTCGATGTGGATGCCGCCCGGGTGCGTGCCGAGCGCCCGGTGCACCTCGAAGAACCCGGCGACCTCGTCCAGCACGTCGTCCAGCCGCCGCGTCTTGTGCCCGCTCGGCGCCTCGTAGGTGTTGCCGTGCATCGGGTCGCAGATCCACGCGACCGGCGCGCCGGACTGGTGCACCTTCTCGATCAGCGGCGGCAGATTGTCGCGGATCCGGCCCGCGCCCATCCGGGTGATGAACGTCAGCCGGCCCGGCTCCCGCTCCGGGTTCAGCCTGTCGATCAGCGCCAGCGCGTCGTCGGCGGTGGTCGTGGGCCCGAGCTTCACCCCGATCGGGTTGCGGATCCGCCGCAGGAACTCCACGTGCGCCCCGTCCAGCTGCCGGGTCCGCTCACCGATCCACAGGAAGTGCCCCGACACGTCGTAGGGCAGGCCGCTGAGGTGGTCGATGCGGGTCAGCGCCCGCTCGTACTCCAGCAGCAGCGCCTCGTGGCTGGAGTAGAACTCCACGCTGTGGAACTCGTCGGGGCTCACCCCGCACGCCTTCATGAACGTCAGCGCCCGGTCGATCTCCCCGGCGAGCTGCTCGTAGCGGCGGCCCGACGGGCTCGTCGCCACGAAGTCCTGGTTCCAGGCGTGCACCTGCCGCAGATCGGCGTAGCCGCCCTTGGTGAACGCCCGGCACAGGTTCAGCGTCACCGCCGAGCAGTGGTAGGCGCGCAGCAGCCGGCGCGGGTCGTTGCGGCGGGACTCGGCGTCGAACGCGAAGCCGTTCACCGCGTCGCCCCGGTAGGCGGGCAGCTCCACGCCGCCGCGCACCTCCGACGGCTTGGACCGCGGCTTGGCGAACTGCCCCGCCATCCGGCCGATCTTCACCACCGGCACGCTGGCGGCATAGGTGAGCACCACCGCCATCTGCAGCAGCGTCTTGAGCTTGTTCTTGACGGCGTCGGCGTTCGACCCCTCGAACGTCTCGGCGCAGTCGCCGCCCTGCAGGACGAACGCCTCGCCCCGCGCGACGTCCGCGAGGCGGGCCTTGAGCTGGTCGCACTCGCCCGCGAAGACGAGCGGCGGCTGCGCGGCGAGTTCGGCGGCGACGGCGCGGACCTCGGCCGGGTCGTCCCACTCGGGCTGCTGCAGTGCGGGGAGGTCGCGCCAGGCGTCGAGCGCCCCCGAGACGCTGGAAGTACTCACGCGCAAAGGCTATAGGGCTCCGCGCGCTGCCGAGGCCTCGTCCGGAGTCCGCCTGCCGTTCTGCGGCGCTTCTTCCCCCAAGGGACGGTGCGGAGCCGCCACAGGAGCGCCGCGGGGGCGCAGCAGAACGCCGGCCGGAAGGCCCCGAGGGCCGCCCGGCCGGCGCGCGATGGTCGATCGTTCAGTTGTCCGGGCCCGGAGCCGCTAGGCCGCGCGGCTTCCCGCACCGGCCCGCACGGGCTCCTGCGCGGCATGCGGCGCGCCCGCCAGGGCACGGCGCCCGCTCAGGTCGGTCTCGGTGGCCAGCTGCCGCAGCCGCCGCAGCGAGCGGTCGGTGATCTGCCGCACCCGGTTGTGGCTCAGGCCGTACCGGGCGCCGATCTGCGCGTAGGACAGCGGCTGGCCGTTGTCCATCCCGAACCGGGCCCGCAGGATCGCCGACTCCCGCTCGGGCAGCCGGTCCAGCAGCCGGCCGAGGCCCTCCAGGTCGTCCAGCGCCAGGATCTCCGCCTCGGGCGTCACCGCCTCCGGGTCCTCCAGCAGGTCGCCCATCGGCGTCTCGCCGGCGTCGTCGACGGTCGCGTCCAGGCTCGCCGGGTCGCGCCGCCAGCGCAGCAGCTCGTCGACGTGCTCCGGTTCGGCCCCCAGCGATCCGGCGAGCTCCTCGCGGGTCGGTTCGCGGCCGAGCTCGCGGCCGAGCTGCCGCTCGGCGCGGCGCAGCCGGGAAAGCTCCTCCTCCACGTGGACGGGCAGCCGGATGGTGCGGGCCGTGTGGCTGAGCCCGCGCCCGATCGCCTGCCTGATCCACCACGTCGCGTACGTGGAGAACTTGAAGCCGCGCCGGTAGTCGAACTTCTCCACCGCGCGCATCAGCCCCAGGTTCCCCTCCTGAATGAGGTCTATGAGGGGCAATGAGTCGGTCGGGTACTTCCGGGCGATCGAGACGACCAGCCGCAGGTTGGCCTCGACGAAGCGCTGCTTGGCGCGCAGCCCCGCCGCGACCAGGTCCTCCAGCTCCTCGCGGGACGCGCCCGCGGGCGTGCGTCCCTCCTCGAGCAGCTGTTCGGCGTACAGGCCCCCTTCGATCGCCTTGGCCAGATCGACCTCCTCCTGCGCGTCGAGCAGGGGAGTACGGCCGATCCGGTCGAGGTACGCTCCGACAAGATCCTTGTCGGTGACGTCGACCCTGTCGCCCTTGGTACGGGTTGCAGCCATCCTGACCCTTCTCCGGTGCGATCTCCCTATGAGGTCAACGCTAATTACCGTCCTGTGATTCCCGAGTGGGGAATACTGCGAGGCTGGCAGCCGCTCTACCGTCCTGATACCCCGGCAGAGGAGAAACCGACATGGCGACCGTCACACTCACCGCCGAGAACTTCGACGAGGTGGCCCAAGGGGACGGCATCGTGCTGGTCGACTTCTGGGCGGAGTGGTGCGGCCCGTGCAAGCGGTTCGCGCCGGTCTTCGAGAAGTCCGCGGGCAAGCACGCGGACATCGTTTTCGGCAAGGTCGACACCGAGGCCCAGCCGGAGCTGTCCGAGCGTTTCGGGATCGCCTCGATCCCCACGCTGATGGCCATCCGCGAGGGAGTGATCGTCTTCGCGGAGCCGGGCGCGCTGCCGGAGTCCGTGCTGGAGAACGTGATCGAGCAGGTCCGGGCCCTCGACATGGAGGACGTCCACCGCCGCGCCGACACCTGAGACTCCGGGCCGCCCGTCCCGGCGGCCGCGCGGGCGAGACTCGCGCGGTGGTCGTGCGCGGGGTTGCGGGCGGGGGACGAGCAGCCGTCCCGGGCGCGGCGGGATGGCAAAGATGCGGCCCGCGGTGCCCGCCGCGGCCCGCCGATGGACGATGATGGACGGATGCTCGCCGATGTCGTCCCGTACCTGGTGTGCCCCGTCTGCGGAGAGGATCTGGGGTTGGCGGAGCGGGGCCTGCTCTGCCCGTCCGGGCACACGTTCGACATCGCGCGGCAGGGCTACGCGAACCTGCTGCCCGGCAACGCCCGGCCGGGCACGGCCGACACGCCCGAGATGGTGCGCGCCCGCGCCGCGTTCCTCGGCGCCGGCCATTTCGACGCCCTCGCCGCACGCCTCGCCGCGAGCGTCGGTCGGTCGCTGGAGGGGCGCTGCCTGGTCCTGGACGCCGGCGCCGGCACCGGCCACTACCTCGCCCGCATCCTGGACCGGGCGCCGGACGCGGCGGGCCTCGCCCTGGACATCTCCAAGCACGCCGCCCGCCGTGCCGCGAAGGCGCATCCGCGAGCCGGCGCGGTGGTCGCGGACCTGTGGCGTCCGTTCCCGGTGCGCGACGGCGCCGCCGCGACCGTCGTGAACGTGTTCGCTCCCCGCAACGCCGCCGAGTTCCACCGCGTCCTGAGCGCCGACGGGCTGCTCTTCACCGTCACGCCGTCGCCCCGGCATCTCGGCACGCTCGTGGAGTCGCTCGGGCTGCTGTCGATCGACGAGCGCAAGACCGAGCGCATGGACGCGGCGTTGTCCGGCTACTTCAAGTTCGACTCACGGCAGCAGATCGAAGGCGAGGCCGTTCTCACCCATGAGGAGGCCGCGACGCTCGTGGGAATGGGACCGAGCGCCCACCACGTACCGGCGGAGCAACTGTGGGAACGGCTCCGGCCGCTACCGGATCCGCTGCCAGTTCCCCTTTCCTTCGCGCTGTCGGTCTACCGCCGGCTCGAATAGCCGGCCGCGAGGGCGCACCGGGGCCTGCTGAGCGAGTTCGAGCAATGCCTGGGGGATCTCACCCGGCGTGGTGACCTCCCGCACGCCGGGGACGTCCGCGGCCTCGAAGCTGAACGACGCCGACACCGAACGCGCGGTGCCGCTGAGCAGAACCCGCTGTAGCGCCTGCCCCGCGCGAAGCCACTCGGTGCGGCCGTCCCCTGTGGTGGTCAGGACGGCGCGCTGCGCGCCCCCGTCCGCCGCGGTCGGAAGAGGATGGAGCGCGGCCCCCTCCAGCCGGGCCGCCTCCCGCAGCTCGTTGAGGATGTTCGCGGACGGACGGTCACCCGACGGGGACGCCGTGGCGGACAACGGGCGCAGCGTCGCCGCGCAGAGCAGCCGCTCCTCACGTGTCACCCGGTGGCGTCCCGCGAGGCGGACGGTGGCGAGGAGCGCCGGGCGTCCCGCGTCGGGAAGCAGCCGCACCACGGCCTCGTGCCCGAGCTGGGCGGCGGTGAGACGCAGATTCACCAGTGCGGCCCCGCTCGCCAGATGCAGCCCGCGGCCCGCGGGATCGCGCAGGGGCTTGAACCGGTCCGGATCGGCGTGCAGTTCGATGAGGCCCGCGACGACTTTGAACCGCCAGGCGTGCACGTCGTGGACTGTCGGTCCCATCGTGGCGGCGACCACCAGGCGTTCCGCCGACGCGCGGACGGTTGCGGGGACACTCACGGGCGTTCCTCCTCACCTCGGCCGGCATCGGGGACCGGCCGAACCGGGGACCGGCGCCGCCGGTCCGCCGGAACCGGCGGACGGGCGAGCGACTCGGGACTGCGAACGGTACCGCACTGTGACCCGGTCCACGAAAGGTGTGAAAAGGGAGGTCAACGGGGCTTACGATGGCGCCCGGACGCCGGTGGGAGGCGAAGCCGGAGCGTCTCGATTTGACGCTCCCGCGGGCGGGTCCTAATGTCTCACTCGCCCCGAGGGATGCGGGACGCCGAGAGGCGGACGGCCCTGGGGAACCAGGACTCGGAAAATGGTTCGGGCACCGCTCGGACTGATGTACGATGACTGGGTCAGCCCGAGACGGGATGCAGGACGCCGCAAGGTGGCCGGCCCGGAGGGCATCTCCCGACGAACGAACGCGGCAGGCCTCAGGTCTGTTGTGAGCCGTGACGCGTGGAGAACACAGGCACTTCCCCGACTGTCGAAAAGATCTTCACTGATCGGCTTGACACCGAGGATGAACCTGGTAAGTTAGCAGGGTTGCCCCGGGGTGGGGCTCGCGAGAGCGGGTCCGGCGCGGTGGGTGTCCGTTTCTTGAGAACTCAACAGCGTGTTAAAAGCCAGTGCCTTTATCGATCCGGTCGGCAGGCCGGGTCGCCCCGTGGCCATCCTCGTTCGCGAGGGTGGTGGGGATTTCTTTGAGGCAAAGCGATCTGTTTTCGGATGGATCGTGTTGCTGGGATTTTCTTCTGAGGTTTGGCTGCTTCGGGGTTCGCCCCCTGGGGTGGTCGTTGGGCCTTGATGGAGAGTTTGATCCTGGCTCAGGACGAACGCTGGCG